>NZ_JBIBKD010000004.1:0-851323 GCF_042959065.1 Streptomyces sp. NPDC007929 | reverse complement strand
CGACGCGGGTCCGGCGTGATGCGAGGAGTTTGCGCGGTCGTGCGGGAGCGCCCGCGGTGAGGGTGGCAGCCATGACTCACCCCGCCTGTTCGTCGGCGGGGAAGAGGTTGACGTCGTCCGCCTCGGCGGTGAGCCCGATCCGCTCACCCGCAACGGGACCGCGGCCGGCGGGGACCTCCAGACGCATCAACGGCGCATCCTTGCCGTCGATGCGTACGCCCGCCCGGACCAGAGTGCCCACGTACGTGGCGGTCTCCACCGTGCCGGTACAGAACCCGTCATCGGTGGCACAGGCCCGCAACCGGCCGGGCTGGACGGCGACCTTGACCGGGGCGCCCGAGGCGAGGTCGTGATGGCGGGCCTTGATCAAGCCACCACAGTTGTCGAGGCGGACGAGAGTGTGGTCGCCGTCGTGCTGCTCGATACGGCCGGGCAGGAAGTTGGCCGCTCCGAGGAAGTCCGCCACGAACGGCGTCCTCGGCCGCTCGAACAGCTCGCGAGGGGTGTCGAACTGCTCGATCAGACCGTTGCGCATCACCGCGATCCGGTCCGACATCACCAGCGCCTCTTCCTGATCGTGCGTCACATAGATGACGGTCAGGCCCAGTTCCTGCTGGATCGTCTTGATCTCCACCTGGAGCTGGTCACGCAGCTTCTTGTCCAGCGCGCCCAGGGGTTCGTCCATGAGGATGACCGGCGGGCGGTAGACCAGGGCCCGGCACAGGGCGACCCGCTGTTGCTGACCACCGGACAACTCACGCGGCTTCCGCCCGCCGAAGCGGGACAGGCCCGCGATCTCCAACGTCTCCCCGACACGCCGGCGGATCTCGTCCTTGCCCACCCCGCGCAGCGTCAGCGGGAAAGCGACGTTCTCGCTGACCGTCATGTGCGGGAAGAGCAGGTACTGCTGGAAGACGAAACCGAGGTTGCGCTTTTGCGGCGCCAGGCGGGTGACGTCACGGCCTCCGACGGTGATGGTGCCGGAGTCCGGTTCGCAGAACCCGGCGATCATCATCAGCGTCGTGGTCTTGCCCGACCCGGAGGAACCGAGGAAGGTGACGAACTCCCCCGCCGCGATCTCCATCGACGCCTCGTCGACAGCGATCACGTCCCCGTAGGTCTTGCGCAGTGCCACCACCGACAGCGCCTTGCCGGTCGCCGTGGCCGGCTTGTTGCCGGCCACCTTCACCGACGGCGCCGCGATACCGAATTCAGCCACGAGCCCACTCCAACCAGCGCTTGGTGACGGCCGACTCGTTCTTCAGCCACCAGTCGATGTCCGTGTCGAAACCCTTGTCGTAATACTTGGGCGCACCCGCGGACGCGTTGCGCCGCTCCTCCGTGAGCTTGGCGTAGGCCACGGGCGAGGACGGGTTCGACGGGAAGAACTTGACCAGGTTGGCCTGGCTCTCAGCACGCAGGGAGAAATCCATCAGCTTGTAGGCGTTGTCCACATTCGCCGCGCCCTTGGCGATGGCATAGCCCGAGAACTGGCGGCGCATCCCGTTGAGCTGCCGGGCGACCGGAACGCCCTGCTTCTCCAGATCGGCGATACGGCCGTCCCAGACGGTCGACATCGTCACCTCCTGGCGGCTCAGGAGGACACCCGGGAGCGGGCCGCTGTCCCAGAACTTCTTGATGTCGCCCCGCAACCGGGTCAGCACCTTGAAGGCACGGTCCACATCCAGCGGATACAGCTTGTCCATCGGCACGCCGTCGGCCAGCAGCGCGAACTCCAACTCCGGCAGATCACCATCCGGGTGAACCATCGCGCGGCTCCCCGTGAACGACTTGGTGTCCCAGAAGTCCGCCCACGACTCCGGCTTCTTACCCCCGAACGCGTCCGTGCGGTACCCGATGCACTGGCCGTAGAAGGCGTGGCTGATGGCGTGGTCGGTGATCTGGTTCTCGGGGATCTTCGCGCTCTTCACGCTCTTGATCCGGTCGAGGTCCAGCGCCTCCAGCGCGTCCTGCTTCACGTACTTGGTGTGCGACATCATCGAGTTGTTGATGAGGTCACACTGCGGCCGGCCCTGCTTGATCTGCGCCAGCAGCGGCGCGTCGTCCAGGTTCAGCACCTTCACCTGGATACCGGTCTCCTGCGTGAACGGCGTGTAGATCGCCTTCTGCAGAGCCGCACCATAGGAACCGCCACTGTCACGGACGACCACCGTCTTGCCGCCCTTGCCACCACTGCCACCGGCTGTCCGGCTGGAGCCGGTACCGCAGGCGGAGAGGGAGGGAAGAGCGGCGAGGGCGGCCAGGCCGCCTGCACCGCGCAGGAGCGCTCTACGGCCGATCTGGGCATCACTCATGGCAATACTCCTCATCTGGGGACGCGTGGGACCCAGCTGTGCGGGGGCTTTACCTCGCATGCGGGTGGGGATTGTTCAGGGCGGCAGGCGCGGCGAACGCGGCGAACGCGGACAGTGCATCGCCCGCTTGCCTTGCCGATGGCCGTGGGTGACCGGGTGGGTGGCGGTTTGCTGATGGTGATGCCCAGCAGGGTGCTCAGCCGGCGGTGTACCCGCCGTCGACGGTCAGGACCGATCCGGTCACGTACGACGACTCCCGCGAGGCGAAGAAGAGCACCGCGTCAGCGACCTCTTCAGGGGTGGCGAGGCGCTGGAGCGGGATCGTGCTCTCGCGCTGGCGGCGGTAGGCCTCGGGGTCGGGCTTGCGCTGGAACGCCGCTTCGATGATGGGTGTGGCGGTCAGTCCCGGGGCGACGACGTTGACCCGGATGTTGCGCGGGGCCCATTCGATCGCCGCGCCCTTGGCGAGCATGATGAGGCCCCCCTTGGCGGCGGAATACATGACCTGCCCGGCCATGCCGACCATGCCCAGCCGCGAACTGACGCAGACGAACGAGCCGCCGGTCTCGGGCATCAGCGGGGCGAAGTGCTTCATCACCAGGAAGGCGCTGAGCAGGTTGCTCTCCAGCACGTTCCTCGCGTCGTCGCAGGTCATCTCGGTGAGCGGACCGTCGGCCTGTAGGCCGTGGTTGAGGACGACGACGTCGACGGTGCCGAAGGTCTCTGCGGCCTGCTTGGCCAGGTGCTCGACGAACGTCTCGTCGTTGAGGTCTCCCGGCACGTACAGGTCGTCGGGCTCGGCGCTGTCGAGCCGCTCCCTGCGGCCGGTGAGCAGGAGCCGCCCGCCCTCACGGCGGAAGTGGGAACTCACCGCCTGCCCTATGCCACTGCTGGCACCTGTCACCAGGGCGGTGACATTGTCGAGTCTCATGTCAGGCACTCCTTGCGGGGAAGGTCGGTCGGGTCGCGGGCTCGGGTACGAACTCCCGTCCCGCGCCGGTCAGTTGAGGAAACCGCGGGCGTCGACCGGCCAGCGCTCCAGCGACGTGCCCGTGCTGTCGGTGACGATCAGTTCCTCGAAACCGAGGACGACGGGGCACACATGGTTGGGCACCACGGGGACGACGCTGCCGACGCGGGGGCGGAAGTCGCCGTCCGGTAGCGGGAGGAACCCGTGGTACTCGTTGACCTTGGACAGGACCGCCTGCGTGCCGGCGATGCCGCCGTAGCCGATCTCGGGGCTGCCTTCTTTGCTGAGGACCTTGTTGCCCACATCGACGATGACCTGGTCGGGGACCCAGTCGCTGACCACGGTGCCGGCGACGAACAGCGCGATCTGGTCCTCCGTGCAGGAGCCCAGCCGGGCGTTGTTCAGATCGCCGAAGACGTACTCGCCGGGACGGATCTCGGTGATCACGCTGCTGGTGGAGAACGCGAGGGTGGGAGTGGAGCCGGCGCTGACGACCTCCGCGGTGACCCCGACGCCTTCGAGGCTGCGTACCGCGGTGATGAGCGCGGCCTCCTGGTCCTGCGCGGCGCGTCGGCGGGCGTCCTGGTCGGCGCCGCCGTGGCCTGGATAGGTGAAGACGCCCACCGGCACCAGACCGCGCTTGCGGGCAGCGAGGGCGAGGTCGCCCGCGAACTCGGGCGGCGCCCCGGAACGGCGGGCGCCGCAGTCGACCTCGATCACGACCTGGAGGCGGCCAGGTTCGTCTCCCATCGCGTCCGCGAGGGCCTCGATCGCCGCGACGTTGTCGACGCCGACCCGCAGTCGGGATGACTCGGCGAGCCGGCGGATCCGGGGCTTCTTCGAGCCCGCGGCCCAGATCGGGTAGGCGAGGAAGATGTCGTCGAACCCGGCCGCGGCGAAGACCTCGGCCTCACCGACGTTTCCCGCGGTGATGCCGACCGCGCCGGCCTCTGTCTGACGGCGCCCGATCTCCACGCACTTGTGCGTCTTGACGTGCGGTCTGACCTTGAGGTTGTGCTGGTCGGCGAAGCCCTGGACGCGGTCGATGTTGCCCTGCATGACGTCGGCCAGGACGACAGGCGCGGGGGTGTCGATCCGCTCGACCAGAGCGTCGAGTGCTCGTTGCAGCTGGTTCACGCTGCTCTCCTTGTGGTTCTGCCAGGAATGATCGAGGAAAACGATCGAGGGAAAGTGATCGAGAGAAAGTGATCGAGGGATGTGGGTGCTGACCCCGCTCCCCCTGGATTCCGAGTGCGCGCGCGGCCCGCGATGTCGCGCGTACTCGGGTACTGGTGCACCGCCGTCGAGGACGCTCTACACAGCGGTGATGACCATCTGGATCTCGACCGGACTGTTGAGCGGCAGCCCGGCGACACCGATCGCGGTGCGGGCGTGCCGTCCGTTCTCGCCCAGTACCTCGATGAGCAGTTCACTGGCCGCGTTGGCGACCTGCGACTGCTCACCGAAGTGAGGCGTACTGGCCACGAAGACCAGCATCTGCACGATCCGGACCCGGTCCAGATCGCCCACCGCCTGCACGGCGGCGGCAAGACAGTTCAGCGCGGCATCCTGCGCGAGTGACCGCGCCGTCTCGAGGTCGACGTCGTTGCCGACAGTGCCCTGACCCAGCAGCCAACCGTCCCGGTAGGGCAGCTGGCCCGAGATGTGGATGCTGGAGCCCACCGTCCGGTGGTGCACGTAGTACGGGTTCTCCCGGAGCTCGGGAAGGGCAAGCCCCAGGGCCTGAAGCCGATCGGAAGCCGAGTCGGTGCTCGCTGCCGAAGTCTCATGAATCTTGATCATCTGTGCTCGGCTCTCTCTCGAGCAGTGGCGCCGACAAAACCCCTTATAGCGGCTTAAAACCGTCGGCCTATTGTCGTTTGTCGACCATATGGCGGCCTGTTGAGCACTGTCAATACGAACTTCAACCTCGAACGCGGCCACGGAATCAGCTCGGGAGCGCGGTGTGGCGGTCCGGTGCGAGCGCGCGCGGGCCAGGAGGAACGCCGGACCTTCACCGCGACCACGAAAGAGGCCCGGACGCCGCACCAGCGTGCGGAACGGCATCCGGGCCGGCCGAGAAGGGGCCCGCGCCGACGGGCAGCGCGCGTTCGGCGACCGATGGCGGTGCGACGAGCGCACCGTGCGGGTCAGTGTGCCGTCTCGGCCATGTCGCAGGTGTGGCACACCACTCTGCGTGCCGGGATGCGGCCGTACGCGACACCCAAGCCGATCTGGCGGGTGACCTGTACCTGTCGTACGCGGGCGTGACTCTCACAGGCGGCCAGGCCACAGCGCGAACCCGCCCAGGCTACGCACACCCACTCAGGGAGCGGGCTCCTCCGCGTCTTCCGTCCTGTCCCCCAGCCCCATGGGGAAATGGGCAGCCAGTTCCCGGCGGAACGCGTCGGTGTCACCGCCCAGGGCAACGGCGGCCAACCTCTCATGCTCGACGACCAGTTGCTGCGGGTCATCGCTGTAGGTGCGGTGGTCGACGCTGAGATGGAGACGCAGCTTGGTCTCCCAGCCGTTCCAGAGACTCTGCAGGACACCGTGGCCCGAGAGATCGTAGAAGAGCCTGTGGAACCGGAGGTGCGCGTCGATGCTGGCCGGGATGTCGTCCTTCTCCATGGCACGGCGAAGATCCTCGACGGTTTGCAGCAACTGGGGCCGCTCAGGACCGCGCAGCGCTTCGGCCGAGAGCTCGGCGGCGTACGGCTCGACACGCAGTCTGACCGAGTCGATCTCGGCGACCTCCCGAGCGCTCACCTCTACTACGAACGCCCCACGGTAGGGGATCTTTACGACGAGGCCTTCCTCCTCCAGCTTGGTCAGCGCCTCGCGCAGCGGAGACCGGCTGATGCCGAGATCCGCGGCGATGTGCGCCTCGCGCAGCTGGCCACCAGGAGGCACGGTCCCATCGAGGATGGCGGCACGCAGTGTGCGGTAGACGCCCTCGGGCGTCGTCGTCCGCTGCTCCTGCCACTCGAACTTGTGGTCCACCCCGTGACCCTCCCTCAGTGATCGCCGACCACTTGGTCGTTTGTCGACTATACCTCCGCCGGTTGCACCGACGGCATCGAGCGGCCGCGCCAGTGGATCACCTCATGCGCACAGAAGGGGAGCCAATCCCCCTCCCCCACCAGGCCCCCCACCAGGCCCCCCGGCCCTGTTGACAGCCCGGACACATTCGGTCGACAATCGACCAGCCGGATGGTCGACAATCGACCAACGCATCGGATTGCCCCACCCAAGCACACATGGAGGACCAGTGGCATTCGACATCAAGCCCAAGTACGCGACGTTCGACATGAACGGAACGCTGATCAAGTTCGCCATCAACGACACGATGCGTGAGGTCCTGGGCGACCGGCTGCCGGCCGAGGTCGCCGATGAGTACCTGCGGATCTGCAAGGCGTACCGAATCGACGAGTGCACGGGCGCGTACCAGCCGTTCCACCAGGTCGTCGCGCGCTCCATGGAGCGCGCCTCGCGCAGCGTCGGCATCGAGTACCGCGAGGACGAGGCGCGGGCGGTGTACGAGCGCATCCCCACCTGGGGCCCGTACCCCGGTGTCACCGACGCACTGAACCGTCTGGCCGAGGAAGTCCCGCTGGTCATCGTCACCAACAGCGACGCCGCCCACGCCGTGCGCCTCGCGGAGAACCTCAAGGCTCCCTTCGAGGTCATCATCAGCGCCGAGGAGATGGGCGTCTACAAGCCTCGACTCCGCGCCTTCGAGTACATGCTCGACAAGCTCGGCGTGGCACCCGACGAGATCGTCCACGTCTCCGCGAGCCCGATGTACGACCACCGCTCCGCGGCCATCATGGGCATCGAGAACAAGGTGTACGTCGACCGCGGTTGGGAGCACGACGAGCACTGGCTCGGCTACGAGCGGATCACCGACATCGCCGACCTGCCGGTCCTCTTCGGCCTGCCGCGCCCCTGACGCCTGAGCCCGAGCCGAGAACTGAGGAAAATGACGCACAGCAAGAGGGTGGTGGCATGACTCAGCCCCTGCCTCACACCGTCAGGGGTGACTCGGCTGCAGAAAGGCTCCAGGCCCTGGGTCTGGCCAGTACGCCTCACTTCGGTGAGCAGTCGCAGGTCGCCAACGCGGCCAGTGAACTGCTCATCGAGGTACTGGGCGAGAACGGACGGCACGCCCGCACCGCGATCGGTGTCGCCGGGCTGCCGCTCAACACCCCGGTCGAGATGCAGATGATCTGCACCGCGGTGTAGCGGCGCGTACGAAATGGAGGGCCTCGGGATCGCAGCCGGCAGCCGCTCAGGCACCTCGCCGCTCCCCGAGGATCGTCGCCGCCGTCCCCTTCCTCATGTCGTGCGAGTCCTCATACATCATCAGGGCCGACCCGACCCGCCCCGTCGACGACGGCCACACGGCCTGCCGGCACCGGCCCACACGGTTCCCAGACACACAAGAAGGACACGACATGAACGCGCCCGCGGCACCACCCCGCAACGGAGAGCTCGGCTTCTGGGTGGCCCAACTGGCCGACAAGAAACCCTCGTTCCCTCGTTTCACCGGTCAGGACTCCGTCGACGTGGCCATTGTCGGCGGCGGCTACACCGGCCTGTGGGCGGCATACTTCGCCAAGAAGCTCGAACCGTCCCTCTCCGTCGCCGTCTTCGAGGCCGAACAGGTGGGCTACGGCGCGTCGGGGCGTAACGGTGGCTGGCTCTCGGCGATGCCGCCGGGAAACCGTGCCACCTTCGCCCGCGTCGGCGGAGGGCTGGAGGCGAGCCGGGCGCTACAGCGGGAGTTCGTCGCCGGTGTCGACGCCGTCCTGGACATCCTCCGGACCGAGGGCATCGACGCCGATCAGCACAAGGGTGGCGCGCTCGTCGCCGCCCACACGCGGGCGGGGCTGGGCCGGCTTGTCACGCGGCGCGATGCCGAACTGAAGTACGGGCTGACCGACGACGAGGTCCACCTGCTCGACCGGGAGGAGTTCCGGTCCCGGATCAACATCTCCACCGTCCACGGCGGGCTCTTCTACCAGCACTGCGCGCGGATCCACCCCGCCAAGCTCGTCTACGGACTCGCCGACACCCTCGCCTCCATGGGGGTGCGGATCTACGAGGGCAGCCGCGTGGACAGCGTCGAGGGCAAGACCCTCACCCTGGCCAACGGGCGTGTCACCGCGGCGAAGACGTTCATCTGCACCGAGGGCTATTCGGGACAACTGCTGGGCCGCCGGAGTTTGATCCCGGTCAATTCCTCGATGATCGTGACCAAGCCCCTGCCCAAGGAGGCATGGCGGCAGATCGGCTGGGACGGGCCCCAGTGCCTCAACGACTCCGCTCACACGTTCATCTACTCCCAGCGGACGTCGGACGGCCGTATCGCCATGGGGGGCCGTGGTGTCCCCTACCGCTTCGGGTCCGGCACGGGGGGAGCCGGTGCGACCGCCCGGTCCACCATCGACCTGATCTCGCACAAGCTCAGCACCTTCTTCCCGGGGATCCCCTTCGAGGTGGATCACGCCTGGTCGGGAGTCCTGGGCGTGACGCGGGACTGGAACGGCGGTGTGCACTGGGACCCGGCATCCGGGATCGGATCGTCCACCGGCTACGCGGGACACGGTGTCACGGCGGCCTATGTCGGCGGCCGGACTCTCGTGGAGCTCGCCTTCGAGAAGGAAACCGAACGGACCACGCTCCCCTGGGTGGGCCATCGGGCGCCGAAGTGGGAACCGGAGCCCATCCGCTGGCTGGGTGTTCACGCCATGTACCGGCTCTTCGGTATCGCGGACCGGTGGGAAGAGCGCAGGGGCTCCAGCAAGACCTCCCTCCTTGCCCGATTCGGCAGCCGCCTCGCCGGACTTCACGAGTAGACGATAAGGAAACCGCTCTCATGGACGCACAACTCGCAGTCATCGGCCTGGGCAGCATCGGGAGCATGGCCCTGTGGCAGGCCTCCCGGCTGACCGACTCGGTGGTGGGTTTCGAGGCCGCCACCCCCGCCCATGGCCGCAGCGCCGTGGGCGGGGACACCCGGCTGTTCCGCATGATCTACCTCGGCAGGCCCGAGTACTACCCCATCATCGAGCGCTCCCGCGGCCTGTGGACCGAGCTCGAATCCGAGACCGGGCAGGACATCCTCACCACTACCGGCGGCCTGTCCATCGGCACCGCGAACGGCAGCTACATCAACAGCCTCATCGAGGCAACACGCATCACCGGAGCCGAGCACCACGTCCTCAGCCGGGAGGAGATGGCCGAACGCTACCCGCAGCACAATCTCCGCCCCGACGACTGCGCCGTCTACGACCCCCGCGCCGGCGTTCTGCGCACCGACCGCGCCGTGAGCGCAGCCGTCGAGGCGGCCCGGGCCAACGGCGCAACCGTCCTGCAGAACACACCGGTCGACAGCATCACCGAAACCGACCGCGGCGTGGTCGTCACCTCGGGCGATAGAACCTGGACGTTCGAGAAAGTCATCGTCGCCTCGGGCGGCTGGTCGCGAAAGCTCATGCCCGACCACCTCAAGGCCGTCACGGAAACCCACCGGATCGTCCTGACCTGGTTCATCGCCCGGGACGCCACCCAGTTCTCGCCGGAGAACTTCCCCGCCTTCAGCCGGTGGTACGAGGACCGCTCCATGTACGGCGCGCCCGCCGTGGACGGCGTGACGGTGAAGGCATCGGTGGACGGGCCGGTCGCCGGGCGCGCGAGGGCGACCCCCGACCCGGACGCCGTGCCCAGGGAACTCACCCGGGAAGAAGTCGAGAAGGTCACCGAGATCGTCACCGAGTTCTTCCCCGGCCTGATCCCCACCATCGCGCGCTCGGACGCCTTTCCCGACCTGTTCACCGAGGACAGGCATCCCCTCGTCGGCCGGCTGGACGAGAACAGCAGGATCTACTGTGCCACCGGGTTCTCCGGAAAGGGCTTCAAGACGGCGACCGGCTACGGCCACATCGCCGCACACGAGGCGCTCGGCAAGCAGACCGTGGAAGGCCTGGACTTCGTGCGGCCGGACCGCTTCAAGACCGGGTAGCCCCATTCACGGTTCCTCGACAGTTTCGAGACGCGAACGCGGACCGCCACGGCGCTTGCCGCCACCCGGATCTTGACCGCTTCCCGGGCGAGATTGCGCGACAGGCCCAGCTGGGCGGCCAGGTCCGGCTCCGGAGGCGTGTCCGTCAGAGACACCGCGCGTCCCTCCCCTCACCGTGCCCGGCCGACACGTCCGGCCTGATCAGCCGCGGAGCACGGCGCCGGACCGCCGGACACTGACCCCGAGGCGTCCGACGCCGCCGCCTTTCGGTTCCCCCGCAGAGGCGGCACCGGCGGACGTCTGGAGGAGCCTGCGCTCGGGTACCCGTGGTGCTCCCGGCACCAAGGGCAGGAGGAGCAGCCATGACCAGCGCCATGCCGACGCCGAAGCGCCCCGTCCTCGCTGGTATCGACCGCGGGCCTGGCCATGACGATCTCGTACGGTTCGCGGCCCGCGAGGCGGCACTGCACCGACGCCCCCTGCGTATCGTGCACGCCTTGGAGCTGCCACTGCCCGGAGGCTCCATTACCGACCAGGATGAGAGCCGCTCCGCTTCCAAGGCGGGTGCCCAGCTCATGGCACATTACAAGCAACTGGCACTCGAAGAGGCTCCAGAGCTCTCCGTGGGCGCCGAACTGATCATGGGACATGCGGCGGCAGGGCTGATCGAGCGCTCCGCGGACGCGGAGTTGATCGTGATCGGCCACCGCGGCAGTGGCGGGTTCCCCCGGCTGCCGCTCGGATCGGTGAGCTGGCAGGTGGCCACGCACGCCGACTGCCCCGTCGTCGTCGTACGTCCCGCAGAAACGGCGGAACGGCCGCAGAACCGTGTGGTCGTCGGCGTCGACACCGATGACGCCTCGCTGCAGGCCCTTGACCTGGCGTACCTGGAAGCCGATGTGCGCGGTGCTCACCTCGACGTGGTGCACTGCGCCTTCAACATCGCCACGTCTCCCACCGGAGCCATCGCAACGGTCCCCGTGGACCCCACCGCGGCGCAGAGCGGCGAGCAAGAGTTCCTGGACAACGAACTGAGGAGACGACGTGACCGCCACCCTGACGTAACGGTGACTTTGCGCATCGATCACAGCTCAGCCGGACCGCTGCTCGTCGAGGTCTCCGCCGGTGCCAGCCTGCTGGTCGTCGGTTCCAATCGGCGCACCGGCGTGCGCCGATTCCTGCTCGGATCCGTCAGCGCCGAAGTGCTGCACACCGCACACTGCCCAGTCGCCGTCGTCCCTCTTCAGCGCGGCGACTGAGTCCATACGGGGCCGGCGGTGACCGTCCCTCGGGGTCCGCCCCGCCCACCAGGTGGTGGGTGGGGCGGACCCCGTCGGTCACGACGTCGTCGGTGCCTTCGACCATTCCTCCGCCGCCCGGTCGAGCAGGGGGCGGCGGTCCCTTTCGAGGAGCAGTCCGTTCGCGACCAGGCCGGTGACCCGGGCGTCGTAGACGCCGAGGTAGTCGTCGAGCGAGCCGTAGCGCCGCTTCAGTTCCTCGGCTGGGTAAGGCTGCCACCCCCCGTAGTTGCCGCATACCGCGGTGATGCTCGCGGTGGACACCGGTGGCACCGCCGGCGGAATCGGTGAGCCGAGCGGCAGGTCGGCCGCGGGGAAGCGCACTCCGCCGATCGGGAAACCGTCGGCGTCGGTCTGCGGCACCGTCACCTCCCGGCCGGGCAGACCGTTGAGGAGTGCCGGGTCGGCGGGCCGTGCACCGGCCTTGAACACCTGCTCCGGCGGCATCTGTTCGCGCGGGCCGTTGATGCCGAGGCGGCGCTCCAACGCCACGAGCAGGGCCCGGCCGTAAGGCTGGCTGTGCACGGGACTGAGCGGGATCGGCCTTTTGTCGTTGCAGCCGAACTGCTCGAACGCGGTGTCCGCCGAAGCGGCGCTGAGAACCGGGTTGTGGGCGGCCGGCCAGTCGTACCGGTGGTAGCCGTGGGCCGGGTCGGCCTGCCGGGAGACGCTGCCCCGGAGTCGGTAGTAGTCCGTATAGGCCGCCACATCCACGAAGACAGGGTCCGTCGCCGGCCGACGCAGCACCTGCTGCGGAGCGAGTGGCACACCGTCCGGCCGCGTGTACGGGATCTGGGACTCGCCGTCCGCCGCGGCGACGCCGTTGATCGCGAGCTGGTTACCGGCGCCGTCCTGGGCATAGGCGCCCTGGAAGACCCGCCCGCCGGCGTCGTTGAAGCCCTCGGCGACGAAGCTGGTGACGAACCAGCTGGCCTGGCTCAGCCCCACGAGCAACCGGTGCTCGTACGCACCGAGCGGCGAGTCCTCCTCGTCGAGCCGTCCCGTGCGCAGCAGCCGCCCGAAGTCACGGACGATGACCTGGCCGACGCCCTGGGCCGATTCCGGCACTCCTGGTGAGATGCCGGTCTGCCACTGAACCCGCGCGTAGGAGCGCCCTTCGTCGAACAGGAAGCCGTCGCCCATGCCCGCCGGGTACGAGACGTCCTGCGGAGCTCCCACGGGCGGCTGGGTCCGGAACGAGTTGTAGCCGTGGAGCATCAGGGGTATCCCCCGGTTCTCCGCCTCCACCACGACCTCGGAGCGCCCGTCCTTCCCCACGGGACGGATCAGTTCGAAGCCAGAGGTGTAGGTGTGCTGCCCGTCGGCTCCGGCGACGGAGTCGAGTCCGGCCACGGGTTCCGCAGCCGACACGGTACCGGTGACAGTGCCTGCCAGCCGCTCGTACGGCACACCGCCGAAGCTGCCCAGCGACTCCTTGCGCGTCACCTCCACGTCGGTGATGCGCGAGGAGCGCTCCTCGTCGGTTCGGACGAGCACTGCGGCCGCCGCCGTCGCGGGAACGACCAGGCACGCGCCCAGGCCGAGAGCCAGTAAGCGTCGTCGTTTCATGGGATCTCCTTGAATCTGCGTGTGTGGGGAAGAGGGGCCTGGTGGGTCAGGGCCCGTCGCGAGCGGGAAGGTCGGTCAGCGGTGGCCGAGCGGGGTTTCCGGGGGAGCTGGACGCAACGCCCTGGGCCGTCGCTCCCAGGAGGCGGCGCGCAGCAGACTGCCGAGGAAGCCGGCCGCTCCTCCGGCCAGCAGCCCCAGCAGCGCGGCCAGCGGCGCGCTGCCGCTGAGTTCCGCCTGTGTGCCGCCCATCTCGCTGCCGAAGACGGTCGCTGAGATGTGGCCGGACGCCTGGACGAGCCAGGTCGTGAGGCCCAGGGTCGAGCTCAGGACCATGCCGAGGCGTAGCGCCGGTGCGAGGTGCTGTCCCCAGCGTGTCCGGTGGCCGCTAGGGAAAGGGGCCTGTGCCGTGCCCCGTGCTGCCGCGTAACCACAGGCCAGGAGGGCGAGAGCGGTCATCAGCAGGGCCAGGAGCCACAGCGGCAGGCCTGCTGCCGTCAGGTCTTCGAGGTGCGAGACCCGGTCGGGACGCGGCTGCGTCTGCTCGCCCCCCAGCATGCGGAGCAGCGAGACGAGCGGGTTGCCGTCCTCGCTCGGCGCCTGGTGCGTCGAGGCCGTCCAGGGAACGCCCAGACCCAGCGTCACGAACACGACCGCGGTGTCCGGAGCCAGCAGGAGGGCGGCGCCCGCCGCGGTCGCGCCCTTCCCCCCGACGCATACGCCGACGAACACGACGACGGCCAGCGGAACGACCGTCATCAGCACGAGCATCCGCGCGACCGCCGAGACGCTCGGCGCCCACACGGCTCGCAGTCGGCTGGTCTGCCACGGCATCGGCAAGTGCGCGCGTCGGGTGATCAGGCAGCCGAGGGCGATCACCACGGCCACCCACAGGAGTCCGCCCAGCACGGTCGAGCCGGCCTGGACCTGATAGTTCATCACCATGTCCTGGCTCGCCCGGGAGCCACCGCCCAGCCCCAGTCCACCCAGGCGCTCCCCGAGTTCGCCGCCGAACAGGCCACCCAACGGGCCGCGCCCGCTGCCGGGTCCGCCTGACGACGAGTCCTCGCCCCGCATTCCGCTCATCGCGGACGCCGGCATGCGGAACGAACCTTCCGCGAGGCCCGCCACGATCAGGAAGCCGAGCAACGCCGTCGCCACGGCTCCGGCGGTCCGCCCGGCCAGCTCACCCGCGGTGGATCGCCGCCCGCGCATCCGCCACGAGAACAGCCGCCACAGCACCATGGCGCCGAGCAGGGTCACCCCGAACGGCACCGCGTCGACCGCGCCGCTCATGGCCGGGCTCAGCCCACCGCCGCTCAGCAGGCCGGAAAGCCCTCCGGAGCTCTCCGCCCCGGAGGCGGCCGCCGCAGGGCTCACGGAGCCTGCCACGGCCATGGCGGTCAGCGTGGGCGCCAGGGACCACAGCGATCCGAAGGACGCTGCGCCCAGCAGCCACAGTGCCAGTGCCGAGACGGCCACCATGGCGACGATGGCGCAGAGTGCGGCCGCCGCCCCCTCCAGCGCGTTCTTCAGTGGGCTTTCGGGGCGGGCCGGCTCGGCCTGCGGCGACCTTCGCTCGGGTTCGACGGTGATGTCAGTCATCTCAGGGGTACTCCGCTGCGTTTCGGTGACGCACACGGCGTGGGGCCGCGTGGCGTTTGGACCGCGGCGGAGGCCGCGGGATCGGAGCGTCCGGCTGGGCGAGCCGGACGCTCCCTCTCCCAGGAGGCGCCGAGATGGCTCCCAGGAGCATGTGGCGCCGGTCAGCGGAGCAGCGAGCCCCAGCCGCCGTCGATCGGAACGGCCAGCCCCGTGAGGTAGGAGGAGCGTTCCGAGGCGAGGAAGAGAGCCAGTTCGGCGACCTCCTGGGGGGTGCCGCCGCGTTGCATCGCCGGCTTCTGGAGCTTCTCCGGTGCCGCCTGGACCGCGTTCTGGCCCATGTCGGTGAGGATGATGCCGGGGCAGAGAGAGTTGGCGCGGATTCCGTCGGTGGCGTACTCGGTCGCGGCTGCCCGGGTCAGTGCGATGACGCCCGCCTTGGCGGCCGAGTAGACGCCTGCATAGGCGCCGGAGGTGGCCAGGGCGGCCAGTGAGGCCCAGTTGACGATCGAGCCGCCGCCGGTGGCGCGCATGGTGCGGATGCCGTGTTTGGTGCCCAGGAACACGCCCTTGAGGTCCACGGCCATGATCCGGTCGTACATCTCCAGGGTGGAGTCGGCGAGCGGTGCTCCGTCGGCGATGCCGGCCACGTTCAGTACGGCGTCCACGCGGCCGAACTCGCGTACCGCTGTCTCGAACATCGCGACGACCTGGTCCTCCTGGGAGACGTCGCAGCGGACGGGTACGACCGCCTCGCCGAGCTCGGCCGCGGTGTCCTTCTCCTTGCCGCTGATGTCGGCGGCGACGACCTTGGCACCGTGCTGGACGAAGAGCTCCGCGCAGGCTTTGGCCATGCCGGCGCCGGCTCCGGTGATCACTGCGACCTTGCCGTCCATGTCACCCATGGGTTTTCTCCTTCGTGGTGGGTGGGGCGGCCCCTGGTGGGGGCCTTGTGGTGGGGCCTCGTGGTGGGGCAGACCTGCCGACGGGCTCGTGGGCAGGCGTGGTTCGGATGTGTGCCGGAGTGTCAGGCCTTGATGACGGCGGCCTTCTCCCGGGTGAACTCCAGGACGGCGTCGTGGCCGTAGCCGCTGTCCTTCACGCCGCTGAACGGCAGCTCGTAACGCGTCTGGCGGTAGGAGTTGACCCACACGTTGCCCGCGTCGAGGTCGCGCACGAAGCGGTGCGCGCGGGCCAGGTCACGGGTCCACACCCCGGAAGCCAGGCCGTAGCGGCTGTCGTTGGCCAGGGCCAGGGCTTCGTCGTCGGTGTCGAAGGGGATGACCACGGCCACGGGGCCGAAGATCTCCTCCTGACAGATGGACAGCGAGTTGTCCGATGTGGTGAAGAGGGTGGGTTCGACCCAGTGGCCGCCCGGAAGTTCGGGGACCAGTCCGGGGCCGTGCCGACCGCCGAAGACCAACTCGGCTTCCTCCGCACCGGACGTGAGGTAGCCGACGACGCGGTCGTACTGCTCCCGGGAGATGAGGGGCCCCATGGTGGTGGTGTCGTCGGCCGGGTCGCCGAGGACGACGTTCTCGGCGATCGTGCGGATACGCTTCAGCATCTCGTCGAGGACGGTCCGCTGGACGAGGATCCGGGAACCGGCCACGCACACCTGTCCGGCATTGCCGGTGAAGATGGACTCGACCGTCACACCCTGCGCGGCGGCGTCGAGGTCGGCGTCGGCGAAGACGATGTTGGGGGACTTCCCGCCGAGTTCGAAGATGCTCGGGGTGAGGGTGTCGGCCGCCGCCCGCTGGATGGCCCGGCCGGTCTGCGTCGACCCGGTCATGGTGACCTTGCGGACGTCCCGGTGCCGGACGAGCGGGTCGCCCACCTCCTCGCCGGTGCCGGAGACGATGTTCAGGACCCCGGGCGGCAGCACCTCGGCGACGAGCTCGGCGAAGCGCAGCGATGACACGCTCGCCTGCTCCGGGGGTTTGACGACCACGGTGTTGCCCGCCGCGAGCGCCATGGCCGCCTTGTTGCACAGCATGGCGAGCGGCGCGTTCCACGGGACGATCGCCGCGACGACGCCGTAGGGCTCGCGCCGGGTGAAGCCGAAGCTGGTCGGGTCGAGCACGACGCTGTCGCCGGTGACGGCCTCCAGCGTCCGGCCAGCGGCCTGGTTCCACACGAACGCCATGCCGATTCCGGCGCGTTGGAGGTTCTCGCCGAGGAGACGGCCGTTGTCGCGGGTCTCCAGACGGGCCAGTTCCTCACCGTGTTCGGCGAAGACCATCGCCACCTGCTGCAAGTAGAAGCCGCGGACCGCCGCCGGCAGCGCCGACCAGCCGGGGAAGGCCTCCTTCGCGGCGGCGACCGCGGCGTCCACGTCCGCCTGGTCGCCGGCGGGAATCCGCGCCCAGACCTCACCGGAAGCCGGGTTCTCCGCGTCGAGCCATCGCCCCGACTCCGATGGTCGCAGCGTGCCGCCGATCAGGTTCCGATACGCCTCAGTCATGCTTCGCCTCTTTCCGGGAGTGAACTGGCCTCCGCCCCACGAGAGGGGCGGGGCGGAACGCCATGGGCGCAGGGGGCACGTCATGACGTCCAGGGCCTGAAGCCACTAAAACGATTGGAAGCTATCGTTTTGTGGAAGCAGGCGTCAACGAACAGAAACCGCACTTCACGTGGCTTTTTCTAGTTCGTTCTTCCGGATACGACCCAGGGAGGACGGATCCAACGCCACTTACTTCTCAGGTATGTTGTACAGCGACCGCAGCCAGGTGAGAGTAGCTATCAGAACAGGGAGCCGAGCGGTTCCTCGCAACGGCTCAGCAAAGGAGACATCTGATGCAACTGAAAGCCGGCATCGGCGCACCGGGTCGCGGGGCGGCCTCGTGAACCGGATCGTGGTGGTCGGCGCCTCGGCGGGCGGACTGGCCACAGCGGAGGCACTGCGCCGGGCCCGCTACGAGGGTGCGATCACTCTCGTGGGCGACGAGCCCCACGCCCCCTACGACCGCCCACCCCTGTCGAAGCAACTGCTCAAGGGCGACTGGCAGCCGGACCGTCTGGCGCTGCGCCCGGCGGCGGACATCGACGCCCTCGGTCTCGACCTGCGTCTCGGGGCGACCGCGGTCGGGCTGGACCGCGGCTCCCGCCGGGTGCACCTGGCCGACGGCGGCGTGGTGCCGTACGACGCGCTGGTCGTCGCCACCGGTGTCCGCCCCCGCCGTCTGCCCGGCAGTGACGGCGTGTCCGGTGTGCATGTGCTGCGTACCGTGGAGGACGCGCTGGCCCTCAAGGAACGGCTGCGGCCGGACCGGCGCCTGGTGATCGTCGGAGGCGGGTTCATCGGGGCGGAGGTCGCTGCCACGGCCCGTGCGCTGGGCGTCGCGGTGACCCTCCTGGAGGCGGACACGGTCCCCATGGGCCAGGCCGTCGGCGACGAGACCGGACGGTTCCTGACCGGGATCCATCTGGCCCACGGTGTGGACGTGCGCACCGGCACCTCGGTCCGCGAGATCCGGAGTGCGGCCGGCCGGGTCACCGGTGTCGTGCTGTCCGACGGAAGCGAGTTGCCGGCCGACGACGTCCTGGTGGCCATCGGCTCACTGCCCAACACCGAGTGGCTGGAGGGCAGCGGACTGGCCCTCCAGGACGGGCTGCTGTGCGACGAGTACTGCGCTGCCGCACCCGACGTCCACGGCGTCGGTGACGTGGCCCGCTGGCACAACCCGCTCTTCGGCACGTCGATGCGCGTCGAGCACCGTACGAACGCCGCCGAGCAGGCCATGGCCGTCGCCCGCAACCTCCTCACGCCCGACCAGCGGCGGCCGTTCGCGCCGGTGCCGTACTTCTGGTCCGACCAGTACGACGTGAAGATCCACGCGTACGGCTCACTGCGCGGCCACGACGAGGCGCTCGTCCTGAAGACCGAGGGCGCTCGGCGTCTCCTCGTCGCCTATCGCCGGGGCGAGCGGCTCACCGGCGTGCTCGCCGCGGGGCTGCCGCCCAGGGAGACGCGCGCCTGGCGCTCGCTCGTCGCGGCCGGCACCGCCTGGCCGGAGGCCGTCATCGGCGCACCCGCCGCCTAGCCCGGCGGCCACAACTCTCTTCACCACCGACCCCCCACTGGAGGACCCATGAACACGGCCACCGACCCGACCGGCGACCTCGGTCTGCCCGCCTACCCCGCCGCCCGCTCCGCGCGCTGTCCGCTCGATCTGCCTGCCGAGTACGAGAAGTGGCGCCTGGGCGACGGACTGCAGAAGGTCCGGCTGTGGAACGGTGAGACCGCCTGGGTCGTCACCCGCCACGAGGACGTCAAGTTCGTCCTGTCCGACCAGCGGATCAGCGCCGACACCATCCGCTACCCCCGGATGCACCCGGGCGCTGAACAGCAGCAGGTGCCGTCGTTCCCGCGCATGGACGACCCCGAGCACGCCCGGATCCGCCTGATGCTGACCAAGGACTTCACGGTCAAGCGCATGGAGGCGATGCGTCCCCAGGTGCGGGCGATGGTCGACCGGTTCCTCGACGAGATGACCGCCCAGGGCGACTCGGCCGATCTCGTCGCGTCCTTCGCGCTTCCGATGCCGTCCCTGGTCATCTCACTGCTGCTCGGAGTGCCCTACGAGGACCACGAGTTCTTCCAGAAGCACAGCATCACGATCAACCAGCCGGACGTCACCGCGCAGGAGAAGAGCCAGGCCAGTGCCGAGCTGTTCGGTTTCCTGCTGGAACTCGTGCAGCGCAAGCAGCGCGAGCCCGGCGACGACCTGATCAGCCGGCTGATCGCCGAGCGCGTCGAGACGGGAGAACTCCAGCCGGAGGAAGTGGCCATGAACGGCCTCGTCCTGCTCATCGCCGGGCACGAGACCACCGCCAACATGATCGGCCTGGGCACGCTGACCCTGCTGGAGCATCCGGAGCAGGCGGCCGTGGTCCGGGACAGCGACGACCCCAAGGTGGTCGGCAACGCCATCGAGGAGCTGCTGCGTTACCTCTCGATCGCCCAGGACATGATCTGGCGCGCCGCCCACGAGGACCTCGTCATCGGCGGCCAGGAGGTCAAGGCCGGGGACATCATCGCCGTCAACCTGCCCGCCGCCAACCACGACCCGTCCTTCATGGACAACGCCGGGTCCCTCGACATCTCCCGTAGCACCCGCGGGCACATCGCCTTCGGCTACGGCATCCACCAGTGCCTCGGCCAGAACCTGGCCCGGGTGGAACTGACGGAGGCGCTGCCCCGGCTGCTGCGCAGGCTGCCCGGCCTCCGTCTGGCCGTGCCCCTGGAAGAGATCCCGTTCCGGGGCACCATGGCCGCCTTCGGCGTCCACGAACTGCCCGTCACCTGGTAGACGACGGGACTCACAGACGGGCGGCCTCCACCGCGGGGGCGCCCCTCCAGCGCCGCCACACCACCGGACAGGTCGGGCGGCGCACCGTGGGACCGGCGGTCCGAGCCACCCCCCGCCGCCGGTCCCACGGCCCCTCCGGAGGACAGGCCGGGCCGAATCGGCTGCCGTCCTCGGTCAGGCGGGCCGGGTTCCCCGCGTCGGCCACTGCCTGAGCGGCTCGGGTGACGGAAGCGCGCTGGGCTGCGCGGGCGCGAGACCATCGAGCAGCAAAGTGATGTAGCGCTTCCAGCCGGCGCTGCCGGGCTGGACCGTGTGCAGCACGCTGAGCAGCATCACCGTGATCCGGTGGAGGTCGTCGGGCACGAGGTCGGCGCGGACCCGCCCGGCGATCTGTGCCCGCCGGGTGACCACCATCAGGGCCTCGTAGAACGGTTCGGAGAGTTCGGAGGCCAAGGAGCCCGAGTCGCGCACGGCGCCGAGGAGGCCTCGTTCCTGCGCCGCGAAGGAGACCGAGGCCTCCCACAGGGTCGCGAGCGCGCGCAGGGGATCGCTGTCGTCGAGGGCTCGGGCGATCGCGGGCGACATCGCCTCGGTGATCTTCTGTTCCAGCGCCGCCCTGACCAGTTCCTCCTTGTTCGGGAACCGCCGGTACAGCGTCGCGATACCGACACCGGCGCGACGGGCGATCTCCTCCAGCGAGGCGTCAGGGCCGCTCTCGGCGTACATCGCGCGCGCGGCCCGGAGGATCTTCTCGGAGTTGCGGGCGGCGTCGGCGCGCAGTCGACGCGGAGTTTCAGCAGTCACCGCTCCACCCTATCAACCGATAGTTCACTACCCATGAGACGCCTTACCGAGTTTCTCAATCCACGATGCAACCGATAGCGTCATCTCAGTTAGAGCCTTGCCCCACCAAGGAGTCGCCCATGTCGCTCACCCCGCCCGCCTCCTATCCGTTCACAGCCGAGAAGCTCGACCTCAGCCCTCTCTACTCCGCCCTGAGGGAGCAGCCACTGAGCCGGGTACGACTCCCTTACGGCGAGCCCGCCTGGCTGGCCACCCGCCACGCGGACGCGCGGTTCGTCCTCGGTGACCCCCGCTTCAGCCGGAACGAAAGCCTCCGGCGCGACGAGCCGCGCATGCGGCCCTTCCCGACCCCGCCGGACGCCCTCATGATCATGGACCCGCCGGAGCACAGCCGCCTGCGCCGGCTCGCGGCCAAGGCGTTCACCGTCAAGCGGGTCGAGGACTGGCGGCCCCGGATCGAGCGGATCGCCAC
This sequence comes from Streptomyces sp. NPDC007929, assembly GCF_042959065.1. Taxonomy (NCBI): domain Bacteria; kingdom Bacillati; phylum Actinomycetota; class Actinomycetes; order Kitasatosporales; family Streptomycetaceae; genus Streptomyces; species Streptomyces sp. NPDC007929. Next base: position 829,954 of record NZ_JBIBKD010000004.1, on the reverse strand, counting down.
CGATCTGGCCGACCGGATGTTCGCCAAGGGCGCCCCCGCCGATCTGGTCACCGACTTCGCGCTGCCGCTACCGATCAGCGTGATCAGCGCCCTGCTCGGCGTGCCCTTCGAGGACCGGGAGAACTTCCAGATCTGGGCCGAGGCGTTCATCTCCACCACCAAGTACACGGCGGAGGAAGCGGCCGAGCACCGGGCAAGCCTGACCGCCCATATGACCGGCTTGATCGCCGAACACCGGGAGCATCCCCGCGACGACCTGATCGGCGACCTCGTCGCCGCGCGGGACGAGGACGACCGGCTCTCCGAGGAAGAGCTGCTGACCATGCTCTCCGGCCTTCTCGTCGGCGGCTTCGAGACGACCGCCACTCAGATCAGCAACTTCGTGTACCTGCTGCTCACCCACCCCGAGCAGCACGCGGCCCTGCGCGCCGACCTGGACCGGATCCCGCAGGCGGTGGAGGAACTCCTGCGCTTCGTCCCGCTGACGACCGGCACCGCCTTCGCCCGCTACGCCCTGGAGGACGTCGAGGTCGGCGGGGTGACCGTGCGGGCCGGCGAGCCCGTGGTGGTCGCACTGCACTCGGCGAACCGGGACGAGTCCGTCTTCACCTGCCCCCACCGACTCGACCTGGAGCGCCGTGAGGCGCCCCACCTCGCCTTCGGGCACGGCGCACACCACTGCCTGGGCTCCCCGCTCGCCCGGGTGGAACTGCAGGTGGCTCTGCGCACCCTGCTGACCCGCTTCCCGGGCCTGCGGTTCCACGAGTCCGAGGCGGACGTCGTCTGGAAGTCCGGGGTGCTCACCCGCGGTCCGGAACGCCTGCCGCTCGCCTGGAACCACGACTGACCTGCCGTCCCCAACCCAAGAACCCCACCCGTCACAGCACAGACCCCCACATCGGAGGAAAGAACCATGCACATCGAATTCGACGAACCCAAGTGCGTCGCCGCGGGACAGTGCGTCGTCGCCGCACCCGAGGTCTTCGACCAGCGTGACGAGGACGGGATCGCCATCCTGCTCACCGAGAACCCCGCCGCCGATCTGCACGAGGGCGTGCGGGAGGCCGCGGCGGTCTGTCCGGCGGCAGCCATCCGCCTGAAGGAGTAGCCGCGCGGTCGGCACCCCCACCCCGCACCCCGCAGCCGGGCCGCCGCCGGCCCGGACGGCGCTCCCCCACTTCCCCGGGGGAGCGCCGTCTCCCTCAGGCGCCAAGCCACTTCCTCCGGGGAGCACCGCCTCCGCCATGCGCCAAGCCACTCCCCCGAGTCATCACACCCCTGTCCCGTGCCCCACCCGAGAGGCCCTTCCATGTCCGCAGCATCATCCCCGTCGGCCGTCGAGGAGGCGTCCCCGGCTCCGCGAGCGAACGCCGTCGTGGCTGCCCTGGCCTTCGGCGGGATCGCGGTCTCGCTGATGCAGTCCCTCGTCATTCCCTTGATCCCCGAGCTTCCGGAACTCCTCGGCGCCTCCCCGAGCGACACGGCCTGGGCCATCACCGCCACACTGCTCGCCGGCGCGGTCGCCACCCCCGTCATGGGCCGGCTCGGTGACATGTACGGCAAGCGGCGGATGCTGCTGCTCAGCCTCGCCCTCCTCGTGGCCGGCTCGGTGGTCTGCGGCCTGAGCGACTCCCTCACCCCGATGGTCATCGGCCGGGTTCTGCAAGGGCTGTCCGCCGGCGCTGTCTCACTCGGCATCAGCATCATGCGCGACGAACTGCCCGCCGAGCGGCTGCCCGGCGCGACCGCCCTGATGAGCGCGTCCCTCGGCATCGGCGGTGCGCTCGGGCTGCCCGCGGCCGCCCTGATCGCCGATCACTTCGACTGGCACGTGCTGTTCTGGGCCTCCGCGGTCCTCGGTGTCCTGGCCGTGGTCCTCGTCGTCACGATCGTCCCCGAGTCCGAGGTGCGCACGGGCGGCCGCTTCGACCTGGTGGGCGCGGCCGGTCTCTCCGCCGGACTGGTCTGTCTGCTGCTGGCCGTGTCCAAGGGAGCCGACTGGGGCTGGAGCAGCGCGACCACCCTCGGCCTGTTCGGCGCCGCCGCGATCGTGCTGCTTCTGTGGGGACGCTTCGAACTGCGCACCGGCGCGCCGCTGGTCGACCTGCGCACCAGCGCCCGCCCCCAGGTGCTGTTCACCAACCTCGCGTCCGTCGCCATCGGCTTCTCGATGTTCGCGCTGTCCCTGGTCCTGCCGCAGCTGCTGCAACTGCCCGAGCAGACCGGCTACGGCATGGGCCGGGACCTGCTGACCGTCGGTCTGGCCATGGCCCCGATGGGCCTGGTGATGATGGCCACGACCCCGCTGTCCGCCCGCATCACCAAGGCCCGCGGCCCCAAGGTCACCCTGATCGTCGGCGCGCTGGTAGTCGCCGCCGGTTACGCGACCGGCACCGTGCTGATGGCCGAGATCTGGCAGCTCGTCGTGGTCGGCTGCATCGTCGGCGCGGGCATGGGACTGGCGTACGGCGCGATGCCCGCGCTCATCATGGGCGCCGTACCGGTGTCCGAGACCGCCGCGGCCAACAGCCTCAACACCCTGATGCGCTCCCTCGGCACATCCTTCTCCAGCGCCGTCATCGCCGTGGTCCTGGCTCAGATGACCACCGACTTCGCGGGCCACGCCCTGCCGTCGGAGGACGGCTTCCGGACCGTCCTGGCCATCGGCGCCGGCGCCGCCGCGCTGTGCTGCGCGCTCGCCGCCCTGTTGCCCGGCCGGAAGCCCGTCGCTGCCCCGGCGAACGCGTCGGCCAAGGCGTCGGACGCGGCGAAGACCTCCCTGTAGGCGGTTTGCAGGCAGTACTCAAGTAGCAATCGCCGCGCCCTGATTCGCTTCCCGGGTACCGGGGGCGCCGGGAAATCCACTCCTACATTTGGGCTCACCCCACAACCGACAGCGGAGGAAACACCAATGGGCAGGGTTGTACAGCCGAGGCGCAGATCCATACTCGCCGGAGGACTCGTGGCCACCGTGGCCGCGCTTTCCGGCTGCTCGTCGGATGCGGACAGCACGACAACGCAGAACGCGGCGAAGGCCTCCTCGCCGTCCCCGACCGTCCACGGCGGGTCCTCGGACGATCGGCCGGACGCGCCGTGGGCGGCTTTCGCCCGGCTGATGGAGGGCAACAAGCGCTGGGTGGACGGGAAGTTGACACACCCCGACCGGGACCCCAGCCGACGCCAGTTCGTCGCGGAGGAGCAGGATCCCTACGGCGTGATCCTGTCCTGCATCGACTCCCGGGTGCCTCCGGAGCTGCTGTTCGACACCGGGCTCGGCGACCTGTTCGTGATGCGCACGGGCGGGCAGGTGGTGGGACCGGTGGTCACCGGCTCCGTCGAGTACGGGCCCATGACGTCGGGGACGCCGCTGATCGTCGTACTCGGGCACCAGCGCTGCGGCGCGGTCAAGGCCGCGTACAAGGCGCTGAAGGACAACAAGCCACTTCCGGGCAACCTGCAGTCCATCGCCGAGGCACTGCGGCCCGCGTACGAGGAGACGGCGAAGGCCAAGCACGCCGACCCGGTCGACGCCATGATCCGCGTCCATACCAAGCAGACCTCCGCCGCCCTGCGGTCCAACGCGGATCTCGCCCCCCTCGTGAAGAAGGGCGACCTGGCCGTCGTCAGCGCCTACTACTCCCTCGACACCGGCCGTGTGGAAGTCCTGACCGGTGCGCCTTCCGCCTGACGGCACGGGCCAGCCGCGTAAGTCGTCCCCGAAAGGAATTCCATGCCCCGCACGAACCGCATCCTCGTCATCGTCACCAGCACCGGCGAGTACGAGAAGGTCGGATACCGCACCGGTCTCTGGCTCGGTGAACTCACGCACTTCTACGACGTCGCCGAACAGGCCGGATACGACGTCACCATCGCCAGTATCCAGGGCGGGCCCGTGCCCCTCGACCCAGAGAGCCTCGCCCACACCGTCCTCGGCGACCTCGGCACCGACCAGCGGTACACCGACCGCCGGTTCATGGACAGGCTCAAGGACACCATGGCCGTGGCCCAGGCCGGCGTCGACGACTACGACGCCATCTACCTCACCGGCGGACACGGCGTCATGTTCGACTTCCACCAGAGCCGGGCACTGGAGACCCTCATCGCACGGTTCCACGACACCGGCCGGATCGTCTCGGCCGTCTGCCACGGCCCATGCGGTCTGCTCGACGTCACACTCAGCAACGGCGAACCCCTGGTGAAGGGCAGGAACGTCACCGGCTTCTCCTGGCGGGAGGAGGAACTCGCCCAGCGGGCGGACGCCGTCCCCTACAGCCTGGAGGACCGGCTCAGGGAACTCGGCGCCGGCTACAGCACCGCGGACCAGCCCTTCGACGTCCACGTCGTCGAGGACGGCCGCCTCATCACCGGCCAGAACCCCGGCAGCGCCAAAGCCGTCGCCGAGGCAGTGGTCCGGCATTTGGCCTGAGCGGCCGTCCCCCTCCTGACGGCCTGCCGGTCGCGTGGCATGTGGGGGACGTCCCCTCGTTCACTCGGCAAGGAGCCGCCGCAGCCAGTTCAACCGCGCGGCCACAGCCGTACGGGCGAGGGCGGTCTGCGGGGCGAAGCCCTCGAAACCGTGGAAACCGCCCGGCCACACATGCAGTTCGGCCACTTCGCCGGCCTGCCACAGGCGGGAGGCGTACGTGACGACCTCGTCCCGGAAGGTCTCCGCCGAGCCGACGTCGAGATAGACCGGGGGCAGCCCGGACAGGTCCTCGGCACGGGCGGGCGCCGCGTAGGGGGACACGTCCGGGCCACCACGCCGGTCGCCCAGCAGCGCTGTCCAGCCGGACTCGTTGGCCGTACGGTCCCAGATGCCCAGGCCCTGCATCTGGCGGGCGGACGGTGTGTCGTTGCGGTCGTCGAGCATCGGCCCCATCAGCAACTGTCCGGCAGGCCGCGCGCCCTTGCGGTCCCTGAGCAGCAGGGCGAGCCCGGCGGCGAGGCCACCGCCCGCGCTGGCTCCCGCTATGACGATCCGCTCGGGATCACCGCCGATCTCCCGCGCGTGACCGGCCGTCCACACCAGGCCGGCGTACACGTCCTCGATGGGCGCGGGGTGCGGGTGTTGCGGGGCGAGCCGATACTCGACGGACACCACCACCGCGTCCAGCTCCCGCGCCCAGTCCACGACCATGTCCACACCGGACCGGTTGTTGCCGATCACCATGCCGCCGCCATGGACGTGATAGATCACCGGCCGCGGGCCGCCGGACGCCACGGGGCGGCAGATCAGGAGCGACACGCCGGGAGCGCCCTCAGGACCCGGTACGACCCGGTCCTCGACTTCGAAGTAGCCCTGGTGACTCAACTGTTCGTCGTCCGGGGCCGCGGCGTCCAGCATCTGGCGCGCGGCGGCGATCCCCTCCGCGCTGAGATCGGACAGGGTGCCGCCCTCTGCTTCCATCGCCCGCAGAACGGCGTCGAGTTCGGTGTCGAAGGGGGGCGGTGTCGGTGTCACGGGGCTCCTCAGATGGTTTTCGGACGGCCGGCCGCGGCAGAACGGTGTCGTCGGCGAGGTGGTGTACGTACGGCTCAACGGCGTGCGAAGAGCTGGACCAGCTTGCCCCGCACCCGCCGGCCCGACAGTTCGGTCAGCGCGGCGGGCACGTCCTCCAGGGCGACGGTCCGGTTCAGCATCGGGTCCAGCCGTCCGTCGGCGGCCATGGAGAGCAACTCGGTGAGCATCGTCGACAGCTGCCCGCGCGCTCGTTCGTCGCCGACCGTGTACGCGGCGCCGAGGGCGATCTCGTGGAGGGAGGGCGCCATGGAGAACGGCGGCACCACGCCGAGGTCGGGGCGTCCCGCGATCGCGGCGAGGCGGCCACCGTGCACCAGCAGACCCAGGTTGCTGGTGGCCGAGTCCGGGCCCACGGTGTCGACCACGGCGTCCACACCCCGGCCCTCGGTCACCTCCCGTACGCGGGAAGCAACATCCTCGGTGCGGTGGTCGACGACGACTTCCGCACCGAGACCCCGCACGTACGCGGCGTTGCCGGCGGACGCGGTGGACAGCACCCGTGCTCCGGCCATCGCGGCCAGCTGGACCGCGAAGCCGCCGACTCCCCCGGCACCGCCGGTGACGAGGACGGTGTCCTCCGCGGTGACGTGCAGTCGGCGTACCACCGCCTGGTAGGCCGTCATGCCGGCCGAGGGCAGGGCGGCGGCGACGGCCGGATCGAGGCCCGCCGGAACCGGCGCCAGGACCTGGGCGTCCGCCAGGGCGTACTCGGCGAAGCCGCCGCGTTCGCGGATGTCGGCGTGGAACGCCACGCGCTGCCGCGTACGGACGTTCGTCACGCCTGCGCCGAGCTCGTCCACGATGCCCACGACGTCCAGCCCCAGTACGGCGGGCCAGGTCCATTCCGGGATGCCGTGGGCGGCACGCTGGTAGTCCGACGGGTTCAGTCCGCAGGCCTCCACTCTGATCCGAACCTGCCCAGGCCCAGGCCCGGGGTCGGGGACCGGCAGGTCCGCCATCCGCAGGGTGTCGCAGGGACCGGGCTGGTCGAGAACCAGGGCGCGCATAGAGGGGTTTGCTCCTGAGTTGTCGTCATGGGGGGCCGGGGACAGGCACGTGGGTCAGAGGCCGGGTGGCGGTGGGCGGCGTCCCACGAGTCAGTCGGAGACCACGTCACGCAGCCGGGCGCAGGTGGTGCGGTAGACGTCGACCAGCTCGGCGTCGCCCTCCGGGGCCCGTGAGGCCCACTCGTCGAACGTGACGCGCAGGGTGACGCTCACGGTCTCGAGCAGCATCCGGACCCCGAGGTCCACGGTCTCGGTGCCGGTGGCGTCCGCCAGTAGGCCCTGGAACCGTCGACACTGTCCGGCCTCCCACCCCAATGCCGCGCTGCGCAGGGCCGTGTCCCGCATGAGCAGGCCGCGGACCCGCCGTATGCGGCCCAGCACGTTGGCCCCGTCGGTGCTCAGATCACCCAGGGCTGCGGCGATGACCTCCTCGATGTCGCGAAGGTTCAAGGGTCTGACCTCGGCACCGCCCAGGCGGGCGACGAGAGCGGACTCGAAGGCGCGGTGCGATCCCAGCACCGCGTCCTCCTTCGTCGCGAAGTACCGGAAGAAGGTGCTCTGCGAGACACCGGCCGCCCGCGCGATCTCGAGCACGGTCGTGTGCTCGCACCCCTGTCTCTCGAACAGGTCGAGGGCGGCGTCCTCGATCTCGGCCTGGGTTTCCAGGCGACGTCGTTCCCGTAGATCCGGCTTGGCAGTCACAACCATGACGGTAGCAGGTACTGAATCGAGAGGTACATCAGAGATGGGAGTGACTGTCATGTGGGCGGAGGGTGTCGGCAATACCGCGCGCGACGGGTCAGAAAGCGGCAAGTCGCGAGGCTTCCCGCGCAGAGTGATCCGGTGGAGCGGAGCTCGGTGCACTCCCCACCGCGTGGCCCGTGTCGCCGACCGTCTCCAGGAGCACGGCGGTTCGCCCACTCCCCGGTCAGCACGCGGGCGGCATCTGGTAGTTCGTCCTCAAGGGGAGTTCGCGTGGGCGGCGTTAGGGAAGGCCACCGGACTCGCGTGACGGTCCTGGCGGCCCCTACATCAACGGCCCCAGTGGCACCCAGGACGCGTCCGGGCTGAAGGTGACCCTGCCCTCCTCGGCACCGTTCTCCGCCCCCATGTACCACTGAAGTTGACGTTCGCCGGCCAGATCCCCGTCCTGCGGCCCGTCGACGGCGCCCTGGACTTCACCGACGTGAACTACGCCGGTACCTCCACCGCGGCGACGGACAGTACAACATCGTCAACCGCACTACGGGCAAGCTCCTGGACAGCGGCGGCAACGTTCCCGAGGGCTCCGACACCAAGCAGACGACTTGACCTCCAACTGAAAAGAGACGCAAATCAGGCCCTGACGCCGCAGCCGAGCATCGCACTCGGTTCGGTGTGCAGAACTCGAACTCCTCCTCCGTCTCAGCCGCCGCACCCGTCGCGATCCCGTCCCTCACCCCGGCAGCGTCCCGCCTGCCCTGGCCAGGCCGCCCAACCCCTGGGCTTACCCGCAGTACATCCTGCGGGACACGGGAAATGGGTGCGGCGCCCGATGGCGAACATCTGTGCACTCAGGACAGGCTAGAAGCACAGGAGGAAACACCGGTCACTATCGCGTACCGCCTACTCCAGGCATACAGGCGAAGGCGATGGGTCGGAATCACGCGCTACGGCCCGGCATGTCGGCGGCGACCGGATGGACCGCCCTTGTATCCATGAGCTCATCGGCTGGTTGCCGGATGAGGAGGAAGCAGGTGACACGCGCAGCGACTGTCTACCGATCGTTCGACACGCGCATCGGCCGCGACCCCCGGGAGGAGCCATGGCCGGGTTCAATGAGGAGTCGCTCCAGGGCATCGCTGAGCAACTGCAGCGCGAAGATCCCCGCCTCGCGCGTGCACTGTCCGACGACCGCTTTGCCAGTGCGGCGCGCCGCAGGCACCGCCACTGGTCGGCCTGGGCCACGCTGGCGCTCACTGCCGCAGCTCTGGCCCTTGGCATTGCGCTGCCGGACGGCCTGCTCATCGCCACCGGTCTGGTCCTGGCCGGGGTCACCGCCAACCTGTTCGACCCCTTGCCGTCCAGGCCCCAGTCCTCCCGCCTGCGGTCCTTGCGATAGGAAGTCCCACTCGTTGCCTGGCGCGGGGACGGCCAGGTGACGCTCTCCGAGCTGTACCTGGCACTGCTGGTAGCCGGCACGGTGCTGCTGGCCGGCATCGCCGCTGCCCGTGCCGCGGACCGCATCGGTCTTCCGAGTCTGCTGCTGTTCCTGGCGCTGGGCGTGATCATCGGTGAGGACGTCATCGGTGTGCACTTCGACGACGCCCAGCTGGCGCAGGTGCTGGGCAACGCGGCGCTCGCCGTCATCCTCGTAGAGGGCGGGCTGACCACCCAGTGGTCGGAGCTTCGACGGCTCGTGGCACCCGCGGGGGTCCTGGCCACCGTGGGCGTGGTGGTCTCGGTGCTGGTCACCGCGAGCGGGGTGCACTGGCTGCTCGGACTGGACTGGCACCTGGCGCTCCTGCTGGGGGCGATCGTCTCCTCCACCGACGCGGCCGCGACCTTCGCAGTGCTGCGCTCGCTTCCACTGCCGCGGAGGCTCACCAGCCTGGTGGAAGCCGAATCGGGATTCAATGACGCACCCGCGATCATCCTCGTGACGGTCTTCTCCACCACCGCCGCCGACCTGCCACCCAGCCCTGCTTACATCACTGCCAACGTCGTGTACCAGTTCGTCGTCGGGGGGCTGCTGGGTGCAGCCCTGGGATGGCTCGGGGTAGTTGCACTCAAGCGCATCGCCTTGCCCGCCACCGGCCTGTATCCACTGGCCACCGTCGCCTTCGGCATCATCGCCTTCGCCGCGGCCGGAGTCGTGAACGCCAGCGGCATCATCGCCGCCTACCTGTCCGGGCTGGTGCTGGGCAATGCGAAGCTCCCCCACCGCGCCGCCACCCGCTCCTTCGCCGAAGGCGCCGGCTGGCTTGCTCAGATCGGCCTGTTCGTCATGCTCGGCTTGCTCGTCAATCCCAGTGAACTGCCCGCCGCGGTGCTGCCCGCGGCAGTGGCGGGACTGGTACTGCTGCTCGCCGCCCGGCCCGTATCCGTCCTGCTGTGCCTGCTGTCCTTCCCCCTCTCCTGGCGCGAGCAAGGCTTCATCTCCTGGGCCGGACTGCGCGGAGCCGTCCCGATCGTCCTGGCCACCTACCCCGTCGTCGCCGGCGTCAGCGGTGCCGATGACCTGCTCGGCATCGTCTTCCTCCTGGTCGTCCTGTTCACCTTGATCCAAGGCCCCGCCCTGCCCCGCGTCGCCCGCCTGCTCGGCCTGACCCAAACTGACGCCCTGCGCGACGTCCAAGTCGAGACAGCCCCACTGGACGTCCTCGACGCCGACCTGCTCACCGTCGCCATCCCGCCAGGCTCACGCCTGCACGGCGTCGCCGTGTTCGAGCTACGGCTACCGCGCCCCACCGTGGTCAACCTCATCATCCGCGACGACACCACCCTCGTTCCGCAACCCGACACCGTGCTCCAAGCCGGCGACGAACTCCTCCTGATCACCACCGCCGAGAGCCGGGAAGCCACTGAGCGGCGGCTGCGCGCCATCGGACGACGCGGAAAACTCGCCCGCTGGCTGGGCGAACACGGCAATCCCGAGCCACCCGAGCAGATCGCCAACGAGTGAGTTCGGCGACGGCATCAGAAAAATCCATCGAGAACCGGCCCTGTTGCAGGATGCGAACGCCACATCCGACGGCTGGGACGGTGACGGACTCTGCGGACGCTGGGGTGGCGGGAATGGTAGTCGGTGGCGAACCCGCGGCCCCCGATCAGTCGGACTCCGGGATCTTCAGAACGTTGGCCTCGGTGATCACCACGCCGCCCTAGCAGGAAAGCGGGCGTCCGCGCTGGGCGGCAGTACCGAGAGCGCTCGCAGACACGCACGCCTTGCGGAACTGCTACAAGACGGCAGGCCGAGCGCTAAGTGTATTGACCTGAAGCGTTGTTCACACAGCTGATGGGTGGCTGGCCGCCGAGTGCGGTGTGGCAGCGGTGGTGGTTGCAGGTGTGCAGGAAGTCTGCCAGAGCTGTGGTGCGTTCGGTGTTGCTGGTGTAGGGGCGTAGGTAGGCCCATCCGTCGAGCAGGGTGCGGTTGAAGCGTTCGACCTTGCCGTTGGTCTGCGGCCGGTAGACGCGGGTACAGGCCGCGGTTCGTCTACCCGGACGAGGACCGGCTCGGTGTGGGCGGCCGCGGGAGCGACTTCGGTCAGGCGCCGGTTGCCGCCGGCAAGGATCTCGCCGCCCTGGGCCTGGACACGGGCCAAGGCGTCGTGTCGGCGATGTCGCGGTGCACTATGAGGCGTCACAGAGGCTTGGCCATATCGCTAACTCACTCGCCCTCCTCGTGCCACATCGTTGTGCCGTCGGCCCGAGGAACGCCCCGCTGTCCGCTCCGTTAGCGACCGCACAAGGCGCGCACATCTCAATCAGCAGCCAGGGCGCCCCGGAGAGCAGGACGGCCACTCCTCGCTAGCCACCACTGGCAGGCCCTACTCAGCCACATCCCGCCCTCCCGGGCTGCACAAGACCTTACGGACCTCAATGCTCAGGCCGCGCGACGACCGCACTCGGCAGGGGCCACACCGGAGTACCGCCAGAACGAGATCCCGGCGTGCCGAAGATCGTAGGGCCGCTTGACCAGCTTGGAGGCGCGTTCTGTACGGGTCAGGACGTACTTCTGTGCCCGCGCCCACGTTGCGCCATCGGGGGCTCGGGGCGGATCTCACTGGTCGGCACGGTGTGCGCCAGGGCGGGCGAGCGGACCCGGCTGGTCTACCGGATGCTGGTGCACCATCCCGGCCGCCTCAGTGAGAAGCGCGGTTTCAGGGAACGCGACTTCGCCCGGCCCCTGGACGCCGCTCATCAGCAGCTCGGCGGGAACCCCGTCCTGGTCGGGGACAACTCCAGCCATCACAAGGACGCGTTGATGCGCGAGTTATTGGCCGCCCGGGATCGGTGGCTGGCCGTCTTCCGGCTGCCGGCGAATGCCCCGGACCTGAACCCGGCCGAATGCGTGTGAGCGAACCTCAAATGATCTGGGCAACCTCGCGGCCCGTACCCTCGATGCGTTCATCACCGAGACCGGCCGCACCCTGGCCCCACCATGGACATCACTCCGAAGCGAAAACCAGTGGTGCCCGAGGGGAGACCGCCACACGGAGCAACCTCAGATGCCTCACCCGCCACTCGGTTCGCGCGTCGCCTCGCGGACGACTGCGACGCCGCCTTCGGGGACGGTGACGGAGTCCACGACCGGTTTGCCGGTGAGGAGTTCGACCCCTTCGGCGGGGATCTCGGCGCCCTTGCCGGCGTGGTCGATCAGGAAGAGGTAGTCGGCCTCCGCGCCCCGCCGCCGCACCACCTCGACGCCGACTGGTACGTCGTGCTCCGAGCGCACTCCGGCCTCCTCTCGGATGCGGTTCAGGACGGCGGCCAGGGTGGTGGGGTCCGGATGGGTGGCGATGTACCAGGCGGTGCCGCTTCCGTACGTGTGGCGGGTGATGGCCGGGACGCCGGCCAAAGGTCCGTCCGCGTACGTGGCGACGGCCTCCGCTCCGGTGAGCCGGAGGCGTTCGGTCCACAGGTCGGCGGTCGCGTCCTGCGGGACCTGGCCGCCCAGGCCGACCGACTGTCCGGGCAGCAGGGGGAACGGCTCGTCGCCGTGCACCCCGAGGACCTTCCGGAACGCGCCCGGGTAACCGCCCAGGCGTACATGGCAGTTCTCGTCCACCGCACCGCTGTGGAAGCCCACGGCGAGGGTGCCGCTGTGCTCGACGAACGCCGCAAGGTTGCTCGCTCCCGCGTCGTCGACCAGGTACAGGCTGGGGGCCAGGACGAGCCGGTAGCGGTCGAGGTCCGGGCTGTCGGGACGTACGAAGTCGACCGCCACGCCGGCCTTCCACAGCGGTGTGTACCAGTCCCTCACCAGGTCCTGGAAGCGGAGTTCGCTGCTGGGCTGGGAGGGCAGCTCCATGGCCCAGCGGGCGTTCCAGTCCCAGACGATGGCGACCTTGGCGGGGCTGGTGCTGCCGCCTACTTCGGCGAGGGCCCGCAGATCGGCGCCGAGCCGCACGACGTCCTGCCAGATCTGGCTGTCGGTGCCCGCGTGCGGAAGCATCGCCGAGTGCCACTGCTCGGCGCCCGCCTTCGCGGCGCGCCACTGGAAGTAGGCGATGCCGTCGGCGCCGTGCGCGACGTGGGCGAGTGCGTTGCGGCGCATCTCACCGGGCCGCTTGGCCCGGTTGACGGGCTGCCAGTTGATGGCTCCCGTGGAGTGTTCCATCAGCAGCCAGGGCCGCCCGCCGGCCAGGGAACGGACCAGGTCGCCGCAGAGCGCGATGTCGATCTCCGACTCCGGGTCGGTGGCGAGCAGGTAGTGGTCGTTGGAGACGATGTCCAGCTCGGGAGCCCAGCGCCAGTAGTCCATGGCGTCGAAGTTGTGCATCACCATGAAGTTGGTGGTGGCGGGGATGTGAGGGGCGGCTCGGCGGAGCTCGTCGCGTTCGGCGGTGAACAGCGACAGCAGTTCGTCCGAGCAGAAGCGGCGCCAGTCCAGCCGGTGGGTGGGGTTGGGATCGGCGCCGGTGGCGCGGGGCGGGATGATCTCCTCCCAGTCGTAGTACCACTGGCTCCAGAAGGTGGTGCCCCAGGCGTGGTTGAGCGCGTCCAGGTCGTTGCCGTACATCGCCTTCAGCCAGCGCCGGAAGGCAGCCGCGCTGGTGTCGCAGAAGCACTCCGCGTTGTGGCAGCCGTACTCGTTGTGGACGTGCCACATCGCGACGGCCGGGTGGTCGGCGTACCGCTCGGCCAGCGCACCCGCGATACGCAGCGCGGCCGTGCGGTAGGCCGGGCTGGACGGGCAGAAGGTCTGGCGGCTGCCGTACGACAGCGTGCGGCCGTCGCGGTCGACCGGCAGTGCCTCCGGGTGGGCCCGGAAGAACCAGGCGGGCGGGCAGGCCGTCGGGGTGGCGAGGTCGGCGGCGATGCCGTTCTCGTGGAGGAGGTCGAGGATCTTGTCCATGCGGGAGAAGTCGTAGACGCCCTCCGCGGGCTCCAACAGGGCCCACGAGAAGATGCCGACGCTGACCATGGTCACCCCGGCCTCGCGCATCAGGGCCATGTCCTCGGCCCACACCTCCTCGGGCCACTGCTCGGGGTTGTAGTCGCCGCCGTAGGCGATTCCGGGCAGGCGGAGACGGCGTTCGGTGGTCACTGGTGGTACTCCGGGAAGTGTGGGGACGGAAACGAGGAGGAGGCGTGCTTCAGCCCTTGTTGGCGCCCAGCGTGAGACCGCTGACGAACTGGCGCTGGAGCACGAAGTACACGATCAGAGTGGGGATCGCGGTGAGCAGGGCGCCGGCGGCGACCAGGTTGGGGTCGGTGAAGTACTGGCCGGAGAGGTTGTTCAGCGCCGAGGTGATCGGCATGTTCTCGCCGGTGGAGATCAGCACCAGCGCCCAGAAGAAGTCGTTGTAGATCCAGATGGACAGCAACGTCGCCAGGGCAGCCATCGCCGGCTTGCACAGCGGCAGCACGATCTGCCAGTACAGGCGCCACACCGAGGCGCCGTCGACCAGTGCGGCCTCGGTCAACTCGTGCGGCAGCGAGCGCATGTAGTTGGCCAGCACGAACGCGCAGAACCCGGACTGGAACGCCACATGGATCAGCACCAGGCCCAGCGCGGAGTCGTACAGCTTGCCGCTCATGGTGATGCCGGGCAGGTCGATCAGCAGGTACAGGCGGTACAGCGGGGTGATGATGACCTGCTGCGGCAGCAGGTTGCCGGCCGTGAACACCAGGAGCAGGAAGAGGTTGACCCGGAAGTCGAAGCGGCTGACGTAGAAGGCCACACACGACGACAGGAACAGCGTCAGCAGCACCGCCGGGATCGCCACCAGCAGCGTGTTCCCGAAGTAGTGCAGCATGTCCGACTGTTCGAACGCGTTGGTGAAGTTGTCGAGACTCAGCTTGTCGGGCCAGGACACATAGCCCTTGGTGCTGGTCTCGGCGTACGGCCGCATCGCCGCGTACATCGCCCACAGCAGGGGCGCCAGCCAAGCCAGCGCGGCACCGGCGAGGAAGAGGTGCAGCAGGATCCGGGCGGGGCGGACGGGGGTGCGCTGCTTTCCGAGCGCGCTCACGGTGCTCATGCGCGCCGCTCCTTCCGGAAGGTCGCGATCAGGTACGGGATGATCACGGCGAGCGAGATCAACAGCAGGACCACGGCGATCGCCGAGCCGTATCCGATCCGGCTGGACTCGCCGATGATGTTGTTGGTGACCAGGATCGACAGCAGTTCCGTGCCCTCGGCGCCCTTGTTGAAGACGAAGACCAGGTCGAAGGCGCGCAGCGCCTCGATGATCGTCACGACCAGGACGATGGTGTTGGTGGGGCGCAGGGTGGGGAAGATGACGTTCCTGAACGTCTGCCACTCGTTTGCGCCGTCCAGCGAGGACGCCTCCCGCAGGGCCGGGTCGACGCCCTTCAGACCCGCCAGGTACAGGATCATCATGTAGCCGGTGTGCCGCCAGGAGGCGGCGATGAGCACGGACCACAGATTGAGGTCCGGGTCACCGATCCAGTCGATGTAGTGGCCGGGCTCGTTCGCACCGATGATGCTGTTGATCAGGCCAGTGTCGGGGTTGTAGATCAGCTGCCAGACGAACCCGATGACCGCCATCGACAGCACGACGGGCAGGAAGAATGCGGTCTGGTACACCTTGCTGAACCGGATCTTCTTGTCCAGTTGCACGGCCAGGAACAGGCCCAGCGGAGTCGGGATCATGATGAGCACGACGAACCAGACGACGTTGTGCTCGACCGCCGGCCAGAACTGCGGGTTGTTGGTGAACAGCTCCTTGAAGTTGTCCAGGCCGACCCACTTGATGGAGTCGAAGCCGATGCCGTCCCAGGTGGTGAAGGCCAGCGCGATCGAGGCGAGAGCGGTGAGCCAGACGAGCATGACGTGCAGGATCGTCGGCACCCCGGCCATCAGGCCGAGCGTGGTGCGGTCCCGTCGGGTGAGCAGCCGTCGGTGGCCCAAGGGGGCCCGCGGCCGCTTGGTCTGATTCTTGGTCACATTCTTCGGGTTGCCCGGGGGCAGCACTTCGGCCGCCCCCGGGGTGTTGGTGGTGCCGGTCCCGGTACCGGTGTTCGTGGTGGCGGTCATGCGGACGCGAAGATCGTCTTCTTCTGGCGCTCGATCGACGTCAGCAGGCTGTCGACGCCCTTGGGGTCACGGACGAACTTCTGCAGGGCCGGCTGCATCACCGTGGAGGTGAAGTCCGGGCGGCTGTCGCGGTCCATGAACTGGGTGAGGTGCTTGGCGCCGGCGATCGTCGCGTACGCCTTCTTCTGCAGCGCGGTGTACGAGGAGGTGTCGGCCTTGTTGGACGCCGCGACCAGGCTCGAGTCGGACTTCAGGTAGATCTCCTCGGCCTCCGGGGTGCCCAGGAACTCCAGGAGCTTGAGCGCGCCGGCCTTGTTCTTCGGAGCCTTGGAGAGCATGAAGCCGTCGGTGGGGGCCTCGACGGTGTCCTGCCCGTGCGCGGAGTCGATCTCCGGGAAGGGGAAGAAGTCGAGGTCGTCCAGGTCGGCCTTGTTCGTGAACTGCTGCGCCACGAAGCTGCCGAACAGGTACATGCCCGCCTTCTTCGAGATCAGCGTCTGGGCGGCGTCCTGCCAGGTGCGTCCGACCGCGCCCTCCTGGTGGTAGGGGAGGATCTCGGCCCAGTGGTCGAAGGCGGTGCGGACCTTGGCATCCGTCCAGGACGCCTTGCCGGCCATCAGCTCGACGTGGAAATCGTAGCCGTTGGTACGGAAGTTGATCTGGTCGAAGGTGCCGAGCGCGGGCCAGGCGTCCTTGTCGCCGAAGGCGAACGGGATCAGGCCGTCCTTCTTCATCTGCTTGCACAGGGCGACGAGTTGGTCCCAGGTGGTGGGGACCTCGTAGCCGTACTTCTGGAAGACGCTCTTGCGGTAGAAGACGCCCCAGAGGGACGTGGAGATCGGCACGAAGTAGTACGTGCCGTCCGCGCCCTTGCTGAGCGCCTTCATCGCCTCGGGGAAATTGCCGCCGATCTTCTGCCACACGTCGTCGATCGGGGAGGCCAGGCCCTTGGCCGCGAAGAACTGCATGCGGTAGCCGGCGAACCAGTTGAACACGTCGTCCGGGGTGCCCTGGAGGTAGGAGTTGATCTGCTCCTGGAACGTGTTGTGGTCCTTGGTGTTCACGTCGACCGTGATCCCGGACTGCTTCGTGAACGCCGCGTAGATCTCGGCGAACGCCTTCTTCGGCACCGCGTCCGACGCGTTCGACCCGAGGCTGACGGTCTTCGGGTCGGATGCCGTGCCGTTGCCGCCGCAGGCGCTGAGCAGCGGTACGCCGGCGCCGAGGACGGCTGCGCCACCAATACCGCGCAGGACGGTGCGGCGGCTGGCGGCAGGCATGGGCCGGCCGAGGGAGGAAGAGTGCATTTCGGCTCCTGACAGGGCGGCCGTGCTCAGGCGGCACGTCGGCCCGCGGGGTGTGACGGGGAAGCGGTCGCCCACGCGACCAAGACTCAACACGATCGAACAAATCCGACCGGCGGTTGCGAGGAAGACTGAACGCTCCAGGGAGTCGCTGTCAAGCCCCTTCGACCCGAGCTCAGGGCTGACCGTACATGTCTGCAGGACGGCCGGCCTACCGCCGGAGGGGAACGACGACCGCGTTCCGCGAGCGGGACCGAGAGCGCGATTGTGCCGCTTGACCAGCAAATATACTCGCCGTACGTGCCCTTTCACGGCGGCTGCGACCCCCTTCGCCGACCGGCCGCCCTCCGACGAACCCGCATCCGCCCATCGGAATCGATACCGCCGGAACACTTGACGTACAGCTGTCGGCTACGTAGACATGACCACGCGGTCAGACCGCGTGGTCATACAGTTGACCTCCTTCTATGCAGACGTACGGCCGTCGGGAGACTTCATGGCAGCAGTGGTGGGACGGAGCGAGGGCTCCGCTGTGCCGCGCAGCGCGGACGTGGCCCGCCTGGCCGGGGTGTCGCGCAAGACGGTGTCCCGGGTCCTCAACAACGAGCCGTATGTCTCCGAGGAGGCCCGCACAAAGGTCCTCGCAGCCGCTGAGGAACTCGGCTACCGGCTGAACCAGGCGGCCAGGACACTGGTCTCCGGGCGTACCGGCTCGATCGGCGTGGTCGCCCTGGGCACCGCCGGGTACGGGACCGCTTCACTGCTCGTGCACGTCGAGCGGGCCGTGCGCGACGCGGGTTACGCGCTCCGTGTGGTCAACACGCCGGACGGCGACCCCGTGGGCATCGCGGGGGCGGTGGAGTCGCTGCTCGAGCAAGGGGTGGACGGCGTCATCGTCTCCGAACCCATCGTGGAAGGGGACGTCAGCGTCCGCGTCGACGTTCCCGTCCTCTTCCTGGGGGCACCGCCCGCTTTCACCGCCACCCGCACCGTGACCATGGGTGTGGGCGCACACGAACTGGCGCGGGCGGCCACCGAGCATCTGCTGGACCTGGGTCACGTGACCGTCCATCACCTCGCCGGCCCGCGGCGCTGGTACGCCACCAAGGACCGCATCGAGGGTTGGCGGGCGGCACTGGCGGCGCGTGGCGCGCACGAGCCGCCTCTGCTCAACGGTGACTGGTCGCCCGCCTCCGGGTATGCGGCGGGTCGCGAACTGGCCTCGGACAACTCGGTGACCGCGGTGTTCGCGGCGGGTGACGAGATGGCCATCGGCCTGATCCACGCCCTGCGTGAAGCAGGGCGTCGGGTGCCGGAGGAGATCAGTGTCGTCGGGTTCGACGGCAACCCGGTCTTCGCCTACGTCTCTCCGCCGCTGACCACCGTGCGTCAGCCCTTCGACGCCGCGGCGCGGCAGGGAGTCGGACTGCTCGTCCACGCCATCGAGAAGCCGGACACGGAACTGCCGCCGGCGATCGAGCCACCGGTCGAGCTCGTCGTCCGCGGCTCGACCGCACCGCCACCGTCCCACAAGGGCCAGAGCCCTTTGCACACCGCCTGAGCACCGCCCCGAGCAACCGGCCGACGCGGGGAACACGCCGCACGCACCGCGGCACCCCGCGCCCAACGGCCATCGATCCCGCAGCCGTCCCACCCCAGGGCTACCGCGCCGCCGTCCCATCACACGGCCGCTGACCATGCCCTCTTGTCGCGAGGTCACCCGGCCCTGCCGCCGACCGACCCGCCCCTGAACCCCGCCGCCCCCACCTGGTCATCCGGGGGCGGCGGGCCCGTAGAAAACCACGCCCCGCCATCGGAGCCGCACATGTCCCCCGCACGAACAGGCGCCAGACCCGGCGCCGCTCCGCGTTCCGTCCCCGCCACTCTCCTGTTCCTGCTGCTGGCCCTGGCCGTCGCGGCAGCGACGCTGGTCCTGCCCGGCGCGGGCAGGGCGGACGCCCTCTCCCGCCCCGCCCAGACGCTCTACACCCCGCCCTCCGACGCCCTCTCCCCCGGAAGCTACTACCCGCGGGCGATGCGCCTGCAGCACAACGGCACGGCCAACGGCACCCTGCTCGCCACGTTCGAGCAGTACCGCGTGGACATGCCCGTCTTCCCGATCTACCGCAGCACCGACAACGGCGTTTCCTGGACGAAGCTCTCCGAGGTCGCCGACACCCAGAACGGCTGGGGCATGCGCTGGCAGCCCGAGCTCTTCGAACTCCCCAAGGCGATGGGCGACTTCCCCGCCGGGACCATCCTGGCCGCAGGTGACTCGGTGCCCTACGACCGGTCCGGCAGCAAGATCGACCTGTACGCCAGCACCGACCGCGGCCAGAGCTGGACCTTCGTCACCAACATCGCCACCGGCGGTAAAGCCACTGACGTGAACGGCAACACCCCCGTGTGGGAACCGTTCTTCCTGGTCTCCGGCGACAAGCTCATCGTCTACTACTCCGACCAGCGCGACCCCGACCACGGGCAGAAGATCGTCCACCAGGTCTCCACGGACGTCCGCAACTGGGGCCCGGTCGTGGACGACGTGGCGATGCCCACCTACAGCCAGCGCCCCGGCATGCCGACCGTCGCCAGGATGCCCAACGGCAAATACATCATGACGTACGAGTTCGGCGGTTCCGCCGCGGGCAACTTCGCCGTCCACTACAAGATCTCCTCCGACCCGGAGGCGTTCGACTCCGTCACCGGCATCCCGCTGCGCACCACCGACGGCCTGGTTCCCCAGGGCACGCCCTACATCACCTGGCTGCCCACCGGCGGCCCCAACGGAACCCTCGTCACCACCGCCCACAGCAGTGACGACCTGTTCGTCAACACCCAGAACGGCGCCGCGGACACCTGGACGCGGATGCCCTCCAACGTCGGCGGCGGCTACAGCCGGGGTCTGCTTCCGCTGTCCGACGGCCACAGTCTGATGGTGTTCAGCGCGGGCTTCGGCGGCGACAACAAGCGCAACCCGGTCACCTACAGCACGGTCGACTTCGGCGGAAGCATCTCCGACGGCGCCACCTACACCATGACCAACGCGAACAGCGCCCTGAACCTCACCATCGCGGGCGGCTCCACCACCAACGGCACCACCGCCACCCAGCAGAGCCCCACCACTTCCACCAACCAGCAGTGGCGCTTCGAGCAGCAGTCCTCGGGCTACTTCAAGATCTTCAACGGCGCCAGCGGCAAGGTCCTCGGCGTCCAGAACCAGTCCAGTGCCAACGGCGCCGCCGTCCTGCAGTGGGATGACAACGGCACCCTCGACCACGAGTGGGCCGTCGCGCCCCACCCGGCCGGCGGGTACAGCATCACCAACCGCATCAGCGGCAAGTTCCTCGAAATCCCCAGCGCCTCCACCACCGTCGGCACCGCCGCCGTGCAGTGGAGCGGGACCACCTGCGGCTGCCAGCGCTGGAACCTCACCCAGACCGCCCTGCCGCCCCTGGGCACCGGCCAGTACGTCCTGGTGAACAAGAACAGCGGCAAGTACCTCGACATCCCGAACGGCTCCACCACCGCCGGCACCGCCGCGGGCCAGTGGCAGAACACGTTCTGCGCCTGCCAGCTCTTCACCTTCCAGTCCGCCGGCAGCGGCGCATGGAACATCAAGAACGCCAAGAGCAACCTCAACCTGGACATCCAAGGCTCCTCCAGTGCCGCGGGCGCGGCCATCGTCCAGAACACCGCCTCCAGCGCCGACTCCCAGAAGTGGACCCTCACCGACGCGGGCGGCGGCTACTTCAAACTCCGGAACGTGAACAGCACCCTCGTCGCCGGAGTCGCCCAGTCCTCCACCGCCAACGGGGCAGCAGTCATCCAGTGGGGCAGTGCCAGCCTCGACGACCAGCTCTGGAAGATCGTCCGCGTCAACTGACCGCTCCCACCATGCCATGACCAGGCGCGGGAACCGCCGGCGAAGCGGTTCCCGCGCCTGCCGTCCGTGCCGGCCGACCGGCCGCGGCGCGGCGCGGCCGACCGCTCCTCTCTACAGTGACCGATGTGAACTCCTGCCTGCGACGGACGACATCCCCACGACGCGAACCCGTCGGCAGGGCTGTCTGCGTGCGGTGGGTTTCACCACGCTGGTCCTGCTGGCCGCCGCGGACGTGCTCATCGCCGTCGCCAACGGCAAGACCCTCTGGCCGGTGCTCCTGCCCTGTCGCTCGGGCTCGTGGCCGTCCTGTGGCCCTCCGCCCGGCGGCCCGCGTGGCTCACCCCCCAGCTGCGGGCCGAGGTACCAGCAGGCGCTTCCCTGGCGTTGACCGCCGTGGCCGCGACGACCGAGCCCGTGCGGACACTCGGCCCCGGTGAAGTGGCGGTGCTGCTCTGCCTGTTGTTGATCGCCGTCCGTACCTGCTCACCACGGTCGGCGTTGCTGTGCGCCGTCCTCACGGGCGGGGCAACCGTTGTGCTGCCGCTGCGCTTCCACGATGTCATCGCCAAGGAAGACGCGCTGCTGTTCGCGCTGCCGTTGGCGCTGCTGACCGGTGTTTTCGCCGGCCTCGGCGGCTATCTGCGCTCCCTGGACCACGGACGCGGCGTCGCGGTCGCCGAGACCCGCCGCTCCGAGCGCCTCGCCATGGCGGCCGACCTGCACGACTTCGTCGCCCCTCCATGTCACCGGCATCCTGGTCCAGGCGCAGATGGCCCGCATGATGGTCGGCAGCGAACCAGATCGCCTGGACCCGGTCCTGGCGGGAATCGAGCACGCGGCGACCGAGGCGCTCGCCTCCGTGCGGCTGACCGTCGGTATCCTGCGCGGTGGCCCGCAGGGCACGGCCCGGCTGGAGCCGGGCGAGAGCCGCCCGGTGGGGGACCTGACAGCCCTCGCGGAGCTGGTCGACCGATTCGGCGGTCCGACCGGCTCGAAGGCCGAACTGCACCGCGACGCCTCAGTACCTTCGGATCTGCCCCACGACGTGCAGGCCGCCGAAGTCGGGCAACATCGTCATCGAAGACGAGCGCGATGTCGACGCCCTCTCACGCTGGGCCGGGACGGCCCGGGATGCCGGTGTTCCGATCTGGGCGCAGCTCAACCACCCCGGGCGCCAGACCAACCCCATGGCACTCGGACACACGCCGGTGGCACCCAGCCCGGTCGCACCGAAGCTGCCCGGAGCCAGGACGCCGCGCGAGCTGCGACCGGCGGAGATCGAGGAGATCATCGAGCGCTTCGCGACGGCCGCGGCCGTGTGCGAGCGAGCCGGCTTCAACGGCGTGGAGGTGCAAGGAGCCCACGGGTACCTCATCTCACAGTTCCTGTCACCGCTGTCCAACCGGCGCGACGACGACTGGGGCGGCGACCCCGAGCGGCGGATGCGTTTCGTCCTGGAGGTCGTCCGACGCATCCGTGCCCGCGTCGCACCCGGCTTCGCGGTGGCCGTCAAGCTCAACTCCGCGGACTTCCAGCGTGGCGGCTTCAGCGAGGACGAATCCCGCGCCGTACTGTCCGCGCTGGCCACCGAAGGCATCGACCTCATCGAGGTCAGCGGCGGTAGTTACGAGTCCAGGGCCATGAGCGGCGAGGCGGCACCCAGTACCAGGGCACGCGAGGCGTACTTCTTGGAGTACGCCCGTACCGTACGCGAACTCGTGGGCGACATCCCGCTCGCCGTCACGGGCGGATTCCGCACCCGCGAAAGCATGCGGCGAGCCGTACAGGCCGGTGAGTGCGACGTGGTCGGCATCGGCAGGCCGGCGATCACCACGCCGGACGCGGCCCGGCTCATCCTCGACGAGCGGGCCGAGATGCTCACCGCACACCAGATGCGCTACGGCATGAGAAGCATGCTCGGCAAAATCGCCGACATCAAGGCACTCGACGGGGCGCTGGACCTGAGTTGGCACACGGACCAGATGCATCGCCTGGGGAGCGGCCTGCTCCCCGACCTGAGTCGCGGTCAACTCGCCACCACCATTGCGATGGTGCGGAGAAACGGCCGTACCTCGTTCCGCTCCAAGCGAGGCGGGTCATGAGGACCTTCAGGCGTCGCCAAGTGGCCCGGTAGGACTTTGACTTCACGAACATTCCGAGAACCAGGAGAGGGAGATGATGCACGGTTCAAGCCGGAACGTGTCCCGGCTGCTGACCGACTCTGCGTCCCGGTACCCGGAGCGCACGGCGATCGTTCTCGGTGGGGAACCGGATCACCTACGCCGAATCGTCAAGCACCAGCTCTCCCCGACAACACGGCTCCCGATCGAGCAGCGGTTCGTCGCGGAGGCCGTAGTCGACCCGATGACGACTCTCAAAAGCGCGACGGGGCAGGCGGGGCCCCGGGAGGCCGACGCCCACGCGAGAGTCGTCGTCCTTCTCAGGCCATGAATGCCAGGGCGTTCTCGATTCCCCGTTCGAGGACGTCATCGGCGTCCTTCCGGTCGCTGAGGGCGCGGGACAGTTGCAGCGTCCCGACCATCATGGTGAAGAGCCCTATGGCCTGGCCGCGAGCCGATCGCGGATTCTCAGGGGCCAGGCGGGCGGAGATCTCTTCCACGATGGCCATCGCTCCATCGGCGTAGGCATGCTTGATCCCGTCCTCGCAGCGGCCGATCTCGCCGAGCAGTGCGGCGGAGGGGCATCCGGCATCCGAATGATCCCGGTGTTCGGGCGACAGATAGTCGCGGATGAAGTCCTCGAGTCCCTGACGTCCGGGCCGTAGCGTGCCGTACGTCGCGACCTGTGCGCGCAGTTGGTCTGCGACGACATTGGCGACGAGGTCTTCCTTGGACTTGAAGTGGGCGTAGAAGGCTCCGTTGGTGAGCCCGGCATCCGACATCAGCGTAGAGATGCCGGAGCCGTCGATGCCATCCTGCTTGAACCGATGGCCCGCCTTCTCGATGATCCGCTGCCGCGTCACCTGCTTGTGTTCCTTGGTGTAGCGCGCCACAGGCTTCCTCCATCGTCTCGCACGCGCACGACCCCAGGCCAAAGCCTGACGCACATAATATTATAACTGACAGCTAACGCGTCGCCCAGTCCTCCAACAGGCGCACTGTGCGTCCGACATGTTCCTCGTGCAGGTAGTGCCCGGTGTCAGGCCAGTGTTCGACGCGGGAGCCGGGGACATGCAGGGTGCCGCGTTCCCAGGTGGCCGCTTGCGCCGAGGTCCATACGGTGAGCGCGGGTTGGGTGCGCCGACGCAGATGCGCCTCGCTGTGCGGGCGGACGCCGACCGCGCCGGAGTCGGTGTACATGCCGGAGTACGCCTGGGCGATGACGTGGTCCGGGGTGCCGAGCATGGTGCGGACATGTGCCGTACGCAGTCCGGCCGGAGCGCCTGCCGGGAAGGCGCCGGCGATGAATTCGGCCGCGGCGCGCGCCCCGCGCTCCCGATACTCCGCCAGCCGGGCCGGGATCCCCTCGACTTCCGCGCCGTGCGCGCCGTGAGCCGGATCGAGGGCGACGACCGAGCGGACCAGCTCCGGATGCCGTACCGCGAGCAGGTTGACGACCTGGCCGCCCATGGAGTGGCCCACGGCGATCGCCGGCCCGGTGCCCAGGTGCCGGAGCAGCGCGGCGAGGTCGTCGGCCATCTCCGTCGGCGTGTTGCCCTCGTCGGGGACGTCCGACCGGCCGTGCCCGCGCAGGTCGGGGACGACCACGCGGAACCGGTCGGCCAGCGCCTCGGCGTGCGCGGACCACTCCCGGCCGTCTCCACCCCAGCCGTGCACCAGCAGCAGCGGGGCCGCCCGGTCGGGCCCGAATGCGGTGCAGAAGAGGTGGACGCGCTTCAGGTCGATGATCGTCATGCGCGAACGTCCTCAGAGGTCCGGTACGTGGCGTAGGCGAAGTCCGCGTGGACACCGGCGCCGTCCAGGTCCTGCACCCACAGTCCCAACATGGCGCCGGTGAAGCCGAGAACGCGCAACTGGCCGTCGTGGAACTCGTCGGCGTGCTCGTCGGACAGGACGGTGGCGTCGAGTTCGATCGGCAGCGCCTGAACTCCCCCACCGGTGTCGTACGAGAAGCGCAGGGCCGGCACGTCGAGTTCGGCGTGCAGGACGACCGGGCGTCCGGGCTTCAGCGGTACGGCCGGCTCGTGTGCGACGAGACGGCCGGCCTCGCAGCTCAGTGCCCGTAGGACCGGGGAGCCGTCGTCCTCGGCGGTGACGTACAGGTAGTGCCAGTTGCGGGTGTTGTAGTAGGCCGTCAGACCCGCCAGGTGGTCGGGGGTGCGAGGCGAGATGGTCAGGCTGGTCTCGAAGGAGCAGCGCGGGGCGGTCACCCGCCGGGCGAGCAGGCTGGGCGTGCGGCGGCCCACCGGCGACTGGCCGCCCCGGATGCGCAGCCGCCCCGGTGCCGGCTCGATCCAGTCGTCGCCGGCCGGGCGGCGCAGCGTGGACCAGTCGGGACCGAGGACGGGAGCGTCGAAGCAGTCGTTCGCCGGTGGTCCGGCGACGGGCGCCGGTGACAGCGCGGGTGCCGGTACCGCGACGGCGGGTACGGCTCCGGCGATGCGGGGCCAGCCGTCGTCGGTCCAGGTGACCGGCTGGAGCGCGGTCTCCCGGCCGAGCAC
This sequence comes from Streptomyces sp. NPDC007929, assembly GCF_042959065.1. Taxonomy (NCBI): domain Bacteria; kingdom Bacillati; phylum Actinomycetota; class Actinomycetes; order Kitasatosporales; family Streptomycetaceae; genus Streptomyces; species Streptomyces sp. NPDC007929. Next base: position 804,389 of record NZ_JBIBKD010000004.1, on the reverse strand, counting down.
GCACCGGCCCCGCTCCGTGTGGGGGCGGGCGGCGATGTGGGCGGCGTACCACTGCCCCGCCGCCGTCTCGACGAGGGAGCAGTGCCCGGCCTTCTGCAACTCAAGGGCCGGGTCGTGCCGGGACGTGAGCAGGGGGCCGGCCGGATCGGCTTCGTACGGTCCGAGCAGGTCGCGGGAGCGGGCCACGGCCGCGCCGTGTTCGTATCCGGTGCCGCCCTCCGCGTGCACCAGGTAGTACCAGCCGTCGCGCCGGTAGAGATGCGGGCCCTCGGCGACACCGACGGAGGTTCCGGTGGTGAGGGTGCGGGGTTCGCCGAGCAGAGCCCGGGTCTTGCGGTCGTACTCCTGGATCTCGATCCCGGCGAATCCCTTCCGGTCCGGACGCCAGTCGAACCGCATGTTCAGCAGCCAGCTGCGGCCGTCGTCGTCGTGGAACAGGGACACGTCGAAGCCCCGGCCGTGCAGCAGCACCGGGTCGGACCACGGTCCTTCGATCGAGGCGGCCGTGGTGACGTAGTTGGGGAGGTCCTTCCAGCCCTCGGCGTAGGTGTCGACGACGGTGAAGACGAGGTGGAACAGGCCGTCCGCGTACGACAGTCCGGGCGCCCAGATGCCCCCGGAGTCGGGGACGCCGGTGAGGTCGAGCAGGCGCCTGCTGTCCAGAACCCCGCCCAGCGACCGCCAGTCGACCAGGTCCCTGGAGTGGTGGATCCGGACGCCCGGGTACCACTCGAAGGTCGAGGTGGCGATGTAGAAGTCGGCGCCGACGCGGAGGATCACGGGGTCGGGTTCGAAGCCGCGCAGGACGGGGTTGTGGATCACGAAAGCTCCGCTCAGAGGGTGAACAGCAGGGTGCCGAAGCCCACGTGGTCACACTGGAACGCCGCGCCCTCCGGGCTGATGTTCCCGATGGCCGCGTACGTCCAGGGGGCGGGCAGGCTGCGGCGCTTGACGTAGTGGTTGAAGGCCATCTCGTAGATCGGGCGCAGGTTGCCGCGCTCGATGGTGGAGATGGAGTTGAACGTGAGTTGGCAGGAGCCCCAGACGGTGTACGGGACGTCGTTGCCGGTGTTGTACTTCGCCGTGTACTCGAAGCCGGCCAGCAGCCGGTTGGAGGAGGCGGAGTACAGGTCCTGGCCCTGGACCCAGGCGATCTCGCAGGCCTCGGCCATGCTGCCCAGGATGAGCTGGGTGTGGGCCTGGTCGCGGCCGCTGTCCACGCACTGGCCGGAGTCCCTGATCACCCGGCTGATCCTGCAGCAGTCGTGCAGGTGGAAGGCGTCGACGGCGGCGTTGTAGAGGGAGGTGTCGTTGCAGAACACTCCGAACGCCATCATCGCCTTGATGCAGTTGGTGCCCCAGCCCGCGTCGCCGAACGTCCTCACCAGGGGCACAAACACGTTCTTGAAGAGGTTCTCGGTGCGGGTGATCTCGGCCGCGGACCAGCTCCCCGCGGGGGCGGTGTACCGCATCAGCTCGGCCGCCGCCGCGAGTTTGAAACCGTAGATGGAGGCCGCGAGCTGGGCGTCCTTGCCGGTGATCGAGGTGAGGGTGGCGGACCATGCCTTGATGATCTGCAATGCCTTGGTGGCGTGGGCGGTGGTGCCCGTCAGGTTCCACATCAGGGCGTTCTGGTAGGCCGCGTTGCAGTCGTTCCAGAACTCCCAGTTGCCGATCTCGGTGGTGCCGCGGTCGATGGTCGCCAGCGGGCCCATCATGGCGTAGTTCGACTGCGAGTACCCGTTCGTCCTGAACACGTTCCAGCCGCTGAGCCAGGGCTCGGTGCCGGCCGCGATCCGGGTCTTCATCCGCTGGATGTCGGAGAGCTTGTGCAGCACCCCGGGGTGGATGAAGGAGGTCAGTGCGTCCGCGGTCGGGATCGCGGCGATCCCGGTGGCGGCCGCCGTGGTACCGACGGCGGTGATCTGCAGGAATCGGCGGCGGCTCGGGGACGCGGGCGTGGTGGGCTGTGACTCGGACATGCGTCTTCCTCTGTCACTCGACGTTGAGTGTTAGGGGGGTGGCAGATGAGGGGGAGCCGGGCGTCGGCCCGGCTCCCCCGGGGCGGTCAGCCGGCCGCGCGCCGGCCCCGGTACAGCACGAGCGTGCTGCGCGGGCCGACCTTGGGACGCTGTCCGGCGCCGATGTTCTCGCGGGTGGCGAGGTCGCGGGCGGGGCCGAAGTCCTGGCGGGCGGGCAGGGTGTACGTCCGGTCGGTGCTGGTGTTCATGGCGATCAGGTAGTCGCCGTACTCGCACAGATAGAACGGCGCGCGTCCGACGAGCATGGTCTCCACGCCCTCGAAGTGGACACCGAGCGCCGGGTCCGGGACGTCCGCGGGGACCGGGGCCAGGTGGTGGACGTCACCGGCCTGCGACTGGTGCAGGGTGTCGCCGGGCGGAGGGAAGCCGCCGGGCGGGATGTGCCCGGCCCCGGGGTCGTTGATCGCGTAGTCCCACAGGATCCAGTCGTTGACCGTGTACGTGTCGTCGGTGGCGCCGGCCGAGCGCTGGCGGATCGTCGCGGAGCGCTGGTCGGTGGAGGTGAGGTGGTGGATGCGGGCGTAGTCGTTGACGCCCTGCCGGGCGCGCCAGTACAGGGAGGCGAAGAGGAGTTCCTCGCCGTTCTTCACGGCCAGGACGCCGTTCTCCTCGTCGGTGAAGACGAAGTCGGGCCGGTCCCAGGCGGTGGGGATGCGCCCCGGGCGGGCCGGGAGGGCCTGGAAGGCGTCCCAGTCGCGGGAGACCAGGCGCAGCGCGGCGAGGCCGACGCGGGTCCAGGTGTGGTGGACGAGCAGGTCGAGCTGCCGGTAGAACTGCCCGTCGTCGACCATCTCCTGGGTCCAGCCGACGATGTCCGGGTCCTTGAACACCACCGCCGACATCAGCGGGTGCGAGTCCCAGGCCGTGCGGGAGGCGTAGGCGACCTCACCGGGGTAGACCTCGTTGCGCCAGCCGACGACCGTCTCGATGCGGGACACGCGGGCGCCCGTCTCGTCGACGTCGACCACCCGGAACCGCCCCCGAGCCTTGATGATCTTCACCATCTGCTCGCGCAGCTCCGGCGCCTCCTTGCCCCGGTATCCGCGCGTGACCGACTCGTACATCATGGCCAGCCAGTCGTGGACCTCGCCGTAGCTGCCCACATACCCCAGTTCGCGGGTCAGACCGGCCCGGCTGACCTGGTGGTAGCTCTCGCCGAGCGGCTTGGTGGGGTTGCCGTCCTCGTCCTCCTTGCCGAGGTAGGGCTTCATGCCGAGCGACTGGTACATGTAGTCGCGGGCCTTCTCCTCCGGCAGGGCGAGCTCCGGGGCGAGCAGGCCGAGGCCGCGGTTGGCCTGGTAGATGCCGATGGCGCAGATCTGCGACTGGTTGGTGTAGTGCGGGAAGTGCTGACGCCAGTAGTCCCGGCTCGACTTCAGCATGTCGATGTACGCGGCGCGCCGCACCGGCTGCTCGGGGGTGCCGGTGTCCGCGGGCGGGGTGACGGTCAGATCGTCGAACCAGGCGGTGCCCGGGCCGCTCAGCCGCAGATGGAACTCCACCTGGGTGGCACCGGCAGGCGTCTCCAGGTCGATGGAGACCTGCTCCCAGCCGTGGGTGCCGGTGGTGGCGTACTGCCGGTGGTCGCCGCCGACGAGCTTGCCGCTCGCGTCGAAGAACAGCGGGTCGATGTGGGCGCCCGTCCCGGTGACGCCGTCGGACCGGATCCAGGCGCCATAGGTGTACTTTCCCTTGCCGACCTGGAGCTTCGCCATGTTGTACGCCGTGACGAAACCGTTCGCCGCGGTGGCCGCCAGCTTCAGCGACGCGGATCCGGACCGGTTGACGGTGGTGTCCCGGGACCAGGAGGCGTCGGCGGTCTTCCCCCAGCCCGGCACCTCCCAGCCGGCGGGAGTGGCGGCGCCCTGCTCGAAGCCGGGGTTGCGCAGCTCGGTGGGCTTGATCAGGTCGACGGAGTCGAACCAGGCCGTGCCGGGGCCGGACAGGCGCAGGTGCATCTCCATCTGGGTGGCGCCGTCCGGGGTGTCCAGGTCTATGGAGACGTACTCCCAGCCGTGGGTGCCGGTGGTGGCGTACTGCCGGTGGTCGCCGCCGACGAGCTTGCCGCTCGCGTCGAAGAACAGCGGATCGATGTGGGCGCCGCTGCCGGTGACGCCGTCGGACCGGATCCAGGCGCCATAGGTGTACTTTCCCTTGCCCACGCGGGTCTTGGGCGAGTTGTACACGGTGATGAAGCCGTTCTCCGTGCTCGCCGCCACCTTGAGCGAGGCGGAGCCCGACCGGGAGACGGTGGTGTCCCGGGACCAGGAGGCGTCGGCGGTCTTCCCCCAACCCGGCACCTCCCAGCCCATGGGAGTGTCGCCGCCCTCCTCGAAACCGGGGTTGGAGATCTCGTACGGCGAGCCGGTCACCTTCTCGTCCAGGCGGTCGCCCAGGTGCTCCCAGAGCAGCGCCAGCACCAGCCCGACCCGGCCGAAGCCCTGCCACTGCTGGTCCGAGCCGGTCATCACGGTCGCGTCGTTCTTCCACGCCATGTACCGGCCGTCGAGCGCGCGCAGGACGCGGTCCAGCGCCGCCGGGCTGTGGTACGCGGGGCTGCCGGACCAGAGGTAGCCCTCGGCGAGCGACTGGAAGGCGAAGGCGTCCATGCCGGCGGGGTTAGCGCCGGTCAGATATTGCTTCTGGTCCTTGGCGACGCGTTGACGCACCGCCTCCAGGGTCTCGGGGCCCTCGACGGTACGGGCCTTCGGCACCGGCGCGGGGCCCTGCACCTCGCCCTTGGGCGGGACGAAGTACGGCTCGGTGTGGGTGTAAAGGCGGTAGATGCCCCGCGACGGTGCCGCCGACGGGCTACTGACCGACATCAGCGAGGTCGCGGCCAAGTACAGGGGCGCGTACACGGTCGCCGCGTGGAACGCGGTCAGCCCCGGCGGCACCACCTTCGGCATTCCGATGGGGTCGTCGCCGCTGTTCACCGCCTACCGCGCGGACCTGTTCCAGAAGTACGGGATCGAGGCCCCGAAGACCTGGGACGACCTGATCGCCGCCGGCAAGAAGGTCCAGGAGAAGGACGAGAACGTCAAGATCTACAACATGGCGGGCGAGGACCCGAGCACGCTGGTCGACCTGTCCTGGGAGGCCGGCGCCCAGTGGTACAAGGTGGACGGCGACCACTGGGTCGTTGACTTCACCTCTCCCGAGGCCCTCAGGGCCGGTGACATCGTCCAGCAGCTCGTCGACAGCGACCTCGCGTCCAACGCGTCGTACGCCGACCCGGGCGTCTTCAAGACCTGGGATCTCGGCAAGACCATCGCGATGACCACCTCGACCTGGCAGCTGCCGATCTACGACACCAACTTCCCCAAGTCCAAGGGCAAGTGGCAGCTCGCCGACTCGCCGGCCTTCGACATCGCCAAGCCGCGGACCTCCAGCAACTTCGACGCCACCGGCGTCCTCAAGGGCTGTAAGTACCCCGACCGCGCGGCCGAGTTCGCCGCCTGGCTGAGCAGCAGCAAGGAGTCACTGACGGCGCTCACCGACCCTGCCTCCAAGTCGGGCCTGTTCCCCGCGGTCAAGGACGTTTCGCCGTACGTCGACAAGATCATCCCGACCGGGATGTTCAACGGGAAGTCGGACAGCGCGCAGGTGATCACCACGGCGGCCTCGCGGGTCGGCGAGCAGTGGCAGTACGGCCCGAACTACGCGGCGATGTACTCAGAGATGCAGAAACAGTGGGGCAAGGTCATGAAGAAGCAGCTGACGGTCAAGGACATGCTGACCTCGCTGCAGAAGTGGACCGTGGACGACCTCAACCGCAAGGGCATCAAGGCCGTCGCCGGCAGCTGACCTCCCCTGTAGGCCCCGCCTCTGTAGGACCCACCTCTGGAGACACCGTGTCCACCCTGACGCGACCCCCCAAGGTCGCCACCGACTCCCCGGCCCGGCGGCCCTCCCCCCGCCGGGCCGGGAGCCGGGGAGCCCACAAGGGACTGCTGTTCGCACTGCCCTTCCTGCTCGGCTTCCTGGCCACGTACGTCGTGCCGATCGGCTACGCCTTCAGCCAGAGCCTGCGGGAGAAGAAGAGCAGCGGTCTCGGCTTCGGCCCGACCCGGGTCGTCTTCACCGGCTTCTCCAACTTTGCCTCCATCCTCGGTGACGGCGACTTCTGGTCGAGCATGCTGCGGACCCTGCTGTTCGGCGCGGCGCAGATCACGGTGATGCTGGGCCTCGCGCTGTTGCTCGCCCTGCTCCTGGACGGGGTGGCCGCCCGCGCGGTGCGGTTCTTCCGCGCGGCGCTGCTCATCCCGTACGTGGTGCCCGCCGTGGTGTCCACCGTGATCTGGCTGTTCCTCTACAGCCCGACGGGCTCTCCGCTGCTCGACCTCGCGCACGGCGCCGGCACGGACATCACCTTCTTCGGCGGCCTCAACACCTACCTCTCCCTGGGCAATCTGCTGACCTGGCAGGGGATCGGGTTCAACATGATCCTGATCTCCGCCTCGCTGCAGGCGCTGCCCCGCGAGCTGTACGAGGCGGCCAGGCTGGACGGGGCCCGGGAATGGCGGATCGCCTGGTCGGTCAAGATTCCCAACATCACCGGGATCCTGGTGCTGACCGGCATGTTCTCCCTCATCGGGCGGCTGCAGCTGTTCGCCGAACCGCTCCTGCTGCGGCAGATCGCGCCAGAGTCGATCAACACCGACTTCACTCCGATGATGGAGATCTACGACAAGGCGTTCAAGACCGGTGACTACCAGTACGCCGCCGCCGAGTCCCTGGTCCTGGCCGTGGTCACCGGCATTCTCGCCTTCGTCTTCTACCGGGTCACGAACAGGAAGATGTCATGAGCGCTGTCGCATCCGGGGGCGGCGTGCGCCCCACCCGCCGCGCGGTGGCGCTCACCACCGGCCTGCTGGTCCTCTTCCTGATCTACTCACTCGCCCCGACGTGGTTCCTGATCGTCTCCGCGACGAAGAACCAGACGGACCTGTACTCCACCTTCGGGCTGTGGTTCTCCTCCAACCACCTGGCGGACAACCTCCAGGAGATCTGGACCTACCACGACGGGGTGTTCACCCGCTGGATCGGCAACTCGATCCTCTACTCCACACTCGGCGCGGCCGGTTCCACCCTGGTCTCGCTCGCCGCCGGGTACGGGCTGTCGCGGTTCGACTTCCAGGGCCGGGGCGCGTTCTTCGCGGTCATCGTCGGTGCCTCGCTGCTGCCTAGCACCCTGCTGGCCTTCCCGCTCTATCTCGTCTTCGCCGAGGTCGGGCTGACCAACACCATCTGGTCCGTACTCATCCCTTACTTCATCAATCCGTTCGGGGTCTACCTGGGCAAGGTGTACGCGGACAGCTCCATCCCCACCGAACTGATGGAAGCGGCCCGTCTCGACGGCGCCGGGGAACTGCGGATCTTCTGGTCGGTCGCGCTGCGGCTGATGCGGACCGGCGGCATCACCATCTTCATGCTCGAGTTCATCAACATCTGGAACAACTTCTTCCTGCCCCTGTTCATGCTCACCGGTGAGCGCACGTTCCCTGTGAGCCTCGGGCTGTACTCCTGGCTCCAGCAGGCGCAGACCGCCCGCGACATGAACACCCTCGTCCTCACCGGGTCCCTGTTGTCCATCGTTCCGCTCGCGGTCTTCATGTTCGCGCTCCAGAAGTACTGGCGCAGCGGAATCCTCATGGGCAGCCTCAAGTAAAGGATCAGCCTTGCCCAACGCACCCAGAAGACGTGATGTCCTCAAGTACGCCGGCACGACCGGCGTCGCCGCGGCCGGCCTCGGCCTGCTGAACTCCCCGTCCGCCGCCGCGGCCCCGGCCCTGGACGCCGCCTTCGAGCCGGCCGTCTGCAAGCCGCTGGACATCGTCGTCTTCGGCAACGAGAGCTCCGAGTCGGCGCACGGTCTCACCGCCACGCTCTCCGACACGGTCACCGGAGGCCTCGGCCAGAAGGCCCGTGTCCTCAACCCCACCGAGCCGGCCACGTACTGGGGCGGCACGCTCGAGTTCGACGTAGTCGTCAGCCCGACCGACACCACCTACGTCACCGTTCGCCTGTGGGGCGACGACTACGACCCCACCTCGCAGCAGGCGGGTTCCGGCACGAACATGTGGCGGCTGCAGCTGTTCTGCGACGGCAAGCAGGTCGGCTACCAGGACGAGGGAGCCGTCGACAGCCTCGACATCCTGGACACCGCGCCGCGTACCCCGGGCCGGTTCTTCTTCCACACCCTGCCGCTTCCGGAGCGGCTCACCCGGGGCAGGAAGAAGGTGAAGCTGGAGATCCGCTCGATGGGCCGCATCTGGTCCTACGGCCAGAACGTCGACCAGCTGTACTACAAGATGACCAGAAGCTCGCCAAATTCATCCCGTCCATCTTGGACAGACAGGGCGCGGTGCCCGCGTTCACCGCGGCCCGCAGCTTCTGGTAGGCGGTGTCACCGGCGGCGTTGACGAACTTGATCTGCGTCTCGGGGTGCTCCTTGTTCCACACCTCGGTCTGCGCCTCGATGCCCTCCGTCCAGCTCCAGAACTCCAGCGTGACGTTGCCCTTCGTGGCCGCCGAGGCTTCGGAGCCGGAGTCGTCCGAGCAAGCGCTCAGCAGCAGGGAGAGAGAAGCGGCGGCGGCCACCGGGACAAGGGCCCTGGGGCGGATACCGGACTTGGACATCGGTCCTCCACGAAAGGAACGGGACGGCGCCTGCACGTGGGGGAACGGCGCGGTCAGGGCGACGCGAGGGGAGAGAAACGGTACTGCGCGGCGAGGCAGTAATCGTTTGTTGTCGTGGACGGTACGACCGAGGGAGCCAGATCCACAAGAGGTGGCGCCGGATTGTTTCGCTCGACTTTCCAGAGCGTTACCCGTCGATGCGCCTGACCATGGACGTTCGCGTCACCTTGGGACAGATGGGTGGACTCTCTGTGACGTACCCGTGCCGCAGAGCTGGTCATTGACCGGACTCACTGGGACTTCTAGCGTGGAATACGTTTACTGTGACGCTCAGGCTTGTCGCCAGCCGATCCCGGCACCCCTCCCCAGGAGCACCATGCACACGTCAGCGCCACCGTTTGCCCTCTTCGCCATGAATCCGGTACATCTGCCCGAACTCTTCCCACCTCCGCTGCTGACCCGCCTCCAGCAACTGGCGCGGGTCGACCCCACGCTCGTCGCACAGGACTTCTCCGATCCCGCCGCGGCCGAGGCCCTGGGCCGCGCCGAGGTACTGGTCACCGGCTGGGGCTGCCCGCACCTCGGCGCGGAGGTACTGGCGGCGGCGCCGCGACTGCGCGCCGTCCTGCACGCCGGCGGCAGCGTCCGCCACCTCGTGGGCGAGCCGTTCTGGGAGCGCGGTCTCACCCTCTCCAGCGCGGTGCGGGCCAACGCCCTGCCCGTGGCCGAGTACACGCTCGCCGCGATCCTGCTGGCCGGCAAGGACGCCTTCGGGCTGCGCGAACGCTTCCGGGCCGAGCACGTCTACCCCGCTGCGACGGAGTACGCGACGGTCGGCAACCTCGGCCGCCGGGTCGGTCTGATCGGCGCCTCCCGGGTGGGCCGCCGGGTACTGGAACTGCTGCGGCCCTTCGAGCTGTCGGTGAGCCTCCACGACCCCTACGTCAACGCCGCCGCGGCCGCGGAGCTGGGCGCGGTCCCGCTGGGCCTCGACGAGTTGCTGCGCACCAGTGACATCGTCAGCGTGCACGCCCCCGACACCCCGCAGACCCATCACATGCTCAACCGCGAGCGGCTGGCGCTCATCCCCGACGGCGGCGTCCTCATCAACACCTCACGGGGCGCCCTCGTCGACCACACCGCGCTCACCGAGGAACTGGTGAACGGCCGGCTGAGCGCGATCCTGGACGTCACCGACCCCGAGCCGCTGCCCGCGGACTCCCCGCTCTACCGCCTTCCGAACGTGTTCCTCACGCCGCACATCGCCGGCTCCCTCGGCAACGAACTGGCCCGCCTCGGCGGCACGGTGGTGACGGAACTGGAACGCCTGACGACGGGGCTGCCGCCTGCCCACCCGGTCGACCGGGCCGAACTGGCGATCAGCGCCTGAGGACTTCGACGCCCACCCGACGGCCGAGGACGGCCCGCCGGGCACCCGCAACGCCGATCCCGTCGCACCCCACCCCACCCCAGCCCGTCCCTCTTCCCTCGGAGACACCCTTGAACACCACCCAGGCCGGACCGGTCCACCCCTCCCCCCGTGCCGTCTCACCCCTGCGTCCCGCCTCCGCGGCCCGCATCGAGGGCGGCTTCTGGGCCGAACGTCGCCGGGTCAACGCCCGGATCTCCCTCACCGAGGGCGCGGGGCGGCTGGAGCAGGCCGGCAACCTGGCCAACTTCCGTGCCGCCGCGGCCCCGCGCACCGACGGCGCGGACACCCCGTCCGGCACCGGCTTCTCCGGCGACTTCCAGTTCCAGGACTCCGACGTCTACAAGTGGCTGGAAGCCGCCTGCTGGCAGCTCGCGGACACTCCCGACGAGACGCTCGCCACCGAGGTCGAAGCCATCGTCGAGCTGATCGCCGCCGCCCAGCGCGAGGACGGCTACCTCCAGACGTACTACCAGCTCGGCGGCGGCATTCCCTGGACCGAGCCGGGCTGGGGACACGAGCTGTACTGCGCGGGACATCTGATCCAGGCCGCCGTGGCGCACCACCGGGCCACCGGTTCCGACCGGCTGCTCGCCGTGGCCCGCCGGCTCGCGGACCACATCGACTCCGTCTTCGGCCCCGGCAAGCAGGTGGAGACTGTCTGCGGCCATCCCGAGGTGGAGACCGCCCTCGTCGAACTCCACCGGACGACCGACGAGAAGCGGTACCTGGACCTGGCCCGCTACTTCCTGGAACGCCGCGGCCACGGCACCCTCTCCTCCGGCGCCGACCGGGGCCACGACCGCGACCCGGGGCCCGAGTACTGGCAGGACCACACGCCGGTCCGCGCGGCGGACGAGGTCACCGGCCACGCCGTACGCCAGCTCTACCTCCTCGCCGGAGCCGCCGACCTGGCCGCGGAGACCGGCGACACGGAACTCCGCACGGCGCTGGAGCGGCTGTGGCGGGACATGGTCACGACCAAGACGTACCTCACCGGCGGCGTCGGCTCCCGGCACGACTGGGAGGCCTTCGGCGACGCCCACGAACTGCCGGCCGACCGCGCCTACGCCGAGACCTGCGCCGCCATCGCCTCCGTCCACTTCTCCTGGCGCATGGCCCTGCTCACCGGCGAGGCCCGCTACTCCGACCTCGTCGAGCGCACCCTGTTCAACGGCTTCCTGGCCGGCGCCGGTCTCGACGGCCGCACCTGGCTGTACGTCAACCCGCTTCATCGGAGGGCCCGTTCACACGAACGCCCCGGCGACCAGACCGCCCACCGCACCCCCTGGTTCCGCTGCGCGTGCTGCCCGCCCAACGTCATGCGCCTGCTCGCCGGGCTCCCGCACTACGTGGCCACGGCCGACGACAGCGGTCTGCAGCTGCACCAGTACGCCACCGGCTTCTACGGCGGCGACGGCCTCACCGTACGGGTGACGACGGAGTATCCGTGGGAGGGCACGGTGACCGTCACCGTGGACGAGGCTCCCACCGCCCTGCCGCGCACCCTCTCCCTACGCCTGCCGACGTGGTGCGCCGACCACACCCTGACCGTGAACGGCACCACCGTCGAAGAGGGGGCCGACACCGGCTGGCTGCGCATCACCCGCGCGTTCACCCCCGGCGACACCGTCCGCCTCGACCTCGCGATGCCGGCCCGGCTCACCGTCCCTTCCTCACGCGTCGACGCCGTCCGGGGCTGCGCCGCCGTCGAACGCGGTCCGCTGGTCTACTGCCTGGAACAGACCGACCAGCCGGGGCGCCTGGACCCGGACGGGATCGCTGTGCCGCCGGACACGCCACTGACCGTGCGCAACCGCCCCGAACTGCTCGGCGGGGTGCGAACGGTGAGCGTCACGGGGAACCGCCTCCGCGCCGACGATGCGTCCGGCGACTGGCCCTACCTGCCGTACGCGTCGGCGACTTCCGGCGAACCCCGGGAGAGCGTCGAGCTGACGGCGGTGCCGTACTACGCCTGGGCCAACCGCAAGCCGGGTGCCATGCGCGTCTGGCTGCCGCTGGCCGCCCGCGGGTAGACGTCGGCGCGGTCATCATGGCGACAGTAATCGTTTACTGAAATTCGTGAACCGATCGCCCCATCCGGTGTCCGACAGGAGGCGCAGTGCAGTAACGTCAAGGTGTGACAGCGAATGGAAACGGTTCTCCCACAACGCCCGCCTCCCCGGCTTCCAGGCGTCGGCGCAAGAATCAGGCAGGTGAAGAGCGCCCCAGCACGATTCGCGATGTCGCCGAACGGGCGGGGGTGTCGGTAGCAACCGTTTCCAGGGCCCTGGCCGGCAACTATCCCGTGTCGGCCGCCACCCGGGAGCGCATCATGGCTGCCGTGGAGTCGCTGCACTATGTGGTGAACGTCCACGCCAAAGCCCTCTCCGGGCGGGTGGCCGGTCCCGTCGCGCTGGTCCTGCGGGACATCACCGGGCCGTCGCTGGCCCATGTCGCCGCCGGGGTCGAGCAGGAGGCGGCCCTGCGAGGCCGGCTGAGCCTGGTCTGCGCCACTCACGGAGACACTGCCCGCGAGGACGACCTGGTGCAGCTGATGCGCGAGCAGCACGCTGCCGCGGTGGTCCTCGTCGGCGGGACGGTGCAGGACGAGGCCTACTTCCAGCGCATGACCGAGTACGCGCGCGCCCTGGACGCCGCCGGGTCACGTCTGGTCCTGGTCGGCCGCCCGCCCCTGCCCGGGGATCACCCGGTCACCGTCGTGGACTACGACAACCGCGGAGGCGCCTTCCAGGCCGCAGACCATCTGTTCGTCCAGGGCCACCGGCGCGTCCTCTTCCTGGGCGGCGACCCACAGCTCAGTACGGGGGCGCAGCGGCGGGAGGGCTACCTCCACGCCCTGCGCGCGCACGGCGTGGAGTACGCGGAAGAGCTGGACGTCCCCGGTCCGTACACCCGCGTCTCCGGCTACCAGCGCACGAGGGACGCACTGAAGGCGGGGGTCGACTTCACGGGCGTCCTCGCGGGGACGGACATGGTGGCCCTCGGCGCGTTGGCCGCGCTCCGCGACGCCGGCCTGAACGTCCCCCGGGACATCTCCCTGGTGGGCTTCGACGACGTCCCCTTCGCCGCGGACCTGACCCCGTCGCTCACATCGGTCCGGGTGCCGTACGAGGATCTCGGAAGAACAGCGGTCCGGCTCGCCCTGGAACGCAGCGAACGCATCAGCGGCGACGACCATGTCGTCCTCAGCACGCAACTGGTGATCCGTCAGTCCGTACGCCGCCCGCGCCCGTAAGGCCGGTGACTCCTCGTCCGTTCGGTCGGGAACCCTGGACGGCGGGAGCAACTCCGCAGATTCTGCCCTGGGTTGCTCTTCAGCCGGTCACGAAGACGGAGACGGCGCTGATTCAGTTGTCAGGACCACGGCGTAATGCGGTTCACTCTCGGCCATCTGCCGTAGTGCGTTCTTGCGGTCACGCCTGGAGAGCCGATCGATGTAGAGGTATCCGTTCAGATGGTCGGTCTCGTGTTGCAAACACCGAGCAAAGTAGCCGGTCCCCCGCACCTTGATCGGATTGCCCTTCTCGTCCTGTCCGGTGACCTCGGCATAATCGAGGCGGGCGAGCTTCGCGTACGCGTTCGGCACCGAGAGGCAGCCCTCGTTGTCGTTGTTCAGACGGCGTCTTTCCACGGGAAGTTCGACGATTCTGGGGTTGCAGACCACGCCGACATGTCGGACGCCCTTGTCGTCGGGGCAGTCGTAGACAAACACTTTCAGGTCGACGCCGATCTGGTTGGCGGCCAGGCCGACGCCCTGTGCGGTGCGCTGACTGGCGACCATGTCCGCGACCAACTGTTGGAGTTCATCGTCGAACTCGGTGACCTCCCGGCACTCCGTGCGGAGCACTGGGCTTCCGACGACGGTGATCGCACGTGAGGTACCTCGCTCGCGATACGCCTGTTCGCGCTCGTCGCAGTTGTCCGTGTCGATGGCGAATCCCTCGTCGTCAACGCGATGGATTCCGTCGGCGATTCCGCTCGTGGTTCCGGTGGTCAGTGGGGGTGTGTCATTGGAGCTGGGCACCGCAATTCCTGCCTGTCATGGGAAAGCCACCTCGTTCATCGTGCGCATACCGAGGATGAAGGACCCTCGTGGTCTCACCGAGCGCCGGCCCTGCTATTGCTCGCGCATCGCGTCCGTGGCGCGTCCAGCGGGGATCCGAGGTGGAACTGAGTGTCATTATGAAATCACTCAAGATCAGGTACGTCCGTGGATTTCCCGTGAGAAACGAGTTGTGAATCAGTGAACGAGACTGACAGGGCATTGGGGCCCCTGCTGTTCGGCGAGGTGGTCCCTGTTGCACCGCCTTACCCACCGGGCAGTTCGACCACGGCATGGTCGGGCTGTGAAGGTCAGGGAGTCCGGGGAGTCCCAGGAGTCCGGGCCAGGCATCGCAAAGCGGTCGAGAACGTGCCGGTAGGGACTGGATGATGGCTGGTATCACCGTGCGTTCTTGTCCTTGTGGGCTTCTGGAGAGGTATGGACAGTGCTGTGGGCGTTATCACTCCGGTGCCGCCGCCGCGCCGACGGCAGAAGCGCTCATGCGGTCGCGCTACAGCGCCTTCGTGCATAAGAACGAGGCGTATCTGCTGCGGACATGGCATCCGAGGACGCGTCCGGATCAGATCGGCTTCGTACCGGGGATGCGGTGGACCGGGTTGGAGATCCTCGACTCGAGCGAGGGTTCGGCCTTTCACAGCACCGGGACAGTGACCTTCCGGGCCTCTTTTCGAGGCGGCGCTCTGCATGAGCGGAGCCGGTTCGAGCGGGTGGACGGGGCGTGGGTGTACGTGGATGGGACCCTGAACCGGTGCCGGGCAGTTGAAGGCTTGTTCTCACCTCTTGTCGCTGGTCGGCCCGGACGGCCATCTCGGCGGCGGAGCGGCCACCTGACCGCGGTTCGTGGTCAGGTGACCGATGTCCCACGCTTCGGCACCTGCGGGACTGGCAATCCTCGGCGCGCATGTTGCGGGGACGGCTACAGTCGCAGCCGCGACTGACTGGCTCTAGGAACGTTCCACGCCGACCGCCGGGGTTGCCGCGGGAAGGGCCTCATGCACGAAGGCCCGTATCCGCCTACGGCACTCCCGGCCCTCCGCTGAGGGCACTCGGACGAAACCGTGGATCGTTCCCGGCCACTCCTCGAGGACGACCTGGACGTCCTCGGCGCGCATCCGCGCCACCAGCCGTCGTGCGTCGTCGAGCAAGAGGTCGTGCCGGCCCACCGGAACGTAGGTGCGCGGGAAGCCGCGGAAGGAACCGAACAACGGTGACAGTCCGGGCTCGCGCAGATCACGCCCGCCGGCGTACCAACCCGCTGCCTCCAGCAGATGGGAGCGGGTGAGCATGTCGCGTCCGATGTTCGCCGTAGTGCTCGCGCCGCTGAGAGTCAGGTCGGCCCAGGGGAAGACCGGCACCACGGCGGCCGGCATCGGCAAACCCTCCTCTCGCGCCCTTTGCAGGAGGACCAGCGCCAGGCCGCCGCCGGCCGACTCGCCGACGACCACCAGTCGATCGGGGCCGGGAGCGCGTACCAGTTCCCGGTAGACGGCCAACACGTCTTCCACCGCTGCGGGGTGCGGGTGCTCAGGCGCCCGCCGGTACTCCACGCTGACCAGGTCGGGACCGTTGTCGGCGGACATGTGGGCCGCGGTGACGCCGTCCCGGGCGCTGCCTGCCATATAGGCCCCGCCGTGCAGGTAGAGGATGGTGCCGCGGGCCCGCGCTCCGGATGACGCGCGAAGCACCGCTACGCCCGCGATCACCTCCTCGGTCAGCTTCACGCCGCGGGGTGCGCGAGCCAGGGACGTGAGTCGCCGCAGCAGTCGGCGATCCGCGGCCAGGTCGGCCGGCGTACCTTCCTTGCGGCGCCCTCGTCGGCCCAGTGCCGCGCTGACCAGCCGCATGGCGAAAGTGGGGCGCTGGGCGACGAGGGTAGCGGCGATGGCATCGGAGTGGGTCACGCAAGCTCCTTCGGGGGAGACGATTTCCGCGAGGACGCAGACGGCGATTACAGGCGGCGATCTGCGAGGTGACCGGCTGAAATCGCCGTTGGCTATTCCCTGCTCGGTGCCGGTCGGTTCCCGGCTCGGTGCCGGTCGGTTCCCGAGCCACCACGGTGGTCCGCCCCACGGGCGTCGAGGGACGCTGGCGTCACGCCTGCACCGCAGCCGGTTTCTGGCGTCAACGGGCCCTTCCTCGCGTGGTCCCGTCACGCGAGCGCTACTAAAGCGCGTTAGTGACGGGCGCGCAAGTGGTTGTCCGTATTTCCCGCTTCTGCGAGAGACAACGGAACACGGGCTGCTGCGGTGCTGCGGTGCTGTGGGACGTGCGCCGAGATCAGACCGAGCTACGCTCGATCACCCTCGTGACCTCAGGGCCGATCGGCACGGGCCGGTCTTCGAGCAGGCTGGTGACGGCCTCGACGAGGTGGCGCGCCGTGTCCCGCATGTCCACCGCCACCATCGTCAACGGCGGGGCCGCAAGGCGCGCGGCCGGGGAATCGACGACGCCGATCACCGCCAGATCCGACGGTGCGGTCAGTCCAAGCTCGCGCAGACCCGCGAGGACGGCCAGGGCTGCCACGGCGTCGTGGGCGCACACGCCGGTGACGGCGGGGGCCAACCCGCGCCAAGCCGTGACGGCGTCGACGGCGGCCCCGGCTCCTTCCTCATCGCTGGGAATGGCCAAAGGCACAGGGGCCGGTACACCGCGCTCGGCGCAGGCGCGCTGCAGCGCCTTCAGGCGCAACTCGCTTGCCTCGGCCAGGCGTTCG
Source organism: Streptomyces sp. NPDC007929 (assembly GCF_042959065.1). Lineage (NCBI taxonomy): Bacteria > Bacillati > Actinomycetota > Actinomycetes > Kitasatosporales > Streptomycetaceae > Streptomyces > Streptomyces sp. NPDC007929. The sequence continues at coordinate 787,476 of NZ_JBIBKD010000004.1, read as the reverse complement.
TCGTGCGGGCGGGCGTAGCCGAGCCGGCGGTGCCCTGCCCTGAGCAGCCGCTCGACCTGCAGCCGGGCGATGCTGTTCTCGCGAGGCCCCCAGATCCACTGCGCGACGGGGTCGGACTCGGCGGTGAGGGACACCACGGCGCGCACTCCATTGCGTCGCATCGCTGCCACGTCGCTGTCGGGCAGATCCCATGCGAGAACGGCCGCGGGCGTGATGGCGGTCCACGCGTCACCAGCGGGCTTGCGCGACCACGGGTGGATCACCGCCGTGAGCCCGACCGCCGCGAACTCCGCCGACAGAAACTCGACCAGCGCGCCGAGATCGGTCAGCGGCAGCTGCGGGGGCTGATAGAGGAGCACGACGTCACTACGGCCGCGGCTGAGCGTGCGGGCCTCCGCCGAGGGGGCGTAGCGCAGCCGTGCGGCCGCTTCGAGGACGCGTTGCCGCGTCGACTCGGAGATCGTCTGCCCCTTGGTGCCGTTGAGCACGAAGCTGACGGTGGCCCTGGAGACTCCGGCCTCCCGGGCGACGTCGGCACTGGTGACCCGGCCCCCCGGCCGAGCAGCGGCCTGGCCCGCCATCCGTCCTCCTTCCGCTCTTGTGGGTGTACCACGCCTGATGTACTGTACCGGCCACATCACTAACGCGCGTTAGTAGTGGTCGGCAAACGGTCGCCGTGGCCACGGTGACTCGTCATGCCGTTCCGTCCACAGCCGAGCCGAGGCAGCGAGCCCAGGGAGCTGGTGCGGCGGTTCCAGGTCGTCCGAAGGTCCGTTTTGCTCGACGACCGCGCGCCTGATCTCTTCGTTCGACCCCTTCGTCCGATCTCTTCGTCCGATCTCTTGGTCCGGCGACTCGGCCGCCGGCCCAGTCGCCACGCCGTCCGGACTGATCCCTACGAGCACAGACCCTCAGGAGCTGACCGTGTCCGATCCGTTGATCTTCCCCGACCGGTTCCGCTGGGGCGCCGCAACCGCCGCGCACCAGGTCGAAGGCAACAACACGACCAGCGACTGGTGGGAATGGGAGACCGACCCGACTCCCAAGGCGCCCATGGCAGACCCCTCCGGCATCGCCTGCGACCACTTCAACCGCTACAAGGACGACATCGCACTGCTCGCCGGGCTCGGGCTGAACACCTACCGCTTCTCAGTGGAGTGGGCACGTATCGAGCCCCGCGAGGGAGAATTCGACCGCGAGGCGCTCCGGCACTACGTCGACATGGCGGATACCTGCCTGGAGCACGGCATCACTCCGATCATCACGCTGCAGCACTTCACGTTGCCGGCCTGGGTCACCCACGCCGGCGCCTGGACGAACCCCAGCCTCCCGTCCTGGTTCGGGCGCTACACCAGGCACGTGATGGAACACCTGCAAGGCCGTGCTCCCTACATCTGCACGATCAACGAACCCGGCAACATGATCACGCGGGGGTATCTGGGCACCTTTCCGACTCCGCCCTTCGTCCGGAACCTCGACGCGTTCGACGCAGCAGCCGCAGGCGTGAACGCCGCACATCGCAACGCCCGGGAGGTCATCCGTGAACTCGAGCCCGGCGTCAAGGTCGGCATGGCGCACGCGCTGCAGGACTGGCACGCCGACTCGGGCGGAACCCCGACCCTGGAATGGGCTCGGGAACTCCACGAGGACCGGTTCTTCGCCGAGACCGCCGAGGACGACTTCGTCGGCGTCCAGACCTACACCCGTCTCGACGTCAACGCCCCCCGCATCGTGGGGTACTTCAGCGCGGCCCTTCTGCGCAGCCGCCGCCTGACGCAGTCACTCGTACTGCCACACCTGCGCCGCCAGGCCGCAGCCGCCGTACCCGTGGAAGGAGCAGCCGACGGGATCCGCCGCACCCAGATGGGATATCAGTGGGCACCGGAGGCAGTCGCATGGACGATCCGACGAGTGGCGCACCTTTTCCCCGGTAAGGAGATCGTCATCACCGAGCACGGTGTCGCAACCGAGGATGACGCCGACCGCATCGACTACATCCGAGCAGGGCTGCGCGTCGTGCACCAGCTGATCGACGACGGACTACCCATCACCGGATACGTCCACTGGTCGCTGCTGGACAACTTCGAGTGGTGGGACGGCTATCGCCCCAAGTACGGGCTCGTAGCGGTCGACCGCACCACTCAGAAGCGGGTCGTCAAGCCATCGGCCCACTGGTACGGCGACGTGGCGCGAACCAACCAGATGCCGGCATGACCCGCCGCCCGGTGACGCGGAACGGCTGGGTCATGCGGCCGCTGCAGGCCTGCCCGCTTCGCGGGTGTTGTGCGGCCCTGAACTGAGTTCGTAGGTGGCTTGAGGTACTCGTCGGCGCAAGTCTGGGCAGGCGAGCACCAGGACGGCCAGCAAGCATCGCCGTCGCGGGATCCAGCACCGGCTGCAGTCCGGTACCGCGGACCACCAGCGCACGGCGTGCCTTCGGCCCCGAGGCGCGCTCGGCCTGTCTACTCGGTCTTGATGGCCGCGAGCATGTTCAGCCGGGCCGCGCTGCGGGCCGGCCACATGGCGGCCAGCAGGCCGACCAGCGCCGCCAGCAGCAGGAAGAGCCCGAACCGGTCCCACGGCAGCGCAAACGCGTATCCCGGGATCTCCGCCTTGGTGACCTCGCAGACCCCCCAGCCCAGGAAGGCTCCGACCGCGATGCCGATCGCGGCGCCGAACAGGGAGATGACCACGGACTCCAGCTGGATCATCCGTGTCACGCCCCGTCGGTCGAGTCCGACGGCGCACAGCATGCCGACCTCCCGCCGCCGTTCGAAGACCGACATCGCGAGGGTGTTCACCACCCCGAGCACCGCGATGACCAGGGAGATCGCCAGCAGTGCGTACAGCACGTTCAGCACGGGGGCGAAGACTCCGCTGAGCTCGTCGCGGATGGTCTGCCGGTCATCGATCTTGATCCCCGGGTACCCGGCGAGGGCGTCGGCGAGTGCCTTCTCGTCCGTGCTGCCGTCCGTCTTGAGGTAGACCTTCGAGAGAGACGTGCCGGTGGCGTTCGGATCGACCACGTCCGCGGAGACGACGACCGGCAGGACGACTTCGTTGGTCTGGAAGACGGCCCCGACGGTCAGCTTGCGGCTCTTGTCGGAGTCCCCGTACACCGCCGGCAGGGTGTCTCCCACTTTCCAGCCGTGGGCCCGCGCTTCGTCAGCGGCGACGGCGACCTGCCCCTTCGCTAGCGTGCCCTGCGAGCCTGAGACGACCGGGAGTCGGATGGCCTTGTCGAAGTCCGCCGGGGTGACGGCGGAGACATCCTCCTGGACGCCGTCGAGTTGCATCCAGGACTGCTGCTCCTGCGCCACCGTCGTGACGCCAGGGACCTTGCGCAGTACGGCGGACGCCGAGGTGTCCAGGCCGGCGCCGCTGTCCGTGACCATGTAGTCCGCCTTGACGATGTCCTTCGTCACCTTGTCCGTGGACTCACCGAGGGTGGTGGCGAGCACGGTCATGGCACTGACCACCGTGAGGCCGATGGCCAGCGCGGAGGCGGTGGCGCCGGTACGGCGGGGGTTGCGTACGGCGTTCTGCCCGGCGAGCTTGCCGGAGATCCCGAAGCCGGTCCGCAGCAGCGGCTGTACGACCGCGATCACGGGCCGGGACAGCAACGGGATCAGCACCATGACTCCGGTCACCGCGAGGGTGGCGCCGAACCCGACGAGCGCCTTGCCCTCGGAGCCGCTGGCCCCGGCGCCCGCGACGACGGCCGCCGCGCCGAGCAGCGTGATGACGCCGCCGAGCAGGTTCCGTATCAGCAGGGACCTGGTGGTGGCGGGCAGGTTTGCGCTGCCGATGGCCGCGACGGGCGGGATCTTCGCGGCGCAGCGGGCCGGCAGCCAGGCGGCCAGCATGGTGACCAGGACCCCGACGACGATCGCGACCAGGACGGTCGTCGCCGTGACGACCAGCGGCCCGTCCGGGTTCTTCGTGCCGAAGACGCCGACCGTGGCACGCGCCACGGCGGCGATGGCGGCGCCGAGCCCGAGCCCGCCGGCGGCACCGACGGCGCCGACCACCATCGCTTCGATCAGTACCGACCGGGTGACCTGCCTGCGGGAGGCGCCGACCGCGCGCAGCAGAGCGAGTTCGCGGGTGCGCTGGGCGGCGAGCATGGTGAAGGTGTTGGCGATGAGGAAGACGCTGACGAAGAGCGCGACGGCGGCGAAGGCGAGCAGGATCGTACTGAGCGTCTGCGCGTCGCCCGCGCCTCCCTTGGCCCTCTCCTCGGCGAGTTGCCGGCCCGTCTTGACGTCCGTGTCGTCCGGAAGCAGCTTCCTCAGGGTGGCGGCGAGTTCGGTGTTCGACGTGCCCGGGGCGGCGGTGACGGTGACGTACTCGTAGGAGCCGGGCTGGAGGAAGAGCCGCTGAGCGACCGGTGTGTCGAAGAGCGCCAGGCTGTCGCCCAGGGCCACCGAGGTGTCGTCGGTGGTGAAGATGCCGGAGAGCTCGTACGTCTTCGCCGGACCCGTGAAGGCGACGCGCACGGTGTCGCCGACGCGGTAGCCGCCCTTCTCGGCGGTGTCCCTGTCGAGCGCGACCTGACCGGGTTCGGTGGGCCCACTGCCGTCGGTGAACACGTAGAGCGGGTCCTTTCCGTCCTTCCCGGGCGCGAAGTTGGCGCCCATGCCGGACGGGCCACTGCCGATGAGCCGGCCGTCCTTGTCCGCGACGCCGGCGCCCCCGCCGACCCGCCCGACGGCTTCGGCGACCCCGTCGAGCCGGGCTATCTGCTCCAGCGTCTTCCCGCTGAGGCCGGGAACCTTTTCGGATTCGCTGTAGGAGCGGACTTCGACGTCCACGTGGGCGTAGCTCTTGGCGTTCTGGTCGCGGTAGCCGCCGCTGAGGGTGTCGTTGAAGATCAGGGTGCCGGAGACGAACGCGACGCCGAGCATGACGGCGAGCACGGTCATCAGCAGTCTGGCCTTGTGCGCGAGGACATTGCGCAGGGCTGTGCGGAACATGGTGATGTCTGTCCTGGTGAGGTGAGGGGGGATGGGGGTCGATCAGGGGGTGCGTGTCGGTTCGTAGGGCTCGGTGCGCTCCAACGCGGCTGGGCTCGAACAGCTCAGCTCGTACGGAACCTGGGGTCGTCGACGGCGGTCTGCCCCAACGTCCGTACGGAGTCGCGCAGGAACCCCAGGACCTCGACCGCAGCACGCGAGTCCAGGTTTCCGGTCGGCTCGTCACCGAAGACGATGTCCGGCTTGGACACGAGCGCCCGGGCGACGGCGACGCGCTGTTGCTGGCCGCCGGAGAGCTGGGCGGGGCGGTGGCTGAGTCGGCCCGAGAAGCCGACCATCTGAATGACACCGTCCAGCCACTCCTGTCCGGCGCCCGGCCGGCGATGTCCATCGGGAGCGTGATGTTCTCGAGCGCGGTGAGGGTCGGCAGCAGATTGAACCTGGAAGATGAAGCCGACCTTGTCCCGGCGGAGCTTGGTGAGCTGCCGGTCCGTCAGGGCTCCCAGCTCGATGTCCCCGACCTGGACGGAGCCGGAGGAGAAGCTGTCCAGCCCGGCCACGCGTTGCGTCAGCGTGGACTTGCCGGACCCGGAAGGCCCCATGATCGCCGTGAACTGGGACTGCCCGAAGCCGACACTGACCCGGTCGAGGGCAACCACCTGGGTATCACCCTGCCCGTAGACCTTGGACAGGTCGGTGGTGGGAGTGCGGGGGGGGGCGGCGAGGTGGTCACGAGGTCGTGCTCCGATCGAGGGGCGCGGACAGCCCGGTGCGCGTGTATTGGCCGCACCGGCCGAGGACTCCTTCATCGTCCGCGGTCCGCACCGCTCCCTCCTGACCACCTGAAGCTGATCCTGGACCGCGCCTGGTCATCCCCAGGTATGGCATTGCGTCAGCTCCGAGGATGACGTGCAGGAGAAGCCGCCCGAGAAGGGCGGACCAAGATGGAAAGGGCTCAGTGAGTCGAGGACCCGGCGCTGGGCACTACCTGCCTGTACGGCGTCTACGATCCCGTCACCGGCATGCTCTCGGTCGCCAGCGCCGGCCATCCCACACCCGTGGTCGCCGGCACCGGAGAGCCGGCGACCCGCCTCGACCTCCCCGTCGGCCCACCGCTCGGGGTCGGTGGGCTGCCCTTCGAATCCACCGACATCCACCTGCCGGAGGGCAGCAGCATCGCCCTCTACACAAACGGCCTCGTACAGGACAGGGCTCACGACGCCGATGTGGGGCTGGAGGCTCTGACCCGTGTGATGGACCAGTCGGGCAAGAGTCTCGCCGAGGCCTGCGACTCGATCATCGCCGCGCGGCCTGACGGGTCGGTGGAGGACGACGCCGCACTCCTCCTCGTACGTGTCTACGCCCTGGACGGCGAGAGCATGGTCAGCCAGCGGGTGCCGCGTGACCCCTCGGCCGTGGCAGCCGCCCGCACTCGTGCCAGCCGCCAACTCGAGGAGTGGGGTATGCAGGACATGGCCTTCACTACCGAGTTGGTCGTCAGCGAGCTGGTGACGAACGCGATTCGCTACGGGGAGGAGCCCATCAGCCTTCGCCTGCTCCGGGACCGGGACCACACCCTGATCTGCGAGGTCTCCGACGGTGGCCACACCTCGCCCTACTTGCGTCGCGCCACGACCGAGGACGAGGGAGGTCGAGGGCTGTTCCTGGTGGCCCAATTCACCGACCGCTGGGGAACGCGCTTTTCCCGGGAGGGCAAGACCATCTGGACCGAGCTCAGGCTCGGGGACAAGGTCTGACCGCACCATGGCCCGCGGGCAGGACAGCTCGACGACGCCCCCTGAAGGCCTTCGGGCATGAAATCGGTGTCACCGCCGACACCGTCAACTGCTGCCGGGCGCAGAGCCCGTGGACGCACGTGATCGACACCGGAGACATCGGCGCCTTCCTCAGCTTGGACGTCGGCAAGGGCGAGCACCACGGCACCCGCCGTCACCCCGGCCGGAGGGAAAGCCCCGCCTCCATCGGCGCCCTCCCTCTAACCGTCGTCTTGAACACGGGTTGCCAGGTGACCCGTCTTCCAGACCCGGCTGCGGCGGATCACCGGTCTGTACCCCTGCAAGGTCAAGACCGATCCCCGCGATGCGTTCCTCATCGCGAATGCCGCCCGCGCCATGCCACAGGCCCTCCGCGCCCTCAAGCTGGAAGACGACGAAGCCACGGACAGGCAAGATCCGGACCATATGCGGTCCAACCGAGCCGCTGACATCTGATGACGCGTCAGTGGAGTTAGCAAAGGGTTAGCAAGAGTCCTGCCGCAGCGACCCACAGACGGAGACACCGTGGAATGGCGCAGCACCGCGCATCGGGCGTGCAACGCGCCCAGCCGCCCTCCCGCACACGATGGCACTGCGGAAGACAACGCACGGCGGCGAGTCATCACCCGTCACCGACCAATGAGCCATTTCCGCAGGTCAGCGCACCCTTCCCCGCGGCTTCAGAGGCGTCGCCGGCAGGTCTGGAGCCGGCAACGGGTCCCCGTCGTACCCCTTCACCTCCCCGAATCTCGACCCTTCCATCCAGTCCTGACGGGCCTGTGCGATCTCGTCCTGCGACCGTCCGATCCAGTTCCAGAACATGATCAGCTCCTCCTCGAACGGTTCGCCGCCCAGGAGCATCAGGCTCGCGTCCGACTCTGCGCGCAGGGGCAGTTCGGTGCGGCCGCAGCCGAGGTAGAGCATGGAGCCGGGGAGGACGGGGACACCGTCGACGTGGGCCTCGCCGGACATGGACAGCACGGCGTACTCGAAGTCTGGCTCCAGGGGGAGGCGGACGTCCGCGCCGCGGGTCAGGGCGAGGTCGGCGCCGACGATCGGGGTGTAGGCCGTGCCGGGTGACGTCGCGCCGTCGAGGTCGCCGAGGATCAGCGTCGCCGTGACGCCGGGTGCCGTGACGACCGGCAGGTCGGCGTGGTGTTCGAAGCGCGGGTCGGTGTGACGGTGACCGTCGGGGAGCGCGACCCACAGCTGTGCCCCGTGCAGGAAGCGGGCGTGCGAACGCGGGCTCTCCTCCGAGTGGCTGATGGCCCGGCCGGAGGTCATCAGACCGAGTTCGCGCGGGCGGATCGTCTGGAGGCTGCCGGTGGAGTCGCGGTGCAGCACCTCCCCCTCGTGCAGCCAGCTCACGGTCTGCAGACCCATGTGGGGGTGCGGGGGCACCTGCATGCCGGGCTCGTCGGCGATGTCGTCGGGGCCGTAGTGGTCGACGAAGCACCAGGCTCCGACCATACGGCGGCCGAGATTGGGCAGCAGCCGGCGCACCTCGCTGGACTCGCCCAGCTTCACTCGGCGAGGGCTGAGGAGTTCACGCACCGGCTCCGCCACCACGAAGCCGCGGCCACCGCACAGGGAGGGTGCCGCTTCGCGCTCAAGATTGCTCATGGCGCACAACCTAGTCCGGCACGGGCGCCCCCGTCAGCGTCCCGTTCGGGCCGCGCCGCGAGCGTTCCGCCGGCAGGGGAATCAGGCCGGACCGTGTAGTGGAATATCGAAACAATTGGCTCGGTTGTGGCCCTCGAAGGAGGCCACACGTGAACACCACCCAGGACACGACGTACTACGCCCACGGGACTCCGGCCGAGCGCTGGGAGCGCGCGCAGCTGTTCTTCGAGGCCAAGGACTACGCCGCTGCCGCGCGTGTCCTGGTCGGGCTGGTCGAGGAGGTGCCCGAGCAGACCGGGCCCCGGCTGCTCCTGGCGCGTTCCTATTACCACTCGGCCCAACTGCGGCGCGCCGAGGCCGAGTTGCGGACGATCGTCGAGCGGGACCCCGTGGAGCACTACGCCCGGCTGATGCTAGGCCGCACCCTTCAGCGGCAGAGCCGGCACGAGGAGGCGGAGTCGCACCTGCGGATCGCCTCGGCCCTGGCGGGTGACTTCGAGCAGTCCTGACCCGCGTCGGACCTGCGGATGCCCGGCTGGGTGACAGCCGGGCATCCGTGTACCTGCGGGGCCGCTACCCGGCCGGCATCCCGTACGACCGCCGCCCGCGCCGGTGGGCGATCTCCCCCAGCAGGATGTCGACGGCGAGGAAGGCCGCCAGCGGGATGCCGAACAGGGGCATGAAGTAGCCGAGGACGGCGATGCCCGCCAGCAGCGGTACGAGGAGCTGCGGCGGGACCTGCTGCCAGGCGCCGCGCGGGACCGGACGGCCGAAGGCGGTGCCGCGGCCGCGCTGCCACCACATGCGGTAGCCCCAGACGATCAGCAGGATCAGGGAGGCCGCGAGCAGCATCAGGGCGATCTGGTTGGTGAGGCCGAACAGGATGCCGGTGTGCAGGTCGATGCCCCACCGGGTGAGCTTCGCGAGGACCGGGTGGTCCTCGAACCGCAGCACATCGGTGACCTCGCCACCGGCCGGGTCGATCGCGACGGCGTCCTGTTTGGTGGGCCAGCTGCGCTGCACCTGCTTGACGACGTACGCCGAGTTCGCGTCGGCGGGCGGCACGATCTCCACCGGGTCGCCGAGCCCCTCGGCCCGCGCCGCGGCCAGGACCTTGTCCAGGCCGACACCGTGTGCGGCGTCGCCCGCCTGCCCGGTGGCGGAGCCGTGGCCGGAGTGCTCGCCGCCCGCGACGGCCGACACCGAGGGGGTGGCCTGGCCCAGCGAGGTGCGCAGCTCGTCGATGGTGGCCCCTGCATAGGCCGACCAGGTCAGACCGGTCGCCGAGAGGAAGAAGAACCCGGCCGCCGCCCATACCCCGACGGTGCCGTGCAGTCCGAGGGTGCGGCGCCGGCCCTTCGTGCCCCGCACCTTGCGCAGGGCGCGGCGGCGGGAGAACCACAGCGCCAGGCCGCCCGCCGAGACGACCCAGAGCCAGCTGGCCGCCAGCTCGCTGTACAGCCGCCCCGTCTCCCCCAGGTGCAGGTCCCGGTGGAACTCGTCGATCCAGGTGCGCAGCGGCAGCGCGCCGGTGGAGCCGTACTGTTCGAGCGAGCCGCGCACCTTCGCGGTGTACGGGTCGACGAACACGGCGAGCGTACGGTCCTCACCGACGCCCGGTACGCCGGACAGCATCACCCTGGTCGTCGCGTCGTCCTGCGGTGAGGGGCGTACGGCCGAGATGCTGCCCTCGGGGTGTGCCTTGCGGGCGGCGGTCACCTGCTCGCTGATCGGCAGCTTCCGCTCGCCCACGGGGACGGTCATCTCATGGTCGTAGACGAGTTTCTCGGCCTGGAAGGAGCCTGCGTACAGCAGGCCGGTGACGGCTGCGACGAGGAGGAACGGCGCCACCAGCACTCCGGCGTAGAAGTGCAGGCGGAGGATCAGTGGGCGCAGCGGGGCCCAGGTGCTCTTCGACGGTGCCGGGGCGGCTGGTTGCGGGGCCTCGTCCGTGGTGGTCGAGGGAGCGGTGGTCATCGGCGGGCTTCTCCGGGGCGTCGTCAGGGCCGGTGCGGTGTGGGCGGTGGCCGTTGCGGTGCAGTAGTCGGGGCGGGGCGGGGGTGGGTTCCCGGAGAAGTGGGGTGACGTGCGTCACGCGGGGGTGGGGGGTGCCGTGCCATCCTGACGCGACGGGAACCTCGAACGATCACGCGCCCCTGACCGAGCGGGTCGAGCAACTCCTCGACGGAGGTCTCCCGTTGACCATCGTCGCGGCCGGCGATCCGGTGCTGCGGCGGGGCACCGAGCCGTACGACGGACAGTTGGGGCCCGCGTTGCTGGCGCGGTTCGTCGAGGCCCTGCGGGTGACCATGCGCGCGGCGCCCGGGGTCGGGCTGGCGGCGCCGCAGGTCGGTGTGGGGCTCAGGATCGCGGTGATCGAGGATCCGGCGCCGGTGCCGGAGGAGGTGCGGCTCGCGCGTGGGCGTGTTCCGCAGCCGTTCCGGGTGCTGGTCAACCCTGTCTACGAGCCTGTCGGCGACGTCCGTGCCGCGTTCTTCGAGGGCTGCCTCAGCGTGCCGGGCTACCAGGCGGTGGTGGCACGGCACGCCGGGGTGCGACTGACCGGGCAGGACGAGCACGGGCGGGCCCTTGACGAGGTGTTCGAGGGCTGGCCGGCGCGGATCGTGCAGCACGAGACGGACCATCTCGACGGTGTGCTGTACCTGGACCGCGCCGAGCCGCGTTCGCTGTCGTCCAACGCGGCGATGGCGGAACGCTGGGCCCAGCCGACACCCCAGGAGGCGGCGCGGTCGCTGGGCTTCGAGCTGCCGTAGCGCGCTTCGAGCTGCCGTGGCACCTACCCGGGCGCGATCGTCATGGTCACGCACGACGAGGGCGCGGTCGACGCGCTGCGACCGGACCGGGTGCTGTTGCTGCCGGGCGGAGAAGGACCTGTGGGACGACGACTACCGGCAACGGGTGGTGCCCGCACATCGGTGACCGGGGCCGGGGCCCTCCGGCCCGGGGCGCCGGAGGGCCGTAGGTGGGACGTCCCGGGGTAGTGGAGGGCCGTAGGCCGAGCGTCCGGGCGTGCCGGACGGGTCGCGGGCCAGACGTCACGGGCACCCATCAGACGTCACGGGCGCCGGACGAGCCGCAGGTCGGGCGTCGCGGCGCGCCGGACGGGCCGCGGGTCGGGTCTCCCGGGGTGGCGGACGGGCCGCGGGCCGGGCGTCACGGGGCGCCGGTCAGGCGTCGCGGGCGCCGGATGGGCCGCAGGGCAGACGTCACGGGGTGCCGGTCAGGCGCGTCCCGTGGCGCAGGACGGGCCTCCCTGAACGCCGGCGGGCCGTAGGTCGGGCCTCTCGGCGCGCCGGACGAGCCGTAGGTCAGGCGTCGCGGCGCGCCGGACGAGCCGCAGGTCGGGCGTCACGGCGCGCCGGACTGGCCGCGGGCCGGGCGTCACGGGGTGGCGGACGGGGCGCGGGTTGTGCGGCGCGGGCGTCGGTCACGCGTCGCGGTATGCCTCCAGAAGGCGTAGCCACACCTCGCTGATCGTCGGGTACGACGGGACGGCGTGCCACAGGCGGCTGAGCGGGACCTGGCCGGCGACCGCGATGGTCGCGGAGTGGATGAGCTCGCCGACCCCGGGGCCGACGAGGGTGACCCCGCGCAGGATTTCGGCCTCGAGGTCGACGACCATACGGGCGCGGCCCTGGTAGCCGTCGGCGTACAGGCCGGCCCCGGAGACGGTGGACAGGTCCACGTCGACGGCCTTCACCCGGTGCCCCGCCTGTTCCGCCTCGGCCAGCGACAGGCCCACGACCGCGGCCTCCGGGTCGGTGAAGACGACCTGCGGGACGGCGGCGTGGTCGGCGGTCGCGGCGTGGGCGCCCCAGGGCTCGGCCAGGAGGGTCTCCCCGGTGGCGCGGGCGGCGATGGCGGCGCCCGCGATACGGGCCTGGTACTTGCCCTGGTGGGTGAGGAGGGCGCGGTGGTTGACGTCGCCGACCGCGTACAGCCAGTCGTGGCCGTCCACGCGGAGGCTGTCGTCGACCGGCAGCCAGGAACCGGGGTCAAGGCCGATCGTCTCCAAGCCGATGTCGTCGGTGCGTGGGGCGCGGCCGGTGGCGAAGAGGATCTCGTCGGCCTCGATGCGGTCGCCCGTGTCGGTGACGGCCACGACCGTCCCGTTCTCCCGGGTCACCGACTCCACCGAGGTGCCCGTACGGACGTCCGCGCCGGCCTCCTTGAGCGCCTCGGCGACGAGTTCCCCGGCGAACGGCTCCATGCGGGGCAGCAGGCCCTTGCCGCGGACCAGCAGGGTCACCCGGGAGCCGAGGGCCTGCCAGACCGTGGCCATCTCGGTGGCGACCACGCCGCCGCCGATCACGATCAGCCGGCCGGGCACGGTCTGGGAGCTGGTGGCCTCGCGGCTGGTCCACGGCTTGACCGCGTCGAGCCCGGGCAGGCCGGGCAGGGCGGCTCGGCTGCCGGTGCAGACGGCGACGGCCTGCCGGGCGGTCAGGACGTGCTCGCCGCCGTCCGGGCCCGTGACCGTCACGGTGCGGGGGCCGGTGAGGCGCCCGTGACCGCGGTACAGGTCGGCGCCGATGGAGTCGAGCCAGCCGACCTGGCCGTCGTCCTTCCAGTTCGAGGTGAAGTAGTCGCGGTGGGCGAGGACCGCGGAGGCGTCGAGGGGGCCCTGGACGGACTGGCGCAGGCCCGGGACGCGGCGGGCGTCCGCGCGGGCGATGACCGGCCTCAGCAGGGCCTTGCTGGGCATGCACGCCCAGTAGGAGCATTCGCCGCCGACCAGCTCGCTCTCCACGACCGCGGTGGTCAGTCCGGCGGCGCGGGTGCGGTCGGCGACGTTCTCCCCCACGGGCCCGGCACCGAGCACCACGACGTCGTACGTGTTGGTTTCCGTTTCCGTCATGGGGTCAGTCTGGTGGGTGGTGTGCGCCCTGGCCACATGGGTAGGGGCGCGGAATACGTGTCCGGTCGGCCGTGTTGTGCCGACGGCTTGACCCCACACCAGGAAGAGGGATGTACGCCATGAGCAGCACCGTGGAGCTCACCAAGGAGAACTTCGACCAGACGGTCACGGAGAACGAGTTCGTCCTGATCGACTTCTGGGCCGACTGGTGCGGGCCGTGCAAGCAGTTCGCCCCGGTGTACGAGAAGGCGGCCGGGGAGAACCCGGACCTGGTGTTCGGGAAGGTGGACACCGAGGCGCAGCCCGAGCTGGCCGCGGCCTTCGGTATCCAGTCCATTCCCACGCTGATGATCGTCCGTGACCAGGTCGCGGTGTTCGCCCAGCCGGGTGCCCTGCCCGAGGCCGCCCTGACGGACGTCATCGGGCAGGCCCGCAACCTCGACATGGACGAGGTGCGCAAGGCGGTCGCCGAGCAGCAGGCCCAGGAAAAGGGCGCCGGGTCCTAGAAGGGGTACGGAGCGACGTCTCCGCGTACCGTCGTCCAGCGCAGTTCGGTGAAGGCCTCCAGGTTGGCCTCACCGCCGAAGCGGGCGCCGGTTCCGGAGGCGGCGATTCCGCCGAAGGGCGCGACGGCCTCGTCGTTCACCGTCTGGTCGTTGATGTGGACGATGCCGGTCGGGATGCGATCGGCGAGGTCCAGACCGCGGGCCGGGTCCCTGGTGACGATGCCCAGGGAGAGGCCGTACGGGCTCTGCGCGGCAAGCGCCGCCGCCTCGTCGGCGGTGGTGAAGGAGCGGATAGGCGCGACCGGGCCGAAGACCTCCTCCGTGTACGCGGGGGTGCGGTCGTCCACGTCGGCGAGGACCGTCGGCCGGTAGAAGAGCCTCTCGTGGGTGCCGCCGGCGGCGAGCTTGGCACCGGCGGCGGTGCTGGCCTCGACCAGGCCGCTGATCTTTCCGAGCTGGCCCGAGTCGATGATGGGGCCCAGGTGGACCTGTTCCCGGTGCGGGTCGCCGACGGCGAGTGAGTCCGCCTTGGCGGCCAGCCGCTCCACGTACTCGTCGTAGAGGGACGCGTGCACCAGGTGGCGTCCGGTGGTCATGCAGATCTGGCCCTGGTGGAAGAACGAGCCCCAGGCGGCGGTGGAGATGACCGCGTCGAGGTCGGCGTCCTCCAGCACGATCAGGGCCGAGTTGCCGCCCAGTTCCAGGTGGGCCCGCTTGAGGTGACGGCCGGCCGCCTCGCCCACGGCCCGTCCGGCGGCGGTGGAGCCGGTGAAGGAGATGACCGGCACGAGCGGGTCGGCGACCAGGGCCTGTCCGGCGTCCGGGCCGCCCGGCAGCACGTGCAGCAGGTCCTCGGGCAGGCCCGCGGCGGCGAAGACGGCAGCGAGGGAGAGCCCTCCGCAGACGGCCGTGCGCGGGTCCGGCTTGAGCAGGACCGCGTTGCCCAGCGCCAGGGCCGGAGCGACGGAGCGGATGGACAGGATCAGCGGGGCGTTGAACGGCGAGATCACGCCGACCACACCGGCCGGGACACGGCGTGTGTACGACAGGCGCGGCGCCTCGCTGGGCAGGACCTGGCCGGCCGGGCGGGAGGCGAGGGCTGCGGCCTCGTAGCACTCCTGGGCGGCGACGTGCAGTTCGAAGTCGGCCTTGCCGGGGACGGAGCCCGATTCGCGGACGAGCCACTCGCGCAGTTCGGCGGCGTGCTCGGTGAACAGGTCCCCGGCCTTGCGGAGCACGGCGGCGCGGGCGAAGTGCGGGGTGCGTGCCCAGGCCCGCTGGGCGGTGGCGGCCCGCTCGGAGGCTGCTTCGACGTCCGTGGGGGCGGCGAGGGCGAGGCTGCCGAGTTCCCGGCCGGTGGCGGGCTCGGTGACGGCGTACCGGGCTCCCGCGAGCCGGTGTGGCTGCCAGGTCCTGGTGTCGAGCAACGGCATGACGGCTCTCCGATCGATCGGTCACCGGCTGCCGGGTGGTCAACTCCCGTACGTGCGCGGCCGGTTCGGCGGTCACATGGCAGGACGCGCGGGAGCGGGCACGGCGGTGCGCCGTGGCCCGCGTGGAACGCGCCCCGTTTTGTTGAGCACGCAACATCCTAGTCGCGCCCCGGCACGATCATGTTGCCTCAACTCGATTCGCGGTGCAGCACCGTAGCTCCCAGTACCTTGTGCGTCTCGGGCTCGGTAGCCGGTGTGCGTACCGCGCGGTCGACCAGTTCGGCTAGTTCGCGGCCGCAGGGCAGTTCCAGGTGGACCGTGCTCAGCCGGGGGCGCAGCAGCCGTCCGAGCATGAGGTCGTCGGCGCCGATGACGGCGGTCTCCTCGGGGATGCGGACGCCTTCGTCCTGGAGGGCGCGCATCAGCAGCATCGCGTACTCGTCGTTGTAGGTGAACACGGCGTCCAGGCCGAGGGTGCGCCAGCGGGCGGCGAGGCGCGCGGCGGCCTGCTCGTCGAAGGCGAGGGGCAGTTCGGTCACCGTGGCGTCGGTGCCGCGCACCGACTGGCGCACACCGTCGAGGCGGGGCGCGGAGAAGGCCTCGAGGCCGGGTTCCTGCGGGACGACGACGCCGATCCGGCGCCGGCCGCGGTCGTAGAGGTGGGCGCCCGCACTGTGGCCGACGACGTCGTGGTCCATGAGCAGCGCGTGCGCGCCCTCGATGGTCTCGGGGCCGAGGGTGACCACGGCCCGGGCGCCGGAGCGCTTGAGCACGGCCACGCCGCGCGGGCCGAGGCCGGAGCCGGGCACCAGCACGGCCACGGGCCTCAACTCGGCCCAGGCGCGGGCGGCTTCGTCGCCGTGCGGGCCGCCGGTGCCGTACTGCACGACCGTGTAGTCCAGGCTGCCGAGGGCTCCCTGGAGGTCGTTGAGGAAGCGGTTGTAGAGCGGGCCGACGGGGAAGGTCGGCGCGGGGATGAGGACCATCCGGCTGTGCCCGGCGCGCAGACTGCGGGCCGCGGCGTGCGGTACGTATCCGAGTTCCCTCGCGGCGTCGTGTACACGGCGGCGGGTGGGTTCGCTGATGCGTACGGCGCTGGTGTTGTTGAGGACGTAGGAGACGGTCGCGCGCGAGACGCCGGCCAGGCGGGCCACATCGGCGCTCGTGGGCACGGAGCGCGACGGTGCGGGGGACGGGGGCGCGGGCGTTTTCGGTATCTGCACCATGACGTACGGCATCTTGGCAGAAGCCCCAACGCGCCTTCCCGGCGGGGGAGTTGTGACGAACTCGTGAGCGCTCACGGGGTGGAGCGCCGGGCCTTCAGCGCGCGTGGTGCGCCGGGCTCTCAGCGCGCGCCGCCCGGGGCCGTCACCCGGTCGACGAGGTCGGTCCACGCGGCTTCGAGGCGGCCCAGCGGCATGCCGCACTGCCTCGTCAGATGGTGCACGAGGGCCGGGTCGAGCTGCCCCATCAGCGTGTGGGAGATGAGCTCGCAGTCCGCTCCGGGGACCGCCTGCCGCAGCAGCAGCTCGATGTGGTGGCGCAGCACACGCCGGGCGGGGGTGACGTAGCGACGGCTCGCGCCGGGGTCGGCGGCCAGTTGCAGTTCGAGCTCGTCGGTCGAGCGGCGCAGCATCGCGCAGCCGAACGCCCGCAGCCGCTCCTCGGGTGGCGCTCCGGGTCCGAGGGGCGGCGGGCCGCCGAGGAACGCGGCCTGGAACTTCTTCTCGGAGTGGTCGAGCAGCGCCGTCAGCAGGCCGGTGCGGTCGCCGAACCTGCGGAAGACCGTGCCCTTGCCGACACAGGCCTCGGCGGCCACCGCCTCCATCGTGACGCCGTCCGCGCCGCGCTCCGCCACCAGCCGCCCTGCGGCTTCCAGCAGCCGGGCGCGATTGCGCGCGGCGTCGGCCCGCAGGCAGGGCTCATCCACTTCCAGCGCGGTGCCGAGCTGGAGCAGCTCGGGCTGGCCGACGGGCTCCTGGGGCGTCGGGCCGGGGGTCAGGGCGGCGGACATGAAGCCAGCGTAAAGCATCGGGAACAGAACTGGACCGCGGTCCGGTTAAGGTGCTAGAAAGCTAAACGGACCCCGGTCCGGATCGTCAGCAGTACGTCAGAGCAGTGCCTCATTCGTGGGAGTCAGCATGTCCGTTCGTATCCTCGCCCTCGTCGGCAGCCTTCGCGCCGGTTCGCACAACCGCCAGCTCGCCGAGGCGGCTGCCAAGCTCGCTCCCGAAGGGACCGAGGTGGACCTGTACGAGGGTCTGGCCGAGATTCCCTTCTACAACGAGGACATCGACGTGGAGGGCAGCCTGCCGGCCGCTGCCGCCCGGCTGCGCGAGGCGGCGAACGCCGCCGACGGCCTGATTCTCTTCACCCCCGAGTACAACGGCACCATCCCGGCCGTCCTGAAGAACGCCATCGACTGGCTGTCCCGCCCGTTCGGTGCCGGTGCCCTCAGCGGCAAGCCGGTCGCCGTGGTCGGCACCGCCTTCGGCCAGTACGGCGGCGTCTGGGCGCACGACGAGACCCGCAAGTCCGTGGGCGTGGCCGGCGGCAAGGTCCTGGAGGACGTCAAGCTGTCCATCCCCGGCTCGGTGACCCGCTTCGCCGAGACGCACCCGGCCGACGACGCCGAGGTCGCCGAGCAGCTGACCGAGGTCATCGCCCGCCTGCAGGGTCACGCCTCGGAGCCCGCCGCGGCCTGACCGCGTCGCTGCGCACCCGAGGAGGGGCCGGGGCGGGTGACGCCCTCGGCCCCTTCGGCGTGCTGCGGCGGGGTTCGTTCGCGGGCCCGGTCAGACCGGCTGGGGCTCGCGCACGGGTCGGTGGATCGGCCGGTCCGACCCCGTGAGCGGCGCCCCGGTGCCGCCGTGCCGGGCTGCGATGATCTCCGCCGCGATGGACACGGCCGTCTCCTCGGGCGTACGGGCCCCCAGGTCCAGACCGATCGGTGATCTCAGCCTGGCCAGGTCGCGCTCGCTCACGCCCGCTTCCTGCAGCCGCCGGTTGCGGTCCTCGTGGGTGCGGCGGGAGCCCATCGCGCCGATGTAGGCGACGGGCAGCCGCAGCGCCTCCGTCAGCAGGGGGATGTCGAACTTCGCGTCGTGGGTGAGCACGCACAGCACCGTGCGCCCGTCGGTCTCCGTGCTCCGCAGATAGCGGTCGGGCCAGTCGACGACGATCTCGTCGGCCTGCGGGAAGCGGGCCCGGGTCGCGAAGACGGGGCGCGCGTCGCACACGGTGACGTGGTAGCCGAGGAAGGCACCCGCCCGCACCAGGGCCGCCGCGAAGTCGATCGCACCGAAGACGATCATGCGGGGCGGCGGGACGGCCGACTCGACGAGCAGGGTGAGTCCGCCCGGACAGGACGACCCGTCCTCGGAGAGCTCCACCGTGCCGGTGCGGCCGGACTCCAGCAGGGCCCCGGCCCGGTCGAGCGCCGCGCGGTCCAACTCCGGACCGCCGCCCAGGCCACCGGCGGACGAACCGCCGGGGCGGACCAGCAGCGCGCGGCCCAGGAGGCCGGACGGGCCCTCCACCACCCGGGCCAGTGCCACCGGCTCGGCCCGGGCGGCAGCCGCCAGCGCCGCCCGCTCGGCCGGGCGGGCGCCCACGACCGGGGTGATCATGACGTCGATCGTCCCGCCGCAGGTCAGCCCCACCGCGAAGGCGTCCTCGTCGCTGTAGCCGAACCGCTCGACGACCGTACGGCCGTCCTGGATGGCCTGCCGGCACAGGTCGTAGACCGCTCCCTCCACACAGCCCCCGGAGACCGAGCCGACGGCCGTGCCGTCAGCGGCGACGGCGAGCGCGGCGCCGACCGGGCGCGGGGCGCTGCCGCCCACGGCGACGACCGTGGCGACCGCGAAGTCCCGGCCCTCCTCGATCCACGCGTTCAGGGGCTGCGCGAGATCAAGCATCGCCGCCCGCCAGCAGCACGCGGTCGGGGCGGATCGGCAGGTCCCGGTGGCGTACGCCGGTCGCGTGCCACACCGCGTTGGCGACCGCCGCGGCCGCGCCCACGATGCCGACCTCGCCGATGCCCTTGATGCCGACCGGGTCGTCCGGGTCGGGGTCGTCGACCCAGTCGGCCTCGATGTGCGGGATGTCGGCGTGCGCGGCGATGTGGTAGCCGGCGAGGTCGGCGCCGTAGAGGCCGCCGCTCGCCCGGTCCCGGACGGCTTCCTCGTGCAGTGCCATGGAGAGGCCCCAGATCATGCCGCCGACGAACTGGTTGCGGGCGGTGAGCGGGTTCACGATCCGGCCGGCCGCGAAGATGCCCAGCATGCGGCGCACCCGGACCTCTCCGGTGGCGGGGTCGACGGCGACCTCGGCGAACTGCGCCCCGTAGGCATGCCGCTCCTGCTGGGCGAGGGCGCCGAGGGCTTCGGCCGTGTTCGACCGTACGGTGACGCCCTCCGACGGGATGTCGGCGCCCGGCGCGAGGCTCCGGCGCAACTCCTGGGCAGCGGCCGTGACGGCCCAGCCCCAGGAGCGGGTGCCGGCCGAACCGCCGGCGATCGACGCGGCGCCGAGATCGCTGTCGCCGATCTCCACCCGGACGCGGTCCGCGGGCACCTCCAGAGCGTCGGCGGCGACCAGGGTGAGCGCCGTTCGGGCGCCGGTGCCGATGTCCGCGGCGTTGATCCGCACCGTGAAGGTGCCGTCCGCCTGTGCGGTCAGGGCCGCCGTGGACGGCATGGCCAGCGTGGGGAAGGAGGCGGCGGCCGTGCCCGTGCCGAGCAGCCAGCGGCCGTCCCGGCGCACGCCGGGCCGCGGGTCCCGCCCCTCCCAGCCGAACCTGCGGGCGCCCTCCCGGAAACAGGGGATGAGGTTGCGGCTGCCGAACGGCAGACCGGACACCGGGCCCACCTCTGGTTCGTTGCGGACGCGCAGCTCGATCGGGTCGATGCCGCACCGCTCGGCGAGCTCGTCGAGTGCCGCCTCCAGCGCGAACGAGCCGGACGCCTCGCCAGGGGCGCGCATCCAGGTCGGGGTGGGGACGTCGAGCTTCACGAGCCGGCTCGCCGTGTGGTGGGCGTCGGCGGCGTACATGGACCGGCTCGACGCCGCACTCGGCTCGAGGAAGTCGTGGACGGTCGAGGTCCGGCTCAGCGACCGGTGCTCCAGGGCGAGCAGCCGTCCGTCCGCGTCGGCGCCGAGCCTGACCCGCTGGGCGGTGGGGCTGCGGTGACCGGCGAGGGAGAACATCTGCCGGCGGGTCATGACGACCCGGACCGGGCGTTGCAGCACGGTCGCGGCCATCACCGCGGCCACCTGGTGCACGCGCACGCCCTTGCTGCCGAAGCCGCCGCCGACGTGCTCGGACCGGACCCGCACGGAAGCCGGGTCGAGGGAGAACAGGCTGGCGAGCTCGCCCGCGACCCAGCCGGTGCCCTGGTTGGAGTCGACGACCTCCAGGCGGCCGCCGTCCCACCGGGCCGTCGCCGCGTGCGGCTCCATCGGGTTGTGGTGCTCCTCGGGGGTGGTGTACTCGGCGTCCACCACCACGGCGGACGCCGCGAGTCCGGCCTCCAGGTCCCCCTTCTCCACCACGGCCGGCATGTGCCCGTCGAGCGTGTACGCCTCGGCCTCGCGCGCCGCGGAGAACGCGACGTCGTGCGGCTCCCGGTCGTAGTGCACCACGAGGGCCTCGGCGGCCTCCCTGGCCTGCTCGGAGGTCTCGGCGACGACCAGGGCCACCGGCCAGCCCAGGTGGGGCACCCGGTCGTGCTGGAAGAGACCCACGGTCGGGTCGGGCGGGGTGCCCATCAGGCCGGTGTAACCGGTGTCGACACGCGGGGCGTTGGGGTGGTGGAGCACGGTGAGCACTCCGGGCATGGCGAGCACGGTGTCGGTGTCCAGGTCGCGGACGCGGCCTCGGGCGACGGTGGAGAGCACGAGCCAGCCATGGGCGAGGTCCGCGAAGGGGATCTCGCCGGCGTAGCGGGCCGCGCCGGTGACCTTGTCGCGGCCCTCCACGCGCGGGTGCGCGGTGCCGACGGCTCCCCTGGTGGCGGTGGTCATCGGGCGGCCTCCTCGGCGAGTTCGCTCAGTACGGCCACCACGAGGTTGCGCATGAGGGTCACCTTGTATCCGTTGTGGGGCAGGGGCCTGGCGGCCGCCAGTTCGGCGTCCGCCGCGGCGGCGAAGTGCGCGGCGTCGGCCGGGCTGCCGGTCAGCGCGCGCTCGGCCGCGCGGGCGCGCCAGGGGCGGGAGGCCACCGCGCCGAAGGCCAGGCGCACGTCGTGGACGAGGCCGTCCCGGACGTCGAGCGCCGCGGCGACGGAGCCGATGGCGAAGGCGTACGAGGCCCGCTCGCGCACCTTGCGGTAGCGGGAGTTGGCCGCTGTCGCGGTGGGCGGCAGGGTGACGCCGGTGATGAGCGCGCCCGGCGGCAGAGCCGTCTCCAGATGCGGGGTCTCCCCCACCGGAAGGTAGAAGTCGGCGAGCTTCAACTCCCCCGTCCCGTCGGCTGTTTCGTACGACACGCTCGCGTCGAAGGCGGCCAGTGCCACGCCCATGTCGGAGGGGTGGGTGGCCACGCAGTGGTCGGAGGCGCCCAGGACGGCGTGGTTGTGGTGCTCTCCGGTGAGGGCGGGGCAGCCGCTGCCGGGGTCGCGCTTGTTGCACGGGGAGGTGACGTCGGCGAAGTAGCCGCAGCGGGTGCGCTGGAGGAGGTTGCCGCCGACGGTGGCCATGTTGCGCAACTGCCCGGAGGCACCGGCCAGCACGGCCTGCGCGAGTGCCGGGTAGCGGCGGCGGACCTCGGGGTGGGCGGCCAGGTCGCTGTTGGTGACGGTGGCGCCGATGCGCAGCGCGCCGTCCTCGGCCGGCTCGATGCGGTTCAGGGGCAGCTCGCGTACGTCGACGAGCCGGGTGGGCCGTTCGACGCCGGTCTTCATCAGGTCGACGAGGTTGGTGCCGCCGCCCAGGAAGCGGGCTTGCGCGTCACCGTCGAGCAGGGCGACTGCGCCGGAGACGTCGTACGCCCGCTGGTAGCCGAACTCCCTCATGCCGCAGCTCCCTTGGTCTCCTCGGCGGCCCGGGCCACGGCCTGGACGATCGACACGTACGCGCCGCAGCGGCACAGGTTGCCGCTCATGCGCTCGCGGATCTCCTCCGGGGTCAGCGGTGGTGGTCCCGCCTCGGGCCGGACGTCACCGGTGACCGCGCTCGGCCAGCCGGCCGCGTGCTCCTCGATCACGGCGATGGCCGAGCAGATCTGGCCCGGCGTGCAGTAGCCGCACTGGAAGCCGTCCAGGTCGAGGAACGCCTGCTGCACGGGGTGCAGTCGCTCGCCCTCGGCCACGCCTTCGATGGTGGTGATCTCGCGCCCTTCCGCGGCCACGGCGAGCTGGAGACAGGCCACGCTGCGGCGCCCGTCGAGCAGGACCGTGCAGGCACCGCACTGGCCCTGGTCGCAGCCCTTCTTGGTGCCCGTCATGTCGAGTCGTTCACGCAGGGCGTCGAGCAGGGTGGTGCGGTGGTCGACGGTCAGCGTGTACTTCTCGCCGTTGACGGACAGGGTGAGGTCGCTGGACGTCGATGCTGGCATGGATGCCTTCTCTCTCACATCGCGAGGTCGGGGGTGGGTGGGGTCGCCGCGGAGGGTGATGCCGGTGCGCGACGGTGGACGATGCGGGGCGGACGGACGGGCAGCGGGCGATCTGGCCCGGGCAAGACTGGCTGGCCTGGCCTGGGCTGGGCAGGGCAGGGCAGCCCGCGGGCTGTCGGCGCATGCGGTACGCCGATACGATGGGGCAATCGGACAGTTGTCCGTTACTGGGAAAACTTAACGGACAACTGTCCGCTTAACAAGGGGCTGGTTTCGGCCACGGCCCGAGAGGAGGGCGAGTGCGGCAGAAGAAGGACGCTCCCCTGCGCTCGGACGCGCAGCGCAACCGCGAGCGCATCCTGGAAGTCGCGCTGGAGGAACTGACGCGCTCGGCGGGCGTCCCGCTGAGCGCCATCGCCAAGAAGGCGGGCGTCGGGCAGGGCACCTTCTACCGCCACTTCCCCACCCGTGAGGCACTCGTGCTGGAGATCTACCGGCACGAGATGCAGCAGGTCGCCGACACCGCCCCGGCGCTGCTGGAGAGCCGGGAGCCGGACCGGGCGCTGCGCGAGTGGATGGACCGGCTGGCACGGTTCGCCATGACCAAGGCGGGCCTGGCCGACGCCATCCGCCAGGCCACCAGCGCGCCCGGCCAGCCGCAGAAGCCGGGCCACACCCCGGTGACCGACGCGGCCGAACTCCTGCTCCGTGCCGCGGAAGAGGCCGGCACCATCCGCCCCGGCGTCACCGCGAGCGACCTCTTCCTCGTCATCGGCGGCCTCTGGACGATGGACCCCCACACCGACTGGCAGCCCCGTGCGACGCGGCTGCTGGATTTCGTGATGGACGGGTTGCGGGTGGGGGCGGCTGGGGGGTGATGCCCCACCGCCGCGTAGCGCCTGGAGGACCCAGGCGGCCCGATCGCTGCTCAGCCGAGAGACCCGACCGCCCGAGGGCCCAGCGGCCCGATCGCCGCGCGGGCGGGGGTCCGGGTGGGGAGGAGCGGATGGCGCCCTGGCCGACAGGGCTGTGGCCCGTCGGCTTCTTCAGGCGACCGCCGTGTCGGCCAACTCCCGTAGTTCCGCCAGCGCCGCCGCCACTGCCGGGCGGGCGTGGCCGCCCGTTCGGGTGCTGGTCAGGAGCTTGCGGTGGGGGTTGCCGGTGCAGCGGACCCGGGTGATCGGCAGGTGCGGGGGCAGATGGGCCAGGCGCGGGATGAGAGCGACGCCGAGCCGGTGAGCGACGAGGTGGGCGCAGACGTTCCAGTCGAGGGCGTGGTGGAAGATCTCGGGGGTGAACCCGGCCGCGCCGCAGGCGGAGAGGACGTGCGGTCGGCAAGGGCTCTCCTCCACCGGCGCGATCCACGCCTCTCGCGCCGCCTCGGCCAGATCGACCCGGGCCTGCCCCGCCAGCCGGTGCCCTTCGGGCACGACCAGGTCGAACGGGTCGTCGAGCAGCGGCTGCTGATCGAACCGCGCGTCGCTCAAAGGCGGATTGTGCGGAGTCGCTTCGACGATCGCCAGGTCGGTCGCACCCTCGAAGAGCAGGTCGAAACTCTGCGGCACACCCACCTCGGTGATCCGGACGGACAGCCGCGGGTGCCGCTCCCCCAGCCGGGCCGCCATCGGCGCCAGCAGCACCGAGACGGCCACCGGAAAGCCGGTGACCCGCAGCACTCCTGATGGCGCTCCATGGTCGGCCCGTAGATCCAGTTCGGCCTGGTCCCAGCGGGCCTGGATGGCGTCGGCGTGCGCGAGCAGACTCTCGGCGGCCGATGTGAGGCGCACCCCGCGCCCCTGGGGCTCCAGCAGGTCGACGCCCAGGTCGCGGGCCAACTGCCGTACCTGCTGGGAGGCGGCGGACGGCGTGAAGTGCAGGGCTCGGGCGGCCGCGGTGACCGTGCCGTAGTGGGCGACCGCCCTCAGGACGTGCAACCGGCGCAGGTCAATCATGAAGGCCAGGCTTCACAGTGACGTCCACAAAGTCAACCTGGACGTGTACGGATCTTCGGCCGCACCCTGGCTGTGTCGCGACGGTCAACCACCACGACGCACCAGGAGTCAGAGATGAGCAGCATCACCAACGCCATCGCCGCCTGCCCGCACTGCGGTCGGCCGGACGGAGGCGAGCCGTTCCGGGTGCTGTCCCGGCACGCCACCGCGACGGGGCACACGGAGTGGACGCGCTGCGGATGCGGCTCGCTGCAGGTCCGGGTCGCCGACGCGGGCGGAACACGCGTCGTCTCGCGCAGCGGGCCGACGCCCGGCGCGGCTCCGGCCCGCCCGGACGCAGCGAGCCGCTGGCGAGGCTGACTGCCCGCGCCCCGGGGTCCGCGGATGCCGGGGCGACGCGGATGCCCGAGGCGACGCAGATGCCCGAGGCGACGCAGATGCCCAGGGTGACGCGGATGCCCGGGGGCGGGCCGTAGTGCGGGAGGCTTCACCCCGGCCGGGAGGGACGGGCAGAGTGCGGGGCCGGTGACAGGGCCCGTCCACCTCGGATCGAGATGTGCTCGCCCGCCGCACACTCCGTGCAAGCCACCCGCCATACGGCGGGAAGCTTCCGCCGCCCGGCGGCGCCCGCCGACGGGGTCCCGCGGCCGATCATGGTTGCACCAGCCGCCGCCACCTCACGCGAGGAGACCCCATGACCCACGTTCCGCCCCCGTTCGACCCCGAACTCGCCGCCGCCCTGGAGCTGATCAAGGACATGGTCACTCCAGGGCTCGCGCTCGACGAGATAGCCGAGGTACGCCAGGGTCCGGCCATGCAGATGCTGGCCGAGCTCGATCTGACGATGGGCGGGACGTTCGAGGTGACGGACCGGCGGGTGCCGGGGCCGCAGGGCGAGCCGGACATCTCCCTGCTGATCTGCCGTCCGACAGCGCCGGAGACGGCCGGGCCAAGGCCGCTCATCTACCACGTGCACGGCGGCGGCATGGTGATAGGGAACAACCGCGTCGGCGTGGACGTCCCGCTGGCATGGGCGCAGGCCCTGGACGCGGTCGTGGTGTCCGTGGAGTACCGGCTGGCGCCGGAGCACCCGCACCCCGCGCCGGTCGAGGACGTCTACGCCGGGCTGTTGTGGACCGCGGACCACGCCGCCGAACTCGGCGCCGACCCCGAGCGGATCGTCATCGCGGGCGCGAGCGCGGGTGGTGGACTGTCCGCGGCCCTGGCCCTTCTCGCCCGGGACCGCAAGGGGCCGCGGCCGATCGGGCAGGTGCTGATGTGCCCGATGCTCGACGACCGCAACGACTCGCCCTCGACGTACCAGATGGCGGGGCTCGGGGTGTGGGACCGGACCGCCAACGAGACGGGCTGGACCGCGCTGCTGGGTGCGCGGCGCGGCGGCCCCGACGTACCGGCGTACGCGGCACCGGCCCGGGCCGAGGACCTCACGGGATTGCCTCCGGCCTTCCTCGACGTCGGCTCGGCGGAGACCTTTCGCGACGAGGTCGTGGCCTACGCCTCGCGCATCTGGCAGGCCGGTGGGGTGGCCGAACTGCATGTGTGGCCGGGCGGTTTCCACGGTTTCGACGGGTTCGCGCCGCAGGCGGCCGTGTCGCAGGCGGCGCGGGCAGCGCAGCTGAACTGGCTGCGCAGGCTGTTGGGGGCCTGAGGGCCCGGCCTCCCGGAGTCGTCCGTGGCCGCGTCGCCGCGAGGCGATCGCACCGCCCGCCTCCGAAAGTGGCCGCATACCGCACCATGGGGCCTATGAAAGAGCTGGCCGGACGACTGACCGCCCTCGATCCTGACGCCGGTGCCGCGGTGCGGGTCATCGCCTACTTCGACCGCCTGGCCGAGTCCAGGGCCGGACTGGAGGCGCTCGTGCGCGGGGCGGCCGTACTGGCCGGTTGCCCGGCCCGGCTGGTGGATCCGGATCGGCGCGTCCACGTCAGGGTGGAGACCGACGGCACCCGGCGCGACACCGACACCCCGCCCGACCCGACCTGGCCCGCGGTCCGACTGGGCCCGGACGGTACGGCGACGCTGTACCTGGAGCGCGGCGGCGACGCTACGGGCCGGACCGAGGACGGCTCGGGGTCGGCTGCCCGAGACCCTGGGAACAGCACCGAGCCCAGCGGCCCCGCGGCAACGGTGCTCGATCCGCCGCTCCCCCAGACCCAGACCCAGACCGCCGCGCCCGGACAGCTGCCGACGCCGCGCACCCCCAGTGTGGTCGACGCCGTGATTCTCGAACGGGCCGCCGGGGCCGTGCGGCTGGTCCTCGACCGCACCCGCGGCCGTGCCCCGGCCGACGACCCGGCGCTGGTCGAGACGCTCCTCGACGCCACAGCACCCGAAGCGGCCCGCCTGCATGCCGCCCGCCGCCTCGGACTCGACCCCACCGCAAGGGCCCGGGCCCTCGCCCCACTGAACGGCCGGCCGCGGGTGGTACCAGCCGGTCCGGACTCCGTCCCCCTAGGCGCCGGACACGCCGCAGCGGACGCCGCCACCTCGCCTCGGCCCTTGAAGGTCTCACCCCGAGCCCCCCAAGCACCCTCGCAGGGACAGCCCGCAAACGTCACAACCGCCCCCGCCGCTCTCAGTCTCGACCCAGTTCCCCCCTCCCCCGCCCGGCACACCCCTCCACCCACCCCCCATCTCCCCACCGGGCGCCTCGGCGTCGGACCCGCCGTCCCCGTCCTCGAACTGCCCCGGTCCTGGGCCGAGGCCCGTACCGCCCTGCGGTTCACCGCCGAGGGCACGCCGCAGGATCCCGGGCCCCGGATCGTGTACGCCGAGGAGTTGGGCGGCATCGCCCTCCTCGCCGACGTCGTCACGCCGGGCACGCAGCCGCCGGCCGACGTCCGTGCGCTGGAGGCCGCGGCGGCGACCACGCCCTGGTTGCCGGCCACTCTGCACGCGGTCGTGTCCACGGCGAGCCTGCGGGCCGCGGCGGCCGAGATCAACGTGCACCACTCCACGCTCCAGGACCGTCTGGCGCACGCCGAACACCTCCTCGGCTGGCCGATCCGAACGCCACAGGGCCGACTACGGCTGCAACTGGCCCTGACCATGCGCCGCCTGGCCCACCCCCAGTCCGGCAGTTGACGTCCTGCCACGCCTTCCGGCGCCGAGGCGGTCGTGACGGCGGCTGCCCCGGCCGCACCCCACTCCCCCGTGCGGCAGACTGTCCGAGCACCCCCGTACCCGATTCAGGAGCTTGAGGCATGAGCGTGCTGCGGTATCCCCTGGCCGGGGTCACGGTGGTCAGTCTGGAGCAGGCCGTGGCCGCGCCCTACGCCACGCGGCAGCTCGCCGACCTCGGTGCCCGGGTGATCAAGGTGGAGCGGCCGGGTGGCGGTGACTTCGCCCGCCGGTACGACACCACCGTGCACGGCCACTCCAGCTATTTCGTATGGCTCAACCGCTCCAAGGAGTCCCTCACCCTCGACCTGAAGGACCCCCGCGGCCGCGAGGTCCTGCACGACCTCCTCGACGGCGCCGATGTGTTCGTGCAGAACCTCGCCCCGGGCGCCGCAGCCCGGCTCGGTCTCGACACGGCCACCGTCACCGGCCGCCGCCCGAACCTGATCCCGTGCACGATCTCCGGCTACGGCACGACCGGCCCCTGGGCCGACCGCAAGGCCTACGACCTGCTCGTGCAGTGCCAGACCGGGCTGGTGTCGCTGACCGGAACGCCCGAGGGCACCGCCCGGACCGGGATCTCCGTCGCCGACATCGCCGCCGGGATGTACGCCTACAGCGGCGTCCTCACCGCCCTGTACACCCGTGCCACCACCGGCCGGGCCCACCCGGTGGAGGTGTCCCTCTTCGAGGCGCTCGCGGAGTGGATGGGCCAGCCCGCCTACTACACCCGGCACGGCGGCGCCCAGCCCCCGCGTCTGGGCACGCAGCACGCCACGATCGCGCCGTACGGGACGTACACCGCCTCCGACGGCAAGGAGGTGCTGTTCTCCATCCAGAACGAGCGGGAGTGGGTGGCTCTGTGCGCCGAGTTCCTCGGCCGCCCGGAGTTGGCCGACGATCCGCGTTTCGCCACCGGCCCGGACCGCGTCGCGCACCGCGAGGAGCTCAACGCCGTAGTCGCCGAGCGTTTCGCCCGCTCCGGCTCCGACGAGATCCTCAAGGACCTGGAGCGCATCGGCATCGCCTGCTCCGGTGTCAACGACGTCGCCGCGTTCCTCGACCACCCCGTACTGGCCGCCCGTGGCCGCTGGAGCGAGGTCGGGGTGCCGGGCGCCACCGTGGAGGCGCTGCTCCCGCCCGCCGACCTCGCGGGGCTGCCCGCCCGCATGGACCCCGTGCCGGCCGTGGGTGAGCACACCGATGCCATCCTCACCGAACTGGGCCGCACCGCCGAGGAGGTGGCGGCCCTCCGCGCGGACGGCGTGGTCTGACGGCTTCGGACACCCCCGGAGGGCTACCCGGCCTTGGACTCAGTCTCAGAGTCCGTCTTCGTCTCTCCCGCCTCCGCCTCCTGCCGCTTGGAGGCACGCAGGCTCGTCACCGTCGTCACCGCCAGAACCAGCACGATGAAGCCCAGTGAGAACGGGATGCCGATCTCGGGGACGGACACCCCGGACTCGTGCAGGGCGTGCAGCACCAGCTTCACGCCGATGAAGCCCAGGATGATCGACAGGCCGTAGGAGAGGTGGACCAGCTTCCTCAGCAGGCCGCTGATGAGGAAGTACAGCTGGCGCAGGCCCATCAGGGCGAACGCGTTCGCGGTGAAGACGATGTACGGGTCCTGCGTCAGGCCGTAGATGGCCGGGATGGAGTCGAGGGCGAACAGCACGTCGGTGGAGCCGATGGCGAGCATCACGACCAGCATCGGGGTCATGATCCGCTTGCCGTTCTCGGTGATGAACAGCTTCGTGCCGTGATAGCGGTCGGCCACGCCGAAGCGCTGCTCTGCCATCTTCAGCAGCTTGTTCTCCTGGTACTCCTCCTCGTGGTCCTGCGTACGGGCGTCCTGGACCAGCTTCCAGGCGGTCCAGATCAGGAACGCCCCGAAGAGGTAGAACACCCACGAGAACGTGGAGATGATCGCCGCACCGGCCGCGATGAACACGGCCCGCAGCACCAGCGCCACCAGGACGCCGATCATCAGCACCCGCTGCTGGTACTGCGACGGCACCGCGAACCTCGCCATGATCAGGACGAAGACGAAGAGGTTGTCCACGCTGAGCGACTTCTCGGTGATGTACCCGGCGAAGAACTCGCCCGTGGGCCCGCTCCCACCGAAGTACCAGAGCCCCGCGCCGAACAGGACGGCCAGGACGACCCACACCACCGTCCACGTCCCGGCTTCCTTGATGGACACGTCGTGCGGCTTGCGGCCCACGAAGAAGTCGACGGCGACCAGCACGCACAGGGCGGCCACGGTCAGCAGCCACACGGACAGCGAGACGTTCACTTGTTGCTCCTGATGCAGGTGGGGGAAGAGTCATCGTGGTCTCACTCGACTGTTTTCCGCCACTGCTGTCAGGTGAACAGTTGGTCAAAGCTGCACGTGCAGCGCCTCCAGCACGTCCTGGTCCGTCAGCTGGTCGAAGTGCTCGTACCACAGGCCCACCGCCATGAACGCGGCCGGCCGGTGCAGGCAGACGACGTCGTCGGCCTCGGCGCGCATCAGCTCGGCGCCCTCGGGCGAGCACACGGGCGCGGCCAGCAGCACCCTGCCGGGTGACTGACGGCGTACGAAGCGCAGCGCGGCGCGGGCCGTGGAGCCGGTCGCCAGGCCGTCGTCGACGACGATCACGGTACGTCCGCGCAGGTCGGGGGCGGGTCGGCCCTGCCGGTACAGCCGCTCCCGGCGCCGTAGTTCGACTCGTTCCCGCTCGATGACGGGGGCGAGCGCGTCCTCGTCGATGCCGAGGTGGCGCAGGGTGTCCTCGTCGAGGAGCGGCACCTCGTCCCCGGCCATCGCGCCGACGCCGAGTTCCTCCTGGTGGGGTGCTCCGATCTTGCGTACGACGAGGACGTCGAGCGGGGCGTCCAGCGCGGCGGCGACCTCGCGGGCCACGGCGACTCCGCCGCGGGGCAGGGCGAGGACGAGGGGATCGGCCAGTTGCCCCTTGCGCTGCCGGGTGCGCAGTGTTTCGGCCAGTTCCTCACCGGCCTGCCGGCGATCACGGAACCGCATGACGGTCACCTCCGCTTCCCCCACGAGTAAGGGCTTCGGCCGGTCCGGCTCCCGCGTACCCCCGGGCCCGCCGGACGAAGCGCGCCGGCCGCCACCGGCCGCTCACCGGCTGGCGGCCGCCCGCAGCCGCTCGTCGCACCACCGCCGGGCGGTTTCGGTGACCTGGCCGAGCGCGCCCGGTTCCTCGAACAGGTGGGTGGCGCCGGGGACCACATGCAGGGTGTGGGGGCCGGGCAGCCGCCGGGCCGCCTCCTCGTTGAGCCGCAGCACGTGCGTGTCCCGGCCGCCCACGATCAGCAGCACCGGAGCCCGTACGGCGTCCAGGGCGTCACCCGCCAGGTCGGGCCGGCCGCCGCGCGAGACGACCGCCCGTACCCGGTCGGGGCGTTGCGCGGCGGCGACCAGGGCAGCGCCCGCGCCGGTGCTGGCGCCGAACAGGACGACGGGCAGGTCGGCGGTGGTGGGCTCCTCGGCCAGCCAGTCGAGGGCGCCGACCAGTCGGCGGCCCAGCAGGGGGATGTCGAAGCGGAGTTCGGCGGTGACGGCGTCGCGGTGTTCCTCCTGCTGGGTGAGCAGGTCGATGAGCAGGGTGCCGAGGCCCGCGGTGCGCAGGCCCGCCGCGACCTCGCGGTTGCGGGGGCTGTGCCGGGAGCTGCCGCTGCCGTGCGCGAACAGTACGACCGCGCGGGCGTCCGGGGGCAGGGCCAGGTCGCCGGTGAGGTCGGCGCCGGCGGCGGGCAGGGTGACGGTCCGGGAGTTCATCGTCGGCCTCCTCTCCCCCGGTTCCCGTGGTACCCACGCCGCGCTGGACGTCCCATGGCGCGATCCGTGGGGTGCGTGTCGTTGACGCCATGGCACCCGCCGTCGGAGCGTGAGGGGCATGACCGATCGCCGTATCGTCTTCGTCGTCTTCGACGGCTTCCAGCCGCTCGATCTCACCGGACCGCACGAGGTGTTCCACAGCGCGGGCGGGTACGTCTGCGAGGTCGCGGCGACCCGGGCCGGTCCGGTCCGCTCGGTGAGCGGGCTGGTCATGCACGCCGCCCACGGCGTGGTGGACCTGGACCCGGCCGGTACGGACACCGTCGTGGTCGTGGGCGGCCAGGGCGTCGACCGGGCCCGGGAGGACGAGGCTCTCGTCGCCTGGGTCGCCGCCGCGGCGGCGGGCGCCCGGCGGGTGGCCTCGGTGTGCAGCGGGGTGTTCCTGCTGGCGGCCGCCGGTCTGCTGGACGGGCGGCGGGTCACCACGCACTGGGCGCGCGGGGAGCAGCTGACCCGGGAGCATCCCGAGGCGCGGGTGGACTGCGACCCGATCTTCGTCCGTGACGGGCGGGTGTGGACGTCGGCCGGGGTGAGCGCCGGAATGGATCTGGCGCTCGCCCTGGTGGAGGACGATCTCGGCCGGGACGTCGCGCACGAGGTGGCCCGTCGGCTGGTGCTGTTCCTGCGGCGCCCGGGCGGGCAGTCGCAGTTCAGCGTGGCGCTTTGGTCGCGGCAGCCGGCGACGGACCCGTTGCGGGCCGCCGTCGGCGCGATCCACGCCGATCCAGGTGCCCGGCACGACATCGCGGGGCTCGCCGCGCATGCCGGGCTGAGCCCGCGTCATCTCCAGCGCCGCTTCACCGCGGAACTCGGCGTGCCGCCGGCGGCGTACGTCGAGCGGGTGCGCGTCGAGGCGGCCCGGCGGGCGCTGACGGACGGGGACGAGCCGGTCGAGGCGATCGCCCGGCGCTGCGGGTTCGTCACCGCCGAGACCCTGCGCCGCACGTTCCACCGCCGGCTCGGTGTCGCGCCGTCGGACTACCGCGCCAGGTTCCGCTCCACGACCGGATCCCCGGCAGATCTCGCAGAGGAAGGGACACGCGCGTGACGACCTACGGCCTGCTGGTCTTCGAGGACGCCGAGGAGCTGGACTTCGTGGGGCCCTGGGAGGTCTTCACCGTCTCGGCGCGGCTGCGGGACAGCGGCGACACGGCCGTGCTCGTGTCCGAGCGTCCCGGGCCCGTGCGCTGCAACAAGGGCCTGCGTGTGCTGCCCGACCACACCTTCGACGACCATCCGCCGCTGGACGTGCTGCATGTGCCGGGCGGGCTGGGCGCGCGGGAGGCCGAGCTGCGCAACCCGGTGGTCACCGGCTGGATCGCCAGGACGGCGGAGCGGACCGCCTGGGTGCACGGCGTGTGCACCGGCGCGTTTCTGCTGCATGCCGCCGGACCCGCCCGGGGGCGTCGGGTGGCCACGCACTGGAGTCACGAGGACGCTCTGGAGGCGCGCGGGGACGTGACGGTGGTCCGGGACACCCGCTATGTGGTCGACGGCGGGCTGGTCACCAGCCAGGGCGTCTCGGCCGGGATCGACAGCGCGTTGTGGCTGGTCGGGCGGCTGCACGGCCGGGATCACGCGCGGGCCGTGCGGCGCCACATCCAGTACGACCCGGCCCCGCCGTACCTCGCGGACGAGCCTGTCTGAGCAACCGGGCGGCGCCGCGTTCCCCGCGGACGAGCCTGTCCGAGACCACCGGGCGGCGCCGTACCCCGCGGCCGAGCCCCTTCGCGCCACCGGTCGCCGCCATACCCCCGGACGAGCCCATCCGAAGACCACCCGTAGGCGCCGGGTCGCATGAGTGGGCGTGCCTCGGGCAGGCGATGTTCATGGGCGGTGACACGGGCGACGGCGGGCAAGGGCGGCAGCCGGGCGAGTGCGGGCACCGGGCGGTGCCGCATCCGGGTGACATCCGGATCGAGGCGTGGGCGGCGTGCAGAGAGCACTGCCTGGCGGAGGCGGTCCTGGCGATGGTCGAGTGTTTCGCGGACGTCTCCGGGGTGCGGCCCACCTCCGTGGACCGGGTGCGGCTGCCCGAGGCGAGCAGCGACGATCTGCTCGCCTCGCTGCTGGACGAGATCATCTTCCGGCTGGAGGCGTACGGGCAGGTGCCCGTGGACGTGGAGGCCGACGAGGCCGACGGCGGCCTGGACGTACGGCTGGCCGTCACCGAGGTCGCCGACGTGGAGATCACCGGGGCGGTGCCGACAGCGGTGGCGTGGGACGAACTGCGGATCGGGCCGGACCCCTACGGGTGGTCGTGCGCGGTGACGGTCGACGCCTGAGGGCGGCCCGCGTGCGCCTGCCGTGGAGGGGTGGGCGGCGTCGTGACGCTGTTCCTGTGCGGTGACGTCGGGTTCCTCCCTCTGCCGCCTCGTTCCGGCCCGTCGGCGGGTAACCCGGCCGATGGGTCCCGACCGTGTGCCCCGGTGCCCTCCGGGGTACCCCGGGCCTCATGACCGGCATCGAACTCAGCAGCAACGCGTTCAACGACCACTCGTTCATCGCGCGCCGGTACGCGTACGAGGGACCGAACGTCTCTCCCCCGCTGACCTGGAGCGGTGTACCCAACGACGCGGCCGAACTGGTCCTGCTGTGCGAGGATCCCGACGCGCCGTCGGGCACGTTCGCGCACTGGGTCGTGGTCGGCATCGACCCGCACAGCCACGGTGTGGAGGCCGGGCAGAGCCCGCCGGGCGGCACGGAGCTCGTCAACGGCTACGGGCAGCACGGCTGGGGCGGCCCCCACCCTCCGCCGGGTGATGACGCCCACCATTACGTCTTCCGGCTCTACGCCCTGTCCGAACCGTGTGTCCTGCCCGACGCGCCGCGTGCGGACCAGGTGCACGCCGAGGTCGACAAGCGCCGCCTCGCGGACGGGACGCTGGTGGGGCTGTACCAGCGCTGACCCTCCATCCCGCACCTCCTTGTGTCACAACGGTCGGTTGTGGCGCGGGGGCGGGTGGTTGTTTGCCCGGCCGCTCCGCTTCTCGCTTGGATGACTCCCGGACAACGCGGGGTTGTCCGGGAGAGCGGGGAGTGCGCCGGACATGGCGGGCAGGCGGTCACTGGGGCGGCGGTTCGGGTGGCTGTGGGGCGCGTACGCGGTCAGCACGGCCGGCACCTGGCTGGCGTTCGACGCGTTCGCGCTGATCGCGGTCCTGGCCCTGGACGCCGGGCCGACGCAGGTGTCGCTGCTCGCGGCGGTGGGACCGGCGGTCGGCGCGGCCGTGTCGGTGCCCCTGGGACCGTGGGTGGAGATCCGCCGCAAACGGCCGGTGATGATGGCGGCGGACCTCGTCCGGTGCGTGGTGCTGCTGAGCGTCCCCGTGGCGTTCGCGCTCGGCCGGCTCGGCTTCGGCCAGTTGCTGCTGGTGTCGGTGGCCGTCGCAGCGGCCGACATCACCTTCAACGCGGCGGCCGGGGCGTTCCTGAAGGACCTGCTGCCGCGGCAGGACCTGCTCGTGGCGAACGGCCGGTTCGAGGCGACGACCTGGACCGCCAGCATGGTCGGTCCGCCGCTGGGCGGGGCCGCGATCGGCCTGTTCGGTCCGGTGACTACGGTCGTCGCCGACGCGGGAGCTACCTGATCTCGGCGTTCGGCATCCGGGCGATCGGGGACACCGAGAAGCCCGCTCCACGAACGGCCCCCGCTCCGGCCCGCGGTGATCTGCTGGAGGGCTGGCACCACATCCTGGCCGACCCCGTGCTGCGCCCGCTGTTCCTCAACTCGCTCGTGGTGAACTCCCTGATCATGGCGGCCTTTCCCCCGCTGCTGATCCTGCTGGTGGCCGACCTGCGCTTCGCGCCCTGGCAGTACGCCCTGGCGTTCGCGGTGCCCTGCACCGGCGGTCTGCTCGGCTCCCGGCTGGCCCCACGCCTGGTCGCGCGCCACGGCCGGCACCGGGTCCTGCTCGCGACCGGGGCGCTGCGGGCCTGCTGGCCGGTCGGCCTGGCCTTCACCGGCCCCGGGGCGCCCGGCCTCGCCTGGGTGATGATGGTCGAGTTCGGTCTGATCACCTGCTGCGCCGTGTTCAACCCGGTCCTCGCCACCCACCGTCTCGACCGTACCCCGACGGGCCGGGTCACCCGCACCCTGGCCGCGTGGTCGGCCACCGGCAAGGCCACCACGGCGGGGGTCACGGCCCTCTGGGGCGTACTGGCCGCCTGGACCACTCCCCGCACGGCCCTCGCGGTGGCCGGCGCCCTGCTCCTGGTCACGCCGTTGCTGCTGCCCCGCCGGGACCACGCCACGGAGGCCGGCGCCGAACCGGCCCCCGTGGCGGTCGAGTCGGACGAGGGCTGACCCGTCCGGGGCCCGGGCTCAGACCGCTCCGGGCACCTCCTCGGTGACGCCGTTCAACTCGGAGGCCGGGTCCGTTCCGTACGGGCGGGTGATGATCTCCATGCCGTGTCCGGCCGGGTCGAGGAAGTACACGCCCCGGCCGCCGTCGTGGCGGTTGATACGGCGGGGGTGGTTGCCGTGCGGGTCGGCCTGGATGGGGATCCGGGCCGCGACGAGCCGGGCCAGGGCCCCGTCGAACTCCTCCTCGGAGACGAGGAACGCGTAGTGCTGCATGGGGATGTCGGCGTCGATGGTGAGGAAGTCCAGTGTGACGCCATTGGCGGTCGTCACGGGCAGGAACACCCCGGTGGGTGCGCCGACTTCGAGTCCGAGGATCTCTGCGAGGAAACGAGCCGACTGCTGCTTGTCCTTGGACAGGACGATGGTGTGGTTGAACTCGACTGACACGGTTGAATGCCTCCACGGGCATCTCCGCGGCGCCTCCATGCCTCACCCGGCCGGTGACCGGCACGCGATGCCGCGCGGTGGATCGTAGACAGCCGCCGTGGAGGTCGTCGAGCGGTTTTCGGCCGTGTTCGAGAGCGGGCCGGCCCGCGCGGTCGGCCCGGCTGATCCTGACAATTGTCAGGACCGTGTGCTTCCGGGTCTCCCTACAGTTCTGAGCGTCGGCAAGCCGTTCCGTTCCGGGGCGTTGCGGACCGGGGAGTGGACCGCTTCCCACCACGCCATCATCATCTTCGTCCTTCGGGGGACAGACACATGAAGCGACTGATCAGCCGTACCGCCATGGGCCTCGCCGTGACCGCGCTCGCCGTGGGCGGCCTCGCCACCACGGCCCAGGCGGCCCCGCCCGCCGACGGCGACCCGACCCTCACCGACGTCTACATCTGGGCCACCGACGTCAACCTGCGCCAGCAGCCCACCACCGACTCCCCGCGGCTCGCGGTCCGTTCGCAGTGGTGGGGCGACGCCGTGTGCCAGACGCAGGGCCAGACCGTGCACGACCCGGCCGTCGGCACCAACAACTGGTGGACCGCCGTCATGGAGTTCTCGGGCAGCGACATCGCCTGGGTGAACAACCTGTACATCCGGGGCGGCGAGAAGATCGCCGGCGTCCCGGACTGCTGACGGGCGACACCGCGGCAGCGGGGCGGCCGGTCCTCCGGCCGCCCCGCTGTGTGCTGCATCGGGCGGCTCAGTACCAGCCGGTGTTCAGCAGGTCGTGGCCGTCGCACGAGAGCACGGCGCGCGAGACACGGCCGTTGAGGTTGTTGCCCATCTGTGTGTAGGCGTAGTTGATGCCGGAGTCGACGGTCTCGGAGACCCAGCCGTCGTTGCGGCCCGTGCCGTTGTTGGAACGCTGGAGTACGGCAGCGCAGCCGGGCCGGGAGTTCTCGATCCGGGCGAACGAGCCGCACTTGTCGGAGTAGAAGTACTTCAGGGCCATGCCCTCGAAGTACTGGGTGGCTCCGATCTGCCGGAACGTACCGGAGCAGAACGAGGTGGTGGGGTACTGACCCTCCTGCCCGTAGAGCCCGTAGTTGCCGCCCGAGAACGGCTGGGCCTGGGCGGTGGCCGGAAGGAGCGCCATCACCGCGGCGGCGCCCCCCGCGGCCAGCAGTGTCGTGAGTGATCGGCGGCTCATGTGCCCTCTTTCGTCGTGTCGGCGGGTGGTGCGGTCGTGCGCGGCGACCGGCCCCCGGCCGGTTTCCGCTCACTGGTCGTGACCGTACGGGGCGTCACCGCACCGCCGACACCTGACACTTATCAGGGTCGAAGCCGCAGGTCGTCCCGTTCGGGCGGGCCCCTGACATTCGTCAGGAGCGTCCGCCGCGCCCGTGCTCCTATCGTGGCGGCGCGGGCCCACGACGGACCCGCGGGACCACCCGGGCGATCCAGGAAGGGCACCCATGCGCATGCTCCTGCGCGGCGCGGCCGCACTCGCGGCCGTCGTCACGGTCGCGTCACTCACGAGCGGTGCGGCGGCACACCCCCGGACGGCCGGGGCCGCCGAGGCCGTCCGGGCCGGCGCGGCGGCCCAGATCCCACCCGGTGTCACCGCGGGCGTGGCCGTCTACGACCGCGAAAGCGGCACGTTCACGGAACAGGTCGACGCGAGCGCGCGGTTCCGGTCGGCGTCGGTGGTCAAGCTGCTGCTGGCCCTGGACTTCCTGTGGGACCGCGGGCCCGACTACACGATCCCCGCGGCCGACCGTGCCCGGCTGGAGCCGATGCTGCGCGGCAGCGACGACGACGCCGCCGACTACTACTGGTCGACGTACGGCGGCTCGGCGATCATCGAGCGGATGACCGGCCGCACCGAGGTCGGTCTGCGCGACACCGCGCCGCCGCCCGCCGGTTACCCCGGCTTCTGGGGCTACACCGCCGTGTCCGCGCGGGACACCGTGGCGGTCTACCGGTACATCCTGGAGAAGGCGCCCGCGCCCGTGCGTGACTTCATCATGGACAACCTGCGCCGCTCCACCCGCTGTTCAGCCAGCGACCACTTCGACCAGCACTTCGGGACAGCCGGGGCGTTCGACAAGCCCTGGGCGGTGAAGCAGGGCTGGTCCGGGTCGTACGCGAAGGGCACGTGCGGGCCTCGAACCGCGTCCTCACAGGCGAAGTCGGCCGCGCCCGCTCCCCGGGCCGCGGCGGCCGTGGACCTCACCCGTCCCGCCCTGCACAGCACCGGCACGGTGGGCGCGAACGACCGCTCGATCGTGGCCGTGCTGACGCTGCACCCGGTCGGCACGTCGTACGGCAAGGCGTACACCGACATCGGCCGGCTGACCCGCTCGCTGAACGTGCCGGGGGCGAAGCGGCCCGCGGGGACGTGGTTCGGCACCTGGGGCGAGCTCGTGAACGTCCGCAGGGGGCCGGGCACGGACGGTGACCGGATGACGCAACTGCCCGCCGGGGTCGAGGTGCTGGTGGGGTGCCAGGTCCGGGGCGAGGTGGTCAGTGTGCCGCCCTACACCAACGAGTGGTGGGCCTATCTGCCGCAGTACGGCGGCTACATCTCCAACATCTACGTCAGCTCGCCGGACAACCGGCTGCCGGACGTCCCGGAGTGTGCCGCCTAGCGGCCGCACCGGGAACGGGGGACGAGCGGTGGGCAGGGCTGCGGCCCCGCCCACCGCTCGCGGTCGTAGGGGTCAGCGCCGGTACTCGGCGTAGTAGCGCATCACCTTGTCCACGTGCGGTTTCACGCGTTCCGGTACGCCGCGTTCCTCGATGACGGTGCGGTCGCTGGTGCGGTAGCCGGCCGCGACGAGCGCGGGCAGGTCCTTCTTCGGCAGCCCGGCCTGTTTGAAGCGCTGGTCGAGCCAGCACATGTACAGGCTCATGGTGGAGATCGCGTCCGGCGGTGACATGTGGTCCTTGTCGCCGTCACCGTCCCCGTCCACCGCCCAGGCCCGGAACACCGACGGCGTCCACATGGCGATGCCGTACTCCTCGCTCTGCGGGCGGGAGGCCTTCGGGTCGAAGTTGCTCTCCGCCTTGATCATCGCGGCGAGCAGGGCGGGCGTGATCTCCTCGTCGGTGCAGCGGTGGGCCGCGCGGGCGATGACGGGGCGCAGGGATGCGGGTACGTCGGAGTCTTCGGGGATCTCGCCGGGCGGCGGGGCGGGTGTGCCGGTGGTGGTGGCGGTGGGAGTGGCGCGCTCGCGGTCGTCGTCCTGGGTGCCACCGCCTCCGAGGAGGGCCGCCCCGGCGACCGCGCCCGCGGTCAGGGCGACGATTCCGGCCGCGACGGCGGGCACCAGGCGTCTTCGGCGGCGTCGCGGGCCGGCGGTGACGGCGTCGACCCGGGCGGCGACGGAGTCGGCCGTGTGCGGGAGCCGGGCGGCGTGGTCCGGGGCCAGGCAGTCGGCGATCAGCCGCCGCATGTCCTCGTCGAGTCCGGCGTCGAGCCGCAGGGGCGCGGTGCCGCGGGCGTAGGTCTGGGCGGCCAGCGAGCGGGCCCGGGCCGTCGCGCCCGGGAAGGGGTGGAGTCCGCCGGTGAGGACCTGGTGGGCGAGGACGCCGAAGGCCCAGATGTCGGCGGTGGGCCGGACGACGGCGCCCTGGGTGCCGGTGCGCTGGGACCACCACTCGGGCGGCAGGTGGTCGAGGGTGCCGAGCGGGGGCAGGTGGGCGTGGGTGCCGTCGAGTTCGGTGGCCAGGCCGAAGTCCGCGAGCCATACCCGGCCACCCGGGCCCAGCAGGACGTTGGCGGGTTTGAGGTCGCCGTGCACCCAGCCGGCGGCGTGCATGTGGGCGAGTCCGGCGGCGACCCCGCGCAGGACGCGGTCGGCGTGGGCGATCGGGCCGCCCGCCTCGGCGGCGTCCAGTACGTCCTTCAGGCTGGCCTCGGCCAGGTCCATGACCAGCGCGATCGCGCCGTCCAGGGCGGGCAGTCCGGGTGCCTCGACGGTGCACACGGCATGGGTGCGGACGAGGTGGGGGTGGTCGGCCTCCGCGCTGAAGCGGACTTCGCGCGCCACGAGTTCGCCGAGGGCGGCGCGCTGCCCGGGCCCGAGGGTGCCGGTCGGGAGCACCTTCACCGCGACGGGCGTGCCGTCGGCGACCGTCCGGGCCTCGTACACGGTTCCCCAGCCGCCGGAGCCGATGACCGTGCCGATCTCCCAGCCCTCGATGCGGAAGCCCTCCGGGAGGCCGGGCGGGCGGGGCACTTCCAGCTCGTCGTCCCGCTCCTCGGACGTCGTCATGCCCCGGCCTCCTGCGGGTCGGCGAGGCGTGCGGCGCCACGGGGCGGCAGCAGGCCGAGGTGTTCCTCGCGGACCAGGCCGAAGCGCAGGGCGACGGAGGCGAGCCGGGTGCGCTTGGCGCCGGTGCGGCCGCCGTCGGTGGCGGTCGTGGCGTCGTCGCCGAGGTCCAGGCGCAGTTTGGCGAAGGCGAGGTAGTCGATGTGGTAGTTGACGGCGGAGCGTGTCAGGTCCCGGCAGGACTCCAGTGGCCGCAGCCGCTCCACGATCTGTCCGACGCCGGGCAGCGCCGAGTCGGAGGGGTCGCGCAGCCGGGGTTCGCACAGGGCGACCAGGACGAGGAAGTACTTCGACGTCGGGTCGAGGGCGAAGGGGTGGACGGTCTGTTCGCCGCCGCCCGGCACGGACTGCTCGCCGAGGTAGGCGTGCTGGGGTGCGAACACCTTGAACGTGGCGGTGCCGGACAGGGCGGGCAGCACCACGCGCGAGAACTCGAAGGGAACGGGCGCCCCGAGCCGCCCGGGTGCGACGGTGAGGTACTCGCCGGCTCCCTCCAGGTTCTCCACCACGTACGACACGCTGCGGCTGAAGTTGGACAGCCGCCAGTAGTCCCCCGCGGCCTCCAACTGCCCCGCCCGGCGGGAGATCCCCGGGTCGGCCAGGACGATGCGGACCCCCGGCCCGCCGCGTCCGAAGTCCGCGATGTCCCCCGGTCCCAGGTGGATCAGTTCGGGACTGCCCGTCTCGTTCACGCCCCACTGGGCGGGACCGGGCAACTGCACGATGATCGTTTCCACGCGGACTCCCCCGCTGATGTCGCCCCCGATTTGGTCGCGAGGATTGTACGGTCGGCCCCGGATGCCGCGGAGCAGGCGGCTCGGCGACCGGCCCGGCCGAGGCTCACGTCCGTTCTCTCTCACGCCGTACGTCGCCCCGTGGTTCCACTCCTGCCCCGGCCCCGCGACGTGGATACCGGAAGACGCCGCGACGCACGCACGGCCGGGGGCGCGCGGTCGCCGGATCCCGGCGGTCGCGCGCCCCCGGCCGGGACGGACGCCTGTCAGCCCAGGCAGATGACCAGCAGGCAGAGTTCCTTCGGCTTCGTGTCGGTGGGAGACGTCTCTGGCGGGGTGGTCGCCGCGGGCGGCGGCGTCGAGGGGGCGTCCGGCTGCTGTGCGCCGGAGCCGGACTCGGCGGCCGGCGGTGTGGTCGGCTCGGTGGCCTTCGACGCGGTCGAACCGGCGGTGCCGGTGGCGGTGTCGACGGTGTCGGTGACGGTCTCGCGCCGGGGCGCGGTCGTGAGCGGCAGTTCGCGCGGCGCGGCGGCGGCGTCCGTGCGGGTGTCCGTCGGCGTGTCGCGGGGGTCGGCGGCCCGGGACCGCTCGTGGCGCGAGGCGCGGTCGGCAGGTGACGCAGGCGTGGGGGTGGCCGCCGAACGCGGGGTGTCCTGCCGGCTCGCCGTGGGTTCGGCGTAGGCCGGTGCCTCGCCCGCGGCGCCGCCCATGGTCGTGTCCTCCGGCGTGGCCGCCGCCTGCACGCCGGGCTTGGCGTTGCCGTTCATCGCGGCGACGGTCAGACCGCCTCCCACCAACGCGACCGCCGTCGCCACCACGGCCCGGCGCTGGTTCTTCTTCCAGCGGGCCATCTGGCGCCGCCGGGCCGCCCGGCCCTGCGGCCGGGCTTCGTAGCCCTCGGGGGTGTCGGTGTCCGGCGCGGCATACGCGTCGGAGGGGCCGGGGCTCTCGGGTGCGCGCGCCGGGGTCTCGTCCCACACGGTCCCGTCGTGCCATGTGCCCGTGGGGGCCGGGCCCTCCCAGGCGGCCGGTCCGCCGGGTGCCGGGGCGGGCGCGGGGGCCGGACCGTCACGCCGGGCGATGGCGGAGGGGTCGATGTCCGGGGCGTAGGCGCCGCACCCCGGGCAGACCAAGGCGCCGTTGAGGTGCCGACGGCACGAGGAGCAGTAGTCCATGTGTGGTTTTCCCGATCTGGCTGTTCCGGCGGCTCGCCGGCCGCGCCTGGTTCACGTTCGCACGTGGGATCGAGCCGTAACGCTAACGAGACTTTGGAAGGACGGTGTGCAGCCTGTGTGACACCCCTGCACAGATCCTCTGGACCTCGCGTGTGCCATGGGTGACCCATGAGTAAAGGACCGGGAACCGGGGAACGATGCGGCCCCCGAGGGCCGCCACATCCCGGCCGGGGCGGGCAGTCGCCCTCAACTCCCCTGATTTTCCTGCGAACTGAGGCACAACCCTTTGGATGCGCCGCGGGTCACACCATGCAGGAGCAACCACCTCGAAGAGTTGCAAGGGGGAAATATGCGATTCACGCGTTCCGTCCTGGCCGCGTCCGCCGTGGCGGCACTGTCCGTGGGGACCATGACCGCCCTGGCGTCGCCCGCGTCGGCCGCGCCCAACACCACTCCGCAGAAGGTCTGCGGCAGTGGGTACAAGACGGTCAACTCGGCGACCGTCGGCTCGCTGGGGACCGTCTACCTGACCTACAACGCCTCCAACGGCCAGAACTGCGTCGCGACCATCCGCAACAACCCGGGCAAGGCCGTGAACATGTCCGCCTGGATCTATGTCCCGGACACCGAGGAGAACCACTACGACGAGGGCCTGTTCACGTCGTACGCCGGACCGACGTACGTCTACGGCAAGGGCCACTGCGTGGACTGGGGCGGCAGCATCGCCAACACCTATGTGCAGGTGTACGGCTCCAACTGCGGCTCCCTGAAGGAGCACCGGGTCACCTTCACCCGCTGACCCCCTCCGGCCGGGCCCCACGGGCGTACCGTGGGGTCCGGCTTTTCGCTCAGCCGAGACCGGGCCATCCGATCGGCCATTCCCGCGGCTCACATGAGTACAGCCCCGTGACAAGACACCGCCGTCGTGGCCTCATAGGGTGCCGGTCACGCCCAGGCCGTCACCGGCACGAACGAGCTGTCCTGCCGGAACAGGTCCGTCCCGTCGGAGCGCTCCACGCGCAGTTGGTAGGCGTAGTGGCGCAGGTAGTGGCCCGGGTAGTTGTACGACTCGAAGCGCACGGAGCCCGAGGACGTGCCGGTGCGGAGGAGGAACGTGGCGTCCTTGGCGAAGGTGCTCGTGCCGTCGGAGGCGTCGAAGCGGGCGCGGAAGTCCCAGTGGCGCAGGTACTTGCCGGCCGCGTCCCGGAAGGAGTAGCCGCTGCCGTCGGCGAGGCCGGCGACGGCCGTGAAGGTGGCGGCCTGCTTCTCGGCGGTGGTGCTGGAGGTGGTGACGACGGGCAGGTTGAGCAGGGACGACTGCTGCTGCCAGTGGCGGGTGGTGTAGTTGGCCGAGCGGAAGGAGCGCGTGGCGTTCCGGGCCAGGCTCGGGCCGCCGGTGACCGTCTCCTTGACGACCGTGAAGTGCCGGGCGGTGCCGGAGATCGCGGGCA
This sequence comes from Streptomyces sp. NPDC007929, assembly GCF_042959065.1. Taxonomy (NCBI): domain Bacteria; kingdom Bacillati; phylum Actinomycetota; class Actinomycetes; order Kitasatosporales; family Streptomycetaceae; genus Streptomyces; species Streptomyces sp. NPDC007929. The sequence goes on along the minus strand of NZ_JBIBKD010000004.1, from coordinate 743,351 downwards.
GGGCGGCCGGCTTCGTCCAGGTGGCGAAGGTGTCGTGACTGTCGCTGTAGTAGTAGTTCCCGTCGCCGTAGCCGTCGAAGAACATCCGCCAGCCGCCGTTGTCCAGTTGCACGAGCGCCGGGCCCTCGCGGTAGCTGCCCCAGCTCGCCCAATCGCCCGTCCGGCGGATCGTGTAGGGACCCGCGAGGTTCGAGGCGGTGGCGTACTCGATGTACTTCGTTGTCTCGTTCTTCGGGAAGGCGTGGTACGTCGAGCCGATCCGCACGATGAACGTGTCGATGTGGTTGGCGCCGATGCCCGCCAGGGCGACCGGTGAACTCCACGCCGTGAGAGCCGAGTTGGTGGCTCTCAGCAGGTACGGCGTGAAGATCCACTCGTCGTTGGTGGTGGAGCAGGACACGATGATGTGCACGCTGCCGTCGGCGTCGACGAACCACTCGGGCGCCCAGGCACGGGACAGACCCGTGATCGGCACGGTGTAGTCGTACAGGAACGTCCAGTTGACGCGGTCGGAGCTGCGGGCGAAGCCGATGGTCGTGCTGGGGTCCTGCCAGGTGTGCGTGGTGTAGGTGACGTAGTAGTAGCCGTCGGTGTGCTTGATGACACTGGCGTCGCGGATCCGGTTCGCGGGCGGGGTGTACGCGGAGGAGCGCAGCAGCCTGAAGTCGGTGGCGTCGTCCGACTGGTAGACGTTGACGGTGCCATCGTCGCTGTTGAGGAAGGGCACGATGGTGTAGCGGGTGGCCGAGCCGTTCGGGGGCGCGGCGGCCAGGGCGTTGCCGAGCAGGCCGGGGGCTTCGCCGAGCAGGACCGCCGAGGCGGGCACGGCGGCCATTGCGCGCAGCAGGGTGCGGCGGGACGGGGCGGCGGGGTGTGAGGTCACGGCGGCTCTCCCTGGGAGACCGGATTCGATATGCCGAACAGGGTTCGGCTGCTCGATCAGGAGGGTGGGGCTCGAAAGGTAAGGCTGGGGCGGAGGTGCGTCAATGGTTTGAGCAGGTGCCGATGTGTCCGGTGAGGAGGACGCGGCCGATGGTGAACGTCCACTCCTGTCGTCGCCGTTCCGCCACCGGCCGACGGACGTTACCGTTCGGTAGAGAAGTCGCTTCCGGAGGTGTTCGTATGACGCTCGACCGCTGCGAAGGCCTGGCGGAGACCGCCCGTGCGCTGGCCGCCGGGGAGGTGACGTCGCGGGCTCTGGTGGAGCGGACGCTGGCGCGGATCGAGGCGACGCAGGGCGGTTTGAACGCCTTCCGGATCGTCCGGGCCGAGGCCGCGCTCGCCGAGGCCGATGCCGCGGACCGGGAGCTGGCAGCGGCCTCCGGCCGGCAGACCCCGGCCTCCGGGCGTGCGCACCAGCCGCTGCTGGGCGTGCCCGTCGCGGTGAAGGACGACATGGACGTCGCCGGTGAACCGACCGCGTTCGGCTGCTGCGGGGAGTTCCCGCCGGTCGCCGAGGACGGCGAGGCGGTGCGGCGGCTGCGCGCGGCCGGAGCGGTGATCGTCGGCAAGACGAACACCTGCGAGTTCGGGCAGTGGCCGTTCACCGAGGGGCCCGCCTTCGGCGCCACCCGCAATCCGTGGAGCACCGAGCACACACCCGGCGGCTCCTCCGGTGGCTCGGCCGCCGCGGTCGCCGCGGGGCTGGTGCCCGCCGCGCTGGGCTCGGACGGGGCAGGGTCGGTGCGCATCCCGGCCGCCTGGACGCATCTGGTCGGCATCAAGCCGCAGCGCGGCCGGGTCTCGACCTGGCCGCGCGGCGAGTCCTTCCAGGGCATCACCGTCAACGGCACCCTGGCCCGCACGGTCGCCGACGCGGCACTGCTGCTGGACGCGGCGAGCGGCAACCACGTGCGGGACCCGCACCAGCCGCCGCGCCTCGACGTGTCCGGGGCCGTCGGCCGCGACCCCGGACGGCTGCGCATCGCGCTCTCGTTGAAGCCGCCGTTCACGGCGGTGCCCGCCCGGCTGCTGCCCGAGGTGCGGACCCGGGTCGTCGAACTGGCCGAGCGGCTGGCCGCGTTGGGGCACTTCGTCGAGGAGGCGGACCCGCCGTACGGGCAGATCGGGCTGACGTTCGTGCCGCGCGCCACGGCCGGGATCGCCGAGCGCGTGGGCGAGGCGCCCTTCCCGGCACTGCTCGACCGGCGCACCCGGGACGCGGCCCGGCTGGGCCGGCTCCTGGGCGGCGCCCCGCTGCGGGCCGCCCGGCGCGCGGAAACGGTGCTGCACCGCCGTATCGGCGAGTTCTTCACGTCCTACGACGTCGTCCTCGCGCCCACGACCGCCGCCCCGCCGCCCCGCATCGGCGCCCTGCTCGAACTCAGCGGCTTCGCCACCGACCGGGCGATGATCGCGGCCTGCCCGTACGCCTGGCCGTGGAACGTGCTGGGCTGGCCCGGGGTCAACGTGCCCGCCGGGTTCACGCCGGACGGGCTGCCGGTCGGCGCGCAGTTGCTGGGCCCGGCCAACAGTGAGCCGCTTCTCGTGCAGGTGGCCGCGCAGTTGGAGGCGGAACTGCGCTGGTCGGAGAAGTGGCCGACACCGCCGGTCACCGCACGCTCCGCGGCCGCCTGAGCGAGACGGACCCGACCCCGGCGGCATGTTCACGGCGGCAGCCTCTATCGTGCCTCCGTGAGCACGTTTGCCGATGAGAACGTCCCGGGCCGTCACGGCCCCTCCGCCACCGTCCAGGCCGACCCGCGCGAAGTGGGCCGGGTGCGGACGGAGTACTCCCCCGCGTACGACGGCGACCCGGATCCCGGGGAGATCGTCTGGACGTGGGTGCCCTACGAAGAGAACGACGGCCGCGGCAAGGACCGCCCGGTGCTGGTGGTCGCCCGCGAGCCGGGCGGGACGTTCCTCGCCGTGCAGTTGTCCAGCAAGGCGCACGACGGAGACCGGGAGTGGGTGCCGATCGGCAGCGGGCCGTGGGACCGGACGGGCCGCAACTCGTGGGTCGACGTGGACCGGGTGCTGAGGCTGTCGGAGGGCGGCATGCGCCGGGAGGCCTGCGCCCTGGACCGCATGCGGTTCAACCTGGTCAGGCGGCGCCTTCAGGAGCGCTACGGCTGGAGCTGAAGGTCCGCTCGAAGGCGCCGAGCACCGCTCGGTGCCGGGTCCGGTCGAGGATGCCGAACGTCACGTGCTCGAAGGCCCCGGCGAACCGGCGGCCGGGCCCCAGCAACGCCCGGAAGGCCTGCGCCACGTGGGCGGGGTCGTTGCGGAACACCCCGCAGCCCCAGGCGCCCAGGACGAGCCGGCGGTAGCCGTGGGCCGCGGCGGTCTCCAGGACGCGTTCGGCCCGGGCCGCGAGGGCCCGCGGCAGCTCGTGGGCCCGTTCCGGCGCGGTGCGGAGCACGACACCCGCGTTGGGCGCGGGCGAGGTCAAGAAGCCCGCGGTGTACGGCTCGGCCAGCAGGCCGCCGCGGTCGTCACGGAAGACAGGCACCGCCGGTGAGTGGATGACACGGTCCGTGTAGAACGGGTCGCGGTGGGCCCGGTGATGGTCGTAGAAGGCCCGGGCCTCCAGGAGGCAGGTGTACAGCGCGGAGGCCCGGCACAGGGCCTCTTCCTGGGCCTGGGCGCCGTTCAGATAGCCGCCACCGGGGTTACGGGCGGAGGCGAAGTTCAGCACGGCCACGTGCCCGCCGAGCCGCCGAGCGGCCTCCAGGCTGCTCTCGGCCGTGACCTCGATCCGCGTCGTCCGTGTCCCCCTCACCCGTTCGGCGGGTACCGGCACCGGTTCCGGTCCGTGCACGCGCGTGCCCTCCCGCGCCGCCCGCAGCTCCCCGGCGATCGGTATCTCCCGGCCGTCCGGCGCGCGGTAGGCCCCGGCCGCGACGATCTGCTCGGTCTCCCGGGCGACACCGCGCAGACGCGCGCTCACGGCGCGACCCCCGTACGCGCCGTGAACGCGCCCCCCGCTGCTCGCGTTGTCGTGCTCACGCAGGCATCGTGCGTGATGTCCGATCCCCGCCGCAACAGAGTTTTCGCCCAGGGAGAACGCCGCGCGAAGCCCCTGGAAACGCCGGGCGGAGCCGTATGACCGTCCGGGAACGTCACGCTTGGCCCCCTTGTGCCACGCGGGATGAACGTCTTGGGTGGGACAGATGATCCCGGCCCGGGCCGCCGAAGAGTCCGGACCGGTGGCATGGTGGAATCTCAGGAGGATCCCGACATGTCCGATGCGGTAAGTGGCTGTACCCGGCCACGCACCTCACTGTCCGAAGCCGAGGTCGAGGCTCTCGTCCGCGGCATCTGCTTCAAGACCGGCCCGCCACGGCGCCTCGGTGTCGAGGTGGAATGGCTCGTCCACGAGCTGCGCGCACCGCAGCTCCCCGTCACACCCGAACGACTCGAAGCGGCCTACGCCGCTTTGCGGACCGTGCCCCTGAGGTCGGCGCTCACCGTGGAGCCCGGCGGTCAGCTGGAGCTGAGTTCGCCCCCGGCCGCCTCCCTGACGGAGGTCATCGGCATCGTCCGCGCCGATCTGGACGCCGTCCGCGCGGTTCTGCGCGAAGGCGGCCTCGCCCTCGTCGGCCTCGGCCACGACCCCTGGCACGAACCCCGCCGCTTCCTGCGCCAACCGCGCTACGACGCCATGGAGGCGTGCCTGGACCGCACGGGCCCCGCCGGCCGCGCCATGATGTGCACCTCCGCCTCCGTGCAGGTGTGCTTGGACGCCGGCCACGAGGAGCCCGGGCCCCTCGGCATGGTGCGGCGCTGGTGGCTGGCCCACCATCTGGGCGCGGTCCTGGTCGCCGCCTTCGCCAACTCCCCGCTCGCCGCGCACCGGCCGACCGGCTGGCTGTCCACCCGGCAGCTGGTGTGGACCCGGATCGGCGCGGGCCGGGCGGGCGGGCCGCGGCTGGACGCCGACCCGCGCGGCGCCTGGGCCCGGCACGTGCTGGACTCCCCCGTGATGTGCGTACGCCGGGACGGCGGCCCCTGGGACGTCCCCGAGGGCCTCACCTTCCGGGACTGGATCCGCACGGGCACGCCCCGGCCGCCCACCCGGGAGGATCTCGACTACCACGTCACGACGCTGTTTCCGCCGGTCAGGCCGCGTGGCCACCTCGAACTGCGCATGATCGACGCGCAGCCCGGCGACGAGGGCTGGATCGTGCCGCTCGCCGTGACGGCGGCGCTGTTCGACGACCCGGAGGCCGCCGAGACCGCCTACCGGGCCGTGAAGCCGCTGGCCGAGCGGACGCTGGGCCTGCCCGCGCCGCACAACCCGCTGTGGCTCGACGCGGCCCGCGGCGGCCTGGCCGACGCGGAACTGCGCGAGGTGGCCGTCACGTGCTTCACGACGGCGCTGGACGCCCTGCCGCGGCTCGGCGCCGGCCCCGAGGTGATCGAGGCCGTCACGGCCTATCTGGACCGCTACGTCGTCCTGGGCCGCTGCCCCGCCGACGACCTGCTCGACCGACAGCGCGGCACGGACGGCCGCGCCCACGGGAAGGACTTCCGCTCATGACCGACACCGATCCCGCCGTCGACGCCCCGGCCGTCGACCCCGAGGTCCTCCGGGAGCGGGCGGTCGCCTCACTCGTCGTGGCCCGCGACCGCACCACCCTGCTGACGAGTTGCGTGGAGGATCCCGACCTGACCGCGCAGCACTCGCCGCTGATGTCGCCGCTGGTGTGGGACCTCGCGCACATCGGCAACCAGGAGGAGCAGTGGCTGCTGCGGGCCGTCGCCGGGCACGAGGCGATACGGCCCGAGATAGACGGCCTCTACGACGCCTTCGAGCACCCGCGCGCCGAGCGGCCGAAGCTGCCGCTGCTGTCGCCCGCCGAGGCCCGCACCTACGCGGCCGACGTACGCGGCAGGGCACTGGACGTGCTGGAGCGGCACGCGTTCCACGGGACGCGGCTGACGGAGGCCGGTTTCGCCTTCGGGATGATCGCGCAGCACGAACAACAGCACGACGAGACCATGCTGATCACCCATCAGCTGCGCACGGGCCCCCCGGCGCTGACGGCACCCGACCCGGAGCCGGCGCCGCTGTCCACGAGTCCGTCCGAAGTCCTCGTCCCGGGGGGCCCGTTCATGATGGGCACCTCCGGCGAGCCCTGGGCCCTGGACAACGAACGCCCCGCGCACCGGCGGGAGGTCGCGGCCTTCCACATCGACACCACCCCGGTGACCAACGGCGCCTATCAGGCGTTCATCGAGGACGGCGGCTACGGCAACCCGCGGTGGTGGACGGCCGACGGCTGGGCGCACATCCAGAAGCACGGCATCGACGCCCCGCTGTTCTGGCGGCGCGACGGGAAGCAGTTCCTCAGGCGGCGCTTCGGCGTCACCGAGGTCGTCCCGCCGGACGAGCCCGTGCTGCACGTGAGCTGGTACGAGGCCGACGCCTACGCCCGCTGGGCGGGACGCCGGCTGCCCACGGAGGCCGAGTGGGAGAAGGCGGCCCGCTACGACCCGGCCGGCGACCGCTCGATGCGCTACCCGTGGGGTGACGCCGACCCGGGGCCCGAGCACGCCAACCTCGGCCAGCGGCACCTGCGCCCGGCACCCGCCGGGAGCTACCCGGCCGGCGAGTCACCCCTCGGCGTACGGCAGTTGATCGGCGACGTGTGGGAGTGGACGGCGAGCGACTTCCTGCCGTATCCGGGGTTCACGGCGTTCCCGTACAAGGAGTACTCGGAGGTGTTCTTCGGGCCCGAGTACAAGGTGCTGCGCGGCGGTTCGTTCGCGGTGGACGCGGTGGCCTGCCGGGGCACCTTCCGCAACTGGGACTACCCGATCCGCCGGCAGATCTTCTCGGGGTTCCGCACGGCCCGGTCGGAGGACGTCTGATGTGCCGTCATGTGGCGTACGTGGGGCCCGGGGAGCAACTGGGCCGGATCCTCGTGGAGCCCCCGCACGCGCTGTACCGGCAGTCGTGGGCGCCCCGGCACCAGCGGTACGGGACGGTCAACGCCGACGGTTTCGGCGTGGGATGGTACGCCGACGGCGATCCGGTGCCCGCCCGCTACCGGCGGGCCGGGCCGATCTGGGCGGACCTGTCGTTCGCCGATCTGGCCCGGGTCGTCCGCTCCCCCGCGCTGCTCGCGGCGGTGCGGGACGCGACCTTGTCCGGCGCGGACGCGGAGGCCGCGGCGGCGCCGTTCGCCGCGGGAACCTGGCTGTTCAGCCACAACGGGGCGGTGAAGGGCTGGCCCGGTTCGCTGGCCTCGCTGTCCCGGACGCTGCCGCACGAGGACCTGCTGTCGCTGGAGGCACGCAACGACTCCGCGCTCGTGTGGGCGCTGGTGCTGGCGCGGCTGCGGGCCGGCGACGAGGAGGGCCGGGCGCTGGCCGACACGGTCCTGGAGGTCGCCGCGGCGGCCCCCGGGTCCCGGCTCAACCTGCTGCTCACCAACGGCGACACCATCACCGCGACCGCCTGGGGCGACGCCCTGTGGTACCTCACCCGGCCCGGCGGCGGCACCGTCGTGGCCTCCGAGCCCTTCGACGACGATCCGCACTGGCGGGAGGTCCCCGACCGGACCCTGCTCGCGGCGAGCCGCACCGACGTGCTGCTGACGCCGCTGAAGGAACCGACCGACGCCTTCGTGCCCGCACCGTTCAAGGAGTCCCGTACGTGAGCCCGTTCCACGTCACCCGCACCCTGCCCGAGGACACCACGGGGGCCGCGCTGCGCTCCGACGTCCACCGAGGTCTGACCGGCCGTCCCAAGACCCTGCCGCCGAAGTGGTTCTACGACGCACACGGCAGCGACCTGTTCGAGAAGATCACGGAACTCCCCGAGTACTACCCCACGCGGGCGGAGCGGGAGATCCTGCTGGCGCGCTCCGGCGAGATCGCCGCCGCCACCCGGGCGCGCACCCTGGTCGAGCTCGGCTCCGGGTCCTCGGAGAAGACCCGTCATCTGCTCGACGCCCTCACCGATCTGCACACCTACGTCCCGGTCGACGTGAGCGGGAGCGCGCTCACCCAGGCCGGGGAGGCGCTCGCCGCCGAACGGCCCGGCCTTGACGTGCATGCGCTGATCGCCGACTTCACGGCGGAACTGACCCTGCCGGACACGCCAGGGCCGCGGCTGGTCGCGTTCCTGGGCGGCACGATCGGCAATCTGCTGCCCGCCGAGCGCGCCGCGTTCCTCACCTCGGTCCGTGCCCTGCTCGCCCCGGGCGACGCCCTGCTGCTGGGCACGGACCTGGTCAAGGACGAGGAGGTGCTGGTCCGGGCGTACGACGACGGGGCCGGGGTGACGGCGGCGTTCAACAAGAACGTCCTGGCCGTGATCAACCGCGAGCTGGGCGCCGACTTCGACCCCGGCGCGTTCGACCATGTGGCGCTGTGGAACGCGGAGCGGGAGTGGATCGAGATGCGGCTGCGCTCCCGTACGGCGCAGACGGTGAAGGTGCCGGCGCTCGATCTCGCCGTCGACTTCACCGCGGGTGAGGAGATGCGGACCGAGGTGTCGGCGAAGTTCCGGCAGGAGGGCGTGCGCGCCGAGGTGTCCGCGGCGGGGCTGGAGATGGCCCACTGGTGGACGGACGGCGCGGGCCGGTTCGCGCTGTCGCTGAGCGTGGCGCGCTGACACCGGGGAACCCGGGGGCGGCGGCGTGCGCGGGGGACGACGTCTCGCGCTTCGCCGCCGCGTGGGGCACGGTGGAATCACGCGTGACACTCCCGTCACAGGAACGTCATGGGAAGAGGAGCAGCGGCATGTCGAACCACACCTACCGGGTCACGGAGATCGTCGGCACCTCACCGGACGGCGTCGACCAGGCCATCCGCAACGGCATCGACCGGGCCTCCCAAACGCTGCACAATCTCGACTGGTTCGAGGTGACGCAGGTGCGCGGCCAGCTAGAGGAGGGGCAGATCGCGCACTGGCAGGTGGGGCTCAAGGTGGGCTTCCGCCTCGACGAGACGGAGTAGTGCTCAGGTTCGTCCCTCGCGCTCCTGGGCCGCCTTCATCTCGGCCGACCGGGTCACCCAGTCCGCCCGTACGACGGTGAAGCCCGCCCTCCGGGCGTCGGCGCAGACCAGTTCGTCGTCGTCCACGAGGACGCGGATCTCGCGGGTGCGGGCGAGCCGCCGCAGGATCTCCAGCTTCGTGAAGCGGGCGGGGCGCCGGTCGGCGTCCCGCCGCATGTACACGCGCCCCTCGGGCAGCCCCTGGGCGGCGAGCCACTCCAGCGTGTCGCGTCGGCAGCGCTCGGGCCGTCCGGTGAGGTAGACGATCTCGCACTCGCGCGCGTGCTCGCGGACCAGTGCGATGCCCTCCGGGACGGGCGGGTCCTGCGGCGCCGCCGAGAAGAAGCCGTTCCAGTCCTTCGGTGCGCGCTGGAGGAAGTGCTGGCGGTGCGTGGTGTCGGCGAGGGTGTTGTCCAGGTCGAACACGGCCAGCGGGGCCTTGCTGCGGTCGTCGCTCACGCGGCACAGCCTAAGGGGTCCGTGCAAGCGCGCGTGAACAAGCCATGTGCGCGGGTCAATTCACCTTCACAGTTGATGGCTCAAGCGCGGCACTGACATACTCCGCTCTCAGCCTCGCCACCACCCGTGGCCGGGGCTCGTCGGGGATCCCCACAAAGAACCCCGAAGCCGTCCGCGTGAATCCGGGCAGCTGGTTATCCGGATTCACGAGCCCCCCACAGAGCCCGCACCCCCACCGCGCGTCCGGCACCCCTTCCCCCTGCCCTGAAACCGGACGCGCCCACTGACCCGACGGGGTCGAGTGCGGGGCACGATGCAGCGAAGAAGGTGCGCCTGTGCCCGAATTCTCACCGCGGCGGGAAGACACTCCCACATTCCCGCTGCCGCACATCGAACAAACTCCGCCGTCTCGTATATCCGACCATCCGGAATTTCACTCTCTGCGGCGCGCACAGCGCCGGTTCGGCATCCGCGCGACAATCCTGTCCGTCGGTGGATTCCTGCTGTATGTACTGCTGTCGAGTTTTGTGCCGGCGGTGATGAACCAGCCGCTGTTCGGCCGCCTCACGCTCGGACTGACCCTGGGTCTGGGGCAGTTCGTCGTCATGGGCGTGACCGCGTGGTGCTACGTCCGGCACATGCGCACCCGGGTCGATCCGCTCGCCCGCGGACTGAGGTCCCGGCTGCACGAGACGGAGAGCCGCCGCGGCCGGTCGGTGCCGGCTCCGCAGGGTGCCACGCGCCCGCTCCAGCACGGGACGAGGGGGTTCCGCGCGTGGTGAGCGCCGCCGCCATCGACGACAGCAGCCTGCAGCTGACGTTCGTGCTGTTCCTGACCGTGGTCGTGATCACCCTGTTCATGGCACTGCTGACGGCTCCTCAGCGTGACGAGATCAGCGAGTTCTACCTCGGCAACCGCGCCATGTCGCCGCTGCGCAACGGGTTGGCCCTGTGCGGCGACTACCTGTCGGCCGCGACCCTGCTGGGCAGCACCGGGCTGGTCGCGCTGACCGGCTACGACGGGCTGATGTACCTCGGCGGCACCACCGTCGCCTGGATGATGGTGCTGCTGCTGATCGCCGAACCCCTGCACCGCACCGGCACGTTCACACTGGGCGACACGGTGGCGCTGCGGCTGCCCCGGCAGCAGCGGCCGGTACGGGTCGCGCTGGCGGTGTGCATCCTGGTCATCGCCACGCTGTACCTGGTGGCCCAACTCGTGGGCAGCGTGGCCCTGCTGACCCAGTTCACCGGTGTGCCGAGCGGCACCACCCGCACCCTGTGCGTGGTGGTGATCGGCGTGTTCGTGATCCTGTACGCCTCCCTCGGCGGTATGCCCGGTGCGACGGTCATCCAGATCATCAAGGCCGTGATGCTGGTGGCGGGCGTGCTGTTCACCGCGGGCTGGGTGCTGCACCACTTCGACTGGAACCCCGACCTGCTGCTGGAGCGGGCCTCCGAACGCAGCGGTTCCGGGCTGAGCTTCCTCCAGCCAGGACTGCGCTACGGCGGCACCGTCAGCAACAAGCTGGACTTCCTCAGCCTCGAACTGGCCATCGTCCTCGGCCTCGCCGCCCTCCCGCATGTGCTGATGCGGCTGCTCACCCCGCGCAACAGCGGTGTCCTGCGCTCGTCGGTGCTGTGGGCCGTCGGCCTGGTCGGCGCGGTCTGTCTCGGGGCCGGCGTCATGGGGCTCGGCGCCACGGCGCTGCTCGGCCGGGACACCATCGAGAGCACCGACCGCACCGGCAACGCCTCCGTGCTGCTGCTCGCCCACGAGCTGGGCGGCAGCGTCCTCACCGCGCTGCTGACCTGTCTGGCGTATCTGACGCTGCTCGCCGTGGCGGTGGGTCTCACCCTGGCGGCGGCCTCCTCCCTGGCGCACGACCTGTACAGCGAGGTGATCCGCAAGGGCCGGGCGAGCGAGACGGAGGAGCTGACCGTAGCCCGGCTGTCCGGGGCGGTCATCGGCGTCCTCGGCATCCTGCTGGCCCTCGTCGCCTGGGGCGCGAACACCGCGACGCTGGCTTTCCTGGCCTTCGCCATCGCGGCGTCGGCGATCCTGCCGACCATCGTCTACACCCTGTTCTGGCGGCGCTTCAGCGCGAAGGGCGCCCTGCTCAGCCTCTACGGGGGGCTGCTCTGCTCCGTCCTGCTGGCGGTCTTCTCCCCGGTCGTGTCCTCCGCCCCGGGCTCGTTCTACCCCGAGGCCGACTTCGCCTGGTTCCCGCTCCAGAACCCCGGCATCGTCTCGATCCCCGCGGGCTTCCTGCTGGGCTGGCTCGGCACGGTGCTGGACAAGGGACCGGCCGAAGAGCCCGCCGCTCGCGAGGAGTTCGAGGTGCGGATGCTGGTGGGCGCCGAGGACTGAGACACCTTCGAGGTGCCGTGGTGGCCGGGCACCGGGACGCTCACTGTTAATGGGATCCATTTTCATGTAGCGTCCTCGGTGCCCGATCACCGAGGAGGAGTCCCATGGCTGTCCCGAAGCGGAAGATGTCCCGCAGCAACACCCGCCACCGCCGCGCCCAGTGGAAGGCGGCCACCCCGACGCTGGTCCCCGTCACCGTCGACGGGGTCCGTCACCTCGTCCCGCAGAACCTGGTCAAGGCTTACGAGCGCGGCCTGCTACGCCCCGACGGCTGAGTGAACCGGTCCGGCGAGGAAGTGGGCGCGGACCCGGCGCAGCCAGGCCTCGACCGGCGCCTCGTCGGGTTCGTCCGGCAGCACCGTGGGGCCTTCGTCGAAAGCCGCCTCGTAGTGCCTGAGCAGGGACAGGGCGACCGACGGATCGGCGGCGACGCGCTCACCGAAGGCGTGGTACGCGTCCGGGTCCTCGACACGGATCGACAACCGCCCGGTGGTGTACAGCTCCAGGCCCTGCCCGCACAGCCGTTTGAGGTGCCGGGCGTGCTTGGCGGTGCGCCCCCGGGTGGCGGCGGAGAACGAACCGTCGCCACGCGACTCCAGGCGCCGGAACTGCTGGGTGGCGTATCCGAGGTAGGCGTCCCTGACCCGCTTGGCGCACAGGAACGCCGTACGGATGCCGATGAGCTCGTCGCCGAGCGGGGTGCGCACCTCGTACAGGTCGTCCGGGAGCCACACCAGCTCCATCGCCGTCGGGTTGCCGCCGAGGGCCAGCCGGCACCACTTGGCCGCCTCGTGCAGGGTGCGGTCCGGCGCCGTGCTGACGTGGGACTCCTTCGGGCGGCGCAGGCCGTGCAGCTCCTCGGTGGGCGCGGCGAACAGGCCGAGGCGGTCGATGTCCGAGCCGGGGCGGGCGAGACCGTAGGCGGTGGATCCGACGATGCCGCAGAGCAGGACGTTGGGGACGGTCACGGTCGGCCGCCTTTCGCTTCTGGGTACCGGGACATTCTCCTGACGTGCGCAGACACGGTCACCCGGTTTTCGTCGACCGCCATGGAATACCGGCGGCCCCGCCCGGCGTAGAACCAGGTATGGATCCCGTGCGCCTGTCCGTTCTCGACCGCTCCCGCACCCGCGAGGGGCACACCCACCCCGAGGCGCTGCGTGACACCGTGCGGCTGGCGCGGGAGCTGGAGGGGCTCGGCTACCACCGGGTCTGGGTCTCCGAGCACCACGGCGTGCCCGGCGTCGCCGGTTCCGCGCCGACCGTGCTGGCCGCCGCCGTCGCGGGCGCGACCCGGACCATCCGGGTCGGCACCGGCGGGGTGATGCTGCCCAATCACCGGCCGCTGGTGGTGGCCGAGCAGTTCGGGGTGCTGGAGTCGCTGTTCCCCGGGCGGATCGACATGGGTCTGGGCCGGTCCGTCGGCTTCACGGACGGGGTGCGCCGGGCCCTGGGCCGCGACAAGGAGGACGCCGAGGACTTCGAGGGCCAGCTCGACGAGCTGCTCGGCTGGTTCCGGGGCACCTCCCCCACCGGTGTGCACGCGCGCCCCGCCGAGGGCCTGACGGTGCCGCCGTTCGTCCTGGCCATGGGCGAGGGCGCCGGCATCGCCGCCCGCGCGGGCCTGCCCATGGTGATCGGCGACCTCAGGAACCGCGAGAAGATGCGGCGCGGCATCGACCTGTACCGCGAGCGGTTCCGCCCCTCCGTCTGGGCCCCGGAGCCCTACGTCGTCATCTCGGGCACCATCGCCGTGGCCGCCACCCCCGAGGAGGCCCGGCGGCTGCTGATCCCCGAGGCGTGGTCCATGGCGCACTCCCGCACCCGCGGCACCTTCCCGCCGCTGCCGCCCGCCGAGCGCGTGGAGGCCCGCACCCTGACCGGCAAGGAGCGCGAGTTCTACGAGTCCGGCCTGACCGGCCACACCGCCGGCACCGAGGAGCAGGTCGCGCACGAGCTGGAGACGGTGCTCAAGGAGACGGGCGCCCAGGAGATCCTCGTCACGACCAGCACCTACGACCGCGACGCCCTGCTGGACTCCTACCGGCGGCTGGCCGCGATCACCTCCGGTTAGAGTCGTCTGCCATGCACGACCGCGACCCCCATGATCCGTTCGTCCGCGTCCGCGGCGCCCGCGAGCACAACCTCCGGGGCGTCGACGTCGACATCCCCCGGGACGTGCTGGCCGTGTTCACCGGCGTGTCCGGCTCGGGGAAGTCGTCGCTGGCGTTCGGCACGATCTACGCGGAGGCGCAGCGGCGCTACTTCGAGTCGGTCGCGCCGTACGCGCGCCGGCTGATCCACCAGGTCGGCGCGCCGAAGGTCGGGGAGATCACCGGCCTGCCCCCGGCCGTCTCGCTCCAGCAGCGCCGGGCGGCGCCCACCTCACGCTCCTCCGTCGGCACCGTCACCAACCTCTCCAACTCCCTGCGCATGCTGTTCTCCCGGGCCGGCACCTACCCGCCCGGCGCCGAGCGGCTCGACTCCGACGCCTTCTCGCCGAACACGGCGGCCGGGGCGTGCCCGCAGTGCCACGGGCTGGGGCGGGTGCACCGTACGAGCGAGGAGCTCATGGTGCCCGACCCGTCGCTGTCGATCCGCGACGGCGCGATCGCGGCGTGGCCGGGAGCCTGGCAGGGCAAGAACCTGCGCGACATCCTCGACGCGCTGGGCCATGACGTGGACCGGCCGTGGCGGGGCCTGCCGGCCGGTGAGCGGGAGTGGATCCTGTTCACCGACGAGCAGCCGGTGGTGACGGTGCACCCGGTGCGGGACGCCGACCGCATCCAACGGCCGTACCAGGGCACGTACATGAGCGCCCACCGGTATGTGATGAAGACGTTCTCGGACTCCAAGAGCCCTGCCCTGCGGGCGAAGGCCGAGCGGTTCCTGACCAGTGCGCCCTGCCCGGCCTGCGGCGGCAGCCGGCTGCGCCCGGAGGCCATGGCGGTGACGTTCGGCGGCCGGACCATCGCCGAGCTCGCGGCGCTGCCGCTGGTGGAGCTGGCCGCCGGTCTCGACGGGACCTCGCAGGCCGCCCGGGTCCTCACCGACGACCTGCGCTCCCGTATCGCACCGGTGCTGGAGCTCGGGCTCGGCTACCTCAGCCTCGACCGGGCCACCCCCACCCTCTCCGCGGGCGAACTGCAACGCCTGCGCCTGGCCACCCAGCTGCGTTCCGGCCTGTTCGGGGTCGTCTACGTCCTGGACGAGCCGTCGGCCGGACTGCACCCCGCCGACACCGAGGCGCTGCTCACGGTGCTGGAGCGGCTGAAGGCGTCCGGGAACTCGGTGTTCGTGGTGGAGCACCACCTGGACGTCATGCGGGGCGCCGACTGGCTGGTCGACGTGGGTCCGGACGCCGGCGAGCACGGCGGGCGGGTGCTGCACAGCGGACCGGTGGCCGAACTGGCGGAGGTCGAGGAGTCGGCGACGGCCCGCTACCTCTTCGACCGCTCCCCCGCCCCGGCCCGGCAGGTGCGCGAGGCGACCGGGTGGCTCAGGACCGGCCCCGTCACGCGGCACAACCTGCGCGGGGTGACAGCGGAGTTCCCGCTCGGCGTGTTCACCGCGGTGACCGGGGTGTCGGGCTCCGGCAAGTCCACGCTCATCGGCGAGATCACGGAGGACGCGGCGGGGGTGGGCCGGCTGGTCTCCGTCGACCAGCGGCCGATCGGCCGCACACCGCGCTCCAACCTCGCCACCTACACGGGCCTCTTCGACGTCGTGCGCAAGGTGTTCGCGGCCACCGACGGGGCCCGCGAACGCGGCTTCGGCGTCGGGCGGTTCTCCTTCAACGTGGCGGGCGGGCGCTGCGAGACCTGCCAGGGCGAGGGGTTCGTCAGCGTGGAGCTGCTGTTCCTGCCGAGCACCTACGCGCCCTGCCCGGACTGCGGCGGGGCACGCTACAACCCGCGCACGCTGGAGGTGACGTACCGGGGGCGGAACATCGCGCAGGTGCTGGATCTGACGGTGGAGAGCGCGGCGGAGTTCTTCGCGGACACCCCGGCCGTGGCCCGCAGCCTCGCCACACTGCTCGACGTCGGTCTGGGCTATCTGCGCCTCGGCCAGCCCGCGACGGAGCTGTCGGGTGGTGAGGCGCAGCGCATCAAGCTGGCGAGCGAACTGCAGCGCGGGCGACGCGGTCACACGCTGTACCTCCTCGACGAGCCCACGGCGGGTCTCCACCCGGCCGACGTGGACGTCCTGTTGCGCCAGTTGCACGGCCTCGTCGACGCCGGGCACACCGTGATCGTCGTCGAGCACGACATGTCCGTCGTCGCCCGTGCGGACTGGGTGATCGACCTGGGCCCGGGCGGCGGCGACGCGGGCGGACGCATCGTGGCGGCGGGGCCTCCGGCGGACCTCGCGCGCTCGGCGGAGAGCCGGACGGTGCCCTATCTGGCGCGCACCCTCACCGGTTCACGCTGAGGGCACCGCGCGGCGAGCGCCGTGTGCGCTGTTGTCCTGGCGGTGTCCCGCGCGGTCGTGCGACCGCGCCCGGATGGCCCAGTCCGGCACGCGCGCTCCGGCGCCTGCGACGAGAGTGAGCTGCATGACAGAACCCGGAGCCCGCGGGGGCTCGGCCCCGTCCACCAAGCGCCGGCGCACCGTGCGCGGCGCCGGTGAGGCCGGCCGGCGCGCCGCCGAGGCGCTGTCGGAGCTGATCAGCCATCGCCTCGAAGGGGTGTCCGCGGTCTGCCGGGGCGAGGACGACGGCTGGGTCGTCGACGTCGACGTCCTCGAACTGGCCCGCATCCCCGACACGACCAGCCTGCTCGCGACGTACCGGGTGGAACTGGACGCGGAGGGCGAGCTGACGCAGTACCGCCGGATCGCGCGCTTCCGGCGCGGCGCCCAGGACCAGTGACCGGACCGTCGCAACCGCCCACCGGAAGGACCGCCGCATGACCGTCTACAGCGACGAGATCGTCTGTGCTCCCCGCGCCGGGACCCTCTACGACGTGCTGGAGCTGATTCTCGACCGCGGCATGGTGATCGACGTCTTCGTGCGCGTCTCGCTGGTCGGGATCGAGATCCTCAAGGTCGACGCGCGCATCGTGGTCGCCAGCGTCGACACGTATCTGCGTTTCGCGGAGGCCTGCAACCGCCTGGACCTGGAGCACGACTCGCGCTCCAAGACCGTGCCCGAGCTGTTCGGCGGGCCGGTCGCCAAGACCATCGGCAAGGCGGGCGCAAAACGCACCGCCCGTTCCCTGACCGACAAGGTCCGCGACGCCCTCACACCGGATGACGACGAGGGTGACGACGAGACCGACTCCCCTGCCGAGCGTGCTCCGCGTCCGGCACGCAAGCGCCGCAGTGAAGACGACCGCCCGCGGCCCCGGCGCCGCAAGGCCGAGGAGGACTGACCGTGACGGCCACCGCCGCCCTCACCACCGCCGGCACGCTCGGCACCCTGTACGTGTACGGCATCGCCCCCGAGGGCGTGCGCACCCCGCGAGCGCCGGGGGTGGACGGCGCGGCGGTGCGCCTGCTGACCGGGGACGGGCTGTGCGCGGCCGTCTCGGACGCCCCGGAGTCCGTCCGGGCAAGGCGACGCGACCTGATGGCCCATCAGGCGGTGCTCGGCGAACTCGCCGCACAAGGCCCCGTCCTGCCGATGCGGTTCGCCGTCCTGACCCCCGACGCGGAGTCGCTGCGCGCCCAGCTGCACACGGACAAGGCCCACTTGACGGCCCAGTTGGAGGCAGTCCGGGGCTGCGTCGAGATGAACGTGAAGGGCACGGTGGTGCCCGGCTGCTTCGCCGACCTCGTACGCAGGGACGACACCCTGCGCACACTCGCCCGCCGGACCCGGGAACGCCCCGGCTACGAGGCGAACGTACGGCTGGGCGAGGCACTCGCCAAGGGCGTCGCACGCGAGGCCCGGGCCGCGGCACGGGAGGTGCTCGCCCGCCTGGCCCCGCTCGCGGTGCGCACGGCGCAGGGGCCGGTCGACGACGAGCAGGTGCTCAGCACGTCGTTCCTGGTGCGGTCCGCCGACGAACAGCGCTTCCGGCGCGCCGTGACCGCGCAGGCACGCGAGGTCGGGGACCGGCTGGCGCTCGGCCTGACCGGCCCGCTGCCGTGCTACAGCTTCGTCGACGCGCCCTCCGCCACGGCCGGACGGTGACCCGTGGGACTCGTGACCGGGCTCCTGCTGCTGCCGCTCGCCCCGGTGCGCGGCACGCTCTGGGTCGCCGACCATCTGCTCCAGGAGGCCGAACGCCAGGCCAATGACCCCCGCGCGGTCCAGGCCCGCCTGGCGGCGCTCAACCGGGCCCTGGAGGAGGGCACCATCGACGAGGCGGCCTTCGAGGAAGAGGAGGAGCGGCTGCTCGCCCGCCTCGACAGCCCGGTCCGTTACACAGGACACCGCGGGGGCGCCTCATGACCGACCTCGGCACCTGGCCCGCAGGCCCCGGAGCACAGCCGGCCGGGCCGCCCTCCGGAAGCCTCGCGGATCTGCTCGAACGCGTCCTGGACAAGGGCATCGTCATCGCGGGCGACATCAAGATCGACCTCCTCGACATCGAACTGCTCACCATCCGTCTGCGCCTGTTCATCGCCTCGGTCGAAACCGCCAAGAAGGCGGGCATCGACTGGTGGGAGACGGACCCGGCGCTGTCCTCGCGCGCCGCGCGCGACGCGCTCGCCGAGGAGAACGCCCAGTTGCGCGCACGCCTGGAGGCCCTGGAGGACGCCGGCACCTCGGAGGTGGCCCCATGAGCACGCTGCCGGCCGAGCGGCCCCCGGCGACCGGGCCGGACGGGTCGCACCCCACCGTCACCTGCGCGTTCGCCGTGACGGACAGCCCTCCGCCGGACGCGGCGGTGTCGGTGACAGTGGGCCACGACGGCGGCGGCCCGCTGCGGGTCCTGGCCGCGGGGCCGCTGTATCTGGTCGTGCAGGACGTTCCGGCGGCGGCCTTCGGCGAGCAGGCGCTCGCGGAACGGCTCAACCGGCCGGAGGAGCTGGAACGCTGCGCCCGCGCCCACCACCGGGGCGTGGAGGCGGCCGCGAGTGCGGGCCCCGTCGTCCCGCTGCCACTCGCGACGCTGTACCTGGACGACCACAACGCGGTGCGGGCCGTCACCGGCCGGGCCACGCCCCTGCGCGGCCTGCTGGACCGGCTGCGCCATCGCACCGAGTGGTCGGTGAAGGTGCACGGCCCCGGCCTCGCACGCGCCGGCGCCGCCGGGGAGGGGCCCGCCGACGGGCGGTCGTACCTGCGCCGGGCGAGCGAGCGGCGGCGCACCGAGCGCGAGGAACGCGAACGGGCCCTGGCTCGGGCCCAAGCCGTCGACCGGGAGCTGCGGCGCTACGCCGTCGCGGCGACACGGCACCGGCCGCAGAGCGAGCAACTAACCGGCAGCAGCGTCCCGCAGCTGCTCAACGCGGCCTATCTGGTCGACGACGAGCGGCGCGCCGCGTTCGTCCGGGCCGTCGGCGAACTGGCCCGCGACGCCCAGCGGTCGGCTGTGGAGGTCACCGTGTCGGGGCCCTGGATCCCCTACTCCTTCGCCCGCCCGGACGAGGCGGAGCAGGACACGCACCAGGAGGCCGGCGCATGACCGTCCCGGTTCCCGGCACCGAGCGCACGGCGGTGCCCTGGGACACCCCGGAGCCCTACGCACCCGTCGGGGTGCCGCTGGTCGACCTGCTCGACCGGGTGCTGGCGACCGGCGTGGTGGTCAGCGGTGACCTGGTGCTGGCCATCGCCGACGTGCCGTTGGTGCGGATCTCCCTGCACGCCCTGCTGGCGTCGGTCAGCGACCGGGTCCCCGCGCCCTGGCCGGACAGTGGGCCGCTGTGACCGCGCCGCGCACCCACGCGCTGGACCTCGACCCCGAGCGCGTCACGAACGACCTGGCGGCCCTGGTGCTGACCGTGGTGGAACTCCTGCGGCAGCTGATGGAGCGCCAGGCGGTCCGCCGTTTCGACGAGGGCACGCTCAGCGCCGAGCAGGAGGACCGGCTCGGAACCGCGCTGATGCTGCTGGACGAGCGCATGGACGAGCTGTGCGCACAACACGGACTGCGGCGCAGCGACCTGAATCTGGACCTCGGCCCGCTGGGGCCGCTGCTGGCCGACCCCTGAGGGGCGCGGGGAACTGCGCGACCAGCCAAGCCCCGCCCGCGGCCGCCGAAGCCCCTACGGCGCTACCGCTTCACCTTCCGCGCAGCCCGCAGCCACTCCTTGTTCATGCTGGTGATGGACATCAACGGGATCCCCTTGGGGCAAGCCGTCGCACACTCACCCGCGAGCGTGCACCCGCCGAACCCCTCCTCGTCCATCTGCTCCACCATGTCCAGCACCCGCGTCTCCCGCTCGGGCGCCCCCTGCGGCAGCACATTGAGATGGTTGATCTTGGCGGACGTGAACAGCATCGCCGCCCCGTTCGGACACGCCGCCACACACGCCCCGCAGCCGATGCACTCCGCGTGCTCGAAGGCGAGGTCGGCGTCCGGCTTCGGCACCGGCGTGGCATGCGCCTCGGGAGCCGCCCCGGTCGGCGCGGTGATGTACCCGCCGGCCTGGATGATCCGGTCGAACGCCGACCGGTCGACGACCAGGTCCTTGATCACCGGGAACGCGGACGCCCGCCACGGCTCGACATCGATCGTGTCGCCGTCCTGGAACGAGCGCATGTGCAACTGACAGGTGGTGGTGCGCTCGGGCCCGTGCGCGTCGCCGTTGATGACGAGCGAACACGCCCCGCAGATGCCCTCACGGCAGTCGTGGTCGAAGGCGACGGGATCCTCGCCCTTGACGATGAGCTCCTCGTTGAGCGTGTCGAGCATCTCCAGGAAGGACATGTCGGGTGAGATCCCGTCCACCTCGTACGTGGACATCGTGCCGTCGGCGTCGGCGTCGCGCTGCCGCCAGACGCGCAGGGTGAGCTTCATGCGTAGCTCCGCTGGGTGGGGTGGACGTACTCGAAGACCAGGTCTTCCTTGTGCAGGACGGGAGCCTCGCCGGTGCCGGTGAACTCCCAGGCGGCCGCGTACCCGAACTCCTCGTCCCTGCGGGCGGCCTCGCCGTCGGGCGTCTGGGACTCCTCGCGGAAGTGGCCGCCGCAGGACTCCTCGCGGTGCAGCGCGTCGAGGCACATCAGCTCGGCGAGCTCCAGGTAGTCGACGATGCGGTTGGCCTTCTCCAGCGACTGGTTGAACTCCTCGCCGGTGCCGGGCACCTTGATGCGCCGCCAGAACTCCTCGCGGATCTGCGGGAGGCGCTCCAGCGCCTTGCGCAGCCCGGCGTCCGTGCGGGCCATGCCGCAGAACTCCCACATGAGTTCGCCGACCTCGCGGTGGAAGGAGTCGGGGGTGCGGTCGCCGTCGACGGACAGCAGCAGGTTGAGCCGGTCCTGGGTGTCGGCCAGCGCCTCCTGGACGGCGGGGTGCGTGTCGGTCACCGTGTCGTGGTGCGGGTTGCGGGCCAGGTAGTCGTTGATGGTCGAGGGGAGGACGAAGTAGCCGTCCGCGAGCCCCTGCATCAGCGCGGAGGCGCCGAGCCGGTTGGCGCCGTGGTCGGAGAAGTTCGCCTCGCCGATCGCGAACAGCCCGGGGACGGCGGTCTGGAGGTCGTAGTCGACCCACAGGCCGCCCATCGTGTAGTGCACGGCGGGGTAGATCCGCATCGGCACCCGGTACGGATCCTCGTCGGTGATCCGCTGGTACATGTCGAAGAGGTTGCCGTACTTGGCCTCGACGGCTTTGCGGCCCATCCGCTCGATGGCGTCGGCGAAGTCGAGATAGACGCCCTGCCCGCCGGGTCCCACTCCCCTGCCCTCGTCGCAGACGTTCTTCGCGGCGCGGGAGGCGATGTCGCGCGGGACGAGGTTGCCGAACGACGGGTAGATGCGCTCCAGGTAGTAGTCGCGCTCGTCCTCGGGGATCTCGTTCGGGGGCCGCTGGTCGCCCTTCGCCTTCGGCACCCAGATGCGCCCGTCGTTGCGCAGCGACTCGCTCATCAGCGTCAGCTTGGACTGGTGGTCGCCGGTGCGCGGGATGCAGGTGGGGTGGATCTGGGTGAAGCAGGGGTTGGCGAAGAGGGCTCCGCGCCGGTGGGCCCGCCAGATGGCGGTGGCGTTGGAGTTCATGGCGTTCGTCGACAGGTAGAAGACGTTGCCGTAGCCGCCGGAGGCGAGGACGACGGCGTCCGCGAAGTACGTGCTGATCTCGCCCGTGACCAGGTCCCGGGCGACGATCCCGCGCGCCCGCCCGTCGACGACGATCAGGTCGAGCATCTCGGTGCGCGGATGCATCTCGACGTTCCCGGCGGCGATCTGCCGGCTGAGGGCCTGGTAGGCGCCGAGGAGGAGCTGCTGGCCCGTCTGGCCCCGGGCGTAGAAGGTGCGCGAGACCTGGACGCCGCCGAACGACCGGGTGTCGAGCAGTCCGCCGTACTCCCGGGCGAAGGGCACGCCCTGGGCCACGCACTGGTCGATGATCTCGACGGAGATCTGCGCGAGCCGGTGGACGTTGGACTCGCGGGCGCGGAAGTCGCCGCCCTTGACGGTGTCGTAGAACAGGCGGTGCACGGAGTCGCCGTCGTTGCGGTAGTTCTTCGCGGCGTTGATGCCGCCCTGCGCGGCGATGGAGTGGGCCCGGCGCGGCGAGTCCTGGTAGCAGAACTGGACGACGTGGTAGCCCTGTTCGGCGAGGGTGGCGCCTGCCGAACCGCCTGCGAGGCCCGTCCCGACGACGATCACGGTGTGCTTGCGCCGGTTGGCGGGGTTGACCAGCTTGGCCTCGAAGCGGCGCGTGTCCCACCGCTCGTTGACCGGCCCGGTGGGGGCCTTGGTGTCGGCGACCGGCTCGCCGGTCGTGTAGTCGGCGTACGAGGTCATCTTCAGCTCACCACTCCGGTCATGACGCCCACGGGTACGGCGATGAAGCCGGCCGTGAGCAGCAGCGCGAGGACGTTCGCGATGGTTTTGAGGGCCCGGTCGCGGGTGCGGCTGCCCGCGCCGAGGGTCTGGGCCGCGCTCCAGAAGCCGTGCCGGACGTGCAGGCCGAGCGCGAGCATCGCGACGATGTAGACGACGTTGCCGTACCAGGTGGAGAAGGTGTCCACGACGTTCTGGTACGGGTGGCCTTCCTGGAATCCGCCGGGGTGCACGGTGCCGGTCGTCAGGTCGAGGATGTGCCACACGATGAACAGGGCGAGGATGACTCCGCCCCAGCGCATGGTGCGCGTGGCGTAGCTCGCCCGGGCCTTCTTGTGCGCGTACCTGCTGGGCCGTGCCCTGATGTCGCGGCGGCTGAGCTGGTACGCCGAGGTGGCGTGCGCGACGACCGCGACGACCAGCACGATCCGGACGAGCCAGAGCGTCCACTCGTAGTGCATGAACGGCTCGCCGACGACGCGCAGCCAGTGCGCGTAGTGGTTGAACTCTCCCGCCCCGAAGAAGATCTTCAGGTTTCCGATCATGTGGACGACCAGGTAGAGCAGCATGATCAGACCACTGATCGCCATCACGGTCTTCTTGCCGATGGTGGAGCCCCACACGGTGCGTGCGAGAGACGGCCGTCGGTCCGTCCGCGTTGCCAGAGCCATGGAACAGCACGCTACGGATCCATGGGCGATCGGTCCAAGACATGGTCCGGCTTGAATCCATAGGCCAGGGCTATCGTGGGGGTATGCAGTTCCAGCAGCTTCAGTACTTCGTGGCCGTCGCCGAGACCCGGCACTTCACGCGGGCCGCCGATCTGGTCCATGTCGCCCAGCCGTCGCTTTCGCAGCAGATCAAGGCGCTGGAGCGGGAGCTGGGCGCGGATCTGTTCCTGCGCGCCCGGGGCAACATCACGCTCACGGACGCCGGGGAGGCGCTGCTGCCGTTGGCCCGGCGCATCCTGGCCGACGCCGACACGGCCCGGCACGAGGTGCAGGAGCTCGTGCAGTTGCGCAGCGGGCGGGTGCGGCTGGGGGCGACGCCGAGTGTGTGCACGGGGCTGCTGCCGGATGTGCTGCGGGCGTTCCACGACCGTTACCCCGGCGTCCGGTTGCTGATCGAGGAGGGCGGTTCGCACGACCTGGTGCGGGAGCTGGCCCGGGGTGCGCTGGATCTTGCCCTGGTGGTGCTGCCGCTGCCGCCGCCGGCACCGGCGCTGACCACGGTCGAGCTGTTGCGGGAGGACCTGGTCGTGGTCTCGTCCCCGGACGCGCCGAGCCCCGGCCGGGGGCGGCGCACGGTGCGGATCTCCGACCTGGAGGGCGAGCGGATGGTGATGTTCCGGCACGGGTACGACCTGCGGGAGCTGACCGTGGCCGCGTGCCGTGCGGAGGGGTTCGAACCCGACTTCGCCGTGGAGGGTGGGGAGATGGACGCGGTGCTGGGGTTTGTCCGCGCGGGGTTGGGGGTGGCCGTGGTGCCGCGGATGGTGGCGGCGAAGTCCGGGCGCGGGTTGCGGGTGACCGCGTTGGCCCGGCCCGGACTTCATCGCACGATCGCGCTCGCGCATCGCAGTGATGTGGCTCCGCCTCGGGCCGCTCGGGAGTTGCAGCGGATGTTGCTGGAGCGGTGAGGCGGGGGGTGTCGTCAGCGGGGTGGGTGCGGGGCTGAGGCGGGGTGGGGGGTGCGGGGGCGTTGTGGTTGCTCGCGCCGTTCCCCGCGCCCCTGGCGGGGCACGCCCCATACCTCGTCAGGGTGCCGGAGCGTCGTGGTTGCTCGCGCCGTTCCCCGCGCCCCTATTGGGGCGCGGCCCTCTACCCCGTTGCGTCCACCAAGGCCAGTTCGTGGAGGCGGTCTGGGGGGCCCGGGCGGGCGTAGTACCAGCCCTGGGCCGTGTCGCAGCCGAGTATGCGCAGTTGCTCGGCCTGCGCTCCCGTTTCCACGCCCTCCACCGTCACCGCCAGGTCCAGGCTGTGGGCCAGCGAGACGATGCCCTCGACGATCTTCAGATCGACGGGGTCGGCCGGGAACTGCTGCATGCTCTGCGTGAAGGACCGGTCCAGCTTCAGGATGCTGACCGGCAGTCGGCGCAGGTTGGCGAGGTTGGAGTAGCCCGTGCCGAAGTCGTCCAGGGCGATGTCGACACCCATCTCCGCCAGCCGCCGCAGGGGTTTCAGCAGATCGTCGTCGGCGCCGATCAGCGCCGACTCCGTGACCTCCAGGCACAGCGCGTCCGGCTCGACGCCCGTGCGCTCCAGGATGTCGACCGTGTCCTGGACCAGACCGGGGTGGGTCAGCTGGCACGGCGAGAGGTTCACGTTGATCCGCAGCGGCCCCGCCGCCCCGGCGCCGCCCCGCAGTTCCCGCCACTCGCGGGCCTGGCGCACCGACTGCTCCAGTACCCAACGCCCCAGCGGCACGATCAGGCCGGTGTGCTCCGCGAGAGGGATGAAGCGGTCCGGCCCGAGCACGCCGTGCTGCGGGTGCAGCCAGCGCACCAGGGCCTCGGCGCCCCGGACGCTGCCGTCGCCGAGGTGCACCAGCGGCTGGTACTCGATGAAGAACTCGCCCCGCTCCAGCGCCGTCGGCAGCGCCGTGGTCAGCCCGTGCCGCGTGATGGCCCGGGCGTCCGCCTCCGCGTCGGCGAGTTCGAAACGGTTGCCGCCCGCCGACTTGGCCCGGTACATGGTGATGTCGGCGCTGCGCAGCACCTCCGCCGGGCTGCGTTCCCCGGCCGGGCCCTCCACGATGCCGATGCTGCCGCGCACGGTCAGCTCCCGGCCGTCGACGCTGATCGGCGCGAGCAGCGCGTTCATGATGCGTCCGGCGAGTTCGTCGACCCCGTGCTGGGTGTCGGGTCCGGTGGTCAGCGCCACGAACTCGTCGCCGCCGAGCCGCGCGACCATCTCGCCGGGCGCGGTGGCGCAGGACTGGAGCCGGTCGGCGACCTCCACCAGCAGCCGGTCGCCGGCCGCGTGGCCGAGGCTGTCGTTGATGGTCTTGAAGCCGTCGAGGTCCAGGTAGCACAGCCCGAACCGCTGGCCCTCCCCGGCGCCCAGCGCCTTCTCCAGGCGCTCGAAGAAGAAGGTGCGGTTGGGCAGCCCGGTCAGCGCGTCGTGCGTGGCCTCGTAGCGCAGCCGCAGGTTGAGCAGCCGCCGCTCGGTGGTGTCCTCCATGAGGGCGAGCTGGTACTGGGGGTCGCCGTCGGCGTCCCGCAGCAGCGAGACCGTCAGATTGGTCCACAGGACGGTTCCGTCGGGCCGGTAGAACGCCTTCTCCAGGTGGTAGTGCTCCCGCTCGCCGCTGACGAGTTCGTCGTAGAGCCGCCAGGTCTGCGGGGCGTCGTCGGGGTGGGTCCACTCCCGGACCTTGCGGCTGCGCAGTGACTGTTCGGAGACTCCGAACATGCGCAGCAGCGCGCCGTTGACCTGCAGTATGTTGCCGTCGAGGTCGGCCATGCCGATGCCTATGGCCGCGCCCTCGAAGACGGCGCGGAAGCGCGCCTCGCTCGCGTGCAGGGCCTGCGCCACCACGCCCTGCGCCTGGAGGGCGGCCTGGGCGATGGCCTCCTGCTCGGCAAGGGTCCGCTCGCGCAGCGTCCGGGCGAAACCGGCGGCCATCGCGTGCTGCAACCGCGCACACCGGGCCCGCAGGTCCTCCTGGTCGCCGTCGCCGCCGCAGTACAGGACCAGATAGGCGTCGACGCAGTCCAGGGTGCGGCTGAGCGCCTCCGGGTCGGTGCAGTGCGCGTCCACGAGGGCGGCGCCGACCGCCCGGCCCGCGTCGGAGTCGAAGGTCCGGGCCACCAGTGCCTCGCTCAGCCGCCGCGCCAGGGGCAGCAGGAGCGCCTCGAACTCGGGGCGGCTCGACGACGTCGAGGTCACCGGGAAGACGGCCCGGCTCCAGATCGTCGCGAACCGGCGCAGTCTGTCCTCCGGCCCGTCCGGTTCCGCGCTCACGCCGTACGCCCCACGCCCGCGAACCCGGAGAACGCGTACGGATCCTCGTCCTCCGGTGCGGTGTCGGGGCGCCAGTGCGGCATCGCCACCAGTCCGGGTTCCACCATGTCGTACCCCTCGAAGAACCGCGCGATCTCGTCGCGCGAGCGCATGATCAGCGGGTTGCGGATGCCCTCGTACACGTCCACCGCACCCCCGGCCCGCTCCGGCGGCAGCGGAATCCCCTCGTAGGAGGCGTGGGTGAGCACGAGCAGGCTGCCGGGCGCGAGCGCCTCGCGCAGTTCGGCCACGGCCCCGTACGGGTCGTCCTCGTCTTCCACGAAGTGCAGTATGGCAACGAGGAGCAGCGCCACTGGCTGATTCAGGTCGATCAGCCGCTCCACCTCGGGGCTGCTCAGGATCTCCTGGGGCTTGCGCAGGTCCGCCGCGACGACGCCCGCGTCCTCGTTGCCCGCCAGCACCGCCTGGCTGTGCGCCACGGCGACCGGGTCGTGGTCGACGTACACCACGCGCGCGCCGGGGCGGGCGTCCTGGGCCACCTCGTGCACATTGCCGAAGGTGGGGATGCCGGAGCCGATGTCCAGGAACTGGGAGATGCCCTGGCCGGCCGCCCAGCGCACGGCGCGGCGCATGAAAGCGCGGTTCGCCTGCATGACTTTGGGCAGTCCCGGCATGAACTCCATGGCCCTGCGGGCCGCTTCTCGGTCGACCTCGAAGTTGTGCGATCCGCCCAGGTAGTAGTCGTACATCCGGGAAACGCTGGGCACCGATATGTCGATGCTCCGTGGGGCCCAGGCGGGACGCTCCATCTATCTCTCCAAGGCGTGAGGCGATCCGGTGTTCGAGCAGAGGCTACTGATCGCCCGCCAATGGAGCGACCCGAAACGGAAATTGACCATCCGTTCCCGGTCACTGCCTGCGGCACGTGCCGAATTGATACCCCTCCGCATGACCTTCGAACATATGACGAACAGTGCCCGGGGCGCTCCGGAGAGTTCCGGTGCGGAACGGCAAAACGGTCCACCCCTCCGTGGAGCACGAAGGGGTGGACCGGGCCTGCGCTTCGGGTGGACGAAACGATCAACCCTGGGGAGGTTTCTCTACTTCTCCGACGCGCCGACCAGCTTTCCGTCGGGCCGCACGGCGTACCAGGTGCCGCCCACGCCCTGGCCGTTGGTGTCGCCGGGCGCCTTGTCACCGGCGAAGGTGTAGATGGGCGAGCAGTTGATCGTCTGCTGCTTGCCCTTGCCGTCCGTCCGGTCGAAGATCATGTAGCCCTTCTTCTGGATGCCCTTGGTGTCGGCGAAGTCGACGGGCTCCACCAGCGGCCACTTCTCCAGGCACGCCCCCGAGCAGTTGGAGACCGGCTTGGGCCAGGCCTCGTCCTTCTTGAACCGGTAGACGGTCATGCCGTTCTTGTCCACGACGATCTCGCCGAGCTTGGGGTCGTTGCGGGTGGACAGCCCGGCCTCGACCGCCTCGCTGCCGCCGCTCGCACCCCCCTGCGCCTTCTTGCCGTCGGGGGCGAGCGCGTACCACTTGCCGCCCACGCCCTGGCCCTTGACGTCACCGGCGTTGACGTCCTTGGCGTAGCGGTAGGCGGGCCAGCCGCCGACCGTGAGCTGCTTGGTGCCGTCGGCCCGGGTGACCGAGCCGAGCAGCGCCTTGTCGATGCCCTCGCCGGCCTCGGCGTCGTCGGCCGGGACCGGCGGCCAGGTCTTGGCGCAGTCGCCGTCGCAGTTGGACTTGGGCGGCTGCTCGGTGTCCTGGTCGAACCGGTACAGGGTGAGGCCGAGACTGTCGGTGACCACCTTGCCGACCTTCTCGGCGGTGGACACGGACAGTTTGCCGGCGGGGTTGGAGGGGCTGGAGGCGCTCGGGGCGGACGGCGTCGCGGCGCCACCCGCCGCGCCCGCGGTGCCCGAGCCGATGTTTCCGTAGTCCCCGGGCGCGGCCGTGGCGCCCACGTTCTGGCTGGCCGCCGGTGGGCTGTCCTGACCGCACGCCGTCGTCAGCGCCAGGACCGCCGCGGCGCTCGCCACGAGTGAGGCGCTCCGCCAGGAGGTCTTCATCGTCAACTCCCCATTATCGCAAGGGTGTTGCAGCGCCCTGCTGCGCCGCCGCACGGCCATGAGTACGCACGGGAGCGGCCTGTGTGTTCAACCGTGGGCCAAATTTCTTTCAAGGAGTCCGTGACGAGCCCCCGCGCCGTCGTACACGCGTACGCGGGAGGCACCCTGCGGGTGACCGTTGATCAAACCGGTGAGCCCCGGACATCCCCCGTTCGGGGCAATCCCCTTGCGCCCGGGCCCGTGCGGGCGGCACAAGCCTCATGATCTTCGTCGTGCATGGACCCCTCTCGACTCAATCCGCCCTTGCGGCACGGGCCTTGGCGGCGGCGACGCTGACCTGGGCACTCGTCGGCGCACCGGCCGGGGTCGCGGTGGCCGACGCCTGCGCGTACGCATCGACGGGACCGGACGGCACCGAGGCGGTGGCGTACGCCGGGAGCAAGAAGACCTGGCCGTGCCCCACACCCACGCCGAGCCCCTCCCCCACGCCGAGCCCGGCCCCGACCCCTCCCCCGAAACCGCCGCCCCCGCCGAAACCGACGCCGGAGCGGCCACCCGCACCCAAACCGACGCCCCCCGAACCACCCCCCACGGTGAAACCCGAGCCGCCGGCCCCACGGCCGCCCGCGCCACGCCCCGTACCACCCCCGCCCCGGCCGGTCCCGAAGCCCGAGCCGCCGGCGCCCGCTCCCCCGGCCCCGGCCCCGCCCCGGCCCGCGAGCCCCGCGCCGCGTCCGTCCGCGACGCCCGTGCACTACCCGCGCTACCGCGCCGTGGCCCCGCGCCCACGGCGGACGGGCGGCGCGCTGTCGCCGCTCACCTTCGTCCTGCTCGTCACGGTGCCCGCGGTGGTGGCCGTCGCCGCGCTGCGCGCGCGCTGATCCCTGAAGCCCTGGAGGTACCTCTTGCCGGAATGGCTTGTTCTCACCCTCGCGATGCTGGCCGCCTGTGCCGTGGTGGTCATCATCACCTTCGTACGCCACCGCGCGGCGCCCGAGGACGAGGATCCCAGTGAGACCCCGGACGTCATCGAGTACATGACGATGTGGATCGGCGTGGTGTACGCCATCGTCCTGGGCCTGGCGATCGCCGGTGTCTGGGAGGGGCGCAGCGCCGCACAGGACCATGTGCAGGCCGAGGCGACCGCGCTGCACGAGATCTCGGAACGGGTTCGGGTCTATCCGGCCGAGGAACGCGACCGCATCCGGGACGACATCCGGACATATGTGAGCCATGTCGTGACCACCGAGTGGGACACGATGGCCGACAAGGGCGAGATGAGCCCGCGCGGCACCGAGCTGTTCGAGCGGATCCGCCGGGACGTCACCGACTACGAGCCGGTGACGGACTTCGAGGCCCAGGCCTACCAGCCGCTGCTGGACCAGGTGACCGCGGCCAACCAGGCCCGGATCGCCCGGGCGGAGTCGACCGGGGAGACCATGCCGGGGGTGGTGTGGTTCGGGCTGATCGCCGGGGCCGTCGTCACCATCGGGATGATCTTCGCCCTGCAGATCCGCAGAACGACCCGGGAACTGGTGCTCGCCGGGCTGTTCTCGGCGCTGATCGCCTTCCTGCTGTTCCTGATCTGGGACTTCGACTCGCCCTACAGCAGGGGCGTGACCGCCTCGACGGACCCGTTCCTGAGCCTCTTCCCCGGCGTCGCAGACTGACGGCGCCGTACAGCACGGATCCGGGCCGGGGGGCGTGCGACACACCGTCGCCGTCCCCCGGGCGGCCCACGCTCGTGACCCATTCGCGCTACTGCGATCGCGCCCCCACGCTCACCTTCTTAGCGTTTCGGGCATCGAGGTGCATTTGTGACGTGAGCGGAACAGGTCCGCGATTGCTCCTCGGGGACCCGGAGGATTCACCATGCGCGCGATAGGCCTCGCTTCGGCCGTACTGCTGGGCGCCGGCGCCCTCACCTCCTGCGTGCCCGCCGCCGACGCGGCGATCCGGACCGACTTCGGCTTCAGCGTCATGCCCTCCACCGTGGCGGCGGGCGGCGAGGTCACCCTGCGGGTGGAACGCAACAAGGCGTGCCAGGGCGAGGCCGCGGTCAACTCGGCGGTCTTCGACATGGTCACCATCCCGCCGGAGGAGTCCTGGGCGACGGCCGTCGTCGACTGGGACGCCAAGCCCGGCGCCGTCTACGACGTGGAGTTCGAGTGTGACGAGTCGAGCGGCACCGCGCGTCTGACGATCGCGGGCAGCCGTCCGACCCACCACCCCACGCACCACCCCACCCATCACCCCACGCGCCACCCCCACAAGGGTGTGCACGCCGGTGAGGGCGGCACGCTCGCCGGGTTCGACCTCAAGGAGATCGGCCTGGGCGCCGCGCTGATCGCCGGATCCCTCGGTGTCGCCTACCACTTCGCGCGCCGCCGCACCGACGAGGACGCCGGCTGACACCGCCGAGCCGACACCGACGACACGGGCTGATGAGCGCCATGACCGCAGGCCTTCGCCCCGGTTCCCCCGAAGAGGTCGAAGGGGGAGCCGGGGCGAAGGCCGTTCACGTGCGAGACGGTGACTCGTCGAAGGAGCGCGGAGCGAGGCGTCAGATGCGCCGCTCGGCCCGGCGGCGCATCCAGAACACGCCACCGCCGACGAGGGCCGCGGCCACCAGCCCGCCGCCGATGGCGACGTCGGTCGGGGTCGCACCGGTGGTGGTGCTGCCGCCGATACCGCCGCGGACACCGCCGATGACGGTGAAGGCCTGCGGCTTGGTCATCCGCCTGCCGTTGCAGTCGACGGTGATGTCGTACGGCCCGGGACGGGCGTCACTGTTGATGGTGGCGGCGCCCCGGGCGGTCCCGCTGCCCGCGCCGCCCCGGTCGCCCTCGTTGCCCTTGCCGCCACCGGCCGGCGAGAGTCGCGTGGGCGAGAAGGCGTTGGACGTCGCCGTGCCGCCGCTCCGGCAGCCGTCGACCGTGATGGTCAGCTGGCCGCCGCGGGCGATCACACTGGGCAGGGCGGTGATGTTGCTGGGCGTCTCCCACGCGACGGCCGCGGGGGCCGAGAGGCCGAGGGCGGCGACCGCCGCGCCGGCGACCGCCAGGGCACGAGTGTTACGCATGTGAACCTCCGCGGAAGACGCCCCGGGACCCGTCCCCGGTCGATCGGCGAGAAAGCGCCTCCCAGACAGACAGTCAGTTGCCGTGCCGCGGGCCGCATGTCGGGAATGGTCCGTCCTGGTGAGAGCAGGCGGTGCCGATCCCTCACACAATCGGACATCGCCGCAGGTCACGGGCCGTCAGAAATTTCCTCGCGGCGGCAACTCGGATGGCGCACCTCCGCTCCTCGCGGCACCCCGCCCGCCCCGGGGCCACCCGTTCGCCGCCGCCCCGTCGCCGGTTCGGCGCGTGCCACTTAGCGTTCGGATATGCGCGATTGACACGGCGACGGCCATGTCGAGAGGGGATGGCGAATGTCTGCGTCCGAGCTGGCCCAGGCGGAAGAGGAGGCGCGGCCGAGGAAGCGCGCCCCGTGGGGCGTGATAGCGCTGGTCCTGCTGACCGGCCTCGCCCTCATCCGGAACGGTTCGGGTGAGTTCGACGAGGGCCCGCCGCAGCCGGCGACGGCGGCCGCCGCGGACAACCGGGTCCCCGGGGGCACCTTCGCCGGGGCCGTACGGCCCTTGCCCTACTCCCTGCCGGACCGGGTCCGGATCCCGGCGATCCAGGTCGACGCGCCGATCATCCCCGTGGGCCTGGACGCGGACGGCTGGGTCGGCGCACCGCCGCCGGAGGACCCCAACCTGGCCGGCTGGTTCACCGGTGCCGTCACCCCCGGCGAGAAGGGCACCGCGGTCGTGGTCGGCCATGTCGACAACCAGCAGGGCCCGGCCGTCTTCTACGGGCTGGGGGCCCTGAAGAAGGGCAATCGCGTCGAGATCGCCCGGCAGGACGGGAAGACCGCGATGTTCGAGATCTACGGCGTCGAGGTGTTCGAGAAGAACAACTTCCCCGGGGACCGCGTCTACGCGTCCAAGGGCGCGGCCGAACTGCGGGTCATCACCTGCGGCGGCGGGTTCACCGCGCAGGAGGGCTACGCGGGGAACGTCGTGGCCTTCGCCCGCCTGGTCGAGGTGCGCTGAGCACTCCCGGCCGGGCGGGCGACGGGCCCGGGGGGCCTCACGCGTAGTGCCGGCGGGGCACGGTGACGTGGTAGCCGGAGTCCAGCAGTTCGGGCAGGTAGCGCCGGAGGGCCTTCACGCTCTGCGAGCGGTCGCCCCCGGCGTCGTGCGAGAGCACCACGACGCCGGGGGCGGCGCCGCGTTCGACCTTCTTGACGATGGAACGGACGCCCGGGGTGGTCCAGTCGAGGGTGTCGACCGTCCAGGCGAGCGGCTCCATGCCGAGTTCGGCGCCGAGCTGGAAGGCGGCGCGGTTCCAGGCGCCGTAGGGGGCGCGGAACCACTCGGGCCGCTCCCCGTAGGCGTCCTCGATGGCGTCGCTGGTGCGTTCCATCTGGGAGCGGATCTGGCGGCGGGTGAGGCGGGTGAGGAGCGGGTGGGACCAGGTGTGGTTTCCGACGACATGGCCCTCGTCGGCCATCCGGGCCAGCAGTTTCCGGCCACCGGCGACCATTTCGCCGCACACGAAGAACATCGCGCGCACGTCGTACTCGGCCAGGGTGTCGAGGATGTCCGGGGTGAAGCGGGGATCGGGGCCGTCGTCGAAGGTCAGCACCATGGTGCGGCCGCGGCCTGACACCTTCAGCGGCGCTTCGCGGCGTACCAGGGTGCGGCGGGGCGCGGCGCGCGGCGGTCCGAAGCCGGTGACCGGCTGAAGCCGGTACGCGTGGGACCCGGCGGGCCGGGCCTGGGGTCCGGCGGCGGGGGCGGGGGCGGTCGGTCCGTCCCCGGTGACCGTCGTGATCACTCCGGCCGTGGCGGCCGCTCCCACGGCGCCGGCGCCCGCGATCAACGCCTGGCGCCGGGTGAGCAGCCGGGTGAGCAACTGATCCTTCTTCATGACTCATCAGTCGCCCGGCCGAAGGCCGACGCTCGCGAGCAACACCGCGGTGGCGGCACGCTTTCACCCGTTCGGCCCACGCGTTCGGGTCAGCGGCGGCGCACCAGGGGGAAGGGCAGCGTCTCCCGGATGGTCAGTCCGGTGAGGAACATGACCAGCCGGTCCACGCCGATGCCGAGGCCGCCGGTGGGCGGCATGGCGTATTCGAGGGCGTCGAGGAAGTCCTCGTCGAGTTCCATCGCCTCGGGATCGCCCCCGGCGGCGAGCAGGGACTGGGCGGTGAGGCGGCGGCGCTGCTCGACGGGGTCGGTGAGTTCCGAGTAGGCGGTGCCGAGTTCGGTGCCGAACGCGACGAGGTCCCAGCGTTCGGCCAGGCGCGGGTCGGTGCGGTGCTGCCGGGTGAGCGGGGAGACGTCGGTGGGGAAGTCCTTGTAGAAGGTGGGCAGCCTGGTCTTCTCCTCGACGAGCCGCTCGTACATCTCCAGGACGACGTCGCCGTGCCCGTCGTCGGCGGTGTACGGCACTCCGACGCGGTCGCAGAGCCGCAGCAGCTCGGGCAGTTCGGTGCCGGGGTGGATCTCCTCGCCGACGGCCTCGCTGATGGCGCCGTAGACGGTCTTGACGGGCCAGGGGCCGGAGATGTCGTGCTCCTCGCCGTCCTTGTGGGCGACGGGGGTGCCGAAGGCGGCGGTGGCGGCGCCCTGGATCAGTTCCCGGACGAGGTCGAGCATCACGTCGTAGTCGGCGAAGGCCTGGTAGGCCTCCAGCATCGTGAACTCGGGGTTGTGCTTGTAGGAGACGCCCTCGTTGCGGAAGGTGCGGCCCAGTTCGAAGACCTTCTCCATGCCGCCGACGCACAGCCGTTTCAGATACAGCTCGGGGGCGATGCGCAGATAGAGGTCGAGGTCGTAGGCGTTGATGTGGGTGGTGAAGGGGCGGGCGTTGGCCCCGCCGTGGATCTGCTGGAGCATCGGGGTCTCGACCTCGAGGTAGCCGCGTTCCAGCAGGCCCTGGCGCAGGGCCTGGACGGCGGTGGAGCGGGCGCGGATCACCTCGCGGGCGTCGGGGCTTGCGACCAGGTCGAGGTAGCGGCGGCGGACCTTGGCCTCCGGGTCGGCCAGACCCCGGCGCTTGTCCGGCAGCGGGCGCAGACACTTGCCGGTGAGCTGCCAGGAGGTGACGAACACGGTCGGCTCGCCCTTGTCGCTGACGCCCGCCTCGCCGGTGGCGATGATGTGGTCGCCGATGTCGGTGTCGGTCGTGAAGCGGTCCAGGGCGGGGCCGGAGCGGTCGCGGGTGAGGGCGAGTTGGTGGTCGCCGGACCAGTCGCGCAGGACGGCGAAGACGATGCCGCCGAAGTCGCGCACCACCATGATCCGGCCGGCGACGGTGACCTGCCCGCCCGGCCGGACCTCGGCGAGGGTGTGGGTGCGGGCGGGGAGGCCGACCGGGTAGGGGTCGGTGCCGTCGGCGCGCAGCCGGTCGAGCTTGTGGTGCCGGACGCGGACCTGGTCGGAAAGGCCGGAGAGGGGGTCGGCGGGCTCGGTCCCGTCCCCTCCGGCGAGGCCGAGCGCCGCCAACGACGGCAGCCCCGCCGTGGTGGCGGGGCGCTGCCCGCCCTTCGGGTGCCCCTTTCCCCTGCCCCACAACGTGCGCAGCGACGGTACGGAGACAAAGCCCTCGGCGATTGCGGAGGCGAGGCCGACCCGGGCGAGGGAGGCGGCCTCCGCGTAGCAGAGGAAGCGGGGGTACCACTCGGGGTGGTACTTGGCGTTGGAGCGGTACAGGGCCTCCAGTTGCCACCACTTGGAGAAGAACAGCAGCAGGCGGCGCCAGAGGCGGAGCACCGGTCCGGCGCCGATGCGGGCGCCCTCCTCGAACACGGAGCGAAACACGGCGAAGTTCAGGGAGATCTTGTGCACGCCCAGTTTCGGGGCCGCGGCGCACAGTTCGGCGACCATGAACTCCATGACGCCGTTGGGGGCGGTGCGGTCACGGCGCATCAGGTCCAGGGAGACGCCGTCCTTGCCCCAGGGCACGAAGGACTGGATGGCGAGGAGCCGGCCGTCCTGGTCGAGGGCCTCGGCGAGGAGGCAGTCCCCGTCGTCCGGGTCGCCGAGCCGGTCCAGGGCCATGGAGAAGCCGCGTTCGGTCTCGGTGTCGCGCCAGGCGTCGGCGCGTTCGACGAGCCGGCGCATCTCGTCCTCGTCGAGGGTGGAGTGGCGGCGGACGCGGCAGGTGACGCCGCTGCGGCGGACCCGGTTGACGGCCTGCCGGGTGACGCGCATGTCGCGGCCGTCCAGGTCGAAGTCGCGGACGTGCAGGATCGCCTCGTCGCCGAGCTGGAGGGCGCCGAGCCCGGCGCGGACGAAGGCCCGGGCGCCCTCCTCGGAGGCGCCCATCACGGCCGGGACCCAGGCGTGGCGGCGGGCCACGTCCTGCCAGGCGGCGATCGCGTGCGGCCAGGCCTCCCGGTCGCCCACCGGATCGCCGCTGGCCAGGCACACCCCGGCCTCGACGCGGTAGGTGACGGCGGCCTTGCCGCTGGGTGAGAAGACGGCGGCCTTGTCGCGGCGGGTGGCGAAGTAGCCGAGGGAGTCCTGGTCGCCGTAGCGGCCGAGGAGGGCGCGGATCCGGGCCTCCTCGTCGTCGTGCAGGGCGGCTTCCAGGCGCTGGGAGCGGAAGAGGGTGGCGGCGGCGTTCAGCAGGGCGAGCGCGCCGAACAGGCCGAGCAGGAAGTACAGGGCGTGCGGTGGGCGACCGTCGAAGGAGTCCGCGGGCACCAGGCCGCCGCAGACCCGGTTCGCGGCCCAGGCCAGGCGCTCGCCGCTCGGCAGGCTGCCCGGGAACGCCTCGACCAGGGCCCAGCCGATCAGGATCGCCGCGACCAGGCCCGCCACCAGGACGGCCAGGGCCCGGCGTACGGCGGCGCGGCGGGAGGCGGCGTAGAACTCCTTGCGGGCGTAGATCAGCAGGATCAGGGCGAGGCCGCACACCACGAGGGAGGGGACGGACTCGGCGAACTCGCCGACGGCCATGCCGAGGATGTCGGTGAGGACCAGGAGTCCCAGGTAGACGACGACCAGCCACCAGGCGATCTTCTTGCGGGCACCGGTCGCCGCGGCGAGCAGGAACAGGAAGACCGCGTAGGCGAGGTTGGCGCTGACCGGCACGAGCAGCAGGTCCAGGAAATGGACGAGGGGGCGCAGCCCGGTGCGCAGCGGGGGGATCAGCGCCAGCAGGGC
Organism: Streptomyces sp. NPDC007929; assembly: GCF_042959065.1. Classification (NCBI taxonomy): domain Bacteria; kingdom Bacillati; phylum Actinomycetota; class Actinomycetes; order Kitasatosporales; family Streptomycetaceae; genus Streptomyces; species Streptomyces sp. NPDC007929. The sequence goes on along the minus strand of NZ_JBIBKD010000004.1, from coordinate 706,411 downwards.
GCAGAGCAGTCCGAGGGCCCCGAAGAAGACGGCGAAGCCCTGCGGTACCCGGCTCAGGAAGCCGTGCGCCCGGTGGGGCGGCCGTATCGCTCCTGAGGTGTCCTCGGTCGTCCCGGTGTCCGCGATGACGCTCATGCTTTCGACTCTAGGAACACCGGCGCCTCCTCGCCCGTCGAGCGCTCCCGCCCCGCACGGCCCAGGAGACCCGGGCCTCCCGTGCGCAACCGGGCGCACCGGCTGCGGCGTCCCGCCCGGCGGGCGGACCGGGGGGTTCCGATAGCCTCGCGGCGTGACGGAACAGCACTCCCACCGGTTCGAGCGGGGCACGGACGGTCCGAAGGTGATCGTGGTCGGGGTGGACGGCTCCGAGTCCTCCCTGCGGGCGGCGGCCTACGCCGGTGGCCTGGCGCGGCGGCAGCGCGCGCTGCTCGCCGTGGTGTACGTGCAGCCGGTGCAGGCGGCGAGCGCCGCGCTGGGTGTGCCGGTGGCCGGGACGACGGACGAGATCGCCGAGGACCTGGTGGCGCAGATCCGGGAGTCGGCCGAGCGGCTCAAGGGGATATTCGAGGTCCGCTGGGAGTTCCACACCTTCCGGGGTGACCCGTTCAACGGCCTGGTGAGGGCGGCCGACGAGCTGAAGGCAGACGCGGTGGTCGTGGGTGCCTCGGAGCAGGCGGGCCACCGGATCGTCGGTTCGGTGGCGGTCCGCCTGGTGAAGGCGGGGCGCTGGCCGGTGACGGTGGTGCCGTAGGGCGGCGGATCCCGCCCGATCACTGCGCGGCCCCTTCCGCCCGGGGTGCGGAAGGTCCATCATGATCCGCCGTCAGCCGTTTGCCGATCGCGAAGAGGTGAGGCGCATGGCCGGGCTCCGGATGGGCGAGGGGATTCTCCGCCGCAAACCCATCGACCGGATCGAGGAGACGGAAACCGGCGAGGGCGGTGGGCTGGAGCGGTCGCTGGGACTGTGGCAGCTGACCGCCATCGGGGTGGGCGGCATCATCGGCGCGGGCATCTTCACGCTCGCGGGCACGGTCGCCAACGGTACGGCGGGACCCGCCGTGCTCCTCTCCTTCCTCATCGCGGGCGTCGCGAGTGCCGCCGCCGCCCTGTCCTACGCCGAGTTCGCCGGGCTCATCCCGAAGGCGGGCTCGGCCTACACCTACGGTTACGCGGTGCTCGGCGAGCTGGCGGGCTGGTTCATCGGCTGGGACCTGCTGCTGGAGTACACGGCGATCGTGGCGGTGGTCGCGATCGGCATCTCCGGCTACTTCAGCTTCCTGGTCGGTGAGATGGGCGCGGATCTGCCCGCCTGGATGCTGGGCGCCCCCGGTACCGGTGACGGTCACCGGGTCGATCTGTTCGCCGCGCTGCTGTGTCTGCTCACCGCCTATCTGCTGAACCTCGGCATCAAGAACGCGGCGCGTTTCGAGACGGTCGTGGTGATCCTGAAGGTCCTGGTGGTGCTGCTGGTGATCGCGGTCGGGGTGTTCCACATCGACACGGCGAACTACAACCCCTTCTTCCCGTACGGGGTGGGCGGCGCGTTCACGGGCGCGGCGACGGTGTTCTTCGCGGTGTTCGGCTACGACGCCATGTCGACGGCGGCCGAGGAGTCCAAGGACGCGCAGCGGCACATGCCGAAGGCCATCATCTACTCGCTGGTCATCTCGATGGTGCTGTACGTGGCGGCCTGTCTGGTGCTGACGGGCATGCAGAACCACAAGGACATCGACCCGGAGAGCGGCTTCTCGACGGCGTTCAAGTCGGTGGGTCTCGGCGGCCTCGCCGACGTGATCGCGGTGGGCGCGATCATCGGCATCCTGACCGTGATGTTCACGTTCATGCTGGGCGTGACGCGGGTGTGGTTCTCGATGTCCCGGGACGGGCTGCTGCCCAAGTGGTTCGCGAAGACCCACCCGACGCGGCACGTGCCGACGCGGGTCACCTGGATCGTCGGGGTGGCGTCGGCCGCCATCGCCGGGTTCCTGCCGATCGGCGAGGCGGCCGAGCTGACCAACATCGGCATCCTGCTGGCGTTCGTGGTGGTGTGCGCGGCGGTCATCGTGCTGCGCTACCGCCGGCCGGAGCTGCCGCGCACGTTCCGCACGCCGTGGATGCCGGTGGTGCCCGCGGTGGGCATCGTCTTCTCGATCTGGCTGATCACGTTCCTGCAGTGGCAGACCTGGGTGCGGTTCGCCGTCTGGTTCGTGCTGGGGCTGGTGTTCTACTTCGCCTACTCCTACCGCCGCTCCGAGCTGGCGAGGCGGGACCCGGAGCGGTCGCGGTAGGACGGCGGGCGCTACTCCCCCATGACCAGTCCGTCCCCGGCCGCGCCGCGGCTGAGCACGATGTCGCGGATGCGGTCGCGGACGGCCCGGACGTCGGCGCCCTGGGCGAGCGCCCGGTTGAGGTTCACGACCCGGCCGGCGTCGACGTCGAACAGCTGCGGGACGAACTCCGCCTTGGTCACCTTCCAGCGCTCGCCCGGCCGTGTGGGCGGGGCGAAGGTGAAGCGGCCGAGGGTGGACTGGTTGCCGCGTGGGTCCTTGGCTCCCTGGTGGTTGGTCATCTCACCGGCGATCTGGTCGCCCATGCCGTAGACGACCCAGGTGCCGTTGACCTTCTCGTAGGCCTGCGGGACGTGCGCGTGGGTGCCGAGGATCAGGTCGATGTCGGGGCGGTCGCCGGTACGGGCCGCGGTGAGGCTGCGGGCCAGGGTCAGCTGCCGGTCGTCGGGGGCGTCCTGCCACTCGGTGCCCCAGTGCAGGGAGACCACCACCACGTCGGCGCCCGCCCGGCGCGCGGCCCGGGCGTCCTCGACGATCCTGGCCTCGTCGATGAGGTTGACGGCCCAGGGCTGCCCCGGTGGGAAGGGGAGGCCGTTGGTGTCGTAGGTGTAGGCGAGGTGGGCGACCTGGGCCTGTCCCGTGGTGAGGACGGTGGCCGTGCGGGCCTCCTGCTCGGTGCGTGCCGAGCCGGCGTGCCGCACGCCCGCGCGGTCCAGGGCGTCGAGGGTGCGGCGGATGCCGTCGGCGCCGTCGTCCAGGGTGTGGTTGGAGGCGGTGGAGCAGCCGTCGTAGCCGGTGGCGGCGAGGGCCCGGGCCACCTCCGGCGGGGACTTGAAGGTGGGGTAGCCGGTGTAGACGCCGTCCGCGCCGTAGACGGTCTCCATGTGGCACAGCGCGATGTCGGAGCGGGAGACGACGGAGCGGATCCCGGCGAGCATCGGCCGGAAGTCGTAGCCGGTGCCGCCGGCGTCGAAGCGGGCCCGGTCGATGATCGAGCTGTGCGGGAGGACGTCTCCGGAGGCGACCAGTGTGAAGCCGCGGGGCCCGGCGTTCGGTGCCGGGTGTCCGGGCCCCGGTTTGTCGTGTCCGCGGGCCTGGCAGGCGGCGCCTGCGGCGAGGACGACGGTCAGGGCCAGGGCGATCTGTCGACTGCGTGCGAGCATGCATTCACCCCACTGTGGGCGTTGTGGTCGTATTTACACACAATCAGGAAAGAAGGCCTGTGCCGCCCCACGCGGCTCCGACACGCTCATCAGCCCGTCCGGCACCCACATGGCCGGGCGCCCTGACCGTTCGTCGAACCGTTCGTCGACGCGATCGACCGTCCGCCGCACAGCCGGGTCCGTGCCCTGTGCCCGGCCCGCGCCCTGCGGTGCCATACGGCCATGACGGCCGGATCCACTCTCACGAACGGAACGACCGCCGAGCACGAGCTCGCCGCACTGCAGCGGGAGCACGGCCGGCCCCTCTTCGCGCTGCTGCTGCGGCTCTGCGACGGCGACCGGCAGCGCGCCGAGGACCTCGCCCAGGAGACGCTGGTGCGCGCCTGGCAGCACCCCGAGGCCCTGCGCGCCGACGACTTCGACTCCGTGCGGCCCTGGCTGATGACCGTGGCGCGGCGCCTCGCGATCGACGCCCGGCGGGCCCGCCAGGCGCGCCCCTGCGAGGTCGGCGACGCGGTGCTGGAGAACGCGCGGGTGGTCTCCGACCACGCGGAGCGGGCCGCGGCGATGCTCGACGTCCGCGAGGCTGTGAAGACACTCACTCCGCAGCACCGTGAAGTCCTGGTGCTCGTGTACTTCCAGGGGGCGAGTGTGGCGGAAGCCGCGGCGACCCTCGGCATCCCGCCCGGTACCGTGAAGTCCCGCGCGTACTACGCGCTGCGCGCCCTGCGCAGGGTGCTACCGGGATACGCCGCCGACCTGCGATGAAACCAACGGGTGGGTCAAGCCTCCGTAAAGCGCCTTGCCGATGACCCCGGTTGAGTAATCGGGTGTTCTCATCCGTGTTCCGGAGGGGGGCTCCGCGTCCCCCCGGGGCCCGGTGTCGGGCGACGCGCACGTACCGGAGGAAGGCAGGAAGGGATGCTGGACGAAGAGCAGGGGAGCACGGACGGCGGCGACGGCGAACTGACCGTCCCCATGGCGTGGTTGTACGCCGAGTACATCGCCGACGAGCTGCTGCGGACCGGCGATCTGATGCCGCCGACGTCCTTCGAGTTCCGCGCCGGGCGCGATGCCCTGGCGCTCACCATCTTCCTGTCCGACACCGACGGGGAGCTGTCCGGCATCCGGGTCGTCACCCAGCTGGAGACGTGGCTCTCGCTGACCGCGTACGACCAGCCGTGGCAGGAGTGGGTGCGCGGGCGGCTGGCCGACCTCGCCGTGGACGCCGCGCGCTCGGGGCGGCCCGCGCCGGACCTGGGACTCGCCGAGGAGGCCTGGCGCTGGCTGCAGGAGACGGAGCTGCTCGCGCCCGATCTGAACGCGGTACCGGGGGGCGCTCCGGTGGTCGGGGAGGACGACGGACCGAAGGTCTGGACGCCCGCCTGGCAGCTCGGACTGCCGCTGGGACACCTCGCGATCCATCTTTTTTAGATTCCCGCGCCCCCGGACCAATCCGGGGGCCGGAGGGCTCCGAATCCTTTGGTTGCGATTGTGTCACCGGCTTGAGTGATTCCGCTGCCTGGTCCGTACCGGTGGGAGCAAGGAGTAACCCCACCCGCACCCAACGGCACGAGGATTCGGCATGAGGTCCCTGGAAAGGCATCACGACGTCGCGGCCTACGCGCTCGGCGTGCTGGACGAGGCGGAGGCATTCCGCTTCGAGGACCACCTCATGGAGTGCCCTCGGTGCGCTGCAGAGGTGACGGAACTCGGCGCCACCACACGGCAGTTGATGCTGTACCGGCGGGCGACGCCCCGGTTCGTGCACCCGATGGCGCAGCCCGGTCCGCGGATGCTGGACGGGCTGCTGGCCGAGGTGGCGACCCGGCGCCGGGCCGGACGCAGGCGGATGCTGTTCGCCCTGGCCGCCTCGGTGGTCTTCGCGGCGTCGGTCCCCGGCATCGCGATGATGGCCGAGGGCAGCGCCGAGGAGGCCCGGACCCTGGCGGCGACCGACACCCGCACGGGCGTGTGGGCACAGGTCACCACCGCGGACGAGGCCTCGGGCAGCCAAGTCGAGCTGAAGGTGAAGGACGCCTCCGGCTCGCGCCCCTGTCACCTGGTGATCGTCGGCCACGACGGCACCGAGGAGACCGCGACCAGCTGGCACGGCGGCCCCGGCGACCGCCCCAGCACGATGATGGCCAGCTCCTCCATGCATCCGGAGGACATCGCCCGCTACGAGATCCGCTCGGCGGGGGGCGAGGTGCTGTGGAGACTCCAGCCGAGCTGACCATCCGTCCGCCCCTGTCACCGGGCGCCGTCCGCGCCCCGGTGTGAGACTGCTGGACGACGCACCCGTGGGATCGCCGGATGCCCGCGGTCCGGCCGAGGGGAGACGAGGTGGCGACGGCAGAGTCCGGTCAGACCCGCCTGGAGGAGTTCCTCGCCGATCCGGAGAACGCCGCACTGGACCTGCCCACGGCGACCGCCCGCTGCACCAGGGCCCTCAGCCTGCCGGGCTCCATGGTGTACCTCGCCGACATCCAGCAGCGCCGGCTGGTGCCGCTCACCGACGCGGCCTCCTCCCTGCTCATCGACAGCTCACTGGCGGGCTGGACCTACCGCACCCAGTCCCTGCGCGTCGAGGAGTCCGAGGACGGCGGTATGACGGCCTGGATCCCGCTCGTGGACGGCGCCGAACGCCTCGGTGTCCTCGCGGTGAGCTGCCCCTCACTGACCCCGGACGTACTGCTCCGCGGCCGGGCCCTGGCCACACTGCTCGCCATGATGATCACCTCCGCGCGGGCGTACCAGGACTCCTTCGTACGGCGGCTGCGCGCCCGGCCGATGCGACTGCCCGCCGAGATGCTGCGGGCCTTCCTGCCGCCCCGCACCATCGGCACCTCGCACGTGGTGTCGACGGCCGTGCTGGAGCCCGCCTACGACCTCGGCGGCGACGGCTTCGACCACGCCTTGACGGAGACGACCCTGCATGTCGCGGTCCTCGACGCGATGGGGCACGACCTCGCGTCCGGGCTGACCACGGCGGTGTCGCTGGCCGCCTGCCGCAACGCCCGGCGGACCGGGGCGGACCTGCCCGAGCTGGTGGAGGGCGTCGACGACGCGCTGTCACGGTGGCTCCCGGACCGGTTCTGCACGGGTGTCCTGGCCCAGCTGGACCTGGCGTCGGGGAGGCTGCGGTGGGTCAACTGCGGGCACCCCACCCCGCTGCTCATCCGTGACCGGCGCCCGCTCGTCGACGCCATGCGGCGCGAGGCGGAGCCGCCGATGGGCATGCCGTCCCTGCTGACCGGGGAGAGGCGGCAGACGCACGAGATCGCGCTGAAGCCCGGCGACCGGGTGCTGATGTACACCGACGGGGTCACCGAGGCCAGGGCCGTCGACGGCGTGGAGTTCGGGCTCGAACAGTTCGCCGACTACATCATCGGGGCGACGGCGGCGGGCGAGCTGGCGCCCGAGACGCTGCGGCGGCTCATCCACTCCATCCTCGACTCGCCCACCAGCCGGCTGCGGGACGACGCGACCATCCTGATGTTCGAGTGGACACCACCGGCCCGGTGACCCGGACCCCGGTCACTTCAGCAGGCGGGACATCCTGCGGTCCGCGAGCGGCTTGCCGCCCGTCTGGCAGGTCGGGCAGTACTGGAGCGAGGAGTCGGCGAAGGACACCTCGCGGATGGTGTCGCCGCACACCGGGCAGGGCTCCCCGGTGCGGCCGTGGACACGCAGCCCGCTCTTCTTCTCGGCCTTCAGCCGCCCGGCCGCCACGCCCCGGGAGCGCTCGACCGCTTCGGTGAGCGTGTCGCGCAGCGCCGCGTACAGCCGCCCGGTCTCCTCCTCGCTCAGTGACGCGGCCAGCTTGAAGGGCGACATCTTCGCGGCGTGCAGGATCTCGTCGCTGTAGGCGTTGCCCACCCCCGCGATCAGGCTCTGGTCCCGCAACGCGCCCTTGAGCTGCCGCCGTTCGCCGGCCAGGAGCTCCGCGAGGCGCCGCTCGTCGAAGTCGCCGGCCAGCGGGTCCGGACCGAGCCGGGCCACGCCCGGCACCTCCCGCGGGTCGGCCACCACGTACACCGCCAGGCGCTTCTGGGTGCCGGCCTCGGTGAGGTCGAACCCGGCACCGGTCCCCAGGGCCACGCGCAGCGCGAGGGGGCCCTTGCCGGGGCGGGGCGGCCCGTCGGGCAGGCGGTCCTTCCAGTGCAGCCAGCCCGCGCGCGCCAGATGCGTCACGAGGTGCGGGCCGTCCGCGGTCCGCAGGCCGAGGAACTTGCCGTACCGCTGTACGGCGGTGACCTCCCTGCCCTCCAGCGCGGACAGGGGTGGTTCGTACGTCTTCAGGACGCTGATCGCGACGGGCAGCACCCGTACGATCTCGTGGCCGACGAGGTGCTCGGTCAGGAAGTCCTTGAGCGCCTCGACCTCGGGCAGTTCCGGCATGGTTCCAGAGTGCCACGCCCCCTCAGCCGGAGTCGGGCACCACGAACTCGCACCACACGGCCTTGCCGCCGCCCCGGGCTTCCACGCCCCACACGTCGGTGAGCAGCTCGACCAGGAGCAGGCCCCGCCCGGAGACGCCCGAGTCGCCCGCCTCGCGGCGGCGCGGCAGCGCGCTGGAGGAATCCTCCACCTCGACGCGCAGCCGGCGCTCGGCGCCGGTGAAGGCCCGCAGGGTGACGACGGCGGAGCCCTCGGTGTGCATCAGGGCGTTGGTGATCAGCTCGTCGGCGACCAGTTCGATCTCGTCGGCGCGCTCACCCGCTCCCCAGGTCGCGACCGCGGTGCGGATCATGTGCCGGGCCTCGGTGAGGGCCCCGGGGTCACCCGGGGCCACGTGCCGCTGGAGCCGGCGGCCGGACTGGGGGTGCTCGGGGCCGCGCCGGCGCAGCAGGAGCAGCGCCACGTCGTCGTCCCCGCCGCGCTCGTCGGCCACGTCGATCAGCCGCTCGGCGAGGTCCCGTACGTCGTCGGGGCCGGTGGCGACGAGCGCGCCCAGGGTGCGCATGCCGTCGTCGAGGTCGGCGCCGGGCTGCTCCACCAGTCCGTCGGTGCACAGCAGCAGGGTCTCCCCGGGGTCGAGCTCTATGGTGCCCACGGGGTAGTCCAGGCGGCCGAACTCTGCGGACAGGCCGAGCGGCAGACCGCCGGGGACGGTGACCCGGCGGCAGGAGCCGTCGGTGTGGCGCACCAGCGGGTCGATGTGGCCGGCCCGGACCATCTGGAGCACGCCGGTGGACAGGTCGGCCTCCGCGTAGAGGCAGGTCGCGGAGCGGTCGGTGTCGAGTTCGTGCAGGAAGACGGAGGCGCGGGCCATGACGGTGGCCGGGGGGTGCCCCTCGGCGGCGTAGGCGCGCAGCACGATGCGCAACTGGCCCATGACGGAGGCCGCGTGGGTGTCGTGGCCCTGGACGTCGCCGATGACGGCGCCGACCCGGCCGCCGGGCAGCGGGATCAGGTCGTACCAGTCGCCGCCGATGTCCCGGCCGACGGAGCCGCCGAGGGTGGCGGCGCGGTAGCGGACGGCGACGTCGGCGCCGGGCACGCTCGGGATGGTCCGGGGCAGCATGGCCTGCTGGAGGCCCTGCGCGAGGTCCATCTCCTGCTCGTAGAACATGGCGCGCTGCAGGCTCTGCGCGATGCTGCTGCCGAGGGCGACGAGGATGTTGCGCTCCTCGGAGGTGAAGCCGTACCGGTCGCTGTAGAGCAGGCCCATCACGCCGATCGGCCGGGCCTGGACGATGAGCGGCAGGTAGGCGGCCGAGGTGATGTCGAGGTCGGTGATGTGCGGCCACAGGATCGGGTAGCGCTCGGCGAACTCCTGCGGTGACTCGATGAAGCACGGGCCGAGGGTCCGTACGGCCTCGCTCATCGGGTAGGGCTCGTCGATCCGGGTGACACGGGTGCCGGGCACGAAGCTGTCCTCGGGGCCCTCGGCGACCAGGCGGATGCGGCCGGCCTCGACCAGGCCCATGACGAGGCTGGTGGCGCCCAGGTGGACGAGGCCGTGGGTGTCCTTGAGGACGTCGATGACGTCCTGGACGGTGCGGGCGTGGGCGAGGGCGGCCGTGGTGAGTTCGACGACGCTGGTCTGCCAGCGGCGGGCCTCGTCCTGGGCGGCCTGGTCGCGCCGGGCGGCGCTCTCGCCGAGTTCCTGGGTGGCGTCGCGGATGATGCCGATGATGCGGCGGGGGCGCCCGGTGCCGTCGCGCCGGATGTAGCCCTGGGTGTGGGTCCAGCGCAGGGTTCCGTCGCGGCGGCGGATGCGGAAGTAGGCGCCGTAGTTCTCGCTGCCGTCCTTGAGGGCCTGGGAGACCGCGGTGTCCAGGCGCCGGGACTCGTCGGGCGGAACGCGCTTGGCGAGGGTCTCGGGGTGGTCGTCGTATTCGTCGGCGCGCATGTCGAAGACTTCGTGGGCCTGGGCGTCCATCTGCATCAGGCCGGTGTCCAGATCCCAGTCGAAGCTGCCCATCCGGTTCAGCACGAGAATCGGGTCCGGGTGGGCGGGCCAGTCGTCCGGAAGGGACAGGGCGCTCGCTCCCCGATCAACCATGGGCCCACCTTGCCAGGATTCGTCCGATTCTTCGAGCGGATGTGCTGAGTCTACGAGCCGCGACGCCGGATCGGCTCCCGGTTGCTGAAGACGCCTGTGGGGCTGCCGAGGATGCGTGCGGCGGCCCGGTCGTCGGGGATGAGCCCGGCTCCGTCGGGCGGATCGGGCGTGTCGGGAACGGCGTAGGGGCCGACCTCGTCGGGGTCTTCGGTGTCTGAGGGGTCTTCGGTGTCTGCGGAGTCTTCGGTGTCCTCGATCTCCCCGGGTTCCTCGGGTTCCTCCGGCTCGGGCGGCGGGAGGGGCGTTTCCGCGCCCGGGGGACTCGCCTCGGCCGGGGTCTCCCGGGTGGGTGCGCCGCCCTGGTCGGGATCCGGCTCCGGGGGCGGCAGGGGACGGTCATGGCGTACGTCGTGGCCGGTACGGCGTTCGATCCAGGTCCGGGCGGTGACGTCGACGATCGTGAAGCCGGAGACGGCCCGCGGGGCCGGGGTCACGGCGATCACCCGGCCGGGCCGGTAGCCGGGCCAGGGGGTGCCTCGGGTGACCGGGGTGCCGCGGGACTCGGCCGGCGGCCCGAGCGGGTTGCCGCAGGCGCACCGGACGCGCGGCACGCCCCGGTCGTCGACGAGGACCGCGGTGCCGGCCTGGAGGACGGACTGATGGCGGGTGATCCGCCCGGCCCGGTAGCCGTGGCCGGTGACACGGGTGTCGGCGCGCAGCACCACCGGGGTCAGCGCGCGCACATGGTCGGGGAGCGCCGCCGGGGGGACGCCCGCGACCGAGGCGAAGGCGCGGCCCCTGGCAGGGTCGCGGACGAGGTGGCCGACCTGCCGGCCGATGTCACAGCTGCCGGTCCGCTCGGCGCCGCCGTAGAGGCCGGGCGTCCCGCCGGAGAGGGTGCGCGGTCCACGAGCGGCTCCGGCGGTGCGAGGGGGCGTTCGCGGACCGGGGGGCGGGGTGGCCGCCGTGAGGGCCGTGGAGTCCGTGAAGGGGTCGGGCCCCGGATCCGCGGCGGGCAGGAGGAGCAGCTCTTCCCGGGTGTCCGCGTCGTCGCCGGGGCGGGCGGGGGCGGAGTGCCGGGCGGGGTGGCCGGTGCAGCCCGGGAGGAGGAGCGCGGCCGCGAGCGCGCAGACCAGGACGACGCCCCGGCTGGTTGTCCGCACCTCGTCCTCCCGCTCACCTCGGCCCGTTCGGAATCGGTCGGGGCCGTTCGTCACTATTGTTTGCTTCGGTCACTTGTGTCACGCAACCGGAGCCGGGGCACACGGAGCGTGACGCCCGGGCAGGGCGCCGCACTGGGAGGAGGCCGCACCCCGTGGACTGGTTCGGCGCGTCCGACTACTGGCTGACCCGGCTGGTCTTCCAGCGGGCGCTGGCCGCCGTCTACCTGGTGGCGTTCCTGACGGCGGTGCTCCAGTTCCGCCCGCTGATCGGGCGGCGCGGCATGCTGCCGGTGCCGCGGTTCGTGGAGCGGGTGCCGTTCGGGCGGGCGCCGAGCCTGTTCCAGTGGCACTACTCGGACCGCTTCTTCGCGCTGTGCGGCTGGGCGGGCTGCGCGGTGTCGGCGGCGCTGCTGGCGGGGCTCGACTCGCTGCTGCCCTTGTGGGGCGGCATGCTGCTGTGGCTGGTGCCGTGGGCGCTGTATCTGTCGATCGTCAACGTCGGGCAGACCTGGTACTCGTTCGGCTGGGAGTCGCTGCTGCTGGAGCTCGGGTTCCTCGCCGTGTTCCTCGGCAACGACGAGGTGGCGCCGCCGGTCGTCGTACTGTTCCTGCTGCGGTGGGTGCTGTTCCGCGTGGAGTTCGGCGCGGGGCTGATCAAGATGCGCGGGGACGAGTGCTGGCGGCGGCTGACGTGCCTGGACCACCATCACGAGACCCAGCCGATGCCGGGCCCGTTGAGCTGGTTCTTCCACCATCTGCCGAAGCCGCTGCACCGGGTCGAGGTGGCCGCGAACCACGTCACCCAGCTCGTGGTGCCGTTCGCGCTGTTCACCCCGCAGCCCGTCGCGACGGCCGCCGCGTCGCTGATGATCGTCACCCAGCTGTGGCTGGTGCTGTCGGGCAACTTCGCCTGGCTGAACTGGATCACGATCGTGCTGGCGCTGTCGGCCGTGCGGTTCCCGGCCGATCCGCCCGAGGTGCCCGACGCGCCGCTCTGGTACGTCGTGGTGGTGCTCGCGGTGTCCGTCGGGCTCCTGGGCCTCGGCTACCGGCCGGTCCGCAACATGCTCTCCCGCCGTCAGGTCATGAACCGCTCCTTCGACCCGCTCCATCTGGTCAACACCTACGGGGCGTTCGGCAGCGTGAGCCGGGTGCGCTACGAGGTGGTGGTGGAGGGCACCGCGGACGAGGTGCCGCACGCGGACTCGGGCTGGCTGGAGTACGAGTTCAAGGGCAAGCCGGGCGATCCGCGGCGCTGGCCGCGCCAGTTCGCGCCCTACCATCTGCGGCTGGACTGGCTGATGTGGTTCGCGGCCCTCTCCCCCGCCTACGCCGACCCCTGGTTCGGGCGGCTGGTGGAGCGGCTGCTGGAGAACGACCGGGCCACCCTGAAGCTGCTGCGCCGCTCCCCGTTCCCGCCGGACGCGCCCCCGCGGTTCGTGCGCGCCCGCCTGTTCCGGTACCGCTGCACGACGTGGCGCGAGCTGCGGGAGACGGGTGCGTGCTGGGAGCGGACGTACGTGCGGGACTTCCTGCCGCCGACGCGGCTGACGGGGCCGGTTCAGAGGCCGTAGACGCGGGTGGCGGTGGTTTCGAGGATCTGCGCGTGGTCGTGCGGGTCGGTGAGCCGACGGGTGAGGTCCAGGGTGTCGCCGTAGGCCGCGCCCAGCGTGGACACCGGCCAGTCCGAGCCGTACATCAGCCGGTCCGGGCCGAAGGCCTCCAGGGCCAGATCGGCATAGGGGCGCAGGTCCTCGACGGTCCAGGAGGCGGGGTCGGCCTCGGTGATCAGGCCGGAGAGTTTGGCGACGGTGTTCGGCAGGGCGGCCAGGGCGCGCAGGCCGGTCGCCCAGGGTTCGAGCGCGCCGGAGGCGATGGGCGGCTTGCCCAGGTGGTCGAGGACGAAGGTGAGGCCGGGCAGGGCGGCGGCGGCCCGGACGCAGGCGGGCAGTTGGTGCGGAAGCACGACCAGGTCGTAGACCAGCCCGGCGTCGGCGACGGCGGCCAGTCCGCGGCGCACGTCCGGGCGCAGCAGCCACTCCGGGTCGGGTTCGCCCTGGACCTGGTGGCGGATGCCCTTGAGGCGGCGCCCGCCGGGGAGGGCGCGCAGCCGGGCGAGTTCGTCGGCGACGTCCGGGCGGGTGAGGTCGGTCCAGCCGACGACGCCCGCGATCAGGTCGTTCACGTCGGCCAGGGCGAGGAACTCCGGGGTCTCCTCGGGCACGGTGACCGTCTGGACGAGGACCGTGCGGGCCACTCCGGCGGCCCTCGCCTCGGGTGCGAGGTGCCGCATCGTGAAGTCGCGCCGGAGCGGGGCGAGTTCGGGCCCGCTGATCCAGTCCTGGTCCCGGACCGACAGGTCCCACACGTGGTGGTGGGCGTCGACGGCACTCATGCCGGCAGCTTCTCCAGTTCGGCGAGGAGCCGCGCGTAGTCCTCGCACTCCGGGTGGGCGGCCTCGTACGCGGCGATGCGGTCGGCGCGGACCTCGGTGTGCGGGGCGACTCTCATGTCGTCTCCTTGGGTGGCTCGGCGGGGACGGGGGCGTCGGCGGGCAGCAGGCCCGTGGCGCGCAGGTCCTGCCAGAACCCGGCGGGTACCCGGGCGGCGAACTGGTGGGCGCAGTCGCGTACTTCGTGGGCCGAGCGGGCGCCGACGAGGACGCTGGCGACGGCCGGGTGGGCGGCGCAGAAGGCCAGGGCGGCGGCGCGCAGCGTGGTGCCGTGGCGGTGGGCGACGGACTTCAGGCGCAGGGCCCGCTCCACCAGCTCGGAGGGCGCGGCGGCGTAGTTGTACGTGGCGCCGGGCCTGGGGTTCGCCAGGAGACCGGAGTTGAAGGCTCCGCCGATGACGACGGAGGTGCCGCGTTCCTGGGCGGCGGGCAGCAGGCCGGTGAGGGCGCTCTGGTCGAGCAGGGTGTAGCGGCCGGCGCACAGGACGACGTCGACGTCGGTGTCGCGGACGAAGCGGGTGAGCATCTCCGCCTGGTTCATGCCGGCGCCGATCGCGCCGACCACTCCCTCGGAGCGGAGCTTCTCCAGCGCCGGATAACCCTCCCGGAAGGCCTGTTCGGCGTGCTCGTCGGGGTCGTGGAGGTAGACGACGTCGATCCGGTCGAGGCCGAGGCGTTTTAGGCTCGACTCCAGGGTGCGCCGGATGCCGTCGGCACTGAAGTCCCACACGCGGCGGTGGGTGGCGGGCACGGCGAACCCGTGGGTCAGGTCGTCGCCGGTGCCGCCGCAGGGCTCCAGCCGTCGGCCCACCTTGGTGGAGAGCGTGTACCGGCTTCGGGGGCGGTCGCGCAGGGCGGCGCCGAGGCGGCGTTCGGAGAGGCCGAGGCCGTAGTGGGGGGCGGTGTCGAAGTAGCGGATGCCCCGCTGCCAGGCGGCCTCCACGGCGTCGTGCGCCTGGGCCTCGCCGACCTCGGTGTACAGGTTGCCGATGGCGGCGGCGCCGAAGGACAGGGCGCTGACCTCGACACTGCTGCGGCCGAGCCGGTTCACCGGGCCTCCGGGCGGAGCCGCAGGCCCTGCATGCCGCCGTCGACGGCGAGGGCGGTGCCGGTGGTGGCGCCGGACAGGGGGCTCGCCAGGTGGGCGATGGCGCCCGCGACCTCGGCCGCCGAGACCAGGCGGCCGGTGGGCTGGCGGGCCTCCAGGGCGGCCCGTTCGGCGGCCGGGTCGGGCGCGGCGTCGAGGAGGTGGCCGACCCACGGGGTGTCGACCGTGCCCGGGTTGACGCAGTTGACGCGGATGCCCTCGCGGACGTGGTCGGCCGCCATGGCGAGGGTCAGGGAGTACACGGCGCCCTTGGTGGCGCTGTACAGGGCGCGCTGCGGCAGGCCGGCGGTGGCGGCGATGGAGCAGGTGTTGACGATCGCGGCGTGCGCCGAGGCCCTGAGGTGGGGCAGGCAGGCGCGGGTGGTGCGGACGATGCCGAGCACGTTGACGTCGTAGACGCGGTGCCACTCGTCGTCGGGGTTGTCCTCGACGGTGCCCCGGGCGCCGATGCCCGCGTTGTTGACCAGCACGTCGAGTCCGCCGAGGCCGGCGACGGCGGCGGCGACGGCCCGGCGCACGGACGGGTCGTCGGTGACGTCCGCGTGGTGGGCGAGCAGCGGCTTGCCGACCGGCGACGGGTCCAGGTCGAGAACGGCGACCTGTGCACCGCGCTCGGCGAGGAGGTCGGCGGTGGCCCGGCCGATGCCGGAGGCGCCGCCCGTCACCAGGGCCCGCAAGCCCTCGAAGTCGCTCATTCAGCCTGTTCCTTTCGGAGGTCGGCGGCCCAGAACGCACCGCCCGGAAAGGTGTACCGCGCCAGCGACTCGGGCCGCACGGCCGCCGAGAAGCCGGGCGCGGTGGGTGCCGTGTACCGACCCTCGCGGATCACCACCGGGTCGAGGAAGTGGTCGTGCAGATGGTCGACGTACTCGATGACGCGGTTTTCGGTGGTTCCGGAGAGGGCCACGTAGTCGAACATCGACAGGTGCTGGACGAGTTCGCACAGGCCGACGCCGCCCGCGTGCGGGCAGACCGGCACGCCGAACTTGGCCGCGAGCAGCAGGACCGCCAGGTTCTCGGGGACGCCGCCGACCCGGGCCGCGTCGATCTGGACCACGTCGAGCGCTCCGGCCTGGAGGAGCTGCTTGAAGACGATCCGGTTCTGCACGTGTTCGCCGGTGGCGACCTTCACGGGGGCGACGGACCGGCGGATCGTGGCGTGGCCGAGGATGTCGTCGGGGCTGGTGGGTTCCTCGATCCAGTACGGGTCGAACTCGGCGAGTGCCTTGGTCCAGCGGATCGCCTCGTCGACGTCCCAGCGCTGGTTGGCGTCGACGGCCATGCGCACGTCGGGGCCGATGACCGAACGGGCCACGCGGCAGCGGCGGATGTCGTCGTCGAGGTCGGCGCCGACCTTGAGCTTGATCTGCCGGAAGCCGTCGGCGACGGCCTCGGCGGCGAGCCGGGTGAGCTTGTCGTCGTCGTAGCCCAGCCAGCCGGGCGAGGTGGTGTAGGCGGGGTAGCCGGACTCCAGCAGGCGGGCCGTGCGGTCCGCGGCGCCGGGACGGCCCCGGCGCAGGAGGGTCAGGGCCTCCTCGGGGGTGAGGGCATCGGTGAGGTAGCGGAAGTCGACCTGGCGCACGATCCATTCGGGTTCGGCCTCGGCCAGCAGCCGCCACAGCGGCAGTCCCGCGCGCTTGGCCACCAGGTCCCACACGGCGTTGACGACGGCGCCGATCGCCATGTGCATCACGCCCTTCTCGGGTCCGAGCCAGCGCAGCTGGCTGTCGCCGATCAGGTCGCGGTTCAGGGTGGAGGGGTCGGCGCACAGCGTGTCCAGGTCCCGGCCGACCAGGTGCCCGCGCAGTGCCTCGATCGCGGCGACCTGCACCTCGTTGCCCCGCCCGATGGTGAAGGCGAATCCGTGTCCCTCGTGTCCGTCGGCCGCGTCCGTGCGCAGGACGACGTAGGCCGCCGAGTAGTCGGGGTCCGGGTTCATCGCGTCGGAGCCGTCGAGCTCGCGCGAGGTGGGGAAGCGGATGTCGTGGGTGTCGACCGCGGTGATGCGGGCGGGCGTCGGGGACACGGAGGGCCTTTCGGGTCGGGAGCGGGAAGGCGGCGCGGGCCGGGGTGGGCGTCGACCGGCAGCGGCTCGGCGCCAGCAGATGTCCGCATACTTATCAGACCACTTACCCGCCGGAACACCCTTCGATGCGGGATCTCCCGGCTTCCGACTCATAGTGGTCCGACCACCTGGCTGGTTAGACTGCGCCGGAGTGCGGTGATCGGAGGAGTGGCGTGGACGACGAGACAGCCCCGCAGAAGGGCACCGTGACGCAGCGCGCCATCGAGCGGATCAAGGCGATGATCGGCGAGGGCCGGCTGGAGCCCGGCCAGCGGCTGCCCACGGAACGCGATCTGGCCGCCCAGCTCGGCATCTCCCGCAGCTCGATGCGGGAGGCGATCCGCGCGCTCACCGTGCTGGGCGTCCTGGAGGCCCGGCACGGCTCGGGCATCTACGTCACCCAGCTGGAGGCCGGCGACCTGCTGGAGACCTTCGGGGTCGTCGCGGACCTGTCGCGCGGCCCGCGGCTGGTGGAACTGCTGGAGATCCGGCGCATCCTGGAGTCGACAGCGACGGCGCTGGCCGCCGCCCGGATCACGCCCGATCAGCTGGCCGAGGTGGAGAAGCACCTGGCGGCGATGAACGCCACGGACGACCCGGAGGAGATCCTCGCCCACGACCTGGCCTTCCACCGGCAGATCGCGGCGGCCGCGGGCAACGAGACCATGGCCGCGATCCTGGAGGGCCTGTCGTCCCGTACGTTCCGCGCCCGCGTCTGGCGCGGCTACCAGGAGGAGGGCGCCTTCGCCCGCACCCGCCGCGAGCACGCGGCGATCCACCGCGCCCTGGCGGCCCACGACCCGGAGGCGGCCCGCACGGCGGCCGCCGCCCACGTGGGCGAGGTGGAGCAGTGGCTGCGCGCGCAACTCGGGCCCACCTAGGGCGTGTCCGCGCCGTGCGGGAGTCCGCGGACACGCCCCGGGAGCGTCTCGGGGGCCGGTGCTCCGCGGCTACTTGAACTGGCCGGGCTGGTAGTCGCCCGCAGGCTGTTCGAGCATGACGTTCAGCCGGTTCGCGGTGTTCATGAAGGCGATCAGGGTCACCAGCGCCATCAGCTCCTCCTCGTCGTAGTGCTTGGCCGCCCGCTCCCACACCTCGTCCGGCACCCCGCCCGCGCCGTCCGCGATCCGGGTCCCCTGCTCGGCCAGCTCCAGCGCGGCACGCTCGGCGTCGGTGAAGACCGTCGCCTCCCGCCAGGCCGCGACCAGGTGGAGCCGTACGGCGCTCTCGCCCGCCGCGGTGGCCTCCTTGGTGTGCATGTCGATGCAGACCGCGCACCCGTTGATCTGGCTCACCCGCAGTGAGACCAGTTCCCGGGTGGCGGCCGGCAGCGGTGACTCCACCACCAGCCGCCCCACGGAGGTGAACTGCTTGACGAGCTTGCTCCCGCTCGGGCTGCCGAAGATGTCCAGTCGTGCGCTCATGGTGAGCTCCTTGGCCGTTGTCGGTGCGTACACCCCTATGAGGCAGCGGCCGCTCGGCATGTGACATGGACGGATGTGACCTGCGTCTCCCGCCGCCCACTAGGCGCGCCGCAGCCGGAGCGTCACCAGCTCGAACGGACGCAGCCGCAGCGCGATCCGCCCGTCCCGGATCTCCGGTGCCGCCGCGTCGGCGAGGGGGCGTTCCAGCAGGTCCGTCGCCGCGACACCGGTGACCTCGAACCCGGCGGTGAGCGTGGCGCGTGCCCGGCCGCCGAACGCCTCGTGGAACCGGACGACCACGTCACCGCTGCCGTCGTCGGCCAGCTTGACCGCCGTGACGACCACCGCGTCCTGGTCCGACGTCACCAGCGGCGCCACCTCGGCGGCCCCGGTGAGACGGCGTTCCGGCAGATTGATCCGCCAGCCCTCGCGCACCGCGTCCCCGATCCCCGCGCCGGGCACCAGCGCGTGCCGGAACCGGTGGACGCCCTGGTCGGTCTCCGGGTCGGGGAAGCGCGGGGCGCGCAGCAGGGAGGCACGGACGGTGGTGGTCGTGCCTCCGTCGCCGTCGGTGCGAACGGTGCGCGTCACGTCGTGGCCGTACGTCGAGTCGTTGACGATCGCGACGCCGAAGCCGGGTTCCTCCAGGTGGACGAAGCGGTGGTTGCACGCTTCGAACTTGGCGGCCTCCCAGGAGGTGTTGGTGTGGGTCGGCCGGTGGAAGTGCCCGAACTGCGTCTCGGAGGCGTACCGTTCGGCGTGCACGTCGAGCGGGAAGGCGAGCTTGAGGAACTTCTCCGTCTCGTGCCAGTCGACCTCCGTGTCCACGACCAGCCGCCGCTCCCCCGGCGTGAGGGACAGCAGCTGGGTGACGCGGGAGGCGCCGAAGGCCCGGACGACCCGTACGCCGTCTCCTTCCGGGGTGACCGCGTCCGCGTCGGTCAGGTCGGTGACCGTGTTGCGGTAGAACTCGTCGACGTCCCAGGCGTCCCACATGTTCGGGAAGTCGGGGTGCAGCTGGAGGAGGTTCGCGGCCCGGCCCGGGGCGACGGTCTCGCGGTCGGCCCCGATGTCGTACGCCGACACCACGAGTCCCCGGGCGTCGATCTCGACGCGCAGCAGGCCGTTGTCCAGGACGTACCCGCCGCCGGGGCGGTCGGACAGGGCGGTGCGCTCCTGCTCGGCCGGGGTGCGCGCACCGCCCGCCGGGACGCCGGCCCGGGTGTGCGGGGCGGCGTTGAAGACGAGCGGGGTCTCGCCCTCGCCGGCCAGGGAGCGCTGGGCGGACTCGATGATCCGGTTCAGCTCCTCGGCGACCCGCTCGTAGGTGCGCCGGGCTTCCCGGTGCACCCAGGCGATGGACGAGCCGGGCAGGATGTCGTGGAACTGGTGCAGCAGGACGGTCTTCCAGATGCGGTCCAGGTCCTCGTACGGGTAGGGGAACCCGGTGCGTACGGCCGCCGTGGCCGCCCAGAGCTCGGCTTCCCGGAGCAGGTGCTCGCTGCGGCGGTTGCCCTGCTTGGTCTGCGCCTGGCTGGTGAGGGTGGCGCGGTGGAGTTCGAGGTACAACTCGCCCACCCACACCGGCGGTTCGGGGTGCTCGGCCGAGGCCTTCTCGAAGAAGGCCCGCGGGGTCTCCCAGGTCACCGTCGCCGAGCCGTCGAGGTCGCGCAGGCGGGCCGCCTTGGCGACCATCTCGCGGGTGGTGCCGCCGCCTCCGTCGCCCCAGCCGGTGGGCGCGAGGGAGTGGCGGGCGACGCCCTTGTCCTTGAAGTTGCGGGCCGCGTGGGCGATCTCGCCGCCCTTCATGGAGCAGTTGTAGGTGTCGACGGGCGGGAAGTGCGTGAAGATCCGGGTGCCGTCGATGCCCTCCCACCGGAAGGTGTGGTGCGGGAACTTGTTCGTCTGCGACCAGCTGATCTTCTGGGTGAGCAGGAACTTGGAGCCCGCGGCCTTGATGATCTGCGGCAGTCCGGCGGCGAAGCCGAAGGTGTCGGGGAGCCACGCCTCGTCGTTCTCGATGCCGAACTCTTCGAGGAAGAACCGCTTGCCGTGCACGAACTGCCGGGCCATCGCCTCCGAGCCGGGCATGTTGGTGTCGGACTCCACCCACATGCCGCCGGCCGGCACGAACCGCCCGTCGGCCACGGCCTTCTTCACCCGGGCCCACACCTCGGGCCGGTGGTCACGCACCCACGCCCACTGCTGCGCCTGCGACATGGCGAAGACGAAGTCGGGCTCGTCGTCCAGGAGGGCGGTCATGTTGGACGTGGTGCGGGCCACCTTGCGCACGGTCTCGCGCAGCGGCCAGAGCCACGCCGAGTCGATGTGCGCGTGCCCGACGGCGCTGATCCGATGGGCGGAGGGCGCGGCGGGAGTGGTGAGGACCTCGGTGAGGCACGAACGGGCCCGGTCCGCCGTGCCGTTGACGTCCTGGAGGTCCAGCGCGTCGAGCGCCCTGCCGACCGCCCTGAGGATGTCCCAGCGGCGCGCGGACTCCACGGGCAGCTCGGCCATCAGCTCACCGAGCACCTCCAGGTCGATCACGAGCTGCCACACGGTCTCGTCGAAGACCGCGAGATCCATGCGGGCGAGGGTGTACTGCGGTTCGCCGCCCGCGGTCTCCTTGTCGCCGAGCTGCGTGGGCAGGAAGGGGTGGTAGTCGAGGATGACGGGGTTGGAGGCGGCCTCGATGTGCAGCCGCACCCGCTCCCCGCCCTCTGCGGGGGCGCCGACACGGACCCACTGGTTGCGCGGGTTGAGGCCCTTCACCGGGGTGCCGTCGGGCCGGTAGACCAGGCCCTCGCACTGGAAGCCGGGCATGTTCTCGTCGAAGCCGAGGTCGAGGATCGCCTCGACGGTCCGGCCGGCCCAGGTCTCGGGGACGGTGCCGGTCACGCGGAACCAGCTGGTGCCCCAGGGAGCACCCCACCGGGCGCCCACCTCGATCGGCTCGGGCTCGGCGGCGAGTCCCTCGGCGACCGGCACCGGCTCGCCGGGCGCGTGCCACACCGCGACGTCCAGCGGCACGGACTCGGGGTACACGGCGGGGCGGACGCGCTCGTCGAGGACGCGCTTGAGGCGGGCTTCGACCAGGCTGCGGTCGTCATGCATGCGGAGTGCTCCCTAGAGAGGGGTGGTTACCAGGGGTGGGTCAGGGTCACGGGGGCCGACGAGGTGTAGAGCTCCCCCACGGCGCGCAGTTCGAACCGTGCGGCCCGCTCGCCCTGTTCGGGCTTCAGCCCGGCGACGAAGTACGCGCGCTGGCAGGTGCCGCCGAGGAAGTGGCGGGTGCCGTCGGGCAGGAGGCGGTGGAGGGTGTGGTGCCGCACGGTGTCGCGGGCCGGGTTCCAGACGAGGCGCAGGTCGCCGCCGGACGCGGCGCTCACGCGCAGTCCCGTGGGAGCGGCCGGGGTGGCCCGGGAGGCGGTCCGCACGGCGATCCCTCCGAGCCGTCACCGCACCGGGCCGCCGGCGCCCGTCGGGGTGAGGCGCACGCCGATCGCGTGGACGGTGCCCGTCAGGTCGCCGAGCCGCACGGTCGAGGTCTGCCAGGTGCCGCCCGACGTCACGGGGATGTACGTGTACGGCGGGGTCGCCCCGGGCGAGTCGGGGTCGGCGGTGGCGACGGCCAGCTCGACGCGGACCGAGCCGGTGTCGGTCCGGTGGGTGAGTTCGACGACCGTGTCGGTGGTGAGGGGCAGCCGGGTCGCGTACACGTCCAGGACGGCCGGCTCGTCGAGTTCGCCGTCGACGAGCACACTGCTCCCGCCGTGCCAGGCGTCCTCGAAGTCGAAGCCCACGGCCGGGCGGTCGCCCTCGGTGTGCACGGCCCAGCGTCTGGACGGCAGGCGGTCCTGCAACCCCAGGTGGTTCCACGGCGCGTCCGAGGTGACCTGGCCGTCCTCGTACCAGCGCAGCCCGTGGCCGGTGTTGAACGCACTGGCGAAGGGCACGGAGGTGATCGTGGAGCGGTCGGCGACGGAGACGGCGGGCGCTCGCCAGCCGTCGGTTCCGTCCGGCCGGGACGGGTCGAGGGAGCGGCCGGTCCAGAACCGGTCGTCCGCGGCATGGAAGGCGGCCGGGCCCCGCTGGTCGGCGGGCAGGTGGTTGCGGGTCCACTCGGGCCGGTAGAGGCCGATCGAGGCGATGTGCGCCTGGTCCTTCGGCACGATCGCGTCCCACCGCACGGACGCGTTCCAGCCGTTCGCCTCGACGTCGACGTCCGCCCACAACGCGTAGCGGCTGCGCCCGAGTTGCTCGGCGCGCTGCCCGGAGGAGACCAGGCTGCCCGCCGACCAGCGGAAGTCGACGAACATGTCGTCGGAGGTCCGGAAGAACGCCTCGTTCTGCGCGTTCAGCGCGCCCTGCCAGCTGACCGCGCCGTTCACGGTCATCGCGTCGTACCAGGTGACCCGCTGCCCCTTGGCCGCGGCGAGGGACTTCAGCTCCCTCACGAAGCTCAGCATGTCCCGGCCGAGCGCGGCGTCCCCGCCTCCGGTCTCGGCGTTGACGAACCAGCCGTCGAACCCGTGGGCCTGCGCGACCGCGACCAGCCGGGCGGCCAGCGGATGACGCCCGGCGGCGTCCTTCTGCACGAGGTCGCGGGTCCACCGGAGCTGCCCGCCGTAGGCGACGGGCGGCAGGAAGACGTTGCCGAGGACGGGTACGCCGTGCCGGTGGGCGGCGTCCACGATCGGCGCGTTCGGGGCGAGGATCAGCCCCTCGCCCGACGAGCCGCCCCAGAACACCAGCTCGTCGATGTAGGCCCAGTGGGTGAGGGCGTAGTAGTCGGCGGTGGCCGAGCCCTGGGAGGGGTTGCTCGCGGTGGGACCGAAGGAGACCAGGGACTGGATGCGGGCCTGGTCGACGCGGGCGGTCGGGTTGGCGGGGGCCGGGGTGAAGCGGCGGGCCAGGGGCACGGACGCGGCGTTGAAGGCGAGGTCCGGGTCGGTGTCGGCGCGCCAGGACTTCAGGCTGCGCCAGGTGATGCCGGGTCCGGGGCTGCCCTCGGGCAGGGAGTCCGGGTACCAGTAGGACGCGTACGGCTGGGCGGCGGCTCGCGGCGCCGCCGTCGCAGGCGGGGCGGGGAACAGGGCGGCCGCGGCGCCGGCGAGCAGGACCGTGCGTCTGGTGGGGGTCACGGGCGGATGCCTCCTTCGAGGACCTGGGCGGCTGTGACGGTCTCGGTGATGCCTCGTGCGGACAGGTGCTCCCGGTCGGCGGCCCGGGTGTCGAGGACGGTGGTGGGGCGGGCCCCGTCGGCGACCAGCCGGAACCAGGCGTCGAAGACGGGCCCGCCCGGGGCGCACCGGGAGCGGACGGCCGGGTCGGCGGGCACGACGAGCGCGGTCGTCCGGCGCGCGGGCGTGTACGACGGCTCCCGCCCCGCCCGTTCCAGCACCCGGGCGGTGTCCTTGGGCCCCCGGTCGTTGGTCAGCAGGCCGAGTCCGTACTCCAGTTCCGGGAAGTCGGCGAGGCTGCGGGAGACGTCGTGGGAGCACCACCAGGTGATGCCCCACAGGCCGGGGCAGTCCAGGGCGTTCGCCACGGTGGCCTCGGTGAAGGCGGCGGCGTGCTCGGGCGGGACCAGCGGCGCGGGCGCGCCGACCTCCTGGAGCCAGACCGGCCGGTGCGGGTCGTCGGCCCAGGCCTTGCTGAGCTCGACGAGGTAGGCCGCGTGGTGCTCGCTCGGCACCGAGGTACGGCCGTAGCGCTGGGCGGTGCCGTTGAAGACCCAGGAGTGCACGGCCGTGACGGCACCGTGCCGGGCGGCCTGGCCCGGGGTGAAGGGCTGGTCGTCCTGGTACCAGGTCGCGTCGTACTCGGCGTGCAGGTGGAGCCGGCCCGGGGCGCCCTCCTCGCAGGCCGCGAGCATGCGGGTGAGCCAGGTGTCGATCTCGCCCTGCGTGGCCCGGTCGGGGTCGGGGTGGGGGCCGGACGAGAACTGGTTGACCTCGTTGCCGAGGGTCATGCCGATGAAGTTGGGCCGGTCGGCGAGGGCGGCGGCGAGCGTGCGCAGGAGGTTCTCCTGGCCGTCGAGGACGTCCGGGTCGGTGAAGAGGTTGCGCCGGTGCCAGGTGCGCGTCCAGGCGGGCAGGAAGTCGAAGCTGCTCAAGTGGCCCTGCAACCCGTCCACGTTGACGTCGAGGCCGCGCTCGGCGGCGGCGTCGGCCAGCGCGACGAGCTGCTCCACGGCCCGGGGCCGGATCAGCGTGCGGTTGGGCTGGAAGTACGGCCACAGCGGGAAGACCCTGATGTGGTCCAGGCCCAGCGCGGCGATCGAGTCCAGGTCGGCGCGCACGGAGTCGAGGTCGAAGTCGAGCCAGTGGTGGAACCACCCTTCGCTGGGGGTGTAGTTGACGCCGAAGCGCACGGCAGGAGGCATGCGGTGTCCTTGCGGTCCGTGGGGGAGGTTCAGCCCGAGGTTCAGCCCTTCACCGCGCCCTCGCCCACACCACGGAAGAAGTACCGCTGGAGGCAGGCGAAGAGGGCGATCAGCGGTGCGACGGCGATGATCGTGCCGGCGGCGACGAGACGCTCGTCGTTGGCGAAGGTGCCGTGCAGGTAGTTGAGGCCGATGGTCAGCGTGAACTTGGACGGGTCGCTCAGCACGATCAGCGGCCACAGGAAGTCGTCCCAGGCGCCCATGAAGGCGAAGATCGCCACGACCGCGAGGGTGCCCTTCACCGACGGCAGGGCGATGCGCAGGAACCGCTGCCAGACGTTGGCGCCGTCGACGAAGGCCGCTTCCTCGATCTCGTAGGGCAGGTTGAGGAAGGCGTTGCGCATCAGCAGGACGTTCATCGCGCCGACGCAGCCCGGCAGGACCACGCCGATCAGGGTGTTGTTCAGGCCGAGCTCCCGCATGGTCGTGAACTGGGCGATGATGATGCCCTCGACGGGGACGAGCATGGCCAGGATGAAGGCCAGGGTCGCGACGCGGCGGCCGCGGTAGCGCAGCCGGGCCAGGGCGTAGCCGGCGAGGGCCGAGCCGACGCAGTTGGTGACGACGTTGGCGGTGGCGACCTTCAGGGAGTTGAGGGCGTAGTCCCAGACGGGGATGGTGTCGGCGACCCGTTCGTAGTTGTGCAGGGTCGGATCTCCCGGCAGGAACGTCGGCGGGGAGCTGTAGATGTCCTCGGTCGGTCCCTTGAGGGAGGTGGACAGCTGCCACAGGAACGGGCCGATGGTCAGGGCCAGCACGGCGAGCAACAGGGCGTAGCGAAGGACCAGTTCCCACACCCGGATGCGGCGGCCGTGCTCGTCGGTGACCCGGGGCTCGCGGGCGGCGGCGGGCTCTTCGGGGGCCCGGGTCTTCTCTAGGACGCTCATGAGTCCTCCTTCCGGTCGGCGCGCAGCACCAGCAGCATCAGGGCGACGGTGACGGCGAAGACGACGACGGAGAGCGCGGAGGCGTAGCCGACCCGGCCGGTCAGTCCGGTGCCGGTGCGCTGGACGAGCATGACGAGGGTGGTGTCATCGCCCGCCGGTCCGCCGCTCGGGCCCGCCAGCAGGTAGACCTCGGAGAACACCTTGAACGCGGCGACCGAGGACAGCGCCCCGACCAGCACCATGGTGGAGCGGACGGCGGGCACGGTGACGGACAGGAAGCGGCGCACCGCCCCGGCGCCGTCCACGGCGGCGGCCTCGTGCAGTTCGCGGGGCACGTTCCCCAGCGCCGCCAGGTAGATGATCATGTAGTAGCCGAGGCCCTTCCACACCGTGACGGCCATGGCGCTCATCAGGAGCAGCCACTGGTCGCTGAGGAAGCCGACCCGGCCCACCCCGACCGTCTCCAGCAGCGCGTTGACCAGTCCGCGGTCGTCGAGCAGCCACACCCAGATCAGCCCGACCACGACGATCGAGGCGACGACGGGGGTGTAGAAGGCGGACCGGAAGAAGGTGATGCCCGGGATGTTCTTCTGCACGAGCAGCGCGAGCAGCAGCGGCAGGACGACGAGGAGCGGGACGACCCCGAGGACGTAGAGCGTGCTGTTGCGCAGTCCGGTCCAGAACATGTCGTCGTGCAGCAGCTCACGGAAGTTGGCGAGCCCCACGAACCGCCCGGGGATCAGGGTGCGGCGGTCGGTGAAGGAGTTCACCAGGGTGGAGACGAAGGGGTAGAGCACGAACGCGCCGATGACGAGCAGGCCGGGCGCGGCGAACAGCCAAGGACTGGTGGGCAGTTGGCGCCGCACCCGGGAGATGCCGGAGACAGCCATGGTGCGTCAGCCCTGCTGCGTCAGGAGCCGGTCGCACTCCTTGACAGCGTTGTCGAGAGCTTCTTCCGGGCTCTGCTTGCCCTGGAGCGCCTTGGCGACCTCGTTGCGCAGCGCGATCTTCATCTGCTCGCTGAACAGCACCGGGGTGTAGTTGACCGCGGTCTTCAGGGACTTGGCGGCGGCCACCCGGACGCGGGTCTCGTCGGTGCCGTCCTCCTTGGTGAAGTACGGGTCGTCCAGCGAACCGGCGGTACTGGGGAAGATGGCGACCTTCTTGGCGAACGACATCTGGTGCGCGGCGTCGGTCACGAAGTGCGCGAAGGCGACCGCCGCGGGCTTGCGCTTCGACTGGGAGTTGACCATCACGCCCATCACGTACATGTTGACGTGCCCGGTGCTGGTGATCTGGTCGGTGATGCCGATGTTCTTGTACAGGCTCGGCGCCTGCTTCTTGAAGTTGCCGAGGTCGAGGG
Source organism: Streptomyces sp. NPDC007929 (assembly GCF_042959065.1). Lineage (NCBI taxonomy): Bacteria > Bacillati > Actinomycetota > Actinomycetes > Kitasatosporales > Streptomycetaceae > Streptomyces > Streptomyces sp. NPDC007929. The sequence continues at coordinate 679,536 of NZ_JBIBKD010000004.1, read as the reverse complement.
CGCTGCCGGGGTTCATGGCGACGGCACCGGTGAGGAACTTCTTGCCGGACGACTCCGGGGTGGCGGTCAGGGCCTGCGGGTCGAGGGCCTTGGCGTCGTACAGCTCTTTGTACTTGGTGAGGAGTTCGATGCCCTTGGCGTCGTTGAAGGTGAAGGCGGTGCCTTCCTTGTTCATCAGGGGGACGCCGTAGCGGCCGAAGTCCTCGATGGTGGGCACGTTGGCGAGGGTGGCGACTTTGCCGTCGCTCTTCTTCGCCAGCCGCAGCGCGTCGGCGAAGAGGTCGTCGTACGTCGTCGGCGGCTTCTCCGCGTCGAGCCCGGCCTCGTTGAACAGGGATTTGTTGTAGAAGAGCGGGCCGGTGTTGAGGTACCAGGGGAATGCGTAGGTGCCGGGCAGGCCCGGTATCCGGTGACCGGCCCAGGCGCCGGGCAGGTACTCCTTCTCGTACTGCGGGGCGGCCTTGTCCAGGTCGAGGGCGAGACCGGCCTTGGCGAGCGGGGCGACGAGGTCCGGGGAGACGTTGACGACGTCGGGCAGGGTGCCGCCGGCCGCGTCGGCGCTGATCTTGTCGGCGTAGCCCTCGGCGGGCTGGTCGACCCACTTCACCCGGGTGCCGGGGTGCTTCTTCTCGAACTCCGCGATCAGGCCCTCGAAGTAGGGCTTGAAGTTGGCGCGCAGGTTCCAGGTCTGGAAGGTGATGTCGCCCTCGACCTTGCCGGAGGCGTCGCTCGAACCGCCTCCTTCACCCCCGCCACCACAGGCGCTCAGCGGCAGGACGACAGCGACGGCAGCGGCGGCGAAGGCTCTGCGGGAGATGCGCACGGTGACCGGCTCCTCGGGAACGGGATGGCGGAAGGGTGGCGGAAATGACGCCGGGCCAGACCTTGCATCGTCCCGTTCGAAGAAGTCAATGGATTCTGCCGAGCTAAAGACTTTAGCTCGACATAACCGCAGGTCAGAGCAGAGTCAAAACCCTTCTTGCGGACGATCACTAATGCGCTTTAGGGTGTGACAGCTCAAGCGCATTAGTGCGAAGCGTCAGTCGAATGGAGAGCACGCGTGACGGGAAAGCGCTCACCAGCGCGGCGGCCGACGATGAAGGACATCGCCCGGCGGGCCGGGGTGTCCGAGAGCGCGGTGTCCTTCGCGCTCAACGGAAGACCCGGGGTCTCGGAGGTGACCCGGGACCGGGTGCGCCGGGTCGCCGAGCAACTGGGCTGGCGGCCCAGCACGGCTGCCCGCGCCCTGTCCGGGGAGGGCGCGGCGACGATCGGCTTCGTGCTGGCGCGTCCGGCGGGCACGCTGGGCCTGGACTCGTTCTTCCTGCAACTGGTCTCGGGCATCCAGGAGGTGCTGGCCGAGCGTCATCTCGGGCTGCTGTTCCAGATCGCCGAGGACATCGACGACGAGTGCGCGGTGTACCGGAGATGGTGGGCCGAGCACCGGGTGGACGGGGTGCTGGTGGTCGACCCCCGCACGGACGACCCCCGGCCCGGCCTGCTGGACGAACTGGCCCTGCCCGCCGTGGTGATCGGGGGCGAGCCGGACGAGCGGCACCCGGGTCTGTCGACGGTGTGGGCGGACGACGCGGCTGCGATGGCGGCGGTGGTGGACGGGCTGTACGCGCTGGGCCACCGCCGGATCGCGCACATCGCGGGGCTGCCCGGACTGGCCCACACCGAGCGCCGGATCCGCACGCTGCGGGCCGAGGCACAGCGACGCGGTCTGACGGAGGTGCAGTCGGTGCCGACCGACTACTCGGACGAGGCGGGCGCGGCCGTCACCCGCCGGGTGCTGGACGGCCCCGGTGCGCCGACGGCCCTGATCTACGACAACGACGTGATGGCCGTCGCCGGGGTCGCCGCCGCGACCGAGCGGGGCTTCGCGGTGCCGGCCGATGTGTCGGTGGTGGCCTGGGAGGACTCCGCCCTGTGCCGCCTGGTCAAGCCATGGCTGTCCGCCCTCTCCCGGGACAGCGTGGAGTTCGGCCGCACGGCGGCACGGGAACTGACCGCCCTGCTGGACGGCGGCCCGGCCCGCACGGTGCGGGTGCCGGTGCCGGGACTGATCGAGCGGGACAGCACGGGGCCGGCGCGAGGCAGCGTCTAGGGGGCTGCTCCTTCCGTCCCGTACCCGACGGGGCCACACTGGCCGTATGCGGCTTCGGGGCACCGCCTGCGCGGCCGCCGGACTGCTGCTGGCCGTCGCGACGGGCTGCACCGGCGGTGCGGAGGACGCCGCGCCCACGACGTCCCCGGCGGCGGCCCGATCCACCGGCGAGGAGGCCGCCGGTGAGAGAACCACCGGTGAGAGCCCCCGCACCGCGCCCTCCCCCGCCCCGGCCGACCCCGTCTCCCTCCAGGCCCTGATGCAGCGCGAGCACACCGGCTCCGACCTGCGTCTCGGCGAGGTCCTCGACCGCACCCCCGCCTACACCCGCTACGCCGTCACCTACGAGGCGAACGGCCTGACGATCTCGGGGATCATGAACATCCCGGAGGGCGCGGGGCCCTTCCCGGCGCTGGTGCTGGCGCACGGCTACATCGACCCGGACGTCTACGTCAGCGGCCAGGGCATGCCCCGCGAGCAGGACCGTCTGGCCCGCGACGGCTATGTCGTCCTGCACACCGACTACCGCAACCACGCCCGCTCCGACAAGGACCCGGACAACGACGTCAACCTGCGCCTCGGCTACACCGAGGACGTCGTCGGCGCCGCCCTGGCCCTGCGCGACTCCGGGCGGCCCGAGATCGACGGCGACCGCATCGGGCTGTTCGGCCGGTCGATGGGCGGCGGGGTCGTCTACAACACGCTGGTCGTGGCGCCCGACCTGTTCGACGCGGCGGTCGCGTACGCGCCGGTCAGCGCACGCCCGCAGGAGAACATCGACCACTTCCAGCGGCCCGACGGCGACCCTCTCGTCGCCGAGATCGAGGACGAGCACGGAACGCCCGAGGAGAACCCGGCGTTCTGGCGCGGCGTCTCCCCCCTCACCCACGCCGGCCGCGTGTCCGACCCGCTGCTGATCCAGCACGGCACCGCGGACGACACCTGCCCCCTCGCCTGGTCACGCGAGGCCGCCGAGGTGTTCCGGAAGGCCGGCAAGGACGTCGAACTGCGCACTGTCGCCGGCGAGGGGCACACGTTCGGGCCGCAGTGGGCGGCCTCGATGGACGTCACCGAGGCCTTCCTCGCACGCCACCTGCGCTGACCCCACCGCGGGCCCGCACGAAAGCGGTCGGCGATCTCGACGCGCGGCCCTGGACCGGTGCACAGTTCTCCCTACGTACTCGTCAGTAAGTCCGCCCTCTCCCCTCCGAGGAGCCGCTGTGACCACCTGGGCCGGCCGCACCGCCGCCGAGATATCCGCCGCCGTACGCGAGAAGCGGGTCACGCCCCGCGAGGTGGTCGCCGAGCACCTGGCCCGGATCGAGCGGCTCGACGGCCGGGTCGGCGCCTTCCGCACGGTGCGCGCGGAGGCTGCCCTGGCCGAGGCCGACGAGGTGGCGGCGCGCGGCGACTTCGCCGAACTGCCCCTGGCCGGCGTGCCCGTGGCCGTCAAGGACAACCTCGCCGTGCGCGGCGAGTCCCGGCGGATCGGCTCGGCGGCCACGCCGGACACCCCTGCCCCGCGGGACCATGTGACGGTGGCCCGGCTGCGGGCCGCGGGCGCGGTGGTCGTGGGGCTGACGAACGTGCCCGAGCTGTGCGTCTTCGGCACGACGGACGGTGTGCTGGGCATCGCCCGCAACCCCTGGGACCCGACGCGCTCGGCCGGCGGTTCGTCGGGCGGCAGCGCGGCCGCCGTCGCCGCCGGGATGGTGCCGATCGCACTGGGCAACGACGGCATGGGGTCCCTGCGCATACCGGCCGCCAACTGCGGCCTGGTCACCATCAAGCCGGGGCAGGGGGTGCTCCCGGCCGGCGAGGGGGACAGCACCTGGTTCGGCATGTCGGAGAACGGGCCGCTCGCCACGACCGTCGAGGACGCCCGCCTGATGTTCTCGGTCCTCGCCGGCACCGAACCCGGCCCCGTGTCCGCGCCCGGCGTCCTCAGGGTCGCCGTGTCGCTGCGCAGCCCCCTGGCGGGCGTCACCATCAGCCGTCCGTACGCGGCGGCCGCCCGGGACGCGGCCGGGCTGCTGATGCGGGCGGGACATCAGGTCCGGCGCGCCGACCCGCCCTACCCGCTGTCCCTCGCGACGACCTCCCTGGCCCACTGGACGGCGGGCACCGCCGCCGACGCCCGGCCCCTGGACCCCCGGCTGCTGACCCGGCGCACCCGCGTCCACGCCCGGCTCGGCCGGCCCTTCCTGCGCACCGTGAGCTCCGGAGCGAGCCGGGAGCAGCTGCGAAGGCGGCTGGAGCCGTTCTTCGCCGAGCACGACGTGCTGCTCACGCCCGCGCTCGCCCGCCGCTCCCCGAAGGCAGGCCCCTGGCACGAGCGCGGCTGGCTGAGCAATGTGCTGGCCAACACGAACTACTCGCCCCTGACGCCCGCGTGGAACCTCACCGGCTGGCCCGCCATGTCCGTCCCGTGCGGAACCCTCCCCTCCGGCGCGCCCTGCGCCGTGCAGCTGGTGGGCCGGCCCGGCACGGAGTCCCGACTCCTCGATCTGGCCGGGCAGTTGGAGGAGCGAAACCCGTGGCAGCGGACGGCGCCGATGGACTAGGGTCGGGCGGGTGACTGCCGGGTCGGCCGTAGGCCATGCACGAGTGAGGCGCCCGGCCTCGGAGTGAGCGCGGCGGGGGTGACCCCGCCCGGGCCCGCCCGAGAGCCGGAGAGGGCACGCGCCCCGCCTCCGTTCTCCGTGTCCTCATCCCCGCGCCCCTCAGCGGCGCTTCACCACGGATCCCGAGACCCGGAGACGAACCCACGCATGTCCGACACCCGGCACGCCACCGACCTTCCCACGACCATCGCGCATCTCAACCACACCGCCGTCTACGCCTCACACCGCCAGTTGTCGGCGGAGTTCCTGGCGGCCGTCCTGGGCCTGGAGGTCGGCGCCCCCTTCGGCCCGTTCCTCCCCGTCGACCTGGGCAACGGCGTGACCCTCGACTACTACGAGATGACCGACGAGCCGATCCAGGCGCAGCACTACGCGTTCCTCGTGCCCGACGAGCGGTTCGACGGCATGATCGACCGCCTGGAGGCGCTCGGCGTCACCTACTACGCCGATCCGAACCACACCCGGCCCGGCCGGGTCAACGACCTCTTCGGAGGTCGCGGCGCCTACTTCGACGACCCGGACGGCCACAACATGGAGATCATGACCCGGCCGTACGCGCGGCCCTGAGAGGAGCGGCGGCCCTGTCGCCCTACAGCGCCCGGTACATGATGTGCAGGCCCACCCTGCCGTGCCGGGGGTGGTCGAACGCGTCGGGGACGGTGCCGAGGACCGCGAAACCGAGGGAGGTCCACAGCCGCACCGCCGGGTTGGTCTCGACGACGGCGTTGAAGACCATGCCCCGGTAGCCGGCGGCCCGGGCCTCGGTCAGGAGGTGCTCGGCCAGGGCCCGGCCGTAGCCGCGGCCGCCCCGGCCGGGGTCGACCATGAATCCGGCGTTGGCGATACCGGCGGCGGGGCCACCGTAGTTGGGGGTGAGGTAGGCGGAGGCGACGATGTCTCCGGCGTCGTCCTCGACGACGTAGACGCGTTTCGCCGGGTTCATCCACAGGACCCGGGCCTCCTCCTCGGAGGTGCCCGGGTCCCATGCGTAGGTCTCGCCCGCGGCGACGATGCGGTGCCAGAACGGCCAGATGCGAGGCCAGTCGTCAGCCGTTGCTTCCCTGATCAGCATGGCGGCGAGTCTGGCACGGCCATGCGCTCGGAGGGCGCGGAGGGGTCCGCCCCGGGTTCAGTCGACGCTGGGCAGGATGTGGGGCTCTGCGAGGTCGTCCTCGTAGCCCGCGAGGCGGATCGGGGCCGAACGGGCCCACACGTCGAGGCTGCCGAGCTCGTCGGCCCGTCGGCCGGCGCGCTCGCCGCGTTCCTTGGGGCGTTGATCGCGATTCGTCTTCTCCGGTGTCACCGCGCACTCCTTATGTGTCGGTCACCCTCGGGACGTACGCGCCGGTCCTGCTGCGCCTGACGCCCGCTCGGGCCTCTGGGTCAAATGCAGTTCGGACGCGGTGGCGCCGGTTGACTCACGGGAGAGCAGGCCGTGGTGAACCGGCTGGTCCCATGACGGACCGTGGGTGTGGGTAGGACCCCGTACTGCTGTCCGTCCGCATCAGACTAACCAGATGAGCGGGGCCCCGCTCGATGGGGCTGGAAACAGCCGGTAACAATCACGCGTCATCCGCTGTTCAACTCGGGTGTACGTACGGGTTTGTAGGCAGAGGCCCGTTTCGCGAATCACCCGAACGGCGTACATCGGTGCAACTCCCGCCCCGGAGTGGTGGGTCCGGGGCGAAAGGGACGGCTCCGCCTACCACTTGCCCGGCGCGTAGTCCTTCATGAAGACGCCGTACAGGTCCTCGCCCGCCTCGCCCCGCACGATCGGGTCGTAGACCCGGGCCGCGCCGTCGACCAGGTCGAGCGGTGCGTGGAAGCCCTCCTCGGCGAGCCGCAGCTTGTCGTAGTGCGGCCGCTCGTCCGTGATCCAGCCGGTGTCCACCGAGGTCATCAGGATGCCGTCGGTCTGGAACATCTCCTGCGCGCTGGTGCGCGTGACCATGTTCATCGCGGCCTTGGCGGCGTTGGTGTTCGGGTGTCCCGCGCCCTTGTAGCCGCGGCCGAAGACCCCTTCCATCGCGGACACGTTCACCACGTACGCGCGGCCGCTCTCCGCCTTCTTCGCGGCCTCGGCCATGGCCGGCCGCAGCTTGCTGATCAGGATGAACGGCGCCGTGTAGTTGCACAGCTGGGTCTCCAGCAGCTCCACCGGCGAGATCTGCTCGATGGTCTGCACCCAGGTGTTGGAGTCGACGACGTCGGGCACGAGCCCGCCCGCGTCGATCGCAGTGCCGTCCAGGTGCCGTGCGACGCTGGCGTTGCCCGCGACGAGGGCGAGGTCGGCGACCCGCTGGGCGTCGAGGCCGCTGGTGCCGAGCGGCAGTGCCGCGATGCCGTCGACCGCGCCGGAGTTGAAGGCGCCGATGACGTGGTGGGCGGGCAGCTCACCGGCGGGCAGCGGGGCGCTCTCGCCCTCGACCAGCGCGGCGTAGGCGGAGGGCAGGCGCCGCACCGTCTGGGTCGCGTTGTTGACGAGGATGTCGAGCGGTCCCGCCTCGGCGACCTGGTCGGCGAGGGCCACGGCCTGGGCGGGGTCGCGCAGGTCGATGCCGACGACCTCCAGGCGGTGCATCCATTCCGCGGAGTCATCCATGGCCTTGAAGCGGCGGATGGCGTCCTTGGGGAAGCGGGTGGTGATCGTGGTGTGCGCGCCGTCGCGCAGCAGCCGCAGCGCGATGTACATGCCGATCTTGGCCCGGCCACCGGTGAGCAGGGCGCGCTTGCCGCTGAGGTCGGCGCGGACGTCGCGCTTCTCGCGGTTCACGCGGGCGCAGTCCGGACAGAGCTGGTGGTAGAAGTAGTCGACCTCCACGTACCGGGTCTTGCAGGTGTAGCAGGAGCGCGGGCGCTGGAGTATCCCCGCGATCCTGCCCTCCTCGGTGTTCGACGACGGCAGCAGGCCCTCGGTCTCGTCGTCGATGCGCTGGGCGGAGCCGGTCGCCGTGGCCTCGGTGACCGCCTTGTCGTGGGCGGTCTTGGCGGCCCGGCGCTCCTGGCGGCGGCGCTGCTTGACCGTGCGGTAGATGCCCGCGGTGGCCCGGCGTACGGCGATGGCGTCGGGGTGGTCGACGTCCAGCTTGTCGAGTTCCTCGAGCACGCCGAGGCAGACGGCCAGACGCTCCGGGTCGATGCCGGGTCCGTACGAGAGCCCGCCGGCCCCGTCCATGGCCTGGGGGCCGTCCTCTGTCACCGTCATCGCCGCTGTCGTTCCCTGCTCTGCCGTGGCGGCGCTCCGGTCGCGCCCGCATTCGAAGGGCGAATTCTACGGAGCCTCGGGCCGCACCGCCAAAGGCGCCTTGATCACGACCAGCAGGCCCTGGTCAGCGCCGCCACCTCCGCGGAGACGGCCGTGGCGAACAGGTCGAGGTCGGGGACCGCCGCGCCGTCGGCGACGAGGCCGTAGTGGACGCTCCCCCGGTACGTCGAGACCGCGACGGCCAGGGAGTGGCCGGGGGCCAGCGGGGCGAAGGGGAAGACGGCGGTGAGCGGGTGCCCGCCGAGCTTCAGGCCCAGGCTGGGCAGGGGCACGCTGGTCACCAGGAGGTCGAACCAGAGCCGGGCCGCCTGGCCGACCAGCGGGCCGCCGAGCCGGTGGGCGAAGGCGGGGACGTGGTCGGCGAGCAGGGCGACGGCGCCCGCACCCCGGTTGGGGCCGGCGTCCTTGTTGCGGTCCATGGCGTCCCGGACCGAGGCCAGCCGGGCCAGCGGGTCCGGGTCGTCGACCGGCAGTCTCATCAGGTACCCGGAGAGGCGGTTGCCCTGCGGGTAGGCGGTGCGCGGGCGGCGCTTGGAGACGGGGATCAGGGCGCGGGGCGCGACGCCCTCGCTGCCGTCACCGCGCTCGTCGAGCCAGCGGCGCAGGGCGCCCGCGACGACCGCGATGAGGACGTCGTTGACGGTGCCACCGACGGTCTTGCGGACGCGGTGCACGTCGTCGAGGTCGAGCACCACTCCGGCGGTGCGGCGGGTGCCGCTCGGCTCGCAGGTGAGCGCGGGGGTGGAGCGCACGTCGAGGGAGGAGCGGGCCACGGAGGCGCCGATGTCCAGGGCGCGGCTGACGTCGGACAGGGCGCCGCGCACCATCCCGGGCAGATCGCGCACGTCCGGCACGAGGCCGCGGGGGGTCGCGGCGGGGCGGGGCCGGGGGGCGGGCAGGTCCATCGGGTCCATGACGCCCGCGGCGAGGGTCAGTGCCCGCAGCCCGTCGGCCAGGGCGTGGTGGAACTTGAACAGCACGGCGAAGCAGACGCCGTCCTCACCGGGCAGGACGTGGGCCTCCCAGGGGGGCCGGTCGCGCTCCAGGGGGCGTTGCATGAGGCGGCCCGCGACCGTGTGGAAGTCGGCGGCCGGGGCGTGCAGCCGTACGTGGTTGAGGGGGTCGAAGTCCGGGTCCCGCTCGCGGGCCGCGCCGCCGAAGGCGAGCGGGCTGCGCAGGGCGGAGGGCAGCGGTTGCCACACGTCGCGGATGCGCATGCGCAGTCCGGGGACGCCGGCGGCCCGGGCCGCGAGGAGGTCCGCCGCGTGGGCGCCCGCGGCGGGCGAGTGGGCCGAGAAGATCCCGAGTGCGCCGAGGTGCATCGGATGTTCGGCGGACTCGATGTTCCAGAACGCCAGGTCGAGAGGAGCGAGCAGATCAGCAGTCAAGGCCTTGCCTCGCGTCGACGACGGGTGGGTCAGCAGTCAACCGCCCCCAGCCGATTACGGTCAAGTACGATCACGCTACGTACAGTTAACAGCAGATTGAGGGGTCCTTTCACTATGAGCGTCCGATCAGGTCGCGTGGTCTGGTGCCGTGCATCGCAAGGCGCCGGAAGGTCCTCGTAGCGGAGCTACTAGGGCCTTTCGGCAACGCGGCGAGGTGCGGTGCCAGGCCGCGCGACCTGGACGGGCATAGTGAAAGGACCCCTAAGTCCCGCCCCGGCGAAAGGGGCGGGACTTATGGTGCATGTGCCGTCAGTTCAGCACAGGTTGCGCCGCAGGGCACCCGGTGGGTGTCACCCGGGAGGCGTCACGGACCGGTCTTCGTCCAGAGACAGGACAAAGTCCCGTGGTGGCCCCGCCTCAGGTGACCAACTGCCCCTTCCCGAGGGCGATCACCCCGGCCTTGGACACCGTGTACAGCTCCGCGTCCCGCTCCGGATTGACGCCGATGGTCGCGCCCGGCGGTACCTCGACGTTCTTGTCGAGCACGGCACCGCGCACCACCGCGCCCCGCCCGATGTGCACGTTGTCGTGCAGCACCGAACCCTGCACCACGGCCCCCGGGTCGACCACCACACCCGGCGACAGCACCGACCGGGTGACCTGCCCGCGCACCAGGCAGCCCGCGCTGATGATCGACTCACTGGCGATGCCGCCGGCGTTGAAGCGCGCCGGCGAGAGCTGGTACGAGTGCGTGTAGATCGGCCAGCTGCGGTTGTACAGGTTGAAGGCGGGGCGCTCGGCGATCAGGTCCATGTGCGCCTCGTAGTAGGCGTCCAGCGTGCCGACGTCCCGCCAGTAGCCCTGGTCGCGGGTGGTCTCACCGGGCACGTGGTTGTCGCTGAAGTCGTACAGCGCGGCCTCGCCCCGCTCCGTCAGCTGGGGCAGGATCGAGCCGCCCATGTCGTGCACGGAGGACTCGTCCTCGGCGTCCCGCCGGAGCGCCTCGATGAGGGCCTTGGTGGTGAAGATGTAGTTGCCCATGGAGGCGAACACGCGGTTGGGGTCGTCCGCCAGCCCGGGCGGGGCCGACGGCTTCTCCAGGAAGCGCTCCACCGTCCGGCCGTCCGAGCCCGGCGTGATCACGCCGAAGGACGAGGACTCGGTGCGCGGCACCCGGATCCCGGCGACCGTCACGCCCGCGCCGCTCTCGATGTGCTGGTCGAGCATCTGGCGCGGGTCCATGCGGTACACGTGGTCGGCGCCGAAGACGGCGACGTACTCGGGGCGCTCGTCGTAGATCAGGTTCAGCGATTGCAGGATCGCGTCCGCGCTGCCCAGATACCAGCGCGGGCCGAGGCGCTGCTGGGCGGGCACGGGTGTCACGTAGTTGCCCAGCAGATTGGACATCCGCCAGGTCGTCGTGATGTGCCGGTCCAGTGAGTGCGACTTGTACTGCGTCAGGACGCAGATGCGCAGCACGCCCGCGTTGACCAGGTTGGACAGGACGAAGTCGACCAGACGGTAGGTGCCGCCGAAGGTCACCGCCGGTTTGGCCCGGTCGGCGGTCAGGGGCATCAGCCGCTTGCCCTCACCGCCCGCCAGCACGATCCCCAGGACCGAAGGACCACCACCACGCATGGCCGCTCCCCTCACGCCGATTTCCCGATGCCTGCCCCTGAGCAGTACCCACTAAGCCTGTTTGACGATCTCCTCGTAGAGCCGCACCGTGCGACGGGCCACCGCGTCCCAGCCGAATTCGCCGACCGCGCGCTCCCGCCCGGCCTCGCCCATCCGCCGGGCGGCCGCCGGATCGCCCAGCACCGTGTCCATGGCCCGGGCGAGACCCGCCTCGAAACCGTCGCCGGGCGGGACCAGCAGCCCGGTGGTGCCGTCGTCGACGACCTCGGGGATGCCGCCGACCGCCGAGGCCACCACGGGGGTGCCGCAGGCCATCGCCTCCAGGTTCACGATGCCGAGCGGCTCGTACACCGAGGGGCAGACGAACAGGGCGGCGTGCGTCAGGAGCTGGATCACCTCCGGGCGCGGCAGCATCTTCGGGATCCAGAACACCCCGTCGCGGACCGCGCTCAGCTCCCCGAACAGCTCGCGGAACTCCTGGTCGATCTCCGGGGTGTCCGGGGCGCCCGCGCAGAGCACGACCTGCGCGGCCGGGTCGATGTCCCGCACCGCCCGCAGCAGGTGGGGCACGCCCTTCTGCCGGGTGATGCGCCCGACGAACAGCACGTACGGCCGGGAGCGGTCGAGTCCGATCCGGTCCAGGGCGTCGGTGCCGTGGTCGGGCCGGTAGAGGGCGGTGTCGATGCCGTTGTGCACGACGTGGACGCGCCCGGGATCGAGCGCCGGATAGCAGCCGAGGATGTCGTCGCGCATCGCCGTGGAGACGGCGACCACCGCGTCGGCGGCCTCGATCGCGGTGCGTTCGGCCCAGCCGGACAGTTCGTAGCCGCCGCCGAGCTGCTCGGCCTTCCAGGGGCGCAGGGGCTCCAGCGAGTGCGCGGTCATGACGTGCGGGATGCCGTACAGCATCTTGGCCAGGTGGCCGCCGAGATTGGCGTACCAGGTGTGGGAGTGGACCAGCTCGCGGCCCTCCAGGGCGGCGGCCATGGCGAGGTCGACGGAGAAGGTGCGCAGCGCGTCGTTGGCGCCGTCGAGCGCGGACCAGGAGCGGTGGCGCCGTACGCCCTCGGCGCGGCCCTCGCCCCAGCAGTGCACGTCCAGGTCGACGAGCCCTCTGAGCTCGCGGGCGAGGAACTCCACATGGACACCCGCACCGCCGTAGACATCCGGCGGGTACTCCCGGGTCAGCAGTCCCACTCGCACCCGCAACTCCCTGCTCTCAGCGGCCGTTCCCCTTCATGGTCACCCAGAAGACGCGCGTGGGGAAGAGCGGGGCGGCCGTGTGAAGCAGCAGTCGCCGCAGACGCCCCCGCCGGGCACCCGGTAGTACAGACAGCAGCTGCGGCGCCGGAAGGCGGTGCCGTCGAGGGTCCCGGCGCCGGTGAGCAGGGGGTGGGCGAGGAGTTCAGCGGCCAGGTTGCGGGCCCGGGCGGCGACGTCCGGGCGGTCGTGCCGCCGGGCCCAGCGGTCCAGCTCCCGGGCGGCCCCGGCCAGCGCGGAGGCGGCGTTGCCGCGCAGCAGGCCCGGGGCGAGGGGGTGGTGGGCGCGCAGGGCCGCGGCCAGGGGCACGAGGTGGCCGTGCAGCACGAGCTCCGCGAGGGTCGCGGCATCCCCCGGGAGGGGCCGTACGCCGGTGAGCCACAGGTCGTCGGGGGCGCTGCCGTCGGCGTCCCAGCGCAGCAGCCCAGCGTCGAGGTCGGGGACAGCGCCGTAGAGCGCGGCGCAGCCGAGGGCGATCGACCAGAGCCGGGCCGCGAGAGCCTGGTGAGTGACGGACGCGGCGACGCGCGACTCCGGGGCCCGCAGGGCGGTCGCGACCTTCCGCACACGAAAATTCAGGGGATTTACGGATACATCCGGTGCCGGTGCGGCGTAGGCCTGTGCGAGAGTGGGAAGAGACCCGGCCGATGCTCCTTCCGTGCGCAGCACGAAGAATCCGGCGAGCGGGCGGAGCGCGGCGAGGTCGGGGTCGAGGTCCACGAAGAGCAGTAGTACCAAGGCCCCTAAGGGATGCGACCCGGTGGCCCCCGACCGGGCTCGCCCACCCTGGGGATGATGGGGGTCCCCGCGTACTCCATCGGCAGTAGGACCCAATGAGTGCTCAGGGACGACGACGGGAAGACCTGGACACGGCAGGGTGTTGGTCATGAAAGCCCACCTTTCGCCGCGCCGGGCCGAGCGCCCCCGCCTGACGCAGAGGATCAGCCGATGAGCGCCCTCGCGTTGTCCGTTCTGCTCTCCCTCGTCTCGGCGTTCGCCTACGCGGGCGGGGCGATCGTGCAGGAGCGGGTGGCGGAGTCCTCGCCGGGCGAGCAGTACGCGCCGCTGCGGCGGCCGGGCTGGTGGGCCGCTGTCGCGCTGAACGGCCTCGGTGGGCTGCTGCACGTGGTGGCACTGGCGTACGGGCCGCTGAGCCTGGTGCAGCCGCTCGGCGCGCTGACCATCGTGGTCGCGCTGCCCATGGCCGCCCTGTTCGTCGGGCGCAAGGCCGGTGCCACGGCCTGGCGGGGCGCGATCATGGCGACCGTCGGGCTCGCCGGTCTGCTGTCCCTGGTCGCGGCCTCCGACGCGCGGTCGCTGAACACGGCGGAGCGGGTGGCCGTCGCGGTCGTCACGGCCGGTGTGGTCGTGGCGCTTATGATCGCCGCCCGGGCCGCGCACCGGCACCCGGCGGTCCGCAGCATGCTGCTGGCGACCGCCTCCGGTATCGCGTTCGGCATGTCCTCGGTGTTCACCAAGACCGTCGCGGTCGACTGGACCGGCGGGGTGTCGGCGGCGGACGTGCCGTCCCTCGCCGTGATCGGCGTCCTCGCCACGGCCGGCATGCTGCTGTCGCAGGCCGCCTACCGGGGCGCCGGACTCGCGGCCCCGCTGGCGACGCTGACGGTCGTGAACCCGGTGGTGGCGGCGGCGGTCGGCATCACGATGTTCGGAGAAACCTTCCGCTACGGCACGACGGGCACGGCGCTCGCGCTGAGCTGCGGTGTGGTGGCGGCGGGTGGCTTGATCCTGCTGACGACGGAGCGGCTTGCGCAGGGGCAGGCGGAGGGTGCGGATGCCCTGCCGGCGGCGGGTCCTGTTCTGGAAGCCGGGAGCGCCGGTGCTGGTTCGGATTCGGGTGCTGGTTCGGGTTCCGGTTTCGGGTCCGGTTCCGGGTCCGGTTCCGGTTTCGGTTTCGCTGAGGTGCCGGAGGGCGTGGACGGCCGGTCCGAGCCGGTGGCCGACGGAGCCGGGGTCGTGCCCGCCGGTGGGCGGCTGCTCGTCGAGGACGTGCTTGCGGCGGGGCCGAGGGCGGGGACGGTTTCGGCCGTGCTCGTACCGGGTTCCGGGGCGGGGGCGTCTGCGGCTGTGCTGGTGCCGAGGGCGGGCGCGCCTGCGACCGAGGTCGCGCCGGGGTCTGGGGCTGGGGCCGGGGCGTCTGCCGCGGTGCCCGTCTTGAGGGCGGCCTCGGGGGCGGTCTCGGGGGCGGAGGTCACCAGGGAGCGGGGCGAGCGGGAGGCGTCGGCGCAGGTGCCCGACGACGCGGGCGCGGTGCTCGTGCCCGGGCCGGACGCCGTCGCCGCGGCGGCGGCGGTCGTGGCATCCGTGGCGGACGCCTCGTACGAGAGCGGGGAGTCGCCGGTGACGGCGGCCACCGGCGACCAGCGCCCGCTCTCCTACGTGCCCTACTACGGCATCCCGTACGTCCCGCTGCCCACGGTCGGACGGCACCGCACGCGGGTCAGATCCTGACGCCGCCGGCCCGGAGGTACGCCACCGGGTCGACGTCCGAACCGAAACCGGGCCCCGTCCGCACCTCGAAGTGCAGATGCGGGCCCGAGCTGTTGCCGGTGGAGCCCGAGCGGCCGATGCGCTGGCCCGCGCTCACCGACTGCCCGTCCCGTACGGAGATCGCGGACAGGTGGGCGTACTGGCTGTAGCGGCCGTCGGCGTGCCGGACCACGACCTGATAGCCGAACGAGCCGCCCCAGCCCGCGCTGACGACGCTGCCCGCCGCTACCGACTTGACCGACGTGCCGGTGGGCACGGGGAAGTCGATGCCGGTGTGGTAGCCCTTCGACCAGGAGGAGCCCGCCTTGCGGTAGGGCGTCCCGAGGGAGGCGCCGACGGGGGCGACGAGGCCCTGCCGGGTGGCCGTGGACCGGCCGGCGCGCTCCTTGCTCTCATCCTTGGAGCGCTCCTTGGAACGCTCCTTGGAACGCTCCTTCGGCCGCTCCTTGACGCGGTCCTGGACCGGCTTCTTCGTCGAGGGCTTCGCCGACGGCGCCGGCCGGTGCGCGGGCCGCGTCTTCGTGCCGCCCTCGCCGCGCAGCGCGAGACGCTGGCCGGGCACGATCAGATCGGGGTCGGACCCTATGGCCGAGCGGTTGGCCGCGTACAGGCCCCGCCAGCCGCCCCGGACGTCCTGGTCGTCCGCGATGCCGGAGAGGGTGTCGCCGTGCACGACGGTGTACATCTCGGCCTTGCCCGCCCGGGACTGCGGTGTGGACTGCGGCCGCACGTCCTCGATCGAGGTCTGCCTCTTCGTGTCCCTCTTCTTCGTGTCCTTCTTCGCGTCCTTCTTCTCACGCTCGGCGGCCGGCCGGATGTCGGGCTCGGCACCACCCCGGGTCAGTCCGGCCCGTACCGAGCAGACCGGCCAGGCGCCGGGGCCCTGCCCGTCGAGGACCTTCTCCGCGACGGCGATCTGCTGGTCCTTGCTCGCCAGGTCCGCGCGGGGCGCGTAGGCCCGGCCGCCGTAGGCCTCCCAGGTGGACTGGGTGAACTGCAGTCCGCCGTAGAAGCCGTTGCCGGAGTTGATGCTCCAGTTGCTGGTGGACTCGCAGGCGGCGACCTTGTTCCAGGTGTCCACGTCCGCCGCCTGGGCTGCGCCGGCGCCCATGAACGGCAGTGCCATGCCCGCGCCGCCCGCCGTGACGGTGAGTGAGGCGCGGTTGATCCTGTTCGGCTGATACCGGCGGTGCCGGCCGCGTACGGCCATCGGATGCCCCCCTAGACATGCGTCAGGAGGGGCAAAAGTAAGCGCTGCGAACCGGCCAGAACAAGGCGCGTATCGGCCGCCCAGGAGTCCAAATGGCCGGTATGTGGCCCCTGTTGCGCGACGTGCGCCTCGGTGGTGCACCGTGGACGGCACACGGTGCGCGGGTGCGCCGTGCGCGGGGACGCGTGCCTCGGCTGAGTGGGACGGGGCTCTGTTCCGTATCAGCCTGCGCGACGTCGTGCGACCCGGGCGTGCGGGCGAAGTAGCGGCACGTCAGGATGGTCGACGGGTGGTGCCCTCGGGCCCGCCCACCCGGCAGCACCGATACCGAGGTCTTTAGGAGCGAACCGAATGAGCAGTACAGCGCAGATCGGCGTCACGGGTCTCGCGGTCATGGGCCGCAACCTCGCCCGGAACTTCGCCCGCAACGGCTACACGGTCGCGGTGCACAACCGGACGCCCGCGCGCATGCACGCCCTGGTGGAGGAGTTCGGCGGCGAGGGGGAGTTCGTCGCGTGCGAGAGCGCCAAGGACTTCGTGGCGGCGCTGGAGCGGCCGCGGCGTCTGGTCGTGATGGTGAAGGCCGGTGAGCCGACGGACGCGGTGATCCAGGAGTTCGCGCCGCTGCTGGAGCCCGGCGACATGATCATCGACGGTGGCAACGCGCACTTCGCCGACACCCGGCGGCGCGAGCGCGACCTGCGCGAGCAGGGCATCCACTTCGTCGGCATGGGTGTCTCCGGTGGCGAGGAGGGCGCGCTGAACGGCCCGAGCATCATGCCGGGCGGCCCCAAGGAGTCCTACGACTCGCTCGGCCCGATGCTGGAGAAGATCTCGGCGAAGGCGGCGGACGGCTCGCCGTGCGTCTCCCACGTCGGTCCGGACGGCGCCGGGCACTTCGTGAAGATGGTGCACAACGGCATCGAGTACGCGGACATGCAGCTGATCGGTGAGGCGTACCAGCTGCTGCGGGACGTCGCCGGGTACTCCCCCGCCGAGATCGCGGAGATCTTCCGGACCTGGAACCGGGGCCGTCTCGACTCGTACCTGATCGAGATCACGGCCGAGGTGCTGTCGCACGTGGACGCGGAGACGGGCAAGCCGTTCGTCGACGTGGTCGTCGACCAGGCCGAGCAGAAGGGCACCGGCCGCTGGACCGTGCAGATCGCGCTGGACCTGGGCGTGCCGGTGTCCGGCATCGCCGAGGCGGTGTTCGCGCGCTCCCTGTCGGGGCACGCGGCCCTGCGGGACGCCTCGCGCGAGCTGGCCGGCCCGAAGGCGCAGCCGCTGAGCGAGGCGGAGGCCCGGGCGTTCGCGGACCGGGTCGAGCAGGCCCTGTACGCGTCGAAGATCGTGTCGTACACGCAGGGCTTCCACGAGATCGACGCCGCCCGGGGCGAGTACGGCTGGGACATCGACCTGGGCGCGGTGTCCGCGCTGTGGCGGGGCGGCTGCATCATCCGCGCGGCGTTCCTGGACCGGATCCGCGCCGCGTACGACGCCCGGCCCGACCTGCCGAGCCTGCTGTCGGACGCGACGTTCGCGCAGGAGATCGCGGACGCCCAGGACGACTGGCGCGAGGTGCTGGTCGCCGCGACCCGCCAGGGTGTGCCGACGCCCGGTTTCGCCGCGGCGCTCGCCTACTACGACGCCCTGCGCGCGGAGCGACTGCCGGCGGCGCTGACGCAGGGGCAGCGGGACTACTTCGGCGCGCACACCTACCGCAGGGTGGACCGTGACGGGTCGTTCCACACGCTGTGGGGCGGGGACCGGTCGGAGACCTCCGCGTAGGCGCTGCCGCTGACGGACGTGCGAGGGGCGGTGGACGGCAGGAGGTGCCGTCCACCGCCCCGTTCGCGTGCGGGCTCTTTGAAACGGGGGTCAGGACAGGGGTGGCCCGGGCTCGGGGTTCGGCACGGGTTCCGGCCCCGGCGGAATCGGGGACGGGTCGGGGCCCGGCACGGGGTCGGGGCCCGGCACGGGGTCGGGGCCCGGCACGGGGTCGGGGCCCGGCACGGGGTCGGGGCCCGGAGGCGGCGTGGGCGCCGGTGGGGGCGTGGGTGCCGGTGGGGGCGGGGTCGGCTCCGGGCCGGGCGGGGGCTGTGGGTTCGGCACCGGGTCGGGGTGCGGCTCCGGGCGCTGGGGATCCGGGCCCGGGGTCGGCGCCGGCGGCACGGGGTCGGGAATCGGGTTCGTCATCAGGTCCTCCAGCCAGTGGGACGACTCCGGCTCTGGACTACTCCCCCGCCTACCCGGCCCCCGCATCCGCAGTCACTCCCCGGCGGGACGCGACGGGACCAGGTGGGGGTAGCGGGGGCGGGTGCGACGGAGACGGCCCTCAGAACCGTCCCGGGTGGGCCCGCAGCCAGTCCTTCGCAGCCGCCAGCAGGTCCTGGCCGGCCGGCGAGGCCTCGTCGGGGTGGCGTTCGATCCACCGGGTGACGTAGGGGCAGAGCGAGGCGACGGCGCTGTGCTCGCGGCCGGCGAGGGCGAAGAGTTCACGCGCGAGTGACCCGGCGATGCCCTTGCCCTCGTGGGCCGGCTCGACGATCGTGTGGACGGGCACGAGCGCCCGCTCGGGGCTTTCGAGCACGAAGTACTCGACGCGGCCGACGACTTCACCACCGGACACGGCCTCCAGCCTGCCCGCCGCACGGTCGTCACGGATCTCCGGGTCGCTCATCGCCACGCTCCTCCTCGGTTCGCCTCCGCTTGCCCGTCAGGCCCCGACGGCCTGCGGGCTGCGCTGCTGGTCCGAGCCGGGCACCGGCTCGGACGGGTCCGCGCCCTGGGCCACGATCCGGTTGTCGCGGTCCACGTGCACGACCCGGGGAGTGAGTGCCCGCGCCTCGGCGTCCGTCACCTGGGCGTAGCTGATGATGATCACCAGGTCGCCGGGGTGGACGAGATGGGCGGCGGCCCCGTTGATCCCGATCACCCCGGATCCGCGCTCGCCCTCGATGACGTACGTCTCCAGCCGGGCGCCGTTGGTGATGTCCACGATGTGCACGAGCTCGCCGGGCAGCAGATCGGCGGCGTCGAGCAGGTCGGCGTCGATGGTCACGGATCCCACGTAGTGCAGGTCGGCCTGGGTGACGGTGGCGCGATGGATCTTGGACTTGAACATGGTGCGCAGCATCCTGTGCTCCTAGCAGTCGGCTCCCTGCCTGCTCTGTGCAGGTCAAGGGCGCTCGTCACCCTACACGGGTACGCCTCGGAGTCGATGGCTGTGAGCGACATCGCTCCAGGTGCCCTCGGTGCGACGGCCACGGCGCCCTGCGCCGGGTGGTCAGGAAGAGTCCTGCCGCGAGGGCTGCCGAGGCCAGCAGGCCGAGCAGGCCGACGGCTGCGGCCGGGGAGCCGACGCCGGTCGCGGTCGCCGTCGACGCGGTCGCGTGCCCGGCCGGCAAGTGGGCGCGGCGAGCGCGAGCGCCGCCGTCACGGTCGTGTGCGGCCCATCTCCTCCATGAAGGGCACCGGGTCGCTGTCGAAGCCCCGGATCATCCGGTGCATCTCCCAGGCTCCGGACGTGTTCCTGGTGAACTCGGCGAACGTGGCGGCGGTGGCGTCGGCTACGCCTGAGAAGTCGTCCGCAAGCAGCTCCCGGTATCCCTCCACGAAGAGCACGCCGGCGTTGGACATGTCACCGAACGAACGGGGGCCGCCGTCCTGGTGGATGACCACCCCGACCACCACCCGTGCGTAGGCCGATGCCAGCCGCTCGAACTCCAGCACCATCACTTCGACGAACCCGAGCCCCATGCCGGTCCGGCTGTGCCGGATCATGTTGATGGTGCCGTCCGGTGACCTGCTGTCGTAGTGCACCACATACGCCGGTGTCCCGTAGGGATCGTCTGCCGTGTACGTCGCCGCGACGATGTCCAAGTGCCGGTCCGGCTCCCCGTACGGACTCGGATCCCACCGAAGCCGCACCTCGACCTTGCCCAACCCTTGATTCCCACCACTCATGTTGCGACTCCCCCGCCAAGCCGGCGCCCGCGAGACTCTCCCGCTTGATCAAGTATGGTCAGGAAGCGGGCACTTCATGCGTCCGCGGCCGGCCCGCTCATCGCGACCGCGGTGCCGTCGGCCTACGATCGCGCCGGCCGCCAAGCACCCCGCGAGGACGCCCCGCACGGTCAGCCGGATCGGCGGCGGCCCGACGAACTCGGCGGGGCCCCACACCATGCCGCGCAGCGAACGGGTCCGGACCCGGCACCGGACCCGGCAATGGAACCCTGCGTGAAGTCCGGGCCGAGCGCGTCAAGCGTCGCCGGCCACGGGGACATCCATGACCCAGCCCAGTGGATGCGTTTCCGTGTCGTCCTGAGCCGGAGCGAGAGGCTCCCCTCCTGCCACGTTGAAGGCCGACAGTGCCTCGATGAGGGCCAGTCGCTGCGTCGGGGTGAGCCGCTCCACGATCTCGGCGATCGCGGCGCGGCGACGGCCGGTGACGTCCGCGACCGTGCGGCGGCCCTCCTCCGTGAGCTGGAGCAGCGTCTCCCGGCGGTTGGCGGGGTTGTGCTTTCGGTCGGCGAGACCGGCGGCGATCAGCCGGTCGACCATCCGCATGGCGGTGGACGGGGCGACCTGGAGCAGGTCGGCGAGGGTGACGAGCTTGGTGGCGCCGCGTGTGGACAGCATCACGAGCATTCTGAACTGCGGCAGCGTCACCCGTTCCTCGACAGCGGCGAGAGAGCGGGCGGAGATCCCCACGAGCAGGCGGGACGCGGTCAGCACCGACCGGGTCACCAGGTCCACGTCGTCCATCGCCCCGGCGGGGGGCTCACGCTCCGGCATGCGTCCTTTCTACCGTGCGGACGTACCTGTTCACTCACGTGGTGGAAACAGGCTCTCCTTCCCCCGGACCGTCCTCGTGACCGTGGTAGCGCAGCAGGAGCATCGCGGCGTCGTCGTGGCGCGGTCCGACGGAGTGCTGGGTGAGGTCCGCCCGCAGGGTCTCCAGGGCCCGGTGTGCGTCCAGGTCCTTCAGCAGGTGCGCCCGCTCGCCGAGGGGATAGAAGCGGCCGTCCTCGTCGCGTGCCTCGGTGACGCCGTCGGTGTACAGCAGAAGCTGCTCACCCGGAGCGAAACCCACCCGGTAGGGTTTCGGGCCCTCGCTGCCGTGCGCCCCGAGGCCCAACGGCAGTGCGAAGGAGTGCGGTTGCGGGAAGTCGACCGTGCCGTCCTCGCGCACGATCATGGGGGCCGGATGCCCGTAGTTGAGGAAGACCGCCTCGTGGGCCGTGCCGATCTCGGCGAGGATCGCGGTGACGAACTTCTCCCCCTCCAGCTCCCGGGCGACGCTGCGCTCCAGGCGCTCGCCCAACCCGGACAGGTCGGTCTCGTCGTACGCCGCCTCCCGGAAGGCGCCAAGCACCACCGCCGCGGTCTCCACCGCGGCCAGCCCCTTGCCCTGGACGTCTCCGACGATGACCCGCACACCGTGCGGGGAGGACACCACCTCGTACAGGTCCCCGCCGATCCGGGCCTCGGCGACCGCCGATGTGTACGACACCGCCGCCTGCAGCGGGCCCGCCGTCAACGGCACTGGCCGCAGCAGTACCCGCTGGGCGACCTCCGCGATCGACCGAACGCTGGCCAGCTCCGCCTCCCGGCGCGAGCGCATCACCGCGGCCGCGACTCCCGCACCGGTCACACCGGCCACCGAGGCCAGCGCGGTATAGCCACGGCGCCCGTCGAACAGCCCGTCGTACAGCCCGAGCGCGACGCACAGCACGAGGGCCGCGAGCCCGAACCAGGCCGTACGGCGCCATCCGCCGACCAACCCGGCGAAGGCGGGGCCCAGTGAGACCAGGGGCAAGAACCCGACACCCGGCCCGGCCACGATGTCCGTCACCGCGACCAGCGCCATCACCAGCACGGGCATACAGGACAGCAGCGTCCAGCTGGACGGCGGCTTCCGGTCGGTCATGCGGCACTCCTGCGATGTCCCGGCTGTCGAGAGCCGCCGGTCCACGCAGGCGCCCCTCCCCCACCTTTAGACTATGCAAAGGTGGTCTCCACGACACGACTCCGGCTCCATGCCCTTTACCGGATCGAGTCCGGGAGTCGACATTCCCGACATGTGGAGGGCCCGATCATGACCGACGGAGACACCCCGCCCCGCCGCCCCCACCTCCCCAGCGGCTGGCGGCGCCTGGCCCTGCGCCTGCCGATCCTGCTCTACCGCGCGGGGCTCGGTCCCCTGTTCGGGAAGCGGCTGCTTCTGTTGCACCACACCGGCCGGGTCTCCGGCCTCGACCGCATGACCGTCCTCGAGGTCGTGTCCTTCGACCCGGCGAAGCCGAGTTGGACGGTCGCCTCCGGCTTCGGTCCACGGGCCGACTGGTACCGGAATCTGTGCGCTCAGCCCAAGACCCTGATCCGGTTCGGCAACCGCCCGCACGCGGTCACCGCACACTTCCTGCCCTCCGAAGCCGGCGCCGAAATCATGATCGGTTACGCGCGCCGACACCCGCGCACCGCCCGGCGGCTGTGCGCGTTCATGGGTTTTCCCGTGGACGGTGGCGCGACGGCGTTCCGCGAGGCGGGGCAGGCCATTCCCTTCGTGCGACTCGACGTCGCCGACGGGTACGGCCGTGATGCGCGCGGGCACTCGTGATGCCCGAACGTCACCCATGAGCACGGGCGACCATGTCTTGCACCGTGCAAGCAAGCTGACCGCGTACCCGTGGTGGCGCCGGTCGGGCAGACCAACCGCAGTGCATGGGCGGCTCCTACCAACCGGGTCGGTGGCTCCTCCTCAAGTACCACTCGGTCCGGCCGTTTTCACTTCTCAGGTGCCGTGTCCGCCTCGTACGGACTCACTAGCCTGGTCACCCGCCACAGGGGGCACCGCGGGCGGCGTACCACCCCACCGAACGGAGCTGTCATGTCCCTTTTGGCCCGGCCGTCGCTGGCCTCCCCCGCCGCCAAGGTGATGCAGCGGCTGAACGCCCTGCTGTCGGACCGGCACGTCGCGTCCTCCCTGCACAAGCGGTATCCGGAGTACCCGCGCACCACCCACGAGTTGACCATCCCCACCTCCGTCGCCCCGGCCCGCGCCGTGGTGTATGTGCCCGACCGTCCCGACGACGCGCCGCTGCCCCCGGTGCACGTGAACTTCCACGGTGGGGGTTTCGTGCTGCCGCCCGTCGAGCTGGACGACCCGCTGTGCCGTTTCCTCGCGGCCGAGACGGGCGCGGTGGTGGTGAACGTGGACTACGTCGTCGCGCCGCAGCACCCGTTTCCCGCGCCGCCCCGCCAGGCCTACGAGATCGTCCGCTGGGTGGCCGAACACAGCGCGGAGCACGGCTGGGACGGCGGTCTGCTCACGGTCGGCGGGCAGAGTGCTGGTGGGGCCCTCGCGGCGGCGGTGGCCCGTCAGGCCCTGGAAAAGGGAGGTCCCGCCATCGCCCTGCAGATCCTGCACTATCCCCCGCTGGACCTCGTCACCGATGCCAGGGACAAGCGCTCGGTCATCGCCAAGCCGTTGCTGCGCCCGTGGATGGCGGACATCTTCGACACCTGCTACGTGCCCGACCGGGCGATGCGCGGCGATCCTCTGGCCTCCCCCGGCCACCCGGGCGACACAGCCGATCTGACCGGCATCGCCCCCGCCCTCGTCATCACACCGGAGCACGACCTCCTGCGTGCCGAGGGCACTCGCTACGCCGAACGCCTGCGCGGCGTCGGAGCGCTCCGCGAGCAGGTCGACGTGCCGGGTGCCGACCACGGCTACGACCAGAAGGACGCGGACACGGCCAGGGAAATCTACGGGCTGATGGCCCGGCACATGCGTCAGGCCGTGACCCCGGACCGATGACCTGTCGCCCGGCCGCCGCCGACGAGTGAGGTACCGGTGGCGGCCGGTGTCCGTTCGTACCGGCCGCGCAGCTCCGACAGCACGCCGAACGCCGCCGCGGTCATGGGCACGGACAGGAGCATGCCGAGGACCCCGGCCGCCGAGGCGCCGGCGGTGAGCGCCACCAGGATCACGGCGGGGTGCATCTGCAGGGTGCGGCTCTGGATCATCGGCTGCAGCACGTTGCCTTCGAGGAGCTGCACGACGAAGACGACGCCCAGGACCCACAGCGCGATGCCCAGGCCGCCGTCGGCGAAGGCGACCAGGACGGCGACCGCGCCGGACAGCAGCGCGCCGAGGTAGGGGATGTACGCGCCGATGAAGACCAGCGCCCCGAGCCCGACCGCCCCGGGCACGTCCAGGACGAGCAGGGGGACGGTGATGCAGACGGCGTCGATGAAGGCGACGATCGTGGTGCCGCGCATGAAGCCCTCGATGGCCTGGAAGGCGCGCCGGGCCATCACTTCGAGGGTCTCACCGGAGTCCCGGGGCGCGAGCGAGTGCAGGGCGGCGACCGCCCGGTCGGAGTCGCGCAGGAAGAAGAACATGAGCAGGATCGCGAGGGTGCCCGTCGCGGCCATCTCGACGACCACGCTCACGCCGTTCATGAGGCCGTTGACCGCGGTGCCGCCGAACTGCGACACCAGTCCCTTCGCGTTCGCGGCGAGGTCGTCCAGGGAGGTCCCCGCCAGGCCGAACCGTTCCTCGATCGAGTCCGCGGCGTCGCGCAGCGAGGAGATGATCTGATCACCGGTGTCGATGAGGGCGGTCATCACGATGTAGGCGGCCCCGCCCATGACCACGACGACGGCGGCGCAGGTCAGCCCGGCGGCGAGCGAGGTGTTGAGCCGCATCGCGATCAGCCTGCGGTAGAGCGGGCCGAGCAGGGCCGTGCCGAGCAGCGCGAGCAGCACCGGTGTCACGACGGTCTGGAAGGCGACGCAGAACCACACTGTCACGGAGATGACGCCGCTGACGAGGAGGATCAGCGCGCTGCCCACGGCGACCCGGCGGGCGATGCCGTGGAGCGGGTCGCGCCGGTCACGCGTCCTGCGCGGGCCGGGCCACGCCGCTGCGTTCACGGGCCCGCCCGTGCTCCTGATCACCGGACGGGCCCGGTGCACCGGGCGGCGGCGCCGGGTCCGCGCCGCCGCGGGAGAGAGTCTTCGGGGCTCACCTATGTGCGTACTCACTGTGTTCTTCTCCGCTCGTGCGGGGCCGGGTCGGGTGACCGCGGCCCCTTTCTGGCTTCGTGAACGACAAGGAGCCGGTTGCTCAGGCCGGCCGTACGAGCCCCACGTCGTAGGCGAAGATGACCGCCTGGACCCGGTCGCGGGCGCCGATCTTGGCGAGGATGCGGCTGACGTGGGACTTGACGGTGGTCTCGGCCAGGTGCAGGTGTTCGGCGACCTCGGCGTTGCTGCAGCCGGTGGCTACGGCGGTGAGGACCTCGATCTCGCGTTCGGTGAGGGCTTCCAGCTGCCGCTTCTGCTCGGGGGTGTGGCCGGGCAGGCGGGTGGTGAAGGCGTCGATGAGCTTGCGGGTCAGCCCGGGTGAGATGACGGCGTCCCCGGCGGCGACCGCGCGGACACCGGCGAGCAGTTCCTCGGGCAGGGCGTCCTTGAGGAGGAAGCCGCTGGCTCCGGCGCGAAGCGCGTCGTAGGCGTACTCGTCGAGGTCGAAGGTGGTCATGACGAGCACGCGGGAGCGACCGCCGGAGGAGACGATGCGCCGGGTCGCCTCGATGCCGTCCATGCCGGGCATGCGTACGTCCATCAGGACGACGTCGGGATGGAGTTCGGCGGTCATGCGCACCGCTTCGGCGCCGTGTGTGGCCTCGCCGACGACGGTCAGGTCGGGGTGCTGTTCCATGAGCATGCTGAAGCCGAGGCGTTGCAGGGCCTGGTCGTCGACGATGAGGACGGTGGTCATTCCGGGTGCTTCTCCGTTGGCGTGGGCGGGTCGGTGGGTGGGAGGAGGTGCAGTTCCGCTCGGACACTCCAGCCGCCCCGGGAGTTCGGGCCGGCGGTCACGGTCCCCTGGTAGAGCAGGGCGCGCTCGCGCATGCCCAGGAGCCCCTGCCCCCGGTCGCCGCGCGGGCCTTCCCTCGGAGCGCGCCGGGGGCCGCTGTCCTCGACGGCGACGCGTACCGTGCGGGAGGTCGCCTCGACGCTCACGTCGATCGCCGTGGCGAGGGCCGCGTGTTTGAGGGTGTTGGTCAGGGCCTCTTGGACGATGCGGTAGACGGTGAGCTGGAGGCCTGCGGGCAGACCGGCGAGTTCGCCCTCGGTGTGCAGGGTCACGGTGGGGCCCGCGGCCCGGACCCTGTCCAGGAGGGCGTCGAGGTCGGTCAGACCGGGCTGGGGTGCCAGCGGGGAGTCACCGGTGGCGGTGTCGTTGTCGCGGAGGGTGCCGAGGAGCCGGCGCAGGTCGGCCAGGGCGCCGCGACCGCTGTCGGCGATGATCTGCAGGGTCTCCGCGCCCCGCTTGGGTTTGGCCTCGGCCAGTCCGGCCGCGCCGTCGGCGAGACCGACCATGACGGCGAGGGTGTGGCCGAGGATGTCGTGCATCTCGCGGGAGATGCGGGCCCGTTCCGCCGCCTCCGCGAGCCGGGCCCGCTGGTCCCGCTCCACCTCCAGCCGTACCGCCCGGTCCTGGAGGGCGGTGATGTACAGGCGTGCCACCCGGCCGCCCAGCCCCAGCCCCGCCACCGCGAGCATGCACAGCGTCAGCATGACGGCGAGGGACAGGGCGCTGGTGATGCGCGTGAGCTGTACGTCGGAGGAGAAGGCGAGGACCGTGCCCAGCGTCTGGGGCACGACGACCGCCACGGCCCCGCCGAGAGCGAGGGGGGTGGCGAAGCGGGCCAGGTTGTACAGCATGATCAGCTGGGCGAGGAAGTGCGCGTTGGTCAGCACACCGCAGGCGGCCTCCACCACGGAGAAGCCGGTGACGACCGTGAACACCAGGACCGGACGGCTCTGGCGCCACAGCAGTGGCACGGTGATGCCGGCCAGCAGGCCCAGTGAGACCGGGAGTGCGGGTCCCGGGCCGGAGTACTCCATCAGAGGCTGGAGCCCGAGCGCCGCGCACAGCATCGGCATCCCCCACCTCCTGACGTGGGGGTGGGCCTGGTCCGCCCGGCCCAGGCAGGCCAGCAGCGTCAGGACCCGGACCACTGTGCGGTCCTCGGTGGTGCCCAGCAGGGTGCCGGGTCCGGCCGGGGAGGTGTTCGATGTAGAGGTCACGGCGTGTGTCTCCGAGGTACCTGCGGACCGTCCGCCGGCCCTTGGGGGTGTGAACCGGCGGACGGCGACTGAAGGGGCTCCCACTGCCGTGGGCTCGCATGCGCGCCACTGTAAGCGGCGCGGTGGTCAGTCCCGGGCCCCGTGGGCGGGCGTGAGGTGCCTGTCGTGCGTGGTTCCGGGGCCGGTTTCGGTGTGCGGCCCGGTCGTGTCGGCCGGCCCGTCCAGCAGGTGCCGCAGTTTCTCGCCCTCGACGTCGACGTTGGGCAGGACGCGGTCCAGCCGCTCCGGCAGTGCCCAGGCGCGGCGGCCCAGCAGGGCCATCACCGCGGGCACGATGGTCATCCGGACCACGAAGGCGTCGAAGAGGACGGCCGAGGCGAGCCCCAGACCGATCGACTTGATCAGCGCGGCGTCGGCGAGCAGGAATCCGGCGAAGACGGAGATCATGATGATCGCCGCGGCCGTCACCACCCGGGCGCCGTGCCGGAAGCCCGCGACCACCGCCTCGGTGGGCTCGGCGCCGTGGACGTACTCCTCCCGCATCCGGGTGACCAGGAAGACCTGGTAGTCCATGGCGAGTCCGAAGACCACGCCGATCATGAAGATCGGCATCACGCTCACGATGGGCGCGGTGGTGTCGACGCCGAAGACGTCCTTGAGCCAGCCCCACTGGAAGACCGCGACCAGGACGCCCAGGGTCGCCACCACACTGAGCAGGAAGCCCAGCGTCGCCTTGACGGGCACCAGGATCGAGCGGAACACGAGCAGCAGCAGGATCAGCGCCAGGCCGACGACCACCAGGAGGTAGGGCACGAGGGCGTCGCCGAGCTTGTCGGAGACGTCGATGTTCAGGGCCGTCGTGCCGGTGATCACGACCTCGGCGTCGGTCGCCCGCTGCACGGACGGGGCGGTGGTGTCACGGATCTCCCCGACCAGGTCGACCGTGTCCTGGCTGCTCGGGGAGTCCTTGGGGACGGCCCGGATCAGGGCCACGTCACCGGAGGTGTTGAACACGGCCGGGCTCACGGAAGCCACGTCGGGGAGCTTGCCCAGCGCGGTGGCCGTCTGCTCGGCGGCGGCCTTCGGCTCCTTGCTGTCCCGGGCGTCGACGACGACCGTGAGCGGGCCGTTGTAGCCGGGTCCGAAGCCCTTGCTGAGGGTGTCGTAGGCGATCCGCTGGGTGCTGCCGGCGGGGGCCGTGCTGTCGTCGGGCATGCCCAGGCGCATCGACAGGGCGGGGATGGCCAGCACGCCGAGGACGGCGACCGAGACCAGCAGCGCCCGCCACGGGTGGCGGATGACGTGCTGCACCCAGCGCACGCCCATCGGCTCGCCCTCGCCGCGCTCCAGCGCCCGCATGCGCTTGGTCCGGAGGTTGCCGTTCATGATGCGCGTCCCGGCGAAGCCCAGCACCGCGGGCAGCAGGGTCAGGGCGACGGCCACGGCCACGACGACCGCGAACGACGCCGCCAGGCCCAGGTCCGTCAGCAGCCGGATGCCGACGACGCTGAGACCGGCCAGCGCGATGACCACGGTCAGGCCGGCGAACACGACCGCCGATCCGGCGGTCCCCAGGGCCCGCCCGCAGGCGTCCTCGGGTTCATGGCCCGCCCTGATCTCGCTGCGGTAGCGGGAGACGATGAACAGCGCGTAGTCGATGGCGACCGCAAGGCCCAGCATCAGCGCGAGTGTCGACGCCGAGCCGCTCATGTCCCAGATCGCGGTCGCGATGGTGATCGACAGGATCGCGATGACGACGCCCAGGAGCGCGGTCAGCAGTGGCAGGCCGGCGGCGAGCAGAGAACCGAAGGTGATGACCAATGCCACGGCGGCCACCGCGAGACCGATCAGTTCGGCGGCGTTCGCGCCTTCCCTCTCGTTGACGGCGTTGCCGCCCAGGCTGACCGCCAGGCCCGCCTTCTCGCCCCGGTCGGCCACGGCGTGCAGGGCGTCCCGGGCCTCGGCGGTGACGTCGGCCTGGGCCACCCGGTACGTCACCTGGGCGTAGGTGATGGTGCCGTCCCGGCTGAACAGACGGCTGGTGTAGGGGTCACTGACGCTCGCCACCTGAGGGGCCTTCTTGAGGTCGGCGATCAGTGACTGGATCTCGGTCCTGTTGGCCCCGGACGTCAGCTTCTGCCCGTCGGGGGCCTCGAAGACGACGCGGGCGGTGGCGCCCGAGGCGGAGGCCTGCGGGAACTCCTTGTCGAGCAGGTCCAGAGCCTTCTGGGACTCGGTGCCGGGGATGCTGAACTGGTCCGACGGTGTGCCCGACACGCTCGCCGAGCCGATGCCGACGACGGCCAGGGCGGCGAGCCACAGCATCACGACGAGGCGGCGCCGTCTGAAGGCGAGCTTGCCGAGTCTGTAGAGGAAGGTGGCCACAAGAGTACTCCCACCTGGGAAAACAACGGGACGGATGACATGGACGGGGTGGGCCTGCGTGACCCGTTCCTCAAGCTAGGCGGGCAGATCCGGCCACCCACGGCACCGGGGAAGCGAATACGCGGCTGCCGCCTCCTCCTCCGGTAGGGGGTGTCCTCCTCCTGAAGCAGGCGGAACGGAAACGACTGGGAACTCCTTGTGACGCCGGCGTCCGGGCTGCCGCATCTTCCGGACGAGGACGGGTGGTACTCCGGTAGCGATCGCCCGCTTCCCCTTCACTTCCGGGGTACCGGGGGACGCCGGGAAATCGCTCCTAGTCTGGGACGCAATCCGAAAGAGTCTCACTCTTTCTCGCCGGAATGAATTTCAGCGCTTTCTGATCGGCGAATTCAGTCCCGTGCATTCAGTCCCGTGCAATCAGTCCCGTGCAATCAGTCCCGTGCAATCAGACGCGTGTCAGACCCGTGAACACAGGAGTACGTATGCGTATGACCAACGGCCAGGTCGCCGTCATCACCGGAGGCGCCAGCGGCATAGGCTACGGCCTCGCCGAAACCCTCGCCGATCGCGGAGTGCGGCTTGTTCTCTCCGACATCCGCGAGGAGGGCCTCGACAAGGCGACGGCGTCGCTGGCGGCAGCCGGGGCCGAGGTCACCGCCGTGGTGGCGGACGTCAGCGACGAGGCCTCCGTGCGCGCGCTCGCAGACCGGACCATCGCCGCCTACGGGCGAGTGGACCTGGTCTGCAACAACGCCGGGGTCGTCTCCCCGCCCGCTCCTCTCTGGGAACAGCGGGCGCGCATCTGGGAGTTGATGATCGGCGTCAAGGTGCTCGGAGTCGTCCACGGCGTCAAGGCCTTCGCTCCCCTGCTCATCGAGCAGGGCACGGGCCACTTCCTCAACACCGCCTCCTCCGGCGGCCTCGCCCCGCTGCCGGACCTCACGCCGTACACCACCACCATGCACGCGGTCGTGGGGCTGACCGAGACGCTCGATCAGGAGTTGAAGCGCGTGGCGCCCGGGCTGGGCGCGACCGTCCTGTGCCCCGGGCTCGTCGACACCCCCCTCGGGCAGAACTCCGTGGCGCTCGGCGCCATGGACCTCCAGGCCGGTGCGCCGGCCGCGCTGCGGAACGCCGCGATGCGGGACGCCGCCGCGCACTTCGGCGCGAAGCTCACCCCGCGTGCGGTCGCGGAGTCGGCGATCGCGGCTGTCGAGGCAGGCCGGGTCCATGTCGCTCCCGGGAGTGACGTCGCCGAGCGAGCGCGGGCGCGCGTCACGTCGCTGCTGGCCGACATCGCCGCGGGCTGACGCCGGGAGCGCTGCGGGTGGCCTGCTCGCTGTGGAGCGGGCAGCCGGATCACTGCGGTGTCACGGCCGGTGCGGAACCAGGGTCGACCGTGCGCTCGACCAGGCCGTTCTTGAGGAGGGCGGTCGTCTGTGTGCCTGCCGCGCGTCCACCGACACCTCCTCCTCCGCACACCGCGTCCGGACGGGCAACACCCTGCTCCTTCGGACGCGCCCGACCAAAGGCATCAGGAGCCCGTCATGGAGACAACGCCCCCCGTCGCCGAGGTGAGACCGCACGAGCCGGTCGCGCCCGAGGCGGACCGGAAGAGAGAGATCGTCAAGCGGGTCTTTCTCTTTCTCATCCCCTTCCTCATGATCACGATGATGTACGCGACCTACATGGGCACGATGCACTCACCGAGGACCCAGGACATGCCGGTCGCCGTGGTCGGTTCGGGGGCCGTGGCCGAGTCCGTCGTCGACGAGCTGAGGTCCGTACAGGACGGCGCCGCCGATCCCCGGCTGGTCACCGACCGCGGTGAGGCGCTCGACCTGCTCGAGGACCGTGACGTCGCCGGTGTCCTGCTGATCCCCGCGGCCGGCTCCACGGAGGCGACCGTCTACACGGCCCAGGCGGCGGGTGCCTCGCAGGCGGGCACGGTCAAGCAGATCCTCGCCCCGGTCGCGGCCGGCCACGACTGGACGACGAAGAACCAGGACGTCGCTCCGCTGCCCTCCGGCGACAGCGCGGGCATCGCCGTGCTGCTCGCCGCGATCGGCATGATCATGGTCGGGTACGTACCGCTGAGCGGGATGATGACGGCCGTGCCCCATCTGCTCGCCCTGCGCAGATTCCTGCCGCTGCTGGCCGGCTGGGCGGTAGGGACCAGCACCGTGACCTGGCTGATCCTGGGGCCGGTCGTGGGGGCGGTCGACGGCCACTACCCGGCGTTCGTCGGGATCGGCCTGCTGGCGACCGGAGCCGTGGCCGTCGGGCAGCTGCTGTTCGCCAGGTTCCTGGGCGGGCTGGCGCTGCTGCCCGGCATGCTGCTGTGGGTCGTCTTCGGCGTGCCGTCCTCCGACCTCGCCACGCCGATCCACTCGATGCCCGGCTTCTTCGGCTTCCTGCACGACGTGCTGCCGCTGCCGGCCGCGGGTGAGGCACTCCGGTCGGTCATGTACTTCGACGGCCGCGGACTGGGCGACCAGCTGCGGACACTCGCCATCTGGCTGGTCGCCGCCCTCGTCCTCGCCCTCGTCCTGGAGCGTCGCAAGGGGGCCGCGCTCGCGGACACCCCGGAGGCCGCCGACCCCGACGCCCCGCGGCCCGCGATGTCCGGTGGTCCGGTGCGCTCCAAGCGGCTGCGGTACTTCGCGGTGGCCGCCTTCCCGCTGGCCATCCTCACCGTCGTCGTCGGCATGATGAGCGCCTCCCTGCACCAGCCGCAGATCCGCGACATGCCCGTCGTGGTCGTCGGCGCCGCCCAGGAACAGACCGAGCAGGCGACCAGGGAGTTGCAGAAGGGCCTGGGCGACCTGGTCTCCCTGACCGCCGGCACCTCCGTCGACAAGGCGACCGACAAGATCCGCGATCGGGACGTCGTCGGCGCGTACGTTCTGCCCACCGCCGAGGGCGGCGCGGCGACCCTCTACACCTCCTCGGCGGCGGGGGCCGGTCAGCACAACGCGCTGCGGGGGATGTTCCAGCAGATCGCCGAGAGCCGGAAGATGCCGCTGGTAACGACCGACATCAAGCCGTTGAACGCCTCCGACTCCAACGGCAGCAACAGCATGTACGTGGCCATGTCGTGGATCATGTCCGGCTTCGTGCTGATGGCGGCGCTGCGCGGCGGCGCACCGGAGATCAGGCGGCTGCGCCGGCTCCTGCCGATGATGGCGGGCTGGGCGGTGGGCATGGCCGTATGGCTGTGGGTGCTGTTCGACAAGCTGATCGGCGCGATCAACGGCCATGGCTGGGCGATGGTCGGCTTCGGGGCACTGACGATCTTCAGCGTCTCGCTGTTCACCGCGGTGTTCACCCGCACCCTCGGCATCGCCGGTGTCGTACCCGTACTGATCATCGCGCTGATGATCGGGGTCCCGGCCTCCGGTGGAGCCATCTCGCTGTACATGGTTCCCGAGTTCTTCCGCGACCTGAACGACGTCCTGCCGCTGCCGGCCGCGGTCGACCTGGTCCGCGCCGCGGTCTACTTCGACGGGGCCGGCGCCGGCGGCCACCTGGCGACGATCGCCGGGTGGGGCGCCGTGTGCCTGCTGCTCAACGTGGTGATCGACCGGTGGCAGGCCCGCCGTGAACTCACGACCGCGCGCGCCCGTTCCTGACAGCACCCGCGTTCCACCGGAATGATCACGAAACCACGCCCGGCAGCAAGGATTCCCGTGACCCGCCCCAACCGCGTCCTCGCCATCGTCACCAGCACCGGAGCGGGACTCGGCGTCACGATCGGGACGACCGCCTCATCACCGGGCAGGACCCCGGCAGCGCCCGGGCCGTCGCCGAGGCGGTGATCCGGCGCCTCGCCTGAGCACACGCGCTCACTCGGCGCCTCACCGGAGCACGCGGGATCACTCGGCCAGCAACTGCCGCGGCCAGGTCAGGCCTCGCACCTCGTTGCGGAAGTCGATCGGGGCACGGCCCGTGCGTTGCGTGAAGTACTTGCTGAACTGGGAGGGCGTGGCGAAGCCGAGGCGGTCCGAGATCTGGGCGGCCGTCTCGTCGCCGTGCGCCAGCAGACGCTTGGCCTCCAGGACGACCCGGCGGTCGATGAACTCCTTCGCGCTGAGCCCGGCTCCCGCCAGGGTCGCCCGGGTGAGGGTGCGTCCCGAACAGCTGAGCAGCTGCGCGTAGTCCTCCACCCGCCGGGTGGTGGTGAAGTGCCGTTCGAGCGCGTCGCGGAAGCGCAGGTAGGTCTCGTCCGGCTCCGGAGCGGGGCCGCCGGCCGGGACGGTGAGATGGGCCAGGCGCAGCAGGAGGACGGCGAGGAGGTGGCGCAGAGCGGCCAGATGCACGTCGAGAGGCAGTTGTCCGAGCGACTGGAACTCACGGCTCAGATGCTCGGCGGCCATCGTCACCGCCTTGACGTCGGCGTCGGCCGGGGTGATGACGACCGGTGCGTGCGGATCGTCGACCCGGGCGGACGCCGCCGTGGCCGGGTCGAGCACGTCCTGCTGGAAGAGGATCAGCGTGCCTTCGGCCTCGTTCAGATCGCCCCACTGGTGCACCTGCCCCGGGCGCACCCACAGCCAGGAGCCGGGCCGCAGCGCGTAGCCGTTGAAGTCGACGACGTGCCGGAGGTCGCCCGCGGTGAGCGCGAGGAGGTGGTGGAAGTCGGGGCGCTGGGGCCGGTTGAGGGACTGCTCGCGGACGCGGCGCCGTAGCTCCGTCAGCGACATGACCTCCACACCCGCGGGAGTGCCCGCGGGCGCGGCGAACGCGACGGCGGGGATCTCACGCGCGGAGCAGTTCGAACGCATCCCCTCATTGGACCACTGGTCGGCGTCCGCGTGCGCGTCCGCGCAGGAACGCGAAGGCGCCGGCGCAGACGAGGCCGGAGCCCGCCGCAGACACACGACCACGTCAATTGAGGTTAGGTTAGGCTAAGTTAATACACTCCAGGCCGTCCGGACCGAAACGGAGTGACCGCGTGAGTGTGACAGCAGCCCGTGAAGGTGATCCGTCCACCTGGGCATTGCCCTGGCCCGAGGAGCTGCGGGGCAGGGCGGTCGTCGTCAAGTTCGGCGGCAACGCCATGGTGGACGCGAACCTCCAACGGACCTTCGCCCAGGACGTGGTGGAGCTGCGGCACGCGGGACTGCGCCCCGTGGTCGTGCACGGCGGCGGGCCCCAGATCAGCGCGATGCTCGACCGGCTCGGGATGCGGACCCGGTTCGAGGCGGGGCTGCGGGTGACGACGCCCGAGACCATGGACGTGGTGCGGATGGTGCTGACCGGTCGCGTGCAGCGGGAGCTGGTCGGGCACATCAACGCCCACGGGCCCTACGCGGTGGGCCTGACCGGCGAGGACGCGCACACGATGACGGCCGTGCGGCGGCCCGCCCGGGTGGACGGCAGGGCGGTGGACATCGGCCTCGTCGGTGACGTCGTGGACGTCAATCCGGCCATGGTGCGGGCCCTGTTGGACCAGGACCACATTCCCGTCGTCTCCCCTGTCGCACGCGGCGCGGACGGGCAGGTCTACAACGTGAACGCCGATCTCGCGGCGGCCGCCCTCGCCGTCGCACTCGACGCCGAGCGGCTGGTGATGCTCACCGACGTCGAGGGGCTGTACGCGGACTGGCCGCGCAGCACCGAGGTGATCGGGCATCTGACGGCCCGGGAGCTGGACGGGCTGCTGCCCGGGCTGGCGAGCGGCATGCTGCCGAAGATGGAGGGCTGTCTGCGTGCCGTCCGCGGCGGGGTGCGCAAGGCCCATGTGGTGGACGGACGGGTGCCGCACGCGGTGCTGCGCAGTGTGCTCGCCGGGACCAGCCCGGGCACCACCGTGGTGCCCGACACCGTCACACCGTCCTGACCAGGACGCGTGCCCCGCGCCGCGGGTCCAGGGACTGCGCCCAGGGCCGTGGCGCGCGGTGCGCGGTCGTGGGAGTGAAGCCGTGGCGGAGGAACAGTCCGGCGCCTCCGGTGGTCGCCGTGAACAGGGTGTCGAGCGACCGGGCGCGGGCGGCGGTGAGCACCGTCCGTAACAGCCCGGCGCCGGCGCCGCTCCCCTGCCGGTGCGCGGCCACGCAGAAGTTGTAGACGACGCCCGCGGCTCGGCGGCCCTCCCCCGGGTTCGCGGGGTACGCGCGCAGGGCCACGCAGCCGTCGAGCGTGCCGTCGGGAGCCTGGAGCACCAGGAAGTCGGCCGCGTGGGCGGCGTAGAGGGAGACGGGGCGGGCACGCAGGGCGCCCGAGCGTACGAAGGGCCGGGACAGGGCCGCGAGGGCGGCGGCCTCGTCGGGGCGGGCGGTACGCACGGTGGATGCCGGGGCGGCAAGGGCGTGCGGGAGCACGGCAGGGTGCGGCGTGGCCGTGGTCAAGGGGTTCCTTCCTCGGTTCCGGACCGGGGATCAAGCGCGCGGACGGCTCGGACGGCCGTCCACATACGTCTCCACGACCTCGATGGCGCCGATGCGCGAGGTGTCGACGCTCCGGGGGTCGTCGGCGAGGACGACCAGGTCGGCGAGTTTGCCCGGGGTGAGAGAGCCCAGGCGGTCCTCCCAGTGGCAGGCGTGGGCGCCCGCGACGGTGTAGGCGTGCAGGGCCTGGTCGACGGTGACGGTCTCGTCCGGGCCGATCAACTGCCCTGAGGCGGAGGCGCGTTCGGCCATGAACTGGACGGCGCGCAGGGGCGACCCGTCGGCGACGGGCCGGTCGGAGCTGCCCACCAGGGGAATGCCGTGGTCCAGGAAGGACCGGCCCCGGTACATCCAGGGCGCCCGCTTCTCGCCCATGATCGAGGCGTAGTCGTCGCCGAAGCAGCGCAGGAAGTTCGGCTGGACGACCGCGCTGACGCCGAGCCGGGCCATGCGCGGGAGCTGGTCGGGCCGGATCAGCCCGGCGTGTTCGATGCGGTGGCGCGCCTCGGGGCGGGGCCGGATGCGCTGGGCGCGTTCGATCGCGTCCAGGGCGAGGTCGGCCGCGCGGTCGCCGATGGCGTGCACGGCGAGCTGCCAGCCGGCGAGGTGGCCGTCCACGACGAGGTCGGTGAGCACCTCCGGGTCGTCCTGCAACTGCCCGGCGTGGTCGAGGCCTTCGTAGCGGCTGGTCAGTGCGGCCGTACGGGCCATCATGCCGCCGTCGGTGTAGATCTTCAGCGCACCGACGGAGAGCCGGTCGTCGCCGAGGCCGGTGCGCAGGCCGAGGTCGAGGGCGCGCGGGATGCCGTCGGACTGGTGCGCGGCGACCGGGCGCAGCCGGTCCGCGGACACCATGAGCTGCACCCGTAGCGGCAACAGGCCCTTGTCGCGGGCGAGTTGGTAGGCGCCGAGTTCGACGGGGCTGTGACCGAAGAGGGTGCCGCCGATGCCCGCTTCGGCGCAGGCGGTGACGCCCTCGGCCAGACAGGTGCGGGCCGCGCGGCCGATCGCCTGGGCCAGGTCCTCCTGGGCGTGCGGGAGGCGCAGGGCGCGGGCCGCGCCCATGGCCTGCTCGGCGAGGAAGCCGTTCTCGTGGGGAATGCCGGAGGGGAGCAGGTCCAGGACGGCGGTGTTGACGACGCAGCCGTGCCCGGAGTCGTGCAGCAGGTAGAGCTTGCGTCCGTCGCTGACCCGGTCGAGTTCGGCGGCGGTCAGATGACGGCCCAGGGCCCGCTGGTCGTAGCCGGCGATGCTCACCCAGTCGCCGGGGGCCCGGCTGCGGGCGACCGCCTGCGCCACGACCGCGAGCACGTCCTCGACGCGGGTGTGGCCCGCGATGCTCGGGGTGTTCTGCTTGAACCCGGTCCAGGCGAGGTGGACATGGGCGTCGATGAACCCCGGTAGCACCGTGGCGCCCTGGAGGTCGACGACCTCCCGGGCGGGCAGGGTGGTCACGGCCTCGTCGAGTCCCGCGATCCGGCCCTGCCAGATGCCGAGGTCATGAGCGACCGGGTGGTCCGGATCCATGGTGAGGAAACGGGCGTTGGTCAGCCTGGTGCACAGCATCGGCGGTGTCAGGCGTCCTGGGCGGCGGCGAGGGACCGGGGGCGCAGGTCCGTCCAGTGGGTCTCCACGTACTCCAGGCATGCCTCGCGGGTGTTCTCCGCGAAGGCGATCGTCCATCCTCCGGGGACCTCGGCGAAGGACGGCCAGAGGGAGTGCTGGCCCTCGTCGTTCACCAGGACGAGGAACCGGCCTTCGTTGTCGTCGAAGGGGTTGGTGCTCATGCGTCGTGCCTCCTCGAGGGGCCAAGATTAGGTTAGGCTCGCCTAATTGACGGAGCTTAGCCTTTGCCCCTTCCCTCTCACAAGGAGACGCTCATGCGCGTGCCCGCCGCGGGCAGTCAGGACGTGTTCGCCGGGTTCGGGCTGCCGGGAGCGCCCGGCAGTTCCGCGTTCTGGGCCGCTGTGGGGGCGCCCTCGTCGGTGCCCGCCGAGGGCGGTGGCTGGGTGACGCTGTTCCTGTGGCGCGGGTCGTCGCCGGTGACCGTCGAGTTCGAGAGCTGGTCGGATCCGGTCGCCCTGCGCCGCTGGCAGGACAGCGACTGCTGGTACGCGGAGGTGCGGATGCCCGAACGGCTGCGGGTGACGTACCGGTTCGTGGCGGGGGACGTCTTCCATGCCGACCCGTTCAACCCGGCCGGGGCGGGTGGCGAACGGTCCATCGCGGCGACGCCGGACGCCCCCCAGCAGCCGCACTGGCCGCTCCTCGGGGCGGACGCGGTGCTGCCCCTGCCGCGGACGCGGGTCCGCTGGGCGAGCGAGCGGCTGGGCGGGCGGCGGACCGTGCGGGTGCATCCGGCGGGGGGTGGTGGGCCGGTGGTGTTGTTGCTCGACGGCGACGACTGGCTCCATCTGCATCCGGCCGTGACCGCGTTCGACTCGGCGGTGGCGGCGGGGGACGTGCCGCCGGTGACCCTGGTCTTCCTGCCGGCCAAGGACCGGGTCGCGGAGTTCACCTGCCGGCCCGAGCTGTGGGAGGCGGTGCGGGACGAACTGCTGCCGCTGGTGGCGGAGTCGGGCGTGCCCGCCGATGCGGAGCGGCTGGTGGTCACCGGGCAGAGTCTCGGGGGGCTGAGTGCGGTGTACGCGGCGCTGGAGTATCCCGAGTTGGTGTCGCGGGTGGCGTGTCAGTCGGGGTCGTTCTGGTGGACGCCGGGTGCCCTGCGGGCGGCTGATCCGTTGGGGGGTTCGGTGGGGGGTGTTCTCGCGGAGCGGTTGCGGGCGGGGGTTGATCTGTCGGGGCTGCGGGTGGCGTTCGATGTCGGGGAACACGAGGACCGGATGCTGCCGCATGGTGAGGTGATCGAGGGGTTGGTGGAGCGGGCCGGGGCGGCGGTGCGGGTGGCTCGGTCGGCGTCGGGGCATGACCGGGCGGGGTGGCGTTCTGCGTTGCTGAGGGATGTGGGGTGGGCTCTCGGGTCGTAGGCGGGTGCGGGTGCGTGGGGGTTGATCGCGCAGTTCCCCGCGCCCCTGAGGCGTGCCCCCCCCGAGCCCCTGCGCGGGAGCTGATCGCGCCCACGCGGCGCAGCCGCGCATCGGCACAGCCCCGCGCCCCTGACGGCGTCTCCCCCGGTCCCTGGAGGAACACACGTGACCTCGACGCTTCCCGCGTAGCGCCGTGGTCGAGTGCGGGGCGGTGGGGGTTGGTCGCGCAGTTCCCCGCGCCCCTGGGGCGTGTCCCCCGAGCCCCCGCGCGGGAGCTGGTCGCGCGGCGCAGACGCGCATCGGCACAGCCCCCGCAACCCTAGGGCGTAGCCCCCGGCCCCCCGCACGGGAGATGGTCGCGCCCGTGCGGGCGAGCTGCGCATCGGCACAGCGCCGCGCACCTGGCGGCGTGTGACCCTGGCTTCCTGAAGCGTTACCGTGCGACCGCCAGGCAATAGGCCTCGTTGTTGGTGAGCAGGTTGCGGTGGGTGTCCTCTGCTGTGATCGTGCCGTCGTCCAGGATCAGGACGCGGTCCGCCGCGTCCAGGAATGCCGGGCTGCTGGTGATCACGATCGTCGTGCGGCCGCGGCGGAGTGTGGACACGTTGCGGGCGATGAGCTGTTCGGTGACCGCGTCGACCGCCGTCGTCGGGTCGTGCAGGACGAGGACGTCGGTGTCGGCGGCCAGGGCGCGGGCCAGGGAGAGGCGTTGGCGCTGGCCGCCGGAGAGGTTGGCGCCGCGGTCGCGGACGCCGTAGTCGAGGCCCTCACGGTGCAGGGCCACGACGTCGGTCAGCATGGACGCCTCGACCGCCTCGGGGACCGTACGGCTCGT
Organism: Streptomyces sp. NPDC007929; assembly: GCF_042959065.1. Lineage (NCBI taxonomy): Bacteria > Bacillati > Actinomycetota > Actinomycetes > Kitasatosporales > Streptomycetaceae > Streptomyces > Streptomyces sp. NPDC007929. Next base: position 639,819 of record NZ_JBIBKD010000004.1, on the reverse strand, counting down.
GCCCGACGGGTCGATGTTCGTACGGAGGGTGCCCGCGAAGATCTCCCCGTCGTACGGGTTGACCAGCAGGTGCTCGCGGACCGCCTCGACGGACAGGTCCGCCAGGTCCTGGTCGCCGATCCGTACCGAACCCTCGTACGCGGTCGGCGGAACGCGTACGGCCAGGACGGCGGCGAGGTCGGCGGCCGCGCGGGGCTGGTAGGGGGCGATGGCGACGAACTCCCCCGCCTTCACCCGGAACGTCAGGTCGGTCAGGGTGCCGTGGCGGACACCGTCGATCTCCAGGTCGCCGCCCTCCGAGGGGCGTCCCGTGCCTGGGGTCATCACCGGCGGAGCCGACAGCACCAGGGCCATCCGCTCCGCCGAGGCCCGCGCGATCATCACGTACTTGGGCATCTCGGAGAACAGCCTGAGCGGTTCCATGATGAACTGCGCCAGCCCCACCGCCATGACGAGTTCGCCGATGGTGATCCGGCTCTCGAACGCCAGCCAGCCCGCCGTCAGGGTCACGGCGCCGGCGAGGACGGCGTTGAGGGCCAGGGCGGTGCCCGCGTAGACGCCGTTCACCTTGGCGACGGTGATCGACTGGCGCTTCGCCTCGGTACTGACCTCGCGGTAGGACCGGAACGCGGCGTGGTTGCCGCCGAAGCCGTGCAGTGGGCGCAGGCCGGTGATCAGGTCGGCGACCTTCGCCCCCGCTCGGGCCACCCGCGCCTGCTGCTCCTGCGTGCTGCTGCCGATCCGCTTGGACATCACGCTGAGGATCGACAGGATCGCGACCGTGCCCACGATCACCAGCAGTCCGAGCCTGATGTCCGCCAGGCCCAGGGCGACCGCCGCGACCAGCACCGCGACGAGCGAGCTGATCAGCAGCGGCACCACCTCGATGATGTCGGCGGTCTGGTCGGCGTCCTCGGTGGCGATGGTCAGCACCTCGCCGGACTTGAGGTCGACGTCCCTGGCCACGGGCTGGAGGCCGCAGGCAGCGACCTTCACCCGCCAGCGGTGCGCCTCGGTCGTGTTGGCCTTCTGCAGGATCCGCATGCCGAACCGCCACGACAGCGACACCGTCGTGATGATCACGGCCAGGGCGCCGATCGACACGGCCAGCGCCTGGAGGCTGCGCTCGCCCCGCATCGTGTGCTCGACGATCAGGCCGAGCGCGATGGGGAAGGCCGTCTCACCGGCCTGGTAGAGGCCCATGAGGAGGGTGCCCCCGGCCATGGCGCCGAGGTTGCGGCGCAGGGCCGTGCGGAGGATGGCGGCCCCGGGGCGGGGCCGCTGGGTGTCAGTTGTCATCGAGGTGGCGGGCAATCGCTTCCGGGGTTCGCAGGGTGAACAGATCGCGGATGGTGATCACGGGACCGTACTCGCGGCGGAGCAGCCCGACGAGCCGCACCGCCAGCATGGAGTGTCCTCCCAGGGACACGAAGTCGCTCACCGCGCTCACCTCGTCGTCGTCAAGATCCAGTGCCTCGGCGAAGTACTCGCAGACCACGGTCTCGGTCTCGGTCCCGGGCCGCCGCTCCCCCGCCGTGGTCAGCGCGCCCAGCGGCTTTGCCTCGGGCAGCGCCTTGGTGTCAGCCTTCCCGTTCACCGTCAGCGGGATGCCGTCGACCTGGGCGTAGTGCGTGGGCCGCAGGAAGTCCGGCAGCCCGGCGCCCACGTCGGCGGCGACGGAGGCCAGGTCCGCCCCGTCCAGGACCAGGTAGGCGGCCAGCCGGTGGGCGCCGTCGACCTGCGGGTCGGGCTGGGCCACCGCGGCGACGAACCGCACCGCCGGATGTGCCGCGAACACCGCCTCGACCTCGCCGAGTTCCACCCGGTGGCCGCGGATCTTGACCTGCTGGTCGGTGCGGCCCAGGTACATCAGGTTGCCGTCCGGACGGCGCACCACGAGGTCGCCGGTGCGGTACATGCGCTCGCCGGGCTCACCGAACGGGCAGGCGACGAAACGGTGGGCCGTCTGGGCGGGCTGCCCGAGGTAGCCGCGCGCGATGCCGATGCCCGACACGTACAGCTCACCGGGGACGCCGTCCGGCAGGGGCCGCAGCCATGGATCCAGCACGTACACGTCGGTGTTGTCGATGGCCACGCCCACCACCGGGTCCTCGCACTCGAAGGTGCCGACGCCCAGGGTGTTGATGGTGTACTCGGTCGGTCCGTACAGGTTGTAGCCGACCGTGCCCTCGGTGCTGGCGAGCCGCTGCCACAGTGTCGGCGTGACGGCCTCGCCGCCGAGCAGGACCAGGGCCGGCCGCCGCTCGGGGTCGTCGAGCAGCCCCTCGGCGACCAGCTGCTGCGCGTAGGTCGGCGTCACGTTGATCACGTCGATCCCGTGCTCCAGGCAGTACGCCACCAGCCGGGGCGCGTCGCGGCGCAACTCCTCGTCGCAGATGTGCACTTCATGGCCGTCGGCGAGCCACAACAGCTCCTCCCACGACATGTCGAAGGCGAACGACACGGTGTGCGCGATCCGGAAGGTCCGGTGGCCGTGCTCGGCCAGCACCGGCTCGAAGATCCGGCGCTGATGGTTGATCAGCATGTTGGTGAGACCGGCGTACTCGGTCACCACGCCCTTGGGCTTCCCGGTGGAGCCGGAGGTGTAGATCGTGTACGCGGGGTGTCGCAGCCGGCCGGGGTCGTCCGGCGCGAACGTCACGTACGGCTCGGCGTCGGGGAGCGGCCGGTCCAGTTCGATCAGGTCGCCGGTCAGCCGGGGCGAGACCGCGCTCACGGTGAGGATCACCTGCGGCCGGGCGTCGTCGACGATGGCCGCGATCCGCTCGTCCGGGTGGTCCAGCTCCAGCGGCACGTACGCGGCGCCGACCCGCAGGACGGCGAAGAGCGCCGCGACCCAGTCCAGGGAGCGCGGGATCGCCAGCCCCACGGTCGTCTCCGGTCCGATGCCGCGGGCGGCGAGCACACCCGCCACGGCCCGGCTCCGGTCGCGCAGTTCGGCAAACGTCATCGTGGAGCCGTGGGCGACGAGTGCCACCCGCTGCGGATCGCGGTCGGCCGCCCGGTCGAACCGGTCGACGACGGTGTCCGTGCCGACGTCGGTGCGTGCGCCCGGCTCGGGCATCCGGCCCGGACCGGGCAGAGACCCGACCGTCCCGGTGGCACGGGCCAGGCCTTCGAGCACGCCGAGGTAGTCGTCGAGGAGACGGCGGGCGTTGCCGGTGTCGCCGTCGCGGTACTCCAGCTTGACCGTGAGCCGGTCCCCGGGCGTGACGACCCAGGTGAACGGATAGTGGGTGGAGTCGTCGGCCTTCACCGAGGTGATGCCGTGCCGCGTGTTCATCTCGGCGAACGCGTCCATGTCCAGGAAGTTCTGGAGCACGAAGAGGTTGTCGAACAGGGTGTCGTGGCCGCTGGCCCGCTGGATCTCGCCGAGCCCGAGGTGCTCGTGCTCCATCGCCTCGACCCGGGCGGCCTGGACGGCGGACAGATAGGCGCCGACCGTGTCGCCGGGGCGGGCCCGGGTCCACATCGGCACGGTGTTGAGCAGCACGCCGACGATGCCGGAGCGTCCCTCGCCGTCCCGGCCGGAGACGGTCACGCCGAACACGGCGTCGGCGCGGCCGGTGTGCGCGCCGAGGAGCAGGCCGAACGCGCCGGTCAGCACCGAGTTCAGGGTGACGCCGTGCACCCGGGCCGTCTCGCGCACCAGCGCGGACCGCTCGGCGGACAGGGTGTGCACGAGCGCGCTCGGCAGGTCGTCCGAGAAGGACGGCTCCGGTCCGGCCAGCAGCGTCGGGCCGGGCAGCGCGGCCAGGTGGTCCGCCCAGAAGCGCTCCGACACCGCCGGGTCCTTGGCGTCGAGGGCCCGGGCGTACTCCTCGAAGCTGGGTGTGGCGGGCGTCGGATCGAGCGGCTCGCCCGCGAGGACGGCGCGGTAGGCGTCGAAGAGGTCCCGCAGGACGATCTCCCGGGACCAGCCGTCCCACAGCAGCAGGTGGTAGCTGAGCAGCAGGCCGTCCCGGTCGCCGGGCAGGTGCACGACGGTCAGCCGGATCAGCGGCGGCTCACCCGGGTCGAAGCCGGTGTCCCGGTCCCGGGCGCGCAGGGCGTCGACCTCCGCGTCCGTCGACAGGGCGACCGTACGGACGTCGACCCGCCGCCCGGCCTTGAGGACCTGCACCGGGTTTCCGTCCTGGTCGGTACCGAAGCCGGCGCCGACGACCGGGTGCCGTGCGATCACATGGGCCATCGCCTCGGCCAGCGCGCCGGTGTCCAGGCGCCGGTCGAAGGTGAACCAGTTCTGCGCGACGTAGTGTCCGGCCGTGCCCGCCAACTGGGCCTGGAAGAACAGGCCGCGCTGGAGCGGGGTGACCGGGGCGGTGCGCTCGGCCGTCGTCGCGGCGTCGGCGAGGCACCGCAGGGCGTCGCGCCAGTGCTCGGTGATCGTGTCGGGGACGCCCTCGGCGAGGACGAACTCGGCGAGCAGACTGCCGGTGGCCTCGTCGGTCCACGCGTTGACCTCGACGGCGTAGGGGCTGCCCTGGTCGCCGCCGGTGAGGTGCGGCGCCTGGGACTCACTCCCCCGGCCGAGGTAGTTGAACAGCACCTGCGGGCGGGCGGTGAGCAGCGGCGCCGTCTGCGGGTTGAGGTACCTGAGGCGGCCGTAGGCGACGTGTCCGTCCTCGTCGGGCTGGCGCTCGGCGACCTCGCGGGCCGCCGCGACGGGGTCGGTGTGCGCGGTGAGCCGTACGGGTGCGATGGCGGTGAACCAGCCGACGGTACGGGTGTAGTCGTGCTGTTCGAGGACCGGCACCCGGCCGTGCCGTTCCAGGTCGATCGCGAGGTCGCCGGGGGACGGCTGGATGCGGGTCAGCGCGGTGCGCAGGGCGCCGCACAGCAGCTCGGTGAGTCCGACGCCCAGGGCGGCGGGGGCGGTGCGGGTGACGCTGTCGCTCACGTCCGGGGCGAGTGCCACGGTCGTGCTGCGCAACGCCCCTGTGTGCGGCAGCAGTTCGGGAGCCTGGAGGGTGGTGACCCAGTGGCCGAGGTCGTCGAGGTCCTGGGTCGCCCTCAGCGTCAGGGCTTCGGCGTACTCGGCGTACGAGGTGGTCGGCGGGGCGAGCGGCTCGCCGCGCAGGGCCGCGATGAGGTCGTCGAGCAGGATCAGCCAGGAGACCGCGTCTACGGCGAGGTGGTGCACGGTGACGACCAGGGTCCTGGTCGACTCCAGCCACGCGAACGCGATCACCTCGCCTGACTCGGGGTCGAGCTGCCCGGCGGCCTCGTTCGCGACGGCTGTCGCGTCGGTGGTGTCCGGGCGTACGACGGTGATGTCGCGGGCGGACTCGGTGCGCAGGGTCCATACGCCGTGTTCTGTGCGGAGCCTCAGCCGCAGGGCCGGATGGGCGGCGACCACGGCGTGCGCGGCGCGCACGGCGTCCGTGAAGCCGGCGCTCTCGGGGGCCTGGAGCGTCCTGGCCTGGGCGAAGCGGGTGAGGGAGCCGCCGAGTTCGCGCTGGCGGAGGATGATCGGGGTCGGGGGGAGGGGGCCGTCCTCGCGTGGGGCGCCCGCCGGGGTGGCCCGGTGTGTGCTCGTGCCCAGGTGTTCCGCCAGGGCGCGGGGGGTCTTGAGCAGGAAGACGTCCTTCGGCGCGAGGGACAGGCCGAGGGTGCGGGCCCTGTTCACGACCGTGATGGCGATGATGCTGTCGCCTCCGGCGCGGAAGAAGTCGGTGTCGGCGTCCACGGCTGTGCCGGGCAGTGTGTGAGTGAAGATTTCGATCAGCGTGGCAAGTGTCGTGCTGTCACCTGCGAGGGTGTTGTGGCTTGTCGCGCCGTTCCCCGCGCCCCTGAGGGCGCGCTCCACCAAGGCCGTTCGGTCCAACTTGCCGTTCACCGTCAGCGGCAGGGCGTCGATCGTCAGGACCCTGCCGGGGATCATGTGAACGGGCAGCCTCTGCGCCAACCGTCCCTCGAAATCACCCGGCACGTCGCCCACCACATGCGCGACCAGATGATCGCCGGTGTCCGCCACCGTCACCGCCACGTCCGTCACACCGTCGAAGGCCCTGATCGCGGACTCGACTTCACCCAACTCGATACGGAAGCCCTTGAGTTGGACCTGGTCGTCGGCGCGGCCGGTGAAGACCAGTTCGCCGTCGAGGGTGCGGATCGCGAGGTCGCCCGTGTGGTACATGCGGGAGCCGTCGGCCGTGAACGGGTTGGCGACGAAGCGGCCCGCGGTGAGCCCGGGACGGCCCAGGTAGCCGAGGGACACCTGGTCGCCGGCGACGTAGATGGCGCCCTCGCGGCCCGGCGGCACCGGGCGGAGCCTGTCGTCGAGCAGGTAGGTGACCAGGCCGGGGATCGGGCCGCCGATGGGGCTGGTGTCGTCGCCGGGGCCGAAGTCGGCGTCGGTCAGCACCCGGTGGGTGACATGGACCGTGGTCTCGGTGATGCCGTACATGTTGACCAGCTCGGGGGCGGCCGTGCCGTGCCGTTCGACCCAGCCGCGCAGCCGGCCGAGGTCGAGTGCCTCGCCGCCGAAGATGATCCGGCGCAGTGCGGGCAGTGGCTCGCCGGCGAGCCGGTCGGCCTCGATGAACTGGTAGAAGGCGGACGGGGTCTGGTTGAGGACGGTGACGCCGCGCTCGCGGACCAGCCGGTGGAAGTCGACCGGGGAGCGCGTCAGCCCGTACTCGGGCACCAGCAGCTCGCCGCCGTGCGCCAGCGCGCCCCACAGCTCCCAGACCGCGAAGTCGAAGGAGAAGGAGTGGAACTGGACCCAGACGTCCCGGGGGCCGAAGTCCATGTCCGGCCGGGTGTTCGCGAGCAGCGACACCACGCTGGAGTGCGGGACGACGACGCCCTTGGGGCGGCCCGTGGATCCGGAGGTGTAGATCACGTAGGCGGGGGTGTGCCAGTCGGGCTCGGGCGCGGGCTCCGGGCGGGTGTCCGAGGTCTCTTCGCCCTGGACCAGCACCCTGGCCCGCACCCCTGCGCGGGCCAGGAGGTCCGTGAAGCGGTCACGCTGGTCCCGGTCCACGAGGACGACCTGCGGGGCCGCGTCGCCGAGGATGTACTCCAGCCGCTCGTCCGGGTACGCCAGGTCGAGGGGGACGTACGCGCCGCCCGCGCCGGCGATCGCGACGAGGGCGACGACCTGCTCCAGGGAGCGGGGGACGGCGACGGCGACCCGCTTGCCCGGGCCGACGCCCGCCGCACGCAGGGCACCGGCCAGGCCGTCCTTGGCGTCGGACAGTTCGCCGTAGGTCAGGGAGCGGGTGGCGCCGTCGAGGCCGCACTGGGTGACGGCGGTGGCCGCCGGGTCGCGGCGGGCGGCGGCGTCGAACAGTGCGCCCAGGGTGGTCGGGGTGAGCGGGGCGGGGCGCCGTTCGGCTCCCGCCGCCAGGGCGTCGACCGGGGCGTCCGGGTGGGCGAGCAGGGCGGTCAGGGTCCGGCTGAACGTGTGCAGGATCGTCCGGGCGGTCGTCTCGCGCAGCAGTTCGGCGTCGTAGACGAGGTTGAAGCGGGGGCGGCCGTCGGGTGTGCGCTCGACCACGAGGGTGAGCGGGTAGTGCGGGGCGCCCTCGTTGACGAGGTCCGTGATGGTCAGGGTGTCCCCGGGGCTGCGCAGCGCGGTCAGGTCCGTGGCCACGTCGAACACCACGAGCGTGTCGAAGAGTGGACCGGTGCCCACCTGGCGGCCGATGCGTGCCAGGGAGACGTGCTGGTGCGGCAGGACGGTGCTCTGGTGGTCGCGCACCGAGGTCAGCAGGTCGGCGGCGGTGGCCCCGGAGCTCCAACGGGCCCGTACGGGGATGGTGTTGATGAAGAGGCCCACCATGTCGCCGATGCCGGGCACGTCGGCGTCGCGGCCGGAGACCGTGGAGCCGAAGACCACGTCCCGGCCCTGGAGGAGCCCGCCGAGGGTGATGGCCCAGGCGCTGTGCACGGCGACGCTCAGTGGCACTCCGGCCTCGCGGACGGCGCTGTCGATGTCGTTCTCGGGTGCCATGGAGGTGTCGGCGAACCGGTCGGAGGGGGTGTGGCCCTCGGCGACCAGCGACGGGCCGGGCAGTCCGGCGAGTTCCGCGCGCCAGACGCGGTCGCTGTCGTCGGCGTCGCGTCCGGCGAGCCAGCGCACGTAGTCGGCGAAGCCGCCGACCGGGTAGACGGTGCCGGGGGCGTGGTACTCAGTGAGCAGCGCGCGGAGCATCGGCGGCACGGACCAGCCGTCGGCGATGATGTGGTGCACGGTCTGCACCAGGACGTCGTGGCCGGAACCGGTGCGGATGAGGGTGTACCGCATGAGGGGGCCGGTGGCGAGGTCGAAGCCGGTGCGGCGGTCGCGTTCGGCGAGGTCGCGTATCTCCTCGTCGGTGATGCCGGGGCGGTCCAGCGTGGTGAAGGGGGCTTCGGCGCCGCTGTCCAGGACGGAGACCACGCGGCCGTCGGCCAGGGCCGTGAAGCGCGCGGCCAGGTTCGGGAACAGGGTGAGCAGCCGGGTGGCGGCCCTCGCGAGGCGGTCGGCGTCCACCTCGCCGTCCAGGGTGAGCAGTTGCTGCTCGACGTAGGCGCCCGCGGAGTCGTCGTCGAAGACCGAGTGGAAGTAGAGGCCTTCCTGGAGCGGGGTGAGCGGCAGGACGTCGCGCAGCGCCGGGCCGTCCAGGGCGTCGACGTCGGCCTGGGTGAGCGGCACGAGGGGGAAGTCGCTGGGCGAGTGGCCGCCCTGGTCGAGGGCGGCGAGTCCGGTCAGGGCGGTGCGGAAGTAGTCGCCGAGTGCCGTGATGTCGGCGTCGGTGAACAGTCCGTCGGGCCAGGAGAGCGTGGTGACGAGCTCGTAGGCGCCGGAGGCGGCGGGTTCGGCGATGGCGTTGAACTCCAGGGCGCGCGGCAGCCGCATCCGGGGGTCGCGCTTCTCGCCCAGCTGGCCGGTGGTGCCCGCGAGTTGCCAGTCGCCGGGGGCTCCGGCGGCGAAGCGGCCGAGGTAGTTGAAGAGCACCTGGGGTGCGGGGGCGTCGAACGCGCAGTGGGTGAGGTAGCGCAGGGCGCCGTAGGAGACGCCGTTGTCGGGGACCTTGGCGAGGTCCTCCTTGACCGCCTTGAGGGCGGCGGTCAGGTACTCGGGGGAGGTGAAGTCCGGTGCCGTGCCGGGGTCGACGGTCACCGGGAAGAGGGTGGTGAACCAGCCCACGGTCCGCGACAGTTCCGGCTCGAAGCCGGCGGAGTCCGCGACGAACTGCCCTTCTCGGCCGTGGCCTTCGAGCTCGATGTGGGCGAAGGTCTGGTCCTGGCCGAGGTCGCGGCGGTGCCGGGCGAGGGCGACGGCGAGCGCGGTGAGCAGGACGTCGTTGACGCCCGCGTGGAACTTGGCGGGGATCTCGTTCAGCAGGGTGGCCGTCACCTCGGGGCCGACCGTGACGGTCCGCAGGCGTTCGCCGGCGACGGTGTCGGCGTCGGACAGGGCGCGGCGGGCCAGCGGGTGGTCCTCGCCGGGCAGGGGGCGACGGTAGTAGGAGCTGTCGGCGTCGAACGCGGCGCGTTCCAGCAGCTGTGTCCAGCGCCGGAACGACGTGCCCACCGGGGGGAGTTCGACGGCCCGGCCCGCGCTGAACTGCCGCCAGGCGGTGGCCAGGTCCTCCATCAGGACGCGCCAGGAGACGCCGTCGACGCTCACATGGTGGGCGACGAGGACGAGTTGGCGTGCTTCCTCGCGCCAGACGGCGCTGAGCATCACGCCGTTCGTGGGGTCCAGTGCCTCGGTGGCGAGGGCGACGCACTCGTCGAGCGGCCGGTCGCTGCGCCGCAGGCAGGGCGCGGTCCGGTCCGGGCCGGGGATGTCGAAGCTCCAGTGGGTGCCGCGCACCAGTTTGGCGCGGAGCATGTCGTGCCGGGTGAGGAGGGCGGTGAGGATCGTGTCGAGGGCGTCGGCGGTCAGGTCCGCCGGTGTGTTCAGGACGACCGACTGGACGAAACCGTCGACGGCGTCCGTGGTCTCGCCGAGCCACTGCACGATGGGCGAGCCCACGACGGTGCCGGTGGGGACGTCGGCGTGGTCGACGGCGGAGGCGTCCTCGCGGCTCGCGACCGCGGCCAGGGCGCCCACGGTGCCGTGGGTGAAGATCTGCCGTGCCGTGACGTGCAGGCCCTGTTCGCGCAGGGCGCTCAGCAGGGAGATCGCGAGGATGCTGTCGCCGCCGAGCTGGAAGAAGTCCTGGTCGACACCGACCTCTTCGAGGCGCAGCACCTCGGCGACGGCGGCGCACACCGCGCGCTCGTCGTCGGTGGTGGGGCGCACCAGTGGGCCGGCCTGGGTGGTGGGCTCGGGCAGCGCGTTGCGGTCGAGCTTGCCGTTGGCGGTAAGCGGGAACTCCTCCATGACGACGATGTGGGCGGGCACCATGTACTCGACCATGTGCGCGGCGGCCCATGCCTTGACCTCGTCGGCCCGCAGTCCGTCGCCGCCGGCGGGTATGACGTAGCCGACCAGGTAGGTGCCGCCCGCGGTGTTCTTCTTCGCGACGACGCAGGTGTGCCGGACGCCGGGGTGTTCGGCGAGGCCGGCTTCGACGTCCTCGATCTCCAGCCGCATGCCGCGGATCTTGATCTGGTTGTCGGCGCGGCCGAGGAAGTCCAGCGATCCGTCGGGGGCGAAGCGGGCGAGGTCGCCGGTGCGGTAGAGGCGGGAGCCGTCGTTCGCGAAGGGGTTGGCGACGAAGCGGGAGGCGGTCAGGCCCGGGGCGTTGACATAGCCGCGGCCCAGGAGGAAGCCGCCGACGTAGAGTTCACCGCCGACGCCGACCGGGACCGGGCGCAGTTCGTCGTCCAGGACGTAGAGCTGGGTGTTGGGGTTGGCCTTGCCGATGGACGTCGACAGGCGTTCCGCGGCGCCCCGGTAGATGACGTGGGAGACGCCGATGGTCGTCTCGGCGGGGCCGTAGCCGTGGTACATGGGGATGTTGTCGAGCTTGGTGCGGAACCGCTCGTACAGCTCGGGGGTGAGTACCTCGCCGCCGCACCAGACATGCCGCAGGCTGTCCAGGCGGCCGGAGTCGCCGGCCATCTCCAGCAGGACGTCCAGCATGGATGACACCAGATAGGTGAAGGTGACGCGCTGTTCGGCGATGACGCTGAGCAGGTGGTGGGGGTCGCGTTCGCCGCCGGGCCGCAGGACGACGAGGCGGCCGCCGCAGACCAGCGGCAGGAAGATCTCGTTGATGGAGATGTCGAAGGACAGCGGCGCCTTGAACAGCGAGGCGTCGTCGTGGCCGAAGCCCAGGATCTCGTTCACCTGCCACAACAGGCGTTCGCTGATGGCCTCGTGACGGATCATCGCGCCCTTGGGCCGCCCGGTCGAACCGGAGGTGAAGATCACGTAGGCCAGTGCGTCACCGAGGACGGTGACGCCGGTTGCGTCCTTCGGGTACGCCGCGTAGCGCCAGTCGCCGAGGTCGACGGGCAGGGCGTCCGGTTCGGCCGGGTCGTGCTCGCCCGAGGCGTTCAGCTGGACGACGACCCGGGCGTCCTCGATGACGACGGCGCGGCGGGCCGCGGGCCACTGTGGATCGAGCGGTACGAAGGCGCACCCGGCCTGGAGCACGGCGAGCAGGGCGACGACCATGTCGGCGGAGCGGCTAAGGGAGATGCCGACGACCTGTTCGGAGCCGAGTCCGCGGCCGAGCAGGTGGTGCGCCAACTGGCTGGACAGTTCGGCGACTTGGCGGTAGGTGAGGGTGCGGTGCTCGTCGACGACGGCCACGGCGTCCGGGCGGGCGGCGGCCTGTGCGCGGAACATCTCCACGAGGGTGGGGCGGTCGCGGTCGGCCCGGTTGTCGTTCCACTCGGCCAGGGTCCGCAGCCGGTCCGCGACGCTGGAGGGGCCGACGGTGCCGAGCGGCCGGTCCGGGAAGTCGGCCAGGTCGTCCAGCGCGCGCTGCGCGTCTTCGACGGTGACGCCGTCGGGGAGCGTGATGCCGCGACCGTCCGGGGAGATCTCCCAACCGGTGGGCGCCGTACCGCCGTTGCCGACCCAGCCGAGGACGTCGGCGAAGAGGGTGCCGGGGGTGAGGTCGATGCCCTCGGGGCTTCGGCCGGTCGCCCAGTACGACAGGCCGATGGCGCAGGCCTCGGTGATGGTCCTGTGCGGGTGGTCGCCGATCCGGCGGCGCACCTCGGCCAGGCGCGTGGGGGAAAGCAGTGCGAGACGAGCGCGCGGTTGCATCATCGAAGACTCAGCGTCCCTTCCAGAATATGGAGTTAGGCTAACCTAAATAAGGGTTGCCTAACTACCCTCTCGCCAGGCCCGCCACAGTCGTGCGTACCGGCCGCCCAGAGCCACCAGTTCCTCGTGTGTGCCCTGCTCCACGACGCGTCCCGCGTCGAGCACGGCGATCCGGTCCGCCGCCATCGCCTGGGTCAGCCGGTGCGCCACGAACAGCGTGGTCCGGCCCGCGCACGCGGCCAGCACGGCCCGCTCCAGCTCGGCGGCGCCCTCACTGCCGGCCTCGGCGGTCGACTCGTCGAGCACCACCACCGGAGCCCTGCCCAGCACCAGCCGCGCCAGGGCGATCTGCGCGACCTTGGTGACGTCCAGGCGCTCGCCGCCCTCCCCGACCGGGGTGTGCAGCCCCTCGGGCAGCGCGGCGACCCAGCCCTCGGCGCCGACGGTGCGCAGCGCGTCCAGCAGTTCGGCGTCGGTGGCGCCCGGGGCGGACAGCCGCAGGTCGTCGGCGAGCGGGCCGGAGAAGACGTGCGTCTCCTGCGTCAGGATGCTCACCAGGGCCCGCGCCCCGGCCTCGTCCAGGCCGGCGAGATCGGTCGTCCCGATGCGCACCGATCCGGACTGCGGGATGCCGATGCCCGCGATCAGCGCGGCCAACGTCGTCTTGCCCGCACCCGTGGCCCCCACCAGGGCGAGCGACCCCCCGGCCGGGATCGTCAGGTCGACGTCCCGCAACACCGGCTCCTCGGAGCCCGGGTAACGGAACGTCAGCCCCTCGACCGTCACCGGGTACGCCCCGGCCCCGGCGGCCGTGACGGATTCGTCGCCGACCAGCCGCTCTTCGGCGGACTCCCCCAGCACCCCGACCAGGCGGGTCAGGCTCGCGCCCGACTTCTGCGCCTCGTCGAAGGTGAACATGATGGCGCCGAGCGGGGTGAAGAGCCGGTGGAAGAGCAGCGGGGCGGCCGACACCTCGCCCAGAGTGGCCGCGTCGGCCTCCAGCAGGGCGTACCCGACGACGAGGATCAGGACCAGACCGATGAACTCGGCGCGGTTCTCCCGGCCGACGAACCGTCCGAAGAACCGGAACACCTCGATCCCGAGTTCGCGCACCCGCCACGACTCGGTGGTGACCTTCTCGCGGAAGGCACCCTCCAGGCGGTACGCGCGCACCGTGTCGATGCCGTTCAGGCCGCTGATGAAGGCCTGGGCGCGGTCGGCCTGGGCCACGCGCTGTTTGCGGTAGAGCGGGGCGGAGCGGGGCAGGTACCAGCGCAGCGCCAGCGCGTACGCCGGCAGCGCGCCGGCGCCGGCCAGGCCGAGCCGCCAGTCGAGCCCGAACATGCCGAGGGTCGCGATGACGACCAGGACGCCCGCCGAGAACACCGTGGGGACGGCCGTACGGATGCCCTTGGAGATGACGGCGACGTCGTCGCCGACCCGGGAGAGCACGTCTCCCCGGCCGACCTGCTCGATCCGGGTGCTCGGCATGCCGAGCACCGCCCGGACGGCGCCCTCGCGCAGCCGCGCGAGCAGGTCCGCGCCCAGCCGTCCGATCAGGTAGGTGGAGACCGCGGTGGCCGCCGCGCCGAGCAGCGCGGCGGCGCCGATCAGCACCCCGATCGTGACCAGGACCGAACGGTCCTCGCCCTCGACGACCCCGTCGACCACCCGGCCGAGCAGAAGCACCGGGAGCACCTGGAGCGCCGCCCCCGCGACCGTGGTGAGCACGGTCGCGGTGGTCAGGCCGGGCATCGCGCGGCAGTGCCCGGCGACCCATCGGGCGGCCTCGCGCCCGGTCGTCGTGCGCAGGGTCGCCGGGGCGACGCGCGTGTCGGTGGTGCTCACTTCCCTACTCGACCGACTTGACGAGCTCGTCGATCGCGTACGGCATGGACAGCAGGGTGCCCTGGGAGATGGCCGCGCCGACCGCGGGTCCCTCGCTGTCGAGCAGGTAGGACACGTTGCCCTTCTTGACCGCGTCGAGGTTGGTGAACAGCTTGAACTTCTTGAGCGCCTCGGTGTCGGCCTTGTCGTTGATGACGAAGATGTGGTCGACGTCGACGAGGTCGATGCGCTCGGGCGAGAGCGTGGTGTAGAAGTTGCCGCCCGCGACCTTGTCGATCTCGGTCTGGTACGTGTAGCCGATGCCCGTGACGAGCCGGCCGCGCACGTCGGTGGAGGTGAAGGGCGCGACCGAGTCCTTGTACCAGGACAGTGCGACCGCGGTCTTCTTGCCGAGCTCCGGGTGCTCCTTCTTGGCCGTGTCGAGCTGCCCCTGGATGTCGTCGACCATCTTCTGGCCCTCGTCGGCCTTGCCGAGGGCCTTGGCGATGTGCAGGGCGTTGTCCTGCCAGGGCGCGCTGAAGGGCTCCTTCTCGCCCTTGGTGCGGGCCACCGTGGGGGCGATCTTGGAGAGCTTGTCGTAGGCGGCCTGGTCGATCTCGGAGTACACCGCGACGATCAGGTCGGGGCGCAGGGCCGCAATCTTCTCGTAGTTGGGGCCGGAGTCGCCGTTCTCCATGACGACCTCGGGCTTGGTGTCGCCCCACTTGTCCTTCACCCAGGGCCACTGGGTGTTGATGTCGGGGCTCTTACCGGGCGGGTTCGGGTACTGGTCGACCATGCCGACGGGCTTGATGCCGAAGGCCAGGACGGTCTGGTCGTCGGTGTAGCCGACCGAGACGACCCGCTGGGGCGCCTTGTCGACCGTGGTGGAACCGAAGGCGTGCTCCACGGTGACCGGGAAGGCACCGGCGGCCGCGGCCTGAGTGGGCTCGCCCTTGTCGCCGGCGGTGTCCGAGCCGGAACCGCAGCCCGCGAGGAGACCGACCCCGAGGGTGGCCGCGGACAGAAGAGCCGCCAGCCGCCGCCACGGCTTCCCGGGCGTCGTTCGATGGAGGAGCATCCACATCCCCTTGCTTTCGCGCCAGTTCACTGCACCCTCACCTAAGGGCAGGCAAACCTTATCGTGCCTGAATAAGGTTAGCCTAGCCTTACTGGCGCTTCGCTGCCGGGCCGTGACCGGGCAGCACATGGGTCCGCCCGATCGGCACGATGAGCGGCCGGTCGCCGACCGGGTCGTCGATCACCCGGGCCGTCAACCCGAAGGCCTCCTGGAGCAGTTCGGCGGTGATGACGTCCCGGGGGTGCCCCTGCGCCAGGACCGACCCCTCGCGCATCACCACGAGGTTGTCGCTGTAACGCGTGGCGAGATTGAGGTCGTGCAGCACCATGACGACGGTGCAGCCCGACTCGTGCAGGTCGTCCACGAGGTCCAGGACGTCCACGGCGTGCGCCAGGTCCAGATAGGTCGTCGGCTCGTCCAGCAGCAGCAGATCGGTGCCCTGGGCCAGGGTCATGGAGATCCACACGCGCTGGCGCTGCCCGCCGGACAGGGCGTCGACCGGGCGGTCGGCCAGGTCGGACACGCCCGTCATGGCCAGGGCGCGCTCCACCACGTCGGCGTCGTCGGACGACCACTGGCGCAGCCAGCTCTGGTGCGGATGGCGGCCCCTGGCGACCAGGTCGGCCACGGTCAGCCCCTCGGGCGCGACCGGCGCCTGCGGCAGCAGTCCGAGCTTCTTCGCCACGTCCCGCGTCCGGAGACGGCCGATGTCCTCGCCGTCCAGGACGACCGCCCCCTTGGCCGGCTTGAGCAGCCGCGAGAGCGTCTTCAACAGGGTCGACTTCCCACAGCCGTTGGGGCCGATGATCGTGGTGATCACGCCCGGCGGTATCGCCACGTCGAGTTCGTCGATGACGACCCGGCCACCGTAGCCGACCGTGACTCCTCGGGCTGCCAGCCGCGAGGTGCCGCCGCCGACCGCGGCCTCGGTGACGGACTGTGCGACCACGGGTCCCCCCTTGCTTAGGTTCACCTGACTCTTGTACATCTACCGCAGGTTCGCCCGCACCAGCAGATAGACGAGGAAGGGCCCCCCGATCGCGGCGGTGACCACCCCGACCGGGAGCGAGACCGGCAGCGCCGTGCGCGCGAGAAGGTCGGAGCCGATCAGCAGCAGCGCGCCCGTCAGGCCGGAGGCCACCATCGGCGGTGTGGGGCAGCGCGCCAGACGCATCGCCACCTGCGGTGCCACCAGCGCGACGAAGGGCACCGGGCCGGCCGCGCTCACCGCCACACCGGCCAGCAGCACCGCACACAGCAGCAGCACCGCCCGCACCCTCGTGTACCGGACACCGAGGCCCGCGGCCACCTCGTCGCCGAAGTGCATCGGCCGGAACTGGAAGGCGACGCAGGAGACGACGAGGAGGAGGGCGAGCCCGCACCACAGGGCCGTCCACACCTCGCCCCACGAGCGGTCCTCCAGCGAGCCGACCAGCCACGCCTGTGCCCGGGCGACGTCCCGGATGTCGGCCGTGACCAGCAGCCAGGTCGTGATGGCCTCCATCACGGCGCTCACCGAGATGCCGATGAGGATGAGCCGGAAGCCGTCCACCCCGCGCCGCCACGCCAGGAAGTACACCAGCAGGCCCGTGCCGAGTCCGCCCGCGAGCGCCGCGGCCGGCAGACCCACGGAGTTGACGATCGCCGTGGCGGTCCCGCCCGAGACGGTCACCAGGAACACCGCGACCGCACTGGCACCCGAGGTGATGCCCAGGACGTCCGGGCTGGCCAGCGGGTTGCGTGCGATCGACTGCGTGATCGCGCCGGACACCCCGAGCGCGACGCCGACGACCAGCCCGGCCAGAGCCCGCGGCATCCGCAGGTCCATGATGATGAACCGGTCGACCTGCTCGCCGCGTCCGAAGAGCGTGGCGAGCACCTGCGGAAGGCCGAGGGGGAAGTCCCCCACGGCGATGGAGACGCAGAACACCAGGAAGACCGCCGCCGCGAGCAGCAGCGTGACACTCAGCAGCCAGGGCCGCCAGACGAACGACACCCGGCCGAGCCGCACGCCCGGCGGCAGGGACGGCTTCACCTCGGTCACGTTCATGCGCTCCTGAACTTTCCGCGCCACACGAGGACCGCGAAGAAGGGGGCGCCGAGCAGCGCCACGAGAACACCGGCGTCCAACTCGCCCGGCCGCACCACCAGACGGCCGACGATGTCGCAGAACAGCAGGACGACGGCCCCGAGCAGCCCGGCGTACGGCACGAGCCAGCGGTAGTCCGGGCCGGTCAGATACCGGGCCACGTGGGCCACCATGAGGCCGAGGAAGGCGATGGGCCCGCACGCGGCGGTCGCGGCACCCGCCAGCAGGGTGATGGCGGTGATGCCGACGGTCCGGCTCAGCGCGATGTTGACGCCCAGGCCCCTGGCCACGTCGTCGCCGAGGTTGAGCAGGTTGAGGGAGGGCAGCGTGGTCAGGGCCAGCACCAGCCCGGCGCCGATGAACGCGGTCACCGGCCAGATGACGTCGAATCCGACCCCGGCGAGGGAGCCGGCGTTCCAGAACCGCAGGGCGTTCAGCGACGCCTGGTTCGACAGCGCCACCGCCGTGGTCATCGCCATGAGGAACACCGTGATCCCCTGCCCGGCCAGTGCGAGCGTCAGCGGGTTCCCGGCCCCCCGGCCGATGCTCGCCAGCCCGAAGACCACGACACCGGCGACGGCCGCGCCCGCGAAGGCGAACCAGACGTACTGGAAGGGGTCGGAGAACCCGAACACCGCGATCACCGACACCACCGCGAACGAGGCACCGGTGTTCACCCCCAGCAGGCCCGTGTCGGCGATGGGGTTACGGGTGTATCCCTGGATGAGCGCGCCGCCGACCCCGAGGGCGATACCCGCCACGATCCCGAGGACCGTCCTGGGGACCCGTACGGTCTCCACGATGAGCCGGATCTCGGTGAGCCGCCGGTCGGACTCCGGCGCGGCGAACAGCCCGTGCCACACCTCGGTGGGGGTCAGCGCGCGCGCCCCCACGGCCAGCGACAGCACCGTGGCGATCACCAGGAGCGCCATGAGGATGCCCAGACCGGCCGCCCGGCGCCGACGGGCCGGTGACGGGCCTCTGGTCGCGGGGCGCTCCACTGCAGCAGTCGTGCCCATGTCGACGTACGTTATCCCTTGCGCGGTGGGCGACTTGACCGGACGGTGCGGTGCGAGGCGGTTCGGGCCCGCGGGCTCCCGGCTGCTTCAGCGGGCGGCGCTGCCGGTGCCGTCGGCGAGTGTGCGGGTCCGGTCGGCGGGCTCGGCCACGCGGCCGAGGAGCGAGTCCAGGATCTCCCCCACCCTGATGGCGGTGTTGGAGAGCAGCGACGAGGTGATGCCGTGCGTGTGCTCCGTGCCGCCCTGAAGGTAGATGCCGCAGCGCAGGGTGGGGTCGGTGGAGATGCTCCAGTCGCGCTCCACGCGGACCCGGCCCTCCTCGTCGCGCAGGCAGCGGTCGGCGACCTCGCCGAGCAGGCTCGTGGGGTCGACGGGGCTGTAGCCGGTGGCGAAGACCACGACGTCCGCCTCGAGGTCGGTGTCCTCGCCGGTGACCAGGGAGGTGATGGTGGCGCGGACGCTCGACGGCGACTCCTTGACGCCGGTGAGGCGGGAGACGTTGAGGAACTTCAGGCGCTCGGTGCCGAGGACCTTCTCCTGGTAGGACTGCCGGTAGAGGTCGTCGATCAGGTCGATGTCCACCACGGAGTAGTTGGTGTTGCCGTGGTAGTCCATCAGCCGGCGCTTGACGTCCTCGGGGGCGGCGAAGTACTCGTCGACGGCCTGGGGGTCGAAGATCCGGTTGGCGAAGCTGCTGTCGTCGGCGGGGCTGTAGCCGTACCGGGAGAAGACGGCGCAGACCTCGGCCTCGGGGAAGCGGCGGTGCAGATAGGCCACGTTCTCCGCGGCGCTCTGGCCGGCGCCCACGACGACGAACCGGGAGGGCGAGGTGCCCTCCAACTCATCGACCTTGGCCAGCAGTTCGGAGTTGTGCCAGACGCGTTCGCCGCGCTCCACACCCTCCGGCATCAGGGGGCGCAGGCCGGTGCCGATGACGAGGTTGCGAGCCCGGTGGATCTCCAGGCCGCCGCCCGAGCGGACGGTCACCTCCAGGTGGTCCACGACGCCGTCCCGGGTGACGGGCGCGACGCCGACGACCTCGTGGCCGTAGGAGACCATGTCGTCGACCTGGGCCGCGGCCCACTCGAAGTAGTCGTGGAACTCCACGCGCAGCGGGAACAGGTTCTTGTGGTTGATGAAGTCGATCAGCCGGCCCTTGCTCTGCAGGTAGCACAGGAAGCTGTACTGGCTGGCCGGGTTCCGCAGCGTCACCAGGTCCTTGAGGAAGGAGACCTGCATGGTGGCGTCGTCGATGAGCATGCCGCGGTGCCAGCCGAAGCGGGGCTGCTGCTCGAAGAAGTGGGCGGTGACCGCCTCCTGCCTGCCGACGCCGCCGTTGTGCTCGCGGAGCGCGATCGCCATGGCCACATTGGACGGCCCGAAGCCGATACCGATCAGGTCGTGGACCGGTGATGCGTCATCAGGAAGAACCTGCGACATGTCACTCCCATCGTGCGGGGCAGCCGCGTGTCAGGTGTGGAGGGAAGGAAGGACGGGCATGCCGACGCCACGGCCCGCCGAGGAACTTAGGTGAGCCTAAGCTAAACGAGTTGAGGTGTCGACAGGGCAAAACGGACACCGGCCGACCGGACCCCGTGATCGGGCTCCGTCAACTGGACGATTCCGCAGGACCGTTGCGGACTAAGGTAAGCCTTGCTTTACTTGCGTCGGCCACTGTCTTGCTCTGAGGAGGAACCCCATGCGGGTCGTCATGTTCGGTTACCAGACCTGGGGGCATCGCACCCTGCAAGCCCTCCTGGAGTCCGAGCACGACGTCGTGCTGGTGGTGACCCACCCCAAGAGCGAGCACGCCTACGAGAAGATCTGGAGCGACTCCGTCGCCGACCTCGCCGAGGAGCACGGCGTCCCCGTGCTGATCCGCAACCGCCCTGACGACGACGAGCTGTTCGAGCGCCTCAAGGAGGCCGACCCGGACATCATCGTGGCCAACAACTGGCGCACCTGGATCCCCCCGCGCATCTTCGGCCTGCCGCGCCACGGCACGCTGAACGTGCACGACTCCCTGCTGCCGAAGTACGCCGGGTTCTCCCCGCTGATCTGGGCGCTGATCAACGGCGAGCCCGAAGTGGGCGTCACGGCGCACATGATGAACGACGAGCTCGACGCCGGCGACATCGTCCGGCAGGAGGCGGTGCCGGTCGGCCCGACGGACACCGCGACCGACCTCTTCCACAAGACCGTCGACCTCATCGCCCCGGTCACCATCGGCGCGCTCGGCCTGATCGCCTCCGGGCAGACCGAGTTCACCCGGCAGGACCGCTCCCAGGCGTCCTTCTTCCACAAGCGCGCCGACATCGACAGCCGCATCGACTGGAGCTGGCCGGCCGAGGACCTGGAGCGCCTGGTGCGCGCCCAGTCCGAGCCGTACCCGAGCGCCTACACCTTCCACCGGGGCAAGCGGCTGGAGGTCCTGGCCTCGTTCGTGTCCGAGGGCCGCTACGGCGGTACGCCCGGCCGCGTCTTCTACCGCGAGGGCGACGGCGTGGTGATCGTCGCCGGCGCCGACGCCCGCACCGGACGCAACCGCGGTCTCGCCATCACGCGCGTACGCACCGAGGACGGCCGGGAGTTGCCCGCCGCCGAGTACTTCACCTCCATGGGCGGCTACCTCACCGACCGCCCCTGACGTGCCGGCCCCGGTACGGTCCCGGGGCCGGCCGGCATCGCCGCCGCGCGGACCGGCTCCGCGCGGCGGCGGTCGCGCGCGATGTCTCCCACCCACCCCCCAAGTAGCCGATTTCCGCCTGGCGTTCACAGTCGGGGCACAGCCGGGCTACCGTTCACACATGACCCCGCCCAGCGTGCTGAACCTGAGCGCGTACCTGATGTACGCCACGGGAAAGGCCGCCCGCCGCACCCTGTCGGAGAAGCTCACCGCGAGAGGGCTGCGGTTGTGGCATCTGACCGTCCTGACCCTGGTCGCCGACCTCGGCTCGCAGCCCAAGGGCGTGCTGGCCGCCCGGCTCGACATGAACGCCAGTGACGTCGCGAGAATCGTGAAGGACCTCGCGGACGCCGGGCAGGTCGAGTGCGTGCGCAGCCTCACCGACCGCCGCCGCGTCGACGTCCGCATCACCCCTCAGGGCAGGAGCGCCCTCGACCATCTCAACGCCGACATCGCCTCCGCGGACGACGACATCCTGACGCCGCTGAGCGAGGCCGAACGCGAGCAACTCGCCTCCCTGCTGCGGCGCGTGCACGCCCACCACGAGGCGACGGGCCCCGCCGCGGGTTCGCGCCCCGCGGCTCAGGCGCGCCAGGCGTAACGGCGTTCGGGCCGGCCGGTGGCGCCGTAGCGCAGGGACACCTCGGCGCTGCCCGCGCCGTGGAAGTACTCCAGGTAGCGGCGGGCGCTGACGCGCGAGACACCGGTCAGGGCCGCGCATTCGGTGGCCGACAGGGTGCCGTCCGCCTCCCGCAGCGCCCGTTCGACGAGTTCGGCGGTCTCCACGCTCATGCCCTTGGGCAGGGTGTGCGCCGGGGCGGGGGCGAACGCTCCGGCCAGGACGCGGTCCACGTCCGCCTGCCCCCGGACCACCGTCGTGAGCAGCCGGCCCCGCTGGGCGGCGTATCTCTCCAGGCGCAGCCGCAGGTCCTCGAACTCGAAGGGTTTGAGGAGGTAGTCGACCACTCCGCGGCGGACCGCGCCGCGTACGGTGTCGGCCTCCGTCGCCGCGCTGATGACCATGACGTCGCAGTCATGACCCGCGGTGCGCAGCCGGGGTATGACGTCGAGCCCGAAGAGGTCGGGCAGGTACAGGTCGAGCAGGATGAGGTCGGGGCGCAGCCCGTCGACCGCCTCGATCGCCTGGGCGCCCGTGTGGGCCGTGCCGACGACCCGGAACGGCTCGACGCGTTCGACGAAGGCGCGGTGGATCCGGGCCACCATGAAGTCGTCGTCGACCACCAGGACGTCGATCGCGTCCGTCTTGTCGCTCGCCTCGGTCATGGGGCCGCTCCTTCCGCCACCGTGCCGGTGAGGTGGCTGACGGTCATGTGCGCGGTGAACACGGCCCCTTCGGGGGTGTTGGCCACCGAGATCTCTCCCCCGTGCCGCTCGCAGACCAGCTTGGTCAGGGCCAGTCCGATGCCGCGCTCGCCCTCGCGGGCCGCCTTGGTGGTGAAGCCGTGGGAGAACACCTCGCGGGCCAGCTCGGGAGCGACGCCGGGCCCGGAGTCGCGGACCGCGATCTGCACGCTGGAGGCGTCCTGCCGCAGCGCGACCTCCACCCAGGCGTCGTCCCGGGCCGCGGCGGCGTCGACGGCGTTGTCCACGAGGTTGCCCACCACGGTCGCCACGTCGGCGGCGTCCTTTGGGGCCAGGCGTTCCAGCGCGGTGTCGTCGGAGATCCGCAGGCTGACCTTGCGCTCGGCCGCGAGGGATGCCTTGGCCATCAGCAGCGCGGCCACGGCGGTGTCCCGGACGCGGCGGCTGAGGGTGACGTCCAGGGACTGCCGGTGCCGGCTCAACGCCCGGATGTAGCTGACGACTTCGTCCTGCTCGCCGATCTGGATCAGCCCGGAGATGGTGTGCAGCTGGTTGGCGAACTCGTGCGCCTGTGCGCGCAGCAGCTCGGAGGAGCTTCGGAAGGAACCGATCTCGCGCTCCAGCCGGGCCAGTTCGGTGCGGTCGCGCAGCGTGGTGACCGAGCCGAGGGGCCGGCCGTCCTTGGTGACGGTCATCCGGTTCATCACCAGGACCCGGCCGTGGCGCACGACGACCTCGTCGCGCTCGCCGGTGGCGGTGCCGGACAGCACATCGCGCAGCCGCCCGTCGATGCCGAGGCCCGTGAGGCTCTGGCCGACGCAGTCCTCCGGCAGGTCGAGCAGCCGGCGCCCCATGTCGTTGACGAGGGTGAGCCGGTGCTGCGGGTCCAGGGCGATCACCCCCTCGGCGATGCCGTACAGCATCGCCTCCCGGTGCTCGGCGAGCCCGGCGATCTCGCCCGGCTCAAGACCGAGGGTCTGCCGTTTCACCCGTCGCGCCAGCAGCCAGGAGCCGGCGACGCCGAGTCCGCTGGCGATGCCCAGGTAGGCGAGCAGATAGGAGGAGGCGCCGCTCAGCCGCTGCCACACGGTCGGATCGGCCTCGCCGATCATCACCGTGCCGAGGATCCTGCCCAGGTTCTCCTCCGTCGCCCCGAGGACGGGCACCTGGGCGGCCAGCTCGCGGTCACCGTCCAGGGTCAGCTGCCCGGACCAGCCGCGCCCGCGGGCGGTGCCCGGCCCGAGCGGCATCCGCTCGCCGACGACCGTGGGGTCGGTGGAGCTGACGATCCGCCCGGCCCCGTCGGCCACCGTCACCGACGTCACCCCCGACTGGGCCTGGGTGGCGAGGACCAGCGGGGCGAGCGCCTCGCCCGGCGCGGGGCGTACCAGCTGGCTGCGGACCAGGGGGTTTGCGGCCAGCTGTTCGGCGAGCGCGCTCACCCGGCGTCCCTCGACGCGGTTGAAGGTGGCCTGCGACTGGGCGAGGGAGACCGCGGCGACAGCCAGCAGCACCACCACGACGATGGCGAGCTGGAGCACCAGCATCTCGCCCGCGAGCGAGTGGCGACGAAAGGTGGCGACCACGACGAACTCAATCTGCGATGCCGCCGCGGAGGGGGCGGCTCATGTGCCGAGCCGCACCATCATGACGCCCACCAGCCGAAATCGAAAGGGAGCTGTCACGGCCCGCCCGGCTTGGGGCCGATGCCTCCCGCATCCCCGCCGGGCTTGGGGCCGATGCCGCGCAGCTCCCTGACCGTGCCGCCGAGCTTGGCGCGGAAGGACTCCAGCAGTGCCGGTTTCACACTGATCACCCAGCGGGGGCCGACGAGGTACTTGCCGCCGTAGACGCGTGCCTCTTCCAGCCAGGTCTCCTTGAACCGTTCCTCGGGGAAGGTGGTGATGACGTAGTCCGCCTTCTTGGTGTGGCACAGGCCCTGGCGCAGTTCGTCGGCGTCGATGCGGATCTTCGCCTTGCACCCGGTCAGCTCGGCGATCACCTCGACCTTGGCGGGTGCGACGACTCCGGCGGCGGGGGCGGCGGTCACGCTGGGTGCCGCCTTGCCGCCGTCGGCGCCCTTGCCGTCGGCACCGCCGCCGCAGGCCGTGACCAGCGGGAGGACGACGGCCAGGGCGCCGGCCGCCGCGAGGGCGCGCGGCCGGTGGGCGCGGGAGGGGGTGCGGCGGGGGGATCGTGCGGTCGGTTGCTGCTGGGACACGTCGCCTCTCCGGGTGCGGTCTTTCACCAGGTGGTCGAAGGGAGTACGCACAGGTCCGGGCGGGCGTTCACGCCTCAGGCGGCCTCTTCCACCGCCTCGCCCCGCGCCCCGTCGGCCGGGCTCGCGAACTGGGTGCGGTACAGCTCCGCGTACCGCCGCCCCGCGGCCAGGAGTTCCTCGTGCGTGCCGCGTTCCACGATCCGGCCGGCCTCGACGACGAGGATCTGGTCGGCGGCGCGGACGGTGGACAGACGGTGGGCGATCACGACGGCGGTCCGGCCCTCGAGTGCTTCGGTGAGGGCTTCCTGGACGGCGGCCTCGGAGGTGTTGTCGAGATGGGCGGTGGCCTCGTCGAGGATGACGACGCGCTGGCGGGCGAGGAGCAGCCGGGCGATGGTCATGCGCTGGCGTTCCCCGCCGGACAGGCGGTAGCCGCGTTCGCCGACCACGGTGTCGAGGCCGTCGGGCAGGGACCGCACGAGGTCGTCGAGGCGGGCCCGGCGCAGGGCGTCCCACAGCTCGTCCTCGGTGGCCTCGGGGCGGGCGAGCAGGAGGTTGGCTCGGACGGTGTCGTGGAAGAGGTGGCCGTCCTGGGTGACCATGCCGAGGGTCTGGCGCAGCGACGCGGCCGTGAGGTCGCGGACGTCGACGCCGCCGATGCGCACCGCGCCCTCGTCGGTGTCGTACAGGCGCGGCATGAGCTGGGCGATGGTCGACTTGCCCGCTCCGGAGGAACCGACGAGTGCCACGGTCTGCCCGGGTTCGGCGCGGAAGGACAGGCCGTGCAGGACCTCGTCGCCGCCGCGTTCGTCCAGGGACGCGACCTCTTCCAGGGAGGCCAGGGAGACCTTGCCGGCGGCGGGGTAGCCGAAGCGGACCCGGTCGAACTCGACCGCAACGGGTCCGTCGGGGACCGGGCGCGCGTCCGGCTTCTCCTCGATGAGGGGCCGGAGGTCGAGCACCTCGAAGACCCGCTCGAAGCTCACCATGGCGCTCATCATCTCGACGCGCGCCCCGGCGAGCGCCGTCAGCGGCGCGTAGAGCCGGGTCAGGAGCAGGGCGAGCGACACGATCGCGCCGGGGTCCAGGGCGCCGCGCAGGGCGAACCAGCCGCCGAGGCCGTAGACGAGGGCCAGGGCGAGGGCGGAGACCAGGGTGAGGGCGGTGATGAAGGCCGCCTGGGCGGTCGCCGTCCGCACTCCGATGTCCGCGACCCGGCGGGCGCGTTCGGCGAACTCCCGTGACTCCTCCTCGGGCCGGCCGAAGAGTTTGACCAGGGTGGCGCCGGGCGCGGAGAACCGCTCGGTCATGCGGGTGCCCATCGCGGCGTTCAGCGTGGCCGCCTCGCGCTGCATCAGGGCCATCCGGCGGCCCATCCGCCGGGCCGGGATCACGAACACCGGCAGCAGCACCAGTGTCAGCAGGGTGATCTGCCAGGACAGCGTGAGCATCACGGCGAGCGTGAGCAGCAGCGTGACGAGGTTGCTGACCACTCCGGAGAGGGTGGTGCTGAAGGCGCGCTGGGCGCCGATGACGTCGTTGTTGAGCCGGGAGACGAGGGCGCCCGTACGAGTGCGTGTGAAGAACGCGACCGGCATGCGCTGCACATGGTCGAAGACGGCGGTCCGCAGATCGAGGATCAGATGCTCCCCGAGCTTCGCCGACAGTCTCCGGCCGACGATGCCCAGCGCCGCCTCCGCCACCGCGATCAGCGCGATGAGCAGGGCCAGGCGTACGACCCTGCCCTCGTCGCCGTCCGAGACGATCGTGTCGACGACCCATCCGGCCAGGACGGGTGTCGCCACGGCCAGCAGGGCGGTGCCCACGCCGATCAGGACGAAGAGGGCGATGCGGCGCCGGTGCGGGCGGGCGAACGCGCCGATGCGGCGCAGGGTCGCCAAGGCGAACGGGCGGCGGTCCTGTTCGGCGTTGACGACGCTGTGCAGCTGTGTCCACGCCGTGATCTCCATACTCATGGGAGCGACCGTAGAACCTCAAGCAATCTTGAGGTCAAGAAGCTCGCGCATTTCCCCGACATCCCGCACAATCAGCCCGATCCCCCTCTTCCCCGTCCCTCCGCTCAAAGGCCCCGATGACGCTCCCCACCCAGCCGCTCCCCGCGCGCAATCCCCAGTCCCCGCTCCCGCAACCCGCAGTTGGCACGACCTGGACAGCCTCGTCCGATGTGACAGCGGTTCAACTCCCCGAACTGGGCACCGGACGACTCCCCCGTCGCGTCCCCGCCCGCCGTCTGCGGCAGGTGCTGTGCCTGCTCCCGCTCCTGCTCGTGACCGTGGTCGCGGTGCGCCACCGGTCGGTGCTGGCCGCCGGGTTCGCGCATCTGGGCACCGCCGAGTGGCCCTGGCTGCTGGCCGCGGCCGGTACGACCTGTCTGACCTGGGTCGCCGCCTCCTTCACCCGGCAGGGCGCGGTCGTGGAGCGGCTGCCCCGACGACGGCTGCTGGCCACGCAGTTCGCGGCCGGGGCGGCCAACCACCTGCTGCCGACCGGGCTGGGGGCGAGCGCGGTCAACCTGCGCTTCATGACCGTGTGCGGGCTGCCGCTCGCCCGCTCCTCGGCGGCCCTCGGCCTGTATCTGCTCGCCGAGAGCATCGGCCGGGTGGCGCTCCTGGGCGCCCTGCTCATCGCGTTCCCCGACGCGCTGCGGCTCGGCACGCTGGTGCCTGAGACGGCGTTCGGTCCGCTGCTGGCGGGCGTCGCGGTGGTGCTCGTGATCGCGGTGTCCGTGCTCGCCCTCGTGCGGCGGCTGCGCTCGGCTCTGGTGTCGTTCCTGCGCACGGCGCTGGGTGAGGCCCGTACGGTGCACACCCGTCCGGCGCGGGCGCTGGCCCTGTGGGGCGGGTCCCTGGCCTTCCCGGCCCTGCAGGCGTCCGTCCTGGTGCTGGTGGGGCGTGCGCTGGGGCTGGACGTCCCGGCCGCGCACATGGCGGTGGCCTACCTGGCGGCGACGGTCGCCGTCGCGCTGGTGCCCACGCCGGGCGGCATCGGCTCGGTGGAGGCGGCGCTCGTGGTGGCGCTGGTGGCGGCGGGCGGCCCGGCCGCGGTGGCCACCGCGGTGGTCCTGGCCTTCCGGGTGATCACGGTCTGGCTGCCGCTGGTGCCGGGCGCGCTGACGCTGGCGGCGCTGGTCCGGCTGAAGGTGATCTGACCCGGGGTAGCGTGCGCATGCCGTCACGCAGAAGGGACTTCACCATGCCGGTACGGGTCGAACGCCAGGGCTTCGTGACCACCGTCGTCCTCTCCCGCCCCGAGGCACGCAACGCGGTCGACGGTCCGACCGCGGCGGAACTGGCCGCCGCCTTCCGGGAGTTCGACGCGGACGACGAGGCCCGGGTGGCGGTGCTGTGGGGGGAGGGCGGCACGTTCTGCGCGGGCGCCGACCTCAAGGCCCTCGGCACCGAGCGCGGCAACCGGGCCGAACCGCGGGGCGACGGCCCGATGGGCCCGACCCGGCTGCGGCTGTCCAAGCCCGTGATCGCCGCCGTCGCCGGGCACGCCGTGGCCGGGGGTCTGGAGCTGGCCCTCTGGTGCGATCTGCGCGTCGCCGAGGAGGACGCCGTGTTCGGCGTGTTCTGCCGCCGCTGGGGCGTGCCCCTCATCGACGGCGGCACCGTACGGCTGCCCCGGCTGATCGGCACGAGCCGCGCCCTGGACCTGATCCTCACCGGCCGCCCAGTCCCGGCCGCCGAGGCCCTCGGCATGGGGCTGGTCAACCGTCTGGTGCCGCCCGGCCGGGCCCGCGCCGCGGCCGAGGAACTGGCCGCCGAGATCGCCCGCTTCCCGCAGTCCTGCCTGCGCTCCGACCGGGCCTGTGTCCTGGACCAGGAGGGCCTGGACGAACCGGCCGCGCTGCGCGCCGAGTTCCGGCACGGCGCGGGCGTCCTGGCCGAGAGCCTCGAAGGGGCCGCCCGGTTCGCCTCCGGCGAGGGCCGCCACGGGTCGTTCACGGACCGGTAGCACACCGGGTGTGACAGTGCGTCATGTGCGGTGACTCACCCCGCGCTCACCCCCGTTCGCGGTACGGAACCCCGTACGGGATACGGCAGGATGAACGATCGTGCCGACCACAGGTCAGGGTGGTCGGGCACCTTCGGACATCCCGGAAGACGAGCAGGTGACGACGTGACGAGACTTCACATCCGGCCGCCGGTGACGGCGTTCGCGGCAGCTTCCCGCCCGGGAGGTGAGCGGTGAACCGGGCACTGACCGTGGACGATCTGCTGTTCGCCGGCATCGCCCTCGCCTCGGGTCTGCTGGCGGCGTTCGCGCTGCGCGTGCTGCTGCGCTGGCTGGGCGGGCACGCCGACCGCACGCGCTGGAGCGGTGACGACGTCATCGTGCACGCGCTGCGGGCCGTGGTGCCCTGGGCCGCGGTGGTGGGCGGCGTGGCAGGCGCGGCGGCGGTGCTGCCGCTGACCCGCGCGGTGCAGCACACCACCAACCAGGTGCTCACCGTGCTGCTGATCTTCGTCGCGACGGTGTCGGCGGCCCGGGTGGTGACCGGGCTGGTCCGCACGGTCACGCAGTCCCGCTCCGGGGTCGCCGGATCGGCCACGATCTTCGTCAACATCACCCGGATCCTGGTCCTGGCGATCGGTTTCCTGGTGGTGCTCCAGACCCTGGGCATCTCCATAGCACCGCTGCTCACCGCCCTCGGTGTCGGCGGTCTGGCGGTGGCGCTGGCGCTTCAGGACACCCTCGCCAACCTCTTCGCGGGCATCCACATCCTCGCCTCCAAGACCGTGCAGCCCGGTGACTACATCCGGCTCAGCAGCAACGAGGAGGGATACGTCGAGGACATCAACTGGCGGCAGACGACGGTCCGCAACCTGTCGAACAACCTCGTCGTGATCCCCAACGGCCAGCTCGCCAAGACGAACATGACCAACTTCATGCGCCCCGAGGAGCAGCTGACCGTCCTGGTCCAGGTCGGGGTGGCCTACGACAGCGATCTCGACCACGTGGAGCGGGTGACCAACGAGGTCATCGCCGAGACGATGGCCGAGGTCGAGGGCGCCGTGGCCGACCACGAGCCGATCATCCGGTTCCACACCTTCGGCGACTCGCGCATCGGCTTCACCGTCATCCTGGGCGTCGGCGAGTTCAGCGACCAGTACCGGATCAAGCACGAGTTCATCAAGCGCCTGCACCGGCGCTACCGCGCGGAGGGCATCCGCATCCCCGCCCCGGCCCGCACGGTGGCGCTCCAGCAGGGCGGGGCCGTCATCCCCCAGCAGCGCACCGGCGAGATCGAGCCGGGCGGACTGAGCGCCGCCCGGCTCGACAGGCCCTAGGAGTATTACAGCGTCGCGGAGTTCTCGTGGTGGTGGCTGTCCCTCCGGTCGCGCGGTGCCGAGAGGGACGCCTTCGCCGGTGTCACCGTCCAGTCCGGGTGGCCCGGCATCCGGGGTGTTTTCGTGCCGTACAGCCAGTCCCGCAGGAAGCCGGTCAGGTCCTGGCCGGAGACCTGCGAGGCGACGGTGATGAAGTCCTCCGTGGAGGCGCTGGAGTCGCGGTACCGCGCGAGGAACGCGCGCTCCAGGGCCGTGAAGGCCGCCTCGCCGACCTGCTGCCGCAGCGCGTACAGCACGAGCACGCCGCCCAGGTAGCGCTGGCTGTCGAAGAGGTTTGCCGCGTTGGGTGCCGCCACCGGCCCGGAGTCGCGGCGCCACTGGTCGCCCTGGGCGTAGGTGTGCTTCATGCGGGCTTCCAGGGTGGTCATGCCCAGGGAGTCCGCCCAGCCGCGCTCGTAGCGGTACAGCAGCCCGTAGAAGTCGGCGTGGCCCTCGTTCAGCCACAGGTCGGCCCAGGTGGCGGGGCTGACGCTGTTGCCGAAGTAGGAATGGACCAGCTCGTGCATCATGTGCGAGCCGATCTTGCTCTCCTCCTGGAGGAGGTAGTTCGGCTTGTAGATCGTGAGGGTCTGGGTCTCCAGGCCGGTGAAGTCGAAGGCGTCCGGGGCGTCGTTGTTGCAGGGCAGCAGGCCGTACGTCTCGAAGGGGTACGCGCCGAGCCGCTGCTCGACCCAGGACACCAGCGCCGGGGTGAGGGCCAGGGCCGGTTCCAGCGCGGCGGCCCGGGCGACGGGGACGACGTCGCGCAGCGGCAGGCCGTGCGGGCCCTGCCGGTCCTTGATCACGTAGTCGCCGACGGTGATCTGCACCACCTCGGTGGCGATCGGCGAACGGGAGCGGTACGTGTACGCCCTCCGGTCGCCGGACAGCCGCTCGACGCGGGTCAACCGGCCGCTCGCCACGCCCCGCGATCCCGCGGGCACGGTGAGGCGGAAGGTGAAGTCGGCCTTGTCGGAGGGGTGGTCGTTGCAGGGGAAGACGGTGTGCGCCAGGTCCGGCTGGCAGCACACCGCGAACCCGTCCGGGGTGGCCACCCACCCACCGGCCGGCGGCGGGGTCCGGCGCGGGTCGGCGCCGTAGGCCACGGACACCGTCGCCCGGCACTTCGCCGCGAGCGGCCGGGCGGGGGTGATGCGCAGCTTCTCGGCCACCTGCTCGAAGGCGGCGGTGCGGCCGTCGACCCGCACGGAGCGTATGTCCAGGCCGCGCGCGTCCAGGGAGAGCCGGCTCAGGGCCCGGGTGGTGCGGACGGTCAGCGTCGCGGTGGCCTCGACGAGCTTGGTCGTGGCGTCGTACGCGAGGTCGAGGTGGTAGGCCGAGACGCGGTATCCGTCGTTGCCGAGGGCGGGGTAGACGGGGTCGCCGAGGGTCTCACCGCCCGGTGTGCCGCCGGTCCGGCCGGCCGCCTGCGCCGGGACCCCCGTGGTCAGTGCCGCCGCCGTGCCGAGAAGGGCAACCGCGGGGGCCTTCACTCTGGTGCGATATCTCATGGTCCGCCTTGGCTCGGACGGCCGGCTGGTCAGGTCCGGCCGTGGCTGGGAGTGAGTGATCTCTTTCCCAGACACGGGAGCGCGGCGATCGGTTGCACGAAACTGGTCGCGGACCCCTGTCGAGACGAGGTCGATCACGAGATATCTTGATGTCGAGCAATGTTGCAGACGTGGAGCGGAGCACCCGGTGACTGACTCGACCATCATCTATACGCACACTGACGAGGCCCCCGCCCTGGCGACGTATTCCTTCCTGCCGGTGGTCCGGGCCTACGCGTCGCAGGCGGGTGTCGCCGTGGAGACCCGCGACATCTCGCTGGCCGGACGCATCATCGCCGTGTTCCCGGAGTACCTGACCGAGGACCAGCGCATCCCGGACGCCCTCGCGGAGCTCGGCGAGCTGGCCAAGACGCCCGCCGCCAACATCATCAAGCTGCCGAACATCTCGGCGTCCATCCCGCAGCTCAAGGCCGCCGTCGCCGAGCTGCAGGGCCAGGGCTACGCGCTGCCGGACTACCCGGACGACCCGAAGACCGACGAGGAGCGCGAGATCCGCGCCCGCTACGACAAGATCAAGGGTTCCGCGGTGAACCCGGTCCTGCGTGAGGGCAACTCCGACCGGCGTGCCCCCGCCTCGGTCAAGAACTACGCCAAGTCCCACCCGCACCGCATGGGCGCCTGGACCCCCGAGTCCAAGACCAACGTGGCGACCATGGGGCAGAACGACTTCCGCTCCACCGAGAAGTCCGTCGTGATCGCCGAGGACGGCGCGCTGCGCATCGAGCTGGTCGGCGACGACGGCACCACCACGGTGCTGCGCGAGTCGGTACCCGTGCTCGCCGGTGAGGTCGTCGACGCCTCGGTGATGCGCGTCGCCGCGCTGCGCGAGTTCCTGACCGCGCAGGTCGCCGAGGCCAAGGCCCAGGGCGTGCTGTTCTCCGTGCACCTGAAGGCCACGATGATGAAGGTCTCCGACCCGATCGTCTTCGGCCACGTGGTGCGCGCCTTCTTCCCGAAGACGTTCGCGCGGTACGGCGACAAGCTCGCCGCGGCCGGCCTCACCCCGAACGACGGTCTGGGCGGCATCTGGAAGGGCCTGGACGCCCTGCCGGAGGGCGCCGAGATCAAGGCCTCCTTCGACGCCGAGCTCGCCGAGGGCCCGGAGCTGGCGATGGTCGACTCCGACAAGGGCATCACGAACCTGCACGTCCCCTCGGACGTCATCGTGGACGCCTCCATGCCGGCCATGATCCGCACCTCCGGCCACATGTGGGGCCCCGACGGCCAGGAGCACGACACCCTCGCGGTCCTGCCGGACTCCTCCTACGCGGGCGTCTACCAGGCCGTGATCGACGACTGCCGGGCCCACGGCGCCTTCGACCCCTCGACCATGGGCACCGTGCCGAACGTCGGCCTCATGGCGCAGAAGGCCGAGGAGTACGGCAGCCACGACAAGACCTTCGAGATCGCGACCACGGGCACCGTCCGCCTGGTCGACGGCAACGGCACCGCGCTGATCGAGCAGGCCGTCTCGGCCGGTGACATCTTCCGCGCCTGCCAGACCAAGGACGCGCCGATCAAGGACTGGGTGAAGCTGGCCGTCACCCGCGCCCGCGCCACCGGCGACCCGGCGGTGTTCTGGCTGGACGAGACCCGCGCGCACGACGCCAACCTGATCGCCAAGGTCAACACCTACCTCGCCGAGCACGACACCGAGGGCCTGGACATCCGAATCCTCAACCCGGTCGAGGCGACGAAGCTGTCGGTGGAGCGCATCCGCCGCGGCGAGAACACGATCTCGGTCACCGGCAACGTGCTGCGCGACTACCTGACCGACCTGTTCCCGATCCTGGAGCTGGGCACCAGCGCCAAGATGCTGTCGGTCGTCCCGCTGATGGCAGGCGGCGGCCTGTTCGAGACGGGTGCGGGCGGCTCGGCGCCGAAGCACGTGCAGCAGCTGGTCAAGGAGAACTACCTGCGCTGGGACTCCCTGGGTGAGTTCTTCGCCCTGGTGCCGTCCTTCGAGCAGCTGGCGAAGGTGGCGGGCAACTCCCGCGCCCAGATCCTGGCCGACACCCTCGACCGCGCCACGGCGACCTTCCTCGAGCAGGACAAGTCCCCGACCCGGCGCGTCGGCGGCATCGACAACCGCGGCAGCCACTTCTACCTGTCCCTGTACTGGGCGCAGGAGCTGGCCGGGCAGAGCGACGACGCGGACCTGGCGAAGGCCTTCGCCCCGCTCGCCGAGACGCTCGCCGCGAACGAGCAGAAGATCGTCGACGAGCTGAGCGCCGTGCAGGGCAAGCCGGTCGACATCGGCGGCTACTACCAGCCCGACCCGGAGAAGGCCGCGCAGGTCATGCGCCCGTCCACCACGTGGAACGAGGCCCTGGCGTCCCTGAGCTGACGCCCCGGGCCCCTTCGGCCCACCGATTCCGCCCCGGCCGGCACGACGCCCGGCCGGGGCGGAGCCGTATGCGCCCGTTGCCCCGTGAGGGCACCACGCCCTTCTCCGACGCCACCGGATCACAACCCTGGAGCCCCTCGTGACCGACGCCCCGCCCTCCTACGAGCTGCTCGCCGGAGACGAGAGGTCGCCGGTGATCCTCCATGTGCCGCACTCCGCGCGGGAGATCCCGGACGCGGTACGGGAGCGGATCGTGCTGGGCGACGAGGAGCTGGAGCGGGAACTCGACCACATCACCGACGCGCACACGGACCGGATCGCCGAGGTCGCGGCCGGGTCGGCCGGCGTCACACCGTGGCGGTTCGTCAACCGGCTGTCGCGGCTGGTCGTCGACCCGGAGCGGTTCCCGGACGAGCGTGAGGAGATGCTCGCCGCCGGGATGGGGGCGGTGTACACGCGGACCACGCACGGCGGGGTGCTGCGGCCCGGCGGCTTTGACGGCGGGCCGCTTCTCCAGCGGTACTTCGAGCCGTACGCGCGGGCGATGGCACGGGCCGTGGCGGACCGGCTGGAAGCCACCGGACGGGCCGTGATCGTCGATGTGCACTCCTACCCGAGCCGGCCGCTGCCCTACGAGCTGCACGGCGATGGCCCCCGCCCGGCGGTCTGCCTCGGCACCGACCCCTTCCACACTCCTGCCGCATTGCGGGCCGCCGCCCGGGAGGCGTTCGGGGAGACGGAGCTCGACACCCCGTTCAGCGGGACCTACGTGCCCCTGGAGTTCTACGGGAAGCGCCCCGAGGTCAGCGCGCTGATGGTGGAGATCCGCCGGGACACCTACATGACCGAGCCGGGCGGCCCCGCCGGGCCGGGGCTGGAGCGGCTCGGCGAGGCACTGGCCGCACTGGTCGACGCAGTGCCGTGACCAAGGCCTGTCGTTTGGATCAGCCCGCTCACCGGCGGGACCAGCACCGCCGATTCCCCGCGACCTGATCCAAACGAAAGTCCCTAGGCCCGCAGCCACTCGGTGACCAGGACGTCCTCGCCCGTCCGCAGGCGCAGGGCGAAGGGGCCGGACAGGGGCACGTCGGCGGTGAAGCGGCCCAGGGCGTCGGCCGTGAGGGGGGAGCCGGGGCGGGGGCCGCCGAGGACCTCGATCCGGGCCGGCTGCGGCGGCAGCACCTGCCCCATCAGTCCCCCCGCGCTCACCTCGACGTCGACGGTCACCTCGCCCGCCCGGAAGGTCAGCATCCGGGGCACGTCGGTGGCACCCCGGACCGGCAGGGCGTCGACCAGCGAGTCGAAGGTCAGCTCGGCCACCCGCGCGTCCAGGTCGTGCAGCGCGTAGGCGTCGACCGCGAGCTGCTGGAGCTGCGGCGGCACCGGGTCGAGGACGGCGGCCGCCTGCCGCAGCTCCTCCTCCAGCAACCCGGCGTCGAACTCCGCACCGCCCCAGTCCTCTTCACCGGACAGGTCGTCCTCGTACAGGTCGTGGTCGTACAGGCCGTCGTCGAACCTGCCGTCGTTCCGGTCGCTCATATCGCCCCCCGTGCTTCGAGCCGGGCCCGCAGGCGCCGCAGACAGCGCTGGCGCAGCGGCCCGATGCTGCCCACCGCGATCCCCAGCGCGGCGGACACGTCCTGGTAGCTGGGCGGCGGCGTGGCCATCAGCACGCGCAGCAACTGCCTGCACCGCTCGCCCAGTTCCTCGAACTCCTGCCACAGCCGCCGTACGCGTTCGCTCTGCGCCGCGGCCTCCTCCGAGTCGAGCAGCGACTGCTCGGGCGTGTCGTCCTCGCTGACCCGGTCCAGCAGCCGCGGATCGTCGGTCAGGGTCAGCCGCTGGGAGTTCCTGATCACCTTGAGGCACTCGTGGCGGGCGGTGCTCGCCAGCCACGCCCCGGCCTTGCCGGGCTCCCGGATCCGCCCCAGGTGCTGGGCGAAGCGGAACCAGGCCGTCTGGTACACCTCATGGGCGTCGGCGTCGGAGAGCCGGTGGGCCCGCACGACGGACCACACCAGGGGGCTCAGCCCCTCCACGAGCGCCTTCCAGGCCCCCGCGTCACCGTCGGCGGCCGCCTGGACGAGCGCGCCGGCATCCACACGGTCCACGGCAGCCCCACCCCTCGAATACGGCACGCCATCGTACGCCGTGGCGGGGGCGGCTCCGGTCCTCACAGCCCGGGGCCGAGGGGCACGACCGGGACCGGGCGCCAGGTGGGCGGACGCAGCGCCGGGACGTGCGCGCCGCGCACCTCCGCCAACTCGGCGTTGGCGGCGAGCAGTTGCCGCCGGGCGGCGCGCGGGTCGGTCTCCTTGTGCGCCGTCATGTGGGCGGCGACCAGACCGGCGGTCACGGGGGTGGCGAAGGAGGTACCGCTCCACTGCGCGTACCCCTCGAACATCACCTGGTCCGGCTTGGCGGCGTTGCCCTCCTCGCTCAGCACGCCGCTGTGGCGCGGGTGCCGGCAGGTGCAGCCGTAGGAGAAGCCGTAGCGGCAGGCGTCGTACGTGGAGTGCTGGTACACGTACGGGACGGGGGACTCGAAGCCGGTGAGGGCGCTGGTGAGGCGCTCGCCGGGGGCGTAGACCTTCACCCAGGGGCCGTGGTTGGTGAAGCAGGCGCCGTACTCGCCGTCGCTGCGCAGGGCGCCGACCGACAGCACGGAGTCCTCCCAGCCGGGCAGATCGGCGTAGGCGGCGGGCCAGAACGGCGCGGCACTGGCGTTGTTGCCGGCGGCGGCGACCAGCAGGGTGCGCTGCTCGCGCAGTTCCCGCATGAAGTTCTCGACGCCGAGCAGACCGTCGGTGCGGCCGTTGGAGGTGCCGGCGGAGAGGCTGAGGACGTCGGGCCAGCCGCCCGCGTCGACGGCGTCGAAGAGCCGCTCGCCGAACTCCGACTCCAGGATCGCGCCCGCGTCGTTGAGGCTGCCGCGGACGGTGATGTCGGTGTTGGGCGCGACGGCGGCGACGAGCCCGGCGATGAAGGTGCCGTGTCCGACGTACTGCCGCAGGACGCCCTGGTCGTCGCACTCCCGCACCTGGGCGTCGCCACTGGTGTGGGACAGCAGGCCGCAGGCGCGGTAGTCGTGCATGAGGCCGGTGTCGACGACGAGGACGCCGACGGCGGTGTCGGGGTCGTGGGGCGTGTCGGCGGCGGCCGGGTTGGGCGGCTCGCTGAGCGGGGCGGGGACGGGTTCGTCACCGGGGCAGGCGTTGACCGCGATGTGCACCACGTGGTTCCGGGCGACCATCCGGCGCCCGGCCCTGGACTCCTGTTCCCGTACCGAGCGCAGGGCGTGGGCGACGGCCCGGTCGGTGTTCCGGGCACCCTCGCCGGGGTCGCCGACACGGATGCGGGTGACGCCGCTGCGGTTGGTCTGCGGGCCCGCCCGGCGGATCTGCTCCTGATCGAGGTCGGGGGCGGCGGTGAAGTGCGCCCGTACCGTGTCCTCCACGATCCGGGCCTCCTCGCCGTCGCGGACGAGGACCACGCCCTTCTCGTACATGAACTCCGCCGAGTCGTCCGGGCCCATCGCCAGGGGGACGTCCGGCATGGAGCGCTGGATCTGGTCGAACTGCTCGTGGAATCGCTGAGGTGCCATGCGGGTCCTCCCGTTGAAGCGACGGCGTCGGCCGGTTTCGCTGAGCGGTCGTCAGCATGAGCCGCGCAGCCGTCCCTTGATACAGGCCGACACCTGTGGGGCGCGCCCCGGGACCACTACCATCCGAGGAGTGACAGCGGGAAGCGACTCGGTGACGGAACTGCTGCCGATGGTGTTCGCCGACCCGGGCGAGGCCCTCGCGAGGGCCCGGGCGCTGCTCGACGCCGGTCCTTCCCCGCTGGACGCCTCGGTGGCCCACCAGGTGATCGGCATCTGGCAGCGGGACTTCGGCGATCTGCGGCTCGCGCTGCACCATCTGCGGCGGGCCCGGGAATGCGCGGCGCGCGCCGAATCGGCGGACCGTGAGGCGGATGTGCTGGCCACGCTGGGTGTGGCACTGGTGCACGCGGGCCGCACCCGGGAGGGCCTGGCGGCGTTCGAGCGCGGGGTCGCGCGGGGCGCGGGGCACACCAGGGCCCGGGTGCTGTACCGGCGGGCGTACGTGTGGTGGGTGCTCGGCCGTCATCGGGAGGCGCTGGAGGACGTGCGCCGGGCGGTGCCGGTACTGCGGCAGGCGGACGACGTGATCTGGACGGCGCGGGCGCTGACCCTGCGGGCCACCGTGCATCTGGCGCTGGGGGCGGTGGAGCGGGCGGAGGCGGACTTCACGGCGGCGGAGGCGCTGTGGGACACCACCGGCCAGGAACACGACAAGGCCGACGCGGTGGAGAGCCGGGGTCTTGCCGCGTTCCGGTCGGGTGACGTGCCGGCGGCGCTGCGGCTGCTGGACGAGGCGGAGGAGCGGTACGCCCGGCTCGGCACGCCGACCTTCATGCTGAACATCCGGCGCTGCGAGGTGCTGATGGCGGCCGGTCTCGCCCGGGAGGCGCTGGCCGAGGCGGACGCGGCGATCGGCAAGCTGGACGGGATCGGCGGGCAGTCCACCCGCAAGGCGGAGCTGCTGCTGGCCGCCGCGCGGGCCGCCCGGCGGGCGGGTGATCCGCACACGGCGATCGCCCGCGCCGCCCTCGCGGTACGGCTGTTCGCCGGGCAGCGGCGCACCTGGTGGGAGACGCACGCCCGGCTGGTGCTGATCGAGGCCCGGCACGCGGCCGGCCGCGGTTCGGGACGGCTGGTGGCCGACGCCGCCGCGGTGGCCGGGAAGCTGGCGTCCTTCGGCGCGCCGGCCGCGCCGGAGGCGTCGCTGCTCGCGGGACGGATCGCGCTGGACCTGGGCTGGACGGCGGACGCGGAACGGCACCTGGCCGTGGCCGCGCGCAGCCGTCGCGGTGGTCCGCCGCTGGCCCGGATGACGGGCTGGGCGGCGCAGGCGCTGCGGGCGCGGGCCGCGGGGTCGGCCCGGGGGGTGCTGGAGGCCTGCCGGCGGGGCCTGGACGTCCTCGACGACCACCGGATGACACTGGGCGCCTCGGAGCTGCGGGCCCGCGCCACCGAGCAGGGCGCGGAGCTGGCCGCTCTGGCGCAGCGGGCCAGTCTGGTCTCCGGCGGGCCGCGGCGGTTGCTGGTGTGGAGCGAGCGCTGGCGTGCGACCGTGCTGTCCACCCCGCCGACCCGGCCGCCCGCCGACCCTGAGCTGCTCAGCGGTATGACCGCCTTCCGTGAGATCGCCTCGCGCGCGGAGGCCGCGCGGATGGAGGGCCGGCCGGTTCCGGCGCTGGAGCGTGAACAGCGGCGCCTGGAGCGGGAGATCCGCTCCCGCACGCTGCACATGCGGGGCGAGGCGCCCGGGGACGGTGACCGGTTCGACGTCGGGCGGCTGCTGGAGCGGCTGGGCGACGAGGTCCTGCTGGTGGAACTGGCCGTCCTCGACGGACGGGTGCAGGTGCTGCTGTGCGGGCGGGGGCGGGTGCGCCGCTTCGAGGCCGGGCTGCTCGCCGAGGCCGAGACCGAGGCCGAGCACGTGCAGGCGGGGTTGCGGCGGCTGGCCCACCCCGGGGCGGAGGCCCGGCTTGCGGTGGTGGAGGCGGCGGGGCGGCGGCTGGAGGAGCTGCTCCTCGGACCGGCCGCGGCGCGGCTGGGCGGGGGTCCGGTGGTGATCGTGCCGCCGGGGCGGCTGCACCGCGTGCCGTGGGCGCTGCTGCCGTCGCTGCGGGAACGGGTGCTCAGCGTGTCACCGTCGGCGGGCAGCTGGCTGCGGGCCCGGGAGACCGCGCCGCCGCCGGAGGGCCGGCATGTGCTGGTGCGCGGCCCGGGGCTGGCGACCGGCGGTGCCGAGGTGCCCGAGCTGGCCGGCCGGTACGGCTGTGCGACGGTTCTGGAGGAGGGTGAGGCGCGGGTGCCGCGGGTGCTGGAGGAACTGGACGGGGCGGCGCTGGCGCACATCGCCGCGCACGGCACGTTCCGCGCGGACAGTCCGCTGTTCTCGTCCCTGCGGATGGCCGACGGGCCCATCGTCGTGCACGACTTCGAGCGGCTGGACCGCAGCCCGTACCGGATCATCCTGTCCTGCTGCGACACCGCCCGCCTCGCCTCCGTCGGCGCCGACGAACTCCTGGGCCTGGTCACGGCGTTGCTGCCGCTCGGCACGGCCGGGGTGCTGGCGTGCAGCGCGCCCGTGAACGACGCCGCGGTGGTACCGCTGATGCTCGCCCTGCACAAGGGCCTCGACGCCGGCCTCTCCCTGGCGGAAGCCCTGCGTGACGCCCGCACCGCCCTCCCGGGCGACACCCTGCACCAGGCAACGGGCTGGGCCTTCTCGGCCTTCGGGGCGGCATAGTCCGGGGGGGGCGAGGCGGCCCTTGTGGGGGTGGCGGCCTGACCCGTCCCCTGTTCGGGTCAGGCCGCCGGTCGAGGGGTCGTCAGGCGGGCTGGGCTTCCGGGGTGTGGTCCAGGCGGGGCAGGGCGGCGCGGTCGTTCGCGCCGAGGCGGGCGTAGGCGCTGTACAGGTGGTTTCCGACGGTGCGCACGGACAGCGTGAGGCGTTCGGCGATCTGCCGGTTGGTGAGTCCGCTCGCCGCCAGGGTGACGATCTGCCGCTGGCGGGCTGTGAGTTCGCCGAGGACCAGACCGGACAGTGCGGGCGTGCGGGCGCCCTGGCAGCGCCGGGCCAGGGCGACGGCCCGGGTGCGGGAGTGCCGTGCGGCGCGCGGGTCCCGGTGCGCGCCCACGGCCTGGGCGTACGCCTCGGCGGCGAACAGCCGGAAGCCTCTCCGCTCCAGTTCCCGGGCCACCTCGTCCAGGTCCGGCCCGTCGGCACGGGTGAGCGCGTCGGCGTGCCGGGCGAAGACGCCGCCGAGCCGGTCGGCGCCCTTCCCGGGGGCGCCGAGGCGCACGGCGTCGTAGGGGTCGGTGAGCGCCTCCGGGGCCGGGCCGGGATCGCCCGGGCTGTCCACCACCGCCGAGGCGCGGTCGAGTTCGGCCCGGCAGGCCGCGTGCCCGGGATCGCCCCGCAGCCCCTCCCGCGCCCAGGCCGCCGCCTCCCGCACCTCCCCCCGCAAGAAGGCGAACCGGGCACGCACCGCCGCGTACCCGCCCGGCAGCACACCTCCCCCGGCGACCAGCCACTCCCCCACCGGCGTGGCCATCGCCCGTACGTCGGCCCGCTCGATCCGCAACGCCAGCGCGGCCGACTCGGCGTCGAGGGCGGCGGCGTACTCGTCGGCCGTCCGGGCCAGCCGGCGGGCCCGCAGCCGGCCCGCGGCGGCCCGGAGCGCCGGCCCGTACAGCGGGTGGGCGAGACGGACGGCGCCGTGGTCGTCGACCTCGATCAGCCCGTCGGACTCCAGCGATTCGAGGGCGCCGAGGTCCAGGTCGTCCAGGTGCGCGGGCAGGGGCTCGGCGAAGGCGAGGCGGTCCAGGGTCTCGCGTTCGAGCGGGCGGGTCCGGCCGAGGACCGGGGCGGTGCGCTCACGGACGGCCGCGGTGAGCGGGACGGGGCCCCGCCAGGCCCGCTCCCCGGTGCCCGGGACGGGGGCCAGCAGCCCGCGCACCGCGCCCAGCAGGTCCCGCAGCAGCCGCAGGTCGCCCCGGCTCAGACGGCGCAGCCGGTTCGCGGTGAGCGCGTCGAGCGGACCGGCCGCGGCGGTGAGCAGCCGGCCGGTCTCCTCCCCGGGCAGCGGCTCCAGGGCGAGGCGCGGCAAGAGGTCGCCGGTCCACAGCCGGGAGATCGCGCCGGGCACCGGCACGCCGTCCGTGGCGACGATCAGCAGCCGGGTCCGCCCGTGCACGGCGAGGTGGTGGACGAGGGCGGCGGAGGCGTCGTCGAGCAGGTGCGCGTCGTCGACCAGCAGCGTGCGGACACCGGACAGCAGGCGGACCGCGCGGTGCAATGTGACGGACTCCGGCAGCAGATGGGCGAACGCCGCGAAGGGGACGGCCCGGCTCTCGGCCGTACCGGCCGCCCGCGCGCAGTCGGTGCCGCGGATCGCCTCGGCGGCGAGGCGGGTCTTGCCGCAGCCGGCCGGGCCCGTCACCACGATGCCCCGCCGTACGCCGGCCAACGACCTCCGGACCGACTCCAGTTCGTCCTCCCGCCCGGCGAACGGCCAGGGCAGCTCCAGCGTCGTCGCGTCCCTCTCGTAAGTCATCACACAGACATGAGCGCGGTTACTCACCTTTGATACAGGGCGACTTGAGTAGCCCCCGACTCAGGCGCCCGGGCCGGGCCGCGGGGCAGGCTGTGGCCCATGACCGCACGCTACTGCTCGCTGGCTCGTACGCCGGCGCCCGCCCTCGCACCGGGGCAGGCCGCCGAGCGGCTCGGCGCGCTCGCGGGCGGGCGGCGCAAGTGGGTCAACGGCACCGTGCTGCACTACTGGTTCTTCGACGGTGACACCGACGCGTCCGTCATCCCCGTGCCGGGGAGGGGGATGACGCGGCGGGTGTCATGGGCCGGTGCCGAGGACCAGCGCGACGTGGTGCGGTCGTGTTTCGGGGAGTGGCAGGACCTCGGCATCGGGATCACCTTCGCCGAGGTCGACGACCGTTCGGAGGCCGAGCTGCGCATCGGCTTCCAGGCCGGCGACGGCTCCTGGTCGTCGGTGGGCCGGGACGCGCTGCTCGCCGGCCGGCAGGAGCGCACCATGAACTTCGGCTGGGACCTGACCGCGCCCGGGGAGCGCGCGACGGCCCTGCACCAGATCGGACACGCGCTCGGCCTGCTGCACGAGCACCAGAGTCCATTCGCGGGCATCCACTGGGACGACGAGGCCGTCTACGCCGAACTGGCGGGCCCGCCACACCACTGGAGCCGGGAGCGGACGCACTACAACATCCTGCGCAAGCTCGGCCCGGACGAGGCCGACCATCCGTGCTGGGACCCGCAGTCGATCATGGGGTTCCCGTTCGCGCCGGGGCTGATCCTGGAGCCGGAGCAGTATCGCGGGGGTCTCAACCCGCCCGGCACCCTGTCGGCTGCCGACAAGGAGTCGGTGCTGCGCTGGTATCCGCCGGCGCCTTCGCAGGGGGCGCCCGCGCTGGTGCCGTTCCGCTCGGCGCCGCTGGGTCTCGGCCCGGGCGAGCAGGCGGACTTCGTGATCGACCCGCCGGAGACCCGCACGTACACGCTGGGCACCTTCGGCGACTGCGACGCCGTCGTGGTGCTCTTCGAGGAGCGGGACGGGCGGCCTCGTTACGTCGCCGGCCGGGACGACGGGGGGACCGAGCAGAACGCCACGATCGTCGCGCGGCTCGTCAAGGGCCGCCGCTATGTGGTCCGCGTACGCCTCTACTCCGCCTGGGGCAGCGGCGAGACGGCGGTGATGTGCTGGTGACGGCACCCCACCGCCGCGCGGACACCTGAGCCACAGTCCGGCACCGGGGGAGCGGTCGAGGACGTCGCCCATGGGGGTGGGTGACGTCCTCGACCATGCCATGTGCCCCGGGGGGGACGGGTGGCCACCGGCTCCCGCCGGCCGCGTGCGGCCCACCGGCGCGTGCGCCGCCGTCCGCGCGTTCACGCCGACGCCCGGCCGGGTGCGGGGGCGCACGCGCGTCGGACGCGATGCCGTCCGGGTCCCCGCCGGGGGCGCCGGGGCGGACGCGGGGCGCACCGGCCGGGGCTCCGTGGTTCCACCGCACGGGTGAAGGGCGTTCACCGGCGTCCGGCTCCGGGCAGCGTCAGTAACGGCCGGCAATGGTGTTACGCCGTCCGGGAACCGGCATCTACGCTTGATTGCTCTCGCGGTTGCACATCCGTATCGACCGGCGCACGAGGTGCCTTGGGCCCGACTGTGCTCGCGGCGCACCACGGGGGATGGGGGGAAGCGAGTGGAGAAGTCCCGACGCGACCGTGTCCGGCGCAAGCTGCCGCCGGTTCCGGCCGTTCTGCTCGGCGCGCTCGGCGCGCTGGTCCTGGGGACTCTGACCGGCTTGGCGGCGGACCCGTCACCGCTGGTCGGCACCACCGGGTACGTCGTCGCCACGGGGCTGCTGCTGGCCGTGGGGCTGTACGGCAGCACGTACGGCATCGATCTCGCGGATCTGCGCCGTGACCTGCGGGGCGTGGTGGCCGCGGTCACGCTGGGGGTGGTCCTCAAGGCGGGGATGATCTCGGGCGTCATGGTCTGGGCCTTCGACCGCCCGGAGTACCTGGTCCTCGGCATCGTCGTCGCGCAGATCGATCCGCTGTCGGTGGCCGCCCTCAGCGAGGACGGGCACATGTCGCAGCGCGCCCGCTCCCTGCTCACGGCGTGGGCCTCCTTCGACGACCCGATGACGGTCCTGCTGACGCTGTACGTCGCCGGTTACGCCTACGCGGCCGCCGGGCACACCGGCACGCCCTCGGTGATGGGCGGCGGCGCCCGGGGCTACGCCCTCGGACTGGTGCTCAACGCGCTGCTGCTGGCCGGTGCCCTGCTGGCGTGGTGGGCGGGCGGCAGACTGTGGCCGGCGCGGCGGGCCGCCGGTCAGCGGCCCGTACTCCCCCGGCGTCCGGCGACACCGCTCGCCGTCGTCCTGCTCGGGGCCGTGCTGCTGTTCGCCGCGGCGAACATGCTCATGCTGGCCATGGCGGTGGCGGGACTGTTCCTGCGCACGGGGGCGTTCACCAAGCCGCTCGCGCGGGCCGTCACCGGTGCCTTCCTGCTCGCCACCGTCCTGCTGGGCCTGTTCGTCGCCCAGGGGATCTCGCTCGGGCCGGGAGTGCTGCTCGGCGCCACGGCGTTCGTGGCGCAGGCGGTGGTGGCCGTGCTGCTGATGCCGCTCTTCGTCCGCGGTCTGTCGCGCAGGGACCGGGTCCTGCTGGGCATCGGCCAGCAGAACGGGCTCACGGCCGTGCTGCTCGCCCTCACCCTCGAAGCGGACTTCCCCAAGACGGTCGGCATCGTCGCCCCGGCCGTGGTGACGGTCAATCTC
The DNA here is from genome assembly GCF_042959065.1 of Streptomyces sp. NPDC007929. Lineage (NCBI taxonomy): Bacteria > Bacillati > Actinomycetota > Actinomycetes > Kitasatosporales > Streptomycetaceae > Streptomyces > Streptomyces sp. NPDC007929. The sequence continues at coordinate 595,196 of NZ_JBIBKD010000004.1, read as the reverse complement.
CTGCACTACGGGGCGCAGATCGCGTTCGGCTGCTGCTCCCGCCGCCGGGACGGGCAGGGGCCGCACCCCACGGTGCTGCCGAAACCGCTCCCCCGGCATCCGGCGCCCGGCGAGGGCACGCCGGGCACGGCTGCGGCCTCGACCGACGGGGTGCGCTCCTCCACGTCCCCGCACGGCTGCGCCGGCACCTGACGCGAACGCGAACGGGTGGGTGGCCGAGGAGGCCACCCACCCGTTCGCGTCGGCGTGCTCGCAGAGCCCTCAGGACTGCGGACGGCTGCCGTGGTTGGCGCCGTTCTTGCGGCGGGCCTTCTTCTTGCGACGTCGCTTCGAGGACATCGAACCTCCTCTTTCCGGCTTTCGGTCACCCGTCACCGGACTGCCGATCCGGTGACTACAGGGTCACTTTCCAGCCGACGCGAACGCAAACACCCTCGGTGCGGATGCACACGGGTGGCCTATGTCACGGATGTTCCGGATACCCCCGGAACCACTCCGGCCTGCGACTCGTACGAGTCGGGACGACAGGATTTGAACCTGCGACCCCTTGACCCCCAGTCAAGTGCGCTACCAAGCTGCGCCACGTCCCGTTGCGTATCGTGCGGGTGAACCGCGTGATCACGCAGGTCAACCCTACCGCATGGGGAGTCGTCCCCCGGCCCGCGCCGACGGCCGTTCCGGGCGCCGGGTCCAGCCGGCGAGGCCCACCGCCGAGACGGCGACGGCGAGGACGGCCCACCAGGGCAGGTCCGCCTTGGTCGCATGGCCGGCGCAGGCCGCCACGGCCAGCAGTGCCGTGACGGCACCTGAGGGCAGTCCGGTCCGCCGCGCGGTGCGTCGCCCCGTCTCGTCCACGTCCTGGTTCCCCCTTCGCCCAACGCGCTCGTATGCCCCGGATCTCTCAACTCCTGGGCATATGCCGCAAACAATACGCGAGTCGGCGGGAACTCCCGACCAGGGCAAAGGGGTTGAGACGGACAGCGCTCGCTCCACCACCGCCGGCGAGCGGACGACGAGCGACGCAGTGCCGACCCGCTCCCGCCGACACCGCACACTGTGTCCAGGCCGCTGCCCGGCCGGTCGGGGCTAGGGTCGCCGCATGACGGACAGCTTCGTACTCCACATCCCCGACGCCGAGCTCACGCCCGAGCCGCTCGCGCCCGAGCAGATCGTCTCCGGGACGCCCGAGGTGACCGGAAAGGTGGTCTGGGAGTCGGAGGACGGCCGTCAGGTCCGGGGCGTCTGGCAGATCACGCCCGGCGTGGTCACCGACACCGAGGCCGACGAACTGTTCGTGGTGATCAGCGGCGCGGCCACGATCGAGGTCGAGGGCGGGCCGACGCTCACGGTCGGGCCCGGCGACATGGCCGTCCTGCGCGAGGGCGACCGTACGACGTGGACGGTGCACGAGACCCTCCGAAAGGCGTACGCGATCAACCTCTGAGCGCGTGCCGCGTCCCGCGACGCCCGCATGATCCGCACCGACGGGCCACCGGCGCGCGGTCATGGCGCCGGGGCCGTCGACCCCCGGATCTCCAGGGTAGGCGTGGCCAGATGCACCCGGCCCGCTCCTTTGGTGCCCTCGGAGCGCTCCAGGAGGCAGCGGGCCGCGCGGCGGCCGACCTCGTGACCGGCGGGGTCGACCGTCGTGAGCCACACGTGCCGCAGCCGGGCGATGCTGGTGTTGTCGTAGCCGACGACGGACAGGTCGCGCGGGACGCGCAGCCCCAGCTCCTCGGCCGCCGAGAGCACACCGATGGCGGCGATGTCGTTGACGGCGAAGACGGCCGTGGGCCGGTCGGGGCGGCTGAGCAGCCGGACGGTCGTGCGGTAGCCGCCTTCCTCGGTCATGTCGCTCGGCTCGACCAGCGCCTCGTCCGCGAGACCGTGCCGGCGCATCGTCGCCTCGAAGCCGCGGCGGCGCAGCTCGCCCACCGCTCCGTAGCCCGCGATGTGCGCGATACGGCGGTGCCCGAGGCCGGTCAGGTGCTCGGCGGCCAGCCGGGCGCCCCGCTCGTCGTCGCCCGCCACGACGTCGACGCCCGGCGGGGCGGGTTCGCGGGAGGCGGCCAGCACGACCGGGATCCGCTCGGCGACCGGGCCGAGGGCCGCCGGGTCGGGCAGCGTGCCGACCACGACCAGCCCGTCGACCCGCAGATCCAGCAGCGGATCGGCCGGGTCCTGGCCGGTGCGGCGATTGAGGCGGGCGTCGGCCAGCAGCATGTGCAGGCCGCCTGCGTGCAGCAGGGAGTTCAGGCCGTCCAGGAGGTCGACGAACCAGGGGTTGCGCAGGTCGTTCAGGAGGACGCCGATGGTGCGGGTGCGCTGTTCGCTGAGGCTGCGGGCGGCGGCGTTGGGCCGGTAGCCGAGCTCCTCGGCGGCCCGGAGCACGGCGTCCCGCTTCTCGGGTCGCACCTGGTCGGAGCCGCGCAGCGCCAGGGAGACCAGCGACTTGGAGACGCCGGCGCGTTCGGCCACGTCCCGGATCGTCGGCGCTCTCATGGGATGGACCGTTCCATGGGGTGGCGCGGCTTGTCAAAGGGTTGACAGCGTCGGTGAACCCCGCCCAGGGTGGCCTGGACAGGTTCTGGAACGGTCCAAAGAGGGGCTCTCATGGTGGACACGCTCGGCGTCGCCGTCATCGGATTCGGCTGGATGGGGCGGGTGCACACCCAGGCGTACGCGCGTGTGCGGCACCACTATCCGCGGCTGCCCCTCGTCCCGGAGCTGGTGACGGTCGCGGAGGAGGTGCCGGGCCGGGCTGAGGAGGCCGCCGCACAGTTCGGGTTCGCCTCGACGAGCCGGGACTGGCGCGAGGTGGCCGCCGACCCTCGGGTGCGGGCGGTCAGCATCACGGCGCCGAACTTCCTGCACCGTGAGATCGGTGTCGCCATGGCCGAGGCGGGCAAGCACATCTGGATCGAGAAGCCGGTGGGCCTGACCGCCGAGGACGCCGGGGCGGTGGCGGACGCGGTCGCCAGGGCCGGCGTGCAGGGAGCCGTGGGCTTCAACTACCGCAACGCGCCCGCCGTGGAGGCGGCCCGCGAGCTGATCTCCTCCGGGGAGATCGGCACCGTCACGCATGTCCGGATCCGGCTCTTCAGCGACTACGCGGCCCACCCCGAGTCCGCGCTGACCTGGCGCTACGAGCGGGAGCGGGGTGGCAGCGGGGTGCTGGGCGACCTGGCGTCGCACGGTGTGGACCTGGCCCGCCATCTGCTCGGTGACGTCACGTCCCTGACGGCCGACACGGCCGTCTTCCTTCCACAGCGGGCCCGGCCCGCGGGCGCCACGGCGGGCCACAGTCGCGCCACCGGAGGCGAACTCGGCCCTGTCGAGAACGAGGACTACGTCAGCTGCCTGCTGCGCTTCGCCTCGGGGGCGCGCGGCGTGCTGGAGGCCTGCCGGGTCTCGGTCGGGGAGCAGAACAACTACGGCTTCGAGGTGCACGGCACCAAGGGCGCCGTGTTCTGGGACTTCCGCCGTATGAACGAGTTCGGCGTCAGCCGCGGCACCACGTACCAGGACCAGTCCGTCACCACGGTCCATGTCGGCCCGGGCCACGGGGAGTTCGCGGCGTTCCAGCCGGGCGCCGCGAACGCCATGGGGTACGACGACCTGAAGGTCATCGAGGCGTACCGCTTCCTCAGGTCGGTCGCCGAGGGCACACCGTACGGCGCGACCCTCACGGACGCCGTGCACGGCGCCGCCGCGCTGGACGCGATGGCGCGCTCGGCGCAGAGCGGGAGCTGGGTCGAGGTGACGGGGCGGGGGTGAACCCGCCCCGGCCGGGGCTCGCGCCCTCAGCCGGAGCGCTGAAGCCTTCGGCCCAGGTAGATCTTCACCGGGACCAGGGCGAGCCACATCCACATGATCCTCGGGCCCGTCACCAGGACCAACGGGACGGTGGCGAGGAAGACCAGCACCGAGGTGGCGCTGTCGACGAGGTAGAGCGTGGTCGCCGCCTCCGAGGGCCTGTCGTGGCGCAGCCAGGGGCGTCTCGCCAGGACGGCGGCCACTGCGAGGTGGCAGGCGCCCAGCGCGGCGACGGCACCCGCGTAGACGGCGACCGACACGGACTGCGCGCCGTACTCGGCGAGCAGCCGGGTCGGGAACGGCACCAGGGCCGCGACGCCCAGGCCGACCACCGAGAGGCCGATCACCTGGCCGTCGACCTCCCGGACGTCCTGGAAGATCCGCCGGTGGTCACGCCAGAAGCTCCCCAGCACCGCGACGCTCAACGCGTAGGCCCCGAGGTCCGGGAGCAGCTCTCCGAGGGCCCGGCGGTAGGCGGCGGGGTCGAGCTCCCGGGGTACGGAGAGATCCAGGACGAGCAGGGTGATGGCGATGGCGAACACACCGTCGACCAGGGTCACCAACCGCTCGGGGCCGCCGTCCGGGCGCGAGGTCCACATGCGCCCGACGGTAGGGGGCGGCACGCGGCTCCTCCCGGACCCACGCCCGGCAGCGCCCGCGGATCACACGGCCGCCTGCGGGGGCATGTTGTACGGCGTCACCACCTGGATCGCCGACGGCAGGGTCGGGCCCGCCGGGGGGAGCGCGTCGTGGGCGCGCATCACGGTGTGGCAGGCCTCGCGCACGTCCTGGCGCAGGTCGTGGTGGAGCACGGCGGACAGCCGGTGCTCGCGCAGCAGACGGGTGTTGTCGTGGTCCAGGTCGTGCGCGACGAACACCGCGCACTCGCGCCCGAGGTCGTCGAAGGCGCGCAGCGTGGCGATGTTGCCCCCGCCGATCGAGTACACCGCGCGGATGCCGGGGTCGCGTTCCAGAGCGGCCCGGACGAGGTCGTACTGGGTGGCGTCCAGCCCCTGGCCCTCGGCTATCTCGACCAGCGTGCGCTCGGGGTGCCGGGCGCGCATGACGCTGCGGAAGCCCATCTCGCGCTCCTCCTCGTTGCGGAAGAAGCCGCTGCTGAGGCTGGTGAGGATGTTGCCCGGCCGCTCCCCCAGCCACTGGCCCATCAGATAGGCCGCCGTCGCGCCCGCGGCCCGGTCGTCTATGCCGACGTAGGCGAGGCGGGCGCTGGCCGGCAGGTCGGTCACCAGGGTCACGACCGGCACCCCGGCGGCTTCGAGCCGGCCGACGGCGGCGGTGACCTCGGGGACGTCCGGGGCCTTGAGGATCACGCCCTGCGAGCCGCGGCGGGCGATCCGGTCCAGGGTCCGTACGAGTTCCACGGCCGGGCCGGTCTCGCGGAAGTGGAAGCGGGAGCGCAGCACCGCCGGACGCAGCGACGGCAGCTCGGCCTCCAGGGCGGCGCGGATCGCCGTGGTGAACCGCTCGGGTGCCTGCATCACGATGTCGACCATGAAGGTGCGGCCGACGAGCCGCACCTGGGTGCGCTGCCGGTCGAGATCGGCGATGGCCTGGCGGACCTCGCGTGCGGTGCTCTCGCGCACGCCTCCCCTGCCGTTCAGCACCCGGTCGACGGTCGCCTCGCTCAGGCCCGCCTGTCGTGCGATCTCCCGGATCGGGAACGGGTGGCCCATGCGCCGGCTCCTTGAGGGGTTTTTGATGGCTCACTGCTGGTTGTTCGAGGGGTTTGTACTGACAAGAATGACAGGGCTGCGTCGCTCCGTGACCCCGAAGGGACGACGATGTCCTTCACCTCCGTCCACCACCGTGCCTGGCTGTCCGAGCAGGACTGCGATCTCGACGCGTTCCGCGCGCTGGTCGAGCAGGCCACCGACCCCGCCGACCATCCGCACGCCTGCGCCGTGGAGCGCAATGTGCCCGTCTACGACTGCGGCCTGCTGGAAGGCGACCGGGTGGTCCAGGCCGAGCTGGTGCGGGCGCTCACCGACGGGCCCGGCATCGTGGTCTTCCGCGGTGCCTTCCCCGACCACCGGGTCGTGGACCGGGCCACCGAGGTGTTCGAGGCGCTGATCGCCGAGCAGCGCGCCTCGGGGGCCCCGGCCGGTGATCACTTCGCGAAGCCCGGAGCCAACGACCGGGTCTGGAACGCGCTGGAGAAGGCGGCCCTCTACGACCCCGAGGTGTTCGCCGACTACTACGCGAACGACATCCTGGCCCTGGTGGCCGGCGCCTGGCTGGGCCCCGGCTACCAGGTCACCTCCCAGCTCAACGTGGTCAACCCGGGCGGGGCCGCCCAGACCGCGCACCGCGACTACCACCTGGGTTTTCTGTCCGACGAGGTGGCCGCCGCCTATCCGGCGCACGTGCACCGCCTCTCCCCCGTGCTGACACTCCAGGGCGCGGTCGCGCACTGCGACATGCCCGTGGAGTCCGGGCCGACCATGTACCTGCCGCACTCGCAGAAGTACGAGCCGGGCTATCTCGCCTGGCGGCGCCCGGAGTTCCGGGCCTACTTCGACGCGCACCAGGTGCAGCTGCCGCTCGCCAAGGGCGACGCCGTGTTCTTCAACCCGGCCCTCTTCCACGCGGCCGGCCCCAACCGCTCCGCGGACGTCCGGCGCATGGCCAACCTGCTGCAGGTGTCGTCCGCGTTCGGGCGTGCGATGGAGACGGTGGACCGGGAGGCAGTGGCGAACGCGGTGTATCCGGTGCTGCTCAAGCGCAAGGCGGAGGGTGCCGATCAGGCGTGGCTGGAGCACGTGATCGCGGCGAGCGCCGAGGGCTACCCCTTCCCCACCAACCTCGACAGCGACCCGCCAGTCGACGGACTGGCCCCGCCCTCGCAGGCGGATCTGATGCGGCGGGCGCTGCGCGAGGAGTGGACGCCGCGGGCGCTCCGGGTGGCGCTGCGGTCCGGTGCCGAACGGCGAGAGAGCTGAGGAACACGATGGGACTTCTCGACGACAAGGTCGTCCTGGTCAATGGCGGCAGTCAGGGCGTCGGCGCGGCCATCGCGCGGGCCGCGGTCCGCGAGGGGGCGGTCGTGGCCGTCACCGGGCGGCGCCCGGAGCCCGGCGAGGCTCTGGTGGAGGAGCTGACCGCCGCGGGCGGCAAGGCCCTGTACGTCCGGGCCGACCTGTCGGACGCCGAGCAGGCGAAGGACGCCGTGGCCCGGGTCGTCCGGACGTACGGCCGGGTCGACTGCCTCGTGAACTCCGCCGGTCTGACCTCCCGCGGCACGCTGCTGGACACCACGCCCGAGCTGTTCGACCAGCACATCGGGATCAACCTCAAGGGCCCGTTCTTCGCGATGCAGGCGGCGGTGGCGGACATGGTGGGGCGTGCGGCGCCCGGCACGATCGTCAACATCATCACCTCGTCGGCGCACGGGGGGCAGCCGTTCCTGGCGCCGTACGTCGCCGCGAAGGCCGGGCTGATCGGCCTGACCCGCAACGCCGCGCACGCGCACCGGTGGGACCGGGTCCGGATCAACGGCCTGAACATCGGCTGGACCGCGACCGAGGGCGAGGACGCCACGCAGAAGGCCTTCCACGGGGCGGGGGACGACTGGCGTGACGAAGCCGCCGCGAAGCTGCCCATGGGCAAGCTCGGCCAGCCGGACGAGATCGCAGACTTCGTGGTCTTCCTGCTCTCGGACCGGTCCGGTGTGGTCACCGGGTCGGTCATCGACTGGGACCAGAACGTCCTCGGTGGCCTGGACTGACAACTCCGCAAGACACCCGCACCCTCTCTAGGAGCAACACCCCCATGCGTATCGGAATCCTCGGCCTCGGCCGCATCGGCGCCTTCCACGCCGAGACCCTCTCCGGACTCGACGCCGTCGACTCCCTCGTGCTGACCGACCCGTTCGCGGATGCCGCCAAGAGTGCCGCCGAGCGGTTCGGGGCCGATGTCGTGGACTCGCCGGAGGCCCTGCTGGCCGCCGGTGTGGACGGCATCGTCGTCGCGGCCGCCACGGACGCCCACCCGGCGCTGATCCTGGCCGGTGTCGAGGCCGGTGTCCCCGTCTTCTGCGAGAAGCCCGTCGCCAGGACCATGGCCGAGGGTGTCGAGGTGCTCAAGGCCGTCGCCGGACGGGACGTGCCGATCCAGATCGGCTACAACCGGCGTTTCGACACCGGGTTCGTCAACGCCCGGGCCGCCGTGCAGAGCGGTGAGCTCGGCACGCTGCACACCGTCCGCTCGACCACGCTGGACCCGGCGCCCCCGCCGGCCGCGTACATCGCCGCCTCCGGTGGCATCTTCCGCGACTGCTCGGTGCACGACTTCGACATCATCCGCTGGGTGACCGGGCGCGAGGTGACCGAGGTGTACGCCGTGGGCGGGAACCGGGGCGCCGCGTACATCAAGGAGGCCGACGACGCCGACACCACCGGTGCGATCCTCACCCTCGACGACGGCACCCTCGCCGTGGTGTCCAACTCCCGGCACAACGCCCGCGGTTACGACGTCCGTATGGAGATCCACGGCTTCCAGGACTCCATCGCCGTCGGCCTGGAGGACAAGCTGCCGCTGCGCTCGGTCGAGCCCGGGGTCAGCTTCCCAGCGGGCACGCCGCACGACTTCTTCATGGACCGCTTCACGGACGCCTACCGCGCCGAACTGACCGCGTTCACCGAGGTCGTCGCCGGCACCCGGCCCTCCCCCTGCACCATCGAGGACGCCCTGGAGGCGGGCTGGATCGCCGACGCCTGCACCCTGTCCCTGCGCGAGCACCGCCCGGTGACGATCGAGGAGGTACGGCAGGCATGAGCGACTCGGGCCGGGAACCCCTGCGCATCGGTGTGCTGGGAGCCGCGCGGATCACCGAGCGCTCCCTGATCGACCCGGCCCGGGCGACCGGCCACCGCCTCGTCGCGGTGGCCGCCCGCGACCGTGCCCGGGCCGAGGCGTTCGCCGCCGGGCACGGGGTGGAGCGCGTGGCGTCCTCGTACGCCGAACTGATCGCCGACCCCGAGGTCGACGTCGTCTACAACCCGCTCGCCAACGGTCTGCACGGCCCGTGGAACCTGCCCGCCCTCGCGGCCGGCAAGCACGTGCTGTCGGAGAAGCCGTCGGCGAGCAACGCCGCGGAGGCGGCCGAGGTGCGGCGGGCCGCCGAGAAGGCCGGGACGGTCTTCATGGAGGCCTTCCACTACCTCTTCCACCCGGTCACCCGGCGCCTGCACGAGCTGCTGGCCTCGGGCGAACTCGGCGAGCTGCGGCACGTCGAGGCCATGGTCGCCATCGCCGCTCCGCCGGACACCGACCCGCGCTGGTCGCTGCCGCTGGCCGGCGGCGCCCTGATGGACCTGGGCTGCTACAGCCTGCACGCGCTGCGGATGCTCGCCCCCTGGGCGGGTGGCGCACCGCGCCTGGCCGGGGCCCGGGCCGGGGAGCGCGCGGGCGCGCCCGGGGTCGACGAGTGGCTGGACGCCGACCTGGAGTTCCCGGGCGGCGCCACGGGCTCGGCCCGCTGCCATATGGCGTACGACGGACTGGACATGAGCATCCGGATCGTCGGTTCGCGAGGCGAGGCGATGGCTCCGAACTTCGTCCTGCCCCAGCTGGACGACCGCGTTCTGGTCCGCACCGCGCAGGGCGAGCGCACGGAACACCTCGGCACCCGTTCGTCGTACACCTACCAACTGGAGGCGTTCGCGGCCCGGGTGCGGGGCGGTGCTCCGCTGCCGCTGGACGTGGACGACGCGGTGACGACGATGGAGCTGATCGACGCGGCCTATCGGGCGGCGGGGTTCGAGCCGCGTCCGCGTACGGCACGCGCCGGTGTCAGTTGAAAGGGCAAACCCGAATACGCACTGCGAATCCTGGGCGTGACGGATATCCCGGACACTCCAGGAATTTGATAAAATCCTCCGGGGCGAATGATCCGAATTGACGGACCTCCTTCAAAAGGGCACGCGTCATCTTTTGAGAGCCGACCGTCCGGTAGATCATTTCATGTAGCCTCCAACTGACCAGTGCGCCACAGGAAGTGGCGTCAGGGGGAACAAGGAGGCAGCAACGTGAAAGTCAGGAGACTGATCGGGGCCGGGGTCGCAGCAGTGGCGATGACGGCCATGGCGTCCGCACCGGCATCTGCCGATGAGACGGTCACCGGCGGCAATGTGGAAATGGTGATTTTCGGCAGCGGTACGCACGTCAGCTCGGTCACCATCCACGGGCTCCCGGAACCGCAGGGCCCTGCCCAGTATCAGTTCACCTATTTCGCCACCACCTCACCGACCAAGACGCACACAATGATATGCGGTGGCAGCAGCACAGGTGGCAGCTGCACGCACAAATTCAAGATCAATGCCACCTATGCAAAGGGAGTCGGAATCCGGAGTTGCGGGTCGATCAAGCGTGTCGACAACCAGCAGCTTCTCGGGACTGCCTGCAAGAAGTGGTGACGGGGTGAAGGCTCGGCTGTCGCCGAGCACTCCACGATGACTGCGGACGTGCCGTCCCGACAAGGAGTCGGGGCGGCACGTCGTATGTATCTCACCGGTACAGGGCGGGCTTCTCCTCCAACGCCACCTCTACGCGGCCCCCGTCCTGAAGCGCCCGCACACCCGCTTCGCACACCGCGGCCGCGGCGTAGCCGTCCCAGCTGCTCGGGCCGGTGACCTCGCCGCGGCGGGTGGCGTCGATCCAGCTCTGGATCTCGCGGTCGTAGGCCGTCTCGAAGCGTTCGGTCCAGTCCTGGGCGATGGTGCCGCCCCAGCGGCCGGCCATGTTGGTGATCAGGGCGTGGCCGTCGCCGATGCGGGCGGTGCCGCGTTCGCAGACCACCTCGGCCTGGACCTGGTAGCCGAAGCCGCAGTTGACGAAGATCTCGACGTCGCTGAGGGCACCGCCGTCGGTCTCGAAGACGACGAACTGGGGGTCCCGCAAGCCGTCCGGGGCGCTGGCCGAAGGGGTGGGGCGCAGCACCGTGACGGCGGTGATCTCATGGCCCAGCAGCCAGCGGCTGGCGTCGGCCTCGTGGGCGACGGAGTCGCTGATCAGCATGGAGCTGGTGAAGAAGGGCGGGCTGGCGACGTTGCGGTGCCGGTTGTGCAGCATGAGCGGACGGCCCAGCTGACCGGTCGTCAGCAGAGCCTTCAGCTTGGCGTACTCGGGGTCGAAGCGGCGCATGAAGCCGACCTGGACACGGCGGTGGCCGAGTCGCTGTTCGGCTTCGAGGACGCGCAGGGCGGAGGCCGCGTCGGGGGTGAGCGGCTTCTCGCACAAGACGGGCAGATCGTGCTCGAAGGCGGTGAGGAGGGCGGCCTCGTGGGCCGGGCCCGGGGAGGCGATCAGGACGGCGTCCACGCCGGCCGCCGTCATCGCGGCAGCCGGGTCGGTGTAGGCGGTGCAGCCGTCGACACGGGCGGCGACGGCCTTCGCGCGCTCCGCGTCGACGTCCACGACGGCCGCCACCCGTGCTCCGCTGGTGACTTCGTGGATGCGGCGCACATGATCGGCGCCCATCCTTCCGGTACCGATGACCGCGACTCCCAGAGGGGCACGCTCCGTCATGGCCGTCCTTTCGGGTCGTCAGGCCCCGCAGGACCTCAGGAACTTGCGGGTGCGCACCGCGATCGGCAGCGGCTTGTCCGGCTCGCAGGGGTACATGTCCTGCTCGACGATGGCGAAGAGGTCCACGCCCAGCTTCTGGGCGGCCGTGAGGACCGGGCCCAACTCGGGGACGCCCGCGGGCGGTTCGCACATGACGCCGCGCGCCACGGCGGGGCCGAACGGCATTTCGTTCTTCACCACGTCGGCGAGGATCTCCGGGTCGACCTGCTTGAGGTGGAGGTAACCGATGCGCTCACCGTAGGTCTCGATCAGCTTGACGCTGTCGCCGCCGCAGTAGGCGTAGTGCCCGGTGTCCAGGCAGAGGTTGACCGCGCCGGAGTCGGTGGAGTCGAGGAAGCGCTCGACGTGCTCCTCGGTGTCGATGTGGGTGTCGGCGTGCGGGTGGACGACGATGTCCAGGCCGTACTTGTCCTTCACCTCGCGGCCCAGGCGCTCCATGCCGGTGGTGAGGTTGCGCCACTGCTCGGTGGTGAGCTCCGGCTCCTCCAGGATCTCGGCGGTCTTGTCGTCGCGCCAGAAGGACGGGATGACGACGAGGTGCTCGGCGCCCATGGCCTGGGTGAGCGCGGCGACGTTGCTGACCTGCTCCCAGGTGGAGTCCCACTCGGAGGGGCCGCGGTGCAGTCCGCAGAAGATGGTGCCGGCGGAGACCTTCAGGTTCCGCTTGGTCACCTCGTCGGTGAGCCGGGCCGGGTCGGTCGGCAGGTAGCCGTACGGGCCGAGTTCGATCCAGGAGTAGCCGGCCTCGGCGACCTCGTCGAGGAAGCGTTCCCAGGGCACCTGCTGGGGGTCGTCGGGGAACCAGACGCCCCAGGAGTCGGGGGCGGAGCCGACCCGGATGCGGTCGAGCGCGTGGGCCATGTCAGGACTTTCCTTCCGAGGACGTGGCTGCGGGGGCGGTGAGGTCCCCCTCTTCGGGGAGCTCTTCGACGTCGACGCCGCGGACTTGCGCCAACTCGTGCTTGAGGGACGCCAGTTCGGTGCCGCCGGCCATGTGGTTGGTCAGCTCCTCAAGGCTGACCTCGCTGCGGGAGGCGGACAGTTCCATGGTGCCGAGGCGCAGCACGCTGAAGTGGTCGCCGACCATGTAGGCGTGGTGCGGGTTGTGGGTGATGAAGATGACGCCGAGGCCCTTCTCGCGGGCGGCGGCGATGTACTTCAGCACCACACCGGACTGCTTGACGCCGAGGGCGGCGGTCGGCTCGTCCAGGATGAGCACGCGGGCGCCGAAGTAGACGGCGCGGGCGATGGCCACGCACTGGCGCTGGCCGCCGGAGAGCGTGCCGATCGGCTGCTCCATGTCGTCCAGGACGATGCCCATGTTGCGCAGCTCTTCGTCCGCGGTCTTCTTCATCTGCTCGATGTCGAGACGGCGCAGCGGCCAGGGGCCCTTGGTCATCTCGGAGCCGAGGAAGAAGTTGCGCCACACCGGCATCAGCGGGACGACGGCGAGGTCCTGGTAGACGGTGGCGATGCCCTTGTCGAGGGCCTCGCGCGGGGTGGAGAAGCGCACCGGTTCGCCGTCGACGAGGAACTCGCCCTCGGTGTGCTGGTGCAGACCCGAGATGATCTTGATGAGGGTGGACTTGCCGGCGCCGTTGTCACCGAGGACGCAGGTCACCTTGCCGGGGTGGACCTCAAGGCTCACGCCGTGCAGGGCGCGGATGTTGCCGTAGGACTTGCCCGCCGCCTTCAGCTCGATCACGGGACGCCCGTCCGCGGGCGGGGTGTCCTGCACAACGGCCCCGTGGGTGCCGGTGGAGTTGCTTGTCATTCCGATCACCTCCGGGTCGCTTGCTTGCGGACCCACAGATTGACGAGGGTGGCGCCTACGAGCATCACGCCGAGGAAGGTCTTGAACCAGTCGGGGTTCCAGGTGGCGTAGACGATGCCCAACTGGACCAGGCCGAACATGAACGCGCCGAAGACCGGGCCGATGATCGTGCCGTAACCGCCGGTCAGCAGACAGCCGCCGACCACCGCCGCGGCGATGTAGATCAGCTCGTTGCCCACGCCCTCACCGGACTGCACGGTGTTGTACTGGAACAGGTTGTGCATGCCGACGAACCAGGCGCCGAAACCGACCAGCACGAACAGTGAGATCTTGGTGAAGTTCACCGGGACGCCGACGGCGCGGGCGCTGTCCTTGTTGCCGCCGACCGCGAAGATCCAGTTGCCGTACCTGGTGCGCAGCAGGACCCAGGTGGCCAGCGCCGCGAAGGCCAGCCACCACACGACAGTGATCTTGACGTTGACTCCGCCGACGTCGAAGGACGAGGCGAACACGGCCTTGGCCTGGTCGAAACCGTCCATGTCGCTGATGTCGTCCGTGGCGACGTTGCCGGTGACCAGCTTGGTCACCGCCAGGTTCACACCCTGAAGGCCCATGAACGTGCCCAGGGTGACCAGGAAGCTCGGCAGCCCGGTCTTCACCAGGAGCCAGCCGTTGAAGAAGCCGATCCCGAGCGACACCACCAGGGCCGCGATCACGCCGACCCAGACGTTCAGGGTCAGCTCGAAGGCGGTCATGCTCGCCGTCAGCGCCGAGGCGACCGGTGCGACGCCGGAGGACAGGTCGAACTCGCCGCCGATCATCAGCAGCGCTACGGGCAGGACCATGATCCCGATGGTCGACGACTGGTAGAGGACGGTCGACATCGAACTGCCCTGGCGCAGTGTCGGCGCCATGATCAGGAAGAAGACCAGGATGGCCAGGGCCCCGAGGAAGACGCCCACCTCGGGCCGAGCGAGCAGTCTCAGCACCAGGGAGCGCTGCCGGGTCCGCCCGTCCTTCTCCTTGCCCGGGCCGGAGACCGGCGGTGTGGTCACCGCCGGCTCAGCCTGCTGGGTCATGCTCATCACCGAGTGCCCTTCGCGGCGAACTCGGCGATCTTGTCGACGTTGGACTTGTCGACGAAGGCCGGGCCGGTGAGCACGGGCTGCTCGCCGCCGCCGCTGTAGTTGCCGTTGTTCTTGTAGAGCCACAGACCGTCGACGGCGAGGTAACCCTGCAGGTAGGGCTGCTGGTCCACCGCGAACTGGATGTCGCCGCCCTTGACGGCGCTGATGAGTTCCTTGTTGAGGTCGAAGGTCGCGACCTTCGCCTTGCTGCCGGCATCAGCCACCGACTGCACCGCGGTCAGCGCGAACGGGGCGCCGAGCGTGACGACGTAGTCGATGGAGGAGTCCTGCTTCAGCTTGGCGGTGAGCGTCGACTTCACCGACGGCTTGTCCGCGCCGTTGACGTTCTGGACGTCGAGCTTGCCGTCGAAGGTCTTCTCCACGCCGTCGCAGCGCTGGGTGAGACCCACGTTGCCCTGCTCCTGGATGACACAGAGGGCGTGCTTGGCGCCGACCTCGTTGAGCTTCTTGCCGAAGGCCTCGCCCGCGACGGACTCGTCCTGGCCGAAGAACTCCAGCATGTTGAACTGCTTCCAGTCGCTCAGGCCGGAGTTGAGGCCGACGACGGGTATGCCGGCCTTGTCCGCCTTGCCTATCACGCCCTTCATGGCGTCCGGCTTGGCGAGGGTGACCGCGATGCCGTCGACCTTCTGGTCTATCGCGGTCTGGACCAGGTTGGCCTGGTTGCCCGCGTTCGGGTCGGCGGAGTAGATGAGCTTGATGTTGTCCTTGGCGGCCGCGGCCTCGGCGCCCTTGCGGACGGTGTCCCAGAAGGTGTCGCCGGGCGCCTGGTGCGTGACCAGGGCGACGGTCATGCGGGGCGTGGTGGCCTTGCCCGCCGACGCGTCCGCCGCGCCTTCCTCGGACTTCTTGCCTCCGGAACTGCTGGAGCAGCCTGCGAGGGTCAGGGCCGCTGCCGCGGCCACGGCGACGACGGGCGCGAACCTGCGAGAGCGGGGGTGAGAAGAGCGGTCCATCTTTCCTGGCACCTCACTGTGCTACTTCGGTGGAAAGGAAGGGATCACGAAGGGATCCGTGGTCCCGGAGCCTTACGGAGTCCGGATCATGATGCCGCAAACCGACTGTTGCGATGGCACGGGATACAAGTCCCTGCCGCGCCCGCTGTCAATACTTTGTTAAGACATCATTTCACGAGCTAGTCCGAATGTAAGTACAAACTATTGACAGCGCCGCCCTCCGAGACCTACACCTGGGGGGCGGCAGGTCCCGTGGATCCACGCCCCCACCGTGTCAGGGGGCCACCGGACCCGCATCCCCAGCTTCCGAGGAGGTCGCGCATGGCCGAGCCAGCCCAGTATTTCGATGTGATCACGATGGGCCGCATCGGGGTCGACCTCTACCCCCTGCAGACCGGCGTCCCCCTGGCACAGGTGGAGACGTTCGGTAAATTCCTGGGAGGTTCGGCGGCCAATGTGGCGGTCGCCGCGGCCCGCCTGGGACGCCGCACGGCGGTGATCACACGCACCGGCGACGACCCCTTCGGCACCTATCTGCACCAGGAGCTGAAGGCGTTCGGCGTCGACGACCGCTGGGTCACCCCGGTCGGCGCGTACCCGACACCGGTGACGTTCTGCGAGATCTTCCCGCCGGACGACTTCCCGCTGTACTTCTACCGCCGCCCCAAGGCGCCGGACCTGGAGATCCACACCGACGAGCTGGACTTCTTCGCCATCCGAGGGGCCCGGATCTTCTGGATCACCGGCACCGGCCTGAGCGAGGAGCCGAGCCGCTCCGCCACGCTCGCCGCCCTCAAGGCCCGCGACAAGTCCGGCACCACCGTCTTCGACCTCGACTGGCGGCCGATGTTCTGGCGCGACCCCGAGGAGGCCCGCCCCTACTACCGCGAGGCCCTGCGGCACGCCACGGTCGCGGTCGGCAACCTCGACGAGTGCGAGATCGCCACCGGCGTGCGCGAGCCGCAGGCCTGCGCGGACGCGCTGCTGGAGGCCGGCGTGGAACTGGCCGTCGTCAAGCAGGGCCCCAAGGGCGTGCTGGCCGTGCACCGCGACGGCACCCGGGCCGAGGTTGCGCCGGTGCCGGTCGAGGTGGTCAACGGCCTCGGTGCGGGTGACGCCTTCGGCGGCTCGCTCTGCCACGGTCTGCTCGCCGGCTGGGACCTGGAGCGCACCATGCGCCACGCCAACGCCGCCGGCGCCCTGGTCGCCTCCCGCCTCGCCTGCTCCTCCGCGATGCCCACCGAGTCCGAGGTCGCCGGCCTCCTCGCCGGGGTGCCGTCGGCGAGCACGAGCCACTGACGCCGTCGCCGAGCACGAGCCCTGATGCCGTCGCCGAGCACGAGCCCTTGCTGCCGTCGCGGCACGAGCCACTGAAACGGAGCCTTCCTTGAACATCGGCATCCCCGACCTCACCGCGGTCAGAGCCCGCAGCCCCGAGGCCGTCGCGGAAGCGGCCGCCCGCCGGGTGCGCCGCCCGCTGCTCGGCGACAGCGGCCGGCTGATGATCGTGGCCGCCGACCACCCGGCGCGCGGCGCCCTCGGGGTCGGCGACCGGCGCCTGGCCATGGCCAACCGCGCGGACCTGCTCGAACGGCTGTGCACCGCGCTGTCCCGGCCCGGCGTCGACGGGGTGCTCGCCACCGCCGACATCCTGGAGGACCTGCTGCTGCTCGGCGTCCTCGACGACAAGGTTGTCATGGGCTCCATGAACCGCGGCGGCCTGGCCGGGGCGTCCTTCGAGATGGACGACCGCTTCACCGGCCACCGCGCCGAGGACATCGCCCGGCTCCGCTTCGACGCGGGCAAGCTCCTGGTCCGCATCGACTACGACGACCCGGGCTCGCTGACCACCCTGGAGTCCACCGCGCGGGCGATCGACGCCATGGCCGAGCGGCGACTGCCCCTGTTCGTCGAGCCGTTCATCTCCCGGCGGGTCGACGGCAGGGTCCGCAACGACCTGTCCGCCGAGGCCGTCACCCGGTCCGTCGCCATAGCCTCCGGGCTCGGCGGGACCTCCGCCTACACCTGGCTGAAGCTGCCCGTCACCGACGACCCGGACGACATGGCCGAGGTCCTGGAGACCTCCACCCTGCCGGTCGTGCTGCTCGGCGGCGAGGTGGGCGAGGACCAGGAGGGCGCCTACGAGCGCTGGCGCAAGGCCCTGCGGCTTCCCACCGTCCAGGGCATGGTCGTGGGACGGTCGCTGCTCTACCCGGCCGGGGGCAGCGTGGAAGAGGCCGTGGACACGGCCGTCGGTCTGCTGTGATCCGGAGGATGCCATGACGTACCACCTTCCCGCCGGCAAGGCCCTCGGCGGCCCCTACGCCGTCGACGTCACGCCCGAGAAGGCGGGCTGGGGGCACTCCAGCCTGCGGGTGCTGGAGCTGCCGCCCGGCGGCTCGCACACCTTCGACACCGGTGACAGCGAGTGGATCGTCGTCCCGCTGAGCGGCGGCTGCACGGTGGCCGCGGCGGACGACTTCGGCCAGGAGACCTTCGAACTCCAGGGCCGCGCCGACGTGTTCAGCGGCGTGAGCGACTTCGCCTACGTGCCGCGCGACGCCCGCGCGACCGTCACGTCGGCCGCCGGCGGCCGGTTCGCGCTGACCGGCGCGCGCTGCACCCGCCGGCTGCCCGCCCGCTACGGACCCGCGTCCGAGGTGCCGGTGGAGCTGCGGGGCACCGGGAACTGCTCCCGGCAGGTCAACAACTTCGGCGCGGCCGGGGTCTTCGAGTGCGACAAGCTCATCGCGGTCGAGGTGATCACCCCGGGCGGCAACTGGTCGTCGTTCCCGCCGCACAAGCACGACGAGCACCGGCCGGGCGAGGAGTCCGTGCTGGAGGAGATCTACTACTTCGAGTTCGCCGGGCACGACGGCACCCCCGGCCTCGGCTACCAGCGCGTCTCCCCGTCCGGCCCGGGCCGGGACACCGATGTGCTGGCGGAGGTGCGCGACGGCGACGTCGTCCTCATCCCGGACGGCTGGCACGGTCCGTCGATGGCCACGCCCGGCCACCACATGTACTACCTCAACGTCATGGCGGGCCCGGAGGCCGAGCGCGCCTGGCTGATCTGCGACCACCCCGACCACGCCTGGGTCCGCGACACCTGGCCGGACCAGCCGGTCGACCCCCGGCTCCCCCTCTACACCGCCCCGGAGACCTCCGTATGAGCGCCGCCACCCGCCGACTGACGACCGCCCAGGCACTGGTGCGGTTCCTGTCCGCCCAGTACACCGAGCGCGACGGCGTGCGCCGCCGGCTGATCGCCGGGACCTGGGGCATCTTCGGCCATGGCAACGTCGCCGGGGTCGGCCAGGCGCTGCTGGAGGCGGGCGAGGAGGTCATGCCGTTCCACCAGGGCCGCAACGAGCAGTCCATGGTGCACGCGGCGGTCGGCTACGCCCGGCAGCTCAACCGCCTGTCCGCGCAGGCGGTGACGACGTCGATCGGCCCGGGCGCCACCAACCTGGTCACCGGAGCGGCCCTGGCGACGATCAACCGGCTGCCGGTGCTGCTGCTGCCCGGTGACTACTTCGCCTCGCACGCGCCCGACCCGCTGCTCCAGCAGCTGGAGCACCCGGTCGAGGCCGACGTGTCCGTGAACGACACCCTGCGTCCGGTGTCGCGCTACTTCGACCGGGTCACCCGCCCCGAGGCGCTGATCCCCTCGGCGCTCCAGGCGATGCGGGTGCTCGCCGACCCGGCCGAGACCGGCGCCGTCACCCTCGCCCTGCCGCAGGACGTGCAGGCGGAGGCGTACGACTGGCCGGAGGAGTTCTTCGCCGAGCGGGTCTGGTACGTACGGCGTCCCGCGCCGGACCCGGTGGAACTGGCGGCCGCGGTCGAGGCGATCCGGTCGGCCGAGCGGCCGCTGATCGTGGCCGGCGGCGGCGTGCACCACAGCGAGGCCGAGGGGGCGCTGAAGGCGTTCGTGGAGGCCACCGGCATCCCGGTCGCCTCCACCCAGGCCGGAAAGGGCTCGCTGCGCCACGACCACCACGCGGACCTCGGCGGCATCGGCCACACCGGCACCGCGGTCAGCGACGAACTCGCCCGCACCGCCGACCTGGTGATCGGCGTCGGCACCCGCTACACCGACTTCACCACCGCCTCCGGCACGCTCTTCCAGAACCCGGACGTGCGGTTCCTCAACCTCAACATCACCGCCTTCGACGCCCACAAGCTGGCGGCGCGGACGCTGGTGTGCGACGCCCGGTCCGGCCTGGAGAAGCTGGCCGAGGAGCTGGCCGGGCACCGGGTGCCGGAGGCCTACGAGGCCGGGTACCGCGCCGGAAAGGAGCGCTGGGACGAGATCGTCGAGGCCGCCTACCGGGCGGGCGACGAGAACGCGGTCCCGACCCAGACGCAGGTGCTCGGCGCGCTGGACGCGGTCGTCGGCGACGACGACGTGGTGATCAACGCGGCCGGTTCGCTCCCCGGCGACCTGCACAAGCTGTGGCGCGCCCGCGGCCCGCGCCAGTACCACCTGGAGTACGGCTACTCCTGCATGGGCTACGAGATCCCGGCCGGCATCGGCGTCCAGCAGGCCGCGCCGGGCACCCCGGTGTGGGCGCTGGTCGGCGACGGCACCTATCTGATGATGCCGACGGAGATCGTCACCGCCGTCCAGGAGGGACTGCCGGTCAACGTCGTCCTGCTCCAGAACCACGGCTACGCCTCGATCGGGGGCCTGTCGGAGGAGACCGGCGGTGAGCGGTTCGGCACCGCCTACCGCTTCCGGGCCGCCGACGGCACCTTCAC
The DNA here is from genome assembly GCF_042959065.1 of Streptomyces sp. NPDC007929. Classification (NCBI taxonomy): domain Bacteria; kingdom Bacillati; phylum Actinomycetota; class Actinomycetes; order Kitasatosporales; family Streptomycetaceae; genus Streptomyces; species Streptomyces sp. NPDC007929. The sequence continues at coordinate 575,133 of NZ_JBIBKD010000004.1, read as the reverse complement.
CGGCGCCCCGCTGCCCGTCGACCTCGCCGCCAACGCCGCGAGCCTCGGCATGGACGTGCTGCGCGCCAAGACGGTGCGCGAGCTGCGCGAGGCACTGGCCGCGGCCCGTGACTCCGACCGCCCGACGTGTGTGTACGTCGAGACCGACCCGTCCCCGACCGCTCCCCCGGCCGAGGCCTGGTGGGACGTGCCGGTCGCCGAGACCGCCTCCCGCGAGGCCGCCGTCGCGGCCCGTGAGCGCTACGACCGCCAGGTGGCCGGACGCCGCCGCCACCTCTGAACCACCCCACGAACCCGCTGAACCAGGCTCCACGAAAGGCCCCCGCGCACCATGAAGACCCTCACCCACTGGATCGACGGCAAGCCCGTCGAGAGCACCTCCGGCCGGTTCGGCCCCGTCTACAACCCGGCGACCGGCGCCCAGGAGAAGCAGGTCGGCTTCGCGTCCGTCGACGAGGTCGACGCCGCGGTCGCCTCCGCCATGGCCGCCTTCGCGAGCTGGGGTGAGTCCTCCCTGGCCAAGCGCACGGCGATCCTGTTCAAGTACCGCGAGCTGCTGGACGCCCACCGCGACGAGATCGCCGAGCTGATCACCGCCGAGCACGGCAAGGTGCACTCGGACGCGCTCGGCGAGGTCGCCCGCGGCATGGAGATCGTGGAGCTGGCCTGCGGGATCTCCGTGCAGCTCAAGGGCGAGCTGTCCACCCAGGTCTCCACCCGGGTGGACGTGGCCTCGATCCGCCAGCCGCTGGGCGTGGTCGCGGGCATCACGCCGTTCAACTTCCCGGCGATGGTGCCGATGTGGATGTTCCCGCTGGCGATCGCCTGCGGCAACACCTTCGTGCTGAAGCCGTCGGAGAAGGACCCGTCGGCGTCCCTCAAGCTCGCCGAACTGGCCACCGAGGCGGGCCTGCCGGAGGGCGTGCTGAACATCGTGCAGGGTGACAAGACGGCCGTGGACCGCCTTCTGGAGCACCCGGACGTCGAGGCGGTGTCCTTCGTCGGTTCGACGCCCATCGCCAAGTACATCCAGTTGAAGGCCGTCGAGCACGGCAAGCGGGTGCAGGCCCTCGGCGGCGCCAAGAACCACATGCTGGTGCTGCCGGACGCCGATCTGGAACTCGCCGCCGACCAGGCGATCAACGCCGCGTACGGCTCGGCGGGCGAGCGCTGCATGGCCGTGTCGGTGGTCGTGGCCGTCGGTGACATCGGTGACGCGCTGGTCGGCAAGATCGCCGAGCGGGCGAAGAACCTGAGGATCGGCCCCGGGAACGACCCGGCCTCGGAGATGGGCCCGCTGATCACCCGCGAGCATCGCGACAAGGTGGCGTCGTACGTGGCGGGCGCCGCCGAGCAGGGCGCGGAGGTCGTGGTCGACGGCACGGGCTTCTCGGTGGAGGGCCACGAGGACGGCTTCTTCCTCGGGGTCTCCCTGCTGGACCGGGTGCCGCTGACGGCGGACGCCTACCGGGACGAGATCTTCGGCCCGGTGCTGGCGGTCGTCCGCACGGAGACGTACGAGGAGGCCATCCAGCTGATCAACTCCTCACGCTGGGGCAACGGCACCGCGATCTTCACGCGGGACGGCGGCGCGGCCCGCCGCTTCCAGCTGGAGGTCAAGGCCGGCATGGTCGGCGTCAACGTCCCGATCCCGGTCCCGGTGGGCTATCACTCCTTCGGCGGCTGGAAGGACTCGCTCTTCGGCGACCTGCACATCTACGGCAACGACGGCATCGCCTTCTACACCCAGGGCAAGGTCGTCACCACCCGCTGGCCGGACCCGTCCGACGGCGGCATCAACCTCGGTTTCCCGAGCAACTCCTGACAACCGAAGGGGGGTTCGTCCATGGCGAAGACAGGTGACCGGGCCCGTACCACGGCCGTCGCCGCGCTCGGCTCGCTCGACTTCGACCTGGACCGGGGCAGTCCCGTGCCGCTCTACCACCAGCTCGCGCGGCAGCTGGAGGCGGCGATCGGGCGCGGGGTCCTCGCCCCGGGGAACCTCCTGGGCAACGAGGTCGACCTGTCCGTGCGGCTGGGCCTGTCCCGCCCCACCGTCCGCCAGGCCATCCAGTCCCTGGTCGACAAGGGGCTGCTGGTCCGGCGGCGCGGGGTGGGCACGCAGGTGGTGCACAGCCAGGTCAGACGCCCGCTGGAGCTGAGCAGCCTCTACGACGACCTGGAGACGGCGGGGCAGGCGCCGACCACCGAGGTGGTGCGCAACGAGGTCGTCCCGGCCTCCTGCGAGGTGGCCGCCGCCCTCGGTGTGCCGGAGGGCGAGGAGGTGACCGTCCTGGACCGGCTGCGCCGCACCCACGGCCGGCCGGTGGCCCTGCTCCGCAACCATCTGCCGGTGTCCCTGCTGGACCTGGACGGCGCCCGCCTGGAGTCGACCGGTCTGTACCGCATGATGCGCTCGGCGGGCATCACCCTGCACAGCGCCCGCCAGACGATCGGCGCCCGCGCGGCCACCGCGCGGGAGGCGGCCCGTCTGGACGAGCGGGAGGGGGCGGCGCTGCTGACGATGCAGCGCACGGCGTACGACGACACGGGGCGCCCGGTCGAGTACGGAACGCACATCTACCGGGCCTCGCTCTACACCTTCGACTTCCAGTTGCTCGTCCGGCCTTGACCGGGCTCCGGTTCGGGTGCAGAGTCGTACATATACACCGTAAACATACGGTTCTGTACCGCACCCGACGCGGGAGTCCAGGCATGGCCCGCAGGAACCAGTCGCCGACCGCTCGAGGAGCCCGGCCGTCATGGGCTCCCTCGACCGTCCTTGTCACCGGCGGGGCCGGTTTCATCGGCAGCCACACCTGCGTGGAACTGCTGGACCACGGCTACGAGGTGATCGTGGTCGACGACTACTCCAACAGCACACCCCAGGTGTTCGCCCGGGTGGAACGGATCGCCGGCCGCTTCGTCGGCGCCGTGTACGAGCTGGACATCCGTGATCGGCACGCCCTCTCGGCCGTCTTCGACCGACACTCCGTGGACGCCGTCGTGCACTTCGCCGCGCACAAGGCCGGGAGCCTGTCGACACGGATGCCCGTCGCGTACTACGACACCAACGTCGGCGGCACCACCGCCCTGCTGCGGACCATGCAGGAACACGAGGTGCACCGGCTGGTCTACCCCTCCTCCTGCTGGATCTACGGCGACGCCGGCGGCGGCCCGCTCGACGAGACGACGCCGGTGCGGCCGGGGACGCCGTACGCGTCCTCGAAGTGGATCTGCGAGCAGATCCTCGCGGACGTGTGCCGCCGCCACTCCGAGTTCACCGTGCTGTGCCTGCGCTACCCCGTTCCGGCCGGGGCGCATCCGAGCGGGCTCCTCGGCGAGGACCCGCGCCACACACCCGAGAACCTGATGCCGTACCTGGCGCAGGTGGCGGTCGGCCGGCGCGAGAAGCTCCCCGTCCACGGTGACGACTACCCGACCCGCGACGGCACCGGGATCCGGGACTACCTGCACGTCATGGACGCCGTCGAGGCACACCGCGTCGCACTGGACCACCTGGCCGACACACCGGGCATGCAGGTGTTCAACCTGGGCGCGGGCGCGGGCAGTTCGGTCTTCGACGTCATCGACACGTTCTCCCGGGCCTGCGGCAGGCCCATACCGTACGACGTGGGGCCCCGCCGCCGCGGGGACGTCGCCGAGCTGGTCGCCGACGCGAGGGCCGTGGAGCGCGCCTGGGGCTGGCGGCCCACCAGGGACCTCGCCGACGTGTGCCGGGACGCCTGGCGTTTTCAGCGGCTCAATCCGCAAGGCTATGTGGAGACCGCGCGGCGGCCCGAGGCGAAGGAGTAGACCGCTGTGCGGCCCGCGCCGACCGGCACAGGCGTCCCGGGCCGGCGACTCCCGGTCCTGCACATCGGGCTGGTCGCGCTCCTGAGCGCGGTCTACGCGGCCGTTCCGGTGCTGCGTACGCCGTCATGGGCCCTCATCGGGCTGGCGGGGACCGCGGCCGTCCTGGCCGGAACCCGGATCCACCGCCCCCCTCGTTCCCGGCCGTGGCTGCTGCTCGCCGCCGGGCTGCTGCTCTGCACCGCGGGGGGCGCCGTCGCCCGGGCCCAGGAGGCACACCTCTCGGGGCCGCCCCCGTTCCCGTCCCCGGCGGACGTCTTCCCGCTCGCCGTGTACCCCCTGCTCGCCGCGGGACTGTTCGGTCTGCTGCGCCACCGCTGGACGGGCCGTGACCTGCCCGGCCTGCTCGACGCCCTGGTCATCACCGGCGGGTTCGCGCTGCCGGTGTGGGTCTACCTGGTACAGCCGCTGGCCCGGCAGGAGGGGCTGACCTGGCAGCAGCGGGCGATCGGCGTCGTCTGCCCGCTCGGCGACGTCCTGGTGCTGGCCCTGCTGGTCCGGCTGCTCGCGCGCGGCCCGGCTCCCGGCCGGAACCCGGCCGCCCGGCTGCTCCTCCTGGGCACGCTCACCCTGCTCGGCTGCGACATCGCCCAGGGCGTCCTCCGGCTCCACGGCACCTGGCAGACGGGCGCGCTCCTGGCCTTCGGCGGCATCGTGTTCTGCACCGCCTGGGGCCTGGCCGCGCTGCATCCCTCGATGGCCCTGCTGGCCGCCCCCGACGCGCCGTCCCGGTCCCTGGTGCCGCCCCGGCGCCGGCTGCTGCTGCTCGCCACCGCGACCCTGATCCCACCCGCGGTCCTCGTCCACGAGGAGAGCCTGGGCCTGGCGTTCGACGCGACCGTACTGGCCGCGTTCTCGGGGGTGCTGTTCCTGCTGGTGATCCTCCGGCTCGCCCTGATGGTCGTCGCGCACCGCCGGGCCATGACCAGGGAACTGGCGCTGCGCACCGCGGCCGCGTCCCTGGTCGGGGCGTTCTGGCCGGCGGAGATCGAGCGGGCCTGTGCCGAGGCGGTGACCGAACTGTGCGGGCCTCAGGGCCGTCACGCGACTCTGCTGCTGCCGGCCGCCGAGGCACAGGACCTCTACGCGCGCCTGGCGCGCCGCCGGGACCGAGCCGGCGGCGGCCCGCGAGACGGACCCATCGAGGTGGCCGGCCACCGCACCGTCCTGATTCCGGTCGCCGCGCTCGGACCCGAACTCGCCGCCCGGCTCGGCGACCTGCCGACCGCGCTGCTCTGCTCCATGGGCCGGCCGGCCCAAGGCGAGCTGCCGGGCGCGCTGCTGGCGGCCGGTTTCGAGCGTCAGCTCACCGAGATGCGCGGCTCCCTGGAGCTGCTCGCCTCGCACGCCGGGCTCGCCACGGAACGCATCGCGCTGCGGCGGGAGGTCATCCGGCAGGAGAGCGAGGCGTACTTCCGGACTCTGGTGCACAACGCCTCGGACGTCATCCTCATCGTCGACGACGACACCGGCGTCCGCTACGCCAGCCCGTCCGCCCGGACGGTGTTCGGCGGCGCCGACCTCACCGGCACCCCACTGCCCCGGCTGGTCGATCCCCGCGACCGGGACCGGGTCGTCAGCACCTTGGACGCCCTGCGCGCGGACGGGCGGCAGGAAGCGCACGACTACTGGCGGGTCAGCCGCGAGTCGGCCCGCATCGAGGTGGAGGTGCGCTGCCGCGACCTGCGACAGGACCCGACGGTCGGCGGTCTGGTCGTCACCCTGCGGGACGTCACCGAGCAGCGGCAGCTGGAGCACGAGCTGACCCGGCGGGCCTTCCACGACGCCCTGACCGGACTGCCCAACCGCGCACTGCTGCTGGAGCGGACCGAGCGTGCGCTGCGCAGGGGCCACCGGGAGTCCACCACCACCTGTCTGCTCTTCATCGACCTGGACGACTTCAAGATCGTCAACGACACGCTCGGCCACGCCGTCGGCGACCGGCTGCTGTGCGCGGTCGCCGAGCGCCTGTCCGGGACCCTGCGGCGCACCGACACCGCCGCCCGGCTCGGCGGAGACGAGTTCGCCGTACTGGTGGAGGACGCGGAGCAGCCGATCGACGCCGAGGTGCTCGCCGCGCACGTGGTCCGGACCCTCAGCCGGCCCTTCCACCTCGCCGCGGAGTCGGTGAGCGTCTCGGCCAGCGTGGGGGTGGCCACGGCCCGGGACAGCACCGACGCCGGGGAACTGCTGGCCCTCGCCGACCTGGCCCTCTACGCGGCCAAGGCGTCCGGCAAGCGCACCTGGCGCCGCTTCAGGCCCCAGCAGCGGGTCCGGGTGGTGGAGCGCCATGACCTGCGGGTACGGCTGGACCACGTCGTCAGCAAGGAGGAGCTCGGGCTGCTGTACCAGCCGGTGGTGGGCATCGACAGCGGCGACATCGTGGGCTTCGAGGCGCTGGCCCGCTGGCCGGACCTCGGGACCGATCCGGTTCCGCCGGGCCAGTTCATCCCGCTCGCCGAGGAGACCGGGCACATCTCGACACTGGGAGCGTGGGTACTGCGCACGGCGACGTCCGACATGGCCCGGCTCCAGCGCCGCACGCCCGGGCGCGCTCCGCCCTATCTCAGCGTCAACGTCTCGGCCCGGCAGTGGCGCGACACGGGCTTCCTGGACGAGGTGTGCACCGCTCTGGACATGACGGGCCTCGCCACGGGCACGCTGCAGCTCGAACTCACCGAGTCGGTCCTGATGCAGCGGACCCAGCAGATCGACGCGCAGATCCAGGCCCTGAAGGACCGGGGGGTGCGCATCGCGGTCGACGACTTCGGCACCGGCTACTCCTCGCTGCGCTACCTGCGGGACTTCCCCATCGACGTGCTGAAGATCGACAAGTCGTTCGTCGACGGCCTCCCGGAGGACCCCCAGCAGGTCGCGCTGGTCGAGGGCATCGTGCACCTGGCCGACACGCTCGGCCTCCAGGTGATCGCCGAGGGCATCGAGGAGCAGCCGCAGCGGGAGCTGCTGTCGCTCGCCGGATGCCGGTACGGGCAGGGTTTCCTGTTCGCGCGTCCGCTCACGGTGGAGCAGGGCGAGGCCATGCTGCGGGAGCACGACGGCGTCGGTCCGGCGGCTGGTCCGGAGGACCACCGGGGTTGAGGGCGTCGGTGGGGCGGGGGTGGGGTCGAGAGCGACCGTGGGGCGGGGGTTCAGCCCCGGCCCGCTCCCGGGCCCCGGCGGTGCCACGCCGATGACGGCGACAGGCCGAACGCCGTCTCCACCAGCGCGATGTGGCTGAACGCCTTGGGCGCGTTGCCCAGTTGGCGGCCGGTGTCCGGGTCCCACTGCTCGGCCAGCAGCCCGACGTCGTTGCGGACGGCGAGGACCCGCTCGAAGGCCTCCCGGGCCTGCTGCCGGTGCCCGGTGGCGGCGAGGGCGTCGGCGTACCACAGGGAGCAGGAGACGAACGTGCCCTCGGTGCCGTCCGCGGCCTCGGAGCGGGTGCCGTCCGGCGCGTAGCGGCGCAGGAACCCGCCGTGCCCGAGACGGCCCAGGGCCCGCACGGTGCCGCGTACCCGCTCGTCGTGGGCGGGCAGGAACCCGACCTTGGGGATGAGCAGCGAGGAGGCGTCCAGGCCGGGGGCGCCGTAGGACTGCACGAAGGTGCCGCGGGCGGTGTCCCAGCCCTCCCGGCAGACCTGCCGGTGCACCTCCTCGCGCATGGCCTGCCATTCGCCGGAGGAGCCGTTGCGCCCGAGCAGCTCGCCCATGCGCAGGGCGCGGTCGGCCGCCACCCAGGTCATGACCTTGGAGTGCACGAACTGCCGGCGTGCCCCGGCCTCCTGCCACAGCCCCTGGTCCGGTTCGCGCCAGTGCCGCAGCAGGAAGCCCATGAGCGACTCGACCAGGTCCCACACATGGGCGGGCATCGGGATCCCGGCGCGCAGGGACAGCCAGAGGGTGTCCATGACCTCGCCGTAGACGTCCAGCTGGAAGGTGCTCACCGCCGAGGTGCCGAATCGCACGGGCCGGGAGCCTTCGTAGCCGGGCAGCCAGGGGGCCTCGGTCTCCGGCAGCAGCCGCTGTCCCTTGACGCCGTAGACGGTCTGGAGGTCGGCGGGGTCGCCGGCGACGGCCCGCACCAGCCAGTCCAGCCAGGCGGTGGCCTCGTCGCGGTAGCCGCTGCGCAGCAGGCAGGACAGGGTCCGGGTGGAGTCGCGCAGCCAGCAGAACCGGGCGTCCCAGTTGTCGCCGCCGCCGATGCTGCCGGGCAGGGAGGTGGTGGGGGCGGCGACGATGGCGCCCGTGGGGGCGTAGGTGAGGGCCTTGAGGGTGATCAGGGAACGCACCACGGCGTCGCGCCACGGCCCCTGGTAGCGGCACCGGGCGGCCCAGCGCCGCCAGAAGTCGGCGGTCTCCTTCAGGGCGGTCTCGGCGGGGACCGACATCGGGGACGGGGGCGCGGCCCGGTACGAGGGTGTCCACCCCAGGGTGAGGCCCAGCCGGCGCCCGGCCGTCACGGTGAAGTCCCAGACGGTGGCGTCCTCGTCGCCCCGGTCGCGGACGTGGCCGTCGCTGCCGAGCCAGACGGCGTCCGGGCCGGCCACGGCGACGGTGCAGTGGCCGACGTCCCTGACCCAGGGCACGACGCGGCCCTGGTGGAAGCGCAGGCGCAGTTCGCTGCGCAGGTCCACGGTGCCGGACAGGCCCTCGACCAGGCGGACGATGCACGGCACGTCGGCGCGCGGCGGCATGAGGTCCGTGACGCGCACGGTTCCGGTGGGCGTCTCCCAGACGGAGTCGAGGACCAGGGTGTCGGCCCGGTAGGAGCGGCGGGTGCACCGGCCTGCGCCGAGCGGGGCGAGTCGCCAGCGTCCGTTGTCCTCGGTGCCCAGCAGGGCCGCGAGGCAGGCCGGGGAGTCGAAACGCGGCAGGCACAGCCAGTCGACCGACCCGTCGCGGCCGACCATGGCGGCCGTCTCCAGATCGCTGATGAGGGCGTAATCCTCGATGGGTGCATTCATGATCGGGACTACGCCGTTGTGCACTTCGCCGTGCTTTCACGATACCGCCGTGGGGGTGCTCCGGGCGACCTGGATCAGCCCTCTTGACCGCCTCCACATATGGGGGTAATGCTGTACGTATACATCGTAAACCCATGGTGTTCTCACCGGCCTGGGGGCAACAGCCAGACCGGTCGGCAAGGAGATCACATGCGCCTGACAGTTTTCGGCACCGGCTATCTCGGAGCGGTGCATGCCGCATGCATGGCGGACATCGGACACGAAGTCCTCGGGGTCGACGTCGACGAAGAGAAGATCGCCTGTCTGGCCGACCGCAGGCCGCCGTTCTACGAGCCGGGATTCCAGGAGACCCTCGCACGCGCGCTGGACTCGGGGCGTCTTCGCTTCACCACATCGCCCGCCGCTGCCGGACACTTCGGTGACGTGCACTTCATCTGCGTGGGCACCCCGCAGCGCCCCGGCGCCTTCGGTGCCGATCTGCGCCATGTCGACGCCGTGGTGGACGCGCTGACTCCGCACCTGCGCCCTGGAACGCTGGTCGTGGGCAAGTCCACCGTCCCGGTGGGTACCGCCTCCCGGCTCACTCGGCGGATTCACGCTCTCGCGCCCACCGCAGACGCCGACGTCGCATGGAATCCGGAATTCCTGCGCGAGGGGTTCGCGGTGCAGGACACGCTCCGCCCGCACCGGCTCGTGGTGGGCGTCCAGAGCGGTCGCGCCGACCTGACCATGCGCAGGCTGTACGCCCCTATTGTGCGGACAGGCGTCCCGTTCATCAGCACGGACCCGGCCACCGCGGAATTGGTGAAAATGGCGGCGAATTCCTTCCTGGCGGCAAAGATCTCATTCATCAACGCGATGGCCGAGGTATGTGACGCCACCGGCGCCGATGTCATGACGCTCGCGGACGCCCTGGGTTGCGACCCCCGGATCGGACGCCGTTTCCTCCATCCGGGACTCGGTTTCGGTGGCGGTTGCCTGCCGAAGGACATCCGGGCCCTCACCGCCCGCGCCGAGGAACTCGGAGTGGATCAGGCGGTTTCCTTCCTGCACCAGGTGGACGCCATCAACACACGGCAGCGGCAGCGCACCGTGGATCTCGCGCGGCAGCTCGCCGGGGGCTCTTTCGCCGGCCGCCGTATCGCGGTGCTGGGGGCGGCCTTCAAACCGAACAGCGACGACGTCAGGGATTCACCGGCGCTCGATGTGGCGGCCCGGATACAGCGCGGCGGGGCCCTGGTGTGCGTGCACGACCCCGTCGCCATCGACAACGCCAGGAGCGCCCACCCCTCACTGGAGTTCGCGGCGGACGTCACACAAGCGTGCCGGAGCGTGGACCTCGTCCTGCACCTGACGGAATGGCAGCACTACGCGCAGATCGATCCGGCTCGACTCGCCTCGATCGTGCGCTCCCCCACGGTCCTCGACGCGCGCAACACCCTCGATCTGGAACGGTGGCGAGCGGCGGGATGGGCCACGCGGGCGCTCGGCCGCCCGGAAGCCGCGGCGGCGGAGCCCCGGCCCCTCCCGTCGCGAGCTCCTGCGGCCGACGAACCCTCCCCTGCCGGGCAAGCTTCGGAGGCGTCCGAGCTCGTGGAGTCCGCCCGGTCCGCGGTCGGCCTGTGAACCCGCCGCGCCCGGCGGCTCACCCGCACCCCCACGCGCTTGTGAGGCGGACCCGGTAGGCCTGTCGGCGCCGCACGGCCGAGGCCGTGCGGCGCGGACAGGCCCACCGGGCTTCGCGGGTGAACCGGGCACTGCCGGCAGAGTGGTTGAGCGCCTCGATACGCCGGGCCCTGGCCGGTCGACCGACCAGCCAGGGCCCGGCCAGGTGCCGGGGGCGGAGCCACTCCCGGCACCTCACTGCGACGTGCGTCACCGGCTGCCTGCTCCGTGGTCCGTCATCCAGCGCCGCGGCGTCGGCCTCACGGCCGGCTCGTCGCCGGGCGGGCGCGCACAGGGCTTCGCGACCGAGGTCGGCCGGATGAGCCGGAGGGCGTCAATAGGCGCCGGTGCCGCGCACCACGACGGAGACGGTCCGGCGCAGGATCGACAGGTCGAGAGACGGCGACCAGTTCTCCACGTAGCTCAGGTCGTAGTGGAGACTCTCCTGCCACGACAGATCGGAGCGCCCGCTGACCTGCCACAGCCCCGTCAGGCCCGGCTTGACCAGCAAGCGGCGCTTCATCTCCTCGGTGTAGGCGCTGGCCTGCGCCGACAGAGGCCGCGGTCCGACCAACGACATCTTCCCGGACGCCACATGGAGAAGCTGCGGGAGCTCGTCCAGCGAGTACCGGCGCAGGAACGAGCCGGATCGGGTCACCCGAGGGTCGTCGGCGATCTTGAAGAGAAGTCCCTCATGGTTCTGGTTGAGATGGGCCAGCTCCGCCTTGCGCTTCTCGGAACCCTGATACATCGAGCGGAACTTGAGCACCGTGAACGGCTGTCCGCCGTAGCCGAGCCGCCGCTGACGGAAGAGGACGGGCCCGGGGCTGTCCAGTCGTACCACCACCGCGATGCCCAGCATGAGCGGAGAGAGGACCAGGAGCGCCAGTACGGCCAGCAGCCGGTCGGCGATCGTCTTGGGGACGCGCGCCAGCCTGGACAGGTCGGGCGCGCGCAGCCGCAGCAACGGCATCCCCGCGACCATCCGCACACCGATGCGCCCCGCCGCGACATCGCCGAGGACCGGTGCGAGCATCAGCTCGATGTCGTCTCCCTGGAGTCGCCAGGACAGTTCCCTCAGCTTCTCGGCGTCCAGCTCCGGGCAGGGCATGGCCACGACGGCGTCCGGGCCGCTCTGCTGCACCGCGTGGGCGGCGTCCCCGGCCCCGCCCAGCACCGGCACACCGCGCGCCGTGACCTCACCGGCGTAGGCCGGATCCGTCAGGCAGGCACCCACGACCACGAAGCCGCAGCCGTCCGACCGCCGGATCTTCGCGATCAGCTCCGCGGACGAATGCGCCGGCCCCACGACCAGGATCCGCCGCGCGGACGGGTGCCCGCGGCGTCGGACATGGCGCAGGGCGATCGTGAGCGCGGTGGCGACGGCAACCGTGCCGAGACCGTCACGCGCCGCCTGGTCGAACGAGGTGAACCACCAGATCACCCCGACCCCGGCGACCACCGTGCCGGCGGCCCGCAGGACCCTCCTGCGCTCCTCGGCACCCGTGTGACAGTCGCGCCCGTAGGCCCGTTGCGCTCCCAGGCACAGCATCCACGCCACCGAGACCACGACCGGCACGATCCACCGTCCGTGGGTCAGGCCGGTGACGAGACAGGCGGCCGCGGCGGCCGCCGCGTCGAGCGCGAACAGCACGGGGAGTTCCTCCGCGGGCCCTCGCCGCGAGCGCCGCGCTTCGCCGTCGGCGGGCCTGACCGAGGGAAGGTGGCGCCTTCGCGTGGGCCGGCGCCGTTCGTGGATTGTCGTGGGCATCGGGGTCAGACCTCCCCTGTGAACGGCTCACGCCGATGTTTACGACATATACTTACACTTTATCCGGAGACGTCCAAGGTGTACATATATGTCGTAAACTTACGCTTTGACCCGGGCGAACCCGGTACGGACTCGGGACAGAGAGGCTCGCCATCATGCCGACACCCACGCGTCAGTACAGCGACCGCCGCGACCGCCAGGACGCCCACCTGTTCACCGTCCTGCACATCGCCCAGTCCAGTGGGGGTGGCGTGGCGCGCGTGGTGGCGGATCTGGCCGCCCGGCAGCAGGCCCGGGGCGACAGGGTCGTGGTGGCCTGCCTGCCGGACACCCGGCTGTCCACGGCGGCCGCCCAGGGCGGGGCCGAGGTCCGCGTATGGAACGCCCGTCGGTCCCCCGGCCCCGCCCTGGTGAAGGAAGCGGCCGAGCTACGTCGCCTCGTCGAGCGCGTCCGCCCGGATGTCGTGCATCTGCACAGTTCCAAGGCGGGTCTCGCCGGCCGGCTCGCGCTGCGGGGGGCGCTTCCCACCGTCTTCCAGCCGCACGCCTGGTCGTTCGAAGCCGTGACGGGTCCCCTGGCCGTGGCCACCGTCCGCTGGGAGAGGGCAGGTGCCCGGTGGGCGCACCGGCTGGTGTGCGTCAGTGAGGGCGAGCGCGGCCAGGGCGAGGCGGCCGGGGTGCACGCGGCGTACACGATCGTGCGCAACGGCGTCGACATCGGCCACTTCGACTCCGCGACGGCGCCGTCCCGTGAGACGGTCCGGGCTCGGCTCGGCATACCCGCCTCGACACCGCTGGTGGTGTGCGTCGCGCGCCTGTGCCACCAGAAGGGCCAGGACGTCCTCCTGGCGGCCTGGCCGAGCGTCGTCGACCGGGTACCGGGAGCCCGGCTCGTGCTGGTCGGAGACGGGTCGGACCGTGCGGCGCTGTCCGCCCGGGCGCCGTCGGCGGTCAGTTTCGCGGGTGATGTGGCCGATCCCCGTGACTGGTACATAGCCGCCGATCTGGTGACCCTGTCCTCGCGCTGGGAGGCGGGCATGGCGCTGGCGCCGCTGGAGGCGATGGCGTGCTCGCGGCCCGTCGTCGTCACCGACGTGCCCGGCGCGCGCGAGTTCCTGCCCCCGCGCCAGGCGACGGACTGCCTGGTGCCGCGGGACGATCCCGCGGCACTGGGCGGCAAGTTGACCCATCTGCTGGCCGACCGGGCGTCCGGCCGCGCACTGGGGAAGCAGGCCCACGACTACACCCGTCGCCATCACAGCGTGGACCAGGTCGTCGAGCGCATGTACGCGGTGTACGGCGAAGCCGTCAGGGCCTGGGCCGACGGCGTCCGGCCGGGAGGACGGTGAGCGCGGTCAGGTGCCCCGGAAGCGAACCGCGCGCAGGACGGCCCACCGGAGCCCCTGCTTGGGCGCACGGAAGGGAAGTCGCTCACGGTAGTAGCGAGGCGACGAGAAACTGTCCGTCCCGAAACTCTCCTTGAACCTGCGCAGCGTGGTCCCTTCGACGGAGATCCCCATGTCGTACTGCTCGCAGCCCGCGGCGCACGCGTCCTCGATCGCCAATCGGTGCAGCAGATGACTGGCCCGGGTCGGGTGCGCCAGTTCCCGGTTCATGGCGCCGCGCCAGTACAGGGCGTGGTTGCCGTGCCGCAGGACGACGATCGCCGCGGCGGGCTCCCCGCCGTGCCGGGCCAGCCATATCGTGCAGGACTCACCGAGCCGGGCGGCGATCAGGGGCAGCCGGCTCGGCGGGAAGATGCGCATCCTGCGCCACCGGGCCAGCGCCGGCGGCTCGTGGTCCTGCTTCGCCCAGCGGGGGATCGACTGCTCGAACAGCCGGTAGAAGTCCGGAGCGAGCCGGCCGGTGCGGTCCACCTCGACCTCCAGGTCCGAGCGCTCGGCCCGGCGGACCCCGCGACGCACGCCCTGATGGAAGCGCCGCTCCCACACGGTGCTGAATCCACCCTCCAGGTTCAGCACGTGCGCCGTGTTCGGCTGCGTCCGGAAGCCCGCGGGCACGGACCGCGCCCACAGTGCGTCGTCCCCCGGCCGGAACCACACACCGACCCTGTTGGCCGGTCGCCGCGCGAGGTCGTCGAACATCGCCCGGGCCTCCCTCCCACCGACGCCCTCCGAGAGGACCGGCCCCCCGATCCCCCACTCACCCCCCGGCCAGGACTCCTCCTCGTCCAGCCACCGAGGGCGCTGCCGTCTGCCCACCAGGGGGAGCACCAGCTTCCTGCCGTCCTGGAACTCGTACAACCGGCTGGCGTCGCGGTACTTCCCCGTCGCGCAGAGACAGTCGAGCCACGGCGGAGTCTGCGTGATCTGGGTCGCCGCGTCCTGCCCCGCCAGCTCCCACCAGGTGTCACGGGGCGCCGGGGTGGTGACCTGCACAGGACCGGCGGACGTGTCGATCAGGACTACACCGGTGTCCACCCTTCAAGCGTAGGACGGGCCGACACGACGGGCACCTCGGCGCATCGCGGTCCGAACTCTGCCGCGCCAGACCGGAAAAGCACCAAATGTTAGACTTCTACCTGGCCCTGTGCCGCGGTGGTTTCCCGGTATGACTGAGGTGATCGCGATGGACATCACGGTCCTCCGGCCGGATGAACTGACCACTGCCGACCTCAGGGCGTGGCACATCATGCAGCAGGGCGACCTGAAACTGTCCAGTCCCTTCCTCTCACCCGAGTTCGCGCGGGCCGTGGGGCATCAGCGCCCGAGCGCAAGGGTGGCCCGGCTGACCGTCCCCACTCCGGCGGGCCCGCACGCCGTGGGGTTCTTCCCCTTCGAACGGCACGCCCTCGGCACCGGCAAGCCCATCGGCTCCGGCTTCTGCGACTGCCAGGGCCTCGTCCACGAACCGGGCCTCGACTGGGACCCCATGGAACTGCTCCGGGCGTGCGACCTCGCGATCTGGGAGTACGACCATCTGGCGGCCGGGCAGACCGCATTCGAGAACGCCGGTACACATCGCGCCCGAGCCGCCTCACCCGTCATCGAGGTGAACGGCGACCTCGACGCGTACCTCGGACAACGGCGGCGCGCCTTCCTCAAGGAGGTGCGTCAGAAGGAACGCCGGCTGACCCGCGAACTGGGCCCGGTCCGGCTGGAGTTCCATACCCCCGACCCCACGCTCCTTCAGACCCTGATCCGCTGGAAGGCCGCCCAGCTGGAAGCGAAGGGGCTGCGGCGAAACCTTCTGTCCCAGGACTGGTTCCGGGCGATCCTCCGGGAACTGCTCGACCTGTCCTCCGAGTCCTGCTCGGGCGTTCTCGCCGTGCTCCACGCGGGCGAGGAAGTCGTCGCCCTGCGTTACGCGTTGCGATCACGCCAGGTGCTCGCCGACTGGTTCCCCGCCTACGACACGCGGTACGCGCGGTGCTCGCCGGGACTCGTCCTGTATCTCAAGGTCACCGAGGTCGCCGAGAAGCACGGCATCGCCCGCATCGACCTGGGAAAGGGCACCGAACCCTTCAAACAGGACCTCAAGACGGCGGAACTGCCCCTCACCGAGGGGTACGTGGCCCGCCACACCCCCAGGGCGGCGCTGTGGAGAGCACGGACGGCGTCGGGTCGTGGCGCCCGCGCGGCGCTCCACGCCCACCCGAAAGTCCGCCGCGCCGCCGTCAAAGCGGCCGGTGCGGTCGATCGGCTGCACTGACGGCCGACCGCGGGAGCGAACCCCTGCCCACCGCGGGTCAGTTCCTCGGGGCGCGGCCGATCAGGGAGTGCACAGCGGGACGCAGCTTGGGAACACGCCCGGCGATCCGGCGCAGGGCCGGATAGGCCGGCAGCACCTTGAGGCGGAACGTCGCGCTGGTGTCGGTGGGGCTGACGGCGACACGCGGCGTCGCGAAGCGCCCCTCGGCGTGGTACGTGCTGAAGGCGATCTCGAACCCGGCTTCCGCCACCGCGCGGCGTGCCGGGGCGTCGTGGTCCCCGTAGGGGTAGGCGAACGCGCGGGGCGGCCGGCCGGTGAGCTCGGTCAGCACCCGGGCGGCCTGGGTGGTGTTGCGCGCGAGCGCTTCGGGGGACGCGTTCAGCAGCGTGCTGTGATCCCACCCGTGGCACGCGACATCCAGCCCGGCGGCGGCCAGTTCGCGGATCCCCTCGGCGTCGAGGAGGGGCTCGTCGGGCATCTCCGGCATCCACCGGGAGGTGCCGCCGAGGAGTCCGCCGAGCACGAAGACGGTGGCGGGCACCTTCAGTTCCCTCAGGACGGGGAGCCCCTCCTCCAGCACCGACCGGTAGCCGTCGTCGAAGGTGACCAGCAGGCTTCGCGGGGGGTGGGCACCGCGGAGATAGGCGTCGAGCGTCAGTGGTGTCCAGCCACGCGCGAGGAGGGTGGCGAGCTGCTCGTGGAGCCGGTCCGGTGGGACGAACAGACAGAACGGGTCCTCCAGCGCGCGACGCTCGCCCACCGCGTGGTACATCAGCACCAGCGGTCTGCCGCGGAGCCCGTTCACCGGGTTCTCCCCGCTCGGCGGCTGATCTGGCGGGCGGCGAAGAGGACCCAGCCGGCCACCAGCAGGGCCGCCGCCACCGTGACGACACGCAGGAGCGAGCGGGAAGGCTGGAGCTGGGCCGCCACCGGATCGGCCCGGGCCGTGATCTCCCCGGCGATCAGCTGATCGTCGGCCGCGGCCCGGCTGACCACCGTCGCGACGGTGTTGGCGGCCGTGGCTGCCTCGTTGGCGTCCGGCAGGGTCACGGAGATGTCCAGGTTGGCGGTGTTCGCCGCCACCGAGACGGACAGCGCGTCGCGAAGGTCCTTGCGTGTCACGGAAGCCGCCCTGGCGGCGGAGGCCACGCTGGTCGTCGAGGTCGCCACCACCGCGTACTTGTTCGCGACGAGCTCGATGACGTCCGCGCTGACATTGGGCTGCGACCGGGGCGCGAAGGAGATCGTGCTCTTCGTCGAATAGCGGGTGGGCAGTTGCTCGATGATCACCAGTCCGCCGATCAGAACCAGCACCCCTGCCAGCAGCGCAGCCAGCACACCGCGTCGGCGCAGCGCGGAGGAGCGGGCGGCTCTCGCATCGTCCGCGGGTGGTGGCCCACCGGGCTCCCGGGGCCCGGACGATGACGTCGGAGGCGATGCCGCGGCCGGGCCGCCGTCCTCGCGCGGGCCCTGTGCGGCATCCGGTGGTGTCCTCGCGCCGTCACCGGCGGACTGCTGTGGCTGCCACTGGCTCATGGTTCGTCGCCTCGTGTTCCTTGTGGATGGATGAGCGTTCGCGTACACGCGCATGCCGCCAGAAGCCCGATGAACAGCCAGACCAGTGTGGCGATCACGGGATTGCGCAGCGGGTAGTCGACCGCCCCGTGGCCGATCACGGCGGCCAGGGCCGCGCCCGCTCCGGCCGACACACCGCGGACCGTCAAGCCGGTCGTGGCCTTGTCCCGCGAGTCGCCGCTGCTCGCACGGAGCCAGGGCGCACGGCTGGTGCGCAGCGCCTCTCGCGCCCCGACACCGGTCGCCACCAGGAGTGCGGTCACTCCGAGGACGCCTTGCTCCGCGCCCACGGCGAGCGCCAGATTGTGCGCGTGCTCCTCCCTCTTCGCGGCGTCGACATGCGTGAGGCCCTGCATCGCCGCCGCCTGGTAGGTGCCGGGACCGGACCCCAGTACGGGCTGCTCGGACATCTGGACGATGGCTTCCGCCCGCGCGGCGGGGCGCTCGTCATACGGATTGCCCTGGCCTCCGAAGATCGACAACAGCCGCTGTGCGGCGACGGGGGTGTTCTGCGCCGGGACGGCGACCACGAGCAGCGCCAGTCCGACGGTGGCGACCGTCGCCAGGCTGATCAGCAGCGTCCGGGACTCGCGCAGCAGTACCGCGAGTACGACCAGTCCGAGGGCGCTGCCGATCCAGGCGCCGCGGGAGAGGCTCGCCACCAGAGCCGCGGCGGCCACGAGCGCCGCGACCGCGAACAGCGTGGTCATCCAGGCCCGGCGCCGGCGATGGGCCAGCACGGTCATGGCCAGGCTGAAGCAGAACGTCATCGCGGCTGCCAGGCCGAGCTCGTTCGGCTGGCCGAAGACTCCCGCGGGGCGGTTGACGATCAGTGAGGCGTCACTGCTCTCGACCTGGAGATCGGGGATCGAGGTGACGGCGGTGACGCACAGGATCGTGCCCCCGAGGCAGACCGCGGAGGCGAGCAGCAGCATGTCCGAGCGATGAACCGTGACCACGATGACCGCCGCTGCCAGCAGCAGCCCGATCAGATAGCCCACGTCATGCCGTACCGAGCGGGCCGGATCGACACCGGTGAGGGTGGACAGCAGGGCGGCCACGACCAGCAGCGCCATGGCCGCGATCACCGGCGACCAGCCGATCCGCCGCCCGTACCCCTTCTTCGCGGAGATCAGGACGACGGCTCCGACGGCCACGATCTGGCCCCGGACGAGAGGCAGTCCCAGAGGCAGCCCGACGTTCCCCACCACCAGCAGCAGGGGGACGGTGGCCACGGCCAGCACCGGGCGGCGGACCGCGACGAAGGCCACCGCCACGAGTACCGGCACCATGAGGACGAGCCCGAGTTTCGGTGACACGTTCCATCCGGCGATCCACACACCCACGGTGGCGGCGAGGAGCGCGGCGGCGGCCGGCAGTCCGGGCCCGCGCTCCTCGACGGTGCCTCCCCCGATCACGAGGGCCCACCCGTCCCCGGGGCGGCACCGTCTGCGCGGGCCGATCGCAACCGGCCGGCCAGGCCGTGCGCCGCACCGGCGGCCTTGGACAGATCGCGCACGACCGCGACCAGCGGGACGGCGGGCAGGGCCGTCCAGCGCCGGTCGCGCACGGCCCTGGTCAGCGGCAGGGAGAGGTAGGCGAGGAAGGTGAGGGCGGTGACCCGGCGCGCGGCCGGGCTTCGCAGGCACGCGGCCACGGCGGCGGTGTACGCGACGGCCCTGGCGGTGTCGCGGCCCAGCAGGAGGGGGTTCGCCGACCAGCCGCTGCCCTCGCCGTAGTGGAAGAACATCGCCGCGGTCTGACGGAGTGTCGGCCGCTGCTCCCAGCCCACCTCGGCGGAGGTGACCAGTGCCGCGCGATGTCCGGCCGCCACCACGGCCCGGCCGAAGAGCACGTCCTCGGCGGTCCGGAGGTGTTCCGGGAATCCACCGGCGTCCTCCCATGCCGCCCGGGTGAAGGCCACGGAGCGGCCCGTGGGCAGGCTGGCGTCGAATTGCCGGCCGAGGAAGCGGCAGTACACCCGGGTCCAGGGCCCGGGGTGCCGGGCTTCCTCGGGGCGTGGATAGCCGACCAGGGCGAGTGCGTGGGCCACCGTTCCCCGGCCGCTCACGCGGTAGACACCGGTCAGCAGGCTCGCGCCCTCCGTCTCCCCGGCCGCCGCGCGCAGCCGGGCCAGCCAGTCCGGGGCGGGGTAGCAGCCCGCGTCGGTGCAGGCGATCAGCGCGTTGCGGGCCGCCCGGATTCCCGTGTTGCGGCCTGCCGAGATGCCGGTGCCCGGGGCGTGCAGCAGGCGCACGCGCGGGTCGCGTGAGCTCCAGCTCTCGACGCGTCGCGTGGTGCCGTCGGTCGAGCCGCCGTCCACGACGACGATCTCGTCGCCGTCCACGGTCAGTTGGGGTACCAGCCGTTCCAGGAGCTGGTCGATCACCCCGGCCTCGTTCTTCACGGTCGTCACCACGCTGATCGCGGCGGTGCCCTCCAGGCCGGTGCCGGTCAGCCTGGCGGTCTCGGCCAAGGTCCGCACCAGCAGCGCGGCGCTCTGCTCCGCTCCCGGATGGGCGGCAGCGCGGCGGCGCCCTGCGGCCCCCATCGCGGAGCGGCTGTCCGGGTCCTGCAGCCGCCGCAGCGCCCCCGCGACCTGGTCGGCCCGCGCGGGTTCGACGGTGATCCCGGCCGGGTCGGCTCCCGGTGGCGCCACCCGCTGCGAGACGGGGCCGGGCGCGGTGGCGATCACCGGGACACCGGCGAGCATCGCCTCCAGCGCCACGGCACCGAAGCTCTCCTGCGTCGGCCCGCTCCCGGCCGGCTTGGTCAGGACGGCGACGGCGTCGGCAGCCGGGATGAACTGCCATGCGTCCTGGAGCCAGCCGGTGAAGTCCACCCGGTCGGCGACGCCGAGGGAGGCCGCGAGACCGGTGAGCCGCTCTCGCTCGTCCGGCTCCGCCGGGTCGTCGGGGCCCACGACAGCCAGGCGCCAGCGCGAGGTGCCGGGCTGCGCGAGTGCCCTGACGGCGTCGTCCACACCCTTGTAACCGACCAGTCGGGCCACGGTGAGCAGCAGCAGTTCGTCCTCGCCGAGCCGCACCCCTCTGCGCAGCAGTTCCCGGCGGGCGGTCTCGCGGGGCAGTGCGGCGCGGTCGGGTGCGGGGAAGGGCACCAGCACGGCGTCACGGTGCCGGGAGGCGGGGATCAGTTCGGCTCCGGTCGCCACGCAGCCGTCGGTGAAGAGGGCCAGCAGGGTCATCAGGGGGCCGTCGTGGGAGTGATCGTGCTTGGCCCAGACGCTTCGCACCCCCGCGAGCCACGCCGCGGGAGCGGCGACCGACGCGGCCTTGACCCCGTTCGCCAGGACCACGTCGGGCCGGTCGGCGCGCAGTCGGCGTGTCAGCCAGGCGGCCGACGCGGCGATCGAGGCTCCCGATCCGCCGGTGCGGCGCACGACGCAGGGCACGCCCCGCCGGGCCAGCTCCTCGCGCAGCGGTCCGTCCGCCAGCAGCACGGCGTCCACCGTGAGCCGGTCCGTGGCGTCCAGCAGGGACAGCAACCAGAGTTCGGCACCGCCCAGCACTCCGCTCGGCGCCACCACGCTGACACGCAAGGGGCGAGTCATGTCCGCTTCCTCCGCTTGACCATGTCACGAAGAACCCTGAGCTGCTCCGGATCGATGCGACGCGCGATGACCATCCAGCAGGGCACGTAGACCACCGCGGCGACGAGCAGAGCCGGTGCGAGCGGCCAGGGAGCGAGCAGTGGGCCGGCGGCGACGCCGGACGCCACGACGGCGGGCAGCAGGGTGCGCGACAGCCGGGGGCGCCCCACCCTGGACTGCCCGAGGAGGACCAGTACGACGGCTTCGACCGCGTACGACAGCGACGTCACGAACGCCGCCGCGGTCGCTCCGAATCGCGGGATGAGCAGCAGATTGAGCGCCACGTTGACGGCCAGGGCGATCACCGCCCCGGTGAGCACGCGCAGTGTCGGACCGGCCGCGGTCAGGGAGTCGGTGACCAGGTAGACGAGGCCGAACAGCAGGGGCGCCGGCGCCAGCCAGCGCAGCACGTCCGTACCGGCATCGGCGAACTGCTCGCCGTAGAGCAGCAGCAGTACATCGTGTCCCCGGCACAACAGCACCGTCATGTACGGGATGAACACGGCCGCCAGCACGCCGATGCCGCGCTCGGTGTTCCGGCGGACGCGGTGCGGCCTGGGGTCCGCGGCCATCAGCGGGAAGACGGCCCGGGCGACCACCCAGCAGACGAACACGGCCGTCTCCAGCAGACGGTAGGCCGCGGCGTACACACCGACCGCCCGGTTGTTCACCAGCCAGCTCACGAACAGCGTGTCCAGCCGGAACAGCGCCATCGCCACGACGGTTTCCAGGCCGATCATCCAGGTTCCGCGATTGAGCCGGACGAGCGAACCGGTCGATACGGTCCCCCAGTCGGCGCGTACGCCCTGGCGCCGGAGCAACAGCATGGCCGCCACCGGGCCGACGGCCGTTCCGGTGGCATAGGCGACGGCCAGCCCGAGGAGTCCGGTGTCCAGGAGCAGCGCGGTCAGGACCCAGGCAGCGGTCAGCAGGCGCTGGAGCAGGTGAACCACCGCGATGGTGTTCTGACGTTGCATCGCCGCGGCCGCGGACCGGTACCCCTCGGTGTACGTGTCGAGCACGACGGCGGCGACCACGAGCAGCCCGGCCACGGTCGTGCGGGTGTCGGACGACCGGGAGAACCCGAACGCCACCGCGCAGACGATCGCGAGGACCAGCGCGACCAGGACGGTGCGCATGACGATGAGCTGGGCGAGCAGTGCCCGCAACTGGCCGGGGTCGGCGCTGGCCCGCTGCACCACGATCGTGTCGTAGCCCCACAGGGGGATGAGGGTGGCCAGCGCGCCCACGGCCAGCGCGTAGGCGAAGGCGCCGAAGTCGGCCACTCCGAGGATGCGTGCCGCTCCGATGAAGAGGAGGACCATGGACAGCTTGCCGATGACCTCGGTGACGCCGAGCACCACGATGGTGCGGGCCGTGCGCACCGTCCTGTCGCTCGTGGGCGCGTCCTGAGCGGCACTCTCGCCCGGCTCGTCCATGTCACCCGAGGCGTCGTGAGGTTGTGGCGGCCCGTCGTCCCCCCGGCCGCGCGATGGGCCGGGGCCGGGGGCTTCGGCGGGTTGCGGGCCCTCTCCGGGCGTCTCGGCGGGTGTGTGCGTCGGGTGGGATTCCGTGGGCTCGGCGGGGGACGGCGAGGATTCCCGCCGCCCACGATCCGCACTGGAGCACACCGGGCGTGGCAGGGTGGCGAGGGAGCGTTTCGTGCCGCCGCCCGGGGACGCGCCGCGGGAGGGGCCGGTCACGGGCAGGAGAACTCGCGGCGTGGGGCCGTGACTCACACGGCGTGTGCGCGGCGGGTTCCCGGTCAGGTGCGGACGTGGCGACCGACGTTGAGGTGGCACGGGTCTGCACCTGGGAAGGGAGCCGCGGCGAAAGCTCATGCCCAGGCAGCTCAATGGGGAACACCTTTGCATACTCCGACGCGGATGATCCTCACCCATCGTGACCCACACCCCTCGGGGGTGCATCTTCTGCGCTGCCCCGCCGGGCCCTTGTGCCCGTACGGCCCTGATGACGCGTGCACCGGGGCCCGGATCGCTTACGTTTACGTCGTATAGGGATGCGCGCTCCCCACAAGCGGCGTCTGCGACGAGGAGGCACCCCGAATGGCGAACGGCTCAGGGACAGGCCCGGCGCGGCGGGCGAGCGACCGCGGGCGCTACGGCAGGCTGAACCGGCAGCGCGTGCTGACCACCGCGCTGGCACTGGTGGACCGTGAGGGCCTCTCCGCCCTGAGCATGCGCCGTCTGGGCACCGAACTCGGTGTGGAGGCCATGGCGCTCTACCGGTACGCGGCGAGCAAGGACTCCCTGCTGGACGGGCTGGTGGAGGCGCTGTACCTGGAGCTGGAGGAGCGGCTGGCCGACGGCGACGGGGACTCGGACTGGCGGGCCGGGCTGCACCGGATCGCCCGGGAGACCTACGCCGTGTGCCTCACCCATCCGCAGGCGGTGCCGCTGATCGCCACGCGACTGCTGGCGGTCCCACTGGCCCGCAGGCCCGCCGCGGTCCTGCGGGACCACGAGAGGGTGCTGACCCTGCTGCGGGGCGCCGGTTTCGACGAGGCGACCGTGGCCGGCGTGTTCCGCGCCTTCACGGCGTGGCTGCTGGGCTATGTGTCCGTGGAGCTGCGCCCGATGGTGGACAACCCGGACGAGACGGACCCGGCCTTCCGTCTCGGACTGCACCGGCTGTCCGCGAAGGAGCTGCCGGCGCTGCGGGAGAGCGCCGCCTCGCTCGCCGAGCAGGGCGGGCCGGAGGGTCTCGCGGCCGGTCTCGACGCCCTGCTCGACAGCTTCACGCGTGGCTCCGCCTCCGCAGCATCCGGCTGAACGGCGTGTCCGGCCGCTCCTGGCGCTCCCCGTCCACCGTGATGTCGACGACCTCGTTGAAGAAGGCGACGCGCCCCTGGATCACCGCCACGGCGGGCAGCGGCTCGGGGTAGGTCCACATGAGGTCGGGCGGTACGTCGGCCTCGCCGCGCCACGACCAGTAGGCGGCGGTGCCCTTGTAGGGGCAGCCGGTGTGGTGGTCGGTGGCGTCGAAGAGGTCGAGGCGGACGTCCTCACGGGGGAGGTAGTACCGGGTGGGCAGGGAGGTCTCGAAGAGCAGGACGGGGGTGTGGCTGTCCGCGACGACCTGCCCGTCGATCTCGACCCGCACATGGCGGCTGCTGGGCAGTGCGTCGACGCGTTTGTGCGGGTCACGGGGGTGGATGAAGATCTCCTCGTCCTCCTCGTACCAGTGGTCGAGGCCCGTGTCGGTGCGCAGGAACCATTCGAAGGAGATGTGTCCGGCCAGGTCGTCGGCGGGGAACGTCCAGGCCGCGTTCGCGCGCACCTCGCCCTCGGCGTCGAGGTCGTAGAAGTCCCGGGAGCCGGTGTGGGTGCCCGTGGGCGGGCTCTTGGCCGGTCGGAGGAGGTCGGTGCGGACGTCCGCGCGGGGGAAGGCGTACTGCGGCACGGGCAGGTGGGGCTCCCAGACGAGCACCGGGTGCCGGCTGTCGACGACGGTGACGTCGCCCTTGCGGCCGCGCACCCAGCGCTCGCTGGGCTCCCACATGAGGCCTTCCGGGGTGGTGCGGATCGAGCGGGCGGCGGGGTGGGCCGGGTGGGTGGTCATGGCCGGTGCTCCTTCGGGAGGTCCGGTTGCCGTCTCCCTCCACGGTCCCACGGGGCTCAGTGCGCCGCGTCCAGCCGGGCGCGCTGCTCCGGGCTCAGTTCCAGGTCCACGGCGGCGAGGTTCTCGTCCAGCTGGGCCCGTGAGGAGACCCCGGCCAGCGGCACGACGGGCAGGTCTCCGCCGATCTGCCAGGCCAGTACGACCTGGTTGACACTCGCGCCGGTCTCCCGGGCCACGTCGTGCAGTACCGCGAGCCGGGCCGGGGTGCCGGGGTGGTCGAAGTCGGCGGGGAGCCGCTCGGGCCGGGTGTAGGCGCCCTTCAGCAGCGGCGAGTAGGCGACCAGGGTCAGGCCGGGCTCGGCCCTGAGGTAGCCGAGCAGGTCGGGGCCGGCGTGACCGAGGCTGCCGTCGGGGAAGAGGGGGTCGGGGACGTCGGTGCGGGGGCGCAGGTGGGTGTGCGCGTACTGGAGGACCTCGTAGCCGGGCAGTCCGGCCGCCGCGGCGAGGGCCCGGGCCCGTTCCACCCGCCACACGGCGTGGTTGCTCACGCCGAGCAGTCCGGCGGTGCCGTCGGCGACCAGGGCGGCGAAGGCCTCGACGGTCTCCTGGAGCGGGACGGTGTGGTCCTCGATGTGTGCGTAGAGCAGGTCCAGTTTCGTCACGCCGAGGCGTTCGCGACTGCGGTCGGCGGATGCGCGGATCACCTTCGCGGACAGGCCTTCGGCGTTGTCGACGTAGCCGGTGCCGGGGGCCAGGGGGCGGGCGCCGAGCTTGGTGGCGATGACGATCTCGTCCCCGATGCCGCGGCTGCGCCGCCAGCGGCCGAGGAGTTCCTCGCTCTGGCCGCCCTGGCCGCCGTCGGCCCAGAAGGCGTAGTTGTCGGACGTGTCGATGAAGTTCCCGCCGGCTTCGACGTAGCGGTCGAGCAGAGCGAAGGACGTCGCCTCGTCCGTCACCGAGCCGAAGAGCATCGCGCCGAGCGCGAGGACACTCACCTCGCGACGGGTCGTGGGATCCGTGCCGATCGTGCGGTACTTCATGAGTCGCTCCCTCCGTCGGCCCCCGTTTCGGGGCACGGAGGGAGTCAACGGCTTGGAGCGCTCTCGAGGTCAAGGGCGGACGCCCAACGCAAAGGGTCCCGCAGGCATCGGCCTGCGGGACCCTTCGCACCGTCGGGACGACAGGATTTGAACCTGCGACCCCTTGACCCCCAGTCAAGTGCGCTACCAAGCTGCGCCACGTCCCGGTGCGCGTCCTCGCGGTGAACCGCGTGATCGCGCGAACAGCACCTTACCCCACACCCCTGGCCGCGCCGAAAGCGGGCCGGGCGGGACAATCGGCGTATGGGCAGCACAGAAGAGAACGGCCCGGGCCGGCCGGGCGACGCACGGGACCGTGACAGTGAGGGGCGGGCGCGCAACGCCCGTCCCCGGGACGGTCTCGGCCGCCCCCTGCCGTACGACGCGGACGGCGTTCCCCGGCAGCCCGAGGGTGTCGTGCGCACCCCGGAGGAGACCGTGGCGGAGGCGCAGCGGTTGCTGGACGACGGCAAGCCGTTCCACGCGCACGAGGTGTTCGAGGACGCGTGGAAGTCGGGCCCCGGCGAGGAACGCGAGCTGTGGCGCGGCCTGGCCCAACTCGCCGTGGGCCTCACACACGCCGCCCGCGGCAATCTGACGGGCGGGGCCCGGCTGTTGCGCCGCGGGGCGGGTGCGGCGGAGGCCTGGGTGTCGGAGTCGGGGCAGCCCCGGCCGCACGGCATCGACGTGACGGCCGTGGCCGGGTGGGCCCGGGAGCTGGCCGGGGAGGTGGAGCGGGAGGGCCGGTCCGTGGACGCGGGTGAGCGAGCGCCCCGGCTGCGCGGGGTGGGTCCAGCGGGGCGCTGAGCGGGGGCGTGGACACGCCCCGGGGCGCGTCCTGAAGTCGGGGGCCGAGGTCGAGACCGGGCGCTGCGCCGGGGAGCAAGGGCCGAGGGGCCGACGCCCTCGAACCAGGGCCCGTGACAGGGTGGCGCCGTGGGCGCGGCGCCGTAGGCCTGGGGCCGTGGGCCCGGCGCCGTAGGCCTGGGGCCGTGGGCCCGGGTCCGTGGGCCCGGGGCCGTGGGCCCGGGGCCACCGCGGGGCCGGGGCCACCGCGGGGCCGGTGCCCTGAGTGAGGGGCTGCCCCGGGGCCGGGGCGGGGATCCGACCGCGGTGGAACCCGTCTCACCCCCGTGCGGCAGACTCGGGGGGTGCGAAAGATTCATGTCATCGGTATCGGCGCGGGCGACCCCGACCAGCTCACCCTCCAGGCCGTCAGGGCGCTGCGGAGCACGGACGTGTTCTTCATCCTGGAGAAGGGCCAGGTGAAGGCGGACCTCACCGGGCTGCGCCGGGACATGCTCGACGCGCACGTGCCCGAGGGGACGTACCGCGTCGTCGAGGCGCGTGACCCGGAGCGGGACCGCGGGGCCGGGGGTTCGGCCTACTCCCCCGCCGTCGGGG
The DNA here is from genome assembly GCF_042959065.1 of Streptomyces sp. NPDC007929. Classification (NCBI taxonomy): domain Bacteria; kingdom Bacillati; phylum Actinomycetota; class Actinomycetes; order Kitasatosporales; family Streptomycetaceae; genus Streptomyces; species Streptomyces sp. NPDC007929. The sequence goes on along the minus strand of NZ_JBIBKD010000004.1, from coordinate 547,938 downwards.
ACTGGCGCAGCGCCCGCGCCGACATCTACGAGCGGCTGATCGCCGAGGAACTGGGCGAGGAGCAGACCGGCGCCTTCCTGGTGTGGGGCGACCCCGCGCTGTACGACAGCACGCTCGGGATTCTGGAGGAGGTGCTGGAGCGCGGCGCCGTGGCGTTCGAGTACGACGTCGTGCCCGGCATCAGCAGTGTCTCGGCGCTCGTCGCCCGGCATCGCACGGGCCTCAACCGCGTGGCGCGGCCCGTGCAGATCACCACCGGCCGACGGCTGGCGGAGGGCTTCCCGGAGGGCGTGGACGACGTCGTGGTGATGCTCGACGCCCACCAGACCTTCCGTCAGTACGCGCACGAGGACGTCGACATCTACTGGGGCGCCTACATCGGCACCCCGGACGAGATCCTCGTCTCCGGGCCCCTCGCCGAGGCCGCGCCCCGCATCGAGCGGTTGCGCGCCGAGGCCCGCGAGCGCAAGGGCTGGATCATGGACACGTACCTGCTGCGCCGCAACCCCCGCGACTGACGAACGCCCTACCCGAACCCCAGGCGTGCCAGCACGCCGTCCACGTCCGGTACCGCCGTCACGCCGTCCGGCAGCGGCGGCCGCCGTACGACGACGACCGGCAGTCCGAGGTCCCGGGCCGCGGTCAGCTTGGCGGCCGTCGCCGCTCCCCCGCTGTCCTTGGTCACCAGGACGTCGATGCGGTGCTCGCGCAGCAGGGCCGTCTCGCCGGGGACGGTGAACGGGCCGCGGGCGAGCAGCACCTGCAGGTCGGGTGGCATCGGCGGCTCGGGGGGATCCACCGACCGCACGACGAAGCGCAAGCGCGAGAGGTGGGCGAAGGAGGCCAGGCCGAGGCGCCCGGTGGTGAGCAGCACCCGGCGGCCGAGGCTTGGGAGCAGATCCGCCGCCGCGTCCAGTGTGGGGACGGAGTGCCACTGATCTCCGGGGCCGGGCCGCCACCCGGGGCGGCGGAGCACCACCGCGGGCACGCCGGTCCCGGCCGCGGCGCGGGCCGCGTTGGCGGTGATCGACTCGGCGAAGGGGTGCGTGGCGTCGACGAGTACGTCCACGCCCTCCGCCCGCAGCCAGCCGGCCAGCCCCGACGCCCCGCCGAAGCCTCCGACGCGCACCTCCCCGGCGAGCGCCCCCGGCTTGGCCACGCGCCCCGCGAGGGAGGTCGTGACACGCACGCCGGGACGTGCGCACAGCGCGGCGGCCAGGGCTCGGGCCTCGGCCGTGCCGCCGAGGATCAGGACATGAGGGGACACGGCGTCGAGCGTAGAAGGTCGGGTGCGGCGAGCACCGGGGCGGGGTGAGGACGACCGTACCGACCGGCGCGGGCCGCCCCCCGTGGTTATCGTCCTGGCATGGAGTCCGTACGTGCCGTGCTCATCGACATCGACGGGGTGCTCACCGTCTCGTGGCGGCCGTTGCCCGGGGCCGTCGGGGCGCTGCGGGAGATCCGGGAGGCCGGGTTCGGCGTGTTGCTGGTCACCAACACCACCTCCCGCACCCGGGCCTCGATCGCCGGGGCCCTGGCGGAGGCGGGGTTCCCGGTGTCCGCCGAGGACATCCTGACCGCGCCCGCCGCCACCGCCGCCCACCTCGCCGAGCACTGCCCCGGGGCCCGCTGCGCGCTGCTGAACAGCGGCGACATCGCGGAGGACCTCGACGGGGTCACCCTCGTCGAGGCGGGTGACACCGAGGCCGTACCGGATGTCGTCCTGGTCGGCGGCGCCGGCCCCGAGTTCGGCTACGAGGCGCTCGACCGGGCCTTCGGCCATCTGCAGCGCGGGGCCCGGCTGGTGGCGATGCACCGCAACCTGTACTGGCGTACGGCCGAGGGGCTGCGGCTGGACTCGGGGGCGTTCCTGGCGGGGCTGGAGCGGGCCGCGCGGGTGGAGGCCGAGGTCACCGGCAAACCGGCCCGGGCGTTCTTCGCGTCGGCGCTCGCCCGGCTGGGGGTCGAGGCCCGGGAGGCGGTGATGGTCGGGGACGACGTCGAGTCCGACGTGCTGGCGGCACAGCGCGCCGGGGTCACCGGCGTACTCGTGCGGACCGGGAAGTTCCAGCCGGAGACGCTGCGGGCCGCCGACGGCACGCCCGACCATGTGATCGGCTCCTTCGCGGACCTCCCCGCGCTGCTGCGTGAGTCAGCGCAGCAGTAGTTGCAGTCCGCCCACGACCGTCGCCGCGATGACGAGCTGCTCGAACAGCCGCTGGTTGATCCGGTGCACGGCCCACTTGCCGAACAGCGCGCCGGGTACGACGAACGCCACGAGCGCCAGGTCGAGGAGGAGCGAGCGGCCGTCGATCAGGCCGAGGCCCGCGCTGAAGGGCAGCTTGGAGACGTTGACGATCAGGAAGAAGAAGGCCGAGGTGCCGAGGAAGCCGAGCTTGCGGAAGCCCGCGGAGAGCAGGTACATCGACATCACGGGGCCGCCCGCGTTGGCGACCATGGTGGTGAAGCCGCCGAGGACGCCGTAGGAGCGGGCTTTGAGGCGGCCCGGCCGGGTGGTGACCGACTCCGGTTCCTCCTCCCTCTCGGCGGTACGGCGACGCCACACCGTCACGGCCGCCATCAGCAGCAGGATCGCGCCGATGGAGGTCCGTACGACCGCGTCGTCCGCCCAGAGCAGGAACACCGTGCCGACGACGACGCCCGCGGCGACCGCCGGGAAGAGCCGCCACAGCGTGGGCCAGTGGGCGTGCCGCCGGTAGGTGGCGACGGCCAGGAGGTCCCCGGCGATCAGGATGGGCAGCAGCACGCCGGTGGAGGCACGGGCGGGCAGCACGGCGGCGAAGATGGCGAGGCTGACCGTATTGGCCCCGCTCACGGCGGTCTTGGAGAAGCCGACGAGCAGGGCCGCGAGGGCGAGGGCGGCGAACTCCCAGCCGGTGATGTGCCAGAGCGTCATGGTGTTCATGCGAACACTGATGCTATGTGCACCGAACAGGTGCCCGTAAGCGCTGTCTCGCCTGATGGGCCGGGGGCCGGGCCCCCCTAGGACCGCTCGACGAGGACGGCGCTGCCCTGCCCGACCCCGACGCACATGGTGGCGAGGCCCCGCCCCGCGCCGGTACGCCGCATCCGGTGGAGCAGCGTCGTCAGGATGCGGGCGCCGGAGCAGCCCAGGGGGTGGCCCAGCGCGATGGCGCCGCCGCTGGGGTTGACCAGGTCGGGGTCGATGCCGAGCTGGTCCACGCAGGCCAGGGCCTGGGCGGCGAAGGCCTCGTTGAACTCGGCCTCCTCCAGGTCGCCGACGCTCCAGCCGACCCGGGTCAGCACTTTGCGGGTGGCGGGGACCGGGCCGATGCCCATCACGTCGGGGTGGACACCGGCAGAGGCACCGGCGACGTAGCGACCCAGGGACTGAAGGCCCAGGTCGTCGAGGGCGTCCTTGCTGACGAGGAGGAGGCCGGCGGCGCCGTCGTTCATCGGTGAGGCGTTGCCCGCGGTGACCGTGCCGCCGTCGCGGAAGACCGGCTTCAGCCGGGACAGCTTCTCGTACGAGGTGTCCTCGCGGACGCATTCGTCGGTGTCGACGACCGCGCCGTCGGGGCGCTCCACGGGGAGGATCTCGTCGTCGAAGTGGCCGTTCTTGCGGGCCAGGGCGGCGCGCTGGTGGCTGCGCAGGGCGAAGTCGTCCTGGCGTTCGCGCGAGACGCCGTACCGCGCGGCGACCTCCTCGGCCGTCTCACCCATGGCCAGCAGTCCGTGCAGCTCGCGCATGGCCGGGTTGACCAGGCGCCAGCCGAGGCGGGTGTCGGCGGTCTCCATGCGGTGCGGCAGGGCCTCGTCGGGGCGGGGCAGGACGAAGGGGGCGCGGCTCATCGACTCGGAGCCGCCGGCGATCACGATGTCGGCCTCGCCGGAGGCGATGGTGCGGGCGGCGGTGGTCACGGCCTCCAGGCCCGAGGCGCAGAGGCGGTTGACGGTGGCGCCGGGCACGGATTCGGGGAGGCCGGCGAGCAGCGCGGCCATGCGGGCGACGTTGCGGTTGTCCTCGCCGGCCTGGTTGGCGGCTCCCCAGTAGACGTCGTCGATCCGGGCGGGGTCCAGCGCCGGGACCCCTGCCACCAGGGCGCGGACCACGGTCGCCGCGAGGTCGTCGGGCCGTACCGAGGAGAGGGCTCCCCGCAGCTTGCCGATGGGGGTGCGGCGGGCGGCCGCGAAGTGGACGGGACGCACGAAAGGCTCCTCACGCCGCGCATCAACGCGCATTAATTAGCACTGCTAGTTTCGGACTATAGACCTTGGACCCGCCCTCTGTGAAGATTCTGCGCCTGCCGGCGTTCGCCAGGAGGCATATCGCAGGCCGGACGCCCCCATGCGTCGCGTTTGCACCAGCATGCCCGGGGCACCCGCGCGTTCATGGAGTGGTTGCGGAGCGCCGCCCGCGTGGACGAGGACCCCGAATTGTCCTTTCCCGTCGGCACCGGCGAGGAGGAGCGCGACCGGCTGCTCCGGACGACCAGGAACGACGCGACAAGGAGAAGCGCCCTATGACGACTGTGAGGAGCACACTGCCCGACGACGCCCGAAAGGTCGCCTGCGAGGCACTCCAGGACACCCTGGTGGATCTGCTCGGGCTCTCGCTGGTCGGGAAGCAGGCGCACTGGAACGTCGTCGGACCGCGGTTCCGGTCCATCCATCTCCAGCTCGACGAGGTGGTCACGGCGACCCGCGACTTCGCCGACACCGTCGCGGAGCGGTCCGCGGCGCTCGGCGTCCCGCCGGACGGCCGGCCGGAGACCGTCGCCAAGGCCTTCACGCTGCCCGCCCCGCAGGAGGGCTGGGTGCGCGACACGGAGGCCGTGCAGGTGATGGTGGACGCGCTGCGGGAGGCGGTGGGCCGGCTGCGCGAGCGCATCGACGCGACCGAGACGGCCGACCCGGTCACCCAGGACCTGCTGATCGGCATCACCGCGGAGCTGGAGAAGCAGCGGTGGATGTTCGACGCCGAGAACTTCCCCCGCTGACCCGCGGGGCGACGGCACCGGGCATCCGACGGACGTACGGAAGGGGCAGGCGATGACCGACGCCCTCGAACTCGACGCGCTGTGGGAGGACTTCCACCGCGTGGTGAACATGACCTCGCAGGAACTCGCGGCCTGGCTGCGGGTCCGCGACGCCGACGAGAACGCCGAGCCGCTGCCGGACCGGGCGGGCTCCGCCACCGGACAGCACGTCCTGGCGATCCTCCAGAAGCGGCGCACCGACCTGACCGAGGACGACCTGCGCGTGATGCGCAAGGTCGTGGAGACGGTCACCGACCAGGTGGACCTGGAGAACGAACCCGAGCCCGAGGTGACGGCGGAGGACACCCGCCGCCGGCACCGGCTGATGACCGTCGGGCACGACCCGTTGCGGGGATAGGCCCGTGGGCCGCGAGGAGCGCGTCGTACGGGAACTCGTCGGCGCGCACGGCCTGACGTACGCCGCGGAGGCGGGCATCGCGCTGAAGGACACGCCGCAGCCGCTGTACCGGCTGCTGGTGCTGTCCCATCTGCTCAGTGCCCGCATCCGCGGTTCGATCGCGCTGGCCACCGCCCGTGCCCTGCACGAGGCGGGGCTGCGCGATCCACGGCGTACGGCGCGGGCCTCGTGGCAGGAACGGGTCGACGCGCTGGGCCGCGGCGGCTACCGGCGCTACGACGAGCGGACCGCCACCCAGCTCGGCGAGGCCGCCGAGCTGCTGAACGACCGGTGGGGCGGCGACCTGCGGCGGCTGCGCCGGGAGGCGGACGGCGAGGTGCCCGAACTGCGCCGCCTGCTCCAGGAGTTCCCCGGCATGGGACCGGCAGGCGCCGGCATCTTCCTGCGCGAGGCACAGGGCGTCTGGCCGGAGGCGGCACCCTGCCTGGACGCCAAGGCACTCCAGGGCGCCGAGCGGCTTCACCTGCCGCGGGACCCCGAGCGCCTCATCGAACTGGCCGGGGACACCGACCCGGCCGTGCTCGCCGCCGCGCTGGTCCGGGCGGCGCTGGACAAGGAGGTCGTGCGGGACACACTCAGCCGGGCCGGCTGAGCCGCCCTGACACCGAGCGGCCCGCCTTCACCCGAGCAACCAGCCACCGTCCACGCTCAGTTCCACCGCGTTCACCGACCGGTTGCGCAGCAGGAAGTCCACCGCGTCCACCACGTCGGCCATCGCGGCGAGCCGCCCCGTGGGGGTCTCCGTGCGCAGCGTGGCGAGGACCTTCTCCGGCTTGGCCTGCCAGTACGGACTGTCTCCCACGACGCCGGGATGCACGGCGTTGACCCGTACGGGAGCGAGCTCCACGGCGAGGGAGTTCATCAGCCCGCGTACCCCCGCGTTGACCGTCGCCACCGTCGTCGCGCCCGGATAGGGGCGTTCCTTGGCCTGGCCGCCGAAGAGCACGATGGCACTGTCGTCGTGCAGCCGGGCCCGCAGGGTGTGCACGACCTCGGTGTAGCCGACGAGTTTGAGGGTGACCAGGCGCAGGGCGGCGTCGATGTCGTACTCGGTGACCTTGTTGTCGTCGCGTGTGACGCCGGCGATGACCAGGTGGTCGACCCGTCCCAGGCCGGCCAGGGCCGCCGCGATCTCCAGGGGCCGTTCCAGGTCGAGGGCGAGTCCGCGCGCGCCCATCTCCTTGGCGACCACGTCGGCGCGCTGGGCGTCGCGGCTGGTGAGCACCACGTCGTCCCCGCGCTCGGCACATGTGCGGGCGAACTCCAGCCCGATCCCGGACGTTCCGCCGACGACGAGCACACTGCTCATGACTTCTCCTCCAGTGCCGCGCGCAGGTAGTCCCAGTCCCGCGTGAACCGGTACGAGTGCCGCGACGGCGGTTGCGGCGCCTGCGTCTCCAGCCAGCGCAGGGGTCCCTGCCCCGCGTTGACGAAGCCGTGCACGCATCCGGCGCCCGCCCAGGCCAGATCCCCGGGCTCCAGCCGGTACCGCTCGCCGTCGAGGGTGGCCTCCGCGACGCCCTCCAGGATCAGATACGTCTCCTCGAAGGGGTGGTCGTGGGTGCCGATGATCCCGTCGGACGCGTACTGCACCATGAACATCGTCGAGGCGACCGCGCCCAGATCGCCGTCGATCATCATCTTCACCGTGATCCCGCTGTAGACCAGCAGCGCGGTCCGCATGCTCGCCGTGGCGGCCAGCAGGTCCTGGGACTGCCGGGCCGGGTCCATCTGGGCGGGCTCGAAGTGGCCGAAGGCGCGGGTGCGCGGGTCGCGGACGTCGACCCGGACCGGCTCGCGCGCGGGCAGCTCCGGCACGGCCTGGGTGTCGTGTCCGTAGCGAGCGCGCGGCACGGGGGCCAGCATGTCCGCCCAGCGTCCGCCGGTGCTCCCGGCCCCGCGCCAGGCGTGCGGAACGCCGGTCGGCAGCAGGCCGTAGTCGCCCTGTTCCAGCAGGTACGAGCCCTCGGGCACATCGAGGAGCACGGTCCCGTCGAGGACGAGGAAGGTCTCCTCGTAGGAGTGCACATGGGCCGGCACCCGGCCGTCGGGCCGCAGTTCGCACAGGCCGAAGCCGGTGTGGACGCTGCCGTCCTCCTCACCGACCAGCGTCCTGCGCCGGTGTCCGTGGCCGTCGTACGGCGGCTCGGGCAGGTCGGCGGCGTGGCGCACCAGGTGGTTCGTCATGCCGGTGCCTTCGCGCCATTGCCCTCCGTGGCCTTGGCCTCCTTGGCCGCGAGCAGCCGGTCGCGTGCCTCGCCGACGAGCCGCAGGGCGCGTGCGGTGTCGCCGAGGAGCCGGCCGTCACGCTTGTGGATCACACCGTCGACGAGGACGGTGTCCACGTTGGAGACGTCGGCGCACAGGGTCACCGCGGCCGCCGCGTCGTGCACCGGGGCGACGTTGGGGGCGGTGGCGTCGATCGCGACGATGTCGGCGCGCTTGCCGGGGGTCAGCGAGCCGGTGCGGTCCTCCAGCCCGGCGACGTGGGCGCCGTTGACCGTGGCGATCTCCAGCATCTGACGTGCTGTCAGCATGGTGCTGGGGACCGGCATGTTGGCCTGCCAGCAGTCGGCGTTGACCCGGGCGCGTTCGGCGCCGAAGGCCGCCCGGATCTGGGTGAACATGTCGCCGGGCACGGTGGTGACGACGTCGATGCTGAGCGCGGGCCGCAGTCCGTGCTCGATGGCCTGCATCACGGGCGGCCAGCCGTGCCCCATCTGGAGCTCCACCTGCGGCGCGACGGACACCGTGCCGCCGCTGTCGGCGACCATCCGCCACTCCTCCCCGCTGAGGTAGCAGCTGTGGACGTAGGTGGTGTCCGGGCCGAGCAGCCCCAGGTCGTGGAGCTGCTTCACCATGCCGAAGCGGCCGGCGAGGCGTCCCATGGCCACGTGCACGGTGATCGGGAGGCCCAGCTCGCGCGCCATGGCCCACTCGGCGGTGACGACCTCGTCGACGCAGAAACCGGGGCCGCGGGTGGCCAGCCCCATGGTCAGCAGGCCGTCGTCGGACGCGAAGTGCGTCGAGCGGATCCGCCGTACGTCGTCCACCGGGATCGTGATCCTGCTCTCGAACCAGTACTCCGCGAGGGAGGTGTTGGCGCTGCCGTACGCGTACTGCGCGCGGATCCCGGACTCCTTCAGGCCCTGGATCGCCGCGTCCGGGTGCTCGGGGGTGTTGTTGATGTGCGACCAGTCGACGAGCGTGGTGATGCCCGCGTTGAGGCACTCCAGCGCGCCCGCGAGGTTGCCCGCGTACACGTCCTCGGGGGTGTACAGGGGGGCGAAGGTGTCGAGGATGTCGACGAAGTAGTCGTCGAGGGTGGCGTCGGGGGCGACGCCCCGGATGGGGGCCTCCCAGGTGTGACGGTGGGTGTCGACGAAGCCGGGGATCACGATGTGCCCGCTCATGTCGAGGACCTCGGCGTCGGCGCTGATCTCGGGCTCCACGGCCGTGATCCTGCCGTCCTCGACCAGGACGTCCCCCTGGGGCAGGTCCCCGATGTCCGGGTCCATCGAGATCACGTGACCGGAGCGCAGCAGTGTCCTTGTGGTCATCGCGCTTCCTCCCATGGGGTGTTCGATGCGGATGTGCGGCTCAGTACGCGGCGAGCCTGCGGACCTCCGTGACGACTTTGTCGACGGTGGGGATGACCTGCTGCTCCAGCGCGTCGGCGAACGGCAGCGGGACGCACTCCCCCGCCACCCGCCGCACGGGCGCGTCCAGCAGGCCGAACCCCTCGTCGGCGACGACCGAGACGACGGTGGCGCCCCAGCCGCCCTGGTACGGGTTCTCCTCGACGGTGACGAGCCGCGAGGTCTTGCGCAGCGAGGCGAGGACGGTCGCGGCGTCCAGCGGGACCAGGCAGCGCAGGTCGACGACTTCGGCCTCGATGCCCTCACCGGCCAGTACACCGGCGGCCTTCAGGGCCAGGGGGACGGTCGAGGCGAGCGCGACGAGCGTGAGGTCGCCGCCCTCGCGGACGACGGCGGCCCGGCCCAGCTCGACGACGTGACCGGGCGGGGGCGGTGGGCCCTTGGTCGCGAACAGCCCCTTGTGTTCGAAGAAGACGACCGGGTCGTCGCTGCGGATCGCCGCGGCCAGCAGGCCGATGACGTCGGCGGGTGTGGCCGGTGCCGCGATCTTCAGCCCGGGGACGGTCAGGGCCCAGTTCTCGGTGGACTGGGAGTGCTGGGCGCCGAAGCCGAGTCCGCCGCCGTTGGCGGTGCGCACGACGAGGGGCACGGTCACCTGGCCGCCGGTCATGTAGCGGACCTTGGGGATCTCGTTGGCGAGGTAGTCCCAGCAGCAGGCCAGGAAGTCGGAGAACATGATCTCCGCGACGGGCCGCATCCCGGTCATGGCGGCGCCCATCGCCGCGCCCACGATGGCCTGTTCGGAGATGGGCGTGTCCCACACCCGCTCGGGCCCGAACTCCGCTCGCAGCCCTGTGGTGGTCTTGAACACCCCGCCGGCCGCGGCGATGTCCTCCCCGAGGCACACCACCGACGCGTCCCGCCGCATCTCGCGGGCGATGCCCTCGGCGACCGCGTCCCGGTAGGTGATCACGTCCGCCATGCGGCACCTCCGTCGGCCCACACATCGGTCAGTGCCGTGCGCGGGTCGGGCGGCGGTGCCGCCTTCGCCGCGTCCACGGCCCGTTCCACCACGGAGCGGGCTCGCTCGTCGGCGCCGGCGATCGTCTCCGCACCGACCCCGAGATCGGCGAGGTGGCGGCGCGCGAGGTCCAGCGGGTCGTGCTTCAGCCAGCGCTCGACCTCCTCGGCCGGGCGGTAGGCCGCCGGGTCGGCGCGGCTGTGCCCGAAGTGACGGTAGGTCTCGGCCTCCAGCACGGCGGGCCCGTCTCCGGCCCGGGCCCGGCGTGCCAGCCGCGCCACGGCCTCCTCGACCGCCACGACGTCGTTGCCGTCGACGACCTCGCCCGGGATGCCGTGGGCGGGGGCCCGGTCGGCGGCGGGGCGGGGCACGGCCGTGACGTCGGCGATCGGCGTGTACTCCATGTACAGGTTGTTCTCGCACACGAACAGCACCGGCAGCCTCCACACGGCGGCCAGGTTGAGGGCCTCGTGGAAGGCGCCGATGTTGGTCGCGCCGTCACCGAAGAAGGCGACCGCGAGCTGCTCGGTGCCACGCAGCCGGGCCGACCAGGCCGCACCCACCGCCATCGGCAGGTGTGAGCCGACGACGGCGTACGAACCGAGCATGCCGGTGGCGGCCTTGGTCAGGTGCATGGAGCCGCCCTTGGCCCCGCACAGCCCGGTCGCCCGGCTCATCAGCTCGGCGAGGCACTCCTCGGGGGTGGCGCCCCGGGCGAGGGCATGGTGGTGGCCCCTGTAGGTGGCGAACACATAGTCGTCCGGGCGCAGCGCGGCGCTCGCCCCCACGGCGATCGCCTCCTGCCCGGCGGCCAGGTGCGTGGTGCCTTTCACGAGGCCCTGGAGGAACAGGTCGTGGGCGGCCTGCTCCGTCCGGCGGATGACGGCCATCCGCTCGTAGCGGTCGAGGAGTTCGTCGGCGTCCGCCATCAAGCACCCCCGTCGCCAGGGGTGTCGGGAGAGGACCGCGCCACGGGGCGGGTGTCGGGAGAGGACCGCGCCACGGGGCGGGTGTCGGGAGAGGACCGCGCCAGGGGGCGGGTGTCGGGAGAGGACCGCGCCACGGGGCGGGTGTTGAGGTGGGACTGCGCCTCGCGGCGGGTGTTCAGCTCACCGCCCACCGTCCAGTACTTGCGCCCGGCCACCAGCAGTTCCTCGGCGGGGAACTTGGTGATGACCTCGCAGCCGTCGGCGGTGACGACGAGTTCCTCCTCGATCCGGGCGGCGGACCAGCCGTCGGCGGCCGGCCAGTACGTCTCCAGGGCGAACACCATGCCCTCTTCGAGGACTTCGGGGTGGTCGAGGGAGACCAGCCTGCTGAAGATCGGCTTCTCCCAGATGGACAGGCCGACGCCGTGGCCGTACTGGAGGGCGAAGGCGGCGGTCTCGTCGGCGAAGCCGAACTCCTCGGCGCGCGGCCAGACCCGCACGACGTCGGCGGTGGTGGCGCCCGGCCGGACCAGCGCGATCGCCTCGTCCATGTACTCCCGGCAGCGCACGTACGCGTCCCGCTGGGCCCGCGAGGCACTGCCCACGGCGAACGTGCGGTAGTAGCAGGTGCGGTAGCCGAGGTGGCTGTGCAGGATGTCGAAGAAGGCCGGGTCGCCGGGGCGGATCAACCGGTCGCTGTAGACGTGCGGATGCGGCGAACAGCGCTCGCCGGAGATGGCGTTGACGCCCTCGACGTACTCGCTGCCGAGGTCGTACAGCACCTTGCTGACGACGCCGACGCACTCGTTCTCGCGCACTCCCGGGCGCAGGTACCCGTACAGCTCCTCGTAGGCCGCGTCGACCATGGCGCAGGCCTGGGTGAGCAGGGCGATCTCGTCGCCGGTCTTGATGCGGCGGGCCTCCAGGAAGACCTGCTGCCCGTCGACGACGTCGATGCCCTCGGCGCGCAGCGCGGTCAGGACGGGCATCTCGGCGACGTCGACGCCGAGGGGTTCGCCCGCGAGCCCGTGGTCGCGCAGCTCGGTGGCGATCTTGACGGCCACGTCCTCGGCGATCCCGGCGTCCGGGTGGAAGGCGCCGCGCAGGGTGGAGATGCCGGCCCGGGCGCCGGTGGGCGGACCGCCCTTGCCGTCGCTGTAGTCCAGCCAGGGGTTGTAGAGCTGGTGGTGGCGGGCGGCGGAGCCGAAGTCCCAGACGACCGGTTCGCCGTCGCGCACCAGCAGGGCGAAGCGGATGAGCTTGTCCATCGCCCAGGTGCCGATGTGGGTGGACGTCATGTAGCGGATGTTGGCGAAGTCGAAGCTGAGCACCGCGCCGAGTCCGGAGCGGTTCAGTGACTCGCGCAGCCGGGCCAGCCGCTGCCCGCGCAGCCGGTCCAGGTCGATGCGCTCTTCCCAGTCGACGGCGTTGGGTCCATATGTGCGGATCGCCATGGCGACCACCCCCACTTCGGAGTGAACGCCCGTGTGCCATGGGTGTCAAGTGTCACTGAACATCGCCGGACACGAACCAGACACCCACAGCCGGTACCTCTCCATCGTTGCGGTAACGGTGGGGGGTCGTCGACTCGAAGCAGACGGAGTCGCCCGTCCGCAGCGTGTACTCCTCGAAACCGAGAGTGAGCACGAGCTCGCCGGAGGTCAGATAGCCGTACTCGGTTCCGGCGTGCCGCATCAGCGCGCCGGAGCCGGAGGACGAGCCGCCGGGCCGGTACGTCACCAGCAGAAAGTCGGCCTCCGCGCCCGGCACCCGCCCGAGACGCTCCCACACCACCCCCGAGTCCAGCTCCAGCGTCTCGCGTCCGGCCGAGCCGACCAGGGGGCCGATCCGCCGCCCGGGATCGGCGGCGAAGGCGGCGAGCGCGTGCCGGGCGCTGTCCCGGGCCGCCCCGGGGACACCCTCCCGGGCGGTCGCGCCGACAGTCCCACGGGCGGCCTCGGGAACCCTGTCCCGGGCGTCGAAGAGCGACTCCACGGAGATCCCCAGCGCCGTGGTGATCGCGTACAGCGTGCTGACGGACGGCTGGCTCTTGCCGGTCTCGATCTGCGACACCAGACTCGCCGACACCCCGATCTCCCGGGCCAGCGCGCGCAGGCTCGTGCCGCGCTCCTGGCGCGCCTGCCGGATGCGGGCGCCGACGGGCGGCACGACGGCGGATGACACGGGCGCTCTCCTCACGCGGACGGCGGCACGGATTGTGCAGTCTCATTGAACAGCGCGTCGGAGGTCCGGCGCCAGAAGCCGGTCTCCGCGCGCTCACCCGAACGGTCCGGCGCCGGTGGTGGGCCGCCCGCGGCGGTGGTGCGCTGAGGGCACGCGCCACGCTCTCAGGAGGCTCTCCCGATGACCCGTCGTCCGACCCGGCCCGTCCGCGTCCTCTCCTCGACCCTGGCGGCGGGCACGCTGCTCGCCACCGCCGCCTGCTCGGACGGCGGCGGCACGGACGGCTCGCGCGTCTCCGGCGTCACCGCGTCCCAGGTCGCCGAGGTGCGGCAGACCCCTTCCCCCACCGCGACCCTCTCCACGGACGGCGCCCGCACCGCGCTGATCACCGAGGCGGACATCGAGGACGACTGGACACAGGTCAAGGACACGGAGGCCGAGAACTGGCACGACAGCCTCCTCGTGGGCACGGTCGACGTGTCCGACTTCGTGTCCGGCAAGGCACAGGCGTCCGACTGCCAGCGGCTCATGGACTCCCTGTACGACGACGATCTGCTGGGCCGGCCGTCGGGCGCGTCCGCGCTGCGCGGCTTCGAGGAAGGCGACTCCCGGCTGCTGTACCAGGTCGCCTCCTACGACCGGACCGACCCGCAGGACTCGCTCAACTGGATGGCGACCCTGCCGGAGAAGTGCGACCAGTTCACCGTGACCGACGGCGACGACAAGCGCACCGTCCAGGTGATCGAGACCTCGGTGCCCAAGGTGGGCGACGCCCGGCAGGGTCTGCGCGTGACGGTGCGGGGCCCGGTCGACGGCAACGACGCCACGCTGACCCTGAACATCGCCGCCGTACGGGTCGGTGACGACGCGATCACCGTCACGGCGGGCGGGCTCGACGGGGGCGAGGACGACTCCATGAAGCAGGCGGCGCAGCAGGGCACCCAGCGCCTCGAGGACGTCCTGGCCGGCACGTCACCCGCCGCGAGCCCCAACTAGCCCTCCGGCACGGCGGGCAGCTCCTTTCCGACACCAACCGCCGTGTCCGCTCCGCCGATTCCCGGGACAGCGTGATCATCGGCGCGGCACAATGGCGGCGGCGACCGGCCTGGGTCGTGCGTACGAGGAGAGGACGAGTCGTGAGTGATGGCCACACCCCTTCGGGAGGGTCGGCGCGGCTGAACACCGGTGTGGCGCACAACGCGCGCGTGTGGAACTACTGGATCGGCGGCAAGGACAACTACGAGGTCGACCAGCAGGTCGGCGAGCACGTCGCCGGGATGTTCCCGATCATCCGGGACATCGCCCGCGCGGACCGGGACTTCCTCGGCCGGGCCGTGTCGTTCCTCGCCGGTGAGCGCGGGGTGCGGCAGTTCCTCGACATCGGCACGGGGCTGCCGACGGCGGACAACACCCACGAGATCGCCCAGCGCATCGCTCCCGACTCGCGCATCGTCTACGTCGACAACGACCCGATCGTCCTGGTGCACGCCCGCACCCTGCTCACCGGCAGCCACGACGGTGTCACCGCCTACATCGACGCCGATGTGCACGACCCGGACGCCATCCTCGAACGGGCGGGGCACACCCTGGACTTCACTCGCCCCATAGCCGTGATGATGCTGGGCATCCTCAACTTCGTCCTGGACGTCGACAAGGCCCGGGACATCGTGCGCCGGGTGATGGCCGCGGCGCCGTCCGGCAGTTTCCTGGTCCTCACCCACCCGACCTTCGACGACGAGCTCGGCGGCGCGGGCCAGATCCCGGCCATGAAGTTCTGGAACGAGAACGCCACTCCCCCGATCACGGCCCGCGGCGGCGCCGACATCGCCGCGTTCTTCGAGGGTCTCCAGGTGCTGGAGCCGGGCATGGTGTCGTGCGGGCAGTGGCGCGCCGAGCCCGGCGCGGGGGTGCTGGTACCGCAGTACGGCGCGGTGGCCGTGAAGCCCTGACGACCACCGCCTTCGACGCACGCACCACCGCGGAGGACGCATGACCACCCTGGCCGATCCCGTGCCCGGCGGCCGTCCCGGCGATGTCGAGCGGGCCACCGAGCTGAGCGGCGAGCTCACCGGCCGGGGCGTGCACGGTGTGGTGCTGGCCTACGTCGACACCGCGGGCATCGGCCGGGTGAAGACCGTCCCGACGGCCCGGCTCGCCGCCGCGGCGGCCTGGGGCGTCGGCATGTCGCCGGTGTTCGACACGTTCCTGGCGAACGACTCCATCGTCACCACCGACGTCCTCGGCTCCCCCGACGGCGATCTGCGTCTCTACCCGGACCTCGACCGGCTCGTCGTCCTGGCCGGACAGCCCGGCTGGGCCTGGGCGCCGGTGGACCGGGTCACGCAGGACGGGGAGCGCCATCCCGGCTGCACCCGCACGTTCCTGCGCCGGATCGTCACCGAGGCGGCCGAGCGGCACGGCCTCACGTTCAAGGCGGCCATCGAGATCGAGTGGAGCGTGGCCCGGGGCGACGCGCCCGGGGACGCGTTCGTGCCCGCGACGACCGGACCGGCGTACGGGGCGACCCGGCAGATCGAGCTCGGGGACTACACCGCCGACCTGCTCGCGGCGTGCGCGGCCCAGGGCGTCGACGTCGAGCAGGTCCATCCCGAGTACGCGGCCGGGCAGTTCGAGATCTCGGTGGGTGCCGTCGATCCGGTGGCGGCGGCCGACCGCAGTGTGCTGGTCCGGCAGACGGTCCGGGCCGTGGCGCAGCGGCACGGACTGCGGGTCTCGTTCGCCCCGGCCGTCACGGGCCGGGGCGTCGGCAACGGCGGGCACGTCCATCTGTCGGCCTGGCGCGCCGGGGTGAACCTGCACGCCGGGGGCGAGGGCCGGTACGGCATGACGGCGCGGGCCGAGTCGTTCACGGCCGGCGTCCTCGCCCACCTGCCCGCCCTCACGGCCGTCACCGCCCCGAGCCCGGCCAGCCGGCTGCGGCTCAAGCCCTCCCAGTGGGCCGGGGTGTTCACCGCCTGGGGCCGCGAGACCCGGGAGACCGCGCTGCGGGTCGTCACCGGCACTGCGGGGCTGCGCGACCGGGCGGCCAACCTGGAGATCAAGCCCGTCGACCTGGCCGCCAACCCCTACCTCGCGATCGGCTCCCTGATCGCCGCCGGGCTGGACGGCCTCACCTCGTCCGCGGTCCTGCCCGACGAGACCACCGGCGACCCGGCCCACCTGGGCGAGGCGGCGGCGGCGGCCCGGGGCGTGCGCAGGCTGCCGGACACCCTGGAGCGTTCCGTCGAGGCCTTCCGCGACGACGAGGTCCTGCGGACGGCCCTCGGCCCGGTCCTGGCCGACGCGGTGATCGCCGTACGGCGGGGCGAGCAGGAGTCCGTCGCCGGGCTCGACGACGACCAGGTGGCGGCGGCGTACCGGTGGGTGTACTGACGTGAGCGCGGTCCGGGAGGCGCTCGACGCCGTGCGGCTGGTCGACCACCACTGCCATGGCACCGTCACGGCCGACCTCGGCCGGGACGCGTTCGAGTCCCTCCTCACCGAGGGCGAGGCGTGGCCCGGGATCTCGCCCTTCGACAGCCCGGTGGGGGTGGCGGTGCGCCGGCACTGCGCTCCCTTGCTCGACCTGCCCCGGCACGCGCCCGCCGGCGCGTACGTCGCCCGCCGCTCGGAACTCGGCGAGCGCGAGGTGCGGCGCCGCTTCCTGCGCGCCGCGGGCACGGACGTCTTCTGCGTCGACACCGGCCACGCCCCCGACCGGCTCACCACGCCGCGGGAGATCGCCGAGGCCGCGGGCGGGACCTCGTACGAGGTGGTACGGCTGGAGGGCGTCGCGGAGTCGGTGCGGGCCGCGGGGGCCGAACCGGACGCGTACGCGGACGCCTTTCGCGCGGCGGCGCTGGAGGCCGTGCGGCGGCCGGGCGTGGTGGCCGTGAAGTCGGTGGTGGCCTACCGCACCGGCTTCGCCCTGGACCCGGCCCGCCCCGCGAAGGCGGAGGTCACCGAGGCGGCCCGGCGCTGGCTGGCCCGGGGCGGACGCCTCGACGACCCGGTCCTCGTACGGCACCTGCTGTGGACGGCCGTCGATCTCGGTCTGCCGCTCCAGCTGCACACCGGGTTCGGCGACAACGACCTCCGGCTGCACCGCGCCGACCCCGCGCTGCTCACGGACTGGCTGCACCTCACCGCCGGGACCGTCCCCGTGCTGCTCCTGCACTGCTGGCCGTACCAGCGGCAGGCGGCGTACCTCGCCGCGGTCTTCGAGCAGGTGTACCTCGACGTCGGACTCACCCTCCACCACGTCGGCCCCGCCCGGGCCGGCGCGGTCCTCGCGGAGGCCCTGGAGATCACGCCGTTCCGCAAACTGCTGTACAGCTCCGACGCCTACGGGGTGGCCGAGTTCTACCACCTCGGGGCGCTCGCCTTCCGGCAGGGGCTCGCGGAGCTGCTCCAGGAGCGCGTGGACGCCGACGAGCTGTCCCTGCCGGACGCGCTGCGGATCGCGCGGTGGACCGGGCGGGACAACGCCCTGCGGGTCTACCGGCTGCGATCCGACGGGCCGGGGGACGATTGAACGGGCGTGTGGCCGGTCACAGTTCTCCTGGAGCGGCTACCCAGGAAGTCCGAACGGCTGAAAGTATGATCAAACAATGTCTGACATGACCGAAACCACGCCCGGCTGGCTGTCCTCGGACGAGCTGGAGTCGACACGCGCCCGCATGCCGATCCTCTACGTCGAGGCCGTGCCGGTCCGCGTCGACGACAGCGGCGAAGTCACCAGCGTCGGCCTGCTGCTGCGCATCGGCCCCGACGGTACGGTCAGCCGGACGCTGGTCTCCGGCCGTGTGCTGCACCACGAGCGCGTCCGTGACGCCCTTCTGCGCCACCTGGAGAAGGACCTCGGCCCGGTCGCGCTGCCCCGCGTCCCGGCCTCGCTCCAGCCGTTCACGGTCGCGGAGTACTTCCCGACACAGGGCATCACGCCGTACCACGACCCGCGTCAGCACGCGGTGTCGCTGGCCTACATCGTGCCGGTGGCGGGCGACTGCCGGCCCCGGCAGGACGCGCTCGACCTGGTGTGGTTCAGTCCCCAGGACGCCGTCTCGGAGGCGATGCAGAGCGAGATGCCGGGCGGGCACGGGGTGCTGCTGAAGCAGGCACTGGCGCATGCGGGCTGCGCGATCTGAGCCGTAAGCTCATTCACGTGACCGACCTCCGGACAGGAGGTGCTCGTGATGGCCGCGGAGCAGGATCCGTTCCCGGGTCAGCCGCATCTGCCCGAGCTGCATGTGCGCCTGCGCACGGAGCTGAACCGCATCGACGAGCAGCTGCGGGCCCTGCTGGACGCGATGGACCGGATGCAGGGCCTGCTGGACGCCGTGGTCGCCATCAGCCGCGAGGTGGAGCTGCCCGCGGTGCTGCACCGCATCGTGACCACGGCGATGGACCTGGTCGGCGCCCGTTACGGCGCCCTCGGCGTGCTCGACGACACCGGTGACCACCTGGAGGAGTTCATCACCGCCGGCCTGTCCAGGCGAGAACGCGCCGACCTGGCCGAGACCGGTCTGCCGACCGGCCGGGGTGTCCTCGGCCATCTGATCAGCCACCCCGAGCCCCTGCGGGTCGGCGACATCCCGGCCCATGTCTCCTCCGTCGGCTTCCCGCCCGGCCATCCGCACATGCGGACCCTGCTCGGCGTCGCCATCAGTGTCCGCGGCGAGATCTACGGCGACCTGTACCTCTCCGAGCGGCGCGACGGGCAGCCCTTCGACGTCCACGACGAGAACGTCGTGATGGCCCTGGCCAGCGCGGCCGGCATCGCGATCGAGAACGTCCGGCTGTTCGAGCGGGTGCGCGTGGGGGCCGAGCAGTTCCAGCGGCTGCTGCTGCCGACACTGCCCGACCTGCGGCCCTTCACCGCCGCGGCGGTCTACCGGCCGGCCGCCGAGCCCAGCAAGCTGGGCGGAGACTGGTACGACGCGATCCCGCTGCCCGGCGACGTCGTGGCGGTCGTCATCGGTGACGTGGTCGGGCACGATCTGCACGCCGCGGCGGCCATGGCCTCCACCCGCAACATGCTGCGCGCCCTGCTCTTCGACCGGGACAGCTCCCCGGGCGCGGTGCTCACCCGGCTCGACCGCACGCTCCAGGCGGTCACGCCCCACCCCGTCACGACCACCGCTCTGGCCCGGATCGAGCCGGAGGGGCCCGGCTGGCGCCTGCGCTGGAGCAGCGCGGGGCATGTCCCGCCCCTGCTGATCACCCCGGAGCGCCGGGTCGAGATCCTGACCGCCGAGCCGGGGCTGCCGCTCGGGGTCGACCCCGATGAACCGCGCCCCGACCACTCCCGCCTCCTGCTCCCCGGCACCACTCTGGTCTTCTTCACCGACGGCCTGATCGAGCATCCCCGCCACCCCATCGACCGGAGTCTGGGCGAGCTGGCCGATCTCGCCGCGGTGCACGCCGCCCTGCCCTTGCGGGACTTCGTGTGCGCGCTCGCCGATGAGCACCCCAGCGACGGGCACGACGACCTGGCCCTGCTCGCCCTGCGCACCCCGCCGGACTGACGCCCGGGCCTCGGTGGGGGCCGAACATCCAGCTCAGCGGCCTTGTGGAGGATCCGTGGGATCCGGCGGATGATGGTCGGGGGGATGGCGATGCGGAGGCCCCGATGACGGTCGCGCGGCAGGCCCGGCCCCGGCGCGGCCTCCGGGTCGCCCTGGAGATCTGCGCCGTCGCGGGGCTGTACTACGGGGCGGCCGAGCTCGGGCTGCTCCAGCAGCTGGTGCGGGGCCAGGTCACCCCGCTGTGGCCGCCGAGCGGTATCGCGGTCGCGAGCCTGCTCCTGCTCGGACCGCGGGTCCTGCCCGGGATCGCCCTCGGCGCGTTCCTCGTCAACGTCACGCTGGGGCCGTCGCTGCCGGCCGTGCTCGCGATCGCGGCGGGCAACACGCTCGCACCGGTCTGTTCGTACGCCCTGCTGCGCCGTGCCGGGTTCCGCGACGAACTGAACCGGCTGCGGGACGCGTTGGCCCTGATCTTCCTCGGCGCCTTCACCGGGATGCTGGTCAGCGCCACGATCGGCAGCGGGACGCTGGCCCTGACCGGTGTGCTGGACGCCGGGGACTTCGCGTCGACCTGGTCGGTGTGGTGGACCGGGGACGCGATGGGCGTCCTCACGGTGACGCCGGTGCTGCTCCTGCTCCGCTCGGTCCGGTGGCCGCGGGGCGTCCCACCGGCCCGGTGGGCGGAAGGGATCGCGCTGGTGGCGGCCACGGCCTGTGTCGGCCTGGTCGAGACCAGCGACACCCCGCTGCTGTTCCTCGGCTTCCCGCTGCTGATCTGGGCCGGGTTCCGCTTCCGGCTGGCCGGGGCCGCGCCCTGCGCCCTCGCGGTGTCGGTCTTCGCGATCGTCTCGGCCGGGCAGAAGGCCGGCCCGTTCTCCGGTCACGACCTGTTCACCAACATGATCACCTTGCAGGCGTTCAACGCCTCCGCCTCGCTCACCGCGCTCCTGGTCGGGGCGGCCGTGGGGGAACGCGCCCAGACCGAGCGGGAGATCACGCTGGCGTGCCGGCAGCTCGCCGAGATGGCGACCAGGATCGCCACCACCGACCGCCGGCCGGCCCTCCCCGTGCGCGGGAACGAGCAAGAGGCCGTATCGATGGAATCCGATACGGCCTCTGAGTGACTGCCTCGCAGTCGGGACGACAGGATTTGAACCTGCGACCCCTTGACCCCCAGTCAAGTGCGCTACCAAGCTGCGCCACGTCCCGTTGCCCGTCTGACCTGGGAGTTCCCCGGGCCGAACGCGCAGGGAAACAATACCGCACTCGCACCGGTGATCGCGCATCCCTTTTCGGGCCGCCGCCGCTTGACCTCAACCTTGATCGAGGTTGCACGCTCGTTGTCATGACCGACGCGACGCAGACGTATACCCGCACATATGCCGACCTGGCGGGCCTGATGGGCCTGATGACCGGCGACGAGAAGCACGGCCCGGCCGCCACGTCCACGCTGGACGTGCTGTGGGTGCTGTACGACCGGGTGCTGCGGGTGAGCCCGCAGGGCAGGGACGACCCGGGGCGGGACCGGTTCCTGCTGTCGAAGGGGCACGGGCCGATGGCGTACTACGCCGTGCTGGCCGCCAAGGGATTCCTGCCGGTGGAGTGGCTGCCGGGCTTCGGCTCGTACGACTCCCCGCTCGGCCACCATCCCGACCGGACGCTCGTGCCGGGGGCCGAGATCGGCAGCGGATCGCTGGGGCACGGGCTGCCGATCGCCGTCGGTACGGCGCTGGGGCTGCGCGCCCAGGGGCTCGACGAGCCGAGGGTGTGGACGCTGATCGGGGACGCGGAACTGGACGAGGGCAGCAACCACGAGGCGATCGCCTTCGCCGGGCCCGCCGGGCTCGACCGGCTGCACACCGTCGTCGTCGACAACTCCTCCGCCACCTACGCCCGCCCCGGTGGTATCGCCGCCCGCTTCGAGGCGGCGGGCTGGTCCGCGCTGACCGTCGACGGCCGTGACCACGAGGCCCTGTACGCCGCCTTCACCGCGCCGCACCCGGGCCGCCCGCACGTGGTCGTGGCCCGGGTCGAGCCGAAGTCCGCCTGATCCTTCCGCTAACGAGGAGTCTTCCTTCCATGGACACCATGCGTGACCGTTTCGCCCCTGTCGTCTCCCGGCTGCTCGACGAGGATCCCCGGGTGGCGGTGGTCCTCGCCGCGATCGGCACGGACGGCTTCGCCGGAGCCGCCCGCCGTCATCCGGAGCGGGTCGTCGACGTCGGCATCCGGGAGCAGCTCCTGATCGGGGCGGCTTCGGGGCTGGCGCTGACCGGGCTGCGGCCCGTCGTGCACACCTTCGCCAGCTTCCTCGTGGAGCGGCCCTTCGAGCAGGTGAAGCTGGATCTCGGGCACCAGGAGGCGGGCGCGGTGCTGGTGAGCGCCGCCGCCTCCTTCGACTGGCCGGCCGGTGGCTACACCCATATGGCGCCGGGCGACGTGGCGCTGCTCGACACCCTGGACGGCTGGACCGTCCATGTGCCGGGGCACCCGGACGAGGCCGAGACGCTGCTGCGGCACGCGGTCGCCGCGGGCGACGACAAGGTGTACGTACGGCTGTCCGTCCAGGCCAACGGGCAGGCGCTGCCGGTCGACGGGGAGCGCTTCCGTACGGTCCGCGAGGGGCGCTCGGGGGTGGTGGTCGCCGTCGGGCCGATGCTCGACGCGGCGCTGGAGGCCACCGAGGGGCTGGACGTCACGGTCCTGTACGCGACCACCGTCCGGCCCTTCGACGGCGCCGCCCTGCGACGGGCCACCGAGACGGCCGGGACGGACGTCGTCCTGGTCGAGCCGTACCTGGCGGGCACGTCGACGGCCGCCGCGAACGACGCGCTGTCCGAAATGCCGCACCGGGTCCTCGGGCTGGGCGTGGGCCGTCGCGAACTGCGGCGGTACGGGCGGCTGGAGGAGCATGTCGCCGCCCACGGTCTCGACGCCCGGTCGCTGCGGGAGCGGATCTCGGGGTTCCTCGGGGCGGCGGCCCGCGTCTGAGATCAGAAGGGGGATCGGGAGGGGGAGCAGGAGGGGGATCGGGAGGGCGTCACCGCCCGGGCAGGCCGAGCCGGGGGTGAGTCTCCAGGAGCCGGGTCGGGGCCGCCTGGCGCCAGGAGTCGGCGAGGATGTCCCGCAGCTCGCCCTCGTCCTCGATGGCGTCGAGCCGGGCCCGCACCCAGGCGAACTGGGACTCGTGGTCGGCGATCCAGAACTTGCCCGGCTCGGCGAGCACCAGTTCGTCGCGCTCCTCCTTGGGGCAGCGCACGGCGATGGAGGTCTCGTCCTCCGGCAGCGTGGCGAACATCTTTCCCGCGACCCGGAACGTGGGCATGCTCCAGGCGATCTTCTCCGTCGTGTCCGGCAGGGACAAGGCGATCCGTCGTACGTCTTCGGCATCCGGCATGGCAGGCACCGTATCGGCTCCCACTGACAATCACCTGGTGGGAGCGGTTTCCGGTACGTGCTTGTAGTAGATCGTGGTGGGCCGCAGGACGCCGCCGGGGTCGGCCGCGTAGTCCGGTATGGCGCCGACGGGGGTCCAGCCGTCGGACCGGTAGAGGTGTTCGGCGGGGCTGCCGGTCTCGGTGTCCAGGTGCAGCAGGGTGATGCCGGCCTCCGCGGCCGCGGTCTGCGCCGTGTCCAGGAGACCGCGGCCGAGACCGCGCCCGCGGGCGTCCGGGTGCACCATCAGCTTCACGATCTCGGCGCGGTGACGGCTGTTGGCCTTGTCGGCGAAGGCCAGGCCCACGGTGCCGAGCACCCGCTCCCCGTCGCACGCGACCCATACGGCGAGGCGGCCCGCGGCGACGTCGGCGGCCCGGTCCCGCCACCAGGCCAGGGCCTGCGCCCGGCCGAGCGGGGCGAGGAAGCCGACGGAGGCACCCGCGTTCACGGTGCGGGTCAGCAGATCCGCCAACTCCCTCGCCTTCAGCAACAGTTGCGACGCGTCCAGCCGTTTCACGGTCGCACCACCGCCAGCAGGTAGCGGACGCCCCCGGGATCGGCGCACCGGAACCGGGTCGGGCCCCACACCCGCATCCGCAGACAGTCCCCCGTGCCGAGACGGTGCTCGGTGTCCTGCGCGGTCACCTCCAGGGCGCCTTCCAGGATCCAGATGTGCTGCTCCAGTCCGGCCACGGGTGGCCGGTCGTAGGCCAGGTCGGCGCCGGGGGCCAGTCGGGCCTCGACGAGTTCGCCGCGCAGGGCGGCGTGCGGGGGTGACACGGACCGGCGTACGAAGCCGGAGGCGCGGTCCTGCCACACGGGCTGGCCGGCGGCGCGGACGACGGTCTCCGGTTCGGCCTCGACCTCGCTGAGGAGCTGGGACATGGTGCGCCCGTAGACGGCACACAGGCGGTTCAGGACGGAGGCCGTGGGGCTGATCTCCGCCCGCTCGGCCCGGGACAGGGTGGACCGGCTCACGCCGCTGCGCTCGGCCAACTCACCCAGGGACCAGTGGTGTTCGGCCCGCAGCTCGGCCAGGCGCGCGGCCAGCCGGGCGTCGACGGGGTCCCTCTCGTCGCCTCTCATATCCGGGACGCTATCCCGGATAGGAGACAGTGGTGTTACGTGGTGCTCACAGCCGGGCCGCCGCGCCGAGCGCGTCCAGCACGGGGCGGATTAGGGGATGCTCCTCGGCTCCCCTGCGGACGGCGGCGAAGACCCGGCGGGTGGGGGGCGTTTTGTCGACGGGGCGTACGACGACCCCGGTGAGGTCCATGCCGCGCAGCGCCGAGCGCGGCACCACTGCGACGCCCGCATCGGCCGAGGCGAGGGCGACGACCGCGCGGAAGTCGTCCGAGGAGTGCTCCATACGGGGCTGGAAACCGGCGTTCTCGCAGGCCAGGATCACCACGTCGTGGCAGGGGTTGCCGGGGTAGGGGCCGATCCACGCGTCCTTGGCCAGCTCGGCGAGTGGTACCTCGGCCGCGCCGGCCAGACGGTGGGTGACCGGGACGACCGCGTCGAAGGGCTCGGCGTACAGCGGGACGTGGGTCAGGCGCGGGTCGTCCGCAGGCGGGGCCCCGCGGTACTCGACGGCGACGGCGACATCGATCTGCCGGTCCAGCACCATCGGCAGACTGGCGTCGCCCTCGGCGTCCTGGACGCGGAGGCGGATGCCGGGCGCCGAGCGGGCGAGAGCGGCCACGGCGGGCGCGACGACCAGGGCGATGCCGGTGGCGAAGGAGGCGACCGTGACGGTGCCGGCCGCTCCCGAGCTGTACGCGGCGAGCTCGGCCTCGGCCCGCTCCAGCTGGGCGAGGACCGCGTTGGTGTGGTTGAGCAGGATCTCCCCGGCGGGGGTGAGCCGTACGCCCTTGGCGCCCCGCTCGACGAGCCGGTGGCCGGTCTCCTGCTCCAGGGCGGCGAGCTGCTGGGAGACGGCCGACGGGGTGAGATACAGCGCGGCGGCAGCCGCCGTCACCGTACGGTGGTCGGCCACCGCCCGGAGGATGTGGAGCCGCCGCGCTTCGATCATGCGATCGATTGTCTCAAATGCGGCCTTGTGCCGGTCGTCAGCCCTCCAGCTCGGCACGCGCCGCGACGAAGGCGTCCACCGCGCGGTTGACGTCGTCCGTGGAATGCGCGGCCGACAGCTGGACGCGGATGCGGGCCTGGCCCTGCGGCACCACCGGGTAGGAGAAGCCGATGACGTAGACGCCACGCTCCAGCAGCAGCTCCGCCATGCGGCCGGCGACCGCCGCGTCCCCGATCATCACCGGGGCGATGGCGTGGTCGCCGGGGAGGACGTCGAAGCCCTCCTCGGTCATGCGGCGGCGGAAGAGGGCCGTGTTCTCGGCCAGCCGGACACGCAGGTCGTCCGCGGCCTCCAGCAGGTCGAGGACCTTCAGGGAGGCCGCCGCGATGACCGGGGCGAGGGTGTTGGAGAACAGGTACGGCCGGGAGCGCTGGCGCAGCAGGGCGACGATCTCGGCGCGGGCGGCGACATAGCCGCCGGAGGCGCCGCCGAGGGCCTTGCCGAGGGTGCCGGTGATGATGTCGACGCGGTCCATGACGCCGTGCAGCTCGGGCGTGCCGCGGCCGCCGGGGCCGACGAAGCCGACGGCGTGGGAGTCGTCGACCATGACCATCGCGTCGTAGCGGTCGGCGAGGTCGCAGATCTCGCGCAGCGGGGCGACGTAGCCGTCCATGGAGAAGACGCCGTCGGTGACGATCAGGCGGCGGCGCGCGTCGGAGGCCTCCTTGAGCCGGGCCTCCAGCTCGGCCAGGTCACGGTTGGCGTAGCGCAGCCGACGGGCCTTGGACAGGCGGATGCCGTCGATGATGGAGGCGTGGTTGAGGGCGTCGGAGATGACCGCGTCCTCCGGGCCGAGCAGCGTCTCGAACACGCCGCCGTTGGCGTCGAAGCAGGAGGAGTAGAGGATCGTGTCCTCCTGACCCAGGAAGGCGGACAGGCGCGCCTCCAGCTCCTTGTGCACCTCCTGGGTGCCGCAGATGAAGCGGACGGAGGCCATGCCGTAGCCCCAGCGGTCCAGGGCCTCGTGGGCGGCGGCGACGACCTCGGGGTGGTCGGCGAGCCCGAGGTAGTTGTTGGCGCAGAAGTTGAGGACCTCGCCGGGACGGCCGCCCGCGGTCACGCCGACCGTCGCGGACTGCGGGGTGCCGATCACGCGCTCGGGCTTGTGCAGACCGGCGGCGCGGATCTCGTCGAGGGTGGCGCGCAGGTCGTCGCGCACGGAGTCGAACATCAGGAAGCTCCTAAGGTGCTCGCGGTGAGGGGGAGTTACGCGGTCCAGTCGAGGATGACCTTGCCGCCGCGGCCGCTCGCGGCGTCCTCGAAGGCCGCCTCGAAGTCGCGGTGGCCGTAGCGGCCGGTGATGACGGGCGCGAGGTCCAGGCCGGCCTCCAGCAGGACCGACATGGCGTACCAGGTCTCGAACATCTCGCGGCCGTAGATGCCCTTGATGGTGATCATCGAGGTGACGACGCGGGCCCAGTCGACGGGGAACTCCTGCGCGGGCAGGCCGAGCATCGCGATCCGGCCACCGTGCGTCATGTTGGCGATCATGTCGCGCATGGCCCCGGGGCGGCCGGACATCTCCAGGCCGATGTCGAAGCCCTCGCGCAGTCCGAGGGTGCGCTGCCCGTCGGCGATGGTGGAGCCGGAGACGTCGAGCGCGAGGCTGACACCGATCTTGCGGGCCAGCTCCAGCCGCTCCGGGCTGACGTCGGTGATCACGACGTTGCGGGCACCGGCGTGCCTGGCCACGGCGGCGGCCATCAGGCCGATGGGTCCGGCGCCGGTGATCAGAACGTCCTCGCCGACGAGCGGGAAGGACAGCGCGGTGTGCACGGCGTTGCCGAACGGGTCGAAGATCGCGGCCACGTCGAGGTCGACGGGCACCCGGTGCACCCAGACGTTGGCGGCGGGCAGGGCGACGTACTCGGCGAACGCCCCGTCCCGGCCCACCCCGAGCCCCACGGTCGCCCGGCACAGGTGCCGGCGCCCGGCCAGGCAGTTGCGGCACTTGCCGCACACCAGGTGGCCCTCGCCGCTGACCCGGTCGCCGACGGAGATGTCGGTGACGTCCCGGCCTGTCTCGACTACCTCGCCGACGAACTCGTGCCCGAGCACCAGCGGGGTGCTGATCGCCTGCTGGGCCCAGCCGTCCCAGGCCCGGATGTGCAGATCGGTGCCGCAGATGCCGGTGCGCAGCACCTTGATGAGGACGTCGCCGGGCCCGACGGTGGGCTCGGGGACGTCCGCCAGCCACAGCCCGGGTTCCGCCTTCTGCTTGACCAGCGCCTTCACCGCTACGGCTCCTGGGGGTGAGTCCCGGCTCCGGGTATGCCGAAGGAACCCCTGGACCGGGAGAGGAGTGGGATCGCACTGAAATCTGCCGTACGGCGGGCACGCCGGTCCATCGAGGATTTCTTAAGCGCCGCCGCAGCTTTCCTTCACACCCCGCGAGGCCCGCGGGTTACCCCGGCTCTCAGTAGGGCGGCAGGCCGTCCCGGCTCTCGAGCTCCACGACGAGCTGCGCGGCGTGTTCCTTGATCGCCGTCAGACCCGGCTTCCCCCACGGCCGCGGCTCGACGTCCGCGACGCTGACGGTGCCCAGCACCAGACCCGTGCCGTCGATGAGCGGCGCCCCCAGATAGGAGCGGATGCCGAACTCGTCGACCACCGGATTGCCCGCGAACCGCGGATAGTCGCCCACGTCCTCCAGGGCGAGGGCTTTGCGGCGCGCCACCACATGGGGGCAGAAGCCATGGTCGCGGGGCAGGGCGCGGCTGAGGCGCGGACTGGTGCCGTCGCTGCGCACCACCGGCGCCACGGGCGGCACATGCAGTCCCGCGAAGAACTGCCCATGCTCGTCGGGGAGGTTGACCATGGCGTACGGCGCACCGGTGAGCTCGGCCAGGCGGTGCGCGAAGGAGTCCAGTGCGGGTTCGGGGCGCTCCCCCAGGCCCAGTCTGCGCAGACGGCGGGTGCGGGCGGGGGCCTCCTTGTCCTCGGGTGTGAGCAGCAGACGACCGGCCGGGCGTGGCGGGTCGTAGGTCATGGGCGTGCTCCTGGGTTGTGGACTCGCGTCATACAGGGCCTCCGTGGCGGGTGTGCGGGGGTCACGTGTGGGCGCCATACCCCGTCGCGGGGGCCGGGGTGTGGGCGATGAGGTGGCGCACCAAGGTCAGCAGGGTCTGGACCCCGGAGCTGGAGATCCGCGCGTCGCAGCACACGACGGGCACGTCGTCGGACAGGTCGAGGGCACCGCGCACCTCCTCGGGGTCGTAGCGGTAGGCGCCGTCGAACTCGTTGACGGCGATGACGAATTCGAGGCCACGCTGTTCGAAGAAGTCGACGGCGGCGAAGCACTCCTCCAGTCGGCGGGTGTCGGCGAGGATGACCGCGCCGAGCGCGCCCTCGCACAACTCGTCCCACATGAACCAGAACCGCTCCTGTCCGGGCGTGCCGAACAGGTACAGCACATGCCGGGGGTCGAGGGTGATGCGGCCGAAGTCCATGGCCACGGTCGTCTCGACCTTGTTCTCGATGCCGTCGAGGTTGTCGGTCGCGGCACTGACGGTGGTGAGCAGTTCCTCCGTGCTGAGCGGCGCGATCTCGCTGACCGCGCCGACGAAGGTCGTCTTGCCCACGCCGAACCCGCCCGCCACCAGGATCTTCAGCGCGGTGGGGAACGGGTCGGCGCCGTGGCCCGGTCCGTCGGTGTAGTCAGAGCTGTCGTCGTAGTCCATCGAGCACTGCCTCCAGAAGGGCCCGGTCCGTCGGGTTGTGGTGGAACGCGGGGGGCTTGGTGGTCAACGCCCCGCAGTCGACGAGGTCCGCCAGCAGCACCTTGGTGACGGCCACCGGCAGTGTGAGGTGGGCGGCGACCTCGGCGACGGCGACGGGCACCCGGCACCGTTCGAGCGCCTGCGCGTGCTCGGGGCCGAGATAGCCGAGGGGGGTCGCCCCGGTGGCCATCACCTGCGAGACGAGGTCGAGCGCGACGGTCGGACGGGTGCGGCCGTTGCTGACCGTGAACGGCCGCACCAGCCGCCCGGCCGCGTCGTCGAGCCAGGGCCCGTCACCGGCCGCCGTCACGCTCAAGGCCTCATCGCCGGGGATTCGACGGACTGCCGGGGAGCGGTCACGAGGTAGGGGCGCACGCTCTTGACCAGCATCGCCATCTCGTAGCCCAGCACGGCCGCGTCTGCCTCTCGGCCGGCCAGCACGGCCAGGCAGGTGCCGGATCCTGCGGTCGTGACGAACAGCAGGGTCGAGGCGAGTTCGACGACGACCTGCCGCACGTCGCCGCCGTCGCCGAAGCGGACCCCGGCGCTGCGGCCGAGGGAGTACAGGCCGGAGGCCAGGGCGGCCATGTGGTCGGCGCTGTCCGGGTCGAGGCCGTGCACGGACTTCACGAGTCCGTCGCAGGACAGCAGCACGGCGGCGGTCGTGTGCGGTACGCGCTGCACGAGGCCGCTCATCAGCCAGTCGAGATCGGATACATGGGCGGTCGGCGCATCGCTCGCCATGGTGGATCGACTCCTTGGGGTACGAAGGTCTGTGGGAGCGCTGGGGGTGGGGGTGGAAAGGGGGGTGGTCATCCGGCGGGTGCGCTCCCGTCCTGCCGGGTGGTGGTGGTGCGGTCCATGTGGGCGGACTCCGTGTGCGTCGGCGCCATGTGGGCGGAGCCCGCGTAGGAGGAGTCCATGTGGGCCACCTCCATGTGGCCGGACTCCGTGTGCGTGGACGCCATGGGGGCGGAGTCCGTAAGGCCGGAGTCCATGTGGGCGGCCCCTGTGTGCGCGGACCCCATGTGGGCGGCCCCAGTGTGGGCGGACGACGTGTCGCCCCACTCCGTGTGGCCGGCCTCCATGCTCTGCTGGGCCTCCGCGAGGCTGATGCCGCGCTGGAAGGCCGCCATCAGACCGGGGTCGTGGCCCACGAGGTGCTCGGGGTCCTGCCGTGGCGTCGGCCCGTCGCGCAGTTGGGGGACGATGTGCTCCTGGGCGCGGCGGCGGGGCAGTTGGGGCTTGCCCATGGTGCCGCGGACGGTGCCGTTGCGGGGGGTGGGCAGCTCGGTGACGTTCTCGGCGAGGACGCGCCGGTCGTCCGGGCCGATTCCGGGCCGTGCCTCGGCCGGGGTGGGTCGCTCCCGGCGGGCCCCCCGCATGGGCAGGGGCGCGGGCCGGCCGTCCAGTGTGCTCCCGCCCGGGGCCGTTTCACCCTCCTGCCGGTGGCTCCCGCCCGGGGCCGTTTCACCCTCTTGCCGGTGGCTCCCGCCCGGGCCCGGTTCGGCCTCCTGCCGGTGCCCCCGGGGCGGGGTGGGGGTGCCGAGCGGGACCGAGGGCCCTGCCCCGGACGCGGGCGGCGGCACGGACCGGGCCCCGGCCTCGATGCCGTCGGCGACCGGAGACAGTCCCTTGTGCCCCGGCACCGCCGGACGATCGACACCGGGCGCGCCTGCGGCCTGCTGTGCCGCTCCCCCGGGCGCTCCCGCCCCCGCCTCCGCTCCGAGCAGCGCCTGCGGTACGACGAGCACCGCCTGCACTCCGCCGTAGATGTTGGTCTGGAGGCGGACGGTGATGCCGTGCCGCCGGGCGAGCTGGGAGACGACGAACAGGCCGATGCGGCCGTCCGCGAGGAGCCGGGCGACGTTCACCTGGTCGGGATCGGCCAGCAGCGCGTTCATCCGCGTCTGCTCCTCCAGGGGCATGCCGAGCCCGCGGTCCTCGACCTCGACGGCGAGCCCGGAGGTGACGAGGTTCGCGCGCAGCAGGACCTGGGTGTGCGGGGCGGAGAACACCGTGGCGTTCTCGACGAGTTCGGCCAGCAGGTGGATGACGTCGGCGACGGCGTGGCCGCGCAGCTGCCCGTCGATCGGCGGCACGAGTTTGACCCGCGAGTACTGCTCGACCTCGGCGATGGCCGAGCGCAGCACCTCGGTCATGGAGACCGGGTTGCTCCACTGGCGGCGGGAGACGGCACCGCCGAGCACGGCGAGGTTCTCGGCGTGACGGCGGATGCGGGTGGCGAGGTGGTCGACGTGGAAGAGCCCCTTGAGCAGGTCGGGGTCCTCCATCTCGTTCTCCAGCTCGTCGAGGATGGAGATCTCACGGTGCACCAGGGACTGCAGCCGCCGGGCGAGGTTGACGAAGACCTCGAGCTTCTGTTCGCTGCCGGCCTGGCTGGAGAGCTGGGAGGCCTGCACGACGGCGGTGACGGCGCCGTCGTGCGCGCGGGACAGGTCGGCGGCGAGGAGGTCGAAGTCGTCGCCGTCCTCGGCGGGACCCGCGTGGCGGCTGTGCGGGGCGAGCTGCGGTGGCCCGTCGCCGCGGCGCAGCGCCTCGACGAGGGTGCGCAGGTCGGCCTCGCGCCGTGCGGTGCCGCGGCGCAGGACGCCGATGCGGTCGTGCACGGACCGGGCGGCCCGGTTGGCCGCGATCGCGGCGACGGCGATGCCGACGAGGGTCACGAAGACCGCGCCGCCGAGCACGGCCCACAGGGTGAGGCCCGGCCTCGTTCCGGTGGACCGGACGGTGAAGAGGACGGCGGCGCAGCCGCTGAGGGCGACGGCGACGGGGGGCAGCACCGCGAGACGCAGCAGCTGGGGCCGTATGTGGGTCTCGGGCAGCGCGGGTGCGGTGCGGACGGCGGGCCGCCCGTGCCGCCCGCCCTCACGGCGGTCTGCGCGTGTGGCCGGGGCGCGGAGGTGAGACATCGGTGTCCTCGTGCTGGTCCGTCGGGCCGGGGTGCCGGGGGAGTTCGCGGGGGTGCGGCCGGGTTCGCGCGGCCGCTTGCGCGCCGCTCGCGCCGCGCGCCCGGCCTCACCTCGCTGCCGGGCGCGGGCGCCGGGGACACCGCCGGCGCCCGCGTCACCGACGCCGCCGTCGATCCCCACGGGGCCGGCGTGCCGTCCCGGTCCCATGGCCCCGGCGGCTCCCGCGCCGCCCCGGGACGCATCCGCCCCGCCCGCGGAGGGAGCCGCACCACCCGGGGCAGTGCCCGCCCGGTCGGAACCCGCACCCGTGTCCCCGACGGCGCCGCGGCCGGTCTCCGTGGCGCGCAGGCAGCGGGGATCCCCGTCGCGTCGACTCCCTCGTCCGCCCTGCGCCTGCACGTGCCGGCCCCCGCTCCCTGATCCGTCCTGCTTCGATCCGTCCTGCTTCCCGACGGCCACTGACAGTAGTCGCCAGCGCATCATGTGCGGTGGGCAGTTGACAAACTCATACGGTGAGCGTCCCGCTCTGGTATGAGGCCTCGTACGACAGACCGATAACACCTCGGCATATCCGGCCAGGAACGAAAGGAGCCCGATCCGACCTGGTCAGAAGCGGTCACACGCAGACGGCGAGGGCCGGGGAGCCTCTCGCTCCCCGGCCCTCGCCGTCGGTCTGCCGTGCGCCCCGGGTCAGCTCGCCGGGAGCGACTCGGGATCCTCGGTGCCCTTGCCGACCTTCCCGCCACCGTCACTCACCGTATCGGCCTGGGCCACGGCTGCTGCCGCGTCGGACGCGGTCTTGACGCCGGCTCCCACGAGGGCCTCCCCCGCCGCGCGACCACCGGCCGGGGCGAGCGCCACCCCACGCCACCACGGCTGGGACGGCACGGTCTCGGCCGTGGGCTCGAAGGGCTCGCCGGGCCGGGGCAGGGCTACGGCGGCGCCCACCGCGCGGGCGGCCGCGAGCGTCCCCTCGCCGGGGTCGGCCCACGGATGGGTCGCCAGATTGAAGGTGGCCCAGTGGATCGGCAGCATCGGACCGTGCTCCGGCCCGCCCTGGAGGTCGAGGTGGGCGCGCATGCCCTCCTCGGGGGTCATGTGGATGTCGGGCCAGAAGTCGGAGTAGGCGCCGATCTGGATCATCGTCGCGTCGAACGGCCCGTGCTCGGCGCCGATCTCCTTGAAGCCGTCGAAGTAGCCGGTGTCACCGCTGTGGTAGATCCGGTGCTCGTCCCCGGCGACGACCCAGGAGGCCCACAGGGTGTGCTGGGTGTTGCGCAGCCCCCGGCCGCAGAAGTGCCGGGCCGGGGTGGCGGTCAGGGTGAGGCCGCCGATCTTGGTGGCCTCGTGCCAGTCCAGCTCGCGCAGCCGGTCGGCGGAGACGCCCCAGTGCTCCAGGTGCGCGCCGACGCCCAGGGGCACCGCGAACAGGGTGTCCGTACCGGCGAGCGCCTTGATGGAGGGCAGGTCCAGATGGTCGTAGTGGTCGTGCGAGATCACCACGACGTCGACCGGGCCCAGCGCGGCGAGCGGCAGGGGTACGGGGTGCAGCCGCTTGGGCCCGGCGAAGGGAAAGGGGGAACAGCGCTCACCCCACACCGGGTCGAACAGCACACGCCGGCCGTCGATCTCGGCGAGGACGCTGGAGTGCCCCATCCAGGTCAGCCGCAGTCCGGTCGCCGGGGGCCGGGCGATGTCGGCGAGGGTGGTGGAGTGCACCGGGACGGTGCCCTTGGGGGCGCGGCGGGGCCGGGTGTCCTTGTCGAAGAAGACCTTCGCGAAGTCCAGGGTCGAGCCCGAGGGCCGGGTCCGTGCGGGACCGCCGGGGTTCTGGAAGACCCCGTCCTTGAAGTGGGGCGATCTGCGGATGCGCGCCATGCGCTCACCGCTCGGATCCGCGCCGAACGCTTCGGGCCGAAGCGCGCGGAGCCCGGAGCTCAGGGTACGGAAACCGGCCACGGTACCTCCAGGTGGAGTCGGTCAGGCTTTCCATTATGGTCGGCCGCTTCGGCCCTGCGGTCCTGCGGCCCCCGGTGATCGCGGAGCGGTTGTCCAACAGGCCGAAACGCCCCGTCAAGGGCCGCGTGCGCGTGGATAGGGTGACGGCGTGACGAGAGTCCGGTTGAGCGTGGCGCAGCGGCGCGGGGATCTGCTGCGGGCCGCCATCGAGCAGATCGAGGCGAGGGGTGTGGCGGCGGTCCGGATCGCCGACGTGGCCTCGGCGCTCGGCGTGAGCAACGCGCTGGTCCTCTACCACTTCTCCTCGAAGGAGCAGTTGGTCGCCGCCGCGTTCCGGCACGCGGCGGAGAGCGACCTGGCGCAGTTGCGCACCATGCTCGGCCGCCGTTCACCGGCGCTGCGCCGGCTGCGGTCGGCCGTGCGGTGGTACGCGCCCACCGGGCCGGCCAAGGGCTGGCGGCTGTGGATCGAGGGCTGGGCGTCGGCCCTGCGCGACCCCGTGCTGCGGGAGGTCGCCCAGGATCTCGACCGGCAGTGGAAGGCGGCGCTCGCCGAGGTCATCGCGGAGGGCGTGGCGGCGGGCGAGTTCCGCTGCCCCGATCCGCCGAGCGCGGCCTTCCGGCTCACCGCCCTGCTCGACGGTCTCGCGGTGCAGCTGACGTCCTACTCCGGCGCGGTGCCGCGAGCCCGGGCCCAGGAGTGGGTGGAGGAGGCGCTGGCCCACGAGCTGGGCCTGGACCGGGGGCTGCCGACGGCCTGACGGCCCCGGACCCGTCGGCCTGACAGCCCGCCCGGCACATCAGCCCGACGGCACCCCGCACAACAGCCTGACGGCACCCCCGACACCCCCGACACATCGGCGCACCGACGCATCGCCGCATCGCCGCATCGCCGCATCGGCACGACGACACCCCGCGCCTCGGCCGGACGCCATCCCCGGCCCACCCGCAGCCCGTGATACACCTGCCACGCCCCGGAGTCCGGACCACCGCGCGTGGGGGCCGCGCCGGGATCACGCCCGGCACGTCCCGCACGCGCGGGGCAGCCGCCCTCAGGCCACCGACGCGATCCGCATCCTGATGTCGTCCGGCGACAGCGCCCCCTTGGCCGTCACATGGTCGCCCGAGGACTCCCCGCGCAGCCGCCGCCCGATCCACGGCACCAGGAACTCCCGTGCCCAGGCGACGTTGTCGCGCCGCATGTCGAGGGCGCCGCGCGGGGGCAGCGGGGGCCACGCCTGCTCGGGGTCGGCCGGCACGTCGAGGCCGAGCACCTGGCCCGCGCGGAGCGCCACGCGCGTGTGCCCCTCCGGCGACAGGTGCAGCCGGTCGGCGTCCCAGGCCCTGCGGTCCTGCACGCTGCGCAGGGACCACAGGTCCAGGACCGGGCAGCCGTACCGGTCGGCGATGGCCCTGACGTGTCCGTTGTACGTGGCGATCTTGCCGCGCAGGTGCTTGAGCACGGGCACGCCACGGGTGTCGAAACCGGTCGTCACCATGACCGTGCCGGACACGGCGGTGAGCAGGGCCAGCGCCCGTTCGAACCGCTCGGCCACCTCGTCCGGGTCGGTGCCGGGCCGGATGATGTCGTTGCCCCCGGCGCAGAACGAGACGAGGTCCGGGGCCATCTGGACGGCCCGCGGAACCTGGTCCGCCACGATCTGGTCGAGGAGCTTTCCGCGTACGGCGAGATTGCTGTACCGGAAGTCGCCCTCGGGTCTGCGGTCGGCGAGCAGGACGGCGAACCGGTCGGCCCAGCCGACGAACGCCCCGTCGGGACCTGGGTCGCCGACGCCCTCGGTGAAGCTGTCCCCCAGCGCCACGTACGACCCGATCACTGCTCTGCTGTCACTCTTCGAATCGTCTGCCACAACAGCTCATGATTCACCTTCGAATGTGACTTACGCGACCGTAGGAAAGGGTTGACGGGCGGTGAGATAAGCCACTCCTAAAGGGTTCGCCAACTCCGGAATACGCCGCTTGTCAGGGATGTTTCGGGGTGAACCGTGGACACACCGAAGGCCGGACCCGGGGATCGGGGTCCGGCCTTCGGAGGCGTGTCAGGCAGGTGGTCGTGCGCTGGGTCAGCCGACGGAGACGCCGTGCGAGCGCAGGAAGGCGACCGGGTCGACGTCGGAGCCGTAGTCCGGCGAGGTGCGGATCTCGAAGTGCAGGTGCGGTCCGGTCACGTTGCCGGTCGCGCCCGACAGGCCGACCTGCTGCCCGGCCGTCACGGTCTGGCCGGCCGAGACGGAGAGCTGGGACAGGTGGGCGTACTGGGCGTAGTGACCGTCGTTCAGCTTGATGACGACCTGGTTGCCGTACGCGCCGCCCCAGCCGGCGGAGACGACCTCGCCGGCGCCGACGGCCTTGAGGGAGGTGCCGGTGGGGACGACGAAGTCGACACCGGTGTGGTAGCCGCTGGACCACATGCTGCCGGACATGTGGTACGGGGTGCCGACGCCGGCGCCGTCCACCGGGAGGACGTAGCCACCGGCGTTGCTCTCGGCGGCGGGCTTGGCTGCGGGCTTGGCGGCGGCCGGCTCGGCGGCGGTCTCGGCCTTCGGCGCCGACTCGGCGGCCGAGGACTTCTGGGCCGAGGCCTTCGGAGCGGCCGGGGCCGAGGCCTTCGGCGCGCTCGCGGCCTTCTTGCCGATCGACAGCTTCAGGCCCGGGTGGATCAGCGACGGGTCGGAGCCGACGGCGTCACGGTTGTCCGAGTAGAGCTTCTTCCAGCCGCCGCTGACGTTCTGGTCGTCGGCGATTTTCGCGAGGTAGTCGCCGGCCTTCACGGTGTACGTGCGGGGGCCATTGGCCTTTTCGGCGGCCTTCTTCCCGGTGGCCGGGGCGGACTGGACGGCCTTTTCCGGAGCCGACTGCGGGGTGGCGGCGTGGGCGCCGGCGGCCCCCATGAGCGGCAGGGCGAGAGCGGCCCCACCGGTTCCGGCGACGGCGATGGAGCGGGTGAAACGCTGGGTCTTGGGGCGGCGGTGCTTACCCTTCGCGGGCATGGCGAATTCCTCTCCGTCGCCTGCGAGGTGAGCTGTCGGGTGCGAGCTGGAGATGCCCGGCCGCGCCGTGGCGCGACTTAACCCCAAGCCGTTCCGGGAACCGGAACAGGCGTCTTACCTGTGGGTCCCCCGCTCCTGCCGTACGTCGGGTCAGTGTGTGCGGACTCCGGGCGGCGGCAGGATTAGGCGTCCGTCCGGATTGGTGTGGAACGTAAGCGACCAAGACGCAAGGGGACAAGCGTGCGGTTGCGTGTGACGGTGTTTTCCCTGACGTGTCGGCACAACCGCGGTCACCGAGCGTGGATTAGCGATCTCCGGCATTCCTCAATGAGCCTGATTGGCGCCAGAATTACGTGAACATGGCGACAACGCATCGTCACGGATATGACGATGGTCACGCGCCCCGACCTCATCTCCTTTACGATCGGGGCACGTTATCCCTTAGCGGCCGAAATTCCCTATTCGGACAGAACGACTACTTCCGCTTAAGACGGACCACCGCGGCGTCCAGATCCCCCCGCAGAGGGACCCGAAGTCCGTGATGCAGCAGTACGACCCCTCGGTGAACTTCGCCCGTTTCGAGGCATTCGTACGATGCTGCCGGATCGAGACCACGCAGCCGGAGCGCCGGCACGGGCTCGCCGTAGCGCTGCGCCTGGAGCCAGGCGAGGACGACGATCTCGTCACCGAGGACGTACTGCACGGCACTGGCTCCACCCTGCGGGGGACGCAGCCGGTACAGGTCGCCGCGCTGCACCACGGGCCGGATCTCCTTGTAGAGCGCCACCCACTCCCGCGCCTCGGAGAGTTCCTCAGGCGTCCACCGCGTGAGGTCACCGCCGACGCCGAGCACCCCGGCCATGGCACTGACGAACCGGAAGCGCAGGGAGCTGGCCCGCTGGTTGAGCATGGCGTTCGGGCTGTCGGTGACCCAGGCGGCCATGACCCGGGCGGGATGGATCTGGCTGAAGCCGTGCTGGATGGCGAGCCGGTCGAGCGGATCGGTGTTGTCGGAGGTCCACACCTGGTCCGTGCGGCTCAGCACTCCGAGGTCGATCCGGCCGCCGCCTCCCGAGCAGGACTCGAAGGCCACCCCAGGATGCGCGGCCCGCAGCCGGTCCAGCAGGGCGTACAGGCCGTGCACATGGTCGACCCACAGCCGCTGCGGGTAGGGGTCGTCCGGCCAGCCGGCGTCGGTGAAGCAGCGGTTGAAGTCCCACTTGACGTAGTCGATCGGAGCGCCGGCGAGAAGCCCGTGGAGCTGCTCCCAGAGGTACTCCCGGACGTCCTCGCGGGCGAGATTGAGTACGAGCTGATTGCGGAACTCCGTCCGCTTTCGTCCCGGTTGGTACTGGACCCAGTCGGGGTGCGCGCGGTACAGGTCGCTGTCCGGGTTGACCATCTCGGGCTCGACCCAGATCCCGAACCGCATGCCCAGGCCGTGCACATGGTCGGCGAGCGGCTTCAGCCCGCCCGGGAAGCGGCCGGGGTTCGGGGTCCAGTCACCGAGTCCGGCCCGGTCGCTGGTACGCGCCCCGAACCAGCCGTCGTCGACCACGAAGAGCTCGACGCCCATGGCCGCGGCCCGCTCGGCGAGCGCCCGCTGCTGCTCCTCGGAGATGTCGAACTCGGTGGCCTCCCAGGAGTTGAACAGCACCGGCCGGTCCCGCTCGGCGTCCGGGACGACATGCGCCCGCTGGTAGGCGTGCCAGGCACGGCTGGCCCCGCCGAAGCCGCCGTCGCTCCAGAGCCCGGCGAAGACCGGGGTCGTGTACGACTCCCCCGTGCCCAGCGTCAGCAGGCCCGCGTCGTCGTGGCCGGCGCCGCCGGTGATCTGCACGCGCGCGTCGGGCAACCGGGCCACGGCGATGCGCCACGACCCGGACCAGCCGAGGGCGCAGCTGTAGACCTCCCCGTGCTCCTCGGTGGCGTCGGCGTCGAGGGCGACCCAGGGCAGGTGCTGGTGCGAGGTGTGGCCGCGACGGCTGCCGATGACCTTCTCGCCGTGGGTGAGGCCGGAGCGCGTCAGCCGGGACTCGGCACCCCAGCGGCCGTGCAGCTGGGACAGCCGCCAGGTGTCGCGGTCGGGCAGGGTCCAGGTGGCGGAGTCTGCGCGCAGCAGCTCGACGGCCGGCCCCTGGTTGGCCAGGGTCACCCACCGCTCGACGACATCTGTCGAGGAGCGCGTCCGGTAGTGCAGCGTGATGGTGAGATCCCCGTCGCGGAACCGCAGGCGCAGCTCGCCGCCCTCGGCCTCGTGCCCCTCGAAGACCCACTCGGTGCCACGCCGATCGGCCGTGCGCACGGACAGGGCCGGGCGGACGAAACGCGGGCCGCCCTCGACCGGATACTCCTCGCGTCCGTCGAGCGGGGACTCGAAGGGCCAGTAGTCCGGCAGCGGCCGGACCGCGAGGGCCTCGGCGTCGGCGAGACCGATCCGGGGACCCCAGTGCAGGTGCAGCAGCTCGTCCCGCTCGGTGACATGGACGGCGTAGCTGCCGGCCGGCCCGGAGAGCACCCACGTACGACCGTCTTCGGAGATCTCCAGCATCGCGCCCTCACAGATTCGAACAAGCCCGATCAGGTGCGACCAGGCGGCAACATCATCAAGGGCCGTGGGGGCTCCGGGCAACGCCTGTGGACAACTCATTGCCCCAGGCAGGCATGTCGTATCGTCGAGTCGTGCCCGCCGGCGAGCCGCGGCGGCGGCGCCGAAGGGGAGGAGCCCTCGTGACACAGCAGGTCCCGTCGACCGAGCCCGAGCTGGCCGGAGTGCGCAACTTCCGTGACGTGGGCGGACTTCCGACCGTGGACGGACGGCGGGTGCGCCAGGGCGTGCTGTTCCGCAGCGGTCACCTCGCCCATGCGACCGGCCAGGACGCCGCCTTCCTGACGACCCTGGGCCTGCACACGGTCTTCGACTTCCGCAACGCGGCCGACCAGAAGCTCGAGGGCCCGGACGTCGAGCTGCCCGGCGTGCGCAATGTGAACCTGCCGTTGAGCGACCCGGCCGACGGCGCCGAGTTCTGGAAGATGGTCCGCGACGGCGACCTGGACCAGCTGCGCGAGATCCTCTCGGACGGCAAGGGCGCGGGCCGCATGATCGCCTCGTACCGCACGATCATCAAGCACCGCACCAGCGAGCACTCCCGGGTGCTGCACGCGCTGGCGCAGGACAGTGTCCCCGCGCTGATGCACTGTGCGGCGGGCAAGGACCGCGCCGGTCTGTCGGTCGCGGTGACGCTGCTGGCGGTGGGCGTCGAGCGCGACGCGATCGTCGAGGACTACCTGAAGTCGAACGCCAAGCACCGCCGCTACAAGGTGCACCGCTCCAGCTCCGCCGCCTCGGCCTATTCGCCCGAGGTCATGGAGCTGCTCAGCCCCCTCTTCGACGCGCGCGCCGAGTACCTGACGGCGGCCTTCGAGACCATCGAGGAGACCTGGGGCGGCGTCGACGCCTACCTGGAGAAGGGGCTGGACCTCACGCCCGAGACCCGGGAGCGCCTGCGCGAGCGGCTGCTGGACTGAGTGCCGCGGCGGGGCCTACTTCGCGCCGAGCTCGAAGAGCAGATACACGAACGCGGCGAAGATGTGGCCGGCGATGAGGTAGACGAACAGCCTCACCCACAGGGCGCGGGGGAACTTCTCCTCCATGTCGCTCATGACGCGTCTCCAGGGGTGGGGCCCAGGCACAGGGCGGCCGTGGGGCTCTGCAGCAGGGTGTGGACGAAGAGCAGGTCGACGCCGTCGTGGTCCTCGGCGGCGATCCGGTGCGGGGTGAGCGAGTCGAAGTGGGCGCTGTCGCCCACTTCGAGCCGGTGCGTGCTGTCCCCGAGGCGCAGCCGCAGCCGGCCGCGCAGGACGTGGAGCCACTCCTCGCCGGGGTGGACCCGCACGACGTCGCCCTGGGAGCCGTAGGGGACGTGGACCCGCAGGGCCTGCATCCCGCGGCCGGGGGCGCCGGCCTGCCGGTAGGTCCAGCCACCGGCCGCCGTGGGTTCCATGTCGGCCGCGCGGATGACGGCGTCCCGTCCCGCGGGCGTCTCGCCGAGCAGCTCGGCTACGGTCGTACCGTAGACACGGGCCAGGGCGAGGAGCATCGGCAGCGAGGGCTGGCGCTGTCCGGTCTCCAGACGGGAGAGGTGGGCGGGCGACAGCCCGGCGGCACGCGCCGCGGCCTCCAGGGTGAGGGAGGCCTGCCGCCGCAGGGCCCGCAGCTGGGGCGCGACGGCGGGCAGCGCACCGGACACGGGTTCGGCCGGCGAGCCGGCCCCGGAGGGCCGCTCGGTCTCGGAGGGGCTCATGCCTCCATTCAGCCGGACCTTTGCCTCAGCGGCAAATTTCTTGCCTCTCAGGCAAATCCGCTGTCTATCGGTTCGCCACCGCCTGTTTGACCAGGGTCTTTCCGAAGTCCCACACCAGCCCGCCGTTGTGCGCGTCGTCCATCACGGCCGTGAAGGCGTCGACGAACCGGTCCACCTCCCGCTCGCCGATGATCAGCGGCGGGATCAGTTTGATCACCTCCATGTGGTCGCCGGAGACCTGGGTGAGGATCCGGTGCCGCTGGAGCAGCGGCACGACGACCATCTGCGCGAAGAGCCCCTTGCGGGCGGCCTGGAGCATGGCCCAGCGGCTGCGCAGCTTCAGCGAACGGGGCCGCCCGAACTCGATGCCGATCATCAGACCCCGGCCGCGCACCTCGGCGAGCATCTCGTAGCGGTCCGTGAGCGCGGCCAGCCGGGACCTGAGCCGCTCCCCGGTGGCCCGGACGTTCGCGACGATCTGCTCGTTCTCCATCACCGACAGCACCGCCAGACCCGCCGCCATGGCCTGCGCGTTGGATCCGAAGCTCGCCGAGTGGACGAGGACGCGGTCCATGGACGAGTAGACCTTCTTGAAGATCCAGTCCTTGCCGATCGTGGCGCCGACCGGCACATAGCCGCCGGAGAGCGCCTTGGCGACGCACACCAGGTCGGGTTCGACGCCGTCCTCGTGCTGGTAGGCGTAGAAGTCGCCGGTCCGGCCGAGGCCCGTCTGCACCTCGTCGGCGATGAGCAGGGCCTTGTGCCGGTGCAGCAGTTCCTGGGCGGCCCGCAGCCAGCCGGGCGGGCCGGTGAGGACGCCCTTGCCCTGGATCGGCTCGACGATCAGCGCGGCGACGTCG
The DNA here is from genome assembly GCF_042959065.1 of Streptomyces sp. NPDC007929. Taxonomy (NCBI): domain Bacteria; kingdom Bacillati; phylum Actinomycetota; class Actinomycetes; order Kitasatosporales; family Streptomycetaceae; genus Streptomyces; species Streptomyces sp. NPDC007929. The sequence goes on along the minus strand of NZ_JBIBKD010000004.1, from coordinate 505,921 downwards.
CCCTTGCGCAGCTCCCTCTCCAGCGCGTCGAGGTCGCCGAGCGGGACGGCCGTGTCGGGCAGCAGCGGGGCGAAACCGTCGCGGAAGCCGGACTCGCCGTTCACGGACAGGGAGCCGGTGGTCAGGCCGTGGAAGGCGTGGGCGCAGTACAGGACCCTGGGCCTGCCGGTGACGAACCGGGCGAACTTCAGGGCGCCCTCGACGGCCTCGGTGCCGCTGTTGCCGAAGAACACCCGGTCCAGGTGCGGACTGTGCGCGAGGAGCTTCTCCGCCAGCAGGCCCGGCAGCGGCTGGCAGTCGAAGCGGGTGAGGTCGGCCAGTCCCGCGTCCAGCACGTCGTGCAGGGCCTTGCGCACCACGGGGTGGTGGCGGCCCAGGCCCATCACCCCGAACCCGGCGAGCATGTCCAGGTGGTCGTTGCCGTCCGCGTCGTAGAAGTAGGCGCCCTCGGCGCGCTCGTAGACCTTGTCGAAGCCGATGGTGTGCAGCATGCGCGGGAGCTGGTGGTTGAGGTACCGGGAGTGCAGCTCGTAGCGCTCGGCCCCGCGCTCGGCCAGCAGCTTGCCGAGGTCGAACTCCCCGGCCTGCGACGGCTCCGACGCGGACTCGGCGGTTGTCATTCCAGTGGCTCCTTGGACAGCTCATCCTTGACGGCCAGGCTCGCGCTGATCCGTCCGGCGACCTCGACGGGTGTCAGGCCGATGTCGGCGAGCACCTCACCGCGTTTGGCGTGCGCGAGGAACTGCTCGGGGATGCCGAACCGCCGCACCGGCACGTCGACGTCGGCGTCGCCCAGGGCCAGCGCCACGGCCGCACCGACCCCGGCCGCACGGCTGTTGTCCTCGACGACGGCGACCAGGCGGTGCTCGGCGGCGAGCCCCGGCAGGGCGGGGTCGACGGGCTTGACCCAGCGGGGGTCGACGACGGTGCAGCCGATGCCGCGCGCCTCGAGCAGCTCGGCGGCCTGGAGACAGACCGGCGCCATCACGCCGACGGCCACCACAAGCGCTCGCGACTCGGGCGAGCGGTGCAGCACGTCCAGCCCGCCCACCCGGTCGACGGCCGGGATCGACGGGCCGACGGACTCCTTGGGGAACCGCAGCAGCGTCGGCGCGTCGTCCACGGCGACCGCCTCGCGCAGCTGGGCGCGCAGTTGGTCGGCGTCCCGGGGCGCGGCGATCCTGAGGCCGGGCACGACCTGGAGGACGGACAGGTCCCACATGCCGTTGTGGGAGGCCCCGTCCACGCCGGTGACCCCGGCCCGGTCCAGCACGAAGGTCACCCCGCAGCGGTGCAGGGCCACGTCCATGAGCAGCTGGTCGAACGCGCGGTTGAGGAAGGTGGCGTAGACGGCGACGACCGGGTGCAGTCCGCCGGTCGCCAGTCCGGCCGCGGAGACGGCGGCGTGCTGCTCGGCGATGCCGACGTCCCAGACCCGGTCCGGGAACCGCTCGGCAAAGGCGCCAAGGCCGACGGGGTGCAGCATGGCGGCGGTGATCGCCACCACGTCCTCGCGCTCCTCGCCGATCCTGACCATCTCCTCGCCGAACACCGAGGTCCAGGAGGGGCCGCCGGACGGGGAGAGCGGTGCGCAGGTCAGCGGGTCCATCACGCCGACGGTGTGGAAGTGGTCCTCCTCGTGGGCGAGGGCGGGCTCGTAGCCGCGGCCCTTCTCCGTGAGGCAGTGCACCAGCACCGGTCCGTGGAAGCGTTTGGCGCGCCGCAGGGCGGACTCCACGGCTCTGGTGTCATGCCCGTCGATCGGCCCGAGGTACTTCAGGCCCAGGTCCTCGAAGAGACCTTGTGGAGCGAAGGCGTCCTTGAAGCCCTTCTTGGCGCCGTGCAGGGCCTCGTAGAGGGTGTTGCCGACCAGGGGCGTGCCCTGGAGGACGTCCTTGCCCCAGGCCAACACCCGCTCATAGCCGTCGGTCGTGCGCAGGGTCGCGAGATGGTTGGCGAGGCCGCCGATGGTCGGTGCGTAGGAGCGTTCGTTGTCGTTGACGACGATGATCAGCGGGCGGTTCTTGGCGGCCGCGATGTTGTTGAGGGCCTCCCAGGCCATGCCGCCGGTGAGGGCTCCGTCGCCGATCACCGCGACGACATGGCCCTTCTCGCCCTGCACCTGGCGGGCCTTGGCGAGCCCGTCGGCCCAGCCGAGGGAGGTGGAGGCGTGGCTGTTCTCGATGACGTCGTGCTCGGACTCCTCGCGTGAGGGGTAGCCGGACAGGCCTCCCTTGCCGCGCAGTTTGGAGAAGTCCTGGCGGCCGGTCAGCAGCTTGTGGACGTAGCTCTGGTGGCCGGTGTCCCACAGGATGCGGTCGGCCGGCGACTCGAAGACCCGGTGCAGGGCGATGGTCAGCTCCACCACGCCCAGGTTGGGTCCCAGATGGCCGCCGGTCCTGGCGACCGCCTGCACCAGGAACTCCCGGATCTCCTCGGCGAGTTCCCCCAGTTCGGTCTCGGACAGCGCCTTCAGGTCGCGTGGTCCCCGAATGCTCTCCAGAATTGTCACGCTCGGCCCCCTTCGACATTCCGTGCTGCTCAGCTCACGGTGACGGCGGGCTCCCCCGACCCCACGCCGTCCTGCTCCATCTGCTCGGCGATCTTCATCGCCTCTTCGATCAGCGTCTCGACGATCTTGGATTCGGGGACGGTCTTGATGACCTCGCCCTTGACGAAGATCTGGCCCTTGCCGTTGCCGGAGGCGACCCCGAGATCGGCCTCCCGTGCCTCGCCGGGGCCGTTGACCACACACCCCATGACGGCGACCCGCAGCGGCACCTCCATGCCGTCCAGTCCTGCGGTGACCTCCTCGGCGAGCTTGTAGACGTCGACCTGGGCGCGGCCGCAGGACGGGCACGACACGATCTCCAGCCTGCGCTCCTTGAGTCCGAGTGACTGAAGGATCTGGATGCCGACCTTGACCTCCTCGGCCGGCGGCGCCGAGAGCGAGACGCGGATCGTGTCGCCGATGCCCCGCGAGAGCAGCGCCCCGAACGCCACCGCCGACTTGATGGTGCCCTGGAAGGCCGGGCCGGCCTCCGTCACGCCCAGGTGCAGCGGGTAGTCGCAACTCTCGGCGAGCTGCCGGTACGCCTCGATCATGACGACCGGGTCGTTGTGCTTGACGGAGATCTTGATGTCGCGGAAGCCGTGCTCCTCGAACAGGGACGCCTCCCACAGCGCGCTCTCCACGAGCGCCTCCGGGGTGGCCTTGCCGTACTTCTGGAGCAGGCGCCGGTCCAGTGACCCGGCGTTGACGCCGATCCGGATCGGGGTGCCGTGGTCCTTCGCGGCCTGGGCGATCTCCTTGACCCGGTCGTCGAACTGCTTGATGTTGCCCGGGTTGACGCGGACCGCCGCGCAGCCGGCCTCGATGGCCGCGAACACGTACTTCGGCTGGAAGTGGATGTCCGCGATGACCGGGATCTGCGACTTGCGGGCGATGGTGGCCAGGGCGTCCGCGTCGTCCTGCGTGGGGCAGGCGACCCGGACGATCTGGCAGCCGGACGCGGTCAGTTCGGCGATCTGCTGCAGCGTGGCACCGACGTCGGACGTGCGGGTCGTCGTCATCGACTGCACGGAGACCGGGGCCCCTCCCCCGACCGGCACCGGGCCGACCTGGATCCGGCGCGAGAGGCGCCGCTCGGCGATCGGCCGGGCCGGCACCTCGGGGACGCCCAGCGAGACAGCGGTCATGTCATCACTCCCGGTTCCCGGAGACCGTCTCGCGCATGGCGCGCAGCGACTCCTTCAGCGATCCCATGGTGGCGAGGACGGCGGTGGGCTCGTAGCCGCAGTGCGCCATGCAGTTGGCGCAGCGCGGGTCCTTGCCGCGGCCGTACTTGTCCCAGTCGGTGTCCTCGACCAGCTCCCGGTACGTCGGGACGTACCCGTCGCTCATCAGGTAGCAGGGGCGCTGCCAGCCGAAGAGCGAGTAGTTCGGGATCGCCCACGCGGTGCAGGGGAAGTCGACCTTGCCCTCCAGGAAGTCCAGGAAGAGCGGGGAGTGGTTGAGCCGCCAGCGCCGCCGGTTGCCGCCGGAGAAGGCCTTCTTGAACAGCTCGCGGGTCTGTTCCACGCCGAGGAAGTGCTCCTGGTCGGGGGCCTTCTCGTAGGCGTAGGCGGGCGAGATCATCATCTCGTCGACCTTGAGGTCGTCGTTGAGGAAGTTCAGCACCTCGATGATGGTCTGCGGGGTGTCGGTGTTGAAGAAGGTCGAGTTGGTCGTGACCCGGAAGCCGCGCCGCTTGGCCTCCTTGATCGCCTCCACCGCCTCGTCGAACACGCCCTCCTTGGCGACCGACTCGTCGTGCCGCTCGCGCAGGCCGTCGATGTGCACCGCGAAGGCGAAGTAGGGCGACGGCGTGAACTTGTCCATCTTCTTGCGCAGCAGCATCGCGTTGGTGCAGAGGAAGACGTACTTCCGCTTGGCCACCAGCTGGCGGACGATCTCGTCGATCTGCGGGTGCATCAGCGGCTCGCCGCCGGCGATGGACACCATCGGGGCGCCGGACTCCATGACCGCCCCGACGGCCTGGGCCACCGGCATCCGCTGCTTGAGCACCCCGGCCGGATGCTGGATCTTGCCGCACCCCTCGCATTTGAGGTTGCAGGCGAACAGCGGCTCCAGCTCGACGATCAGCGGGAACTTGTCCCGGCGGCGGATCTTCTGTTCAGCCAAGTATGTAGCGACCTTGATGGACTGTCGGAGCGGCATGGCCATCTGGCTCACCTCCTGGGGAGCAGCGAGGAACGGTGCCATTCGAAGAAAGCGGGAAGGACGGAACGAAGAACACGGAAAGCTGATATTCCACCGCGCACCGTGCCGATCCGGACGAGTTCATGTTCAGGAGCGTCCACGACCACCCGGACGGCCGCAACCGGGCGCTCGCCCGCCCGCACGGCGCTCAGGAGCGTGACGGCGGACTCCATGTCGACCGCGATCGCGCCGGTGGCGCGCAGAGCGGCCCGTTCGGGGCCGCGTACGACGTGGTCGGAGCCGGTCAGCGGCCCGGTGTGCACGGTACGGCCGGGCAGCGCGCGGGTCAGTTCCCGCACCAGCAGCCCGGTCCCGACACACCGGGTCGTGCCGCGCGGGTCGCGGGTCTCCTCGGCGACGACGAGATCGCCGGGGTGCATGCCGGGTGCGAGGCCCGCGCAGAAGCCGGTGGCGAGGACGGCGGCGTCACGCAGGGCCGGGTCGGCCAGCATGCGGGTGACGGCCCGCTCGGCGGCGGCGGGACCCATGCCCGTCCGCAGGACCGTGACCGGCCCGTCGGCCCCGCTCCGGCCGCCCGCGCGCAGGGCGAACTGCTCGATGCCGAGCGCACAGGCGATCAGCAGCGGGACCGGGGCGACAGTCGCGCTCATCCGGTCCCCTCGGCCTCGGTGAGTGGCGTCCCGGCCCCGCTCCCCCGCGGCTCGTCGGCCGTCGCGCTTCCCCGCAGCCGGTCCGCGAAGGGCTCGCCGTGCAGGTACCGGCCGAGCGCGGTGAGCGGGAACACCTGCCGGTAGAGGTGGTAGTTGATCGAGAAGTCCCACGGGAAGCCCGTCCCCGTGAAGTACGGCTCGTCCCAGGAGCCGTCCGCCCGCTGTGTCGTCGCGAGCCACTCCACGCCGCGCTCGACGGCCTTGGCGTCTCGCTCCCCCGCCGCGAGCAGGGCCATCAGCGCCCACGCCGTCTGCGAGGCGGTCGAGGCGCCCCGGCCGCTCCACTCCTTGACGTCCCGGTAGGAGCGCAGGTCCTCGCCCCAGCCGCCGTCGTCGTTCTGCACCGACTCCAGCCAGGTCACGGCCCGCCGGATCGCCGGGTGCGCGGCCGGGAGGCCGGCGGCGGTCAGGGCGGGGACGACGGACCCGGTGCCGTAGACGTAGTTGACGCCCCAGCGCCCGAACCACGAGCCGTCCGGTTCCTGCTCGGCGAGCAGCCACTCGACGCCGCGGCGGGTGCGCGGGTCGTGGGCGAGTCCCTCCACCGCGAGCATCTCGACGACGTGCGCGGTGACGTCGGCGGAGGGCGGGTCGATGACCTCGCCGAAGTCGCAGAACGGCAGCCGGTTGGGGAAGGGGCTGGTGTTGTCGACGTCGAAGGCGGCCCAGGCGCCGTTCCTCGACTGCATGCCGAGCGTCCAGCGCGTACCGCGCCCGATCGCCCTCTCCATCCGCTCCGGGTCGGGGTGGGCGATCCGGCGCAGCGCGAGGATCACCTCGGCGGTGTCGTCGATGTCCGGGTAGTTGTCGTTGTGGAACTCGAACGCCCAGCCCCCGGGCGGCAGTCCGGGGCGTTTGACGGACCAGTCGCCGGGCCGGACGATCTCCTCGCCCAGCATCCAGTCGGCCGCCTTGACCAACTGCGGGTGGTCGGCGGGCAGTCCGGCGTCGACGAGGGCGATCGCGGCCAGGCACGTGTCCCACACCGGCGACTGGCAGGCCTCGATCATCCGGGCGCCGTCCTCGCGCCACACGGCGAACCGGTCCAGGGACGCCAGCCCCTCGCGCATCACCGGGTGCTGGAGGTCGTAGCCGAGCAGGTGCAGGGCGATGACGGAGTACACGGCGGGGGGCTGGATGCCGCCCCAGCAGCCGTCGTTCTCCTGCCGCTCGATGATCCAGCGGGCGGCGCTGTTCATGGCGGCCCTGCGCAGTCCGCGCGGGGCGATCTTCCGCAGGGCGTGCAGGCCCCTGTCCATCCGCTGGAAAGCGCCGTCCCAACTGAACGGCGAGGCCAGGGGCTTGGACGGGTTGGGCCGCTGCGGGTCGGTGTGCAGCTCGTCGAGCGAGAAGGGCGCGGGGCGCACCGGCCGCTTCGCGGAGACGATCGTCAGCGGGACGATGGTCTGCCGCGCCCAGCAGCCGAAGTCGTAGATGTTGAGCGGCACCCACTTCGGGAAGAAGACCAGCTCCGGCGGGAGTTCGGGGAGGTCCTCCCACTTCCACCAGCCGAACAGGGCCAGCCAGATCCGGGTGAAGACCCGGGCGGCGGCGATGCCGCCCCGCGCCCGGATCCAGGCGGAGGCCCGGGCCATGTGCGGGGCGTCGGGGGCGTCACCGGCCAGGCGGAGGGCGACGTACGCCTCGATGGTGGCGGACAGGTCGCCCGGTCCGCCGTAGAAGGTGGCCCAGGCGCCGTCCTCGCCCTGCTCGCCGCGGATGAAGAGGGCGGCGGCCCGCGTGGTCTCCTCGTCACGGATGCCGAGGAACTGACGGAGCAGCAGGTCCTCGGCGTCCATCGTGACGTTGGTCTCTAGGTCGCCCTTCCACCAGCCCTCGGCGTCCTGGAGGGAGAGCAGGAAATCGGTGGCACGCCGGGCGGCGCGTGCGGCGGCTTCCGGTACCCCGGCCGCCCCGGGGATGTGCGTGTCGGTGTCGCTGGCCGCGGCGGCGCGGGGTGGCAGGGCCCCGGTGCTTCCGTCGGTCGTCGCTGTCATGGCTTCCCCTTCGTGCAGTGGTGCATGGTGTGCAGCTGCTGTGGGTCCGCCGTCGGCCGGTGCTCCGAGATGACTCGCGGCACCGGCCGGCGACTACGCGAGGGTTATTCGGCCGATAGTGATCATCTCTTCCGTACGACGACGAAGTCCGCGAGGGCCGTGAACTGCTCCCGCACCTGGTCGGGCATGTCGACGGTGTCGAGGGCTTCGATGGCGATGGTGTGCTGACGGCGTGCCTCTTCGGCGGTCCACTCGCGACCGCCGGCCTGTTCGATGAGGGCGGCGCGGGCCGCGAACTCCTCCTCGGAGAAGTTCTCGAAGTCGTGGGCCTTGGCGTCGGCGGCGAGGATCTCGCCGAGCCGCTCGGAGGCCGGGCCGTCCGCCGCGAGGGCGGCCACGACCGGCAGGGACTTCTTGCGCTGGCGCAGGTCGCTCCAGGTCTGCTTGCCGGTGGAGACCGGGTCGCCCCAGATGCCGAGCAAGTCGTCGACGGCCTGGAAGGCGAGGCCCAGGTGGTAGCCGTACTTCTCGAGGGTGTCGGCGGTGTGGTCGTCGGCGCCGCCGAGGACCGCGCCGATGGAGCTGGCGCAGGCGAGCAGGGCGCCGGTCTTGTTGCCCTCCATCTCCAGGCACTCCTCGACGCTGACGCGGTCGCGGTGCTCGTAGGAGATGTCCTGGGCCTGACCGTCGATCAGGGCGCGGGTGGCGGTGGTCAGACGGCGGGTGGCGCGGCCGGCCTCGACGGTGCCGAGTTCGAGGAGCATCTCGTTGGCGAGGGCGAACAGGGCGTCGCCGACCAGGATGGCCTGGGCGGGGCCGTGCACCTTCCAGACCGTGTCGCGGTGACGGCGCTGCTCGTCGCCGTCCATGAGGTCGTCGTGGAGGAGGGAGAAGTTGTGGACGAGCTCCACGGCGACGGCGCCGGGGATGCCGGTCTCGGGGGCGGCCGACATGACCTCGGCGGACAGCACCGCGAGGGCGGGGCGCACGGCCTTGCCGCCGTCCCCCTCCGCGGGCCTGCCCTGGGCGTCGATCCAGCCGAAGTGGTAGGCGGCAACAGTGTCCATGGGAGGTGCCAGGCGGTCGATGGCCGCCCGCAGTACCGGAGTGGCCAGGGTCCGGCCGCGCTCCAGCAGCGCGGTCACGTCCACCGCCTCGGCAGTCTTCGAGGCCGGGGGCACAGTGGGCACAGTCTCTCCTCTTGTTGCGGTACCGGGGGTGCGGGGGCCGCCTGCCGCGCCGGCCTGAGCCGGCATCATGCCGCCTCCTCGAACTCGAAGAGGGCTTGCGGACGGGGCCGGCCCAGGGCGCCCAGCACGGCGTCCGCCGCGCTCACACCACTGCGGACCGCACTCTCCATGGTCGCGGGCCACCCGGTGGCGGTCCACGCTCCGGCCAGCCAGAGGCCGGATGCCTTGGTGCGGGCGCGGGGCCGGAGGCGCCCGACGCCGGGGGTGGGAGCGAACGTGGCGGTGCGCTCCCGGGTGACGAAGAAGTCCCTCACGCCGGCGCCGCGGGCCAGGGGCAGCAGCCGCTCCAGCTCGGGCAGGTACCGCTCGCGCAGTACGGCCACGGGCTCGTCGATCTCGTCCTGGGCGACCGACTGCGACAGGGCGAGGTACTGGCCCTCGCGCAGCCCGGAGGCGTCGGTACGGTCGAAGACCCACTGCACGGGGCTGCCCAGGGCGGCGAAGAACGGCCGGCCGAGCACCTTGCGGTCGTACACCACATGGACGTTGAGGATCGGCGCGGTGCCGATCTCCAGCAGCCGCTCGGGCGCGTCGAGGGCGCCCGCCGGCAGCAGGTCGTACGCCTCGCGCTGGGGTACGGCGAGGACCACCGCGTCGGCCTCCAGCGTCTCGCCGGGTACCCGGACGGTCCACCGCCCGTCCGCGCTCGCGTGGAGCGAGGTGACGCGGGTGCGCAGTTCGGTGCGGACACCGGCCGAGTCGAGTGCCTTGCGGGCCAGCCCGTCGTGCAGGTCGCCCAGCGGCACCCGGGCCCAGCCGATGTCGGCGGCGCCCGGGTCGGACAGCAGACCGGTCTTGAAGACCATCGCGGCGAGCGCCAGGGAGGCGTCGGAGGCGACCGCGTTGAGAGTGGCGATCCCGACCAGGTCCCACAGGGCCTCGACGGCGCGTGTGGACTGGCCGTGCGCGGCGAGCCAGCTGCCGAAGTCCTGGGTGTCCAGCGCCGGGTCGGCGAGGTCGAGCCCCTTGAGCGCGAGGGCGGCCCGGCCCACCTTGGCGCGGTCGGCGAGCGAGAGGTGCGGGTAGGTGGCGAGGCTGCGCCCGAGGTGCAGCGGCACGGGCAGGGCGTCCCTGCGGAGCCTGCCGAGGCGGCGCCCCTCGGGCCGGGCGAGGTCGAGGACGGGTACGTCGAGCCGGTCCTGCAGCGGGGCCAGCGCCGCGCCCTCGATGCGGTCGAGGAACCAGCGGTAGGCGGTGCAGCAGCGCAGGTAGACGTGCTGGCCGTTGTCGACGGTGAGTTCGCCGCGCCGGAAGGAGAAGGCCAGACCGCCGAGTCGCGGCCTGCCCTCCAGCAGGGTGACGCGCACTCCGGCGTCGGCGAGCGCGAGCGCGGTGGTGACACCGGCGAGCCCGCCGCCCACCACGACGGTGTGCCCCGCCGGCCTTCCGGGCCTTGTGCCGTGGGTCATCGCGCGCCCTCCCCCGGGGCCGGAGCGTGCTGCCCGAACGGTGCACGACCGGCCGTCTGTGTCAGGGACGCGGCCCCGCGCCGGAGGGTTGCCCGCCGCTTTCCGCCGACGGCGGCGTCGGTGCCCCGCACACGCGCCCTCACACACGCCTCCTGACGGTCCGCCGGGTCACGTGCCGGGCGTCGAGACCGGACAGCCCGCGCACGGCGACGTAGGCCTTCTCCCGCCCGGGCAGGGAGACCCGGCCGCGCAGCACGGCCTCCGGGTCGCGCTCGATGCGGTCGAGGAGGCGGCGGTAGATGCCGGCCATGGCGGCGACGCAGGCGCCGCTGCGCCGGTCGAGCATGGGGAGCAGCCGGTAGCCCTCGGCGAACAGGGCGCGGGCCCGTCGCACTTCGAAGTGCACCAGGCCCGCGAAGTCGGAGCCCTCCGGCGGCCGCGGCCCGCTGAAGCCGGCCGAGCAGCCGAACTTGGCGAGATCGTCGGCGGGCAGATAGGTCCGCCCGTCCACGGCGTCCTCGCGGACGTCTCTGAGGATGTTGGTGAGCTGGAGCGCCAGCCCGAGCGTGTCCGCGTACTCCGGCGCGCGGTCCACGCCACGCGCCCCCGGTTCGGTGCCGAAGACGCCGAGCGAGAGACGCCCGATGGCGCCCGCGACGCAGCGGCAGTAGACCTTCAGGTCGTCCCAGGTCTCATAGGTCTCGCCGCGGACGTCCATCAGGACGCCGTCGATGAGCTCGTCCAGGCCGCCGAGCGGGATCGGGAAGTGCCCGGCGGCGTGCGCCAGGGCGACCGCGACCGGGTCGGTGTCGTCCTCGCCGACCTCGTCCTCGCGGATCCGGGTGAGCAGCGCCCGGGTCTCCTCCAGCCTGGCCGTCTTGACGTCGTCGGCGAGCGCGCCGTCCCCGATGTCGTCGACCCGCCGCGAGAACGCGTACAGCGCCGACATCGCGCGGCGCTGCGGCGTCGGCAGCAGCCGGATGCCGTAGGCGAAGTTGCGGGCCTGCCGCCCGGTGACGGCCTCGCAGTAGCTGTAGGCGGCGAGTACCGGTGGGGACGCGTGTGGTTCCGGCTCCACGGTCCGGATCACCCCTCTCCTCGCAGAGTCACGCCCACCTCACGCAGCAACCGGAGCTTGCCGGGCTTGGGCGGGCCGGGAAGTACGTCGTAGTCGGCGGCGGCGATCGCGTGGACCGCCGCCCTTCCCCCCGCCACGAACCCCGCGAGCAGCAGCTTCAGCCTGCCGTGGACGCTACCCACCAGGGGGGCGCCTTCATTCAGGAGATCCGTGGCCCTTTGCGCTTCGTACGCAATCAGCGCACGGACCGACGCTCCGGCGGATTTCGTGGCGAGATCGGCTTCCTGGACGTGGAAGCGTTTCAGGTCGGCCGCGGGCAGGTAGACGCGGTCGCGGCCCAGGTCCTCGGCGACGTCCTGGAGGTGCTCGACGATCTGCAGGGCCGTGCAGATCATGTCGGAGAGGCGGATCCGCTCGGGGGTCGAGGTACCGGTGACGGCGAGGACGAGGCGGCCGACGGGGTTGGCGGAGAGCTCGCAGTAGGCGAGCAGGTCGTCGTAGGTCTCGTAACGGCCGACCAGCTGGTCCTGGCGGTTGGCGGCGATCAGGCCGAGGAACGGCTCGGGCGTCAGCGAGCAGCGGCGCACGGTCGGCTGGAGGCGGCGCAGCAGGGGATGACGCGGGGTCCCGTCGAAGACGCGGCGCAGATCGGCCTCGAAAGCGTCCAGCAGGACCAGGCGGTCCTCGGCCGCCTGCTCGGACACCCCGAGCAGCCGGGCGTCGGCGCCGCCGGGGGCGAGGTCGCCGTCGCCGATGTCGTCGACCAGGCGGGCGAAGCCGTAGACGGCCATGAGGTCGGTGCGCCAGGCCCGGGGCAGGAAGAAGGGGGCCACCGGGAAGTTCTCGCCGGCGGCCTTGTCGAGCGTGCCGCGCTCCGCGTCGAGGGGGCGCGTCGTGCCGGTTCCCGTCACCGTGGGCTGCCCGGCGCGGGGACGGCACGTGCTGCGTGGAGCTGGGGAGTTTCCGTAGCCATCGCCGTCACATCTCCCGTTCTACACTGCCGACCCAATACACACTATTTCGGACACGCCGCCCAGCCGTCCGCACGGTGGTCCGACGGGCGGTGTCGCGCATTATTGCCCTGATTGCCGTGTTTAGGGACCGGTACAGCTTACGTTGTACAACGCGACACGGTTCCTCAGGGTGTTCCGACACCTCACGAGAACACACCGATTGGCCCCAAGATTCCTGAGATGGGCCGGAGTTGACGTTTCCTTTGCAGACGCCGGGCCCCGCCGGAGCAGTTCCGTCGGGGCCCTGGCCGAATCCGGACTACTTGCCCGTGAACTTCTCGTACTCCTTGAGCACCTCGTCGGTGGGGCCGTCCATGCGCAGCTCGCCGCGCTCCAGCCACAGGACGCGGTCACAGGTGTCCCGGATGGACTTGTTGTTGTGGCTGACCAGGAACACCGTGCCGGCTTCCTTGCGCAGCTCCCGGATGCGGTCCTCGGAGCGCTTCTGGAACTTGCGGTCACCCGTCGCCAGCGCCTCGTCGATCATCAGGACGTCGTGGTCCTTGGCCGCCGCGATGGAGAAGCGGAGCCGGGCCGCCATGCCGGAGGAGTATGTGCGCATCGGCAGGGTGATGAAGTCGCCCTTCTCGTTGATGCCGGAGAAGTCGACGATCTCCTGGTAGCGCTCCTTGATCTCCTCGCGGGACATGCCCATGGCGAGCCCGCCCAATATGACGTTCCGTTCGCCGGTGAGGTCGTTCATCAGGGCCGCGTTGACACCGAGCAGCGAGGGCTGGCCGTCGGTGTAGACCTTGCCCTGCTCGGCGGGGAGCAGACCGGCGATGGCCCGCAGCAGGGTCGACTTGCCGGAGCCGTTGGAGCCGATCAGGCCGATGGCCTCACCGCGGTACGCCACGAAGGAGACCCCGCGCACGGCGTGCACCTTGCGCACGCCCCGCTCCTCGCCGCGCTTGATGATGCGGCTGAGGGCGGCGGTGGCGCTGCCCTTTCCGGTCTTGGCGCCGTTGACGCGGTAGACGATGTGCAGGTCGTCCGCGACGACGGTGGGGATGCGTGTGTCCTGTCGCTGCTCAGCCACGGCCGTACCGCTCCTCCGCCTTCCAGAAGTACACGAAGCCGCCGATGGCGAACAGCACGGCCCAGCCGCCCGCGGCCGCCCAGACGTGGTCGGGCAGGTACGACGAGTCGTACTCGTCGATCAGGGCGAAGCGCATCAGGTCCATGTAGATCGCGGCGGGGTTCCACTGCAGGACGTTCGCGATCCACTCGGGCTTGCCCTCCAGGAAGATCGGGATGGAGAACATCACCCCGGACGCGTACATCCACGTCCGCATCACGAACGGCATCAGCTGCGCGAGGTCGGGGGTCTTGGCGCCCGCCCGGGCCATGATCAGCGCGAGGCCGGTGTTGAAGCAGAACTGCAGGACCAGCACCGGCACGATCAGCAGCCAGGACAGGTCCGGGTAGTGGCCGAAGCCGACCGCGATGGCGAACAGCACGATCATCGAGAACATCAGCTGCTGGAGCTGCTGGAGCGCGAAGGAGATCGGCAGTGAGGCGCGCGGGAAGTGCAGGGCCCGGACCAGGCCGAGGTTGCCGGAGATCGCGCGCACGCCGGCCATCACCGAGCTCTGCGTGAAGGTGAACACGAACACGCCCGTGACCAGGAACGGGATGTACACCTCGCGGGGCAGGCCCCGGTCGGCCTCCAGGAGCAGGCCGAAGATGAAGAAGTAGACGGCCGCGTTGAGCAGCGGTGTGGCCACCTGCCACAGCTGGCCGAGCTTGGCCTGGCTGTACTGGGCGGTCAGCTTCGCCCGGGAGAAGGCGAGGATGAAGTGCCGCCGGTCCCAGAGCTGACGGACGTACTCGATGAGGGTCGGCCGGGCGCCGCTCACGGTGAGCCCGTGCTTGGCGGCGAGTTCCCTCGCCGTGAGGCCCTCGTCGGGCGCCGCGGGCGCGCTCATCGCGACCGTGGCGTCGTGCGTTGTCTCACTCACTAGTGGAAACTTTCGTCTTCGAGATGCTCGGCCTGTTGCCGGGTCCGGCATGAACCGGGGCCAGCGTACGGCCCGCGGGCTCCCGGGTTCTCCCGGCTACGAGCTTGTCAGATGACGGGGGGCCGGCCCAGCCGGGTCAGCCGCCACACCGTACGCCACTTCATGGGCCGCCGGGGACCGCACGAGGTGGTCCAGCCCTCACGGAATCCGCCGAGCCAGGCGCGCAGCGCACTGCCGGAGGGGCGGCGTACCAGGGTGAGCAGCAGCCACACACCGAGGTAGACCGGGACGAGGGGCGCGGGGAGGTTGCGGCGGGCCAGCCAGACGCGGTTGCGGGCGACCATGCGGTGGTAGACCGCGTGCCGCGAGGGCGCGGTCGTCGGGTGGTACAGCACCATGTCGGACCGGTAGTCGATCATCCAGCCCGCGTCAAGGGCCCGCCAGGCCAGGTCGGTCTCCTCGTGGGCGTAGAAGAACTCGTCCGGGAGGCCGCCGACGTCGGCGAACACGCGGGTGCGGACGGCGTTGGCGCCGCCCAGGAAAGTGGTCACCCGCGATGAGCGCATCGGGTCGGCCGCGCGCAGCCGGGGCACGTGGCGGCGCTGGGTGACGCCGGTCTCGGGGTCGGCTATGCGGAAACTCACGATGCCGAGCTTCGGGTCGGCCTCGAAGGCCTTGCGGCACAGCTCGGCGGTGTCGTGGCTCGCGAGCAGTCCGTCGTCGTCCAGGAAGAGCAGGACGTCGACGTCCCGGCCGGCCGGGCCGAAGGCCTCGATGCCGACGTTGCGGCCGCCGGGGATGCCGAGGTTCTCGGGCAGCTCGATGGTGCGGACGCCCTCGGGGACGTCCGGGACGGGCGAGCCGTTGCCGACGACGACCACCTCGACCGGGTCGCCGTCCTGCTTGGCGACGGAGTCGAGCAGGGCGCGCAACTCCTCGGGCCGATTGCCCATGGTGATGATGACGGCGCCGACCTTCATGGGGCTCACTTCAGCCTGCTCGACGCGAGGATGGACACCAGGTGCAGCAGGGTCTGCACCAGCGCGATGCCGGCGAGCACGGCGACGCCGAGCCGGGAGAAGAACAGGTCGCCGCGGACCTGGTCGACGACGGCCAGCGCGAGGATCAGCAGGGACGCCTCGATGCCGAGGATGAGGCGGTGGAAGTTCAGGGCGGCGGCGGCCTTGCGGGCCAGCGCCATGCCGGAGGAGCGCATCTCGGCGGCGGCCTCCTTGACCGGGGGCTTGCCGGCCTGGTGCCGGGCGACGCCGACGAGGTCGGTCTCCGCCTTGATCAGGATGGCGCCGAGGGCGGCCAGGGTGCCGAGGAAGGCCCACAGCCAGTCGATGCGCCCGCTGCCCCACAGGTCGGCGGCGCGCAGGCCGAAGCCGGTGAGCACGGCGGCGTCGGTGAGGTAGGCGCCGACGCGGTCGAGGTAGACGCCGTTGAGGGAGTACTGCTTCTTCCAGCGCGCGATCTCGCCGTCGACGCAGTCCAGCAGCAGGTACATCTGGACGCACACCACGCCCAGCACGGCGCCCGCGATCCCCGGCACGAGCAGTGCCGGGGCCGCGAGCACACCGAAGACGGTCATCAGGTACGTGAGCTGGTTGGGCGTGACCCTGGTGTTCACCAGGTAGCGGTCGACCCGCAGGGACACCTCACGCATGTAGAGGCGTCCCATCCAGTGCTCACCGCTGCGCCGGTCCTTCACCCCCGGGGGGTGAACGACGGGGCGGAGTTCAGCTACCGATGGCCTTGACATAGTCGGCGTAGATGTCCTTGATCTGTTCGGTGTTCAGGTCGAGGTGTTCGAGGATGGTGTAGCGGCCGGGGCGGGTCTCCGGGGCGAACTCGACGGCCTTGACGAACTCGTCGTCCGTGAAGCCGATCTCCTGGGGCAGTACCGGCAGCTCGTGCCGGCGCAGCACCTCGGCCATGTACGCGGACTCCTCGTGTGCACCGCGCAGCCACATCGCGAAGGCCGCGCCCAGTCCGCACTGCTCGCCGTGGGGGGCGGCGCGCTTGGGGAACAGCAGGTCGAAGGCGTGGTTGATCTCGTGGCAGGACCCGGAGGCAGGCCGTGAGTCACCCGAGATCGACATCGCGACGCCGGTGAGGACGAGCGCCTCGGCCAGTACCTGGAGGAAGCCGTTGTCGCCGACTCCCGCCGGGTGCCGGAGCACCGCCTCGCCCGCCTGGCGGGCCATGGCGGCGGCCAGTCCGTCGATCTTCTCGCCGTTGACGCGGTGGGACAGTTCCCAGTCCGCGATCGAGTTGATGTTGGAGATCGCGTCACCGATGCCCGCGCGCACGAAGCGCGCCGGGGCCTCGCGGATGACGTCCAGGTCGATGACGACCGCGATCGGGTTGGGCACGCCGTAGGAGCCGCGGCCGGCGTCGTTGTCGAGGGTGGCGACCGGCGAGCACAGGCCGTCGTGCGCGAGGTTCGTCGGCACGGCGACCAGGGGCAGGCCGACGCGTGCCGCGGCGAACTTGGCGCAGTCGATGATCTTGCCGCCGCCGAGGCCGACGACCGCGTCGTAGTGGCCGGCCTTTATGTCGCTCGCCAGCCGGACGGCGTCGTCGAGGGTGCCGCCGCCGACCTCGTACCAGGTGGCGCCGGGCATGCTCGGCGCGATGCGCTCGCGCAGCCGGGCGCCCGAGCCGCCGCTGACGGCGACGGCGAGGCGGCCGGAGTGCGAGATGCGCTCGTCGGCGAGGACGCAGGCCAGGTCGTCGAGGGCACCGGGGCGGATGTCGACGACGAGCGGCGAGGGGATGAGCCGGGTCAGTACTGGCACGCGATCTCCCGTCCGCGGGCGAGGTCGTCGTGGTTGTCGATCTCCACCCACTTGACGTCGCCGATCGGCGCCACGTCGATGCGGAAGCCGCGGTTGACCAGCTCCTGGTAGCCGTGCTCGTAGAACTGCTGCGGGTCGGTCTCCCACACGGCCTTGAGGGCGTCGGCCAGCTCGGGGGCGGCGTCGCCCTCGATGAGGGTGACACCGATGTACTCACCGGTGGCCTCGGCGGGGTCCATCAGCTTGGTGATCTTCGTCATGCCCTTCTCGGGGTCGACGACGACCTTCATCTCCTCGTCCGCGAGGTCCTTGACCGTGTCGAGGGCGAGGATGATCTTCTTGCCGTCGCCGCGGGCGGCGAGCAGCGTCTTCTCGACGGAGACCGGGTGGACGGTGTCGCCGTTGGCGAGGATCACCCCGTCCTTGAGGGCGTCACGCCCGCACCACAGGGAGTAGGCGTTGTTCCACTCCTCGGCCTTGTCGTTGTCGATGAGGGTGAGCTTGAGGCCGTACTTCGCCTCCAGCGCCTCCTTGCGCGCGTACACGGCTTCCTTGCGGTAGCCGACGATGATCGCGACCTCGGTGAGACCGATCTCGGCGAAGTTGCCGAGGGTCAGGTCGAGGACCGTGGGTTCGCCTTCTATGCCCGCGGGGCCCACCGGCACCAGTGCCTTGGGGAGGCTGTCGGTGTAGGGACGCAGACGCCGTCCGGCGCCGGCCGCGAGCACGAGGCCGATCATGCGGTTTCTCCTTCATCGTGTACGGCGGGTGCGCCGCCCTGGTGGGCGCCGACCCAGAAGCGGATGCTCTCGACGAGCACCACGAGGGCCACTGCCACGGCCAGTGCCGTGAGCGCGACCTTGAACTGCGAGGCGGTGAGCAGCGCGGCGAGGACGGTGACGAGCAGCGTCCGCCCTTCGTGTCCTCCGAGGGAGCGCACCAGCCAGGCCGGGGGCGCTCCCGCGTCGCCGCGGATGCGGTAGACGGTGTCGTAGTGATGGTAGGCGACCGCGGCCACCAGCCCGAAGGCCGCGGGGAGGGCCCCGTTCACGTCCGCCTTGGCCGCGAGGACCAGGATCGTGCCGTACTCGGCGGCGCGGAGGATCGGGGGGACCAGCCAGTCGAGGGCGCCCTTGAGGGGCCGGCCGACGGCGAGGCCCGAGGTCAGGGCGTAGCCGAGGGCCGCGACGACCGGCCAGGGGCCGCCGAAGCCGGTCAGCGCCGAGGTGAGGACGACGGCCAGAGCGCCGAGCAGGGCGAGAGCGGGGGCGGTGAAGCCCGGCAGTCCGCGGGCGGACTTCTTGAGCGCCTCCGCGACCCCCTGGGCGAGGGGGCCGCTGTCGGCGAGGTCGGCCAGGGCGCCGGCCGCCCGGTCGGTCCGCCTGGCCTTGCGCGTCAGGGACCGCAGCACCCGCCCCGCCGTCGTGTACGTGGCGGCGAAGGCGCAGCCGATGAGCAGCGCGTAGAAGGTGATCCGGGGCGTGGTGAGCGCCGTCAGCACCGCGATCATCGCCCAGCGCTCGCCGATGGGCAGGACGATCATCCGGCGGACCCAGACCGTCCAGCCGACGCTGTCGAGCTTGTCGGAGAGGGCGGCGGTGGGGCTTGTGTTGGCGGTGGCGTCGTGGTTGGCCTCGTTGAAGGAGAAGTCCACGACGTGCCGGCAGGTCTGCAGGACCATGGCGCCGAGAGCGAGGGCCCACACGTCGTCGCCGCCGCGCGCGGCTCCGAGGGCGAGGCCCGCGTAGTAGGCGTACTCCTTGGCCCGGTCGAAGGTGGCGTCCAGCCAGGCGCCGAGCGTGGAGTACTGCAGGGAGTAGCGGGCGAGCTGGCCGTCGGTGCAGTCCAGTACGAAGGACGCGATCAGCAGGACGCCGGCCGCGACGAAGCCGCCGCGGGTGCCGGTGGCCGCGCAGCCGGCCGCTATGAGGGCGGTGATCAGCGAGGCGGTGGTGACCTGGTTCGGGGTCAGGCCGCGGCGGGCGCACCAGCGGGCGATGTAGCGGGAGTAGGGGCTGATGCAGTAGGTGGTGAAGAAGCCGTCGCGGGCCTTCACGGCCGACTTCAGGCGGACGGCCTCGTCGTCGACGTCCGCCACCGCCTGGCGTGCCTCGTTGCGGGCCTGCGGGTCGGCGGGGACGGCGGCGACCAGGCTGCCCAGTTCGGGGCGGTGCGCGCCGGTGCCGTCGGCGTCGAGGGCGGCCAGGACGCGGTCGGCGAGGCTGTCGACCAGGGTGGTGCCGGCGCCGGCGGAGGTCTCGCGGGCCATCGCCCGGGTCAGGGCCTGGCGACCGGCGGGCTGGGCGCTGACGGCGCCGGGGATTCCGGCGAGCGGGAAGCGCGGGTCGGTGAGGCCGAGGCGCAGCGCGTGCACGTGCCCCACGAAACGGGCGTCGACCAGGGCGACCCGCTGGTCGCCCGGCACCTCCGCGAGGAGGGTCTCGGCCTCGGCGGCGTCGGCGGCGATCCGCAGCTCGAACCCGAGGGATCGCAGGTCGGCCTCGATCGACGATCCGGGGACCGGCTGGCCGGTGAGGATGGCGGTCGACAACCGAATTCACTCCCTGGGTACCGACGCGTCCGCGGCGGTGATGTGCATGGTGGGGGCGCCTTCTCCGGTGGCTCCCGGGCGGCATGTCGGCAGAGGCTATCGGATGCCGGGAAGGCCGCGTTCACCGCCCGTTCGGCGGATGGATCGACGTGGTTCGCGCGAGCCCTTGCCGCGATCATCATCGGGGATCCGGGGGCCGCCCCACAAACCGCGCCCCTCCTATGCGGACATCGGGGACATTGCGCGGGCGGTCACCGGGTCCGCATAGGGTGGGCGACCATGACATGGCTGATCACCGGCGGTGCCGGCTATATCGGAGCACATGTGGCCAGGGCCATGGCCGAGGCCGGGGAGCGCGTCCTCGCCCTGGACGACCTGTCGGCCGGAGTGCCCGCGCGGCTCCCGGCGGAGGTGCCGCTGGTGCGGGGTTCCTCCCTGGACGGGGAGCTGCTGAAGCGGGTCTTCACCGAGCACGGTGTGACGGGGGTGGTGCACCTCGCGGCGCGCAAGCAGGTCGCCGAGTCGGTCGCGCTGCCCACGCGCTACTACCGGGAGAACGTCGGCGGTCTGGCGACCCTGCTGGAGGCGGTCGCGGCGGCCGGGATCGAGCGGTTCGTGTTCTCCTCGTCGGCGGCCGTGTACGGCGACCCGGGTGTGGACCTCATCACGGAGGACACGCCCTGCGCGCCGGTGAACCCGTACGGCGAGACCAAGCTCGCCGGGGAGTGGCTGGTGCGGGCGGCCGGAGAGGCGCACGGGATCTCCACCGTATGTCTGCGCTATTTCAACGTGGCGGGCGCCGCCGCGCCGGAACTCGCCGACACCGGGGTGTTCAACATCGTCCCGATGGTCTTCGACCGGCTCACGCGCGGCGAGGCGCCGCGGATCTTCGGCGACGACTACCCGACGCCGGACGGCACCTGCGTCCGTGACTACATCCACGTCGCCGACCTGGCCGAGGCCCATCTGGCGGCGGCCCGGCGGCTGGCGGGCGGCGGGGTCACGGGCGATCTGACGGTCAACATCGGCCGCGGCGAGGGCGTGTCGGTCCGCGAGCTGATCACCGTCATCGGGGAGGTCACCGGCGACCGGCGCCCCCCGCTCGTCGAGGCGCGCCGCCCCGGCGACGCCCCGCGGGCGGTGGCGTCGGCCACCCGGGCGGCCGCGGAGCTCGGCTGGACGGCCCGGCGCGGGGTGCGCGAGATGACCGAGTCCGCCTGGCGCGGCTGGCTGCTGCACCACGGTTCCTGACCCGCCGAACCGCCCTGACCTGCGCATCGTTTGTGCAGGTCAGGGCACATGACAACGGTGTTCAGTGCCGCGTTGCACATACCCCCTCCCCGTAGTTCACTGGGGTGCCCGGGCACGATCACGCGGACACAGGAGGCGGACTTCTCATGGGGGCTGGGCACGATCACGGGCATGCGCACGGCGCGGCCGGCGGTACGGCGACCTCGGCGTACCGCGGCAGGCTGCGGGCGGCGCTGGCGATCACGCTCGGCATCGTGGTCGTGCAGATCGTCGGCGGTGCGCTCGCCGACTCGCTCGCCCTCGTCGCGGACTCGGCGCACATGGCGACCGACGCCCTGGGCCTCGGCATGGCGCTGCTCGCGATCCACTTCGCGAACCGGCCGCCCAGCGAGCGGGCCACCTTCGGCTACGCCCGCGCCGAGATCCTCGCGGCCCTGGCCAACTGTCTGCTGCTGCTCGGGGCCGGCGGGTACGTCGTCTACGAGTCGGTCCAGCGCTTCATCACACCGGCCGAGACCGAGGGCCGGCTGGCGCTGCTGTTCGGCGCGATCGGCCTGGTCGCGAACCTGGTGTCGCTGTCGCTGCTGATGCGCGGGCAGAAGGAGAGCCTGAACGTGCGCGGCGCGTTCCTGGAGGTCGCGGCGGACGCCCTCGGTTCGGTCACGGTGATCGTCTCGTCAGTGGTGATCATGCTCACGGGCTGGCAGGCCGCCGACCCGATCGCCTCGCTCGTGATCGCACTGATGATCGCGCCCCGGACCTGGAAGCTGCTGCGCGAGACGCTGTCGGTGCTGCTGGAGGCCGCTCCGAAGGGCGTCGACATGGCGGAGGTCCGGTCGCACATCCTGGCCACGGACGGGGTCGAGGACGTCCATGACCTGCATGCCTGGACCATCACCTCCGGCATGCCCGTGCTGTCGGCGCACGTGGTCGTCAGCTCGGAGGCCCTGAACGCGATAGGCCACGAGAAGATGCTCCACGAGCTCCAGGGCTGCCTCGGCGACCACTTCGACGTGGAGCACTGCACCTTCCAGCTGGAGCCGGTCGGGCACGCCCAGCACGAGGCGCGGCTCTGCCACTGACGTGGGTGGCGAGGGGCGCGTGAGTCGGCGGGGGTGTGTGATCGGCGGGGGCGCATGCGACGAGCAGTCGCGGGCGCACGGGGCCGGGAGTGCGCCGGGGAACGCAAACCTCCGCCGTAAGTCCGCGTCCTGAGCCCCACAGGCCTGGTGGGGACGATTTTCCGCCGGTCCGGCCGGGCACGCTCATCTACCGGGTCCCTTTCCCGGCGTCGGACCGGTGCCGGCCGCGGTCCGCGTCACCGCGCGGGACATGCGGGCGTGCCGCGAAGTGCCGGGAGTGCCGGATTCGTACGGCAGACTTGGGGCGCGAAGACCGATGTGAAGGATGGGTATGCCGATCACACCTGCCACCGCGACGCACAACCCGTCGAACGGCACCGCAGACGCGATTTTGCTGGAACTGGTCGACGAGGACGGCGTGACGATCGGCACCGCGGAGAAGCTCGCCGCCCACCAGCCGCCCGGGCAGCTGCACCGCGCGTTCTCCGTGTTCCTCTTCGACGAATACGGCCGGCTGCTGCTCCAGCAGCGCGCGCTGGGCAAGTACCACTCCCCCGGCGTGTGGTCCAACACCTGCTGCGGCCACCCCTACCCGGGCGAGGCGCCCTTCGCGGCGGCGGCGCGGCGCACCTTCGAGGAGCTGGGCGCCTCCCCGTCCCTGCTGGCCGAGGCGGGCACGGTCCGCTACAACCACCCGGACCCGGAGTCCGGTCTGGTGGAGCAGGAGTACAACCACCTCTTCGTCGGCATGGTGCAGGCCGTGGTGCGGCCGGACCCGGAGGAGGTGGCGTCGACGGTGTTCGTGACCCCGCCGGAGCTGGCGGAGCGGCACGCCAAGGACACCTTCTCGGCCTGGTTCATGACCGTCCTGGACGCGGCTCGGCCGGCGATCAGGGAGCTGACGGGTCCGTCCGCCGGCTGGTGAGCCGGGCGCCGGCGGGGCGGGAGCGTCAGGCGTAGCGCGCGGGTTTGAGCGGCAGGGCGGCCCAGATCACCTTGCCGCCGCTCGCGGTGTACTCCACCTCGCACCGGCCGCCCGCCTCCCGGGTGATCTCGCGCACCAGGAGCAGTCCGCGTCCGCCGGTGCGGCCGTGGTCGGTCTCCAGGGCGGTGGGCCGGTACGGATGGTTGTCCTCCACGGACACCCGGAGCCACTCGGCGCCGACGGCCAGCTCGACCGCGACCGTCGGCGACAGCACCGCCGCGTGCTTCACGGCGTTCGTCACCAGCTCCGAGACGATCAGCAGCAGCCCCTGGGCCAGGTCGTCCGAGACGGGCACCCCCTGACGCAGCAGCAGGTCCCGCACGGCGTGCCGCGCCTGGGGGACCGAGGCCTCGACCGCCGGTGCGGTGAACCTCCAGACCCCTTCGTAGGGCAGCGGATCCGCGGGCCCGGGTCCGAGGGGCGCCGCGCCGCCCTCTGGGCGCGGGCCGAACCCACGCCCGTCGTCGTCCATCGTCCGGTCGCCACCCTCGCGCTCGATTGTCGCCACACCCCGAGTGTTGGTAACGATGCGCCTCGCACCCCGGGACTGAACAGAAGTCAGCAAGTATCGAGCACTTCTGACCGTTGGCGTATGACACGGTCAGTTGTGGGACTGGTCCTGTCCCTGTTGTGCCGTCTCGGCGAACTATTCGGGTTGTACGGGTTTGGCAGCCGGATAGCATCCGGCCCATGGAACCGCAGCTGGAGCACCGTGTGACCGACTCGGTCGCGACGGTCGTCATACGTCATCCCGAGAAGCGCAACGCCATGACGGCCGCGATGTGGCGCTCCCTGCCCCCACTGCTGGCGCGGCTCGCGGGGGACGCGGGGGTGCGGGCGCTCGTGCTGACCGGCGAGGGCCGGACGTTCTGCGCCGGGGCCGACATCTCGACGCTGCGGGGCTCGCCGGAGGAGGCGCAGGGGCTCGCCGTGCGGGCCGAGGAGGCGCTCGCGGCGTTCCCGAAGCCGACGCTGGCCGCGATCCGGGGGCACTGCGTGGGCGGCGGGGCGCAACTGGCGGCGGCCTGCGATCTGCGGTTCGCCGAGGAGGAGGCGCTGTTCGGGGTGACGCCCGCGAAGCTCGGCATCGTGTACCCGGCGTCCTCGACCCGGCGGCTGGTGTCCCTGGTGGGACCGGCCACCGCCAAGTACCTGCTGTTCTCGGGTGAGTTGATCGACGCGCGGCGGGCGCTGCGCACCGGCCTGGTGGACGAGGTGCTGCCGGAGGGCGAACTCGGCAAGCGGGTGGCGGAGTTCACCCGGGTGCTGGTGTCGCGCTCGCAGCTGACGCAGGCGGCGGCCAAGGAGTTCGCCGACGGCCGTACGGACCGGGACGCGCACTGGGCCGGGCAGGCACGCGGGAGCGGCGACACCGCTGAGGGTGTCGCCGCGTTCCTGGAGCGCCGGCAGCCGCGGTTCGGCTGGAGCGTGCCTACGTCAGGATGACGCCGGAGTGCTCGCGGACCAGTTCGACGAGATGCGCGGGGGCCTTCTCGGGTGATCCGGCGTCGTAGGGCGGCTGCGGGTCGTACTCGGTGGCGAGCTGGACGATCCGCGCGTGGTCGTCGCCCGCGATCCGGCCGAGCAGGGTGAGGCCCATGTCGATGCCGGAGGAGACACCGGCCGCGGTGACGTACTTGCCGTCGGTGACGACCCGCTCCCCCGTCGACTCGACTCCGTGGCGCTTCAGCTCCTCCAGGGCCAGCCAGTGGGAGGTCGCGCGGCGGCCCCGCAGGAGTCCGGCGGCGGCGAGCAGCAGGGAGCCGGTGCACACGGACGTGGTCCAGGTGCTGGTGGCGTCGGCGGCGCGCAGCCAGGTGAGCAGGGGCCCGTCCGGCGCCAGCGGGAGCGGGCCCGGGCCGCCGGGGACCACGATGACGTCGGGGTGCGGTACGTCGGCCAGGGTCCGGTCGGCGACGAGCGCGAGGTTCCCCGACTCGTTGCGCACGGGGCCGGCCTCCTCGGCGACGAAGACGGTCTCGGCGCCCGGGAGCCGGCTGAGGGTCTCGTAGGGGCCGATGGCGTCCAGGGCGGTGAAGCGGTCGTAGAGGGCGATGGCGATCTGCATCGGAACCTTTCGTCGGCTGTGGGCGGTGGTTGTTGGTACTCGTGGTGCTGTCGATGCTGTTGGTGCTGTCGATGGGTTCAGGGCGTGGTCGCGGGGCGGAAGCGGCGGCGGTACTCGGCCGGGGGCGTTCCGAGGGTGCGGACGAAGGCCCGGCGCATGGCCTCGGGGGTGCCGTAGCCGCTGGCGCGGGCGATCTCCTCGACGCCGTCGGCGGTGTCCTCCAGCAGGCGCCGGGCGTGTTCGAGGCGGACGCGGTCCACGTAGCGGCCCGGGGTCATGCCGGTCTCGGCACGGAAGGCGCGGGCGAAGTGGCGGGGTGAGAGGCGGGCACGGCCGGCGAGGGTGTCGACGCTGAGGTCCGCCTCGGGGTGGTCGGTGATCCAGCGCTGGACGTCCCGCAGGGGCTCGCGATGTGCGGTCTGAGCGGCGAGCTGGGCGCTGAACTGGGCCTGGTTGCCCGGGCGGCGCAGGAACACCACCAGGTGACGGGCGATCGTCAGGGCGGCGTCCCGGCCCAGGTCCTCCTCGACCAGGGCGAGGGCCAGGTCGATGCCGGCGGTGACACCGGCCGAGGTGGAGATGTGCCCGTCGCGTACGTAGACGGGGTCCGGGTCGATCTCGACGGCCGGGTGTTCGCGGGCGATCCGGTCGCAGTACGCCCAGTGCGTGGTCGCGCGGCGGCCGTCCAGCAGACCCGCCGCGGCGAGCACGGCGGCGCCGGTGCACACCGAGACCAGGCGGGCGGCGCGCGGCCCGCGCTCGCGCACCCAGTCCACCAGGCGGGGGTCGGGCCGCAGGCTGCCCGGCCCGCCGGGGACGAGGAGGATGTCCGGGTCCGCCGCGCCGGTCAGGGCCTCGTCGGGTACGAGGGTCAGGCCGCTGGTGGTGCGCACGGGCGCGCCGTCCAGGGAGGCGGTGCGGATCCGGTAGGCGCCCGGGGAGGTCCAGTCCGCGCCCGCGAAGACCTCCAGGGGGCCGGTGACGTCGAGACTCTGAAGGCCGTCGAAGAGGACGGCGAGAACCGTGCGAGGGGCCATGCCGTCGATTCTTCGCGGGACGCGGACATGGCCGCAAGGACGAGGACCCCACCTTTCCTGCCATCAGGGATGCGGCCTATCCGGTACGCGACCCTGGAGGACATACCAAGCGGTTGGTAACCTACCCGGCATGACGACTGCCGCCCTGGAGCCGCGCGCCGGCCGACGCTGCCACTCCATGCTCAACTCCCTGCACGCGACGCACTACTTCTCCCCCGACCTCGGGCGGGAGCTGGGCGCCCTCGGGGTCACCGATCCGCGTGCCGTCAACTTCGCCGTACGGGCCGCCGCCTTCGGAGCGGTCGGCGCCGGGCCGGTGGCGGCGGCCTTCTACAACTACAGGTACGAGCTGGTGGCCCGGCACGTGCCGGCGGTCTGGGAGACCGCGGCACCCGCGCAGGTCCTCGCGGCACGCACGCGTGCGGTCGACGCGACGCTGCGCCGCCTGCTCGGCGAACCGGCCCTGGCGTCGGCGGAGATGGCCGAGGCCGCGCGGCTCGCGCTGCGCGCCACCGAGGCCTGCTCGCGTGCGGCCCGCCCCCTGTACGCCGCCCACGCCGACCTGCCCGTGCCCGAGGATCCGCACCTGGCCTACTGGCACGCGGCGACCCTGCTGCGCGAGCACCGCGGCGACGGGCACCTGGCCGCCCTGATGTCCGCGGGTCTCGACGGCCTGGAGGCGATGGTGACCCACACGGCGACGGGCAAGGGCATGACCCCCCGCTGGGTGTGCGCCACCCGGGGCTGGAGCCGGGAGGACTGGAACGCGGCGACGGAGCGGCTGCGGGAGCGCGGGCTGCTGGACGCCTCCGGCGACCTCACCGAGCGGGGCGTCACCCTGCGCCGGGAGATCGAGGAGGAGACGGACCGCCTGGACCGTGCCCCGTACGAGCACCTGGGCCCGCAGGGCGTGGCACGGCTGACCGAGCTGGGCGGGGTGTTCGCGCAGACGGCGCTGGCGGCGGGGGCGTACCCGGCGGACCTGATCGGAAAGGGTGACGCATAGTGACGCGTCTGTGAGGTACCCGCTCTCCACCGGCCGTCGCGGCCGGAGTGGAGAAAGGGGAATTTCGTGTTCCGTGCAATCGCAGACGTGCTGCGCCAGATCGGCGGCGCCATCGCCACCGTCGTGACGCTTCCTTTCCGAGCCCTGGCCCGGCTGTTCGGCGGGGCCTCGTCCTCCACCCGCAGCCGCAGGGCCTGATCCGGATCCCGACCTGCCGGGAGCCGCCCTGATCCCCGGGTGTCGGCGCCACCTGCCACAATTGCCGCGCAACCTCAGCGGAGAAGGCGGTACGGGATCGTGACGACACCCGGGTCCATCGGGTCCATCAACGCAGTGTCCATCGAAGGCAGGATCGCCGAGGAGCTCGGCGTACGGGAGCGGCAGGTCAGGGCCGCCGTGGAACTGCTCGACGGCGGTTCTACGGTGCCCTTCATCGCCCGCTACCGCAAGGAAGCGACGGAGATGCTCGACGACGCGCAGCTGCGCACCGTCGAGGAGCGGCTGCGCTATCTGCGGGAGCTGGAGGACCGGCGGGCGGCGATCCTGGAGTCGGTGCGCGAGCAGGGCAAGCTCACCGAGGAGCTGGAGGCGAGCATCCGGGGCGCCGAGACGAAGGCGCGCCTGGAGGACATCTACCTCCCGTACAAGCCCAAGCGGCGCACCAAGGCGCAGATCGCCCGTGAGGCCGGACTCGAGCCGCTGGCGGAGGGGCTGCTCGGCGATCCGTCGGTCGACCCCCTCGCCGCGGCCGCCGCGTTCGTCGACGCCGACAAGGGCGTCGCCGATCCGCAGGCCGCGCTCGACGGCGCCCGGGCGATCCTCACCGAGCGGTTTTCGGAGGACGCCGACCTGATCGGCGAGCTGCGTGAGCGCATGTGGGTGCGCGGGCGGCTGGCCGCCAAGGTGCGGGACGGCAAGGAGGAGGCGGGGGCCAAGTTCTCCGACTACTTCGACTTCGCCGAGCCGTTCACCGACCTGCCCTCGCACCGCGTCCTCGCGATGCTGCGCGGCGAGAAGGAGGAGGTCCTCGACCTCGTCCTGGAGCCCGAGGAGCAGACGGACGGCCCCTCCTCGTACGAGGGGATCGTCGCCCACAGGTTCGGCATCGCCGACCGGGGCCGCCCCGGCGACAAGTGGCTGAAGGACACGGTCCGCTGGGCGTGGCGCACCCGCATCCTCGTCCACCTCGGCATCGATCTGCGGCTGCGGCTGCGCACGGCCGCCGAGGACGAGGCGGTGCGGGTCTTCGCCGCGAACCTGCGGGACCTGCTGCTGGCCGCCCCCGCGGGCACGCGCGCGACGCTCGGCCTGGACCCCGGCTTCCGTACGGGTGTGAAGGTCGCCGTGGTCGACGCGACCGGCAAGGTCGTCGCCACGGACGTCATCCACCCGCACGTGCCGGCCAACCGGTGGGACGAGGCCATCGCCAAGCTGGCCCGGCTCGCCAAGGAGCACGCGGTCGAGCTGGTGGCCATCGGCAACGGCACCGCCTCCCGCGAGACCGACAAGCTCGCCGGGGAACTGATCACCAAGCACCCCGAGTTGAAGCTCACGAAGGTGATGGTGTCCGAGGCCGGGGCGTCGGTGTACTCGGCGTCCGCGTTCGCCTCGCAGGAGCTGCCCGACATGGACGTGTCGCTGCGCGGCGCCGTGTCGATCGCCCGCCGGCTCCAGGACCCGCTGGCCGAGCTGGTGAAGATCGACCCGAAGTCGATCGGCGTCGGTCAGTACCAGCACGACCTGTCCGAGGTGAAGCTGTCGCGCTCGCTGGACGCGGTGGTCGAGGACTGTGTGAACGGCGTGGGAGTGGACGTCAACACGGCGTCGGCCCCGCTGCTCGCCCGGGTCTCCGGCATCACCTCCGGGCTCGCCGAGAACATCGTGGCGCACCGGGACCAGAACGGGCCGTTCAAGGCTCGCGGGGAGCTGAAGAAGGTGGCGCGGCTCGGCCCGAAGGCGTACGAGCAGTGCGCGGGCTTCCTGCGGATCCGCGGCGGCGACGACCCGCTGGACGCGTCGAGTGTGCACCCCGAGGCGTACCCGGTGGTCCGGCGCATGGTGAAGACCGCCGGGCAGGAGGTCGCCTCGCTCGTCGGCAACACCGGGGTGCTGCGCTCGCTGAAGCCGCAGGACTTCGTGGACGAGACGTTCGGTCTGCCCACCGTCACCGACATCCTGAAGGAGCTGGAGAAGCCCGGCCGCGACCCGCGTCCGGCCTTCAAGACGGCCGCCTTCAAGGAGGGCGTGGAGAAGATCTCCGACCTGGCGCCCGGGATGGTCCTGGAGGGCGTCGTGACGAACGTCGCCGCGTTCGGGGCGTTCATCGACATCGGCGTCCACCAGGACGGTCTGGTGCATGTGTCCGCGATGTCCAAAACGTTCGTGAAGGACCCGCGGGACGTCGTGAAGCCCGGTGACATCGTCAAGGTCAAGGTGCTCGACATCGACATCCCGCGCAAGCGGATCTCGCTGACCCTGCGTCTGGAGGACGAGGCCGCCCCGCAGGGGCAGCAGGGCGGCGGCTCGGGTGAGCGGCGGCAGCGTGGGGGGCGTCCGCCGCAGCAGCGGCAGGGCGGGCGTGGTGGCCGTGGCGGTGGTGGCGGTGGTGGCGGTTCGCGTCAGGCGCCGCCGCCTGCCAACAGCGCGATGGCCGATGCGCTGCGCCGCGCGGGGCTGGACCCCAAGGGCGGCAAGCGCTGACGGCTCCGCCGGGAGATCGTGGGGAGCTGCGGGGCCGTTGTGGCTGGTCGCGCAGTTCCCCGCGCCCCTGGGAAAGAGGCGCTTCGCGCCCTTTCCGTTCTAGGGTTGCCGCATGCGTGCCATCACCTGGGAAGTGTCCGGGAGCCAGGGGTTCGAGACCGCCTGGATCCAGCTCGGAGAAGGCGTGCTGCGGGCGCGTGGGCGGGTCGTCGGTACCGTTCCGGAGCCGTACTGGATCTCGTACGACCTGGAGACCGCCGAAGGATTCGTGACCAGGCGGTTGACTGTCGAGGCGGAGGCCGAGGCCGGGACCCGCACGCTCGATCTCCTCCACGACGGCCATGGCCGGTGGACCGCGAACGGCGAGCCGCTCGCGGACGTCGACGGAGCCCTCGACTGCGATCTCGGGCTGTGCCCGCTCACCAACACCATGCCGGTGCTGCGGCACGCGCTCCACCGGGAGCCCGGGGAGCGGGAGTTCCTGATGGCCTGGGTGTCGGTGCCGGATCTGGCCGTGCGGCCGTCGCGGCAGACCTATACACATCTGCGGCCGGGGCGCGTCCGCTTCGCCTCCGGCGACTTCCGCAGCGATCTGGAGTTCGACGAGGAGGGGTTCGTCGTCGACTACCCGCAGCTGGCCGGGCGTCTGACGGCCCGTTAGCGCTCCGTCACCTTGCCGTCCGCCACCTCCAGGCGGCGGGTGACGTGCACCGCGTCGAGCATGCGGCGGTCATGGGTGACCAGCAGGAGGGTGCCCTCGTAGGCGTCGAGGGCGGACTCCAGTTGCTCGATGGCGGGCAGGTCCAGGTGGTTGGTCGGCTCGTCGAGGACCAGGAGGTTGACGCCCCGGCCCTGGAGCAGCGCCAGGGCGGCGCGGGTGCGCTCGCCCGGGGAGAGGCTCGCCGCGGGGCGCAGGACGTGGTCCCTCTTGAGGCCGAACTTGGCCAGGAGGGTGCGGACTTCGACCGGTTCGGTGTCCGGGACCGCCGCGCGGAACGCGTCGAGCAGGGACTCCTCGCCGTGGAACAGCTGGCGGGCCTGGTCCACCTCGCCGAGCAGGACGCCGGAGCCCAGCGCCGCGTGCCCGGCGTCCAGCGGGACGCGGCCGAGGAGGGCGGCGAGCAGCGTGGACTTGCCGGCGCCGTTCGCGCCGGTCACCGCCACCCGGTCCGCCCAGTCGATCTGCAGGGAGACGGGGCCGAGGACGAAGTCGCCGCGGCGCACCTCGGCGTCCCGCAGGGTCGCGACGACGGCGCCCGAGCGCGGGGCCGACGCGATCTCCATGCGCAGCTCCCACTCCTTGCGGGGCTCTTCGACGACGTCGAGGCGCTCGATCATGCGCTGGGTCTGACGGGCCTTCGCCGCCTGCTTCTCGCTGGCCTCGCTGCGGAACTTGCGGCCGATCTTGTCGTTGTCGTTGCCCGCCTTGCGGCGCGCGTTCTTCACGCCCTTGTCCATCCAGGAACGCTGCGTCTGCGCGCGGTCCTGGAGGGCCGCCCTTTTGTCGGCGTACTCCTCGAAGTCGTCGCGGGCGTGCCGGCGGGCGACCTCCCGCTCCTCCAGGTAGGCCTCGTAGCCGCCGCCGTAGAGGTTGATCTGCCGCTGGGCCAGGTCGAGTTCGAGGACCTTGGTGACGGTGCGGGTGAGGAACTCGCGGTCGTGGCTGACGACGACCGTGCCGGCGCGCAGGCCGCTCACGAAGCGCTCCAGGCGTTCCAGGCCGTCCAGGTCGAGGTCGTTGGTCGGTTCGTCGAGGAGGAAGACGTCGTAGCGGGACAGCAGCAGGGAGGCGAGACCCGCGCGGGCCGCCTGGCCGCCGGACAGGGACGTCATCGGCTGGTCGAGACCGACGGCGAGACCGAGGCCGTCGGCGACCTCCTCGGCGCGTTCGTCGAGGTCGGCGCCGCCGAGGCCGAGCCAGCGCTCCAGGCTGGTGGCGTAGGCGTCGTCGGCGCCGGGCGCTCCGTCGACCAGGGCCTGGGTCGCCTCGTCCATGGCCCGCTGGGCCTCGGCGACGCCGGTGCGGCGGGCCAGGAACGCCCGGACGGTCTCACCGGGGCGGCGGTCGGGCTCCTGTGGGAGGTGGCCGACGGTGGCGGTCGGCGGGGACAGGCGCAGTTCGCCCTGCTCGGGCGCGGTGAGTCCGGCGAGCATCCGGAGCAGGGTGGATTTGCCCGCGCCGTTGGCGCCGACCAGGCCGATCACGTCGCCGGGCGCGACGACGAGGTCGAGTCCGGTGAACAGGGAGCGGTCGCCGTGGCCGGCGGCGAGGTTCTTGGCGACGAGGGTGGCAGTCATCAGAGCGCCGATCCTAACGGCCGGGCCGCTCAGTGGTTCACGGCCGTCACCAGGACGCTCCCGGAGGTGCGTGCCACGACGTACGACCTGCCCCTGACGGCCTTGGCGTCGAGGGCGAGGTGGTGCCGGCCGGTTTCGAGGACGCCGTCGAAGATCTCGTGGGTGTGGGTGCGGGAGAGCCGGTCGAGGCGGTACGCGGTGAGGGTGACGCGGCAGGTGGAGGTGACCTCGACGTCGGCGCCGTCGCCGGTCGCGGTGAGGCCGGTGAGGCGGCGTCGGCCGGCCGGGCTGCGGTCCAGGGCGTGTTCGATCTGGGCGACCAGGAGCGGGACGACAGGGGCGAGGCCGTCGACATGGGCGACCGGGACCCCGGCGCGCTCGAAGGCCCGGCGCACGGCGGCACGTTCCTGCTCACCGGCCGTGTGGCCGAGGACGACGGCGCCGTAGCCGCGGAGTTCGTCGGCGGGTACGCCGTCGGCGTCATGGGCGATGTCGGCGCCGACGCCGATGGTGCGCAGGGCGGCGGCGAGCTTGGCGAGGACGGCGACACGGGCGCCGATCAGCAGGACCCGGCGCCGGGGGTCGGGGGCGGAGCCGTTCAGCAGGGCGCTCAGTGCCGTGCGGTACTCGGTGCCGCGGAAGCGGAACGGGCCGATGCCGTGGTAGCCGTTGAGCTCCAGGTCGGCCGTGTCGTCGGTCTGCCAGGCGAAGTCCCGCCAGATGACGTCCTCGCCGTCGCCCTGGATGACGGCGGTGACGGCTCCGCAGGCCAGGTCCTCGCACTCGGGGCAGCCGTAGACGACGTACCGGCCGCCCGGTAACGGCGCCGGGCTCTGCAGGAGCAGGCTGCGGACCTGCGCGGTGAAGATCGCCGGTGGGACGTCGGAGGCGAGCGGGGAGACCGCGTCCAGGTCGGAGAGCTGGAACAGCAGCGGGCGCCCGTCGACGATGAAGTCCACGAAGTCCCGGTGGACCTGGTAACCGCCGTCGTGGAGGACTCCCCCGGCTCGCATCGCGGGAGCCAGGCCGAAGGTCGCGTACTCGGCACACATACGGTGAGTATCCCCACACTGCGCGTGATGTGAGCACGGCATGACACATTCCGCTACGGTCCCGGCATGGCGAATGAGGCGAGTGGCGAGATCGTGGTGGTGGGCGGCGGGGTGGTCGGTCTGACGACCGGCCTGGTTCTCGCGGAGCGTGGGGCGTCGGTGCGGGTGTGGACGCGGGACGCCGTCGGGGCGACCACCTCCGCCGTTGCGGGCGCGCTGTGGTGGCCGTACCGGATCGAACCGGTCACGGCGGCCCGTGCGTGGGCGCTGCGGTCCCTGGAGGTGTACGAGGATCTGGCGGCGCGGGCCCCACTGGCCGGCGTACGCATGGTCGAAGGGGTACTGGGCGAGACCGGTCTCGACGAGGCCGACGGGTGGCTGGCGGGCCGGGTGCCGGGGTTGCGGGCGTCCACGGCCGACGAGTACGCGGGTACGGGTGTCCGGGCCCGGCTGCCGCTCATCGACATGCCGGCTCATCTGCCGTGGCTGCGGGAGCGGTTCGTCGCCGCGGGCGGGGTGGTAGAGGAGCGTACGGTGTCCGCCTTCTCGGAGGTGGACGCGCCGGTGGTGGTCAACTGCACGGGGCTCGCGGCTCGGGAACTCGTGCCCGATCCCTCCGTACGGCCCGTGCGCGGCCAGTTGGTCGTCGTGGAGAACCCCGGGATCGACACCTGGCTGGTCACCACCGACGCGGCCGGGGAGCACGCGTATCTGTTCCCGCAGCCGGGCGGA
Organism: Streptomyces sp. NPDC007929; assembly: GCF_042959065.1. NCBI lineage: Bacteria > Bacillati > Actinomycetota > Actinomycetes > Kitasatosporales > Streptomycetaceae > Streptomyces > Streptomyces sp. NPDC007929. The sequence goes on along the minus strand of NZ_JBIBKD010000004.1, from coordinate 472,214 downwards.
CTCGTCCTCGGCGGGACGTCCGAGGAGGACGCGTGGTCGCTGGAGCCCGACCCGGCGGCGGCCGAGGCGATCGTCCGCCGCTGTGCGGCACTCCGGCCGGAGATCGCCGGGGCCCGTGTGCTGGAGCACCGGGTGGGACTGCGCCCCACCCGCCCGTCGGTCCGTCTGGAGCGCGACGCCCTGCCGGACGGCCGCCCGTTGGTCCACAACTACGGTCACGGTGGCGCGGGCGTCACGGTGGCGTGGGGCTGCGCGGAGGAGGCCGCGCGGCTGGTCTCGGGCTGACGCGGGGCGCGCCCCGTCAGGCGCGGGGCTGTGACATGTGCGGCTCCGCCGCGTGGGCGCGACGAGCCACGGACGGCCGGCGATCAACGAACCCCCCCTGGCCCCGGGGCCGATGCGCACAACTCCACGCGCGGCGCTTGCCGGGGGTGGGGCGCAGGCCGGCACGCGGGGCGCAGGCCGGCACGCGGGGCGAAGGCCGGGACGCGGGGCGAAGACTGATCGCCGGGCTCAGACCGGGACCCGAGCGACCGTCCGAGAACGGGAGGACGGCAGCCGAGACGCGAGCCAGCCGGCACGTCACGCGGCCGAGCGGCGAGACGCAGCCGACAGGACGCGAGGACGGCGGCCGAGACGCGAGGGCGGCGGCCGAGACCCGCGGACGGCAGCCGAGACGCGAGCCAGCCGGCACGTCACGCGGCCGAGCGGCGAGAGGCGGCCGACGGGACGCGAGGACGGCAGCCGAGACCCGAGCGGGCCGGCACGTCACGCAGGTCGAGCGGCGAGATGCGGTCGACGGGACGCGAGGCGGCCCGGGTTGCTGGAATCCGGGCCGCCGCACGTCGTTCGGGTCAGTGCTTGCCGATCGGGTCTCCCTCCACGTCCGGGCCGCGGCCCGGGCCGACGCGGAACTCGAACTCGCCGTCGTACTTCTTGTGGCCTGCCATCACGGCCATCTCGACGGCCTCGGAGCCCATCTGCTCGCGCACGACCACCGGGTCACGGCGCAGGTCGCGCATGAGGGCGACACACATGAAGATCATCACGATGACGAACGGCGCCGCCGCGAGGATCGTGAGGTTCTGCAGACCCGTCAACGCGTCGCCCTGGCCACTGCCGACCAGGAGCATGATCGCGGCCACCGCTCCGGTGACCACACCCCAGAACACCACCACGAACCGGCCCGGTTCCAGCGCGCCCTTCTGCGACAGGGTGCCCATGACGATGGAGGCCGCGTCGGCGCCCGAGACGAAGAAGATGCCGACGAGGATCATCACGAGCAGGCTGGTGGCCGTGGCGATGGGGAACTGCTGGAGCACGCCGAAGAGCTGCCCCTCCGGGGTCGCTTCCTTGCCGAGCTGCCCGTCCTCCTGCATCTTCATGGCCGAGCCGCCGAAGATCGCGAACCAGATCAGGCTGACCGTGCTGGGCACGAGGATGACACCGCCGACGAACTGGCGGATCGTGCGGCCCCGGCTGATGCGGGCGATGAACATGCCGACGAACGGCGTCCAGGAGATCCACCACGCCCAGTAGAAGACCGTCCAGCTGCCCAGCCAGTCGGCCACGCCCTCGCCGCCGCTCGCCTCGGTCCGGCCGGCCAGCTGGGGCAGGTCGCCGAGGTAGGCGAAGACGGAGGTGGGCAGCAGGTCGAGGACGATGATGGTGGGACCGGCCACGAACACGAACAGGGCGAGGATCAGCGCCAGCACCATGTTGGTGTTGGACAGCCACTGAATGCCCTTCTCCACACCGGAGATGGCGGACGCGACGAAGGCCAGGGTCAGCACCGCGATGATCGTGACGAGCAGCCCGGTGCTCACCTTGTCCATCCACTTCAGCTCCTGGACACCGGAGCCGATCTGGAGCGCGCCGAGCCCCAGGGACGCGGCGGAGCCGAAGACGGTCGCGATGATCGCGAGGATGTCGATGGCCCGGCCGATGCCGCCGTTGGCGTTCTTTTTGCCGATGAGCGGGGTGAAGACGGCGCTGATGGTCTGCCGGCGCCGCCTGCGGAAGGTGCTGTAGGCGATGGCGAGACCGACCACCGCGTAGATCGCCCAGGGGTGGAGCGTCCAGTGGAACAGGGTGGTGGCCATGGCCGTCTCCATGCGTTCGCCGGAGTCGGCCGGGTCGGTGCCCGGCGGGGGCGTGCCGTAGTGCGAGAGCGGCTCACTCACGCCGTAGAACATCAGGCCGATGCCCATGCCCGCGCTGAACATCATCGCGACCCAGGACACCGTGCGGAACTCGGGCTCCTCGCCCTCCGCGCCGAGGCGGATACGGCCGTAGCGGCTGATCGCGAGCCAGAGGGCGAAGACGACGAAGCCGGAGGCCGCGAGCATGAACGCCCAGCCGCCGTTGTGCATCAGCCCGCTGAGCATGCTGGTGGAGACGTCTTCGAGGGAGTCGGTGGCGGTGGCGCCCCAGACCACGAAGGCCAGGGTGAGGACCGCCGTGACGCCGAAGACGATGCGGTCGGTCTGCGGCCGCTCCTGACCGGGCAGACCCGCTTCCGACCCCGGCAGCGCGGCTCCCTCCGGGGAGTCCTTGTCGCTTGGTCGTTCTTGCGTCACAGGCGGAACCTTTCATCGGGACAGCGGAGGAAAATGTAGGTCCTCCGTAAACGCTGCTACCACGTGTGGCGGAATTTCACCCCTCTCAACATGCGGTTTCGTATGAACCTCCGGTCAGGTGGTACTCGGCCCGGTCGTCGAGCAGCAGGGGGACGAGGGCCCGCAGTGGCTGACGCAGGGGTACGAGCACGCCGTCGGCGTCCCTGCGTACGCGCACTCCGTGCAGGGCGAGTTCGTCACCGACCTCGGCGTACTGGGGGGCGGTGAGACGGTAGCCACAGGGTGGGTTGGGGATGATTTCATCCGTTTCGGGAGCGTCGTTGTCGGCGCCCCCGACGTACACGGGCCCGGTGTCGGCGTAGCCCGCGAGCCGGGCCCTGGCCGTCGCCGCCTCGATGCGTGCGCGGCGCTGGTCGGTGTACCCGAACATGCCCTTGAGGGCGTCCAGCTGGGAGGTCACCCGGCGCCGGTTGTTGAGCGCCTCGTCCGCCTTCTCGGCGTCGGTCAGCGGATCCACCCGGCTCTCGATGAGCAGCCCCACGGAATGCTTCACACCGGACATATTGCGCAAAATGCGCTCCTGTCCGTCTCCTGCGACCTGCTTGACCGGCTCACCGGTCTCCGGGTCGGTCCAGATACCGTAGGTGCCGGTCGAGTGGCCGGCCCGCTCGGCGGCGGGGCGGACGTACGCCTCGGACAGGGTGCGCGCCTCGTCGTGGACCGCCTCGTGGGTGTTGAGGTTGCGCGGCCACAGGTCGAAGAGGTCCTTGTCGTAGAACCTGGGCGTGGCGCCGTACTCGTGCAGGTCGTAGACGAGGTCGGGGCGCTGGTCGCGGATGACGGCGGCCAGGGCGCGCCCCTCGGCGGTCTTCAGGGCGAGATGGTCGCGGTTGATGTCGACGCCGTCGCCGTTGCCGCGCGTGTTCGCGGCCCGGCCGTCCGGGTTGGCGGTGGGCACGACCAGGACCGTGGTGCGGTCCAGGAAGCGCCGGGTGCGGCTGTCGCGGGCGTACGCCAGGTCGCGGACGGTGGTGAGGCAGGCCTCGCGGCCGGAGGGTTCGTCGCCGTGCTGGCTGCACACGAGCAGCACCTTGACCTTGCCGGCGGCGTCCGGGCGGTTGCCGATCCGTACGAGCTGGAGCGGGCGGTCCTGCTTCGTCGTGCCGAAGCGGGTCATGGAGACCCGGCCACTGGCCCGGTCGACGGCCTTGAGGAAGTCCTGTTCCTCGGGCTGGGTGGTCCAGCGGGCGCCGTCGGACTGCTCGAAGCCGGTGCGGGGCGGGGGATCCCCGGCCGCCTGGGCCGGTGCGGCGATCAGGCAGGCGGTGAGGGCCGCGGCGGTCGTGGTCAGGGCTGCTGCGCGGATCACTGGCTCGCCTCCGGGACGCGGTGGGTGGTGCGCGGCTCCCGCACGCCGTCCAGGAACGTGGCGTCGGGGACGGCGGGGGCGGTGCCCGCGGTGGCGCGGGCGAAGGCCGCGGCTGAGCCGGTGAACGGGACGCGCGCCGAGGTACGGGAGAGGTCCAGCGTGAGCTTCGGCCGGTCGGCGGGCGGGTCGATGAGGCCCTGGTCGGTGCCCGCGACGATCAGCGCCAGGCGGTGGCCCTTCGGGACGACATGGTCGGTCGCCGCGAGGTCGAGGGTGATCGTGTACCGCTTGCCCGGGGTGAGCGGAGAGCCCTTGTGCCCGGAGGCGTGGTTGCCGAGGTCGGCCCAGCCGCGGCTGACGACGGTGTAGTCGACGTCGGCGGTCTTGGCCTTCGTCTCCTTGAAGCAGGAGCTGTCCGCGGGGGTGCTCGCGCCCCAGCAGGTGCGGTCGGTCAGGGTGGTGATGCCTTCGCCCGCGTCGGCGTAGTCGCGGATGGTGGCGGGGCCCAGGTCCACCAGGACGGCGGAGAGGTGGGCCGTCGGGGTGGAGGGCGTCGCGGTGACGGTGACCTCGGAGGAGCCGGACAGGCGCAGGTCCCGGGTGAGCGGCCGGGTGGTGAAACCGGCCTTCTCGGGGGTCGGTTCGTCGATCCGGGCCGCCCAGTCGGTCTCGCCGAGCTTCGGGTCGTCGGTGAAGGTTTCCGTGCCGTGGCCGCGGTGCAGGCCGAGGGTGCCGACGCCGGCCTGGGTGCCGCGGTCGGGGCGCAGGGTGGCGGTGCGGGTGCCGCTCGGCGGCCAGACCCGGGAGGTTTCCCACTGGCCGGGGGCGCGCTCGATGTCGGCCATGGGCTCGCGGTCGATGCCGTTGTCGATGCCCTTGAGTTCGTGGTCGAACCAGCGGTGCAGCGTCTCGACCCAGGCGCCGCGCCGGAAGTCGAAGGGGTCGACGTGGCCGGTCTGGGACAGCCAGATCTTGCGCTCGACGCCGTTCTTCGCGAGGGCGTTCCACCACGGGCCGACGTGCTTCATGCGGACGTTGAGGTCCTGCATGCCGTGGATCAGGAAGACGCTGGCCCTGACCTTGCGCGCGGCCTTCACATAGTCCCGCTCGGTCCACAGCGGGGTCCAGTCGCCGGTGCGCGGCGCGCCGTCGACGAGCTTGTGCTGGACGGCCTGGCACTTGGCGCGGGCGTCGGGGCTGTCGACGTAGTCCGACAGCCACTCGGGGCCGGAGTCGTAGAGGGGGGCACCCTGCTGGAAGTAGTAGTCGTACCAGGAGGAGATGGCGCTGATCGGGACGATGGTCCTCAGGCCCTTGACACCGGTGGCGGCGACGCCGTTGGCGATGGTGCCGTCCCAGCTCTTGCCGATCATGCCGGTGCGGCCGTTGGTCCAGCCGGCCCGGGCGCGGGTGGTGCCGGTGCGGGTCGTGTAGGCCTTGGCCCGGCCGTTCAGCCAGTCGACGACGGCCTTCGCGGACTGGATGTCGGAGCGGCCGCCGACGTCGACGCAGCCGTCGGAGCGATTGGTTCCGGCCAGGTCCACACCGACGAAGGCGTATCCGCGCGGGACGAAGTAGTTGTCGTAGTAGAGCGGCATCTGTGCGACACGGCCCTGCGCGTCATAGGTCTTCTTCTGGCTCTCGTTGCCGCGCCCGCAGCAGGAGTAGTACGGGCTGGCGTCCATGATGACGGGGACCTTGCGGCCCTGCCGGGCGGTTTCGCGGGGGCGGACGATGTCGACGGCGACCCGGCGGTCGGGCTTGCCGTCCCGGTCGCCGTCGAGACCGGTGTCCACCCAGACGGCCTCGCGGATGGCGTCCCGGTAGGAGTGGACGGGTTCGCTCCCGCGCGGGGCGGCCTGTGCGGTCACCGGGGTGAGCAGGGTGGCCAAGAGGGCGGCCGTGGCCGCCGTCGCGAGCGGTCTCCAGGTCGTGAAGCGCGTGCGTTTCGGCATGCGCCGGACGGTACATCGGTGAACTCCCGTTCAGAAGAGGGCAGCTGACGGACCGGCGTGTCCGGGGTGGGGCCAGGGGCGAGGGGTCTCATGTCGGCCGAATGGCGATCGTGTGACAGCAGGGGCCATGGACATGATCAGGGGCACAGGGAGTCAATAGGCTCCGCACAGACCCGGACAGACCCCGGAACCCTACGACTTGGAGCCTTGCGTGCACCGCAGAATCATCGCGCCGGGAGCCCTGGCAGCGGCCGTACTCCTGCTGGCGATCCCGGCATCGGCCGCCCGCCACTCCCCCGGCGCCCCGGGTATCGGCGACCCCTACTACCCGGCCTACGGCAACGGCGGCTACGACGTCACCCACTACGACCTGAGGCTGAAGTACCAGCCCGCCACGGACGAGCTGGAGGGCACGGCGACCCTCGTGGCCCGTGCCACGCAGGACCTGACGAGCTTCAACCTGGACTTCCTGCTGGACGTCGACGAGGTACGCGTCAACGGCGCGAAGGCGTCGCTGCGGACCTCGGGCGAGCAGGAGCTGGAGATCACTCCCAGGACCCCCCTGGCCAAGGGCGCGCCCGTCACGGTCGTCGTGCGCTACCGCGGGGTGCCCTCGTCGAAGCAGGCCTTCGGTTTCACCAGCTGGCACCGCACACCCGACGGCGGTGTCGCCGCGAACGAGCCCGAGGCGGCCGCGTGGTGGTTCCCGGCCAACGACCACCCGCTGGACAAGGCGACCTACGACGTCTCCGTGCTGGTCCCTGACGGCACCCAGGCCATCTCCAACGGCACGCTCCAGTCGACGAGTTCGAAGCTCGGCTGGACCCGCTGGAACTGGCGGTCCGACAAGCCGCAGGCCACCTACCTCGCCACGCTCGCGGTCGGGAAGTTCGACATCACGACCGGCACGACCGAGGGCGGCATCCCGGTCCTCAACGCCTACAGCAAGGACCTGGGCGCGAACGCCGGCGCGGCGCGGGCGAGCATCGAGCGGACCGGGGAGATCGCCGACTGGCTGGCCGGGTACTTCGGGCCGTATCCCTACAGCGCGCTCGGCGGGTATGTGCCGAACACGAACACCGGTTACGCGCTGGAGACCCAGACCCGGCCGTTCTACAGCCCGCGGCAGTTCGCGGCCGGGTCCAACGTGTCGGTCGTCGTCCATGAGCTGGCCCACCAGTGGTACGGCGACGCGGTATCGCTCAAGCGCTGGAAGGACATCTGGATCAACGAGGGGTTCGCGCGGTACGCGCAGTGGCTGTGGTCCGAGCACGAGGGCGAGGGCACCGCGCAGGAACTCGCCGACCACGTGTACGCCTCGCATCCCGCCGACGACCCGTTCTGGACGGTGAGGCCCGGGGACCCCGGACCGGAGAACCAGTTCGACCTCGCGGTCTACGACCGTGGCGCACTGGCCGTGCAGGCGCTGCGCAACGAGGTCGGCGACGAGGCGTTCTTCGCGATCCTCAGGGGCTGGCCGGCGAAGTACGCCCATGGCAACGCCTCGGTGGCGGACTTCCGGCGGTACGCGGAGGAGGTCTCGGGCAAGCCACTGGCCGCGCTCTTCGACACCTGGCTGTTCCAGCCGTCGAAGCCGGGGGCACCGGCGGCCCGGGCCGCGGCGGTGGCCACGAGCGCCGAGGATGTGCCCCGGCCCAGGTCGTGGAAGCGGATCGCCGCGACGAACGGGGTGCACGGGCACTGATGTCCGCGGGGGTGTGACACCCGGCATGCCGAACGGGCCCCGCCGTGGATGGTGGGGCCCGACAGGCCGTGACCTGCTACTTCGTCAGCTGCGACAGTTCCTGGTCCGCGGTGCGGGAGACGCGGCGGCGGATGCCGAACCAGCCCGCGACCAGCATGGCCGCGATCAGCGGGATGAGGAGGAGGGTCTTGCGGCCGACCTCGGGGTCGTTCCACATCATGCCGAGGCAGGCCAGCAGGAAGGCGATCGTGGTGATCTCCGTGACCGGGCTGAAGGGGAGCCGGAAGGAGGGCCGGGTGACCTGGCCCTCCTTGGCGCGGCGGACGAAGACCAGGTGACAGACCATGATGATCACCCAGGTGCTGATGATGCCGAGGGAGGCGACGTTCAGCACGATCTCGAAGGCCTGGGCCGGCACGAGGAAGTTCAGGCCGACGCCGAGCACACACACCCCGCAGGTCAGCAGGATGCCGCCGTAGGGAACCTGGCTGCGGTTCATGCGCGCGGTGAACTTCGGGGCGGAGCCCGCCATCGCCATGGAGCGCAGGATGCGGCCCGTGGAGTACAGGCCGGAGTTGAGGGAGGACATGGCGGCCGTCAGGACCACCAGGTTCATCACGTCGCCCGCGGCCGGGACGCCGATCTTCGACAGCACCGTGACGAAGGGGCTCTGGTCGGCCGAGTAGGCCGAGCCGGGCAGCAGCAGGGCGAGGAGGACGACGGAGCCGACGTAGAACAGGCCCACGCGCCACATGATGGAGTTCACCGCGCGCGGGACGACCTTCTCCGGCTCGGCGGTCTCGCCGGCGGCGACACCGACCAGCTCCAGCGCGGCGTACGCGAAGATCACGCCCTGCATGACCAGGACGACGGGCATCATGCCGTGCGGGAAGACGCCGCCGTTGTCGGTGATGACGCTCATGCCCGGCGTCCGGCCGCCCACCTCGTGCGACGTGGCGAGCAGGAAGATGCCGATGAACATGAAGCCGACGAGCGTGGCGACCTTGATGATCGCGAACCAGAACTCCATCTCGCCGAAGATCTTCACCGAGATGAGGTTCACGGCCAGCACCACCGCGAGGGCGACCAGGGCCAGCACCCACTGCGGGATGTCGGTGAACAGGCTCCAGTAGTGCGTGTAGAGCGCGATCGCGGTGATGTCGGCGATACCGGTGGTCGACCAGTTCAGGAAGTACATCCAGCCGGCGACGTACGCGCCCTTCTCGCCGAGGAACTCGCGCGCGTACGACACGAAGGAGCCGGAGGACGGGCGGTAGAGGACGAGCTCGCCGAGGGCACGGACCACGAAGAAGGCGAAGACGCCGCAGACCAGGTAGGCGATCGCCAGCGCCGGGCCCGCGTTGTGCAGACGGCCGCCCGCGCCCAGGAACAGCCCCGTGCCGATCGCGCCCCCGATGGCGATCATGTTGACGTGGCGGGCCTTGAGGTCCTTGCTGTAGCCGGCGTCGCCCGCGTCCGCGGGCACTGCGGCCGCATCGGTACGCGGCGTGGCCGCAGCCGTGTTCACGGCGTCCTTGCTCACGGTGGATCCACTTCTCTGGTGCATCCGAGCGGGTCACGCTCGGCTTCCGGACGTACATAAGGTCTGCGCCCCCTGTAGAGGCACAGACCAAGGGGCCACCTTCCCCCACACCTCACGGCCCACGCGGTGGCATACGTCACAGAGCGCGACTTCTCACACGGGGCCCTCCTCGGAGTCCGGAAGGTTTCACAGCACTGGTGAGACAGCGATACTGCTGCACATGACGACCGACGCCGAGGAGCCGACCCTCACGATCGACGAGCTGGCCGCCCGGACCGGTGTCACGGTGCGCACGGTCCGCTTCTACGGCACGAAAGGCCTGTTGCCGCCGCCGGTGCTCGGTCCGCGGCGCGTGGGGCACTACGGGCGTGAGCATCTGGCCCGGCTGGCGCTGATCGAGGAGTTGCAGCGGCAGGGCATGACGCTGTCCGGCATCGAGCGCTATCTGCGGCAGCTGCCGTCGGACCTGAGTGCGCACGACCTCGCCATCCACCGGGCCGTGGTGGCCTCCTGGGCGCCGGAGGCCGTCGAGACGGTCACGCGGGCGGAGCTGGAGCGGCGGGCCGGACGGCCGCTCGGCGACGAGGACGTCGAGCGGCTCGCCGCGATGGGCGTGATCCGGCCCGCGGACGGCGGCTACGAGGCCGACCTCGGCCTGCTCCGGCTCGGCGCGGGACTGCTCGACGTGCCGCTCTCCCAGGAGGCGATCTTCGCCGCGCGCACGGTCCTCGTCGAGCACGCGCGCGCCGCGGCCCGGGAGCTGTCCCAGCTCTTCCGCGGTGAGGTGGCGGAGCGCGACGCGCGGGACGTGCGCTCGCTGTCCGCGCACATGCACCCACTGGTGGTGCAGGCGCTCCTCACCGCGTTTCAGCGGTCGCTGAAGGAAGAGCTGGGCGAATGGCTCACCGGGCCGTCGGGCTCCGGCGACTCAGCCGCGGGCTGAGTCGCTGAAGCGCTCTCCCCGCTCGGCCTTGTCCACCAGCAGCGCGGGCGGGGCGAAGCGCTCCCCGTACTGCTCGGCGAGTTCACGCGCGCGGGCCACGAAGCCGGGCAGGCCTCCCTCGTAGCCGTTGATGTACTGGAGCACGCCGCCGGTCCAGCCCGGGAAGCCGATGCCGAAGACGGAGCCGATGTTGGCGTCGGCGACGGAGGTGAGCACGCCCTCCTCCAGCAGCCGGACGGTGTCCAGCGCCTCGGAGAACAGCATGCGCTCCTGCATGTCCCGGAACGGGATCCGGTGGCCCGGCTTGGTGTAGTGCTCGCGCAGGCCGGGCCACAGGCCGGTGCGCTTGCCGTCGTCGCCGTAGTCGTAGAAGCCGGCGCCGCCGCTGCGGCCGGTGCGGCCGAACTCGTCGACCATGCGGTCGATGACGGCCTCGGCGGGGTGGGCCGTCCAGGTGCCGCCCGCCTCCTCGACCGCGCGCCGCGTCTCGGCCCGGATCTTGCGGGGCAGGGTCAGCGTCAGTTCGTCCATCAGGGAGAGCACCTTGGCCGGGTAGCCGGCCTGGGCGGCGGCCTGCTCGACCGAGGCGGGCTCGATGCCCTCGCCGACCATGGCGACGCCCTCGTTGATGAAGTGGCCGATGACGCGGGAGGTGAAGAAGCCGCGCGAGTCGTTGACGACGATGGGCGTCTTGTTGATCTGCCGGACCAGGTCGAAGGCGCGGGCGAGGGCCTCCTCGCCGGTGCGCTCGCCCTTGATGATCTCCACCAGCGGCATCTTGTCGACCGGCGAGAAGAAGTGCAGTCCGATGAAGTCGCCCTGGCGCTCCACGCCTTCGGCGAGGGCGGTGATGGGCAGGGTGGAGGTGTTGGAGCAGAGCAGCGCGTCGGGCTCCACGACGTGCTGGATCTCCTGGAACACCTTGTGCTTGAGGGAGGTGTCCTCGAAGACGGCCTCGATGACGGCGTCACAGCCGGCCAGGTCCTGGGCCTCGGCGGTGGGGGTGATGCGGGCGAGCAGCGCGTCGGCCTTCTCCTGGGACGTACGGCCCTTGGAGACGGCCTTGGCGCACAGCTTCTCGGAGTAGCCCTTGCCCTTGAGGGCCGCTTCCAGGGAGACGTCCTTGAGGACCACCTCGATGCCGGCGCGGGCGCAGGAGTAGGCGATGCCGGCGCCCATCATCCCGGCGCCGAGGACGGCGACCTTGCGGACCGGGCGGGGCTCGATGCCCTTGGGCCGGTTCGCGCCGGAGTTGACGGCCTGGAGGTCGAAGAAGAACGCCTGGATCATGTTCTTCGAGGTCTGGCCGGCCGCGAGGTCCACGAAGTAGCGGGCTTCGATGACCTGGGCGGTCTCGAAGTCGACCTGGGAGCCCTCGACGGCCGCGGCGAGGATGTTGCGCGGGGCCGGGTAGGGGGCGCCATTGGTCTGCTTGCGCAGGGTCGCCGGGAAGGCGGGCAGGTTCGCGGCGAACTTGGGGTTGGCCGGTGTGCCGCCCGGGATGCGGTAGCCCGGCTTGTCCCAGGGCTGCTGGGACTCGGGGTTGGCGTCGATGAAGGCGCGGGCCTTGGCGAGCATGTCCTCCGGGCTGTCGGCGACCTCGTCGACGAGGCCGTTGTCCAGGGCGCGGCGCGGGCTGTACTGCGTGCCCTGGAGGAGGACCTTGAGCAGGGCGTCGGCGATGCCGAGCAGGCGGACGGTGCGGACGACGCCGCCGCCTCCGGGCAGCAGACCGAGGGTGACCTCGGGGCAGCCGATCTTGGAGCCGGGCGCGTCGAGGGCGACGCGGTGGTGGCAGGCGAGGGCGATCTCGTAACCGCCGCCGAGGGCGGCGCCGTTGAGGGCGGCGACGACGGGCTTGCCGAGGGTCTCGATGCGGCGCAGGTTGCGCTTGATGGCCATGCCGCCGTCGAACAGCTCCTGGGCCGTCTCGGGGGTGACGCGGATGAGGTCGCGCAGGTCGCCGCCGGCGAAGAAGGTCTTCTTGGCGGAGGTGATGATGACGCCCCGGATGGAGTCCTTCTCGGCCTCCAGGCGGTCGGTGACGGCGGCCAGCGAGTCGCGGAACGCCTGGTTCATGGTGTTCGCGGACTGGTCGGGGTCGTCGATGACGAGGGTGACGAGGCCGGTGCGGTCCTGTTCCCAGCGGATGGTGGTGGATTCAGTGCTCATGTGGAGGTGCTCCGTGTGATCCGTCGGGAGGGGGTCAGATGCGCTCGACGATGGTGGCGACGCCCATGCCGCCGCCGACGCACAGCGTGGCGAGGCCGTAGCGCTTGTCCTGGCGCTCCAGTTCGTCGACCAGGGTGCCGAGGATCATCGCGCCGGTGGCGCCGAGGGGGTGGCCGAGCGCGATCGCGCCGCCGTTGACGTTGACCTTGTCGAGTGACAGGCCCATGTCCTTCACGAAGCGCAGCACGACCGCCGCGAACGCCTCGTTGATCTCGACGAGGTCGATGTCGTCGATGGTCAGTCCGGCCTTGGCGAGGGCCTTGCGGGTGGCGGGGGCGGGGCCGGTGAGCATGATGGTCGGCTCGGAGCCGGAGACGGCGGCGGAGACGATCCGGGCGCGGGGCGTGAGGCCGTAGCGCTCGCCGACCTCCCGGGAGCCGATCGCGACGAGTGAGGCGCCGTCGACGATGCCGGAGGAGTTGCCCGCGTGGTGGACGTGGTCGATCTTCTCCACCCAGTGGTACTGCTGGAGCGCCACGGCGTCGAAGCCGCCGAGTTCGCCGATGTCCGCGAAGGACGGCTTGAGCTTGGCGAGGGAGTCGGCCGTGGTGCCGGGGCGCGGGAACTCGTCGTGGTCGAGGACGACGAGGCCGCTGCGGTCCTTGACCGGCACGACGGACCGCTCGAAACGGCCGTCCTTCATGGCGGTCGCGGCCCGCTCCTGGGAGAGGGCCGCGTACTCGTCGACGTCGCGCCGGGAGAAGCCCTCGATGGTGGCGATGAGGTCGGCGCCGATGCCCTGCGGCACGAAGTTGACGTCGAGGTTGGTCATCGGGTCGTTGAACCAGGCGCCGCCGTCGGAGGCCATCGGTACCCGGGACATCGACTCCACACCGCCCGCGAGGACGAGGTCCTCCCAGCCGGAACGCACCTTGGCGGCGGCCAGGTTGACGGCCTCCAGGCCCGAGGCACAGAAGCGGTTCTCCTGCACACCGGCGACCGTGTCGGGCAGGCCGGCGGCGATGGCGGCGATCCGGGCGATGTCGGAGCCCTGGTCGCCGACCGGGCCGACGACGCCGAGGACGATGTCGTCGACGGCGGCCGGGTCGAGGTCCGGGAACCGGGCGCGGATCTCGTGGATGAGTCCGACGACCAGGTCGATGGGCTTGGTGCCGTGCAGGGCGCCGTTGGCCTTGCCGCGGCCGCGCGGCGTGCGGATCGCGTCGTAGACGTACGCTTCGGTGCTCACGAGGAGGCCTTTCACTGAGGGGTGCGGGACGACGGGAGGAGCCCGGGGACGTCCCAGTCCCGGGCGACGTCCGCCGTGTCGGCGCCCGGCCGGGCCGGGCCGGTGCGGACGGAGGTCGGGGTCGCGGAGAAGCGGGGGGCCGGGGCGGGCTGGGTGATGCCGCCGTGGTCGGTGAAGGTGCCGCGGGCGGCCAGGTGCGGGTGGTGCGGGGCCTCGCGCAGTGACAGCACGGGCGCCACGCAGGCGTCGGAGCCGTCGAAGACGGCCGTCCACTCGTCCCGGGTGCGGCTCTTGAAGCGGGTGGCGACCTGCTCGCGCAGTTCACCCCAGCGGGTGACGTCCTTGCGGGCCCCGGCCTGGTCCTCGACTCCGAGGAGGGCGAGGAACTCCGCGTAGAACTGCGGTTCCAGGGCGCCGACGGCCATGTACCGGCCGTCGGCCGTCTCGTAGGTGCCGTAGTAGGGGCAGCCGCCGTCCAGGAGGTTGGCGCCGCGGCGGTCCTGCCAGCCACCGGCGGCGAGCATGCCGTGGATCATCGTGGCGAGATGGGCGGTGCCGTCGACGATGGCGGCGTCGACGACCTGGCCGGTGCCGTGCGCGCGGGCGTGGTGCAGGGCGGCGAGGACGCCGACGACGAGGTAGAGGGAGCCGCCCGCGTAGTCGCCGAGCAGGTTCGCCGGGACCGCGGGCGGTTCGTCCGGGTGGCCGATCATGCCGAGGGCGCCGGTGGGGGCGATGTACGCGATGTCGTGTCCGGCGCGCTGGGCGAGCGGGCCGTCCTGGCCCCAGCCGGTCATCCGGCCGTAGACGAGGCGGGGGTTGCGGGCGTGGCAGTCCCGGGGGCCGACACCGAGGCGCTCCGCGACGCCGGGCCGGTAGCCCTCGACGAGGACGTCGGCGCGGGTGACGAGGTCGAGCACGCGGTCCGGGCCGTCGGGGGCCTTCAGGTCGACGACCACCGAGCGCTTGTTGCGGTTGGTGACGTCGTAGGCGGGGTCGATCGCGAGGCCGGGGCCACCGGGCCGGTCCACGCGCACGACGTCGGCGCCGAGGTCGGCCAGGAGCATGGCGGCGAACGGGCCGGGCCCGATGCCGGCCAGCTCGACGACGCGCACGCCGGTGAGCGGACCGTGTCCTGGCGTCCTTGCCGTGGTCATCCAGCCCCCATGCTGTGACACAACTGATGTAACACCAGTGATGCTAAGAACGTGTTCCACTCGGCACAAGACCTGAACGAGCAAGCGCTTAGCAATCTGCCGGACGGGTCAGTCTCCGTCCAGCACCACGGTCAGCCGTTTCGGCGCGATCACCCGGTAGCTCTCCTCCACCCAGTCGCAGAGCACCTCGGCGGTGGGGGCGCCCTCCCGCTCCAGGGGGACGGTCACCCAGCCGGCCTTGCCCAGGCCGTACCCGGCGGGCTCGGCGCCGGGGCAGGACAACGCGTGGGCGTGCGCCGTCTCGTCGGTGAGCTTCACCGTCACCCCCAGGGGGTGACCGCCGTCCTGGACGCCGAGGAAGACGAACACCTTCTTGTTGACCTTCGCGACGGACTCGCCCCAGGGGAACTCCTCGACCGCGTCCGGCAGCCCCAGGGCGAACGCGCGCGCTTTCTCCCACTTCTTCAGGGCATTCCTGGGCACGGTCATCGTCGTCCTCCGGGCTCGTCGTCACAGCTCCGCACCCCTCACGCTAGCCTCGGCCACCGACAGCGGCACGGGCTGCACGACCGAGGGGTGTCATGAGCAGGCAAAGCAGGACGGACCGTCCGTACGACATCGTGCTCTTCGGAGCGACCAGTTTCGCCGGGGCGCTCACGGCGGAGTACCTGGCCGCCCACGCGCCCGAGGGGCTGCGCTGGGCGATCGCGGGCCGCGACGCCGGGAAGCTGGAGCGGCTGCGGGAGCGGCTGCCCGCCGGCGCGAAGGCCGGGGTGGAGCGGGCGGACGCCGCCGACCCGGCCTCGCTGCGCGAACTCGCCGGGAAGACACGCGTGCTGGCCACGACGGTCGGACCGTACGTGCGGTACGGCGAGGAGGCCGTCGCCGCCTGCGCGGACGCCGGGACCGACTACCTCGACCTGTGCGGTGAGCCGGAGTTCGTGGACCTGATGTACGTCCGGCACGACGCCCGCGCGCGGGAGACCGGGGCGCGGCTGGTGCACGCCGCCGGGTTCGACTCGATCCCGCACGACCTCGGCGTGTACTTCACCGTGCGGCAGCTGCCCGAGGACGTGCCGCTGGCCGTGGAGGGCTTCGTCACCGCGGACGCGGCCTTCTCGGGCGGGACCTTCGCCTCCGCGCTCGGCCAGTTCGCGCGGCAGCGGGAGATGGCGGCGGCCGCCCGGGACCGGCGGCGGCACGAGCCGCGGCTGGTGGGCCGGCGGGCGTCGGCGCCGCTGGGCGGGCCGCGGTTCGCCAAGGAGGTCGGCGCGTGGGCGTTGCCGATGCCGACCATCGACCCGCAGATCGTGCGGCGTTCGGCGTCGGCCCTCGACCGGTACGGGCCCGATTTCCGCTACCGGCAGTACGCGGCCGTCCGGCATCTGCCGGTCGCGGTCGGCGGGGTCGCGGCGCTCGGCGCGCTGGTCGCGGCGGCCCAGGTGCCGCCCGCGCGGCGCTGGTTGTCGGACCGGCTCAAGCCCGGGGACGGGCCGAGCCCGCAGAAGCGGGCGAAGAGCTGGTTCTCCGTGCGCTTCGTGGGCGAGGGCGGCGGTCAGCGGGTGTACACGGAGGTCTCGGGCGGCGACCCCGGCTACGACGAGACGGCCAAGATGCTCGCCGAGTCGGCGCTGTGCCTGGCCTTCGACGACCTTCCCCGCACCGCGGGTCAGGTCACCACGGCGGTGGCGATGGGCGACGCGCTGATCGACCGGCTGCGCGCGGCGGGCATCCGCTTCCGCGTGGCGGCGGCGCGCTGAGGGTCTACAGCGGCCACTCGGCGAGGGTGTAGATCATCCCGGCGATCCAGCCGAGCCCGGCCAGCGCGGCGAGGATCAGCCCGATGGTGACGGCCCGCTCGACGGTCTGCGTCGGGGCGGCGACAGGCTTGGGGGCACGGTGCGTGGTCATGCGCCCCAGCCTGCCGAGGGGGTGGCGGCGGGACATCCGTACGGGTACTCAGGCCCGGTACTCAGATCCGGCCGCCCGCCCCGGCCGTCTCTCGCCCCCGACTTGAGACTTCCGGCGTCCCACCCCTGGCTACCGCCCGCAAAGTGCCAACGAGGAGTTCAATGAAACCCTTGAAGGTATGAGATTCCTCCTCGAAGTGTCCCTGGACGACGCCGCGCCGGCGAAGGACCCGGCGGCCGAACTGGGCCGGATCCTCAGGTACTGGGCCGGCAATCTGCACCACTACGCGCTCACCCCCGGGGACGAAGCGGCGATCTACGACTCGGAGTACCGGGAGGTGGGCCGCTGGCGGGTGGACGGTCAGGACGGGTAGGCCTCCCGCAGGGCCGCGCGGCACAGCGCGTCCGCCCTGCGCGTGGTCTCCGGCAGGCGGTAGCGGGGAGTCAGCGCGAGGGTGTGCGCGCAGGCGTTGTCCAGCGTGGTCCGGTGGCCGACGGAGACGAAGACCGGCTTGACGGCGTCCCGGGTGCGCAACGCCCGGCCGACCTCCTCGGAGCCGGCGAGCAGCGCGGAGGTGCTGGCGCGCGGGGTGTCCGGGTCGTCGTGGGTGAAGGTGAACGGGTTCTTCGCGACGCCGATCGTGGGCAGGCCGGTCAGGACGCCGAGGTGGCTGGCGAGGCCGAAGCGGCGGGGGTGGGCGAGGCCGTAGCCGTCGCAGACGACCAGGCCGGGCGGGCAGGGCAGGGCGTCGAGAGCGGCGAGGACCGTCGGGATCTCGCGGAAGGCGAGCAGCCCGGGCACGTACGGGAAGGAGACCCGGCCCACGGCCGTGGCCTCGGCGACGACCTCCAGATTCGCCGCGTCCAGCACGACCGCCGCCGCGGCGACGACGTCGCGGGCGTCGTCGTAGGCGACGTCGACCCCCGTCACATGGCCCGTCCCGGGCGGCGGTCCCGGTTCGCCGAGGATCACGCGTGCGCGCAGTGCGTCCTGGACGGCGCGGGCCTGCTCCTCGGTGGCGGGCCAGTCCTCGGGGATGCGTACGGTCGTCATGGTGCCCTGAGCCTACGGGCCCCCCGCGGCCGGGCGGTCGCCCGGGGATAGGCTCCCGGTCATGTTCGTGCTGGAGCTGACGTACACCGCCCCGCTGGAAGCTGTCGACGCCGTGCTGGACGAGCACGTGGCGTGGCTCGACGAGCGGTACCGGCAGGGGGTGTTCCTCGCGTCCGGGCGCAAGAACCCCCGCGACGGCGGGGTGATCATCGCCGTCGCGGAGAACCGTGCGCGGATCGAGGAGCTCACCGCTCAGGACCCGTTCGTCACCGCGGGCGTGTGCGCCTACCGCGTCACCGAGTTCACGGCGACGAAGACGGCGCCCGCGCTGGAGGCCTACCGCGAGACCCTCTGAGGCGTCCGCCTCACTTGCCCAGTGCCCGCTGCAACTGGCTCTTGTTCATGCTGGAACGGCCCTCGACGCCCTTGCGCTTGGCCTCCTGGTACAGCTGGTCGTAGGTGGGTCCCTGGGAACCCTGCCCGGAGCGCTGACCGCCCCGCTTGCCGGAGGACATGTCCTGGGTGGAGGTGCGGCTGGCGGTCTTGGACTCGCCGGAGCGGGCGCGTTCCTTGTTCACCGTCCGCGCGGCGATCTCCTTGGCGCGGCCGGTGCTCTCGCCCCGGTCCTTCGCGCTCTCCTTGATGTGCTCGTACTGGCGCTCCCGCTTGGAGCTCGAACCGCGTGGCATTCCCGCTCACTTCCTTTCCGATCGGTGAACGAGTACCCACCCTGCCGACGATCAGGGCACCCTGCATGCTCAGTGCTCCAGGCGGGCAACCCGGCCCTTCTCACCGGCGGCCCAGCATCCGTGGTCCGGGGTGCAGTCGACGGTGTCGTAGGAGCCGGTGTCCACGGTCCGCCAGGTGCGGCCGGCGTCCGTGGTGAGGTCGGTGCCGGTGGGGCCGACCGCGAGGGCGGCGGTGCGGCTGTGCGGGAGCCAGGCGACGCCGGAGCGGTAGGCGGGCGGGGTGGTGGTGGCCGGGCGCCAGGTGCGGCCGCCGTCGACGGTTCGGGCGGCGGCGCTCGGTGAGGGCTGGTCGGGGCGGAAGTCGCCGCCGACGGCGAGGCCGTGGGCGCGGTCGCGGAAGGCCAGCGCGAAGACGCCCCGGGCCGGGTCGCCCGCCGGGAGGGGCGTGTCGGTGGCCGTCCAGGTGCGTCCCCGGTCCGCGGAGTGCAGCACACGCGCGCGCTGCGCCCCGCCGGTGGCGAGCCAGACGTCCTTCGGCCCGGACGCCACCAGGCACTGGCCGCTCGCGGCGAATCCGGCCTCGCCCTCCTGTGCGGCCGGCATGCCCCGGTCCGGCAGCACCTTCCAGCTGCGGCCGCCGTCGCCGGTCGACAGGATGCGGAACTTCCCGTCCACCGGGTCGCTCATCGCGAGTCCGTGACGGTGGTCGAAGAAGGTGAGGCAGTCGTAGAACGCCTTGGGGTCGGTGTTGCGGAAGGACTCCGTCCAGGTCGCTCCGCCGTCGTCGGTGCGGTAGACGCGGGACGCCTCGCCCTCGCCGATGGCCAGGACCACGGCCCGGCGCGCGTCGAACGCCTCGATGTCGCGGAACTGCAACTCCCCCGCGCCGGGCGGTGAGACGTTCCGCCAGCTCGCGCCGGAGTCGGTGGTGCGCAGGACGGTGCCGCCGGTGCCGGCGACCCAGGCGGTGGTGCGGCTGACGGCGGCGAGGCCCCGGAAGCGTGCCTCCGGGGTGCCGGTGTCCTTGAGTTGCCAGTGCGGCGCCCGGTGTTCCCCCTCGTGCGCTTGTGCCGGTACGGCGGTCAGGGCCCCCAATGCCGCCGCGCAGGCCGCCATCGCGGTCGCCCTGCTGCGTGTCCGTCCCGTCCGTCGCGTGCTCCCCATGCGCCTCATGGCCGGGGAAGCTAGCCCACCGCCCGGGTGCCGTCCAGACGGCCTCCGCGCTCGCGCCTCCGGCACCACACGTGTCCTCGGGGACACACGAGGAGAGCCACGTCACTCCGGTGCATGAACGCGGTGACAGAGGTCACTCGCATTTCGTGTGCACGGATTGGCTGATTCCGTCGTCTCTTCCCATGCCCGGCCTCATCCGCCCGGACGTGTCCGTCCAGCCGTCACAAGGGAGCAAGGCGTTGTCCATCGTCATCGAGCAGCCCGTGGAGGCCCGCCTCGTCGCCGCCGCGCCGCGTATGCCGAGCATTCCCGCGACGCTGCACTACGACCGGCGTGATCCTTTCGCCGTCCGCATGACCTTCCCCGCTCCGGCCACGCTGGAGGGCGTCGAGGTCTGCTGGACCTTCTCCCGCGAGCTGCTCACCGCGGGCCAGCGGAGCGCCGAGGGGCAGGGCGACGTACGCGTGCGCCCCTACGGCTACGACCGCACGGTGCTGGAGTTCCACGCCCCGGAGGGCACCGCCGTGGTCCACGTCCGTTCGAGCGAGATCCGCCGGTTTCTCGACGCCACGAGCGAACTCGTGCCCGTCGGTCTTGAGCATCTTCAGCTGGATCTGGACCACGGCCTCGCGGAGCTGATGCGGGACGCGTGCTGAGCGTGCCGCCGTCGGGCGCGGGGCCTGCTCGGGGCGGGCGATCGAGCCGCGCGTTAATCCGTTGACAGGCTCTGGGCGCCCTTCTACGGTGTAGAGCGTCCCTGTCGCCGCCGATTGGAGAAGGACGTTGCTCGTCTGAGGTCCTGAGACACCGCGTCACACCCCCTTTCCCGTGGTGTGCGCTGCGTGCGACCTCGGCGTTCGAGCCGTCCTCCGGTGCAGGGCATCTCTCATGTCCGTGATGTGCCCATGGAGCCTCACCCCCGGTCGCAGGTGTCTCGACACGCGTTTGCCCCCACTCGTTTCGAGCAACCGCGAAAGAGGCCCCCATGCCCACCTCCATCACCGTCACATCCCTCGCGTTCACCTGGCCCGACGGCAGCCCCGTCTTCGAGGACCTGGACGTCGCGTTCGGCCCCGGCCGGACCGGACTGGTCGGCGTCAACGGGTCGGGAAAGTCAACCCTGTTGAAGCTGATCGCCGGTGAGCTCACCCCCACCGACGGCACCGTCCGCGTGGCCGGTGAGGTCGGCTACCTGCCGCAGAACGTCACGCTCGACACCACCCTGCGCGTCGACGAGACCCTCGGCATCGCCGCCCAGCGCACCGCCCTGCACGCCATCGAGGCCGGTGACGTGAGCGAGAGCCATTTCGAGACCGTCGGCGACGACTGGGACGTCGAGGAGCGCGCCCTCGCCACGCTCGGCGAACTCGGGCTCGGACACATCGCGTTGGACCGCACCATCGGCGAGGTGTCCGGCGGCGAGTCGGTCCTGCTGCGGCTGGCCGCGCTGCTGCTGCGCCGGCCCGACGTACTGCTGCTGGACGAGCCGACCAACAACCTCGACCTGTACGCCCGAAGGCGGCTGTACGCGGCCGTGCAGACCTGGCCGGGTGTGATGGTCGTCGTCAGCCACGACCGTGAACTGCTGGACCTCGTCGACCAGATCGCCGATCTGCGCTCCGGTGAGATCAGCTGGTACGGCGGCAACTACTCCGCATACGAGGAGGCACTGGAGATCGAACAGGAGGCGGCCGAGCGCATGGTGCGCGTCGCCGAGTCCGACTTCCGTAAGCAGAAGCGCGAACTGGCAGACGCCCAGGTCAAACTGGCCCGCCGTAAGCGGTACGGGCAGAAGATGTGGGACAGCAAGCGCGAGCCGAAGATCGTCATGGGGGCGCGCAAGCGCGCGGCGCAGGAGTCCGCGGGCAAGCACCGCATCATGCACGAGGAGAAGCTCGCCGAGGCCAGGGAGCGGCTCGACGAGGCCGTGGAGGCGGTAAGGGACGACGACGAGATCCGCGTCGACCTGCCGTACACGGCGGTCCCGCCGGGGCGGACCGTCCTCACCCTCCAGGATCTCGGGCTGCGCTACGGCGCCCGGGTCAAGGGCGGACTCGACCTGCGCGGGCCCGAGCGGGTCGCGCTGATCGGGCGCAACGGCGCGGGCAAGACCACGCTGCTGCGCACGATCACCGGCGAACTCGCCCCGGAGGCGGGCGAGGTGCTGGCACACGTCCCGCTGCGGTTCCTGCCGCAGCGGCTCGACGTCCTCGACGGGGAGCTGTCCGTCGCCGAGAACGTGGCCCGGTACGCGCCGGACGCCACCAACAACCGGATCCGGGCGCGGCTGGCGCGCTTCCTGTTCCGGGGCGCCCGCGCCGACCAGAAGGCGTCGACACTCTCCGGCGGCGAGCGCTTCCGGGCCGCGCTGGCCGCGCTGATGCTGGCCGAGCCCGCACCACAGCTGCTCCTGCTGGACGAGCCGACCAACAACCTCGACATGGCGAGCGTCCGGCAGCTCACCACGGCCCTGGAGTCGTACGAGGGGGCGCTGGTCGTGGCCAGCCACGACCTGCCGTTCCTGGAGTCGATCGGCATCACCCGCTGGCTGCTGCTGGAGGAGGGAGAACTGCGGGAAATCACGCCAGAGGCTGTCGGGTTTTCCTCCTAGCGTCGGAGGCATGACCGACTTCGCACACGACGCCATCACCCTGACCGGAGCACGCGAGAACAACCTCAAGGACGTCACCCTGCGCATCCCGAAAGGCCGGCTGACCGTGTTCACCGGCGTTTCGGGATCGGGGAAGTCGTCCGTCGTCTTCGACACGATCGCGGTGGAGTCGCAGCGCCAGCTCAACGAGACCTACCCGTGGTTCGTCCGCAACCGGCTGCCCAAGTTCGAGCGGCCGCACGCGGACGGGCTGGAGGACCTCACCCCGGCGATCGTCGTCGACCAACGGCAGGTCGGCGGCCACTCCCGGTCGACCGTCGGCACCATGACGGACGTCTACTCGGTGGTCCGGGTGCTGTTCTCCCGGCACGGCACCCCGAGCGCCGGACCGGCCACGGCCTACTCGTTCAACGACCCGTCGGGCATGTGCCCCGAGTGTGACGGTCTCGGCCGGACGGTACGGCCCGACTGGGACCGCATCCTGGATCCGGACCGCTCCCTCGCCGACGGGGCGGTCCGCTTCCCGCCGTTCGCCGCCGGGACCTGGCAGGGCAAGACGTACACGAACAGCGACGACCTCGACCCGCACAAGCCGGTGGGGCGGTTCACGGCCGCCGAGCGGGAGTTCCTGATGCGCGGACGGCCCGGCAGCAAGGTCACCGTCGACAGCAGCGGCGGTGCCTGGACCACCGAGTACGAGGGGCTGGCCGTCCGCTTCGAGCGGCTGTATCTGAAGCGGGACCTGTCGGCCATGAGCCAGAAGACCCGGGACCTGGTCCGCGCGTTCCTGGTGGAGGACACCTGCCCGGGCTGCCGTGGAGCGCGGCTGAACGCGGCGGCGCTCGCGACCCGGATCAACGGCCTGTCGATCGCCGAC
The DNA here is from genome assembly GCF_042959065.1 of Streptomyces sp. NPDC007929. NCBI lineage: Bacteria > Bacillati > Actinomycetota > Actinomycetes > Kitasatosporales > Streptomycetaceae > Streptomyces > Streptomyces sp. NPDC007929. The sequence goes on along the minus strand of NZ_JBIBKD010000004.1, from coordinate 449,228 downwards.
TGCGTCCGTATGCAGGTGACAGACCTGATCGCCGTACTGAAGGAGATCGACGACCCGGTGGCCGGGCCGATCGCCTCGGCCGCCGTCACCGCGCTGGAGCGGATCGAGGCGATCGGCCTCGGCTATCTGAGCCTCGACCGGGAGACCGCCACCCTCAGCGGCGGGGAGGGGCAGCGGCTGAAGACCGTACGGCACCTCGGCTCCAGCCTGACCGGGATGACGTACATCTTCGACGAGCCGAGCGTCGGTCTGCACCCGCGGGACGTGGGCCGGCTCGGCGACCTGCTGCTGCGGCTGCGCGACAAGGGGAACACCGTGCTGGTCGTCGAGCACGACCCGGATGTCATCGCACTCGCCGACCACGTCGTCGACATGGGGCCTGGCGCCGGGGCGGGCGGCGGCACGGTGGTCTTCGAGGGGACCCCGCGCGACCTGGCCGCCTCCGGCACGCTCACCGGGCGCTGCCTGCGCGCGCGTACGGCGGTCAAGGACGAGGTGCGGGAGCCCACCGGCGAGCTGTGGGTCAAGGACGCCGGCCGGCACAACCTGCGGGACCTGACCGTGCGGTTCCCGGCCGGTGTGCTCACCGCCGTGACCGGCGTCGCCGGGTCGGGGAAGAGCACCCTGGCCGGGGAATTCACCGCCGCGCACGAGGAGGCCGTGGTCGTCGACCAGTCGTCCATCGGCATCTCGGGCCGCTCCACCCCGGCGACCTATCTGGGGATCATGGACACGGTCCGGAAGGTCTTCGCCCGGGGGACGGGGGCCGAGCCGGGCCTGTTCAGCTTCAACTCCCACGGCGCCTGCGGCACCTGTGAGGGCCGGGGCATCATCTACACCGACCTCGCGTTCATGGACCCGGTGACGACGACCTGTCACGACTGCGAGGGGCGGCGCTTCAAGGAGGAGGTGCTGCGGCTGACCGTGCGGGGCCGTTCCGTCGCGGACGTCCTGGAGATGACGGCCGAGCAGGCCCTCGGCTTCTTCGACGACCCGGGCGTACGGCGCCGGCTGAGCGCCCTGAGGGACGTCGGACTGCCGTACCTGACGCTCGGCCAGCCCCTCTCCACCCTCTCCGGCGGTGAACGGCAGCGCATCAAGCTGGCCACGCGACTGCACCGGACCGGCGCGATCTACGTGCTCGACGAACCGACGACCGGCCTGCACATGGCGGACGTGGAGGGCCTCGTCGCCCTGCTGGACCGGCTGGTCGACGCGGGCAACACGGTCGTCGTGGTCGAGCACAACCTGGCCGTGATCGCCCGTGCCGACTGGGTGATCGACCTGGGCCCGGACGGCGGCCGGGCCGGCGGCGAGATCGTCTTCGAGGGGACGCCCCGGCGGCTGCTGGAGACGACGGGTTCGGTCACCGGGGAGCATCTGCGACGGGCGGTGGGGTCGGCGTGGTGAGTTCGGACGGGGTACCGGTGGGCGACTTCGGGAGGACGCGGGCGCGGTATCGGTGAGCGAGTTCGAGGAGGCTCGGAGTTCGAGGCAGCTCGGGCGGGGTACCGGCTGGTGGTGGAGCAGATCCTCGGCCCGCCCCGGGGCTCCCCGGGGCTGTCCTCCGCTCCGTCCGCCCTGCATGATGGCGGCCGACGCCCGACAGGGTTCCGGTCGATCCCGGACGCTCCGCCGGCGCTGTCCCGACACCTCCCATCCGATACGGAGTCATGCTCGTGCCCAGCAAGAAGGCCCTCGTCCGCCGCCCCGGTCCACGTCTCGCCGAAGGGCTGGTGACCCACATCGAACGGGAGAAGGTCGACGTCGACCTCGCCGTCGAGCAGTGGGAGGCGTATGTGGAGGCCCTGGGCGCGCACGGCTGGGAGACCATCGAGGTGGACCCCGCCGACGACTGCCCGGACGCGGTGTTCGTCGAGGACACCGTCGTGATGTACAAGAACGTGGCCCTGATCACGCGCCCGGGCGCCGACTCCCGGCGCGAGGAGACCGCCGGGGTCGAGGAGGCCGTCGCCGGTCTGGGCTGCTCGGTGAACTGGATCTGGGAGCCGGGCACGCTGGAGGGCGGAGACGTCCTGAAGATCGGCGACACCGTGTACGTGGGCCGGGGCGGTCGCACCAACGCCGAGGGCGTCCGGCAGCTGCGCGCCGCGTTCGAGCCGCTCGGGGCACGGGTCGTCTCCGCGCCGGTGAGCAAGGTGCTGCACCTGAAGTCGGCGGTCACGGCGCTGCCGGACGGAACGGTCGTCGGGCACATCCCCAGGATGGACACGCCCTCGCTGTTCGGGCGCTTCCTTCCGGTCCCCGAGGAGGCCGGCTCGCATGTCGTGCTGCTCGGCGGCGACAAGCTGCTGATGGCGGCGAGCGCTCCGAAGACCGCCGAGCTCTTCACCGACCTCGGGTACGAACCGGTCGTCGTGGACATCAGCGAGTTCGAGAAGCTCGAGGGATGTGTGACGTGCCTCTCGGTGCGACTGCGGGAGCTGTACGTCTGAGCAGGGAGCTTTACAGCCCGCTTAACCTACGGCCTCGTAACCTACGGCAACGTAGCCTACGATGCCGTAGGTTCCCCGCACACCGCTCATACGCTTGTTCCCCTGGAGAGTCCATGACGATCACCACTCCCCACCTCGGCAGCCCGGCCGGTGCCTGGACCGACGCCCAGCTGCTGTACGCCCTGGAGGAAGTGGTCGAGAAGGAACTCAACCGGCATCTGAAGGTCGCCAAGGACTGGATGCCGCACGAGTACGTGCCCTGGAGCGACGGGCGCAACTTCCCCGGTCTCTTCGAGGACGGCGAGGCCTGGGAGAAGGAGCAGTCCAAGGTCACCGAGATCGGGCGCATCGCGCTGGTGGTCAACCTTCTCACCGAGGACAATCTGCCCAGCTACCACCACGAGATCGCCTCGCTGTTCGGCCGTGACGGCGCCTGGGGCACGTGGGTGCACCGCTGGACCGCGGAGGAGGGCCGGCACGGCATCGTGATGCGCGACTACCTGCTCGCCTCGCGCGCGGTGGACCCGGACAAGCTGGAGGAGTTCCGGATGTCCCACATGAGCGAGGGCTTCGAGTCGGACAACCGGCACTCGATGCTGCACTCGGTCGCCTACGTGGCCTTCCAGGAGCTGGCGACCCGCGTCTCGCACCGCAACACCGGCCACCAGTCCGGGGACCCGGTCTGCGACCGCATGCTGGCGCGCATCGCCACGGACGAGAACCTGCACATGGTCTTCTACCGGAACCTGCTGAAGGCGGCGTTCGAGCTGGCGCCCGACCTCACGATGATGGCGGTGCGCGACGTCATCGTGAACTTCCGGATGCCCGGCCACGGCATGCCCGGCTTCGAGCGGGCCGCCGCGCAGATGGCGATCGGCGAGATCTACAACATGCGCATCCACCACGACGACGTGCTCCAGCCCGTGCTGCGCTTCCTGAAGATCATGGAGATCGACGGCCTGGGCCCCGAGGGCCGCAAGGCGCAGGAGGAGCTCGGGCTGTACATGGGCGGCCTGGACTCCGAGGCATCCAAGTTCGACGAGAAGCTCGCCGCCCGCAAGGCCCGCATGGCCTCCCGCGCCGGCGCCTGACGCCACCCGTCACACCCGAAGCCAGAGCCCCGACCGCGCAGAGCGGCCGGGGCTCTGCGCGTGTCGCGTGTGGGCCGCATTTCCCTGGCGGGCCGTGGGTCGCGCTCTCTCGGCCGTTACCGGGACACGCGGCGCAGTTCCAGGCGTTCCTTTTCCGACAGGCCGCCCCAGACGCCGAAGCGTTCGTCGTGGTTCAGGGCGTACTCCAGGCAGGCCTCGCGGATCGGGCACATGCCGCAGATCCGCTTCGCCTCCCGCACCGAACTGCCCGGCTCGGGGAAGAAGAAGTCCGCCCCCGTCTGCGCGCACAACGCCTCTTGCTGCCATTCGAGTTCGGGCGAGGTGATCGTGTCGATGTGCATGCCCGACAGCGTCCCGGGCGGTGAAAAACGTTCGATCAACGCGGGATCAACACCGCGTTCACGGCCCCCCGGCCACCTGGATGGTGACCCACCGGACGGGGCCTGCGCACGGCGGCGCGCGGAAACATCCGAAACCCCGCCGCGGCCGCGCTCCGGCGGCGCCCGGTACCGCACGGTGCAAAACTCGGCAGTGCAGCCGACGGGCCCCTGCGCGAGGAGGGCGACGATGCTCACCACCCGTTACGTCACCGGCGCTCCGAACTGGATCGATCTCGGTACCCCCGACATCGAGGGCGCCGCCGCCTTCTACCGCGAGCTGTTCGGCTGGCGTTTCCAGCCGGGCGGCCCCGAGGTCGGGGGGTACGGACTGTTCCGGCTCGGCGACCAGACGGCCGCCGGGGGCATGCAGACCACGCCGGAGCAGGGCCCGCCGTCCTGGACGGTGTACTTCCATGCGCCGGACGCGGACGCCACGGCCCGCGCGGCCGAGCAGGCGCACGGCGCGGTGACCGTGCAGCCGATGGACGTCCAGGACCTGGGCCGGATGGCGATCCTCGCGGACCAGGTCGGGGTGCCCTTCGGCGTGTGGCAGCCGGGGCGCAACAAGGGCCTGGAGGTCGTCCAGGAGCACGGTTCGCTGTGCTGGGTCGAGCTGTACACGGCGGACGTCCCGGCCACGGCGGCCTTCTACCGCTCCGTCCTCGGTCTGGAGACCTTCCGCGCCGACTTCGCGGGCGGCACGTACACCACGTTCAACCCCGCCGGGGAGAGCGAGGACGCCATGTTCGGCGGTGTCGTCCCGCTGGCCGACGCCCCGGACGAGGAGGAGGCGTACTGGCTGCCGTACTTCGAGGTCGCCGACCCGGACGCCCTCGTGGCCAGGACCGGCGAACTGGGCGGCACGGTCCGCCTCCCCGCGACGGACCTCCCCTCCGTCGGCCGCCTCGCCAAACTCGCCGACCCGTACGGCGCCCGCTTCGCGGTGATCCGCAGCGAACCTCGGCAGGGTTGAGGCGACCGGCCCAGGGGGTGCGGCCGGCACCCGCTACGCCGACCCCCGCCGCACCAGCGTCGTCGGCAGCACCACGCTCGACGGGGTCGCTCCGACGCCCTCACGCGGGGCGTCCCGGTCGAGGCCGCGCAGGAGCAGGCGGGCCATCAGGCGGCCCATCTCCTCTATGTCCTGACGGACCGTCGTGAGGGAAGGCTCGGTCTGTTCCGCGACGGGCCGCATGTCGTCGAAGCCGATCACGGCCACGTCGTCCGGGACCCGGCGGCCCGACCCGCGCAGGACGCGCAGCGCCCCGGAGGCCATGAGGTCGTTGGCGGCGAACACCGCGTCCACGTCCGGGCAGCGCTCCAGGAGTTCACGCATCGCCCGCTCGCCACCGGCGGGAGTGAAGTCGGCCTCGGCGATCAGCCGCGGGTCGGCGTCCACCATGACGTCCCGGTAGCCGTCGAGGCGGTCCGCGGCGGAGGTCTGGTCGAGGGCGCCGGTGATGTGCGCGATCCGGGTGCGGCCCAGACCTGCCAGGTGACGGACCGCGTCGCGGGCCCCGCCCCGGTTGTCGCTGTCGACGTAGACCACCTCGCGCCGGTCGCCGCTCCAGCCCGGGCGCCCGCCGAAGACGGTGGGGATGCCGGCCCGCTGGATCAGCTCCGGCAGCGGGTCGTCGAGGTGCAGGGAGAAGACGAGGGCCCCGTCGACATGTCCGCCGGCGAGGTAGCGGCCGACCCGGGCGTGGTCGTCCCGCCCCTCCGTGAGCAGCAGGACGAGCTGGTTGTCGTGGGCGGTGAGCTCCTTGCTGATGCCGCGCAGCTGGAGCGCGAAGAACGGGTCGGCGAAGACCCGGGTCTCCGGTTCGGCGACGACGACCGCGATCGCGTCGTGCCGCCGGGTCACCAGGGAGCGGGCGGCCTGGTTGGGCACGTACCCGAGCTCCTCGACGGCCTTGCGGACCCGCTCCACGAGGACGTCGCGCACCCCGTCCCCGCCGTTGACCACGCGGGAGACCGTGGCCCTCGAGACACCGGCCCGGGCGGCCACGGCCTCCAGGGTGGGACGTGGCGCTGTGTCGGTCACTTCGGGGCTCCTCACCTGCGGCTGCGGATCAGGATAGCCCCGGGCACGCAGCGTGGTGAGAGCGCTCTCCCCCGGCTGTCCCGTGCCCATGGGCGCCAGATGAGGAAAGCGACCCCGTCAGTGCGATGACCGCCACCCGTCAGTGCTCGTGCCCACCGCCCGTCGACTTCTCCCCGTGCTCGTGCCCGCCGCCCGACGGCACCTCCCCGTGCTCGTGCGGCTCATACCCCGGAATGGTGCCGTCCGGCTTCTTCACCAGGAACAGCCCGACCATGCCCATGTCGGAGTGGCTCTGGACGTGGCAGTGGTACATCCAGGCACCGGCGCCGACCCCCTCCCCCGCGATCACCTGGAAGCCGAAGGAGTCGGCCGGGCCCGTGATCTTGTTGTCGATGACCGGGCTGGGGTCCTCGGGGCCGGTCAGCATGCCGGTGCGGTTGTCCGCCCAGCGGTGACCGTGCATATGGAACGTGTGGTAGAACTCGCCGTGCGTGATCACGACGAACTCCACGCGATCCCCCACCGTGGCCTCGAAGTTCGGCCCGGAGTGCGGCGGCTCGTTGTTGATGCGCATGTCGTTGAAGACGACCGTGTGCGTCCGGTCGGGCAGGACATCGCCCTTGCGGCGGACGACGACCGGGCCGAACAGACCCTTCTGCAACCCCACGGTGCCGTGTTCGGTGCCGACGACATGGTCGTGGTAGTGCCAGTAGCCCGCACTGCCCGAGCGCCAGGTGCCGTCCTTGCGGCGACCGGGGGCGTGGGTGCGCCAGGTGTAGGTGCGACTGCCGCCCGGCTCGACATGACTGCGGTTCATCTTCGTGCCGTCGCTGGTGATCTCGTAGTCCAGGCCGTGGACGTGCAGGCTGACCGCCACGTCCATGGTGTTCTCGAACTCGACGTGCAGCGTGTCGCCTTCGTTGAGCTCGATCAGCGGGCCCGGGATGCTCGCCTTGCCCTTCTCCAGGCCGTAGCCCATCTGCCCGTCGGGCAGCTTCTCGGCGTAGAGCTTGATGCGTTTCACCTCGCCCCCGGCGGGCGCGATCCTCGCCGCTCCGGCGGCGCTCGCGACCTCCGGCGCCACGGACAACGATGTCGCAACGGCCGCGCCGCCCAGCAGGACCCGCCGGTTGAAGCTGCGTCTGTCCATGCGGAACTCCCCACCCTGGTAAGGCATTTACGGAGGCGTACCTGTGATGAACCTGTGCGACGGTACCGGCCGAGCCTCCGTTTATCCACACTCAAGACAAAGTTGGTGCCATCCCGGTCATAGGTATTGGCGAGATACGCAAAGGGGTTTAGCTTCCTTGGCGGTGTCGCTGTGACCGAGGAGGTGCCCATGCCCTTAAGAGGGTTGAGCAAGTCAAGACGCGTCTGGGCGGCGTCCGTCGCCGCCGGGGTCGTGACCGCCGGGCTGCTGTCGGGGCCCGCGGCGAACGCGCGTCCCTTCCCCGAACCCCCGCTGACAACGATGTCGATCAAGTCGCCGCCGGGCGGCGCGAACGTACGAGTGCTGATCTTCCACGGTTCCGCGGCGGCCGGGGAGGAGTCGCCGGTGGTGAACGCCGGGATCGAGGCCATCGAGGACATCGGTCTGACGGGTCCGGAGAACCGCCGCTTCAAGGTGCAGGCCACCGGCGACGCCTCGGTGTTCACCGACGGGAAGCGGCTGGGCCGCTTCAACGCGATCGTGTTCCTGACCGGCGGGGGCGATGTCCTCGACGCGGAGCAGGAGGCGGGCCTGGAGGCGTACATGGAGGCCGGCGGCGGGTTCCTCGGTCTCCATGACGCGGCCCGCGCCGAGCCGTACTCGGACTGGTTCACCGGTCTGGTGGGGGCCCGCCCGGCCGCCGCGAGCCCGACGGCCGTGCAGCGCGCGACCGTGGAGGTCGGCGACCGCCGGCACCCGGCGACCAAGACCCTGCCCGTGCAGTGGAAGCGTCCGGACCGCTGGCTGAACTGGGTGAAGAACCCCTCGGGCGAGGTGCACACGGTGGCCCGGGTCCGCGAGTCGACCTACCAGCCGGGCTCGGGCTCCAACGGCTGGGACCATCCGGTCAGCTGGTGCCGTGACTACGACGGCGGACGGTCCTTCTACACGGCCATGGGCGGGACGGTGTCGTCGTACGACGAGACCGACTTCCGCGAGCATCTGCGCGGCGCCCTGATGTGGACGACGCGGCTGGAGCAGGCCGACTGCAAGGCCACCATCAACGCCAACTACGCGGCGGAGCGGCTGACCAAGCCCAACCAGCCGGGTCAGAACGACCAGATCGGCGAGCCGCACGGACTGGTCACCGCGCCCGACGGCCGGGTGTTCTACATCGGCCGGGGCGGCGCCGACTCCTCGCAGCCCGTGATCACGGACTGGAACGACCCCGACATCGGCAAGGGCAAGGGCGAGATCCACGTCTACGACCCGAAGACCAAGCAGGTCACCCTGGCCGGCGCGCTCACCGTCTTCGGCAACAAGGGCGGCGGCGACGAACTGGTCAAGGTCGAGGAGGGGCTCCTCGGCATCGAGCTGGACCCGGGGTTCGCGCGCAACGGCTGGGTGTATCTGCACTACACGCCGCACGAGCGGATCGACCGCGAGACGCGGATGGCGGAGCGGCGGGTCTCCCGGTTCACGCTCGACAAGGCCACGAACAAGCTGGACCTCGCCAGTGAGAAGGTCCTGCTGAAGTGGCCGGTGCAGATCCACAGTTGCTGCCACGCGGGCGGTGGGATGGCCTGGGACTCCAAGGGCAACCTGTACATCGCCACCGGTGACAACAACTCCAGTGGCTTCAGCTCCGGTTACTCGGGCAACAACCCGGAGCCGAACTACAAGGGCGTCTCCTTCGCGGACGCGCGCCGCACCGCGGGCAACACCAACAACCTCAACGGCAAGATCCTGCGCATCCACCCGGAGCCGGACGGGACGTACACGCTTCCGCAGGGCAATCTCTTCACCGGGAAGGAACCCGACGAGGGCGGCGGCAAGACGCGCGGTGAGATCTACGTGATGGGTGTCCGCAACCCGGCGCGCATCTCCGTCGACACGTCGACCGATGTGCTCTACGCGGGCTGGGTGGGCCCCGACGCGAGCGCTCCCTCGACGACCTGGGGGCCGGCCAAGTACGACACGTTCGCCGCGATCACCGAGGCGGGCAACCGCGGCTGGCCGTACTGCATGGGCAACAAGCAGCCCTACCGGGACCGCAATCTGCCGGATCCGTCCAAGCCGCTGGGCTGGTACGACTGCGACCACCCGAAGAACGAGTCGCCGAACAACGACGGCCTGGTGAACCTGCCGCCGGTGACCGGCAACAACATCTGGTACTCGCCCTCGGGCGGCGGCCCGGACTACCCGCGGGACGCGAACGGCGTCCCGTCGTACAAGCCGGCGGAGGCCACCTACCGGCTGCCCTGGCTGAAGGGCGGCGGGCAGGCCGCGATGAACGGGCCTGTCTACCGGTACGGCACGGTCGCGGCCGACAGCGCCGTCAAGTGGCCGGCGTACTGGGACGGCAAGTGGTTCGTCGGTGACTTCTACGACGCCGACCAGCCGCGCAACGCGGTGCTCATGGACCCGAAGACGCAAGGCGACGGCGGTCTGCCGGTGCACGCGGAGTCGCTGAAGAAGATCGTGCCGATCGGCAACGACGGCATCAAGAACCTGATGGACTGGAAGTTCGGTCCGGACGGCGCGCTGTACGTCCTGGACTACGGGCGCGGCTTCTTCACCTCGGACTCCAAGTCGGCGCTGTGGCGGGTCACCTACAAGGGCGGCGGGCCCACTCCGGCCGCCGGCCAGTTGGCGAGGGGGAGCGAGTGATCCGGCACCGAAGAGTCTGGGCCGCCCTGCTGGCCGCCCTGCTGATGATGCTCGGCGTGCAGGCACTGCCCGCCGCCGGGCAGCCCGCGAAGGGGACGGCCGACCAGGTGCTCACCTGGACGGCCGGCAACGACATCGACAAGTATCTCTCAGCACCGAAGACGGCGGTCGCCGGCACGGCCACGATCGTCTTCGAGAACAGCACGGCCACCGGCAACACCACCGGCATGCCGCACACGCTGACGTTCGTGACCAGCGACCCCGAGTTCAACAGCGATGTGCAGCTCAACATCCTGGCCAACCCCAACGACGCCCAGGGCGGCAAGCACACCGCCCAGGTCACGCTCACACCCGGCCGGTACTTCTACCACTGCACGATCCCCGGCCACGGCCAGATGCAGGGCATTCTGACGGTGACCGAGGGCACCGGCGAGGACACCACGGCGCCCGAGGCGTCGGCGCACGTGAGCGGCACGCAGAACACGCAGGGCGAGTACGTCGGCTCGGCGAGCGTGGCGCTGCACGCCACCGACGAGGGCGGCTCCGGCGTCGAGCGGATCGAGTACGCGCTCGGGGAGGCGGGTGCCTGGCAGCCGTACACCACGCCGGTCGTCGTCGACCAAGTCGGCAGCCACACGGTGCGCTACCGCGCGTTCGACAAGGCGGGGAACGTGTCCGCCGAGAGGAGCGCCGCGTTCACGGTCGTCGCCCCCCAGTCGGACGACACCACGGCGCCGGAGACCTCGGCGACGGTGAGCGGTGAGCGCGACGCCGACGGGGCGTACATCGACATGGCGACGGTCACCGTCTCGGCCTCCGACACGGGGACCGGGGTCAACACGATCGAGTACGCCATCGGCTCCGGCGCCTGGCAGCCGTACACCGCGCCCGTGATGGTGCACCAGGTGGGTGAGCACACCGTCCGCTACCGCGCCACCGACAAGGCGGGCAACGTGGCGGCGGAGAAGAGCGTGAAGTTCACGGTCGTCGCGGCGCCACCCGCGGACACCGTCCCTCCGGTGACAGGCGTGACAGTGGAGGGCACGAGGAACGCGAGCGGGGCGTACGTCAACAGCGCCCGGGTGACGGTCACGGCGACCGACGAGCACGGCTCGGGCGTCGAGAAGATCGAGTACTCGCTGGACGGCGGCCCCTACCTGGCGTACTCGGCGCCGGTGGTGGTGGACCGGGCGGGCGCGCACACCGTGGCGTACCGGGCGACGGACAAGGCGGGCAACACCGCGGCGGCCCGCACGGTGACCTTCACGGTCGTCTCCGGGCAGGTCCCGGCACCGGACTGCCCGGAGTACGACGAGCGGCTGACGGTGATCGTCGGCACGGTCGACTCGGGAGTGCGCAACCGGGTCACCGACAACCGCTGCCGGATCGGCGAGCTGATCGAGGACGAGAAGGAGTGGACGTCCCAGGCGCTGTTCCTCAAGCACGTGAACTCCGTCCTGGACGCGCTGCTGAAGGAAGGGGTCATCGACCAGCGGGAGTCCAAGGCGATCCGGAAGGCGGCCCGGCAGTCCGGGATCGGCAAGCCGGGGCAGACCGAGGGATACCGCGCGCTCTTCGACGGAACGGCCGAGTCGCTGGCCAAGTGGCAGCAGGTGGGCGGCGGTTCGTTCGGGCTGAACCCGGACGGGACGATCACCTCCGGCACCACCACGCCCGGCATGGGCATGCTGTGGTTCCCGCAGCGCAAGTACGGCGACTTCTCGCTGAAGCTCCAGTGGCGCGACGACGCCCCGGGCACGGGCAACGCCAACTCCGGTGTGTTCGTGCGCTTCCCGTGGGTCCACGACCACCCGGAGGAGTCCCGCCCGGAGTGGGTGGCCATCAAGTACGGGCACGAGGTGCAGGTGCTGGACCGGCCCGACGGCGACCTGTACAAGACGGGCTCGGTCTACGGCTTCGACCGGGTCGGTCTGGCCGGCGCGGGCGTGACGCAGAAGGGCACCTGGAACGACTACGAGATCCGGGTGGAGGGCCAGCACTACTCGGTGCTGCGCAACGGTGTGCTGATCAACGAGTTCGACAACACCGGCGGCCAGGAGTTCAGCCCGCCGCGCTCGGACGACCCGGGCACGGACGGGCGGCGGTTCGCCTCCGGCTACATCGGGCTCCAGGTGCACGGCACGACGGATGTGGTCTCGTTCCGGGACATCCGGATCAGAGAGCTGTAGGAGGCTCCTTCTCCTTGCGGGCCCTGCTCGGCTGCACCCGCCTGGGCTCTCCCGGCATCTTCGGATACTCGGGCGGGTACGGCAGGTCGCCCAGTCCGTGGTCGTGTTCGTCACGGCGGGCGAGGTCGAGCAGGGCCTCCAGGGAGTAGCGGTGGTCGTCCATGTCCGCGTGCACGTCGCCGAGTTCGGCGAAGCGCGCGGGCATGGTCGCGAGGTCGAAGTCCTGGGGGTGCGCGACGCCGACCTCGTCCCAGCGCAGGGGTGCGGAGACGGGGGCGTGCGGGCGGGGGCGTACGGAGTAGGCGGAGGCGATCGTGCGGTCGCGTGCCGTCTGGTTGTAGTCGATGAAGATGCGCTCGCCGCGCTCCTCCTTCCACCACTTGATGGTCACCTGCTCGGGCATCCGCCGTTCCACCTCCCGGCCGACGGCGATGGCGGCGCGGCGCACCTGGGTGAAGGTCCAGCGCGGCTCGATGGGCACGAAGACGTGCAGTCCCCGGCCGCCGGAGGTCTTGGGGAAGCCCCGCAGCCCGCCGAACTCGTCGAGCACCGCCCGCAGTTCGTGGGCGGCGCGGGCGGCGTCGTCGTAGTCGGTGCCGGGCTGCGGGTCGAGGTCGATGCGCAGTTCGTCCGGGTGGTCCACGTCGTCGCGGCGGACCGGCCAGGGGTGGAAGGTGAGGGTGCCGAACTGGGCGGCCCACACCACCGCCCCGGGCTCGGTGGGGCACATCTCGTCGGCGCTGCGGCCGCTGGGGAAGGTGATGTGCGCGGTCGGGATCCAGTCGGGCATGTTCTTCGGCGCCCGCTTCTGGAAGAAGTTCTCGCCGTTCACGCCTTCCGGGTAGCGCTCCAGGGTGGTGGGCCGCTCGCGCAGGGCACGCAGGATGCCGGGGCCGACGGCGATGTAGTACCGGGCCAGGTCCAGCTTGGTGAAGCCGCGCTCCGGGAAGAACACCTTGTCCGGACTGGACAGCCGTACGGTCCGGCCGGCCACCTCCAGTTCCACCGCTTCACCCATGCCCGCCACGGTAGGCGTAGCCCGCACACCTCGCATATCGAGCACCTCGGGGCACATCGGAGCAGAATCGACCCATGGATCTCCCGGTGATGCCCCCTGTCAAGCCGATGCTCGCCAAGTCCGTGGCGGCGATCCCGGCGGGGATGCAGTACGAGGCGAAGTGGGACGGGTTTCGGGCGATCGTGTTTCGGGACGGGGACGAGGTCGAGCTGGGCAGCCGGACCGGGAAGCCCTTGACCAGGTATTTTCCCGAGCTGGTCAGCGCCGTGCGGGAGCGGTTGCCGCAGCGGTGTGTGGTGGACGGGGAGATCGTGATCGCGCGCGAGGGGCATCTGGACTTCGACGCGCTGACGGAGCGGATCCATCCGGCGGACTCGCGGGTGCGCACGCTCGCGGAGCGGACACCGGCGTCGCTCGTCGTGTTCGATGTGCTGGCGCTGGGGGACGAGTCGCTGATGGGCGCGCCGCTGACCGAGCGGCGGGAGCGGCTGGCCGGGGCACTGTCCGGGGTGCGGGCACCGGTGCATCTGGCGCCGGCGACCACCGACGTCGAGGTGGCCCGGCGGTGGTTCGAGGAGTACGAGGGGGCCGGACTGGACGGTGTCATCGCCAAGCCGCTGACCGTGCGCTACCGGCCGGACGAACGCGCCATGTTCAAGATCAAGCACGAGCGGACGGCGGACGTCGTGGTCGCCGGGTACCGGCTGCACAAGAGCGGCCCGATCGTCGGTTCGCTGCTGCTCGGGCTGTACGACGACCGCGGGACCCTCCAGCACGTCGGTGTGTCCGCCGCCTTCACGATGAAGCGGCGCGCCGAGCTGGTCGAGGAGCTGGAGCCGCTGCGTCTGGACGACGTGACGGGGCATCCGTGGGCGGCCTGGTCGGAGGAGGCCGCGCATGAGAAGGCCCGGCTGCCGGGGGCGCCGAGCCGCTGGTCGGGACGTAAGGACCTGTCGTGGGTGCCGCTCCGGCCGGAGCGGGTGGCCGAGGTGGCGTACGACCACATGGAGAACGGGCAGCGCTTCCGGCACACCGCCCGTTTCCGCCGCTGGCGCCCGGACCGGACCCCCACCAGCTGCACGTACGCGCAGTTGGAGGAGCCGGTCCGCTACGACCTGGCGGAGATCCTCGGCGTCTAGGTCCGCAGGGGTCGCCGGTCAGGGCTGCATCAGGACCTTGACCGCGCCGTCCTCCTTGCGCTGGAACATCTCGTACGCGTGCGGGGCCTCGGACAGCGGCACCCGGTGGGTGGCGAAGTCCTCCACACCGAGGGGGTCCTCGTCGGTCAGGTACGGGATGATGTCGTCGCTCCAGCGGCGGACGTTGGCCTGGCCCATCCGCATCTGGATCTGCTTGTCGAACAGGGTGAGCAGCGGCAGCGGGTCGGCCATGCCGCCGTAGACGCCGGACAGCGAGATGGTGCCGCCGCGGCGCACCAGGTCGATGGCGGTGTAGAGGGCGGCGAGGCGGTCGATGCTGAAGCGCTCGGCGATGGGGGCGCCGATCTTGCGGGGCAGGACGGCCGCGGCGTTCTGCACCAGGCGTGCTGCCGCGCTGCCGTGGGCCTCGGTGCCGACGGCGTCGATCACGGCGTCGGGTCCGCGGCCGTCGGTCCGGTCCTGGATCGCGGCGACGAGTTCCTTCTCGTCGTCGAAGGACCTCAGGTCGAAGGTCTCCACGCCCCGCGCCTTCGCCCGGCGCAGCCGCTCCGGGACCAGGTCCACGCCGAACACCTGCCCGGCGCCCCGCACCTGGGCGACGCGGCAGGCCATGTCGCCGATGGGGCCGAGTCCGAGCACGGCGACACTGCCGCCCTTGGGGACATCGGCGTAGGCGACGGCCTGCCAGGCGGTGGGCAGGACGTCGGAGAGGTAGACGAACCGGTCGTCGGGCGGGCCCTCGGGGACCTTGATCGGGCCGAACTGGGCCTGGGGGACGCGCAGGTACTCGGCCTGTGCGCCCGGCACCGCGCCGTACAGGCGGGTGTAGCCGAACAGGGCCGCGCCCATGCCCTCGCCCTGGACCTGGGTGGTCTCGCACTGGGTGGGCAGGCCGGTGAGACACATCCAGCAGCTGCCGCAGGCGATCTGGAACGGCACCACGACCCGGTCCCCCACCTGGAGGTCCGGTACGCCCGCGCCGACCTCCTCGACGATGCCCATGGGTTCATGGCCGAGGATGTCGCCCGGGGTCATGAACGGGGTGAGCACTTCGTACAAGTGCAGGTCGGAGCCGCACAGCCCGGTGGACGTGATGCGGATGACCGCGTCCGTCGGCTCCTGGATCGTCGGATCGGGCACGTTCTCCACCCGCACATCCCTCTTGCCCTGCCAGGTCACAGCCCTCATCGCCTCGCGCTCCCTCCGTAGCGTGCGCGTCGGTCGTACGGCGCCGTCCGAGTTCCCCGGACGCCCGCGCTGAACCTTGAGCCGGAGCCTGCGCCGGACCCTGCGCCGGATCTTGCGCCGGGCCTTGCGCCGATCGACGGACGCCGCGCGGACACTTCCTCGTCAAGAACGGTCACCCATGGCCATCGATGTTCAGATAAGCGCACAATCAAGACAGCTCGATGACAAGAGGCGCGGTGGCGACGGTGGGCATGGGACGAGGGGCGCGCGGACGGCGCGCCGCGACGACGGTGGCGCTGCTGGCCGCCACGGTGACGGCCGCCCTGGCGGGCTGCACGAGCGGGAGCGGTGGCCCGGGCGACGACGGACGGGGGTCGCCGAAGGAACCGGGGCAGCGGGAATCGCCCTCGGCGAAGGGCCCCGCCGCCCTCGTCGTCAAGATCGACAACGCCGGCCCGGCCCGCCCGCACACGGGCGTCGACGCCGCGGATGTGGTCTACGCCGAGCAGGTCGAGGGCGGGCTGAGCCGGCTGATGGCCGTCTACGCCACCCGGCTGCCGGAGGCGATCGGGCCGGTGCGCAGCGCTCGCGAGTCGGATCTGGAGCTGCTGCGCCAGTTCGACCGGCCCACGCTGGCCTTCTCAGGCGCGCAGAAGAAACTGCTGCCGCTGATCGACAAGGCGCCACTGCGGGCGGAGACACCGGGCAACGCCGCCGACGCGTTCTTCCGCGACTCCGGCAGACCCGCACCGCACAACCTCTATCTGCGCCCCGAGCGGATCGTGCCCGAGACCCCTGGGCGGGCCGCCCTGACCACCGGCTTCCGCTACGGCTCGGCGCCCGCGGGCGGTACGGCGACGGCGTCCCGGACGGTGCGCTACCCGGCGGCCGGTTTCACCTTCACCTGGTCGGACTCCCGCGACCGCTGGCTGGTCGGCATGGACGGCAGGCCCGCGACGACGGCCGACGGTGAGCGGATGGCGGCCGCGACGGTCGTCGTGCAGTACGTGACGGTGCGCGAGTCCGCCTTCCGGGACTTCCTCGGCAACAACACCCCGTACACCGAGACCGTCGGCTCGGGGAAGGCGACGGTGCTGCGTGACGGGCGGGCCTGGGACGTGCGCTGGAAGCGGGACAAGGCGGCGGACGGCACGACGTTCACCACCGCTGACGGCACGCCGGTGAACTTCGCCAAGGGCCAGGTGTGGGTGGTGTTCGCCAAAACGCCCTGACCGGCTCGCCGTCCGCCGTACGCCGCCCGGCCCACCCGGGCGGCGTACGGCCCACCCGGGCGGCGTACGGCCCACCCGGGCGGCGTCCGCGTCCGTCAGTGGGGCGTCACCAGGGGCTCTTCCGGATTGCGGAGCCCTTCGGCCGCGTCCGCGACCCGGCGGATGAGGTCGAAGAAGACCGTCCGCTCGTCGGCGGTCAGCGGGGCGAGGAAGACCTGGTTCATCCGGGCGGTGCGCACGGTCAGCCTGCGGTGCGTGCGCGCCCCCTCGTCCGTGAGGCGCAGCAGGGAGCGGCGCCCGTCCTGGGGGTCGCGGACCTTGTCGAGCAGTCCGCGCCGGCTGAGCCGGCTGATCACCTCGGCGATGGTGGACCGGTCGAGCCCCACCCGCTCCCCCACCGTGCGCTGGTCCAGGCCGGGCTCGGCGACGAGGGTGTTGAGGACGGCGAACTGGGGCGAGGTGATCTCCTCGGAGACCATCGCGTTCCACAGCAGGTAGTGCGCCTGCTGGAGCCGCCGGGCCAGGTGCCCGGGGTGGGTGGTGAGGTCCGCGGCCGCCATGTGCACCCCTCGGTCGTTTTCGTCGGTGCACTGAACAATACTCACCCCATCGCGCCCTGTCTGCCGCCTTCACGCAGGATTGCAGCACGTTCTTCCTGGCTCTTGACGCTCCCGTACACCGATGGCAGCGTGAGGGACAGCTCGCAGAAATACTCAGTGCCCTGATTAATCTGGTCGGGTCGCTGGCCGCTCGGAAGAGATGGGGCTTCTCGGATGGACAAGGTGGTCGCCACCGCCCTGGAGGCGGTGGCCGATGTGCCGGACGGCGCGTCGCTCGCGGTGGGCGGTTTCGGGCTCAGCGGTGTGCCGAACGCGCTGATCGGCGCACTGTACGAGCGCGGCGCGGCAGGGCTGTCGGTGGTCTCGAACAACTGCGGGGCGATGGAGTCGGGCCTGGCCGTGCTGCTGGCCGCCGGCCGGATCGCCCGGGTCACGGGGTCCTACATCGGCGCCAACAAGGAGTTCGCCCGGCAGTACCTGGCCGGGGAACTGGAGGTCGAGCTGATCCCGCAGGGCACGCTGGCCGAGCGGCTGCGGGCAGGCGGCGCCGGGATCCCCGCCTTCTACACCCCGGCCGGTGTCGGCACCCAGGTCGCCGACGGCGGACTGCCCTGGCGCTACGACGGTGCGGGCGGGGTCGCCCTCGCCTCGCCGCCCAAGGAGGTCCGGGAGTTCGACGGCACCGAGTACGTGCTGGAGCGGGGCATCCGCACCGACTTCGCCCTGGTCCGGGCCTGGAAGGGCGACCGGCACGGCAACCTCGTCTTCAACAAGTCCTCCCGGAACTTCAACCCGCTGGCCGCGATGGCCGGGCGGGTCACGATCGCCGAGGTGGAGGAGCTGGTGGAGCCCGGTGAGATCGACCCGGACGCGGTGCATGTGCCGGGCGTCTTCGTGCAGCGGGTGCTCGCGCTGACCCCCGAGCAGGCGGCGGACAAGAAGATCGAGCAGCGGACGGTGAGGTCCTGATGGCCTGGACGCGCGAGGAGATGGCCGCACGGGCGGCGCGGGAGCTGCGGGACGGCCAGTACGTCAATCTCGGCATCGGTCTGCCCACGCTCATCCCCAACCACCTCCCCGAGGGCGTCGAGGTCGTCCTCGAATCGGAGAACGGCATCCTGGGCACCGGCCCCTACCCCACCGAGGACGCCGTCGACCCGGATCTGATCAACGCCGGGAAGGAGACGGTGACGGTCCTGCCGGGCGCGTCCTTCTTCGACTCGGCGCTGTCGTTCGCGATGATCCGGGGCGGGCACATCGACGTCGCCGTACTGGGTGCGATGCAGGTGTCCGAGCGGGGCGACCTGGCGAACTGGGCCGTCCCCGGCAAGCTGATCACCGGCATCGGCGGCGCGATGGACCTGGTGCACGGCGCCCGTACGGTCGTCGTCGTCATGACACACACCGCCAAGGACGGCTCGCCGAAGATCCTCACCGAGTGCACGCTGCCGCTGACCGGCAAGGGGTGCGTGAACCGGATCATCACCGACCTCGGCGTCCTCGACGTCACCGACGACGGACTCGTCCTGGTCGAGACCGCACCCGGTGTGACCACTGGCGAGATCGCCGCCAGGACCGACGCCGAACTGACCGTTCCGGAGGACCTGAAGTGAAGGACGTCTACATCGTCGACGCGGTCCGCACGCCGATCGGCCGCTACAACGGCGCCCTCGCGCGTGTGCGCCCCGACGACCTGGCCGCGCACGCCGTGCGTGAACTCCTCGGCCGTACGCCGCGGCTGGACCCGGCCCGGGTGGAGGACGTGTACTTCGGCAACGCCAACGGGGCCGGTGAGGAGAACCGCAACGTCGGCCGGATGGCCGCGCTGCTCGCCGGGCTGCCCACGTCCGTGCCGGGCGTGACGGTCAACCGGCTGTGCGCGTCGGGTCTGGAGGCCGTGGTCCAGGCGGCCCGGGCCATCGCGGTCGGGGACGCGTCCGTCGTGCTGGCCGGAGGCGTCGAGTCCATGACGCGGGCGCCGTACGTGCTGCCCAAGTCCGACAAGCCCTTCCCGGCCCAGCACACCGAGCTGTACTCGACGACGCTCGGCTGGCGGATGGTCAACCCGCGGATGGAGCCGCAGTGGACGGTCCCACTGGGCGAGTCGGCCGAACTCATCGCGGACAAGCACAAGATCGGCCGGGAGCGGCAGGACGAGTTCGCCCTGCGCAGCCATGAGAAGGCGGCGCGGGCACAGGCCGAGGGCCTGTTCGACGCCGAGCTGGCGGCCGTGCCGATCCCGCAGCGCAAGGGCGAGCCGGTCGCCTTCGCCGCCGACGAGAGTGTCCGCGCGGATGCCTCCCTGGCGGCGATGGCCAGGCTGAAGCCGTCCTTCCGCAGCGAGGGCGGCACGGTGACCGCGGGCAACGCCTCGCCGCTGAACGACGGTGCGGCGGCGCTGCTGCTCGTCGACGAGGAGGGGCTGAGGGCGACGGGGCGCGAGCCGCTGGCCCGCGTCCGGGCGACGGGTGTCTCCGCGACCGACCCGCACTACTTCGGGCTGGCGCCCGTGGAGGCGGTCGACCGGGCGCTGGCCAAGGCGGGCCGGGGGTTCGGCGACCTGTCCGTGCTGGAGCTCAACGAGGCGTTCGCCGCGCAGGTGCTGGGGTGTGTGGCGGAGTGGCCCGAGTTCGACCCGGCGATCCTCAATCCGCAGGGCGGGGCGATCGCCCTCGGCCATCCCCTCGGCGCCTCCGGCGCGCGGCTCGCCGGGACGGTCGCCCATCAGCTCGCCCGCAGGGGCGGCGGCGTCGGCGTCGCCACTCTGTGCATCGGGGTGGGGCAAGGACTCGCGCTCGTCCTGGAGCGTTGAGCGCCGTCAGCGGCCACGGGCCCGTCGTGGCCGGTCGCGCCCGCGCGGCGGAGCCGCACATCGACAACAGCCCCGCGCCCCTCACGGGGCACGATCCTCAAGAGCCTCAGGGACTTCCATGACTCTCACCCAGCACGACATCGACCAGGAGATCGCGGCCAAGCGCGCCGCCTACGAGAAGCGGCTCGCCGACGGCGGGCCCGTCGAGCACCAGCCGCGGCGCGACTACGCGCCGTACCGGTCCTCGCTGCTCCGGCACCCGAAGCAGCCGCCGGTCACCATCGACGTGAGCAAGGACCCGGAGCTGGTGGAGCTGTCCTCCCCCGCCTTCGGGGAGCGGGACATCACCGAGATCGACAACGACCTCACCCGGCAGCACGACGGCGAGCCGGTCGGTGAGCGCATCACCGTCTCCGGGCGGCTGCTGGACCGCGCCGGGCGGCCGGTGCGCGGTCAGCTCGTGGAGATCTGGCAGGCCAACTCCGCGGGCCGCTACGCCCATCAGCGCGAGCAGCACGACGCCCCGCTGGACCCCAACTTCACCGGCGTGGGCCGTACCCTCACCGACGCCGACGGCCACTACCGGTTCACCACGGTCCAGCCGGGCCCGTACCCGTGGCGCCAGCACGTCAACGCCTGGCGGCCGGCGCACATCCACTTCTCGCTGTTCGGCTCGGCGTTCACCCAGCGGCTCGTGACGCAGATGTACTTCCCGAACGACCCGCTGTTCCCCTACGACCCGATCATCCAGTCCGTGACGGACGACGCGGCCCGGCAGCGGCTGGTCGCGACGTACGACCACAGCCTGTCGGTGCCGGAGTTCTCGATGGGCTACCACTGGGACATCGTGCTGGACGGGCCGCAGGCCACCTGGATCGAAGAAGGGCGCTGACCAGCGATGACGAAGATCGACACCAGCCGTCCGGAGAGTGTGCTGCCCACCCCCTCGCACACCGTGGGCCCGTTCTACGGTCATGCCCTGCCCTTTCGCGGCGGCGAGGACATCGCACCCCTCGGGCACCCGGACACCGTCACGGTGCACGGCTACGTCACCGATGGCGAGGGCGACCCGCTGCCGGACGCCCTGATCGAACTGTGGGGCCCGGACCCCGGGGGCAACCTGCCGACCGCTGACGGCTCGATGCGGCGGGACCCGGCCTCGGGCGGCTTCCTCGGGCGCAACGGCGTGGAGTTCACCGGCTGGGGTCGCGTCCAGACCGACGCGAACGGCCACTGGTACGCGCGGACGCTGCGGCCCGGCGCACGAGGGCGCAACGCCCCGTACCTGAGCGTGTGCGTGTTCGCGCGCGGACTGCTCGTGCACCTGTACACCCGGATCTACCTGCCGGGCGACGCGGCGGCGCTCGCCGCCGATCCGCTGCTGTCCGGGCTGGCGGACGCCCGCCGCGACACGCTGATCGCCGCGGAGGAGGGGGTCGGCACGTACCGTTTCGACATCCGCCTTCAGGGCGAAGGCGAAACGGTCTTCCTGGAGTTCCAGTGACAGCTGCGCACGGCGACACCGGTCTGCTCGCGCCCGGGTGGTCCGGTTCCGCGGCCGCCTCCGCCACCGGTGACGAGGCGTTCCTGCGGGCGCTGCTCGACGCGGAGGCCGCGCTGACCCGGGCCCAGGCCGCCGCGGGCCTCGCCCCGGCCGAGGCGGCGACGGCGGTGACCGGGGCGGCGGACACCGGTGCCTTCGACGCGCGGTCCCTCGCCGAGCGGGCGCGCACGGGCGGCAACCCCGTCATCCCCCTGGTCGCCGATCTGACGAAGGCCGTGGGCGACCCGTACGGTCCCTACGTCCACCGGGGCGCGACCAGCCAGGACATCATGGACACGGCGATGATGCTGGTGGCCGCGCGGACCCTCGACCCGGTCCTCGCCGACCTCGGCCGTACCGAAGGGGCCCTGGCCCGGCTGGCCGCCGCGCACCGGGACACGGCGATGCCCGGACGCACGCTCACCCAGCACGCCGTACCGACCACGTTCGGGCTGAAGGCGGCCGGATGGCGGTCGCTGGTGCTGGACGCGCGGGAGCGGGTGCGGACGGTACGGGAGTCGCTGCCGGCTCAACTCGGCGGTGCGGCGGGGACGCTGGCGGCCTTCGGGGCGTACGGCGCCAGCGATCCGGCCGGGCTGCCGGAGATCTACGCCCGTGAACTCGGCCTGCGTGCGCCCGATCTGCCCTGGCACACCCTGCGCACGCCGATCGGTGATCTCGCCGGGTGCCTGGCCTTCACGGCGGGCTCGCTCGGCAAGCTCGCCGTGGACGTACTGACCCTGTCGCGCACCGAGATCGCCGAGGTCGCCGAGGGCAGCGGCGGCGGGTCGTCCGCCATGCCGCACAAGTCCAATCCCGTACGGTCCACGCTGATCGCCTCGGCCGCGCGGCGGGCACCGCAGCTCGCGGCCACGCTGTACGGCTCCATGGCCGCCGAGGACGAACGCCCGGCCGGGGCCTGGCACGCCGAGTGGGAGCCGCTGCGCGACCTCCTGCGCCTGGTCGGCGGGGCCGCCCGGGACGCCGCCGAACTGGCGGAGGGACTGCGGGTCAGGCCCGAGACCATGCGGGCGCACCTGGATCTCACCCACGGGCTGATCGTCTCCGAGCGGCTGTCCGCCGAACTGGCCCCGGTGCTGGGCCGGGCCTGTGCCAAGGACCTCCTCACCCGGCTGGCCGCCACGGGGCAACCGCTCGCGCAGGCGCCGGAGTTGGCGGGTACCGACCTCGACCCCACCCACTACACGGGCTCCGCCGGAGCTCTCACCGACCGTGCGCTGGAGCGACGTTGACTCTCCTGAACCACCACGCCGAGGGGCCCGACACCGCTCCCCCACTGCTGCTCGGCCCCTCGCTCGGCACCTCGTACGCCCTGTGGGACGAGGTGGCGCCCGAGCTGTCGATCAGTCACCGGGTGGTGCGCTGGGACCTGCCGGGGCACGGCGGTTCGGCGGCCGGTCTCATCGAGGCGGGCGCGACGGTCGGTGACCTCGCCGCCCTGGTGCTGGCACTCGCCGACTCGCTCGGCATCGAGCGGTTCGCCTACGCGGGCGTGTCCCTGGGCGGGGCCGTCGGGCTGCATCTCGCGGTGCACCATCCCGAGCGGCTGTCGTCGCTCGCCGTCATCTGCTCGTCGGCGCACTTCAACGGGTCCAGACCGTGGGAGGAACGGGCCGCGCTGGTGCGGCGCGAGGGGCTCGCCGGGCTGGCGGAGAGCGCCGACGCGCGGTGGTTCGCCGGTGACTTCACCGTGCCGCGTCTGGTCCGGGACCACCGGGGCGCCGACCCGGAGGCGTACGCCGCCTGCTGTGACGCGCTCGCCGCGTTCGACCTGCGGGACCTGCTCGCGCGGATCGCCGTACCGACCCTGCTGGTCGCGGGCCGCGAGGATCCGGCGACGCCCCCCGCGCATCTGCGGGAGATCGCCGACGCCGTGCCGCGTGCGACGCTGGTGGAGCTGCCGGGCGCCTCCCATCTGGCTCCCGCGCAGTGCCCGGAGGCGGTGCTGACCGCCCTGCGCGCCCACCTCGGTCCGGGGGCACCGCGGGGCATGGCGGTACGGCGGGAGGTGCTCGGCGACCCGCACGTCGACCGGGCGCAGGCCCGTCAGACACCGTTCACGGCCCGCTTCCAGGACTTCATCTCGCGCTACGCCTGGGGCGAGATCTGGACCGACCCGACCCTGTCCCGCCGTGAGCGGAGCATGATCACGCTGACCGCGCTGGTCGCGCACGGCCACTACGACGAGCTGGCCATGCATGTCCGCGCGGCCCGCCGCAACGGCCTCAGCCCTCAGGAGATCGGCGCGGTGCTGCTCCAGACGGCGGTGTACTGCGGGGTACCGGCGGCCAATTCGGCGTTCGCGACGGCGCAGCGGGTGCTGGCGGAGGAGGACGGCGCCTGCTGAGGGTGCGCGGCGCGGGGACTACGCCGGTCCGGCCCCGGACGTGAGCGCTGTGCGCGCCCGCTCCGCCAGGCCGTCGGCCCCGCACGACACCGCCAGGTCCAGGCCGCGTTCGAGGTCGAACACCGAGCGGGCGGCGATGCCGAACTCGATGCGGGCCGCCGCGTACTCGTACTGGCAGGGCGAGGCCTCCAGGTAGGTGACGGCCTGGGCGTAGAGCCGGACCGCGCGTTGGCCGGTCTCCAGGTCGGCGGCGCAGCGCAGGGCCTCCCCTATCGCCGTGTCCGTGCCGAAGCGCTCGGCCTGGCGGCGGACGTCGACGGCGAGCCGGGCGGCCCGGGCCGGGTCCTCGGCGCTGAGGGCACGGGCGAGGTCGGCCGCCCAGGGGACGAGCACCGGGTTGTGGTGGCCCCGGGCCGCCGCGGCCTTCTCCGCGGCCTCCAGTTCGTTGACGCCGTCCTTGGTGCGGCCGACGGCCAGCAGCAGCCGTCCGCGTACCGAGCGGGGATCCGGCAGGACGATGGTGGAGGGGTAGGGCGGGGCGAAGCCGTGCTGTTCGGCGACGTCCCAGGCCTCCTCGACATGGCCGCGGGCCAGCAGTGTGTCGACCAGGCTGCAGGTCGCGGACCAGTACAGCGGCAGACCGCGGCCCACGCGCTCGGCCAGGCGCAGCGCCTCGCGCAGGGACGCCTCGGCCTCCGTCAGGCGGCCGCGCCTGCGGTGGCCGATCCCGACGTAGGCGTGGGCCAGGGCCAGGTGGCCGCCGCTCCATCCGGCCGACTCATAGGCGCGCAGCGCCTCGTTGTAGAGGGTTTCGGCGCGGTCGAGGCGGTCGGTGAACGCGTAGGCGTTGGCGAGCATCAGCAGCAGTTCGATGCCCCACTCGGTGTCGGTCCAGCCGAGTCCGGGGGCCAGCCGGCCGTTGACGAGGGCGCGGTCGCACAGTTCGGCGACCTCCTCGGCGTTCTCGCCGTGCATCAGGGCGTCGAAGCCGCGCAGGATGAGCAGGGCGCGTTCGGAGTTGTCCCGGCCGGTGCAGGTGCTCGCGAGGTCGGCGAGCCGCCGGGAGCGGTCGGGTGAGGTGGCCTCGCCGGCGTGCAGGCCCTCCCACATGAAGTGCACCGCCTGGAGGCGCATCCGGGCGGGTCCGGGCCGGAGCCGGGCGGCCTCGGCCTCGACCGTGCGGACGGCCTCCTCCAGTTGGTCGTTGTGCAGGAGCGCCTGGGAGAGCCTGAAGACGGCGTCCACCCGCTGGTCGCCGTCGAGGCCGGGCATGCCGAGCGCGGTCTGCAGATGGCCGATGGTGCGGGCCGGTGCGGTGAGGAAGGTGGCTCCGGCGAGTTCGTAGAGCACGTGCGGGTGGGAGTCGGGCCGGGGCGGTTCCCGCAGGGCGCGCTCCAGGCAGCGGCGGGCGGCGTCGGGGGCGCCCACGGCGAGGTGCTCGCGGGCGGCCTCGCGCAGTTGGCCGACGAGTTCCTCGTCGTCGTCCGGGTGGACTTCCAGGAGGTGGCGGGCGGCGGCCGCGGCGCCGTGTCCCTCGTCGGAGACGATCCGGGCGGCGATGCCGTGCATGGCGGTGCGCAGGGCGTCGGGGATGGAGTTGTAGACGGCGGTCGCGATCAGCGGGTGGACGAACTCCAGGTCGCCGTCGGTACTGCGGCCGGTCGCGGGGTCGGGTGCGGTGAGGATGCGGGCGGTGCGCAGCAGTTCGGCGCAGCGGCGGGCGTCGTCGGGCCGCAGGGTGGCGAGTTTGGCGACCAGGCCGACGGAGATGCCGGTGCCGAGGATGGCGGCGGCCCAGGCGAACCGGGTGGCGTCGATGCCGAGTTCCTCCAGGCGGGCGACGAGGCCGCCGCCGCGGGCCGAGCGGTTCAGCTCGCGCAGTTCACCGGCCCGGCCCTCGACCGGTTCGAGCTCGCTGTCCTGCACCTTGGCGAGGAGTTCGACGGTCTCGTAGGGGTTGCCGGCGGTGACGGCCCAGACCTCGCGGCAGAACGCGGCGTCGGCGTGCCGGCCCAGGGTGGCGCGGGTGAGCCCGGCCACGGCGTCCGGGGTGAGGGCGCTCAGGGTCGTGACGGGGCCGTCGGCCGCTGCGGCGACGGTGTCGAGGTGGCGGGCGCTCGGGCCGGAGACCTCCTCGCAGCGGCGGGCGACGACGACCAGGACGGACATCTCGTCGAGGCGCTCGGCGAGCCCCGCGAGCCAGTGCAGGGTCTCCTGGTCCGCCCAGTGGGCGTCGTCGATCAGCAGCACCAGCGGCCAGTCCCGGCGGGCGAGCCGGCGCACGGCCGCGACCAGGCCGTCGCACACGCCCTGCGGGTCGGCCCGCCGGTCGCCGGGCTCCGCTATGCCGAGGGCGGGGCCGGCGATGTCGTACCAGTCGCCGAGGTACTCGCGGGCCTCCTCCGGCAGCATCGACACCAGAGCGGGTTGCAGCAACTGGCGTACCACGTTGAAGGGGACCGACCTGAGGGTCTCGCCGCCGCGCGCCGACCAGACCGTGCAGCCGCGGGCCTCCGCGATACGGCGGGTTTCGGCCAGCAGCGCGGTCTTGCCGAGTCCTGCCTCGCCGCGGAAGACCAGCAGTCCGCCGGACGAGGAGCGGTCCGTGCACAGGCTGTCGACCGCCCGCGCGACGGCGGCGACCTCCTCGTCGCGCTCCCACAGGGAAGCCGAGGCGGCGGCCGTGGGCCGTACCTCCGTCATCCCGCTACCTCCCCAAGTCGCCCGAACGACGTACAGACGTCGAGCGTAGCCGTCCGATTGCCTGAGTGGAGGGTGGTCGGGGCACCTCTTGCCGTGATGGGTGACACCGGGTGCGGCGGGGCGACGCGACGGGCCCGCCACCAGCCGTCTTCGCGTCAACGGTGCGCAAAGCCACGGGAGGTGACGGACATTCAGCAGCAACGGGACACACGACGCGGCCGCCGGGCGCTGGTCGCGGGGTCGGTGGGCAATCTCATCGAGTGGTACGAGTTCGGCGTCTACGGCTACTTCGCGACGATCATCGCGGCGCGGTTCTTCACACCGGAGAACGGCGGCGAGGCCGAGGCCCTGGTGAAGACGTACGCGTCCTTCGCGCTCGCGTTCTTCTTCCGCCCGGTCGGTGCGGCGCTTTTCGGCCGACTCGGCGACCGGATCGGGCGGCGTCCGGTGCTGGTCCTGGTGATCACGCTGATGACGGTGGCGACGACGCTGATCGGTGCGCTGCCGACGTACGCGCAGGCGGGTGCGCTCGCGCCCTGGCTGCTGACGTTCCTGCGGGTGCTCCAAGGGCTGTCGGCGGGTGGGGAGTTCGGCGGGGCGGTGTCGGTGATGACGGAGTTCGCGCCGCCGGGGCGGCGTGGGCTGTACGGGGCGTGGCAGTCGTTCACGGTGGCGCTGGGGCTGCTGGCCGGTGCGGGGGCGGCGGCGCTGCTCGCCACCGTGCTGACGGCGGAGCAACTGGGCGCGTGGGGCTGGCGGCTGCCGTTCCTGCTGACGCTGCCCCTGGGGCTGGGCGCGTTGTGGCTGAGGCTGCGGCTGGACGAGACACCGGCGTTCGTGGCGGAGCGGTCGCAGGAGACGCCTCCGGCGCGCGAGGTGGCCGGGGCCATCGTGCTGGGCGCGGGGCGGATCATGGGCTGGGCCGCGGCGGGTTACACGTTCCTCGTCGTGCTGCCGTCGTATCTGCAGAACTCGCTGGGCGCCACGTTCCAGCAGGCGCTGGTGGCGTCCGTGCTGGCCAATGCCGGTTTCGCGGTGACGATCGTGCCGGCGGGCCTGCTCAGCGACCGGCTCGGCCGGCGGGCGGTGATGCTCTCGGGGGCGGTGCTGGTGGTGGTCCTCGCGGTGCCGCTGCTCAACCTTCTGCGGGATCCCGGCGTTTCGAACACCGTGAAGGGTGTGGCGGTGTGCGGCGCGGGTGCGGTGGTGGGGCTGATGGCGGGGCCGGGGCCCGCGATGCTGTCGGAGATGTTCCCGACCCGGGTGCGGTACACGGGGCTGGGGCTCGCCTACGCGCTGTCCAACGCGGTGTTCTCGGGGTGTGCCGGGCTCATCATCACGGAGACGATCGAGCGGACGGGCAGCATGGACGTCCCCGCGTACTATGCGGCCGCGGCGTGCGCGGTGAGTGTTCCTGCGCTTCTCACCCTGCCCTCCGGGCGGCGGGGCGGGGTGCCGGAGGCGGGGGTGGAGAGGGTTGGCTGAGCGGATGCGGGTGAGCGGATGCGGGTGATCGGTCTCATGTCGGGCACGTCGTACGACGCGATCGACGCGGCGGCGGCCGAACTGGACCTCGTCGGCGACAGCCTGGTGCTGAAGCCGCTCGGCGCGGTGAGCGAACCGTACGACGCGGACGTGCGCGAGGCGCTGGCGGCCGCGCTGCCGCCCGGGACCACCACGCTGGGCGAGGTGTGCCGGCTGGACACCCGGATCGGGCAGGCCTTCACGGCGACGGCGGTCCGGGCTGACCGCGAACTGTGCGAGGGGCGGGCCGAGTTGGTCGCCTCGCACGGGCAGACCGTCTACCACTGGGTCGCCGGGTCCGAGGTGCGCGGCACGCTCCAGCTGGGCGGGCCGGCGTGGATCGCGGAGGCGACCGGGCTGCCCGTGGTCGCCGACTTCCGGCCGCGCGACATCGCCGCCGGAGGGCAGGGCGCACCGCTGGTCAGCCTGTTCGACCTGCTGTGGCTGCGCGGCCGGCCGGGCAGGTCCGTCGCGCTCAACATCGGCGGGATCGCCAACCTCACCGCGCCCGACGGGACGGCCTTCGACACCGGGCCGGGCTGCGCGCTGATCGACGCGGCGGCCCGGGGGTTCAGCGGCGGGGCGCTGGCCCACGACACCGACGGGGTGCTGGCCGGGCGGGGCCGGGTGCACGGGCCGCTGCTGGACCGGCTGCTCCAGGAGCCGTACTACGCGCTGCCCGCGCCGAAGACGACGGGCAAGGAGCTGTTCCACCTCGGTCGTCTGCGGGACGCGCTGGCCGGGTTCGGGACGCTGCCCGCCGAGGACGTCGTCGCGACGCTGACGATGCTGACGGCCCGGACCGTGGCGGACGCGGTGGGGTCGGTGGGTGGGACGGAGGTGGTGGCCTCGGGCGGTGGGACACGCAACCCGGTGCTGATGGCGATGCTGGCGGACCTGTTGGGCGGGGTGGTCCTGCGCACCTCGGACGACCTGGGTCTGCCGTCGGACGCGAAGGAGGCGTACGCCTTCGCGGTGCTGGGGTTCCTCACCCTGCACGGGCTGCCGG
The DNA here is from genome assembly GCF_042959065.1 of Streptomyces sp. NPDC007929. NCBI lineage: Bacteria > Bacillati > Actinomycetota > Actinomycetes > Kitasatosporales > Streptomycetaceae > Streptomyces > Streptomyces sp. NPDC007929. The sequence continues at coordinate 420,110 of NZ_JBIBKD010000004.1, read as the reverse complement.
GCACGGACCCGGCGAGCACGGGGGCCCGGCATGCCAGCGTGCTGGGGTCGGTGACCCCGGGCCGGGACGGGCTGCGGCTTCCGCCGCGGGCGGCTCGGCAGCCGGTGCGGCTGCTTCTGGAATAGCTGGTTCCGACTCCTCTCATGCCTCTTTCACCGACGCCTCATACGGTGGGGGCATGACGCAGGAGACTCCTCCCGGGTGGTACGCCGATCCCGGACAGACAAGTGACGGGCCCGCCACCGAGCGCTGGTGGGACGGCAAGGCCTGGACGGACCGCATCCGCCCGACCCAGCCGCCCGCGCCCTGGGGTCCCCCGACGGGCCCGGCGTCCACCGCCCCCTCGGGACCTCCGGGTTCGGCGGACCGACCGGCCGGGGAGCCGGGAGCCGGTGAGCGGGCCGGGAGCGAGATACCGGGAGCCGGTGAGCGGGCCGGTGCGCCGGGAGTTGGCGAGCAGGCCGGAGCGGAAGCGCCGGGAACCGGCGAGCCGCGCGGCGGCGAGATACCGGGGACGACACGGCCGGGTACCGCCGAGGCGGCCGAGATCGGGCCGTCGACGGAGTCCCGGGGCCCGGGATCGCCTGAAGTGCCCGGATCGACCGAAGGGCCGGACTCGGGCGTGCATCCGGGGTCCGCCGAAGGCCTTGGAGCCGCTGGCGGACCAGGCCCGGCCGAGCATCCGGGAACCCCCGGAATCCCGGGCCCCGCCGAGGGACCAGGACCGACGGGAACCCCAAGCCCCGCCGAGGGGCCGGCGCCCGCCCAGGACGCAGGACCCGCCGGGCAGTCCGGCGAGGCCGGGCACCCCGCGGGCGCCTGGGACTCCGGGACCGGCGCGCACCCGGGCGCCGCCGGACAACCGGGAGACGCGGCCCGTCTCAGCGGCACCGCGCACCCGGCCGCCGCCGGACACCCAGCCCCCCAAGGCCCGCCCACCGGCGGCCCCTACCCAGGGCCCGCCGGGCACCCGGGAGTCGCAGGGCACCCCGTCGGCGGTCCGTACCCGGGACCCGCCGGGCAGCCGGGGGTCGGGGGGCAGCCCGGCGGCGGTCCCTATCCCGGGGCCCCCGGGTATCCCGCCTACCCCGGGTACCCCGTCGCGCCCGACGGCGGAAAGGGGCGGCGCCTTCGGATCGGCGCCGCCGTCGCCGCCGCCGTGGTCGTTCTCGCGAGTATCGGCGTGGGCGTGTACGTCCTGACGGACAACGGCGGTGGGGGCGGTTCGCCCACCTCGCAGGGGCCCGGTGGGCCGGGCGCGCCCGGCGGGCAGGGCGGCCCGTTCGGCGGGCCGGGCGGGTCCGGGGGCTCCGGCGGATCGGGAGGATCCGGCGGTGGGGACGGCGACGGAGACGGCGGTTCCGGCGGGCGTGGTGAGCAGTCCGAGCCGCCGAAGATCAGGAGCGGGTCGGTGACCGACGCGGTCAGCGGGATCAGCCTGCCGATCCCGAAGGGCTGGTACGGCCAGCAGGCCAACGTCGGTGCCCACGTGACGTCCGACGACTCCTACAAGTGCCCGGGCGACACCTCCTCGACCTGCACCAAGGGCGGCGCCTACTCGGCCCCGGCCCTGGCCCTCGGCACCAAGGGCGCCACCGCCGAGGAGATCGCGAAGGCGGACATCGCGAAGAACGCCGAGGAGTCCTACGGTGGCAAGTCCTACGGCGGCATCACCTCCCACGACGTGCTGGAGTCCAAGGCCGTGACCGTGGCCGGGCAGAAGGGCTACCTGGTCCGCTGGAAGGCCGTCACGAGCAAGGGTGCCGACGGCATCGTGGAGTCGCTCGCGTTCCCCTCCCCGGCCAACGCCAAGCTGATGGTGGTCGTGCGGTTCGGCGTCGACGCGGACCAGAAGGAGACCGTGCTGGACGACATCACCAAGGGCATCAAGGCGTCGACGGGCAGCGGCAACGGCCAGGACGTCTGACCGGGCGCGGGCCGCCCCACGGACACCGGTCGGCCGGGTGGGGCGCCCCTGCCGCTCACAGGGGAACCCCACCCGGCCGTGGGGTGCGCGCCGCCCCCGTCCCCACGGGTCGGCGCGGTCGGGTCGCCGTCCGGTCATCCGGCGAACGGCGCCCGGGTCTCAGGTCAGGCCCAGCGCCGGCAGTACGGCGGCCTCCACGAAGCGGACCAGGTAGTCCGGGTCCGCGTACTCGCCCTCCAGGACGGGCCGGATGCGCAGGACGCCGAACATCTGCGCCGGGATGTACTCCAGCGCCGGGTGGTCGGCCGGCACTTCCCCCCGCTCGACCCCGCGCCGGATGATCTCCTTCAGCGCGGCGATCTCCGGCTCGACCAGCGCCTCGCGCAGCGCGCGCTGCAACTCCGGGTCCTGCGGGGCCGCGTGCACGAGCGCCTGGAGGAGCTTGGTGTCCCGGCCCGACAGCTCCCCCGCCGCCCGGGCCGCCTCGCGCAGGTCGTCGGCGAGCGAGCCGGTGTCGATGCAGCGGGTCCGCCGGTGTGAGCGCAGCGCCGCCGCCACGAACTGGGGTTTGGTCTTCCACTGCCGGTAGAGCGTGGACTTGCTGCACCGGGTGCTGGCGGCGATCCCCTCCATGGTGACGGAGTCGTAGCCGCACTCCCTCAGCTGCTCCAGCACGGCGTCGTAGAACTCCTGCTCACGCTCGGGCGTGATCTTGGAGCGGCGCGTGACACCGACCGGCTCGGGCCGGTCCGCAGCCTGCGACGTCATGGGCGGTGCTCCTGGCTTTCGTCGGGCGGCCGGGCTGTTCCCGGCTCGCGGTGTGTTCCACGTCTATCGATACGCCAGTGTACCGGTACGCAGCCGTATCGGTACACTGGCGTATCGGTACGCTCTCGTACCGATAACAGCACCACCGTCACCGAAGGGGCCGGGGGATGAATGCCCGCACCGAGCCTGCGCCGGCGGGGTCCGACGCGATAGCGCGACCGCCGCTCGTCCGGGAGCTCCTGCTCGTCGCAGGGCTCTTCCTCATCTACAAGTTCGGCCGGCAGCTGGCCACCGGCCACACCGGTGAGGCCTTCCACAACGCGCACCGTGTGTGGGACTTCGAGCGAGCGGTCCACCTGCCCGGCGAGGGGGCGGTGCAGTCCCTGCTGCTGCACGGCGACGGCCTGGTGCAGCTCGCGAACACCTACTACGCGGCCGTCCACTTCCCGGCCACCGCCGCCTTCCTGGTCTGGCTCTATCTGCGCCGCCCGGCCCACTACGTCTGGGCCCGCCGGGTGCTGGCCGCGGTCACCGCAGCCGCGCTGGCGCTGCACCTGCTGTTCCCGCTCGCCCCGCCGCGCATGTGGGCGGCGACCGGCCTGGTCGACACGGCACGGCTGTACGGGCCCTCGGTGTACGGCGATCCCGCGACCGACTCCCTGTCCAACCAGTTCGCGGCGATGCCGTCGCTGCACTTCGGCTGGGCTCTGATGGTGGCGATCGGGCTGATCGCCGCGACCCGCTCCCGGTGGCGGTGGCTCTGGGCGGCCCATCCGCTGCTGACGCTGCTGGTGATCGTCGGTACGGCGAACCACTACTGGCTGGACGCGATCGTCGCCGCGGCCCTGCTGGGCCTGGCGCTCGCGGTGATCCCCGTGCCGCGGCGCGCGGCGCCGGAGGCCGACCGGCATCGGGCCGCCCTCGTACCTGCCCAGCGGGACGAGCCGGCACTCGCCGGAGCGGGCCGATGAACGCCGTCATCATCGCCGTCGCGCTGTCCCTCGTCTCCGCCGTCGCCTACGCGGGCGCCGCGGTCGCCCAGGAGCGGCTCGCGTCCCGCTCCCCCGGCGCCGGCACGCTGCGGCTGCTCGGCACCGGCGCCTGGTGGGGGTCGGTCGGGCTGAACGCCTCGGCCGCGCTGCTGCACGTCGTGGCCCTGCGCTACGGTCCGCTGACCGTCGTGCAGCCGCTCGGCGCGCTCACCCTGGTCGCGGCGGTGCCGATGGGCGCGCGGCTGGCGGGCCGGCGGGTGAGCGCGGTCGAGTGGAAGGGCACGGCGCTGACGCTGCTGGGCCTGGGCGCGATCCTGGTCACGGCGTCGGGGCCGGAGCCGGACGATGTGCTGAGCGTCCCCGAGGCGCTGGCGGTGGCGGGCGCCACCGCGGCCCTCATCGGGGTGCTGTCCCGGCCGGGCGCCCGCCCCGGGCTGCGGCACGCCTCCGCGTCGGGACTGGCCTCGGGGGTCGCCTCGGCTCTCACACAGACGGTGACGGTGGCCGCGACGGACCGGTCAGGTCCGGTGCTGAGCGTCCAGGTGGTCGGCGTGGCCCTGCTCGTGGCGGCCTTCGCGGCCGGGGGGCTGCTGCTGTCGCAGACGGCGTACCGGGGCGGCCTGGGCGGACCGCTCGCGATGGTGACCCTGGCCAACCCGCTGACCGCCGCGGTGATCGGGCTGTCGCTGCTGGGCGAACGCCTCCAGGGCGGCCCGGCGGGTGTGCTGCTCGCGCTCGCCGGGGCGGGTCTGGCGTCGTGGGGCGTGGTGCTGCTCAGTCGGCCGGTGCCCGCGGCCGCCGCGGTGGACGACGACCATCCGGTGGCCGCCGTCCTCGCTCTGGAGCCCGGCTCGGCGACGGCCGAACCGGTGCTGGTGCCCCGGCCGCACGATCCGGGGCACCTCGCTCCCGCTACGCGGTGACGATCGCCGGGTCGCTCACCCCCGGCTGCCCGTTCTCGACGTGTCCCGCGAACCGCCGCAGGAACGCCTGGTCGCCCTCGGCGGTGACGGTCAGGTCGTACCAGCGGCGGCTGCCCGCGAGTTCGAGGGTCCGGCAGACCTTCGCGCCCGGGCGGACGGTGACGGTGGCGGGCTTGCCGCCGTAGCCGCTGGTCAGTTTCAGGCGGGCCGTGCGGGGGCCCTGGTTGGTGAAGGTCAGCTCGATGTCGTCACCGGTGTGGCGTGCCGTGACCTCGCAGCCGGTGACCTTGTTCGCGCCCCTGAAGACCCGTACGAAGCCGTTGGGGCCGTGCACGGTCAGATCGTAGGAGCCGCCGGAGTACGCCGAGTTCCAGGTGTCGGAGAGTGTCTTGCCGGCCTCGGTGGTGTACATCCAGGGGCCGTCGGCGCGGTTGCCCGAGGTGATGTGGAAGGCGGCGCCGGCCTTCGCGCCGGAGGCGAAGGTGAGGGTGAGCTTCCCGGCCTCCGCGTCGACCGAGGCGTCCACGCGCGGGGCGTACTTCAGCGGCCGGGAGCGGCGCAGACCGCGTTCCTGCCGGGGCATGCGCGGGTCGGCGGGCGGGACGGGCTTGTAGTCGGGATGGCGTTCGCGGTCCTGGGGCTCGTACCCGTCGGTGCCGGGCAGCGGGGCCGGGCGGGGGTCCTTGCGGGAGAAGTCGAAGGCGGCGGTCAGGTCGCCGCAGACGGCCCGGCGCCAGGGCGAGATGTTGCCCTCGCGCACGCCGAAGCGGCGCTCCATGAACCGCAGGATCGAGGTGTGGTCGAGGGTCTCGGAGCAGACGTAGCCGCCCTTGCTCCAGGGGGAGACGACCAGCATCGGGACCCGGGGGCCGAGGCCGTAGGGTCCGGCCGTGTTCCTGGCGTCGCCCGGGAAGAGGTCGGGGGAGACGTCGACGGTGGACAGGCCGCGGGAGGCGTCCTCGGGCGGCAGCGGCGGCACCACGTGGTCGAAGAAGCCGTCGTTCTCGTCATAGGTGATGAACAGCGCCGTCTTCGACCAGACCTCCGGGTTGGCGGTGAGGGCGTCCAGGACCTGGGCGATGTACCAGGCGCCGTAGTTCGAGGGCCAGTTGGAGTGCTCGGAGAAGGCCTCGGGGGCGGCGATCCAGGAGATCTGCGGCAGCGTGCCGGCCTTGACGTCGGCACGGAGCCGGTCGAACCAGCCGTCACCGGCCTTGGCGTTCGTGCCGGTGCGGGCCTTGTCGTACCAGGGGTCGCCGGGCCGGGCGTTCCGGTACGTGTCGAAGTACAGCAGTGAGTTGTCGCCGTAGTTGCCGCGGTAGGCGTCCTGGATCCAGCCCCAGGAGCCCTTGGCGTCGAGGCCGTCGCCGATGTCCTGGTAGATCTTCCAAGAGACGCCGGCCCGCTCCAGCCGCTCGGGGTAGGTCGTCCAGCCGTAGCCGAGTTCGGCGTTGTCCAGGACCGGGCCGCCGCCGGCGCCGTCGTTGCCGGTGTACCCGGACCACATGTAGTAGCGGTTGGGGTCGGTGGAGCCGATGAACGAGCAGTGGTAGGCGTCGCAGACGGTGAAGGCGTCGGCGAGGGCGTAGTGGAACGGGATGTCCTCGCGGGTCAGGTACGCCATGGTCGTGGTGCCCTTGGCGGGCACCCAGCGGTCGTACTTGCCGCCGTTGTAGGCCTGGTGGCCGTCGGGCCAGGAGTGCGGCAGGCCCTCCAGGAATCGCATGCCGAGGTCGTCGGCGTCCGGGTGGAAGGGCAGGATCTCCTTGCCGTCCTTCTCCTGGTGCCAGACCGGTTTGCCGTTGTCGAGAGTGACGGGGCGGGGGTCGCCGAAGCCGCGGACGCCTCTCAGGGTGCCGAAGTAGTGGTCGAAGGAACGGTTCTCCTGCATGAGGACGACGATGTGCTCGACGTCCTCGATCGACCCGGTGCGGTGGTTCGCCGGAAGGGCGGCGGCACGCTGGATGCTGGCGGACAGCGCGCTGAAGGCCGTGGTGGCACCCGCGAGTTGGAGGAAGCGGCGCCGGTTGACTTCGGACATGAAGGACAGACCTCTCATCCTGAGGTACGGGACGGCCGGAGCGTGACGGAATCTGCGCGGAAGGAGTGTTTCAGGGACACCAAACGACAAGGAAGGGGCGCGTGACACTCATGTGAAAGTCGCCGGTACGGAGGGTGTGCCGGGACGTCCTCAGGGGAGGGTGAGGGGCGTGACGAAGACGCAGACGGTTTCCCCGCCGACGAAACGGCCCGTTCGCCAGCTCCTCGCCGCCTCCGTGGGCAACGCGGTCGAGTGGTACGACTGGTACGCCTACACGTTCCTGGCCACCTACATAGCCGCCCAGGTGTTCCCGAAGGGCGCGGACAACTCGCTCGTGCCGCTGCTGTCCACGTTCGCGGTGTTCGCGGTCGGCTTCTTCATGCGGCCGGTGGGCGGGCTGCTGATGGGCGCGGTCGCGGACCGGCACGGACGGCGGGCCGCCCTCACGGTCACCATCCTGCTCATGGGCGGCAGCAGCCTGCTGGTCGGGCTCACCCCGACCTACGCCTCGGTGGGCGTGCTGGCGCCGGTGATCCTGGTGCTCGCCCGGCTGCTCCAGGGCCTGTCCGTGGGCGGCGAGTTCGCGGCCTCGACGACGTTTCTGGTGGAGTCGGCGGGTCCCGGCCGGCGCGGGCTGTTCTCCAGCTTCCAGTACGTGTCGACGACCGTGGGGCAGCTGGTCGCCTCCGGCATCGCCGCACTGCTGGTGGACACGCTGAGCGACGGGCAGATGAACGGCTGGGGCTGGCGGGTGCCGTTCGTGCTCGGGGCCGTGCTGAGCCTGGTCGGCTTCTGGATCAGGCGGGGCGCGCAGGAGACCCGCAGCGCCGAGCAGCAGCAGGCGCCGCGCCCGGGCCTGTTCGAGGCGCTGCGGCGGCACCCGCGCGAGTCGCTCCTCATCGGCGGCATCACGGCGGGCGGCACCATCGCCTACTACACGTGGACGTCGTACCTGCCGACGTACGCCGAACTCAACGCGGGCATCGAGAAGTCGGACGCGCTGCTCGCGGGCACGATCTCACTGGCCTTCTTCGCGCTGCTGCAACCGCTCGGCGGGCTGCTCTCGGACCGCTTCGGCCGCCGTCCCCTGCTGCTCTTCTTCGGCCTGGGCTTCGCGCTGCTCGCCGTGCCGCTGCTGCACGTCCTGCGGGACTCGTTCGCCGTGCTGCTGCTGGTGCAGTGCGCGGGCATGGTGCTGCTGACCGGGTTCACCTCGATCAGCGCGGCCGTGAACGCGGAGATCTTCCCGCCCCGGGTCCGCGCGGCGGGCATCGGTTTCCCCTACTCCCTCACGGTGGCCCTGTTCGGCGGCACGGCCCCGTACGTCGGCACCCTGTTCAAGGAGATGGGGCACGCGGGGCTGTTCCCCTGGTACGTCGCGGTGCTCTGCCTGGTGTCGTCGGTGGTGTATCTGCGGCTTCCGGAGACGGCTCACGCGCCGCTGCGGCGGTGAGGGGGTGCGCCGTCGGGGACCGGCTCGCCGTTTCCCTCGGGGCCGTGCGGCTTGTCGTCGGGTCCCGCGCCGTCGGGCGATCCGGGGGCGGGTGCCGACTGCCCCTCCCGGACGGCGACCCGCTCGGGGTTGACCACGGCGTCGGTGGTCCGGCCGACCTCCGACAGCGTCATCTGGGCACGGTCGTCGACGAGACGCGTCACCAGGTGCTGAGCGGCGCCGAATGCCGCGGCCCAGGCGAGGACCTGCGCCCTGCTGTCGAGGTCGCTGAGCCCGGGGACGAAGGCGCCGCGGATCAGCAGCAGCCCGAGGAATGCCGACAGCGCGCCGGTGGGCAGCTTCAGCACCGCCGACGCCAGGGGCAGCATGTAGGGGGCGTCGGTGCCGCGGATGCGGCGCAGCGACGCGATGACGGTGAGGGCGGCGCCCGCGAGTCCGGCGATCTCGACGGTGAGGATGTCCGTCGTGCGGGCCAGGCTGCTCGGGTCGGTGTCGGCCGGCTGATTGTGGAACTCGGCGGTGGGGCACACGACGGTGACCGAGCTTCCGGAGCCGCCCACGGGTGAGAAGCACAGGCTCAGCGAACTGGGCGAGAACCATCCATAGAGGGCCAGGTTCACCACCCCGATCATCACCAGGACCGTCGCCGCCCAGAGGATGTTGCGCAGGCTGCGCACCCGGGCCAGTTCGTCGTCCAGGCTGCGATAGGCGGCGTCGAGTGCCCGGCCCATGAGGTCCCGGTCGCTCGCCGTGATGTCGCCGGAGATGATGGCACGCAGTCGCAGGGCGAGCCGGACCCGCCGTGGGTCGTCCGCGTCCAGATGGTCCTTGACCAGCGCCATGACCTCACTGACACGGCCCGCGGCTTCTTCGTCGGAAACCAGTTGAATCAGCAGCACCTCGGCGTTGCGGATATTCGAGCAAACGCCCTCACGGGCGGCCGACCCCGACCACAGCTTATGCCATCCGAAATCCTCGTCCGCGGCCTTCAGGGCCTTTTCCAGATGGCCTCGCATTCCCTCGACGAGCGCTGTCCGGTCACCCGCCGGAAGTCGGCCGCTCTCATACTCCAGCTCGGCTTCGAGATAGGAGATGCGAGCTCTGGCGCGGGCGCGCCATGCAGTCCGTGGCGGCCCGCTGCGCCGACCTGTCCTTCGGCTGCGCATACGGGCCGTCCGGCTTTCGGTTCCGGTCATCCGTGCACTGCGGGCACATGGAGCTTGTTCCAGGACGTCCGCCCCGGAATGCCGTCGGCCTCAGGGCCACTGAAACCGAGCTTGCGCTGCCATTTGGCGTACGACTTCTGGTCCGAGGAACTCCAGGTCGAGTCGGGTCCGCCGGAGTACATGGAGCAGTCCTCCTCGATGAGGCGGTAGCCCATGGCCTCGATGATGGGATCGCTCACTGACGGTTGGAAGAAGTCTGCCCCTGGAAAGGGCTCGCACTCGCCATCACCATCCGTTTCCTCGGGAGGGGCCACGCGAATTCTCTGGCCGGGGCGAATGATGTCGGGATCCTTGATCTGTGGGTTCCACTCCAGAATCTGATCCAAGGTCACGTGATGCATCTGCGCGATCTTGGTGAGATTGTCACCGCGCTTGACTACGTAGAACTGCGTCCTTGTCTTTTCCATGCATCCAGACTAGGACAACCGTCCGCGACAATAAACCCCGGAATTCCGTTTCGATTTCACTTTTTGACGCGGAAACCGCTGACGCTGTAAACGTACCTTCCGCCTGACGGAAGGGCCGTTGCGGTGCCCGGAGGGCCGCCCCGACGATGACGGCACGACCAGAGACGGGAGCCAGCGCCCATGCCTCACATGACCGCCTTCGCCAGGAACCAGTGGTACGTCGCCGCCTACAGTCACGAGGTCGGGAGGGAGTTGCTCGGCCGGACGATCCTCGGCGAGACGCTCGTGCTGTACCGCACCGAGGAGGACGGGACGCCGGTCGTGCTGCACGACCGGTGTGTGCACCGCCGGTATCCGCTGTCACAGGCGCCGACGCGGCTCGACGGGGACCGGATCGTGTGCGGGTACCACGGGTTCACGTACGACACCTCCGGTACGTGTGTGTACGTGCCCGGGCAGAAACGCGTGCCCCGCACGGCCCGGATCGCCTCCTACCCGGTCGTCGAGCAGGACTCGTTGGTCTGGGTGTGGATCGGCGACCCGGCCCTCGCCGACGCGCGGTCCATCCCCCGGGCGCGGCACCTCGACTCCCCCGGCTGGGTCACCGTACGCGGCATGGAGCCGATCGACTGCGACTACGGGCTGCTCGTCGACAACCTCCTCGACCTGTCCCACGAGACGTATCTGCACGGCGGTTACATCGGCACGCCCGAGGTCGCCGAGACGCCGATCACCACCGAGGTCGACGAGGGCGCCGGAATCGTGCGGGTGAGCCGGCACATGGACGACGCCGCATGCCCGCCGTTCTACGCCAGGTCGACCGGCATCGAGGGCCGGATCACCCGCTGGCAGGACATCGAGTACCACGCCCCCTGTCTGTATCTGCTGCACAGCCGGATCGCCCCGGTCGGTGTGCTGCCCGAGGCGGACGGCAGCGACCCGAACGGCTTCCACACCGAGATCACGTACGCGATCACGCCGTCCGGCGACGGCACGGTCTACGACTTCTGGGCGGTCTCCCGGGACTGGGCGACGGACGACGCCGAGGTGACCGAGTTCCTGCGGGGCAACAACCACACGGTCGTGATGCAGGACGTCACCGCGCTCAACCTGCTGCAGAAGACCCTGGGCACCGAACGCACCGGCTATCAGGAGCTGAGCATCAACATCGACACCGGTGGTCTGGCCGCCCGCCGCATCCTGGCCCGGCTGGTGGAGCAGGGCGAGAAGCCCGTGGAGCAGGTCCGGTGACCGCTCCGACCGGCGAGATCTACCGCATCGACTGGCTGCCCGGCACCGACACGCTGCACGGCACCTGCCACTGCGGCCGCGAGCACACCGCGCAGGACCCGGTCGAGATGTGGGAGTGGATGCTCGCCCATCCGCAGGGGCACTCGGTCGACGAGCCACGAGGAAACAGCTCATGAGCGTACACGAGGCCCAACTCGTCGTTGCGAAAAAGGAGTTCGCGGCCGAGGGAGTGCTCGCCCTGACGCTGCGCCATCCGCTGGGTGAGCCGCTTCCGGGCTGGGAACCGGGTGCCCATGTCGACGTCCTGCTGGAGCCCGGTCTGGAGCGGCAGTACTCGCTGTGCGGTGATCCGGCGGACCGGTCGGTCTGGCGGATCGCGGTGCTGCGCGAGAGCGCCGGGCGGGGCGGTTCGGTCCATGTGCACGAGCGGTTGGGCGAGGGGGCCGAGGTGCGGGTGCGCGGTCCCCGGAACAACTTCGCCCTGGAGCCCGCTCCCCGCTACCGGTTCGTCGCGGGCGGCATCGGCATCACGCCGATCCTGCCGATGCTGGCGGCGGCCGAGGCGGCGGGCTCGGAGTGGACGCTGCTGTACGGCGGGCGCACCCGCGGCTCCATGGCGTTCGGCGAGGAACTGGCCCGCTACGGGGACCGGGTGACGATCGCGCCCGAGGACGAGACGGGCCTGCTGGATCTGTCCTCCGTGCTGGACGACGTGGCCGACGGCACGCTCGTCTACTGCTGCGGGCCCGGACCGCTGCTGGACGCGGTCGAGGCCCGGTGCCCGTCCGGGCTGCTGCGCGTCGAGCGGTTCCGTCCCAAGGAGCGGGAGAGCGGCGACGGCACCGAGTTCGAGGTGGAGCTGGCGCGCAGCGGCCGGACGCTCACCGTGGCCCCGGACGTGTCCGTGCTCGACACGGTGCGCGAGGCCGGCGTCGAGGTGCTGTACTCCTGCACCGAGGGCACCTGCGGCACCTGCGAGACGGACGTCCTCGACGGCGAGCCGGACCACCGTGACTCGGTGCTGACCGAGGACGAGCGCGCGTCCGGGGAGACCATGCTGATCTGTGTGTCCCGCTGCCGCGGGAAGCGGCTCGTGCTGGACCTGTGAACCGGCCACCGATACGCCGTCCCGGGCTCGGTCTCCCGGGCACCGGGACGGCACCGGTCAGGCGCGGCGGTCACCCTTCAGGCCCGGCGATGACCCGTCAGGCCCGGCGGTCATCCCTCGGGGCGCGGCCCACAGGCCCCGGACATGTCCGAGGTGCCGGGCCATCACGGCTCGTACGGCCTCCTCGTCCCGGGCGAGCAGCGCGTCGAGGATCTCCAGGTGCTCCTCGGCGGACGCCTCCAGCCGCCCCTGTTCGACCAGTGCCGTCAGGCCGTAGAGCCGCGAGCGGCGTCGCAGGTCGCGTACGACGTCGACGAGATGGCCGTTGCCCGCGAGGGCCAGCAGGCCGAGGTGGAAGCGCAGGTCGGCCTCCACGTAGGCGATGAGGTCGCCGGCCGCGGCGGAGGTGACGATCTCCTGGGCGACCGGACGCAGCGCTTCCAGGGCGACGGGGTCGGCGGTGCGGGCCAGTTCCGCGGTGGTGGGGATCTCGATCAGGGCCCGGATGTGCTTGTACTCGTCGAGCTGTTGCTCGGAGACGGCGGTGACTCGGAAGCCCTTGTTGGGCACGGTGTCGACCAGGCCCTCCTTGGCCAGGTCGAGCATCGCCTCGCGCACGGGCGTGGCGGAGACGCCGAAGCGGGCGGCGAGGCCGGGGGCCGAGTAGACCTCGCCGGGCCGCAGTTCACCGGCGATCAGGGCGGCCCGCAGCGCGTCCGCGACCCGCTCCCGGTGGCTGGGCTTCCTGCTGCCCAGCACGGGCAGGGCGGGGGTGTGCTGCGGGGCCATGGCGGTCGGGGTTCCTCTCGTGTGCGCGTACGGGGTGCCTACAGGACGAAGCCCGCCGGGAACGGGTCCTCGGGGTCCAGCAGGTACTGGGCGGTGCCGGTGATCCAGGCGCGTCCGGTGAAGCTGGGCAGCACGGCCGGGTGTCCGGCGACCTCGGTCGTGCCGAGCAGTCTGCCGGTGAACCGGGTGCCGATGAAGGACTCGTTCACGAACTCGGTGTGCAGCGGGAGTTCGCCCCGGGCGTGCAGCTGGGCCATGCGGGCGCTGGTGCCGGTGCCGCAGGGCGAGCGGTCGAACCAGCCGGGGTGGATGGCCATGGCGTGCCGGGAGCGGCGGGCGTCGGAGCCGGGGGCGGCCAGGTAGACGTGGTGGAGGCCGTGGATGGAGGGGTCCTCCGGGTGGACGGGCGGACCCGCGGCGTTGACGGCGGCCATCAGGGACAGGCCGGCCGCGAGGATCTCGTCCTTGCGCTCGCGGTCGAAGGGCAGGCCGAACTGCTCCAGCGGCAGGATCGCGTAGAAGTTGCCGCCGAAGGCGAGGTCGTACGTCACCGTCCGGCCGTCGGCGAGGGTCGCCTCGCGGTGCAGGCCGACGGCGAAGGAGGGCACGTTGCGGAGGGTGACGGACTTGGCCGCCCCGTCCTCGACGGCCACCTCGGCGACGACCGGTCCGGCCGGGGTGTCCAGCCGGATGGTGGTGACCGGCTCGACGGCCTCGACCATGCCGGTCTCGACGAGCACGGTCGCCACGCCGATGGTGCCGTGCCCGCACATCGGCAGATAGCCGGAGACCTCGATGTAGACGACACCCCAGTCGCAGTCGGGCCGGGTCGGCGGCTGGAGGATCGCGCCGCTCATGGCGGAGTGGCCGCGCGGCTCGTTCATCAGCAACTGTTTGACGTCGTCGCGGTGTTCACGGAACCACAGCCGCCGTTCGTTCATGGTGGCGCCGGGGACGGTGCCGATGCCGCCGGTGATCACACGGGTCGGCATGCCCTCGGTGTGCGAGTCGACGGCGTGCAGGACGAGTCGGCTGCGCATGGTCTCAGCTCGCTCCGGCCGCGACGGCCTTCTCCGTGGCGGCGCGGACCGCCGCCTCCTGCTCCGGCAGCAGGGGTACGCGCGGCGGACGGCAGGGGCCGCCGTGCCGTCCGACGATGTCCATGGACAGCTTGATGGCCTGGACGAACTCCACCCGTGAGTCCCAGCGCAGCAGCGGATGCAGCTGCCGGTACAGGGGCAGCGCGGTGTCGAGGTCGCCGTCGACGGCCGCGCGGTACAGCTCCACCGAGGTTCGGGGCAGGGCGTTGGGGTAGCCCGCCACCCAGCCCTTGGCGCCCGCGACGGCCAGCTCCAGCAGGACGTCGTCGGCGCCGATCAGCAGGTCCAGTTCCGGGGCCAGTTCGGCGATCCGGTAGGCCCGGCGGACATCTCCGGAGAACTCCTTCACCGCCTGGATGTGGCCCTCGCCGTGCAGCCGGGCGAGCAACTCGGGGACGAGGTCGACCTTGGTGTCGATCGGGTTGTTGTAGGCGACGACCGGCAGGCCCGACCGGGCGACCTCGGCGTAGTGGGCGAGGACGGCGCGCTCGTCGGCGCGGTAGGCGTTCGGCGGCAGCAGCATCACCGCGCGGCAGCCCGCCTCGCCGGCCTGCTCCGCCCAGCGCCGGGACTCCGCCGACCCGTACGCGGCGACGCCGGGCATGACGCGCTCCCCGCCGATCGCGGCGACGGCCGTCTCGACGACCCGGGCCCGCTCCTCGGGTGTGAGCACCTGGTACTCGCCGAGGGAGCCGTTGGGCACGACGCCGTCGCAGCCGTTGTCGACCAGCCAGGCGCAGTGCTCGGCGTACCGGTCGTGGTTCACCGAGAGGTCGTCGTTCAGCGGCAGCGCGGTGGCGACGAGGACGCCGCGCCAGGGGCGGTGTTCGGTCATGACTGTCCTTCCTGGGGGTGTTGCCGGGCGAGGACGCCGAGCGGTACGGGCCGGGCGAACGGGCGCCTGGCCGGGGTGGGTGCGCGGTCGGCGAGAGCGGCGACCGCGGTGCCGCACATCCGGCCCTGGCACCAGCCCATCCCGGCCCGGGTGAGCAGCTTCACGGTGCGTTCGTCGCCCGCTCCGAGGTCCAGGGCCTCGCGGACGGACCCCGCGGTGACCTCCTCGCAACGGCAGACCACGGTGTCGTCGGTGAGTTGTTCGGGCCAGTGGGCGGGCGGCGCGCAGGCGGCTTCGAGGGCGGCCGCCGCTCGCCGGAGCCTGCCGCGGGCCTGGAGGGCGGCGGGGGCCGGACCGGGGGTGGTGCCGCGCAGGTGGGCGGCGGCCGAGCAGCCCGCGATGTGCCCCTCGGCGAGGGCCAGGGCGGCGCCGCCGATGCCGGTGGCCTCGCCCGCCGCCCACACGCCGGGCACGTTCGTGCGCTGCTCGGGGTCGACGGCCACGGTGAGGGAGTCGAGCCGGCAGCCGAGGCTCTCGGCGAGGTCGGTGTGCGGAAGCATGCCGTGGCCGACGGCGAGGGTGTCGCAGGGCAGGTGCCGTGCGTTGCCGGGCCGGACCCGCCCGTCGGTGTCGAGCGCGGCGACGGTGACGCCGGTCAGCCGGTCCTCGCCGTGGGCGCGCACGACGGTGTGCCGGGCGAGGACGGGGACGCGGTGGCGCAGCAGCCCGGCGGCGTGTCCGGCGCCCTCGAGGAGCTTGCCGGAAAGGCCGGGGGCGTGCCGGGCGAGGCGGCCCGGGGCGGTGGACTCTACGAGTGCGGCGACCTCGACGCCGGCCGCGGCGAGCCCGGTCGCCACGGGCAGCAGCAGTGGCCCGGACCCGGCCACGACGGCTCGGTGCCCCGGCACCACGAGGCCGCCCTTGAGCATGGCCTGGGCTCCCCCGGCCGTGACCACGCCCGGGAGGGTCCAGCCGGGGAAGGGCAGTACGTGCTCGTAGCCGCCGGTGGCCAGGAGCACGGCGCGCGCGTGCACCTCGGCGGGCTCCTCCTGCTCCGGGCCGAGCAGGGCGTGCACGGTGAATTCGTCCGACGTCCGCTCCACGCACCACACGTGGTGTTCCGTCAGGACGCCTACGGCGCTGGCTTCGAGCCCGTCCCGCAGCCGCTCCCAGGTCCGCCACTGGTGGTGCAACGCCTCGGGCCGCCCGGCACCGAGCCCGGCGGCGGGCTGCCGGTAGAACTGCCCGCCGGTCCGCGCGGCGGCGTCGACGAGCACGACCCGGACACCGCGAGCCGAGGCGGCCAGGGCGGCGGCGAGCCCGGCCGGTCCGGCGCCGATCACTACGAGGTCAGTCCGCATGACGGGCCTCCTCATGACCGGCGCCGCTCTCCTCATGGCCCGTGCCGTCCTGGGTGCCGATCTCGTCCCCGGGCCGCACCGGCACCAGGCAGGCCCGTTGATTGGGGCTGCCGTTGACGGTCACCAGGCAGCCGAAGCAGACGCCGATGCCGCAGAACACCCCGCGCGGACGGGCCTCGCCCCGGGTGGAGCGCCAGGACGTCACGCCTGCCGACCACAGCACGGCGGCGACCGTCTGACCGGGCAGCGCCTCGACCGGACGTCCGTCGAACGTGACCGTGAAGGCGGGGCCGGGCCTGGCCCCCGCCAGCTCCAGCGGGTTCACTCGGCCTCCTCGGTGAAGCGGTCGGGCCGGAACGGGCCGAGATCCAGGTCGGGCGTCCGCCCGGTCAGCGCCTGGGCGATGAGATGCCCGGTGCCGGTGGCGAGCCCGATGCCCGCGCCCTCGTGCCCGCAGGCGTGGAAGAGCCCGGGCACCCTCGGGTCGGGGCCGATCGCGGGCAGGTGGTCCGGCAGATACGGCCGGAAGCCGGCGTACGTCCGTATGGCCCGGACCCCGGCGAGGAACGGGAAGAGCGCGGTCGCCCCGGCCGCCAGCGCGCGCACCGCCGGGAGGGACAAGGACCGGTCGAAGCCGACCCGTTCGCGGCTGGCGCCGATGAGGACCGGTCCGGCGGGGGTGCCCTCGACCACCGGGGAGGTCTGCAACGCCGCCGAGTCGCTGGCGACGTCGGCCACGTAGTCGGCGGCGTACACCTTGTGCCGGATGCGGGGCGGCAGCGGTTCGGTGACCAGCACGAAACCCCGCCGGGGCCGTACCGGCAGCAGGACCCCGGCGCGGGCCGCCACCTCGCCGCCCCAGGTACCGGCCGCGTTGACGACCGCGGGCGCGTGCAGGTCGCCGCGGTCGGTGCGCACGCCGCGCACCGCACCGCCCGGGCCGCGCAGGACCGCGGTCACCTCGCGGCCGGTGCGCACCCGGGCCTTGGAGGCGCGCAGCAGTTGGGCCGCCGCGAGGGCGGGCATCACCTGGGCGTCCTGGGGGTAGTGCACGCCGCCCGCGAGGCCCGGGGCGAGGCTGGGCTCCAGGTCGGTGAGCCGGTCGGGCGGCACCGGGACGGCCTCCACACCGGCCGCGCGCTGTTCGGCTGCGAGCTTCTCCAGCCCGGCCAGGGCCCGGTCCGTACCGGCGACGACGACACCGCCCTTGGCCTCGTACTCGACGGCCGGGCCCAGCCCCTCCCGGGCCAGTGCGGCCCAGAGCCGGGCGGACAGCAGGGCCAGTTCGAGCTCCGGTCCGGGTTCCTTGTCGGAGACGAGGAGGTTCCCCTCCCCCGCCCCGGTCGTGCCGCCGGCCACCGGGCCCCGGTCCACCACGACGGTGTCCAGGCCGGCGCGGGCCGCGTACAGGGCGGTGGCGGCGCCGACCACACCGGCTCCGACCACCACGACATCGCAGGTCAGCGACTCGCTCACGTCAGTACCATGTCACACACCACAGGGTCTGGGAAGGGTGCGGACGACGACGGGCGCACGCGTGGAAGCGGTCGGAGTGGGGCTGCGGTCAGTCGGCGGCGGGGACGACCCGCAGGTGGGACACGGTCGCGGCGCGGCGGGTACGGCGCTCCCGGGACGTGGGGCGGCGGGCCTCGCGCAGGACGAATGTGACCCGGGCGCAGCCCAGTTCCTCGAGCGTCCTGGACGTCTCGACGACGACCCTGCACTCGGTGGCGCCCCGGCGCGGATCGGGGTGCAGCAGCGGCCGTACGGCGCCGTCCTGCTCGACGGCGTCCTCGCCGACCGCGCGGATCCAGTGTGCCAGGCCGTGCCGGTAGGCGGCCTCCATGATCGGGTCCTGGGCGATGTCGCGGCGGATCGCCTGGAGGCCGTGGTCGGGGCCGTGGCCCTCCACGGTTCGGGCGAAGTGCGCGAGCATCGGCAGGCACCAGCTGGCCTCGTGGTCGCCGAGCACACCGGGGGCGTCCGGGTGGAACAGCACGAACCTGAGGAAGTTGTCGCCCGGCATCGCCGTCGGGTGCGGTCCGACCTCACGGAAAAGTGACCGGAAGGCGCTGTTGGTCAGCACCACGTCCCAGCAGTGGTCGACGACGAGGGAGGGGAAGGAGACCCCTTCCAGGAGCCCGGCGTAGTCGTCCAGGTAGGCCTGGGCCTCGGGAGTCTCGGGGACGGGCCGCGGTGCCGGCCGCTGCCCTCCTGCCTGATATGCCATCGGGAGGTCACCCCTCTTGCCTGTGCGGCCTTGACGCGGCGCCCCGATCCTGCTGCCCCGGGCTGAGGCGTGTCAACTATCGTGGCATTCCATGCCTGTTGACGGCTGAAATTGGCCACAGTTGTGGCGAGACCTGGATGTGAGTTCGAAGCACCGGCTACGCTCCGGGAAGTTCACGCCGGGGTAGGTCGCGGCATCCACTTGTGAGAAGCCTGTGAGAGACGTAGGAGATCTGTCGGTGACGGGTGGCTTCGTCGAGGGTCCGGGCGCCATGCCGACGGCCGTGCTACAGGCCGTCGTCTCCCGTGTCGGCGCGCTCGCCGACCGGCTCGGCGTGCCGCACGCCGAGGTCTTCGACATCGGCCGACTGTCCGTCGCCTCCGGGGTCCCCGATCCCGTGGTCAAGGCGCTGCTGTGCGGCCGCCCCGCGGGTGAGCCCGATGTCCAGGCCCGGTTCCTGCAACGCCTGGACCTGTTGCGCCGGACCCGGCTCAAGCCCAACGGCCGAAAGTACACCCAGCAGGAGATCGCCGACGGCGCGGGCATGTCGCGCCAGCAGGCCGGGGCCCTCATCAACGGCGACCGGCGGCCGACCATGGAGCACTGCGACGCCCTGCAGAGGTTCTTCCGGGTACACGCCGGGTTCCTGACGGCCGAGGACCCCGAGGCGCTCGTGAGCGCCCTCCAGCACACCGAGCAGGACCTGCTGCAAAAGCTCGCCGACCGCGAGCGGGAGGCGGCCGCGGCGGCGGACGACCCGCTGGAGCGGCTGCTGCAGGACCACGGCGTGCGCGGCATCGCCTGGCGGGCCGCGCAACTGCCCACCGACCAGCACCGCGACAAGGTCGCGGAGTGGCTGGACATGCTCCTGGAGAGCGTCAAGCGGCCCGAGTCGTGACCGTGGGGAGAACTGTGGGCATCGGTAAGGAAATGCGCCGTCTGTGCGGCGAGCTGGTCGCGGAGCTGACCCTCCCCGCGCCGGCCCGCCCGGAGGAGCTGTACGCCGCCCTGTGCGACGGCATGAGCAGACGCCGCGGCCGCCCCGTGCTCTTCCGTACGGCCGCGTTCCCGCCCGGGACCGCGAGCGGGCTGTGGCTCGACATGGCCGACCAGGACCTCGTCGTGATCGAGGAACGCACCGCTCCCGATCACCAGTTGGTGATCCTGGGCCACGAGCTGTGGCACATGAAGGCCGGGCACTGCTCCCACCACGTCGAGGGCGCGGCCGTGGCGGCCCGGCTGCTCGACGAGGGCGCGGATCTCGAGGCGACGGTGCTGAAGGTCGCCGCGCGCACCCGTTTCGACCTCGACGACGA
This sequence comes from Streptomyces sp. NPDC007929, assembly GCF_042959065.1. NCBI lineage: Bacteria > Bacillati > Actinomycetota > Actinomycetes > Kitasatosporales > Streptomycetaceae > Streptomyces > Streptomyces sp. NPDC007929. The sequence goes on along the minus strand of NZ_JBIBKD010000004.1, from coordinate 400,383 downwards.
GATGGAGGCCGAGAGCTTCGGCCTGCTGCTCGCCAGCAAGTGCCGGGCGTGGCTCGCGGGTTCGTCGTCGCGGGGGCCGGTGCAGCGGGATCATCTGGCGGGCCGGATCGAGGCGTCGCTGGGGTATCGCGGGCCGCAGGGCTGACGCGGGTGGTGGGTTCGCCCGCCTGCGCCGAGCGGGCGAACCGGAGGGCGGCGGGACCTGATTGTCAGTGGTGGACGGCAAGCTGGAGGGGCGCCACCGCCGTGCGGGGCGTGCGCGCCGCGAGGGCGCGGGACCGACGACGCCGACACGGGGAGAGCCGACCGATGCCCACCGCCGTTCTGACCGATCGTGAACGCACCGCCGTCCAGGCCTATCTGCGGCTGCTGCACACCGTCCGCGCCGCCTTCGACCTGGAGGGCGGCCCGCCCCTCGTCCCGCCCACGGTCCTCGCGGAAGCGGAGCAGGCCCTGGAACGCGCGGGCCTGACCGGCAACGAAGAGGCCTTCTTCCGCCTCCTGAACAGCTGGTGCCCGGAACCGGGCCCCTGACACGAGCGCCACTGACCGAGCTGGGGGCCGTCCTACGGCAATCCCGGGCCAGGCGACGTGAGCCGGGGGACCCGGACCCCCCGGCCGGTCGCGGAGGCCGGGGTCGGCCGTGCGGCGGACCCCGGCCGTTCGGCGTAGGGCGAGTTCAGTCGTGCGGGAGTGCGATCGCCGTTGCGATCAGGCCCCGACCCGCTGTCCAGTGGCCGTCGAAGTGGGTGAGTCGGCGGCCGCCCACCACGGGGCCGGGGACGAGGAGGGTCGCGCGGAACGTGCCGGAGGCGGTGAGTTCGATGTCTGCCTCCATGAAGTCCAGCCACTTCCCGGTGAGGGGGAACCACGCCTTGTAGACGGACTCCTTCGCACTGAACAGCAGCCGGTCGACGTGGATGTCGGGGCGTTCGGCCGCGAGTGCGCGCAGCCGGGCCACCTCGGCCGGCAGGGCCACGGACGGCAGGACGCCCTCGGGCAGCGGCCCGTGGACCTCGGCGTCGATGCCGAGGGAGGCGAGATCACCGGCGCGGACCAGTGCCGCGGCGCAGTAGCCGTCGCAGTGGGTCATGCTGCCGGCCAGGCCGGCCGGCCAGCGGGGGGCGCCGCGCTCCCCGGGCAGGATCGGCTGCGGCGGCACGCCGAGCTTCTCCATGGCCCGGCGGGCGCAGGAGCGCACGACCGCGAACTCCCTGCGCCGCTTGGCGACCGCCCGGGCCACGAGCGCCGCCTCCTCGGGGTACAGCGGGGGTTCCGCTTCCTCGTGGCCGTAGGCCTCCACGCTGACCACGGTGTCCGGCAGCAGTTCCTCGATCACCGCTCCTCGCCCTCCCTCGGCAGGATGCGCCGCAGCCGTCCCGGCGGCTGCGCCCGCTTGCTCCACTCGCGCGGATAGCCCACCGACACCTCCTCGAAGGGCACGCCCTCGTGGAACGTGGTGCGGGGGATGTGCAGATGGCCGTAGACCATGGTGTGCACGCGGAACCTGCGGTGCCAGTCGGCGGTCAGGTCCGTGCCGCACCACATGGCGAACTCGGGGTGCCACAGCACAGCCATCGGATGCCGGTGCAGCGGGTAGTGGTTGACCGGGATCACCGGCAGGTCGGCGGGGAGTTCGGCGAGCCGGCGTTCGGTCTCGGCGACCCTGGCCCGGCACCAGGCCTCCCGGCTCGGGTACGGGTCGGGGTGCAGCAGGTACTCGTCGGTGCACACGATCCCGGTGCCCTGCGCGTACTCCAGGCCCTGCTCCTTGGTCGTGCAGCCGGCCGGCAGGAACGAGTAGTCGTACAGCAGGAACAGCGGGGCCACTGCGACCGGTCCGCCGGGGCCGTCCCAGACGGGGTAGGGGTCCTCGGGGGTCGTCACGCCGAGCTCGCGGCACAGCTCGACCAGGTACGTGTAGCGCTCGACGCCGCGCAGGGTGACGGCGTCGCTCGGATGGGTCCACAGCTCGTGGTTGCCGGGCACCCAGACGACCTTGCGGAAGCGGCCGGCGAGTGTCTCCAGTGCCCAGCGGATGTCCGCCGCGGTCTCCGCGACGTCACCGGCCACGAGCAGCCAGTCGTCGTCCGTCCCGGGCCGCATCTTCTCGACCAGGGCGCGGTTCTCCGGATAGCTGATGTGCAGATCGCTGATGGCCAGCAGTTGTGCGGCACCACCGGCCGTCGACGTCACCTCTCGCCCCCTCCGCGCGCACCCGGACCTCACCAAGAGATCACAGCCGCACGACGCGGAGCAAGAGCGGCCCGGCGGCCGGGGCGGGAGAATTCCTTCACACGCGCGTTGCACGACGGGGCCCGCCGAAGCCGTATGATCTGGCCCACCACCACCGCTGGGAACTTCCCTTTCACAAGGGCGGTTTGGTGTCCCTCCATTCTCCTGCCCGGGCACGGGCTGCTCAGCCCTGCCCGCGAACCGTGAAAGGCGGCCTGCATGGTCTCTCGCGTACGCGTCTGGCTCAACCGCACGTACGCGGAGAACGTGTTCTTCATGGATCAGCTGCGGAGAAATCCCAGCGACCGGGCCGTCGAGATCCACGCCACCCACGGCGACCCCGACTCGCCGGTGCTGGCCGCCGCCGACACCGCCGAGCTGGAGCCGGAGAACCTGTCCCCGGCCGGGTACGTCGAGTACGCGCTGGACCAGTGCGCGCGGCGCGGCATCGACGTGTTCGTACCCCGGCTGCACCAGTCGGCGATCGTGGCGCACCGCGCCGAGTTCGAGGCGGCGGGCACCGCGGTGCTGGCGCCGCCGCCGGAGGCCGTGGCCGTCTTTCATGACAAGGTGATCGCCTACGAGGCGGTCCAGGCGATCGGGGTGCCGGTGCCGCCCTGGTACCGGGTCCGCTCGGAGGAGGAACTCCTCGCGGCCGTCGAGGAGTTGGAGTCCGGCGGGCACAAGGCCTGCTTCAAGCCGGCGTCCGGGGCCGGCGGGGTGGGCTTCCGGGTGATCACGCGTACGCCGTTCTCGCTGACGCATCTGAGCGGGTTCCCGAGCCCGTACGTGCCACTGGATCTGGTGCTGGAGGCGCTGCGGCAGGCCGGGGAGCCGGTCGACTGGCTGGTGATGCCGCGTCTGGAGCAGCCCGAGGTCTCTGTGGACTGCCTGACGGGGCCGGACAACTGGGTGCGGCTGGCGGTGGGGCGTACCAAGAACGGCCGCCGCCGGGGCTTCACCCTGCATGAGCAGTGGCTGGACCCGGCCCGGCGGATCGCGGAGGGCTTCGGTCTGCACTATCTGTCCAACATCCAGTTCCGGATGTTCGGCGACCGGCCGGTCCTCATGGACGTCAACACCCGCCCGGCCGGCGGACTGCACCAGCTGTCGCTGTGCGGAGTCAACGCCCCCTGGGCCGCCGTGCAGCTGGCCCTGGGCGAGGACCCGGGCGAGGTGGTGCCGCCGTTCCTGGGGCAGGACTACACCGTGGTGTCGGGACCGCGCCCGCTGCGACCGGTGTCGCTCCCGCACCAGCGACCGGAGACGACGGACCCCCTGCCGGCCGTACCGGCACCCGCGTCGGCCGAACCGGCCGACTCCGTCGGGTCGGTGGCCCGGGCGCTGCGCCTGTGAACCTCACACCCGGGCGGCGATCGCCTCGCGCCACACGGGGCTGTCGACGTAGTGGTTGTCGAAGCGCTCGGAGGAGTCCTTGATCTCCCGCGGGTCGGCCTCGCCGCGCATCACCCGGCCCAGCAGCCGGAGGTAGTCGAAGCGCCCCGCGCCCGGGGTGAAGACGAACAGCGCGTCGGCTGTGGCACCGGGCGCCGCGGCGAAGGCGTGCGGGGTGTTCGGCGGTACGAGGAGGAAGTCACCGGCGCGCAGCACGGTGAGCTCCTCGCCCACCAGCACCTGGAGCGCGCCGTCGAGGACGTAGAACATCTCGGATGCCTCGGTGTGCAGGTGGGCGGGGGCCCCGACCGCGCCTTCGGCGAACGTCGAGCGGTAGGAGGTGAGCCGTCCGCCGGTGGTCCCGGAGTCGGCGAGCAGGGTCATCACGCTGCTGGGGTCGCGCGTGGTCTCGGCCTCGGCGGCGCGGGTGAGGAGCGGTGCGAAGTCGCCGCTGGGTGTTTCGTTCTGTGTCGTCGTCATGACATCGACTCTAGGAAGCCGGGCGACCCACGACAGGGGGCATTTCGATGCCGGAATCGTGGGTCAATCCGGCGGCGGCCTCAGGGCCCCGTACGCGGTGTCCCACAGGGCGGCCCCCAGATGCCGGGCTCGGCGTCCTCGAACCACGGTTGTACGGCTTAGGGTCAGCCCCTTCGCAGGCGCAGGGTGAGAATCTGGAAGGGCCGCAGCGCGAGGGCGACGGCGCCACCGGTGATCTCCGCGTCCTCCAGAGGTCGTTCCAGCAGGTCGGTGATCTGGGCGCCGGCGAGCGGGAATCCGGTGCGCAGGGTGCCGGTGGCCCGGCCGCCGCGGGACTCGTAGAGCCGTACGACGACGTCGCCGGAGGTGTCGTCGGCGAGCTTGACCGCCTCCACCGTGATGCCCTCGCCCTCGGCGGAGACGACCGGGCCGGGAGCGCCGGCCGCGTCCGCCACCCGCAGCGGCAGGTTGAGGGCGTAGCCCTCGGCGACGGCGTCCTCGATGCTCGCGCCGGGCAGCAGGGCGTAGGTGAAGCGGTGGCGGCCCTGGTCGGCCTCGGGGTCGGGGATGCGCGGGGCGCGGACCAGGCTGAGGCGAACGGTGGTCGTGGTGCCGCCGTCCTCGCGGACCGTGCGGGAGACGTCGTGGCCGTACGTCGAGTCGTTGATGACGGCGACGCCGTAGCCGGGCTCGGCGAGGTGCACCCAGCGGTGGCCGGAGACCTCGAAGCGGGCCGACTCCCAGCTGGTGTTGGTGTGGGTGGGGCGCTGGATGTGGCCGAACTGGATCTCGGCGGAGGAGTGCGGGGCGCGGATGTCGACCGGGAAGGCCGCCTTGAGGATCTTCTCGGTCTCGTGCCAGTCGATGTCCGTCTCGATGTCGATGCGGGGGCTTCCGGCGCGGACGCTGATCGTCTGGGTGATGGTGGAGCCCTTGCCGAAGGACCGCTCGACGCGGATCGCGCCGATCAGCGGGTCCTGCTCGACGACCGTGACGGACGACGCGTCCAGGAGGTCCGTGTAGCGGTTCTTGTAGTGCTTGTCGATGTCCCAGGCGTCCCAGTAGTTGGGCAGGTCGGTGTGCAGGCGGAGCAGGTTGCCCGGCTCGGCGAGGACTTCGCGGCCGGCACGCAGGTCGCGGACGGAGGACAGGGTGCCGTCCTCGGCGACCTCGACGCGGACCAGGCCGTTGTCGAGGACGCGGCCGTCCACCGTGACCGGCTGCGGGGGCGCGGTGTCGGCCAGGGGCGCGGAGCCGCTCGCGGGCGCCTGCACGTACACCGGTGCGCCGTCGGTGGTGCGGACCACTTCGGCGCGGTCGTAGGGGCTGGTGTTGAAGGCGCGGGGCGCGCCGGTGCCCAGCGCGGCCACCGCCTCGGCGGTCAGGGCGTGCAGTTCCCGGGTGACGCGGGCGTACTCGGCCTCGGCCTCGCGGTGCACCCAGGCGATGGAGGAGCCGGGCAGGATGTCGTGGAACTGGTGCAGCAGCACCGTCTTCCACAGCCGGTCGAGCTTGTCGTACGGGTAGCTGTAGCCGGGCGCGTGCAGGGCGGCCGTGGTCGCCCAGAGTTCGGCCTCGCGCAGGAGGTGCTCACAGCGGCGGTTGCCCTGCTTGGTGCGGGCCTGGGAGGTGTAGGTGGCGCGGTGCAGCTCCAGGTAGAGCTCGCCGACCCAGACGGGCGCGTCCGGGTACTCCTCGCGGGCCTTGGCGAAGAACGCGTCGGGGTGTTCGACGACGACCTTCGCTGAGCCCTCCAGGTCGGCCAGCCGGCGGGCCCGTTCCATGATCTCGCGGGTGGGGCCGCCGCCGCCGTCGCCCCAGCCGAAGGGGGCCAGGGAGCGGGAGGCGCCGCCCTTCTCGGAGTAGTTGCGGACCGCGCGGGACATCTCCTCGCCGCTGAAGCGGGCGTTGTAGGTGTCGACCGGCGGGAAGTGGGTGAAGATGCGGGTGCCGTCGATGCCCTCCCACCAGAAGGTGTGGTGGGGGAACTTGTTGGTCTGGTTCCAGGAGATCTTCTGGGTGAGGAACCACTCGTTCCCGGCGAGCTTGGCGATCTGCGGGTAGGAGGCGTTGTAGCCGAAGGAGTCCGGCAGCCACACGCCCTTGGTCTCGATGCCGAAGTGGTCCATGAAGAACCGCTTGCCGTGGACGAACTGGCGGGCGACGGCCTCGCCGCCGGGCAGGTTGCCGTCGGACTCGACCCACATGCCGCCGACCGGCGCCCACTGGCCGTTCTTGACCGACTCCTGGATGCGGGCCCAGACCTTGGGGTAGTGGTCGCGGACCCATTCGTACTGCTGGGCCTGGGAGCAGGCGAAGATGAAGTCGTCGTACTCGTCGGCGAGCGAGGTGACGTTGGAGAAGGTGCGGGAGGTCTTGCGCTTGGTCTCGCGGATCGGCCAGAGCCAGGCGGAGTCGATGTGGGCGTGGCCGACGCCGGAGATCGTGTGCGCGCTGGCGTGCGCGGGCTTGGACAGCGTCGGCTTGAGCGCCTCGCGGACGGCGGCCGCCGAGCCGGAGACGTCGTCCAGGTCGAGTAGGTCCATCGCGCGGTCGAGGGCGTGGGCGATCTCGTGCCGGCGCGGGTCGTGCTCGCCGAGCTCCAGCATCAGCTCGCGCAGCACCTGTACGTCGAGGTCGAGGTGCCAGACCTCCTCGTCGAGGACGGCGATGTCGGCGGCTCGGAAGGTGTAGAGCGGCTTGTCGCCCGCGGTCAGCTTGTCGCCGAGGGGCGTCGTCTTCGAGAAGTTGTCCGCGAGGATGTCCGGGTTGGAGGCGGCCTCGACGAGGTAGTCGACCCTCTCGCCGCCCTTGGCGGGGTTGGCGATCGCCACGTACTGGTTGAGCGGGTTGACGGCCTTCAGCGGGGTGCCGTCGGTGCGGTGGACGAGGGCTTCGGCCTGGTTGCCGGGCCAGTCGCCGGTGAAGCCGAGGTCGATGACGGCCTCGACGCGCTTTCCGGCCCACTCGGCGGGCACCTGTCCTTGCATGCGGAACCAGGTGGTGCCCCAGGGCGGACCCCATGGCGTGCCCATCGAGAACGGCTCGTAGGACGCGGCGGCGGCCTCCTCGAACGGGACGGGCTCCCCGGGGGCCTGCCAGGCCTCGACCTCGAAGGGGACGGTGGCCGCGTAGACGGCGGTCTTGATGCGCTGGTCGTGAAGGCGCTGCACGCGCTCCTCGATGCGGCGGCTTTCGTCGTGCATGGGTTGTCTCCAGGAAGCGGGGAAGAGCGAGCAGGCGGGAAGCGGCCTGGGGAAAGCGCTTACCGATCGGCGTTCACCTAAGGTACGCCAGCCCCGGATGGACCTCGGCGTAGCCCTCCACCAGCCTGCGGGCCACGGTGACGGAGTCGACCAGCGGATGCAGGGCGAAGGCCTTGACGGCCGTCGCGCGGGACCCGGAGTCGGCGGCGGCCAGCACCTCGCGTTCGACCGCCTTGACCGCGCAGACCAGGCCGGTGGCGTGGTCGGGCAGCGGGTCGACGGTGACGGGATGAGCGCCGTTGGCGTCGACGAGGCAGGGGACCTCGATGACGGCCTCGGCGTCCAGGACCGACAGCGTGCGCCGGTTGCGGACGTTGAGGATCAGGGTGGTGCGCTCGTCCCGGGCGATGGCCCGCATCAGGGCGAGGGCCACCTTCTCGTAGCCGCCGGACAGGTCGTCCTCGTCGCGTTCGCCGGCGCCCGCGGTCTGCCGGTTCTCGGCCATGTACGTGGCCTCGCGCTCGGCGCGGGTGCGGTCCCAGACCGTGAGGGCGGGCGCGTCCGGGTTGGTCATCTCGGCGTAGAAGCGGGCCTGCTGGTCGTGCAGGAAGGCGCCGCGCGTCTTCTCGGCCTGCTGGTAGGCCCGTACGGCCTCGCGGTTGAAGTAGTAGTAGTGCAGGTACTCGTTGGGGATCGCGCCCAGGGAGCGCAGCCAGTCGGCGCCGAAGAGCTTGCCCTCCTCGAACGAGCCGAGCAGGTCCGGGTCGGCGAGCAGCCGCGGCAGTTCGTCGCGCCCGGCGACACGCAGGCCGCGCACCCAGCCGAGGTGGTTGAGGCCGACGTAGTCGATCCACGCCTCGCCCGGGTTCTGCACGCCGAGCACCCGGGCGATGCGGCGGCCGAGGCCGACCGGGGAGTCGCAGATGCCGATGACGCGGTCGCCGAGGTGGCGGGACATGGCCTCGGTGACCAGCCCGGCCGGGTTGGTGAAGTTGATGACCCAGGCGTCGGGCGCGAGCCGGGCCACCCGCCGCGCGATGTCGACGGCGACCGGGACCGTGCGCAGACCGTAGGCGATGCCGCCCGCGCCCACCGTCTCCTGGCCGAGCACGCCCTCGGCCAGGGCGACGCGTTCGTCGTTGGCGCGTCCCTCCAGGCCGCCGACGCGGATCGCGGAGAACACGAAGTCGGCACCGCGCAGGGCCTCGTCGAGGTCGGTCGTCGCGGTCACCTCGGGTGCGTCGGGGACGCCGGCCGCCTGCTCGGCGAGGACGCGTGTCACCGCCGACAGCCGCCCGGCGTCCAGGTCGTGCAGGACGACCCGGGTCACCCGGCCCTCGGCGTGGTCCTGGAGGAGCGCTCCGTACACCAGTGGCACGCGGAATCCTCCGCCGCCCAGAATCGTCAGCTTCACCTGGTTCCTCCGATTCGGCAGGCGGTGCGCGGCACGTCGTGAGAACCGGACACGCGCCACCTCCTTGGACTCGCTTCAGGACCCCGGGCCGGTGGTGGCCCGGCGGGTGTCGGGCGTGGCTGACCTCGCCGCTCACCGAGGGGCTGGGCCACCCGCGCCCGGAGTGCGCCCGGGAAGGGGGTCACGCCTGCACCCTTCCCACCACGACGACCTCGACGCCCGCTTCCTGGAAGGCTGCCCGGGTCGCCGGGTCGACCGGCTCGTTGGTGATCACCGCGTCCAGTTCCTCGGGCCCGCAGACCTTCGCCATGCCGTTGCCGGGGAATTTCGCGGCGTCGGCGAGCAGCACCACCTTCTCGCCGGCCTTGATCATGGCGCGCTTGACCGGCACCTCCACGACCGTCGTGTCCATGACCTGCCCGCCGGGCCGTACACCGCTGGTGCCCAGGAAGACCCAGTCGGCGTGCAGCTGGCGCAGGTTGTCCTCGGTGAGGAAGCCGACCAGGGAGCGGTACTCACGGCGGACCATGCCGCCGAGCAGGACCAGCTCGATGCCCTCGTCGTCGGCGAGCTCCTCGTAGACCACGAGGTTGCTGGTGATCACGGTGAGCCGGCGGCCGTGCAGCTGCCGGGCGAGCCGGTAGGCCGTGGTGCCGATGTCGAGCAGCACCGACTCGCCGTCCTCGATCATCGCGGCGGCGCGTTCGGCTATGGCGTCCTTCTCGTTGACGCGCACCTCGGCGACCTCGGCGAAGGGCTGGTCGCCCTCCTCCACCACGGCGCCGCCGTGCACACGGGTGAGCAGCCCGTCCTCCTCCAGTTTGACCAGGTCACGCCTGATGGTGGCCGGACTCACCCCCAGTTGCTCCGAGAGGTCGGTCACGGCCGCGGGCCCGCCGGCGCGCAGGGCCCGCAGGATGAGTTGGTGTCGTCGTTCTGCCAGCACGCGGTGCACATTACCCGTCATCTCCAATCATGGCCATGCTTATTTCTGCTCGGGTATTGACCAATCCCTCAGAGCGGCGCACGATTCCGCTCACAGAAATGAAGAGTTTTGACGATCTCCGTCGAAGCCCTGAGCGAGAGGACACATCCGTGGACGACGACCGGCCCGATGTGCTGCTCACAGGGCTGCTCTTCTACGACCTCGTCCTCACCGGCCTCGGCAAGCCGCCCACCCCGGGCGAGGAGATCTGGACCGGCGGCATGGGCTGCGGCCCGGGCGGCATCGCGAACCTCGCGGTGGCCGCCTCCCGTTTCGGCCTCGGCACCAGCCTGGCCACCGTGTTCGGCGACGACTTCTACGGCACGTACTGCCAGGAGACCCTGCGCGACCAGGAGGGCGTCGACCTCTCGCTCTCCCGTACGGCGAAGGGCTGGCCGACCCCGGTCACCGTCTCTGTCGCCCACGGTCACGACCGGGCCCTGCTCACCCACGGCCAGGAGCCCCCGTACTCCCAGGACGCGCTGATGGGTGACCCGCCCGCCGCGCGGACCGCGCTGGTGCACCTCGACGCCGAGCCGCGCGCCTGGCTCGCCAAGGCCGCCGCCAACGGCACGCGGATCTACGCCGACGTCGGCTGGGACCCCACCCAGCAGTGGCCTGCGGCCCTGCTGGAGCAACTCGCCCTGTGCCACGCCTTCCTCCCGAACGAGACCGAGGCGATGGCCTACACCCGTACCGACAGTGCGGTGGCGGCGCTCGGCACGCTCGCCGAGCTGGTGCCGGTCGCCGTGGTGACCCGGGGCGGGGACGGCGCCCTCGCCGTGGACCAGATCACCGGCGAGTACGCCGAGGTCCCGGCCCTGGACACCACCGTCCTGGACGCGACGGGCGCCGGGGACGTCTTCGGCGCGAGCTTCGTCGCGGCCTCCCTCGGCGGCTGGCCGCTGGCGGAGCGGCTGCGGTTCGCGGTGCTCGCGGCCGGGCTGTCCGTCCGCGAGCACGGCGGCGCCCTCGCCGCTCCCGGTTGGTACGGCGTCGCGCGCTGGTGGCGCTCCCTGACCGACCCCGGACTGCGCCGCGCCTACGGCTTCCTCGCCGACCGCATCCCGGCCGACCCCGGCCCGCCCCCACGCCACGCCCCCGTCACCCCGCCGAACCCCCACGCCCCAGGTACGGGGCGGCACTGACTCTCCCCCTCCCCCTGCGCACCCTCTCCACGTCGAACAGGAACAACAGGAGTGACCCGTGGACCTTTCTCGTAGAGGCTTCCTCCAGGCCGCCGCGCTGACCGCGGCCGCCTCCGGTCTGACCGTCGCCTGCGGCGGCGGCTCGGGATCGACCGGCGGCACGAACGGCAAGAACCTCACCTTGTGGTACTGGGGAGGCGCCCTCAGCGACAAGGTGGTCGCCGAGGCCAGGACGCACTTCAGCGGCCAGGTGAAGCTCACCGCCGCCTCCATAGGCGGCGACTTCAAGCAGAAGCTCACCACCACGCTCGCCGCCGGTGCCTCCGTGCCCGACATCACCGGCATCAAGGGCGAGGACATGGCGTCCTTCCTGCCCAACGCCGGCCGCTTCCTCGACCTGAACGACCTGGGCTTCAAGGAGATCGCGTCCCAGTACCTGGACTGGAAGACCGAGCTCGCCCGCACCGAGGACGGCAAGCAGATCGGCTTCCCGATCGACATCGGCCCCACCGCGCTCTTCTACCGGGCGGACCTGTTCGACAGGGCCGGGCTGCCCACCGCCCCGGACAAGGTCGCCGCCCGCGCCGGGACCTGGGAGGAGTACTTCGCGCTCGGCACCGAACTGCGCGAGAAGGTGCCCGGCACCTACCTGGTCAACAACATCAGCTCGGTGTTCAACATCGCGGTCGGCCAGGGCACGCAGCGGTTCATCGACAAGGACAACCGCTTCATCGGCGACCAGGACCACATCCGCACCGCCTGGGACACCGCGATCCGGCCCTACACCCTGGGCCTGGACGCCAAGATCAACGACAACACCTGGAACGCCGCCATCGGCAAGACCCTGTCCACCGAACTCGGCGCGGCCTGGCACGCGCTGGACATCGAGCAGGCCGCGCCGAAGACCAAGGGCAAGTGGCGGGTCTGCGCGACGCCCGGCGGCCCGGCCAATCAGGGCGGCTCCTACCTGGCCCTGCCCCGGCAGTGCCGCAACCCGGAAGAGGCGTTCAAGATCATCAGCTGGATCCTCAGCCCCGAGAACGACGCCCGCGGGTTCACCGACGCCGCGATCTTCCCCGCAGCGCCGGCGGCGTACGCCATGCCGGCCATGACGGGCGGGGACCCCTTCTTCGGCGGGCAGAAGGTCATCGAGGTGTTCGGCCCGGCCGCCAAGGCCATCCCGTCCAGCTACGAGGCACCCGCCGACGCCGCCGTCATGGCCCCCTACTTCACCGAACTGACGAGCGTCGAGGCCAAGGGCAAGAAGCCCGAGGCCTCCTGGAAGGACGCGGTCGCCCAGGCCAAGCAGATCGCCCGCCGCCAGGGGGTGAACTGAGGTGTCCTCACCTCCGGTCACCGGTTCCGCCGCGGTGCCCCGGCACCACGGCGGGTCCGGCCCGGCCCGCTTCCGCCCGCGGCGCACGCCGCCCGCGGGCACCGTGCGGCCAGGGCGTCGCCGTGTGCTGTCCCACTGGCGGCAGTACCTCGCGATCTCGCCCTTCTTCCTGATCTTCGGCGTCTTCTCGTTCTTCCCGGTCTTCTACTCCCTGTACCTCGCCTTCCAGCGCTGGGACGGCCTGGGCGACGTGCAGTTCGTGGGGCTGCAGCAGTTCCGGTTCCTTCTGGACGACCCGGTCTTCTGGCTGTCGATCCGCAACACCCTGGCGATCTGGGTGCTGTCCACCGTCCCCACGCTGTTCGGCGCCCTGGTGCTGGCGACGCTGCTGCACTCGGTGCGCCGCTTCAAGGGCTTCTACCGCATCGCCCTGTACGTACCGAACGTCACCTCGATCGTCGCCGTGTCGATCTTCTTCGGCGCGGTGTTCAGCAACAACTTCGGCCTGGTCAACGCGATCCTGGGAACGATCGGGATCTCACCCGTCCCGTGGCTGAGCAATCCGTGGCTGATCAAGCTGGTCATCGCGCTGCTGATGACCTGGATGTGGACCGGCTACAACATGATCATCTACCTGGCCGGCCTCCAGGCCATCCCCACCCAGATCTACGAGGCGGCCAGGCTGGACGGCGCCGGGCCGATCCGCACGTTCTTCCGGATCACCATGCCGATCATGCGGCCGATCATCCTGTTCACCGTCATCATCTCGACCATCAACGGCATGCAGAGCTTCAGCGAACCCCAGGTCCTGTTCGGCAGCAACGCCGCCAACCCCAACCTCGGCGGCCCCGGCCAGGCGGGCCTGACCACGCTGCTGTACTTCTACCAGTCGGCCTTCGTCAACAACGACTACGGCTACGGCGCGGCCATCGTGTGGGCATTCTTCGTACTGATCATGGTGCTGGTCGTCGTCAACTGGCGGCTGGTGCAGCGCGGGAGGACGTCATGACCGCAGTGCTCCCCAGGCGGTCCCGGCGTCCCAGAGGCCTGACCGCGCACCTCGTCCTCGTCCTGGCCGTGCTGGTCTCGGTGTTCCCGTTCGTCTGGACGATCGTCATGGCGACGAACACCACCGAGGACATCTACAAGAGTCCGCCGAAGCTGACCTTCGGCTCCCACCTGCTGGAGAACGTCCGGCACGTGCTGGACACCATCGACTTCTTCGGGTCGATGCTGAACACGGTCGTCGTCGCGACCGTCACGACCGTCCTGGTCCTGTTCGTCGACTCCCTGGCGGCGTTCGTGTTCGCCAAGTTCGACTTCCCCGGCCGCAAGACCCTGTTCGCGCTGCTGGTGGGGTTCATGATGCTGCCGCTCCAGCTGGCCGTCCTGCCGCAGTTCATCCTCATGTCCGACATCGGCTGGGTCGGCACGCTCAAGGCGCTCGTCCTGCCCGCCCTCGCCAACGCCTTCGGCATCTTCTGGCTGCGCCAGTACATAGAGAACGGCGTGCCGGACGAACTCCTCGACGCCGCGCGCATCGACGGCGCCGGGTTCTTCCGCCAGTACTGGAACATCGTGCTGCCGATGATCAAGCCCGCGCTGTCCTTCCTCGCCATCTACGCCTTCGTCGGCGCCTGGAACGACTACATCTGGCCACTGGTCGTACTCAACGACCCCACCCACCTCACCCTCCAGGTGGCCCTGGCCCAGCTCCACGTCGGTCACACCACCGACTACAGCATGGTCATGGCCGGAGTCCTGATGGCGTCCCTGCCGCTGGTCGTGGTCTTCACGATCTTCGCCCGCGGCTTCATCGCGGGGGCGACGGAGGGGGCGGTGCAGGGCAGCTGAACGCCCCGAAGGGTCGCGCCCCGTAAAGGGGCGCGGGGCCGCATCGATGTGCGGCTCCGCCGCGTGGGCGCGACCAGCCACAACGGGCGCGCGGCCAGGAACGGGCAGCAGCCCCCCGAGCTCTTGGTGACCACACAAGAGAGAGGCACCCAGTGACGGACGTCAGCACCGAACCCCGCCGCCCCAAGGTCCTCGTCGTGGGCATGGACGGCCTGCGCCACGACCGCCTGACCCGGTCCCCCACCGGCGCACCCGTACTGCACCACCTGATGGCCACGGGTGCCCACGGCACCAGCCTGCTCCCCTACGGCCGAGCGGACGACGACCCCTCAACCGGCACGGCCTACACCGACTCCGGCCCCGGCTGGTCGAGCATCCTCACCGGGGTGTGGCCCGACCGCCACGGCGTCACCGGCAACGACTTCAAGGGCGCCGACTACGCCCGCTACCCCGACTTCCTGACCCGCGCCGCCCGCGCCCGGCCCGGGCTGCGCACGGCGGCCGCGGTGTCCTGGCCGGCCCTGGTCCGCCGCGGCACCCTCGGCCGGACCATCGGCCGGCGTGTGCGCCACAACGGCGAACGCAGGGGCTACGAGACCGCGGACCGCCGCGTCGCCCGCACCGCCCTGCGCTGGCTCACCAAGTCCGACCCGGACGTGCTGTTCGTGTACTTCGGCGCCACCGACGAGGCCGGCCATGCCACCGGCCCCCTCTCCCCCGCCTACGACCGGGCCCTGCTCGCCCAGGACGCCCACCTCGGGCGGCTGCTGGAGGCGATCGACGCCCGGCGCGCGGACCCGGGCCGCCCCGAGGAGCACTGGACGGTGCTGGTCACCACCGACCACGGGCACCTCGACTCCGGTGGCCACGGCGGCGACTCCCACGCCGAGCGGGAGGTCTTCGTCATCCTTGCCGAGCCCGGCGGACCCGCGGGCACCCTGCTGGACACACCCCGCCTCATGGACATCGCCCCCACGGTCCTGGACCGTCTCGGCATCCCCCTCGACCCCGCCTGGGACCTGCAGGGCCGTGTCCTGCCCGGTCCCGCCGCACCGACTTCCAAATGGCCATGACCGACGCACACCCCGACCCCCTGATCGCCCTCCGTCCCTGGCAGGCACCCGAGGTGACCTCCTGGCGCCGCCTGCCGACGAACGCCGTCGACCGGCGCTCCGGAGCCGTACCGCTCGACGGCGACTGGCGCTTCCAGCTGCTGCCCGCGCCGGACGCCCCGCTCGGGGAGGTCTGGTCGTCGTCGTACGTACCCGGCGCGTGGACCATGCAGGACGCCCGCGACCTGCCGCGGTATCTGAACGTCCGCATGCCGTTCGCCGAGTTCCCGCCGGACGTGCCGGCCGCCAACCCGACCGGGGTGTACGAGCGGTGCGTGGACGTGCCGGCCGAGTGGACCGGGCGGCGGATCGTCCTCCAGGTCGGAGCCGCCGAGAGCGTGCTGCTGGCGCATGTGGACGGACGGCCCGCCGGGATCTCCAAGGACTCGCACCTGGCCGCCGACTTCGATGTGACGGATCTGGTGCGCCCCGGGGAGCGGGCCACCGTGCGCCTGACGGTGGTGAAGTTCTCGGACGCCTCTCACATCGAGGACCAGGACCAGTGGTGGCACGGCGGGATCACCCGGTCGGTGCTGCTGTACGCCGTCGACCCGCTGCATCTCGCGGACGTGACCGTGCGGGCCCGGCGGGACGGGGACCTGCTGGTGGAGTGCCGGGTGCGGGACACGGGCGGGGCGCTGCCCGGGGGCTGGTACGTCAGCGGCGAGCTGGACGGGCACCCGCTCTCGCGGGACACGGAGTTCGAGCGGGCCAGCGCCGAGGACGGGCGGGTCTCCGACTTCCTCGGCGAGGCACGGCTGCGTGCCGTCGTACCCGAGGTGCGCACCTGGAACGCCGAGACGCCCGAGCTGTACGGCCTGACCGTGCGCCTGCACCGCGCCGATGGCACGGTCGCCGACACCTCCCGGCACCGCGTCGGCTTCCGGGACGTCGAGATCGCCGGCCGGGACCTGCTGGTCAACGGCGAGCGGGTGTTCATCCGTGGAGTCAACCGGCACGACTTCCACCCGCTGACCGGGCGGACGGTGAGCCACGACGACATGCGCGCGGACCTCGTCCTGCTGAAGCGCTTCGGCTTCAACGCGATCCGCACCGCGCACTACCCGAACGACCCGGCCCTGTACGACCTGGCCGACGAGCTCGGCTTCTACGTCGTGGACGAGGCCGACATCGAATCCCACGACCACGCGCACGAGATCGCCGACGACCCCCGCTACCTGGGCGCGTTCGTGGACCGGGTGGCGCGGATGGTGCTGCGCGACAAGAACCACCCTTCCGTCGTCATCTGGTCGCTGGGCAACGAGTCCGACTACGGCGCGAACCACGACGCGGCGGCGGGCTGGGTGCGCCGGCACGACCCGACCCGGCCGGTGCAGTACGAAGGCGCGGCCAAGCGCGGCTGGGCCGACCCGGACCTGGCCTCCGACGTCGCCTGCCCGATGTACGCCCCGCTGGAGGAGTGCCTGGCGCACGCCCTGTCCGGCACGCAGACCAAGCCGCTGATCCAGTGCGAGTACTCGCACGCCATGGGCAACAGCAACGGCACGCTGGCGGACCACTGGGCGGCCATCGAGGCCACCCGGGGCTTCAGGGCGGGTTCATCTGGGAGTTCCGGGACCACGGCATCCTCCAGCGGGTGAACGACGGCAGACCGGCCGGGCGCGGCGGCGCCGGGCTCTACGGCAACGGTGTCGCCGGGCCCGGGCATCGCTGGGCGTACGGCGGCGACTTCGGCGAGACGGACCACGACGGCGCCTTCATCGCCGACGGGGTCGTCTTCCCCGACCGCACCCCCAAGCCGGTGATGTTCGAGCACCGGGAGATCGCCGCGCCGGTGCGGATCGAGGGCGCAGGGCACGAGGGTGTCGTCCTCGGCAACCACCAGCACTTCCGGGGCCTTGAGTGGCTGTCCGGCGAGTGGGAGCTGTCCCTCGCCGACGGCGCCACCCGGACGGCACCCGCCGCACTGCCCACGCTGCGGCCCGGTGAGACGGCGGCGGTGCCGCTGCCGTTCGCGGTGCCGGAAGACGGCGGCGAGGCGTGGCTGACGCTGCGGGTCACGACGGCCGGGGACGAGCCGTGGGCACCGCGCGGCACGGTGGTGTGCCTGCCGCGGGTCCGGCTGCGGGCGGCGCTCCCGCCGGGGCACTCCCGGGTCCCGGACGGCACGGTCGAGGTCGGGGAGGACGGGCTGCTGGTCCATCCGCTGCTGGCGGCGGCGCCCACGCTGTCGCTGTGGCGGGCGCCGACCGACAACGACGAACTGGGCGGCATGGCGGACCGCTGGCGGGACTGGGGGCTGGACGCACCCACGCGCGAGGTCGTCTCCGTACAGCGGTCCCCGGGCCGCGTCGCCGTGCTGTCCGACTATCACTGCGCGGGCGGGACCGTCCGGCACGAGCAGGTGCTCACGGCCGTGGACGGCGGGCTGATCATCGACGAGAGCGCCGAACTACCCGAGGCGCTGCACGACGTGGCCCGGGTGGGGACCGTGTTCGAGACGGTCGCCGGGCTGGACCTGGTGGAGTGGTTCGGGCAGGGCCCCTGGGAGTCCTACCCGGACCGGGCCGCGGGTGCGCCGGTCGGTCATCACCGGCTGCCGGTGGACGAGTTGTTCACGCCCTATCTGCGGCCGCAGGAGTCCGGCGGGCGGCACGGCGTACGGCGGTTCACGCTGTCCGCGCCCGACGCCACCGGCCTCGCGGTGCGGCTGGACCGGGCCCGCCAGATCTCCGTGAGCCGGTATCGCGCGGACGATCTCGCCGCCGCCGCGCACCATGACGAACTGGTGCCGCGGGCCGGGTGCGTGGTGCACATCGACGCGGCGCACCGCGGACTGGGCACGGCCTCCTGCGGGCCCGACACCTTCGCCGCCCACCTCGTCGCGGCGGGCGTCCACCGCTGGAGCTGGACCCTGCGCGTCCTGTGAGTTCCTCCCCTCTCAGTCACCTCATGGAGCACCTGTGTGCACTTCGCATGACCACGACCCGGGCGAGGCGCCCCTGGCCGGTGCCGGACGACGCGGTTTCCTGCGCGCGACGGCGCTGCTCGGCGCGACGACGGCGGCGATGACCGCGCTGCCGGCCGCCGGCGCCGAGGCGGCGGCCCCGGCATGGCGCCCCGACCCGCACAGCCGCCGCTTCACGCTCGCGGTGATGCCGGACACGCAGTACCTCTTCGACGGGCCGAGCATCGACACAGCGCCGGTCGAGGCCTCGCTGCGCTATCTGCTGGAGCACGGCGGGGAGGAGAACATCGTCTTCCTGTCCCACCTCGGTGACCTCACGCAGAACGGCGCGCGGGACGAGTTCGCCGCGATCGGGGAGGCGTTCCGGCTGCTTGACCGGCGCGGCGTCGGCTACAGCGTTCTGGCCGGGAACCACGACGTGACGTCGTCGACGACCGACCAGCGCGGCGCGACACCGTACCTGGACGCCTTCGGGCCGAAGCGGTTCGAGGGGAAGGGGACGTTCGGCGGGGCCTCCCCCGACGGCTACAACACCTTCCACCGGTTCGCGGCAGGCGGCCGGGAGTGGCTGGTGCTCGCGCTGGACTGGCGGCTGTCGCCGCGGGGACACGCGTGGGCCAAGGAGGTCCTGGCGCGGCATCCGAAGACGCCGGTGATCCTCACGACGCACGAACTGGTCGCCGAGGACGACACGTTGTCGGAGTACGGGCAGCAGTTGTGGGACCGGCTCGTCGAGGACCACGACCAGATCTTCCTCACCCTCAACGGCCACTACTGGCCGGCCGCCCGCGCGACCCGGAAGAACGCGGCCGGGAACGACGTCCATCTGCATCTGACGAACTACCAGAACCGCTACTTCGGCGGCGCGGCGATGATCCGGCTCTACCGCTTCGACCTGGACCGCGACGTCATCGACGTGGAGACGGTCTCGCCCTGGATCCTCGGCCGGGCCGGGAAGGGGCTCAACGAGCTGGAGCGGCAGGAGGGGGAACTGAGCGGGGACACCGACCGGTTCTCCGTCGAGATCGACTTCGAGCGGCGCTTCTCCGGTTTCGCGCCCGTACCGGCCCGTCCGGCGCGGCCCGCCGCGCGGCTGCTCGTCCCGGGCACGGTGGCGTACTGGCGTTTCGACAAGCCCGTCGACGGCACGGCCACGGTCCGTGACCTGTCCGGGCTGGGCAACGACCTTTCCCTCGTCACGGTCGGCGGCGGCGCGCTGGGCTGGTCGGCCGACCACCACCCCGACCAGCCGGGCCACGGCAGCCTGGAGTTCCAGGGCTTCAAGTCCCCGCTGAAGGGCGCGTATCTGAGGACGGTCGACGGCGCCCCGCTCAACGCGGCGACGTTCCGGGACGGTTACACCATCGAGGCGTTCTACCGGCTGCCCGCCGACTGGGACGCGGACCACCACGCCTGGTCGGGCCTGGTCTCCCGCACCGGCACGGGCGGCGCCGCCGGGAAGACCGCCGACGACCCGGACGAACCGCTGGCCACGCTGTCCCTGTCGAACGACCGGGAACCGCAGTGGGCGATGCGCCCGCTCGACCAGCAGGGCATCGCCACCAACTGGGGTCAGGAGACGCCGCTGGAGACCTGGTGGCACCTCGCGGTCGTCAACGACGGCAGGCGCACCACGCTCTACGTCGAGGGCTGCCCGGTGCTCCGCAACCCCAGGGCGCGCTCCGTCGGCATCACCTCCGTCGGCCTGCCGTGGCTGCTCGGCGGCTACGAGTACGGCGGGAAGATCGACCAGATCTACCACGGCCGGCTCGGCGACGTCCGGATCACCGCCCGCGCGCTGCCCGTCACCTCCTTCATGAATCACTGAGTCCGCGAGGGGCCGGTACGGTGGGCCGCGTGACCGGTGAAGAGCCGCTGCGGCCCCAGTCCCTCATGCTGACGTTCCTGGGTGACCAGGTGCTCGGCCGGGACGTGTGCGTGTACTCGGGCAGTGTGATCGACGTGTTCGCCCGCGCCGGGATCGGCGAGCAGGCCACGCGCTCCACGCTGAGCCGCATGGTGGGCCGTGACCTGCTGCGCCGGCAGCGCGAGGGCCGCCGGATGTACTTCGGGCTGACCGAGCGCTCCGAGGCGGTGCTGCGCGACGGTGAGCGGCGCATCTGGCAGACGGGCGCCGTCAACCGGCACTGGGACGGCAGCTGGACGCTGCTCGGCTTCTCCCTGCCGGAGTCCTGGCAGCGCCGGCGCCACGACCTGCGCTCCCGGCTGACCTGGAGCGGTTTCGGCCCACTGTTCAACGGCCTGTGGATCGCCCCCGGCGAGGTCGACGTGTCGGAGCTGGTGGCCGAGCTCGGCCTGGCCGCCCATGTGAAGGTGTTCCGGGCGCACGCGGACACCGGCACGGACATCGGCCAGATGATCGAGGACACCTGGGAGCTGTCCGACCTGGCCGGGCGGTACCAGGGGTTCGCCGAGCGCTGGCGGCCCTGGGAGGACGAGCTGCCGGACGCGGGCGACGCCCTGGTGCTGCGCCTGCGCCTGCAGACGGAGTGGCTGCGGATCGTCCGGCGCGACCCACGGCTGCCCGTCGGGCACCTGCCGGACGACTGGCCGGCGGAACCGGCCGAGAAGACGTTCCGGACCGTGCACGAGAGGCTCTCACCGCTCGCCGACGAGGCCTCGGAACGCCTCCTGGACCTGGTGCCCGCGCGGCCTCAGGCGTAGAACCGCGACAGGCTCTGCAGCACCGCGGCCGGCTTGCTGCCGCCCTCGATCTCGATGGCGCCCTCGACGGTGATCTGCACACCGCCCGGCACCTCCGCGACCTCGGCGAGCTTCGCCACCAGGCGGATGCGGGAGCCGGCCTTGACCGGTGCGGGGAAACGCACCTTGTCGAGGCCGTAGTTGACCTTGGTCGTCACACCCTGGACGTCCAGCAGCTCGGTGAACAGGGGGATGAAGAGGGAGAGGGTCAGGTAGCCGTGCGCGATGGGGGCGCCGAAGGGGCCCTCCTTGGCGCGCTCGGGGTCCACGTGGATCCACTGGTGGTCGCCCGTGGCGTCGGCGAAGGTGTCGATGCGCTCCTGCGTCACCTCGATCCACTCGCTGGTGCCGAGGTCGCCGCCGGCGAGCTTCTTGAGTTCGTCGAGGCCGTTGACGGTGATGCTCATGCGGATCCTTCGTTCTTGCCGTATCGGGTACGGACGCGGGACTTGAGGAGCTTTCCGGAGGCGGTGCGCGGGAGTTCTTCCGCGAGGACCACCGACTTCGGGATCTTGTACTTGGCGAGGCGGCCCGCGAGCGAGGCGAGCACCTCACCGGGGTCGAGGGTCGCGCCCTCGCGGGGCACGACGACCGCGCGCGGCACCTCGCCCCACTTGTCGTCCGGCACCCCGATCACCGCGCACTCGGCGATGTCCGGGTGGTCGAGGAGACGGTCCTCGATCTCGGCGGGGTAGACGTTCTCCCCGCCGGAAATGATCATGTCCTTGATGCGGTCGACGATGTGGATGTAGCCGTCCTCGTCGACCTGGGCGGCGTCCCCGCTGCGGAACCAGCCGTCCGCGAAGGACGCGGCCGTCTCCTCGGGCAGCCCCCAGTACCCGGACATGACGTTCGGGCCGTGCACCACGACCTCGCCGACCTCGCCGACGGCGGCCGGCGCGAGGTCCGGCCGTACCACGCGGACGTCGCAGAAGAAGTGCGGCACACCCGCCGAACCCGCCTTGCTCACCGCGTGCTCGGCGTCCAGGAACAGGGCGCCCGGGGAGGCCTCGGTCATGCCGTATCCCTGGAGGAAGGTCAGTCCGCGCTCCTGGTACACGGCGATCAGCGGGGTGGGGACCGGGGATCCGCCGCAGGTGAGGATGCGCAGCGAGGACAGGTCCGCCTCCGGCCAGCGCGGATGGCGGGCCACCTGGTCGAACATCGTCGGCACGCCGAACATGAAGGTGATGCGGTGCCGTTCGATCAGGTCGAAGGTGGCGTCCGGGTCGAAGGCGTCGACCAGGACACAGGTGCCGCCCTTCAGCAGGACGGGCAGGGTCAGCATGTTCAGGCCGGCCGTGTGGAACAGCGGGGCGGAGACCAGGGCGCGTTCGTCGGCGATCAGGTCGGTGTCGACGAGGCAGTTGATCGCGTTCCAGGTCAGGTTGCCGTGGGTGAGCATGGCGCCCTTGGGGCGGCCGGTCGTGCCCGAGGTGTACATGATGATGCAGGTGTCGTCGGCGCCGACCGGTTCGTCGATCCGCTCCGCGGACGCCTCGGTGAGAGCCGCCTCGTACTCGCCGCCGGTCTCCAGATAGACGCGGACGTCCGTGGAGCCGGGCAGGCCCGCGACCAGGCCCGCGTGGGACGGGCCGTAGACGAGGGCCCGTGCGCCGGAGTCGGCGAGCTGGTAGGCGATCTCGGGGCCGGCGAGGCGGATGTTGAGCGGGACGAAGACCGCGCCGAGTGTGCCGGCCGCGAACAGGGTCTCCAGGTAGGAGGGGTGGTTCGGGCCGAGGTAGGCGATGCGGTCGCCGCGGCGCACGCCCCGGGCGCGCAGGGCGTGGGCGAGGCGGGTGGTGCGGTCGTACAGGGTGGCGTAGTCGTGGGACGTGTCGCCGTGGATCAGGGCGGTGCGGTGCGGGGTCTTGCGGGCCCGGCGTGCGGGCCACGACCCCAGTCCCTCGTTGCGCATGTCACGCCCCTTACGGTTTCGTCAGCCCGAGCAGGCGGGCGGCGTTCTCCTTGAGGATCTTCGGCCGGACCTCGTCCTTGATCGTCAGCTTCCCGAAGTCGGCGAGCCATCGGTCGGGGGTGAGGACGGGGAAGTCGGAGCCGAAGAGCACCTTGTCGTTCAGCAGCGTGTTCGCGTACTGCACGAGCTGCGGCGGGAAGTACTTGGGCGACCAGCCGGACAGGTCGATGTGCACGCCCGGCTTGTGCGTGGCGACGGCCAGCGCCTCGTCCTGCCAGGGGAAGGACGGGTGCGCCAGGATGATCTTCAGGTGCGGGAAGTCGGCGGCCACGTCGTCCACGTGGAGCGGGTTGGAGTACTTCAGGCGGATGCCGCCCCCGCCGGGGACTCCGGCGCCGATGCCCGTCTGGCCGGTGTGGAAGAGGGCGATCGCACCCGTCTCCTCGATCACCTCGTACAGGTCGTACGCCACCGCGCGGTCGTTGGGGAAGAAGCCCTGGATGCTGGGGTGGAACTTGAAGCCCTTCACCCCGTACTCCTCGACCAGACGCCGGGCCTGCTTCACTCCCGCCTTGCCCCGGAAGGGGTCGACGGAGGCGAAGGGGATGAGGACGTCGGCGTTGGCGGCGGCCGCCTCGGCGACCTCCTCGTTGGGGACGGGCGCCGTACCGGTCGCGGACTCGGCGTCGACGGTGAAGATCACGGCGGCCATGTTCCGCTCGCGGTAGTACGCGGCGGTCTCCTCCAGGGTCGGCTTGCGCTTGCCCTCGACCTTGAAGTAGGCGGAGGAGGCGTCGTGCAGGTCGTCGTCGAGGGAGGAGTGCCCCTTCGAGGACACCTCGGCGTGGGTGTGGACGTCGATCGCGACCAGGTCGTCGACGTTCATCGAGCGGTCCATCACGCCTCCGGGAACTTCGGCGCCGGGATGCCGACCGACTGGGGCTCGGCACCGACCGAGGTGGCCCAGGCGTCGGCCAGGGTCTGCGGGGTCCAGCCGCCGTCGGCGTAGGCCGCCCTGATCTCCTGCGGGTGCGACCAGAGTGCCACCTTGTCCCCGCCGATGCCGATGGCCTGGCCGGTGACGCCCCGGGCGGCCTCCGAGGCGAGGAACGGCACGAGGGCCGCGCAGTCCTCGGGGGTGCCGAAGCCCTCCCCCTTGCGCAGGAAGTCCGGGAGCGGCTCGCCGCTCCGCATGGCCTCGATGTACGGGGCGAAGGCGGGGATGGTCTCGGTCATGGCGGTCGCCGCGACCGGCACGATCGCGTTGACGGTGATGCCCGCGCGGCCCAGCTCCATGGACCAGGTGCGGGCCATCGCCGCGATGCCGGCCTTGGCGGCGGCGTAGTTCGTCTGGCCGAAGTTGCCGCGCTGCCCGGCCGGGGAGCCGACCAGGATCAGCGAGCCGCCCTCGCCCTGCTCGCGCATCCGGACGGCGGCGGCGCGGGCGCAGGTGAAGGTGCCCTTGAGATGGGTCGTGACGACCGCGTCGAAGTCGTCGTCGGTCATCTTCCACAGGACCTTGTCGCGCAGGATGCCCGCGTTGGTGACGAGCACGTCGAGCCGGCCGAACTCCTCGACCGCGCGGTTCACCAGCCGCTCGGCGGCCTCGGTGGTGCCGACCGGGACGACCTCGGCGACGGCCCGGCCGCCCGCTTCGGCGATGGACTTCACGGCCGCCTCGGCCACCGCCTCGTCGACGTCGTTGACGACGACGGACGCGCCGTGGGCGGCCAGGGCGTGGGCGTAGGCGAGGCCGAGGCCGCGACCGCTGCCGGTGACGACGGCGGCCTTGCCGGAGAGATCGATGCTGGGCACGAACTGGTCCCTTCACGCGGATACGACCGCCGGTCGCGGGGCTGCGACGGCACGTCGCACGGTTCGACTGCGAGATCGAAGCTAAGAGCAATAATTGTTGTCGTCAATAGTTGTTCCCATCCTGTGGGTGCGAGATGCTGAACCCGGCAGTACGCAGCACCGAGCCCAGGGAGCCCGCCATCACACGCGAGAACGTCACCGCGAAGCCCATCGACGCCCACGAGCCGTGGATGCGCGGCCTGCACGCCGACACGGGCTACCTGCTGTACCGCCTGGGCCTGCGCTCGGGGCAGCTCTTCAACGCCTGCCTCCAGGAGTCGGGCCTGCGCCTGCGTCACTACGCGGTACTGCGCTTCCTCGCCGGCACCGACGGGGCCCCGCAACGCGAACTGAGCACGCGGCTCGGCTACGACCCGAGCGCGATCGTCGGCCTGGTCGACGACCTGGAGAAGCTGGGCTTCGCCGAGCGCCGCCCCTCCCCGGACGACCGCCGCAGCCGCATCGTCGCGCTGACCGGCAGCGGCAGTGACTTCCTCCGCGACACCGACGAGGCCGGCCTGCGGGTGACCGGCGAGCTCCTGGGCCCGCTGGACCCGGCCGAACGGGAGACCCTCCACGCACTGCTGCTGCGGATCGCGGAGGACGGACTGAACTGATGTTGTGCAAATGATTGACGGCTGCACGGTGGATGCATAACTTCACGGACCATCCGCGCCCCGTCCCCAGGGAGCCCACCGTGCAGTCATCCCCGTCCGATCCCCAACCCGCCCCCGATTCACGGCAGTTGCGCCGCGTCGCCGTCTCCGGCCTGCTCGGCACGACCGTCGAGTTCTACGACTTCCTCGTCTACGGCACCGTCGCCGCCCTCGTCTTCGGCGAACTGTTCTTCCCGCGGGCCGACCCGGCGGTCGGCACCATCGCGGCGTTCGGCACCTTCGCCGCGGGCTATCTCGCCCGGCCGCTCGGCGGCATCCTCTTCGGCCACTTCGGCGACCGGCTCGGCCGCAAGTCGATGCTGCTGCTCACCATGGTGCTGATGGGCTCCGGCAGCTTCCTCATCGGCCTGCTGCCCACCTACGACGCCATCGGCGTCTGGGCGCCGGTGCTGCTCGTCGCCCTGCGCGTGGTGCAGGGCATCGCCATCGGCGGTGAATGGGGCGGCGCGATGCTGATGGTCGTCGAGCACGCCGAGCACACGCGGGGTTCCCGGCGCGGCCTGTGGTCCAGCTTCACCCAGCTCGGCGCCCCGCTCGGCTCCGTGCTGTCGGCCGGAGTGGTCACCCTCGTCGCCACCCTGCCGGACGACGAGTTCCGCTCCTGGGGCTGGCGGGTGCCGTTCCTGCTCAGCATCGTGCTGCTCGGCGTCGGCCTGTTCGTGCGTCTGAAGGTCGCCGAGAGCCCGCTGTTCGCGCAGCTCAAGCGGGAGCCGGTGGACCGGCCGCCGATCGTGGAGGTGCTGCGCCGCCCCAAGCCCGTGCTGCTGGCCGCCTGCGTCGGCATCGGCGCCTTCACCGCCCAGTCCCTGCTGACCAGCTTCATGATCTCCTACGCCGTCGACCAGGGGTACACCCGCCCCCAGGTCCTGACCGCCGTCACCGTCGCCTCCTGCGTGGCCCTCGCCGTCCTGCCCACCGCGTCCGCGCTGTCGGACCGCGTCGGCCGCAGGCCCGTCGTCCTCGCCGGAGCCGTCGGCTCGGCGGCGCTCGCCTTCCCGGTGCTGGCCCTGGTCGACTCCGGCTCCCCCGGCCTGCTGATCCTCGCCCTGGCCCTCGGCCACGGCGTCGCCCAGTCCACGATGTACGGACCGCTGGGCGCGCTACTCACCGAGATGTTCGGCACCCGCGTCCGCTACACCGGCGCCTCCCTCGGCTACCAGGGCGCGACCCTGATCGGCGCCGGGTTCTCCCCGCTGATCGCCGGCAGCCTCCTGGCCTCCTACGGCGGGGGCAGCACCCCGGTGTCGCTGCTGCTGTGCGCGGGCGCCGCGATCACCGCGGTCACCGTGTGGCGGCTGCGCGAGACGCACACCGACGCGCTCGAATCGCCCTCCGCCGCCCCCACGCTGGAAGGAACCCCACGTTGAGGATCCGTCTCGCCCTACTGACGACCGCCTGTCTGTCCCTGGCAGCGACCGCCCTGCCCGCGCAGGCCGCCACCGCGGACACCCACCTGGAGGGCCGGCTCCCCACCGGCGCCGCGTACGTGATGGACGTCCCCGCGCCCTGGAACGGCACGGTGCTGCTCTACAGCCACGGCTACACCCCCGCCGGGGCCCCCAACCCGGCCCAGAACACGCCGGGTCCGGCCGCCCGCGACAAGCTGCTGGCCGAGGGCTACGCCCTGATCGGCTCCTCGTACGCCACGACCGGCTGGGCCGTCGGCGAGGCGGTGCCCGACCAGCTCGCCACACTGGACCTGTTCACGGAGAAGTTCGGCCCGGCCCGGCGGACGCTCGCCTGGGGGACGTCCTACGGCGGCTTCGTCACCAGCATGCTCGCCGAGCGGCACGCCGGGCGGTTCGACGGCTCGCTGTCGATGTGCGGGCTGGTGCAGGGCGGCGTCGCCAACTGGAACAGCACCCTGGACCCGGTGTTCGCGCTGCGCACCCTGCTCGCCCCGGACTCCGGTGTCCGGCTGACGGGGTTCACCGGCCAGGCCGAGGCGGTCGCCGCCGGCAAGGCACTCACCTCGAAGGTCGACGCGGCCCAGCGGACCCCCGAGGGCAGGGCCAGGATCGCCCTGGCCGCCGCCCTGCACAACATCCCCGGCCACAACGACCCTTCGCAGACCGAGCCGGGCCCCACCGACTGGCAGACGGCGCAGTCCCACCAGTACGCCGCGGTCCGGGGCCTGCTCCAACTGCCCGCGTTCAGCTGGCGGCAGGAGGCCGAGAGCCGGGCCGGCGGCAACCCGTCCTGGAACACGGGCGTCGACTACGCCTCGATGCTCGTACGGACCCCGCTGTACAAAGAGGTGACGGAGCTCTACAAGGAGGCGGGACTGGTCTTGCGCAACGACCTCTCGGCGCTGAGCCGGGCGCCCCGGATCGCCCCCGATCCTGCGGCGGTGCGCTGGATGCGCGGCACCAGTGCGCTCTCCGGCCGCCTCACCGAGCCCCAGCTGAACATCCACACCACCGGGGACGCTCTCATCCCGGTGCAGTCGGAGAGCGCCTACCGGCGGGCCGTGACGGCTGCGGGCTCCGCCGGGCTCCTGCGCCAGGCGTACGTCGACGCCCCGGGCCACTGCACCTTCACCCCGGGCGAGACACTGGCCGCCGTGCACACCCTGGAGCACCGTCTGGACACCGGCCGCTGGGACGCCTCGCCGCGCGCCCTCAACTCCCGCGCACGGGCCGAGGACCCGGCGTCCGAGCCCCGCTACCTTTCCTACCGCCCGAGCACCTACCCCCGCCCCTACGATCTCGCCCACCCGGGAGACGCCCGGCCATGACCGCCCCCACCGCGCCCGGCCGGCTGCTGTCCGTGCTCGCGGCCTTCGACCACGAGCATCCGGCGCTGTCCCTGACGGACATCAGCCGCCGGGCCGGGCTGAGCCTGACCACCGCGCACCGGCTGGTGGGCGCGCTCACCGAGTGGGGCGCGCTGGAGCGGGACGACTCCGGCGTCTACCACGTCGGGCTACGGCTGTGGGAGCTCGCGGCGCTGGCCCCGCGCGGCCTCGCTCTGCGGCAGATCGCGCTGCCGTACCTGGAGGATCTGTACGAGGCGACGCACGAGAACGTGCAACTGGCCGTGCGCGACGGGCGGGACGTCGTCTACACCGAGTGGCTGTCGGGGCGGTCGGCGGTCGGGGTGCACATCCGCGTCGGCGCCCGCTGGCCGCTGCACGCCACCGGGGTCGGACTCGCCCTGCTGGCCCACGGCGACCCGGTGTTCCAGAAGGAGTACTGCGAGGGCGGCCTCGCCTCCTTCACCCCGTACACGATCACCGAGCCGGAGCGGCTGCGCCGGGTGCTGGCCGATGTGCGCAGGTCGGGACTGGCGGTGAGCGACCGTCAGGTCACCGAGGACGCCCTGTCGGTGGCCGCGCCGATACGGGGCGCGGACGGCTCGGTGAGCGCCGCCGTGTCGATCGTGGTGCCCCACGCGGCAGCCCAGGTCCCGGTGCTGGGCCCGGCGGTGCGGGTGGCGGCGCGCGGGATCTCGCGGGCGCTGGGGTGGCAGCCCTGAGTACGCCGTGGGCTCAGGCCTCGCGGCCCGGGGCCATGGCCCAGCGGATGGTCCGGGTCAGGGCGTGGCCGGTGGGGCGTACCGCGAGGTCCTCGACGACCGGGACCCGGGGCAGCCGGAGCATGCCGCGGGCCCAGGGCGGGAGCAGGGTCACGGCGTTCGCGGCCAGCCCGCCGTAGAAGGGCCGTACGGGCAGGGGCAGGGGAGGCCGGAACAGCAGGAAGCGGGCGGCCGCCAGGGCCTCGGGGGTGGCCCGCAGCTCGGGCCGGTAGGCGCTCAGGCGCTCGGCCAGTTCGGCGCGGCTGCGCGGCGGGGCGGCCACCCCGAGCGCCTCCGCGACGCGTGCGGTGTCGGCGACGTAGGCGTCGTAGCCGGCGGCGTCCAGGGGCCGGGAGCCGTAGCGCTCGTGGGCGCGCAGGAAGCTGTCCGTCTCGGCCGCGTGCACCCAGCCCAGCAGATGCGGGTCGGCCGCGTGGTACGGCACGCCCTCGGCGGTCGTGCCGCGGATCCCTGCGTGGATGCCGCGCACCTGGTCGACCGCCTCCTGGGCGTCGGCGGCGGTGCCGTACGTCGTGACGGCCAGGAAGGTGCTGGTGCGCTGCAGGCGACCCCACGGGTCGCCGCGGAAGCCGGAGTGGCCGGCGACCGCCGCCATCGCGAGCGGATGCAGCGACTGCAGGAGCAGCGCGGTCAGCCCGCCGATGAACATCGAGGCGTCGCCGTGGACCGTGCGGATCGGCCGGTCGGGTGCGAACCAGCGCGGGCCGGGCGTGTGGTGGATACGGGCACGGGTCTCGGGTCCGCCGGGTCCCGCGACGCGGCGGAACAGGGCCTGGCCCAGCTGTTCACGGACTCCGGTCAGCACGGTCGACCTCCCTTCTCCTGCTGACCAGTGTCCGGCATGCCGCGCGGTGGCGGACGTGCCGCTTCCGGAGTCGTCAGGAGCCCGGCCCGGCCGCCGCGCGGTCGGCGCGGCCCCCGGCGCCGAGCGGCCCCGTGTAGCGGACCGGGCCCGAGGCCTCCAGGCGGGGCAGGGCGCGGCGCGCGACGCGCAGGACGACCGGGGGCATGGCCGGGCGGATCGGCTGGGCGAGGCGCAGCCACGCCGGTGCGTAGACGGCCGTGCGGCGGCGCTCCATGCCGGTGACCAGGCGGGCGGCGACGGTCTGCACGGGGTGCACGCGGCGGGCCGGCGGGGGCATGTGCAGACGCAGTTCGCGCAGCACGTCGTACCGGTCGGCGTCGCGGATCATGTCGGTGTCCGTCCAGTTGAGGTAGGCGATGCCCACCCCGACCCCGCGGTGCGCGACCTCGGCGCGCAGGGAGTGCGCGAAGGCCTCGACCCCGGCCTTGGAGGCGCAGTAGGCGCTCATCAGCGGGGCCGCGCCGATGGAGGCCAGGGAGGCGACCTGGAGGAAGTAGCCGGCCGTGGCGAGCAGGTCGGGCAGGAACGCCCGGGCCGTCTGGGCGCTGCCGGTGAGGTTGACGTCGATCACCCGGCGCCAGGCGGCGGGGTCCGAGACGAGGAGTGCGCCGCCCTCGGCGATACCGGCGTTGGCCACCACGGCCGAGGGCGGGCCGAGGCGCTCCCGCACGGTGTCCGCCGCCGCTTCCAGGGCGGCGAGGTCGGTGACGTCGGCCTCCAGGGCCAGGGCCGGGCCCGGCAGGGAGGCGGCGACCCCGTCCAGGGCGCTCCTCTCGTGGCCGAGGAGCGCGACCCGGGCGCCACGCCGGGCGACCTCGCGGGCCAGCGCCGCGCCCACGCCCCGGGCGGCTCCGGTGACGACGATCGTGCGCTCGGCGAGTGGACTGCTTGCCATGGGCTGCCCTTCCTGTGGGCGCGACCCCTGTCCCGAAGGGCCGGGTTCAGCGCCTGGCTCCGGTGCGGTCGCGGTGGGCGAGGAGCCGCTGGGCCCCGGCGAGACCGGGAGGCCGGTTGCGGCGCAGGGCGGCCCGGGCGGCGTTGGCTCCGGGCGCGCCGTGCACCCCACCGCCGGGATGGGCTCCGGCCGAGGCGAGGTACAGGCCCGGCACCGGGGTCTCCGGGCGGCCGGTACCGGGCAGGGGGCGGAAGACGAGCTGCTGGTGCATCGCGGTGGTGCCGCCGTTGATGGCGCCGCCCGCGAGATTGCCGTCGAGGGCCTCCAGGGTCGGGGGCGCCAGGATGCGACGGCCCCGGATCAGTGAGCGGAAGCCGGGCGCGAAGCGCTCCACCTGGCGTTCGACGCGGTCGGCCATGAGTTCCTGGTCCTTGGTGTCCCAGCGGCCGGTGATGCCCTCGTCGGCGGCGTCGGCGCGGATCTCGTGCGGGATGTGGGTGTAGGCCCAGGCCGATTCGGTGCCCTGCGGGGAGCGGGTGGTGTCGGAGGTGGTCATCTGGCCGAAGATCGTGAACGGCCGGTCCGGAACCTGCCGCATGGCGATCTGCGCGGTGAAGCGGGTCAGTTCGTCCATGCCGTCGGCGAGGTGCACGGTGCCGGCCCGGGACGCCTGCTCGGCCTGCCAGGGCACCGGCCCGTCCAGCGCCCAGTCGACCTTGAACGTGCCGAAGTCCCACTGGAAGCGCCGCAGGTCGTCGAGGAGTTGCGCGGGCAGGTGGGCGGGGTCGACCAGCCCGCCGTACAGGGCGGGCACCGACACGTCCGCGAGCACCGCCCGGCGGGCCCGCACCGCGTCACCGCCCGCCGTGCGCACCCCGACGGCCCGGCCGCCGCAGACGACGACGTGCTCGACGCGGTGCCCGCAGCGGACCCGTCCGCCCCTGCTCTCCAGACGCCGGACCAGGGCCGAGGTCAGCGCGCCGGAGCCACCGGCCGGGACCGGGAAGCCGTAGGTCTGGCCCAGCATGGCCATCAGCCAGCCGAAGCCGCCGCTGCCGGCCGACTCGGGGGCGAGGTCGGCGTGCAGGGCGTTGCCGGCCAGCAGCAGCCTGCCTCCCTCGCCGCGGAACTCCTCCTCCCCCAGGCGCCGCACCGGCAGCACCAGGGAGCGGGCCATGCGCAGTCCGCCCGCCGCGCGCAGCCGCAGCCCGAGCCGGGCCATGGCGCGGACCGGCGGGAAGGGGGTGAACAGGGCGTCCAGGAGGCCGGGGCGCAGGTCCTGCCACACCTGGTGCAGCCGCTGCCAGGCCGCGCCGTCGCCCGGCTCGAAGGTGTCCAGGGACGCGGCGGTGGTGTCGATGTTCCGGTCGAGGACGGCGCAGCCGCCGTCGGTGAGGGGGTGGGCCAGCACGCTGGGCGCGTGGCTCCAGCGCAGGCCGTGCTTGTCCAGGTGGAGCGCGGTGAGGACGGGCGACGCGGCCGCGAGGGGGTAGAAGGAGCTGAACAGGTCGCTGACGAAGGCGGGGTCGACGCCCGTGTCATGACGGACCGCGCCGCCCGGTTCGGGCTGTTCCTCCAGCACCTCGACGCTCCACCCGGCGTCCGCGAGGACGTTGGCGGCCACCAGGCCGTTGGGGCCCGCGCCGACCACGACGGCGTCAGGCATGGCCGGCCCCGTCGGCGTCGGAGCCCACGGTCACCTGGCCCAGGCCGCGGCGGGTGCCTCCCGGAACCTTCGCCTCGGCCTCGCACAGTCTGGCGAGGCGGGCCAGCATGGCGCGGTGGCGGAGCTGGATCAGCGCCTCGAAGCCGACGTTGTGCAGCCGGCCGCCCGCGCCGCGCAAGGGATGCTCGTCCACGATCACCAGGCAGTACTCGCCCCAGGGCCGCAGCTCGATCGAGATCCGTGCCGTGCCGAGCACACCCGCGTGGGCCTCCAGCTCCAGCAGCTTGCCCTCCTCGCAGTGGCGGACGACCGTCTCGTTGTCGAGCCGCAGCGGGCCGAGCCGGACCTCGTAGCCGATCGCCGCGCCGGTGCGCGGCCAGTGTCCGCGCACCGGGTGGGACTCGGCGGTGCCCACCACCCACTCCGCGTAGCGGTGGCCGTCGGCGAGGACGTCCCACACGGCGCCCGGGCCGACTCGGATCAGGTGATGACGTACGGCCACGGGTGCCTCCTGTTGCCTCGACCGGTGTGTGCGTTTCTCCCGAGTGCCCCGGTTGCCCTGGTTCAACAGCGCGGTCCCACGGCTGGGAGCGGGGACGCCGCGAGAGTGCGTGAGAGCGCTCTCACCGGCGTCCTCACGCGCCGGGCGCGGGCTCACCAGGCCCGCCCCCTCGATACGCACGCCTTCCCGTGCGGCACCGGCCAGTTCAAGCAGTGCACTCATCGGACACCTCCGCACCAATCCCGGCTTTACCTCTTGACGGCCCGGGTCGCGGGGAGCACATTGACGGCACTTTGAGAGCGCTCTCACCCTCCCGCATCCGATCCGAGAGGCATCCCCACATGAGCGACACCACCGGCACCCCGCGCAGACGGCGCCCGCTGCGGCGGGCGTTCGTCGCCGTCGTCAGCACGCTCGGCCTCGCGGTGGCCGCCTCCGCGATGGCCACGCCGTCCGCGACCGCCTCCGCACCCACGCCCCCGTCGGGCTGGACGCAGCTGTTCCTGGACGACTTCAACGGCGCCGCCGGAACCGGCGTCAACACCTCCGACTGGCAGTACGCGACCGGCCGGGGCTACCCGGGCGGCCCCACGGGCTGGGGCACCGGCGAGATCGAGACGATGACGAACAGCACGGACAACGTCGCGCTCGACGGCAACGGCAACCTGCGCATCACGCCCCGGCGGGACTCCGCCGGGAACTGGACCTCCGGCCGGATCGAGACCAACCGCACCGACTTCCAGCCCCCGGCCGGCGGCAAGCTCCGTGTCGAGTCGCGCATCCAGGTGCCGAACGTCACCGGCGCCGCCGCCAAGGGCTACTGGCCGGCGTTCTGGATGCTGGGCGCCCCCTACCGCGGCAACTACTGGAACTGGCCCGCGGTCGGCGAGCTGGACATCATGGAGAACACCCAGGGCATGAACACGGTGTTCGCGACGATGCACTGCGGCACCTCCCCGGGCGGTCCCTGCAACGAGACCAGCGGCATCGGCGGTTCGACCACCTGTCAGGGCACCTCGTGCCAGGCCGGTTTCCACACCTACCGGATGGAGTGGGACCGTTCGACGAGCGTCGAGGAGATCCGCTTCTACCTCGACGGCGTCAACTACCACACCGTGCGCGCCGACCAGGTCGACGCGACGACCTGGAAGAACGCCACCGACCACGGCTTCTTCGTCATCCTGAACGTGGCGATGGGCGGCGGCTTCCCCGACGCGTTCGGCGGCGGCCCGGACGCCGGGACGCAAGCAGGCCACGCGATGGTCGTCGACTATGTGCAGGTGCTGTCGTCGGGCGGCGGCACCACGCCCCCGCCGACCGGGAACCGCGACGCCTACGCCGCCATCCAGGCCGAGTCCTTCGACGGCCAGTCCGGCACCCTGACCGAGACGACGGCCGACTCCGGCGGCGGGCAGAACGTCGGCGCGCTGGCCAACGGCGACTGGCTGCAGTTCAAGGGCGTGAACTTCGGCTCCACGGCGGCCCGGCAGTTCAGTGCCCGGGTCGCGAGCGGCGCGGGCGGCGGTGTCAGCGGGCTGGTCGAGGTGCGGCTGGACAGCCGCGGCAACGCGCCCATCGGGAGTTTCGCGGTGGGCAACACCGGGGGCTGGCAGTCGTGGCGGACCATCCCGGCGAACATCAGCGGCGTCACCGGCACGCACGACGTGTATCTGACCTTCACCAGCGGTCAGCCGGCGGACTTCGTGAACGTCAACTGGTTCACCTTCGGGCGCTGACGGCTTTCGCGAAGGGGCTCCACGCGCGCGTGGGGCCCTTTTCGCCGCCCTCGGCGCGGTTCCGTTCACCGTCCTCGGCGCGAGCCTTGTCGCCGCCTCAGCGCAGCTCCGCGCGGAACGCCGCCGGGGTCCGCTCGGTGTGCTGGTGGAAGAACTTGGAGAAGTTGGCGGCGTCGGGGAAGCCGACCGCCACGCCGACCCGCCCGATGGGCAGTTCGGTGTGCGCGAGCAGCCGTTTGGCCTCCAGGACCACGCGCTTGTCGATGAAGGCCTTGGGGGTCTCACCGGTCGCCGCGCGCACCGCCCGGACCAGGGTGCGGCGGGAGTAGCCGAGCGCGTCCGCGTAGGCGCTGACGCTGTGGTTGGTGGCGAAGTCCCGCTCCACGGCGTCCCGGAAGAGGGTGAACGTGGAGTCGGACCGCTGCCGCAGGGCCTGCGCCGCACTGGCCGCGAGATGGGCGAGCCGCAGCAGGAACGCCGTCAGGGTGTGGCGCAGGACGGCGGTGTGCAGGCTCAGCGGGAGCGTGGCCGTGTCCTCGTACTCGCGCAGCAGCTGGGCGAGCGCGGCCTCCAGACCGGCCAGTTGAGCGGTGTCGGGGCGCAGCAGCGGCGGCAGGTCGTAGCGGTAGAGGCCGGTGGCCTCCACGGTCGAGCGGGGCAGGAAGCCGGGCTGCATGGTGATGACGGTTCCGCGGTACTCGCTGCTGCGCGAGAAGCGGTGGACCTGCCCCGGGCGGATCCACAGCAGGTCCCCGGCGTCGGCCTCGTACTCGGTGAAGTCGACCATGTGCCGGACCGGGCCCGCGGTGAACAGCATGACGACGTGGAAGTCGATGCGGTGCACGCGCTCCAGGGGCGCGTCGGCGTGCCAGGTGCGGCCGGTTCCCATCGGGCCGATCTGCATGCCGACACCGCCGGCGCTGAGCTCGACCGGGAAGGGGAACGTAGCGATTCCGTCGCCGCCTCGAATGCCTCTGTCCACCATGTCCACCATGTCCACCACGTACCCCTCGTCCCGCCCCGCTCAGGTGCCCTGCCGCCGGTGGGTGTCCCACTTTCACCACAGGCTGGCACACGCCGACCTTCCGCCGTAAAAGTCAGACTTTTAATTTTGAACGCGTCAGACCAGCAACTTCGCTCCCATCGAGGACTTCTTGAAGATGAGTACGCAGACAGCGGACCGCTTCTCCTGGACCGAACTCGACCGGCGTGCCGTCGACACCGCCCGTCTTCTGGCGGCGGATGCCGTCCAGCGGGTGGGCAACGGCCACCCCGGCACCGCGATGAGTCTGGCCCCGGCCGCCTACACGATCTTTCAGAAGGTGATGCGGCACGACCCCGCCGATCCCGAGTGGACCGGTCGTGATCGCTTCGTCCTGTCCCCCGGCCACACCTCGCTGACCCTCTACACGCAGCTCTACCTCGCGGGCTACGAGGTGGAGCTGGACGACCTCAAGGCGTTCCGCACCCACGGCTCCAGGACGCCCGGTCACCCCGAGTACGGGCACACCGCCGGTGTGGAGACCACCACCGGCCCGCTGGGCCAGGGCGTCGCGAACGCGGTGGGCATGGCGATGGCCGCCCGGTACGAGCGGGGCCTGTTCGACCCGGACGCCCCCGAGGGCGACTCCCCCTTCGACCACACCATCTGGGCGATCGTCTCCGACGGCGACCTCCAGGAGGGCGTCTCCGCCGAGGCCTCCTCGCTCGCCGGCCACCAGAGGCTCGGCAACCTGGTCTTCCTCTACGACGACAACCACATCTCCATCGAGGGCGACACCGCGACCGCGTTCTCCGAGGACGTGCTGAAGCGCTACGAGGCCTACGGCTGGCACGTGCAGCGCATCGAGCCGCTGGAGGACGGCGACGTCGACCCGCACGCGCTGTACGCGGCGCTGACGGCGGCTCAGGCCGAGACCGCGCGACCGTCCCTCATCGCGATGCGCACGATCATCGCCTGGCCCGCCCCGAACGCGCGCGGCACCGAGGCCTCCCACGGCTCGGCGCTCGGCGAGGACGAGGTCGCGGCCACCAAGCGTCTGCTCGGCTTCGACCCGGAGCGCTCCTTCGAGGTCGCCGACGAGGTGCTGGCCCACACCCGTCTGGCCCTGGACCGGGGCGCCGAGGCACGCACCGCCTGGGACAAGCGGATCGTCACCTGGCGGTCGGAGAACCCGGAGCGGGCGGCCACGTTCGACCGGGTCAGCAAGGGCGAGCTGCCCGAGGGCTGGGAGGACGCCCTGCCGGTGTTCGAGGCGGGCAAGGCGGTCGCCACCCGGGCCGCTTCGGGGAAGGTCCTCCAGGCGCTCGGCCCGGTCGTCCCCGAACTGTGGGGCGGCTCCGCCGACCTCGCGGGCTCCAACAACACCACCATCGACAAGACCAGCTCCTTCCTCCCGGTCGGCAACCCGCTGCCGGAGGCCGACCCGTACGGCCGCACCGTGCACTTCGGCATCCGTGAGTTCTCCATGGCCGCGGAGATGAACGGCATAGCGCTGCACGGCAACACCCGGATCTACGGCGGCACGTTCCTGGTGTTCTCCGACTACATGCGCAACGCGGTGCGGATGTCGGCCCTGATGCAGCTCCCGGTCACCTACGTCTGGACCCACGACTCCATCGGCCTCGGCGAGGACGGCCCGACCCACCAGCCGGTGGAGCACCTGGCCGCGCTGCGGGCCATCCCGGGCCTGAACGTCGTACGCCCCGCCGACGCCAACGAGACCGCGGTCGTCTGGGCCGAGATCCTCAAGCGGCACGGCACCGCCCCGGCCCCGCACGGCCTCGCGCTCACCCGCCAGGGCGTGCCCACGTACTCGCCGGACCCGGACGCCGCGCGCGGCGGTTACGTGAGGTTCGAGGCGGAGGGCGGCACGCCCCAGGTGATCCTGATCGCCACCGGCTCCGAGGTGCACGTCGCCGCCGGGGCCCGTGAGCTGCTCCAGGGCGCCGGTGTGCCCACCCGTGTGGTGTCGATGCCGTCCGTGGAGTGGTTCGAGGAGCAGCCGCGCTCCTACCGCGACCGCGTGCTGCCGCCGTCCGTGAAGGCCCGGGTCGCCGTCGAGGCCGGGATCGGGCTGACCTGGCACCGGTTCACCGGGGACGCGGGACGCATCGTCTCCCTGGAGCACTTCGGTGCCTCCGCCGACGCGAAGACCCTGTTCACCGAGTACGGCTTCACCCCCGAGAACGTCGTCGCCGCCGCGCGGGAATCCCTCGCCGCCGCCCGCGGCTGATCCGACCGCCCGAAAGAAGATGATCACTGTGACCGAAGCGACCGCGCACGCGGGAGCACTGAAGCGCCTGTCCGACGAGGGCGTGTCGATCTGGCTCGACGACCTGTCGCGCCGGCGGATCGAGTCCGGCAACCTGGCCGAACTCGTCGCCACGCGGAACGTCGTCGGCGTCACCACCAACCCGTCCATCTTCCAGGCCGCCATCGGCTCCGGCGCGGGCTACGAGGAGCAACTCGCCGACCTGGCGGTGCGCGGGGTGACCGTGGACGAGGCCGTGCGGATGATGACGACCGCCGACGTCCGGGCCGCCGCCGACGTCCTGCGGCCGGTGTACGAGGCGACCGGCGGCCGGGACGGCCGGGTCTCCATCGAGGTCGACCCGCGCCTCGCCCACGACACGGCGGCGACCGTCGCCGAGGCCCGGCAGCTGGCCTGGCTGGTGGACCGCCCCAACGTGATGATCAAGATCCCGGCGACGAGGGCGGGCCTGCCCGCGATCACCGAGGTGATCGGCGCGGGCATCAGCGTGAACGTGACGCTGGTCTTCTCCCTGGAGCGCTATCGCGAGGTGATGGACGCCTACATCGCCGGTCTGGAGCAGGCCCGGGCGGCCGGCATCGACCTGTCGGGCATTCACTCGGTCGCGTCGTTCTTCGTCTCCCGGGTGGACTCCGAGATCGACAGGCGGCTGACGCTGCTGGGCACGGACGAGGCCCTCGCCCTGAAGGGCCGGGCGGCCCTGGCCAACGCGCGGCTCGCCTACGAGGCGTACGAGCAGGTCTTCGCCGGGGCGCGCTGGCAGGCGCTGGGCGGGGCCCGGGCGAACCGGCAGCGCCCCCTTTGGGCCTCCACCGGTGTGAAGGACCCCGCATACAAGGACACCCTGTACGTGGACGAACTGGTCGCTCCCGGCACGGTCAACACCATGCCGGAGGCCACGCTGAACGCCGTCGCCGACCACGGCGACGTCCAGGGCGACACGGTCACCGGCGGTTACGCCCAGGCCCGCGCCGACCTGGCGGCCGTCGAACGGCTCGGCATTGCATACGACGAGGTGGTGCGGCAACTGGAGGACGAGGGCGTGGCCAAGTTCGAGGTGGCCTGGCAGGAGCTGCTGGACGCGGTCACCAAGTCCCTGAACAGCAAGGGAGCTGACGCGGAATGAGTGAGGGCATCGAGGGCATCCCTCAGACGGCCGAACAGGAGACCAAGGGCACCAAGGAGGAGAAGGAGGCCCGGGCCGCGCAGGAGGCGGCCGGGGTCGAGCAGACCGGGGTGAGCGGTCACGCCCCGCACACGGAGCACACCGGCACTCACTTCGACAACCCCCTGCGCGACCCCCGCGACCGCCGGCTGCCCAGGATCGCGGGCCCCTCCGGGCTGGTCATCTTCGGCGTCACCGGCGACCTGTCCCGCAAGAAGCTGATGCCGGCCGTGTACGACCTGGCCAACCGCGGTCTGCTGCCGCCGGGCTTCTCCCTGGTGGGTTTCGCCCGCCGGGACTGGGAGGACCAGGACTTCGCGCAGGTGGTGCACGACGCGGTCCGCGAGCACGCGCGCACCCCGTTCCGCGAGGAGGTCTGGCAGCAGCTCGCCGAGGGCATGCGGTTCATCCCGGGCGACTTCGACGACGACACGGCGTTCAAGCAGTTGCGCTCGGCCGTCGAGGAGCTGGACGCCTCCCGGGGCACCAGCGGCAACTACGCCTTCTACCTGTCGGTGCCGCCGAAGTTCTTCCCCAAGGTCGTCCAGCAGCTGAAGAAGCACAAGCTGGCGAGTGCCCCCGAGGGTTCCTGGCGCCGGGCGGTCATCGAGAAGCCGTTCGGGCACGATCTGGGCTCGGCCGAGGAGCTCAACCGGATCGTGCACGACGTGTTCGACCCGGAGCAGGTCTTCCGGATCGACCACTACCTCGGCAAGGAGACCGTCCAGAACCTCCTGGCGCTGCGCTTCGCCAACCAGATGTTCGAGCCGATCTGGAACCGGTCCTTCGTGGACCATGTGCAGATCACCATGGCCGAGGACATCGGCATCGGCGGCCGGGCCGGCTACTACGACGGCATCGGCGCCGCCCGTGACGTCATCCAGAACCACCTGCTCCAGCTGATGGCGCTCACCGCGATGGAGGAACCGGCCGCCTTCGACGCCGCCTCGCTGCTCACGGAGAAGCTGAAGGTCCTCAAGGCGGTGCGGCTGCCGCAGGACCTGGGGCAGGGCACGGTGCGCGGCCAGTACGCGGCGGCCTGGCAGGGCGGCACGAAGGTGCGCGGCTACCTGGAGGAGGACGGCATCGACCAGTCCTCCACCACCGACACCTATGCGGCGGTCCGGCTCCAGGTGGACAACCGCCGCTGGGCGGGTGTGCCGTTCTATCTGCGCACCGGCAAGCGGCTGGGCCGCCGGGTGACGGAGATCGCCGTCGTCTTCCAGCGGGCCCCGCACTCCCCCTTCGACTCCACCGCCACCGAGGAGCTGGGCTCCAACGCGATCGTCATCCGCGTCCAGCCGGACGAGGGCATGACGGTCCGCTTCGGCTCCAAGGTGCCGGGCACCTCGATGGAGATCCGGGACGTCACGATGGACTTCGCCTACGGCGAGTCGTTCACCGAATCGAGCCCCGAGGCGTACGAACGGCTGATCCTTGACGTCCTCCTGGGCGACGCCAACCTGTTCCCCCGTCACCAGGAAGTGGAAGAGTCCTGGAAGATCCTCGACCCGATCGAGCGGTACTGGGCCACGCACGGCCGGCCCGCGCAGTACGCCTCGGGCAGCTGGGGACCCGAGGAGGCAGACGAGATGCTCGCACGAGACGGACGGAGCTGGCGCAGGCCATGAAGATCGACCTGACCGACACCACGGCAAGCAAGATCAACAAGGCGTTGGTGCAGGGGCGCCGCGCCATCGGCACCCCCGCCGTGGGCATGGTCCTGACGATGGTGATCGTCACGGATGAGGAGAACGCCTACGACGCGATCAAGGCGGCCGAGGAGGCCTCGCACGAGCACCCCTCGCGCACCCTGGTCGTCATCAAGCGCCATGCCCGCACCCCGCGCGACCGCCAGTCCTCCCGACTGGACGCCGAGGTCCGGGTGGGCGCCGACGCGGGCACCGGCGAGACCGTGATCCTCAGGACCTACGGCGAGGTGTCCGACCACGCGGACTCGGTGGTGCTGCCGCTGCTGCTGCCGGACGCCCCGGTGGTGGTGTGGTGGCCGGTGGACGCCCCCGAGGTGCCTTCCAAGGATCCCCTCGGGGCGCTGGCCCAGCGGCGGATTACCGACCTGTACGCGGTCGAGAACCCGCTGGAGACGCTCCAGACCCGGGTCCGCGCCTACGCGCCCGGTGACACCGACCTGGCCTGGACCCGGCTGACGCCCTGGCGTTCGATGCTGGCCGCGGCGCTGGACCAGGCGCGGGCGCGGATCGTCTCGGCGGCGGTGGAGGCCGAGGCCGAGAACCCGGCCGCCGAGCTGCTGGCCCGCTGGCTGGAGGCGCGGCTGCACGTGCGGGTCGACCGGGTGGTCACCGCCGGGCCGGTCGTCACGGCCGTACGCCTGGGCACGGACAGCGGCGAGATCGTCATCGACCGCCCCGAGGGGCCGCTGGCCACGCTGACCCTGCCGGGCCAGCCGTCGCGCACCCTCGCCCTGAAGGTCCGTGCCACCTCCGAACTCATCGCCGAGGAGCTGCGGCGCCTCGACGCGGACGAGATGTACGCCATCGCCCTGAACGGCGAGGCAACCGAGGAGACCCCCGCTCATGTCTGACACCCCTTCCGGTTCCGTGCGGCTCGACCGGCGTCCCGAGTGGACCGCCCTGGAGGACCATCGCACGGACGCCCTGCCGCGGCCTGACCTGCGCGAGCTGTTCGACGCGGACCCGGGGCGCGCCGAGCGCTATGTCGTGCACGTGGGCGACCTGCGCATCGACTACTCCAAGCACCTGATCACCGACGAGACGCTGGCCCTGCTCCAGGAGCTGGCCTCGGCGACCGGCGTGTTCAGGCTGCGCGACGCCATGTTCGGCGGCGAGAAGATCAACGTCACCGAGAACCGGGCCGTGCTGCACACCGCGCTGCGCGCGAACCGGGACGCCGTCGTCGAGGTCGACGGTGAGAACGTCGTCCCGGGCGTGCACGCGGTGCTCGACAAGATGGCCGCCTTCGCGGACCGCGTGCGCTCCGGCGAGTGGACCGGCCACACCGGCAAGCGCATCCGCAACGTCGTCAACATCGGCATCGGCGGCTCGGACCTCGGTCCGGCCATGGCCTACGAGGCACTGCGGCCGTTCACCGCGCGGGAACTGACGCTCCGCTTCGTGTCGAACGTGGACGGCGCCGACCTGCACGAGGCGGTGCGGGACCTGGACCCGGCCGAGACGCTGTTCATCGTCGCGTCCAAGACCTTCACCACGATCGAGACGATCACCAACGCGACCTCGGCGCGCTCCTGGCTGCTCACGGGCCTGGGAGGCGACGAGAAGGCGGTGGCGAAGCACTTCGTGGCTCTGTCGACGAATGCCGAGAACGTCGCCGAGTTCGGCATCGACGTCGACAACATGTTCGAGTTCTGGGACTGGGTCGGCGGCCGCTACTCGTACGACTCCGCAATCGGCCTGTCGCTGATGATCGCGATCGGCCCGGACCGCTTCCGGGAGATGCTCGACGGCTTCCGCATCGTCGACGAGCACTTCCGCAACGCCCCGGCCGAGGCCAACGCCCCGCTGCTGCTGGGCCTGCTGGGCATCTGGTACGGCAACTTCCACGACGCCCAGTCGCACGCCGTCCTGCCCTACAGCCACTACCTGTCCAAGTTCACCGCCTACCTCCAGCAGCTCGACATGGAGTCCAACGGCAAGTTGGTGGACCGCGACGGGCAACCCGTGGAGTGGCAGACCGGGCCGGTGGTGTGGGGCACGCCCGGCACCAACGGGCAGCACGCCTACTACCAGTTGATCCACCAGGGCACCAAGCTCATCCCCGCCGACCTGATCGGCTTCGCCCGGCCCGTCTCCGAGCTGAGCGACGAGCTGAAGGCCCAGCACGACCTGCTGATGGCCAACCTGTTCGCACAGGGGCAGGCGCTCGCCTTCGGCAAGACCGCCGAGGAGGTCCGCGCGGAGGGGGTGCCCGAGGAGCAGGTGCCGCACCGCACCTTCCGGGGCAACCACCCCACCACGACGATCCTGGCCACCGAACTGACCCCGTCGGTCCTCGGCCAGCTGATCGCCCTGTACGAGCACAAGGTGTTCGTGCAGGGGGCCGTCTGGAACATCGACTCCTTCGACCAGTGGGGCGTGGAGCTCGGCAAGGTCCTCGCCAAGCGCGTCGAGCCCGCCCTGACCGAGGGCGCTGACGTCCCCGGTCTCGACCCGTCCACGGCCGCGCTGGTGGCCGCCTACCGCACACTTCGGGAAGTGAACTGACATGCAGATCGGTCTTGTGGGTCTCGGCAAGATGGGCGGCAACATGCGCGAGCGCCTGCGCAACGCCGGCCACACCGTCATCGGCTACGACACCGACCCCGAGAAGTCCGACGCCGACAGCCTGGCCGACCTCGTCAACCAGCTGGAAGCGCCCCGCACGGTCTGGGTCATGGTCCCGGCCGGTGGCCCCACCCAGCACGTCATCGACCAGCTCGGGGGCCTCCTCAAGCCCTACGACACCGTCGTAGACGGCGGCAACTCGCGCTGGACGGACGACGAGAAGCACGCCGAGGAGCTGTCCAAGCGCGGCGTCGGCTTCGTCGACGCGGGCGTCTCCGGCGGCGTGTGGGGCCTGAAGAACGGCTACGCCCTGATGGTCGGCGGCGAGAAGGAGACCGTCGACCGGCTCCAGCCGATCTTCGAGGCGCTCAAGCCGGAGGGCCCGTACGGCTACGTCCACGCGGGCAAGGTCGGCGCCGGGCACTTCGCCAAGATGGTCCACAACGGCATCGAGTACGCGATGATGCAGGCCTACGCCGAGGGCTGGGAGCTGCTGGAGGCCGTGGACTCGGTGGACAACGTCCGCGAGGTGTTCCGCTCCTGGCAGCAGGGCACCGTCATCCGCTCCTGGCTGCTCGACCTGGCGGTGGACGCCCTGGACGAGGACGAGCACCTGGCGGAGCTGAGGGGCTACGCCCAGGACTCCGGTGAGGGACGCTGGACGGTGGAGGCCGCGATCGACAACTCCGTGCCGCTGCCCGCGATCACCGCCTCCCTCTTCTCCCGGTTCGCCTCCCGGCAGGACGACTCGCCGCAGATGAAGATGATCGCGGCGCTGCGCAACCAGTTCGGCGGCCACGCCGTCGAGTCCGCGAAGAAGGCGTAGGACGTGGGTGATCTGCTGCTGGTCCGCCACGGCGAGACGGAGTGGAGCCGGAGCGGACAGCACACCAGCTTCACCGACCTGCCCCTCACCGAGCACGGTGAGGAGCAGGCCGCCTCGCTCGCCCCGCTCCTCGCGGGCCGCTCCTTCGCCCTGGTCCTCACCAGCCCGCTGGTCCGCGCGGTGCGCACCGCCGAACTCGCGGGCCTGACGGGGGCCGTGCGGGACGCGGACCTGCACGAATGGCACTACGGCGCCTACGAGGGCGTCACCACCGAGGAGATTCACCGCACCCGCCCCGACTGGGACCTGTGGACCGACGGAGGGCCGCCCGGCCCCGACGGCGCGCCCGGCGAGTCCCCCGAGGAGGTCGGCGAACGCGCCGACCGGGTGCTGGCCCGGGCGGAGAAGTCACTGCCCGAGGGCGATGTGATGCTGGTGGCGCACGGCCACTTCCTGCGGGTGCTGA
Organism: Streptomyces sp. NPDC007929; assembly: GCF_042959065.1. Taxonomy (NCBI): domain Bacteria; kingdom Bacillati; phylum Actinomycetota; class Actinomycetes; order Kitasatosporales; family Streptomycetaceae; genus Streptomyces; species Streptomyces sp. NPDC007929. Next base: position 355,903 of record NZ_JBIBKD010000004.1, on the reverse strand, counting down.
CGGCCCGCCGGCTGGGACTGCCCCCGGCGCGGGGGCAGTTGTTCCGGCTGGAGACCGGCACGGTCTGCCGGCTGTCCACCGAGCACGGCAGGCCCGTGCTCGCGGAGTGGAACTCCAAGGCCTGACCAACCCACCCCGGCCGAAGGCGAGTTGACAGCCTCCGGCCGGGCGCGCCAGAGTCCCCGCTGATGGAGATCGACGACAGGACACCCGCCGAGGAGCGGGTGTGGCGCGCCTACCCGCGCGGGCAGGACGTGGACTTCCGGGGGCCGGCCGGCGAGGACCCGGCCCACGGCGCCGACTGGGGCCCCGAGCGGACCGTACGGGCGGCCGTGGTACGGGCCCTGCTGCTGAGCGCGCCGCAGGAGGACGGGGAGACCGCCGCCCTGAGACTGGCCGGCGCGCGGATCACCGGGACGCTCAACCTCCAGTACGCCGGCCTCGACCACGCCGTGCGGCTCAGCGACTGCTTCTTCGAGGACCCGCCCGTGCTGTACGCGGCGCGGCTGCGCCAGCTGAACCTGCGCGGCTCGGCCCTGCCCGGCCTGGACGCCGCCACCCTGCGCGTGGACGGCGTTCTGCGCATGTCGGACTGCCTGTTCGACGGTCCCGTACGGCTCGGCGGGGCGCAGATCTCGGGTGCGCTGTTCATGGACGGGGCCGAGATCGCCGCTCCGCCGCCCGGTCAGCCGGCGCTCCAGCTCAACCATGTGACCATCGGGGACGGCCTGTCGGCGCCGGGTCTGCGCACGCGCGGCGAGGTACGGCTGACGGGCGCGTCGGTCGGCGGGACCATCGACCTCAACGAGGCACGGCTGCGAGCGGGTGCGGGTGAGGTCGCCCTGGACGCGGAGACGCTCACGGTGGAGGGCGACGCCCTGCTGCGCGAGTCGGACGTGCTGGGCTGGATCGGCCTGCGCGGCGCACGGATCGCGGGGCGGCTCGACCTGTCGCACGCGCGGCTGGCGAACCCGGGTGACGCCGCCCTGCGGGCCAGCAGCTGCACCATCGGGGAACTCTGGGTGCGCAGGAGCCCGCCCATGGAGGGCACCCTCAATCTGCGGCGCGCCCAGCTGGAGGTGCTGTTCCTGGAGCCGGAGGCGGTCCCGGGCGAGGTCCTGCTCAACAGCCTCGTCTACACCTCCCTGACCCCGCACGAGCCCGCCGAGCGGCGCCTGGCGATGCTGGAGCGGGACGGCGAGGGCTATGTCCCGCACGCCTACGAGCAGTTGACCGCCGCCTACCGCAGGATCGGCGACGATCCCGCAGCCCGCCTCGTCCAGCTCGCCAAGCAGCGCCGCCGCCGCGCCACCCTGCCCTGGTACGGGCGGCTGTGGGGGCATGTGCAGGACGCCACCGTCGGCTACGGCTTCCGGCCCCTGCGCGCGGCGGGCTGGCTGGTCTCCTTGCTCATGGCCGGTTCCCTCGCCTACGCGCTGCATCACCCCGCACCCCTGAAGGCGGACGAGGCACCGCAGTTCAACCCGGTGTTCTACACCCTCGACCTGCTGCTGCCGGTGATCTCCTTCGGGCAGGAGGGCGCGTTCGCCCCGACCGGCGGCTACCAGTGGCTCTCCTACGCGCTGGTGCTCACGGGCTGGATCCTCGCCACCACGGTCGTCACCGGCATCACCCGGACCGTCAGCCGCCAGTGAGCGCCCGAGCGGTGTGCTGCGCGGCCAGCCGCACCGGGGCGTTGGCGGCGCCGTAGCCCCGGTAGCCGCCGTCGCGCTGGACCAGTTCGAAGAAGACCCTGCCGACGGTGCGGGTGTAGCAGTGCCGGAAGACGCCGTGGTCGTCGCGGTCGTAGAGGATGCCGAGGTCGCGGTAGTTCTCCAGCTCGCCGTCGGCGAACTCGAAGCGGGCGGCGAGGTCGTCGTAGTAGTTGGCGGGCACCGGCAGCAGGGTGCCGCCGGTCTCCTGGAAGCGGCGGGCCACGGCGACCACGTCGTCGGTGGCCAGGGCGATGTGCTGGGCGTGGACGGTGTCGTCGGTGGGCGCGGCGCCGACGGTGAGGGCGATCCGGACACTGCCGTCGGGGTTGGTGACCGCGCGGCTGCGCATCAGGCCGTAGGGGTCGGCGACGTCCACGCTCTCCTGGGCGTGCAGGCCGAGCACGCCCCGGTGGAAGAGGGCCGCCTCGTCGAAGTGGTGCCAGGGCTGGGTGAGGGCGAGATGGTCGATGCCCCGGACGCCCACCGGCGCCGGGGGCGGGCCCGTGTGCTCGAAGTCAGCCCGCCAGTCGGGCGGTTCGGGGCGGCCGGTGGCGCAGAAGAACAGCTCCGTGCCGTCGGGGGCGGCGACCGCGTCCAGCGGGGCGTCCTCCGGCGCGCGGCGGCGCGGCAGGACGGGCGCGAGCAGGGCCTCGGCCCGCCGGGCGGCTCCGGCCGGGTCCGGTGACTCCAGCCCGATCGCGGCGAGCCGGGTGCCGTCGCGGCGGACGGCCGTACCGGTGTTGACCAGGACCCGGGCGTCGCCCTGCTCCCACAGGGCGACGGGCTTGCCGCGATGGCGGGCGGTGCGGGTGAAGCCCAGGGCGCCGAGCAGGGCCGCGAGGGGTTCGGCGTCGGGGGTGACCAGCTCGGCGAAGGCGACGCCGGACGGGACGACGGGGGCGGGCAGGGGCGCCTTGCCGACCGTCTCCTGGAGGACCAGCAGGGAGCGCCGGGCGTCGACGGCGGTCGGGCCGGCGTCGGCCTGGCGGAAGACGTCGTTGAAGACCTCCAGGGAGAGCGGGCCGTCGTAGCCGGTGGCGAGTACGTGCCGTACCAGGCCCGCCACGTCGAAGCCGCCCTGGCCGGGGAAGCAGCGGTAGTGGCGGCTCCACTGGAGCACGTCCATGGCGAGCAGCGGGGCGTCGGCGAGCTGGAGGAAGAAGATCTTGTCGCCGGGGATGTCCGCGATGCCCTGGGGGTCCGAGCCGCGCGAGAGGATGTGGAAGCTGTCCAGGCAGGTGCCGAGCGCGGGATGACCGGCCGTCTCCACGATGCGCCAGGCGTGGTCGTACGTACTGACGTGCCGGCCCCACGCGAGCGCCTCGTAGGCGACCCGGATGCCGGACTCCACCGCCAGGTCGGCGAGTCGGCTGAGCTGCTCGGATGCGAGGGCGTCGTCGTCCACCGCCCACGGGGAGACGCTGGAGCAGACGAGGACGGTGTCGGCGCCGAGCCGGCGCATCAGCTCGAACTTGTGCCGGGCCCGCCTCAGGTTGCGGGCGAACTCGGCCTCGGGGACGGCCTCGATGTCCCGCATCGGCTGGTAGAGGTCGATGCGCAGCCCGAGGTCGGCGCAGCGGGCGCGGATGTCCTCGGGGGTGAGGGGGCAGGCCAGCAGGTCGTTCTCGAAGATCTCCACTCCGTCGAAGCCGGCCCGGGCGGCGGCGTCGAGTTTCCCGGTGAGGGAGCCGCTGAGGGAGACGGTGGCGATGGACGTACGCACGTCGGTACCTCTCTCTAGTGCGGAGCTGCGACGGCCCCGGCCAGTTCGGTCAGGTCCGCCAGCATCCGCGCGGCGTCGGGTTCCCGGCCGGTGAACAGGCGGAACGCGTCGGCGGCCTGGAAGGCGGCCATGCCGCCGCCGTCGAGGGTGGCGCAGCCCAGGGCCCGGGCGGTGCGCAGCAGCTCGGTCTCCAGCGGGCGGTAGACCACCTCGGCCACCCACAGTCCGCGGTGGAGCAGTCCGGCGGGCAGGGGCAGGCCGGGGTGGGCGGCCATGCCGGTGGGGGTGGCGTGCACGATGCCGTCGGCGCGGGCGAGCAGCTCCTCCTGCCGGTCCGGGGAGGCGGCGGCCGCCCGGTCCTGCCCGAAGGCGCGGTTCAGGGAGGCGGCCAGGGCCGCGGCACGTTCGGGCAGGGCGTCGACGACGGTGACCCGTCCGGCGCCGAGGGTGAGCATGGCGTGGGCGGCGGCGGCCCCCGCGCCTCCGGCGCCCAGCTGCACGACCCGCTCCAGGGGCGCGTCGGGCAGGCCGCGGGCGAACGAGGCGGCGAAGCCGGTGACGTCCGTGTTGTGGCCGACGGCGCGGCCGTCCTGGAGGACGACGGTGTTGACCGCGCCCAGTGCCTCGGCCTGCGGGGCGAGCCCGTCCAGGTGCTCGATGACGAGCTGCTTGCAGGGGTGCGTGATGTTGAGCCCGTCGAAGCCCAGGTCGCGGGCGGCCCGCAGCAGGTCCCCGACGGCCCCTGGCGGCACCCCGAGGGTGTCGATGTCGATCAGCCGGTACACCAGGCGAAGGCCCTGCCGGCCGGCCTCCCGCTCGTGCAGGGCCGGGCTGAGCGACGGCCCGATGCCGGAACCGATCAGTCCGACGAGATACGACTCCTTGGGCACGCGCGCCTCCCGAGCGGCTCACTAATGTACGAACTAGTACGTTAGCTATATCAGCGGGGCGTCGGCTCGGGAAGACCCCGTGGCCGGACGGGGACCAGCTTCTAGAATCACCGGCACCGGACCCTCCGCCCGAAGGAACCTGATGACCAGCGTCGAAGAACCGGCACGATCCGGCGAGCGCATCCGCGACGCCGCCCGCACCCGGGCCGAGATCCTCGACGTCGCCACCCAGGAGTTCGCCCGGGCCGGTTACGACGGCGCCCGGGTGGACGAGATCGCCGCCCGCACCCGCACCACCAAGCGGATGATCTACTACTACTTCGGCGGCAAGGAGCAGCTGTTCACCGCCGTGCTGGAGCGCGCCTACGGCGTGATCCGGGAGGCCGAGCAGGAGCTCGACGTCGACCACCTGGACCCGGTGGCGGCGATCCGGCGGCTGGCCGAGCTGACCTTCGACCACCACGAGCAGCACCCGGACTTCATCCGCCTGGTCAGCATCGAGAACATCCACGAGGCCCACCACATCGCCGCCTCCGAGAAGCTCGGCAAGATCGGCTCCCCCGCCCTGGACGTGATCCGCCGGATCCTGGCGTCGGGCCAGGAGTCCGGCCTGTTCACGGCCGACGTCGACGCCGTCGACCTGCACGCGATGATCTCCTCCTTCTGCTTCTTCCGGGTCTCCAACCGGCACACCTTCGGCGCGCTGTTCGGCCGCGACCTGCTCGACGGGGCGCAGCGCGCGCACTACCGGGCGATGCTGGGCGACATGGTGATCGCGTATCTGACGGCGGAGCGCTCGGCGGACTGAACCGCCCCGCATCACCCCTTGACACCGGCGGCACGCGGGCGCAGCATCACTGGCCATCCCCTAGTAACTACCCAGTGGGTTAATTAGTCGCGATCCGACACGTCCCCCTCTGCACGTCCGTCGCCCCGCTCCGTCCTAGTGTGGAGCTCCCCGAAGGAGCCGCCGTGTCCGTCCCCGCCATGCCCTCAGGGTCCGCCGCCCCGCCCGGTCAGCCCAGAAAGGCCGCGACCGCCGCCTGGATCGGCAGCGCCCTGGAGTACTACGACTTCTTCATCTACGGCAGCGCCGCCGCGCTGATCTTCCCGGAGGTGTTCTTCGACGAGTCCGACCCCGCGACCGCGACCCTGCTGTCGCTGGCCACCTTCGGCGTCGCCTATGCCGCCCGACCGGTGGGCGCGCTGGTGCTCGGGCACTTCGGGGACAAGCTCGGCCGCAAGAAGATCATGGTCTTCACGCTGATGCTGATGGGCCTGTCGACGTTCCTCATCGGCTGTCTGCCGACCCGCGACCAGGTCGGCTCCCTCGCCCCGGTCCTGCTGGTGCTGTGCCGGGTGCTCCAGGGCATCTCGGCGGCGGGCGAGCAGGCCAGCGCCAACTCCATGACGCTGGAGCACGCGCCGCCGGACCGGCGCGGCTTCTTCACCAGCTTCACCCTCAGCGGCACCCAGGGCGGCCAGCTGCTGGCCACGCTGGTCTTCATCCCGGTCGCCGCGCTGCCCGAGGACCAGTTGCTGTCCTGGGGCTGGCGGCTGCCGTTCTGGCTGAGCGTCGCGGTCGCCGTCGTCGGCTGGGTCATCCGCCGCAAGCTGGAGGAGACGCCGGCCTTCGCCCGGCAGGCCGCCGAGGAGGGTGTGGTCAAGCTGCCCCTGGTGATCCTGCTCCGAGAGCACTGGGCGGATGTGCTGCGGGTCGTCGCGGGCGCGCTGATCGCCTCGGTCAGCACGATCTTCACGGTGTGGGCGCTGGCGTACGCGACGAGCGACGCGGTCGGCATGTCGCGTACGGCCATGCTGTGGGTGGGCGCCCTGGCCAACGTCGTGGCGCTCGCCGCGATCCCGCTGTGGGCGACGCTGTCCGACCGGATCGGGCGCCGCCCGGTGTTCCTGATCGGCGCGGCCGGCAGCGCGGTGACGATGTTCCTGTACCTGTGGGCGCTCTCCACGGGCTCCTACCCACTGACGTTCCTGACGGGCATCGTCTGCTTCGGCGTCGTCTACAGCGCCGCGAACGGGGTGTGGCCCGCGTTCTACGGCGAGATGTTCGCGACCCGGGTCCGGCTGTCCGGCGTGGCCATCGGTACGCAGATCGGTTTCGCGGCGGCCGGGTTCGCGGTGACGTTCGCGGCGCGGATCGCCGGGCCCGGGGGTGACGACTGGTCGGCGGTGGCGCTGTTCACGGCGGCGCTGTGCGTGCCGCCGGTGATCGCGGCGGTGTCGGCGCGGGAGACGCACCGGGTTCCTACGGAGTCGTTGGGGGAACGGGGTGGGGTCGGGGTTACGCAACCGGAGAAGGTGGATGCCTGACGCCCGCTTTCCAGCGGCTGCCTTCGAGGCTCTGTCGTGCATGTTCTTCGGGTGCGGGTGCGGGTGCGGGTGCGTGGGGGCTGGTCGCGCCCGCGCGGCGGAGCCGCACATCGATACAGCCGCGCGCCCCTGAAGGGCGCTGCCCCGCCGCCGATGAAGGCCGCTGCCCCGCCGCCGATGAAGGTCGCTGCCCCGCCGCCCCCTCACCCCTTCTTGCGCGATCATGAACCATTCCTGCACCCCGATGGGGTCTGAGGCGGTCGGGGTGGGGTATGCCGGATCTCATCTCGACGAGCGCGACGGGAGACGAGCCATGGCACAGCTGCGACAAGAGGTCGATCCGGGCGAGGCCGGGCTGGATCCGCAGGTGCTGGCCCGCATGGACCGGCACTTCGCCCGGCTCGTCGACGAAGGGCGGCTGCCGGGCTTCCTGGTCTCCGTCGCCCGGGCCGGGCGCGTCGCGCACCTCGCGACGCACGGCCGGCGCGACATCGCGGCCGGGCTCCCGGTCGAGCCCGACACCCTGTGGCGGGTCTACTCCATGACCAAGCCGGTCACCGCGGTCGCCGCGCTGCTGCTCGTGGAGGAGGGACGGCTGTCCCTGGACGACCCGGTCGCCGACCACCTGCCCGCGTTCGCCGACCCCCGGGTCTACGTCGGCGGCTCCGGGGCCGACGTCGAGACCCGCCCCGCCGACGGCCCCATACTCGTCCGGCACCTCATGACCCACACCTCGGGACTGACCTTCGGCTTCTACCACGCCCACCCGGTCGACGCCCTGTACCGCGAGGCCCGCCTGGAGTCGTCGGTGCCGCCGGGTGCGGACCTGGCCGAGACCATCGAGGTGTACGCGAGCCTGCCCCTGCAGTTCGAGCCGGGCACCGAATGGAACTACTCGGTGGCCACCAACGTCCTGGGCCGGATCATCGAGGTCGTGTCCGGGCAGCCGCTCGACGTGTTCTGCGCCGAGCGGATCTTCGGACCGCTCGGCATGATGGACGCGGGCTTCCACGTCACCGACGCGCAGGCGCCCCGGCTCAGCGAGATGTACGGGGAGAAGGAGGGCGGCGGCATCGAGCCGGTCCCGGGGCTCCCGCTGCGCGGCCGGCCACGGTTCCTGTCGGGCAGCGGCGGCATGGTGTGCTCGGCCCACGACTACCACCGCTTCATGGAGATGCTGCGCCGCCGGGGCGAACTCGACGGCGTACGGCTGCTCACCCCTCGGACCGTGGACCTGATGACCCGCAACCATCTGCCCGGCGGAGCCGACCTGCGGGCCTTCGGCAGCCGCCCCGCCCACGACGAGCCCGGCAATGACGGGCTCGGCTTCGGCTTCAACTGCTCCGTGGTGATCGATCCGTCCCGCACCCTGGTACCGACCGGGCTCGGCGCCTTCGGCTGGAGCGGGGTGGCCACCACGACGTTCTGGGTCGATCCGGGCCGTGATCTGACGGTGCAGTTCATGACGCAGGTGCGGCCCAGGACCTCCCACTCGGTCTTCAAGGACCTCAAGCGGATGGTCCACGAGGCCCTGTCGGACTGACGCCCGCTACCGGTCGACCCGGAGGGTGAACTCCACCCCGTCCCGGGCAAGTTCACCCAGCCACCGCTCGGACCGGGCGGCCGTCTCGGCGTCCCAGGCGCGCAGCCAGCCCTCCAGCCGCAGGGTGCCGCGCACGAACGTCCGGCCTGTTAACCGAACTAACCCCAGCTGTCTTCGCAGGTCAGACCGGGTATCTGCCAGCTTCCCGGGGTGTTTGATGAGCAGCGGTCCGGAAGGGACCTGAGGAACTTTGTCCTGCCTGAGTTAGGCCAGTTGCTGAAGACGGGAGATCCCTGGGAGCCGTACAGGGTGCTGGATGGACGCGGGAGGCCGGTCGAGCCCGCTGCGCTCTACCTCAAGGAGCTGATGGCGAGGGACAACTCGCCGTTGACGCCACGTTCGTACGGCATGGATCTGCTGCGCTGGTTCCGGTTCTTATGGGCGCTCGGGATCGAGTGGGACCGTGCGACCCGGGAAGACGCCCGGGACTTCATGTTGTGGATGAAGGTGGCGGACAAGCCGAAGCGTGTCCATTGGCGCCATCGGGGCAGGGCTCTCTCCAAGGTCCCGCCGCCTCGCAGTGACAGGCCGGCACCGGGGACGCCGAATCCGGTGACGGGTAAACCCACGGTCGGGACCAAGTACTCACCGGCAACCCGTGCTCATTGCGAGACGGTGCTGCGGGAGTTCTACAACTTCCATCTGGATGAGAGCACCGGTTCGTTGCTGGTGAACCCCTTCCCGTTGGTCCGTGGGCGCCGCTTGTCCCAGCTCGGGACACAGCGTGATGGTGGGAAGAAGCACCGGAGCCGACGCACGGGCCTGTACCGGCCGACCGTTCCGCAGCGGGTCCCACGGCGGATTCCCGACGAGATGTACACCAAGGTCTTCGCCGGGCTCCGTTCTCATCATGACCGCGCCTTGCTGGCCTTCTGGGTCGCCACTGGCGCCCGCGCCGAGGAGCTACTCACGGTCAAGCAGGACGGCGCGGTCGTCAGCGAGCAGACCGTCAGTGTGATCCGCAAGGGCACCCGCGACTACCAGGACCTGGCCGCCACCCCGGACGCGTTCGTCTGGCTGCGGCTCTACCAAGAGTCCGCCTGGAAGAAGGGCGTCCGTGCTCAGCGGACACCGCCACAGAACGCAGCGCTTGGACGAGCTTCATCCACGCGGATGATCTACACCACCCCCGACCCCGACCCCGGCCACGGGCCACGTTCTACGGGCGGCGGGCCAGCAGGTGGGTGTCGAGGAAGCCCCGCTCGGACGCTGGGTCGTGGAGCAACCGAGCCACCGTGACGAGTCCGGCCCCGGCCAGCAACTCGGCAAACTGCTCCGCCGGCCAGCTATAGGCAGGCGCCACCTTGTGGTCGAAGCGGACAGGCTCCGGCCCTTCGGTTCCGAAGAAGGACGCCAGGAGCAGGCCCCCTGGTGCCAGGACACGCACCTGCTCAGCGAGCAGCGCGGGCAATTCTTCAGGTGGGGTATGGATCATCGAGTAGTGGGCCAGCACTCCGCCGAGCGCGCCGTCCTCGACTGGCAGGGCCTCCATTCGTGCTTCGTCGAACCGCAGCGCCGGATGGGCCCGCCGGGCGTGGGCGACCATAGCCGGGGAGAGGTCGAGCCCGAAGGCGTCCAACCCCAAGTCGTGCAGCATGGCCGTCAAATGGCCGGGCCCGCACCCTACGTCGGCTGCCCGTAGGTTCCCCGTGCCACGCACGAGCTCGGCGAAGGTGCCGATCATGTTCCGCGCGAACGGCTGCGTCTCCAACCGATTAGCGAACATCGACGCATACAGTTCGACGATCCCGTCGTAGGCCGCCCTGGTCTCGTCCTGGTGTTTTAACACGGGAAGGAAAGTACACTCGCGCCGTTCGCAGCCGTTCTCCGGCCCCATACCGACCCTTCCCCTCGGCGGCGACCCTCCACGGACAAGGGTGCGTTCGCGTGGGGTCACGATGTGGTCGAGGCTGTACGGGACTCATGGTGCCGTGCGCCGGTGACGATGAGTGAGACGTTCTGCCCACCGAAGCCGAAGGAGTTGCTGAGCACGGCCTCCTGGGGGACGTCTCGTCGCTCTGCGACAACATCGAGATCGATGTCGGGACCGACGCCGACCGCGGTGAGGTTGCGGGTCGGCGGGATGACGCCGTGTTTCACACTAAGGACGGCGATGAGCGCCTCGATCGCACCGGCTGCGCCAAAGAGATGGCCAAGCGCCGCCTTGGGGGCTGTCACCGTAGCTCGGCCGAAGACCTCCCCGATCGCGTGCGCCTCGGCGACGTCGCCGACCGGAGTCCCGGTGGCGTGGGCGTTGATGTGGCTGATCTGCTCGGGAGCCAAGCCGGCTTGCGCGAGGGCAGTTCGCATAGCCGAGATCTGACCAGAGCCATCGGGAGCGGGCGCCGTGATGTGGTGAGCATCGGCGGCGATGCCAGCGCCCGCGAGCACCGCGTGGACGCGCGCGCTCCGGGCGTTGGCATGCTCGGCGCTTTCGAGCACCACGACAGCGGCGCCTTCACTGAGGACGAATCCGCTGCGGTCCGCGGCGAACGGCCGTGACGCTGAGGCGGGTTCGGCGGTGTGCCTCGACAGTGCTTGCGCCTGGGTGAAGCCGGCGACGGTGATCGGGGTGATCGCGGCCTCGGTCCCGCCCGCGATGACCACGTCCGCCTCGCCGGCACGGATGAGCCTGGCCCCCAGGGCGATCGCCTCGGCACCGGAAGAGCACGCCGAAACGGGCGTGTAGACCCCGGCCCGTGCGCCGTACTCGATACTGATCAGCGCCGCCGCTGCATTGGGCATGAGCATCGGGACCGTGCGTGGCGAGACGCGCCGAGTCCCGGCCGCCTCCAGTACATCGTCTTCCTTCAACAGCGTCCGTACGCCCCCGATGCCCGTGCCGATCGCCGATGCAAGCCGGTCAGGGTCCACCCGCGGGGCACCGGCATCGGCCCAGGCTTCGGCCGCCGCGGCCAAGGCCGCCTGCTGCGAGCGGTCGAGCCGCCTGGCCTGCACCGGCAGCAGCGACTCGGCGGGGTCGACCGCCATCGTCCCCGCGACGGTGCCGGGAAGGCCCGCGTCCTCGTGGCCTGGCAGGACGCCGCCGCGGATGCCGGACTCGCCGGCAAGCAGGGCGTCCCAGGTGGACACCACGTCCCCACCGAGTGGCGTAATCGCGCCGAGTCCGGTCACGACGACTTCAGTCCGGTGCATGCCCTTGGACCTTTCTTGTATGCGATACAAGTGAACGGCCTTGTTGTATCACATACAATTTCGGTGTGGAGAAGAAGCGAACCGAAGCTCGATCAACGTCGGCTCGGTCGCGTGACCGCGGTCGCGCGACCAGGCGCCGGCTGATTGAGGCAACTGCACAGCTCTGCAAGGAACGGCCCAGCGCTGATGTGAGCGTCGCGGAGATCGCGAACGCGGCAGGCGTCTTCCCCAATCAGGTCACCTACTACTTCGGCTCCAAGGACTCGCTGCTCGTGCACGCCGCCTTTCTCGGCTTGCTGCACGACGCTCGACGGATTGAGCGCATCGGTCGCCAAGCCCCCGACGCGGCGATATTTCGACGCAACATCGCCCGCGCCGTACTGGCCATGCCCTCGCTCCCATCGGTCGCGCGAGCACTCGCCGCCGGGATCTCCAAGCCCGAACTCGCCCCCGTGGTCGACCAGCACCTCCAGTTGCTGTTCCGCCAATCCGAGCGCTTCGTGAGCCAGCTCATCGACAGTCGCGGCTGGAGAACCCATCGACCGCTCAGTGTGGAGGCCAGGACGTTCTGGAGCACCGCGCTCGGCGCAGTGCTGCTCGTCCGCGCCGGGGCACACGGCACTGTCGCCGACCTCGACCTCGCCGGAGCATTGACCATCCATGACGAACCCGAACCCGGCTAGCTCAGTCGAACGGGCCCGCGCGGGAGACGTGCGCGGTTCCGCGCGACGGTGGCCTTGTCGCGGTCGGCGTGTTCGCTGTCGCCGACGAACTGGTGCGATTAGAGCAAGGCTTCAAGAATCAGCTGGCCAGCAACACCTAAGGATTGACCGTCCCGTCACCTGATCACGGGACACCCCGAGTAGTTCGGAGAAGTGGTGTCCAGGCGTCCGGCAGCCCGTACTGCGCGATGAACGGGAGGCTGTCGCGGTTGGGGTAGACCTCGAAGGTCTCCCCGCCGACGACATGCCGCCGGGTCGCCTCCCACGGCCGCTCGGCGACCGTCCGCACACCGTCCTCGATGTAACGGGCCGGGGAGCGCAGGGCGTTGAGGACCCCCATGGGTGCCCAGCTGAAGCGGTACGTGAAGTCGTTCGGGACGGCGGGGACACCGCCGCAGTACGACGTGAGGGTGTACGACGCGGGCGTGTCGTCGCCGACGGCCTCCCGCGCCCGGGCGACCAGGGCGTGGGCGAAGAGGTGGTCGATACCGGGGTCGAGCCCGGCCTCGGTGAGGACGACGAGCCCGGCCTTCCCGGCAGCGGGCACCTGCTCCAGCACCGCGTCCGACACATAGCTGGAGCACGCGAAGTGCGCCCGGCGCCGTACGCACTCCGCGAGGAGCGGGGCGTGTTCGGGGGCGGGCAGCATCGACACGACGACGGCGCCCGGCGCGAGTTCGACGGCCAGCGCGGACAGCGTGTACGCGCGGGGCTCGGCCCGTCCGGTGAGACCCAGCCGGGCGAGGGCGTCGGCGGCCCGGCTCTCGGTGCGGTGCCAGAGCCGGACCCGCTCGGCCGTGTCGCACAGCGCCGCGAGACCGCTGCCCGTGGACAGGCCGGCGCCGATCCAGTGGACGGTGCCGCTCACCGCCGCCGGTTCAGTGCTCAAGGGACTCCCCCGAGCCGAGACCGTGGGCGCGGGACGCCTCACGGAAGCGGTCCAGGCAGCGGCCCCAGGGCCCGGAGACACCGAAGTCGAGCAGGTGGGGCAGGAGGGCGGCCGAGAAGTCGGTACTGGACTCCAGCGGCAGCAGGGAGGGCAGGTTGTCGATGACGATGAGGTCGAGCGGCGGTGCGTCGCGCAGTCGCCGTACGGGCTCGTCCCAGGTGGTGGTGGAGTCGTACACCGGAAGGACGTTGAGCGGGGAGCCGACGTCGCAGGTCACGTCGCACAGGGTGCGCAGGCGGCGGTCCGGGGTGTCAAGGTCCCGCTCGCGCAGGAAGGGCGGGACCGGGGTGGTGGCGAGCACCGCGTTCACCATCACGTCGTGCCGCAGCAGGGCCGGGCGGTCCAGGTCCCGGGTCTCGGCGAGGTCCCAGCAGGTGGGATCGACACCGGCGGCGGCGAAGGCCGCGCGGCCGCCGCGGCCGCTGCGGCCCAGGGCACCGACGACCAGACCGGTGAACTCGGCGTCGTCGGCGGTGGGCTTGAGCGTCTCGTCCAGGTCTTCCTTGGTGGTCGGCGTCAAGGGCGCCCGCAGCCGGCCCCGGTGCCGGAGCACGGCCAGGGCGGCGCCCAGGTAGCCGGCCCAGAAACCGAAGGCGGCCAGGCGCCGTCCGGTGTCGTCCACCAGGTACTCCAGGTCGAACAGCGCCCCGCCCCCGGCGGCGAACCGGCCCAGCAGCTCCGCCGCTCCCGGCTGGGCCTTGTAGGCGTGGCCGAAGAAGATGTGCCGGTGTGTCAGTGCGGCCGGTTCCCCGGGCAGTTCCTTCAGTCCGAGCACGACGGCGTCCCGGGGCGCCGTCACCCAGGAGCCCGCGGGGGCGACGCGGCAGCCGGCCTCCTCGTACTCCTCGATCGGGAAGACCCGCTGCGGGGACTCCTCGACGGTCAGTTCCACTCCGTTCCCGACGAGCCGCCGGGCGTCGTCGGGAACGATCGGAGTGCGTCGCTCGGTCGTGCGGGCCTCGTGGCGCAGCCACAGCTCGAGCTCGGTCATACCTGGTGGGCCTCCGGCGTGAGGCGTCGGCCACCGGGGCCGACGCTTCTGGGGCGGACGTCCACGAAGCGTACGCGGCCCGCCTTCGGGTCGCGTACGGATTCGCCCAGGTCACGTCGGGGCCGCCGGAACCGCCGGGTGGTCAGGAGGAGCTGACGACCGCGTCCAGGTGGGGCAGGTGGTGGTCGAGGCGTTCCCGCTTGGTGCGCAGATAGGTGATGTTGTTCTCGCACGGCGGGATCAGCAGCGGCACCTGCTCGGCGACGGTGATGCCGTGGTCCACCAGCGCCTCGCGCTTACGCGGGTTGTTGGACATCAGCCGCACCGACCGCACGCCCAGGTCGTCCAGGATCCGGGCGGCGATACCGTAGTCGCGGGCGTCGACCGGCAGGCCGAGGGCGAGGTTGGCCTCGACGGTGTCCAGCCCCTCCGCCTGCAGGGCCATCGCGCGCAGCTTGCCGAGCAGGCCGATGCCGCGGCCTTCATGCCCTCTGAGGTAGACCACGACACCGGCTCCTTCGGCGACGACCGCGCGCAGGGCGGCGTCGAGCTGGTCACCGCACTCGCAGTGCTGGGAGCCGAAGGCGTCGCCGGTCAGGCACTCCGAGTGCAGCCGGATGAGGACGTCGTCCGTGCCGATCTCGCCGTAGACCAGCGCGACCTGTTCATCGCCGCGGTCGTGGTCCATGTAGCCGATCGCCTGGAATTTCCCGTACACGGTGGGCAAGGGGGCATTCACGATGCGTTCCACGCCGGTCCGCTGCGGTGCCTTCTTGCCGAGTACGCCAATGTTGTCTGTCATGATTCTCGAGTTCCTAAGCAGAGACGAAAGGCCGTGACGTTATGAGTGATCTGGTGCCGGCGGACACCACGGAAGACGTACGGACGCGGGGCGCCGGTGTCTCACGGCAGGTCGCGGTGCTTCCCGTGGGGAGCTTCGAGCAGCACGGTCCGTATCTCCCTCTGGCGACCGACACGCTCGTCGCCTGTGCCGTCGCGCGGGAGATAGCCGGCGCGTACCCGGTGCACCTCCTTCCTCCGGTGACGATCTCGTGCTCGCACGAGCACGCGGCCTGGCCGGGGACCGTGAGCATCTCCTCGGTGACCCTTCATGCGGTGGTGCGGGACATTGCGGCTTCGCTGCGCCGGTCCGGGGTCGACGCCCTGGTGGTGGTCAACGGGCACGGCGGCAACTACGTACTGGGCAACGTGGTTCAGGAGTCCTCCGCCCGCGGTGAGCGGATGGCGCTCTTCCCGGCCGCGGAGGACTGGGAGGCGGCGCGCGAGCGGGCGGGTGTGGTCACCTCGCTGCTCACCGACATGCACGCGGGGGAAATCGAGACCTCCATCCTTCTGCATGCTCATCCCGAAATGCTCCGACCCGGTTATGAGACCTCCGATTTCGTCGCTGACGACCGGCGTCATCTGCTCACCCTCGGCATGTCCGGCTATACCGATTCCGGTGTCATCGGCCGTCCTTCACTGGGTTCGGCGGAAAAAGGGAAGGAACTCCTGGCGAGCCTCGCGGATTCCTTCGGGGCGTATTTCTCGATGCTGACCTCCGACACGTAGTCACCCTGCGGAGCGGGTGCGGGCGTAGGCGAGGGCACGGGCGCGGGCGCCGGGGTCCGGGCGGCTGCGCCGGCCCGCACACCCGCGTACCAGCGGGCGACGAGGACGATCAGGCCGGGCAGGCTGGCCACGAGGCTGAGCACCCCGTAGACGACCGCGACGGCCAGCCCCCGGCCGGCGCCCAGGCCCGCGGCGCCGAACGCCCAGGCGGTGACGCCCTCCCGGGGTCCCCAGCCGCCGACGTTGAGCGGCAGGCCCATCGCCAGCAGGGCGAGGACGGCCAGGGGCAGCAGGACGGCCACGGAGGCGGCGGTCCCGGCGACCCGGGCGGCGAGTACGAACATCGCGACGTAACCTGCCAGCACCACCATGGAGGAGACAACCACTCCGGGCCCGTTCTCCCGCGACAGCAGCCCGCGGCGGGTCTCGGCGAGGGCCGCGCGCAGCCTGCGGCCACGCCGGGAGGATCCGGTGCGGTTCATGCGCAGGGCGAGGACGACGGCGAGTGCCCCGAGCACGGCCAGGGCCGCGAGCGGGGCGATGTGCCGGGCCTCGGCCAGCACCGGGGACGGCATGGTCAGCAGGACGACGGCCCCGACGGCGAACAACGCGATCTGGCCGGCGGCCCGTTCGAGGACGACGGCCTTCACGCCCCGTCGCACGTCCCCCTCGCTCTGCCCGTGCCGCACGGCCCGGTGCACATCGCCGAGGACGCCACCGGGCAGGGCCGCGTTCAGGAACAGCGCGCGGTAGTAGTCCGCGACCGCCGGACCGAACGGCAGCCGGATCCTGAGGCCTCGGGCCACGATCGCCCACCGCCACGCACTGCACACGGTGGTGACCAGGCCGATGCCGAGCGCGAGCAGCAGCGACATCCCGTCGATCCGCCGCACCCCGTCCAGGAAGACGCCGGTGCCGAGGCGCCAGAACAGTACGGCCAGGATGGCGATTCCGGCGACGGTGCCGAGGTGCTTGCGGACCGCGGGAGAGACGAGGCGGGCCAGGGCCGCACGGAAGCGGCCGGGCGCACGGGTGGCCGCCACCGGGGCCTTGGCTTTTCGGCCCGGGGCGACGGGCCGGCCACCGTCACCGGCGGCCTGACGCGGCACGATCGCCTCCGCCCGGGCCGTGCCCGCCGCGCCGGATGCCTCGGGCGCCCGGACAGCGCCGGTGTCCGCGGGCACGCGGAGGTGCTCGGTGGGCGTGGTGCGCGGGCGCGTTCCCGTCGCCTGGGGGCTCATGACGCTCCGCTCCCCGGGCGGGACAGGGCCAGCAGGTCGACGTGGTGGACGGTGACACGCAGCTCGCCCGCGGCGAGGGCGGCCAGCCGGTTGGTCAGGTAGACGTCGGCCTCGGCGCGCAGCTCGGGGCGCTCCTCGACGGCGGCGCCGACCCAGCCGCGCAGCCACTGCTCGGTGAGCGCGGCCTGCTCGGGGCCGAGCCGCCAGGGACTCGGGTGCAGCCGTACGGTCGCCCCGTGCTCGGAGAACGACTCCGCCGCCGCCGTGACCGCGTCGGGGCCGAGCAGGCCGTCGCGACGCTGGTGGTCGTTGAACGCCTGGGTCAGCTCCGCGTCCAGCGGGTGGGACGGGCTCAGTTCGACCCGCCCGGCGACGGACAGCGTCAGCAGGGCGGGGCAGCCGGCCCCGGCGCAGGCGGCGGCCAGGGTGTCGATCTCCTCCCGGGTGAGCACGTCCAGCAGGGCGGACGCGGTCACCAGGGACGCGCCGTGCAGGGCGTCCGGGGTGAGGCGGGCGACGTCGCCACGGCGCGTCTCCACCGTGACCCGGCTGCCGTCGGCGGCCGAGCGCGGGGAGGAGACGGCGGCGAAGTGCAGCAGGTAGGGGTCGCGGTCGTGCAGGATCCAGTGCTGGGCGCCGTCCAGGCAGGGCGCGAGCCAGCGGCCCATGGAACCGGTGCCGCAGCCCAGGTCGTGGATGACGACGCCCGACTTGCCCGGCATGTTGGCGAGCCGGATCCGCAGCGGGTCGAGCAGGTCGTGCGCCCGCGCCGCGGCGTCGGCCGGTTCCCGCAGCTCCAGCCACTCGGGCGCGTAGCGGGGCGGATCGTCCGGGCCCGCCTCACGCAGCTTGACGGTCGGCCGCGAGCCGGGCTTGCCGCTCGGGCCGGCGCCCGGGATGACAGCCCCGGGGACGTGCCCGGGGCCGAACGCCACGCTGGAACCGAGACCGGGGACCGCGGCCCGTTCGGCCGACCGGGCTGCGGGCTCGTCGCCGACGCACCCGGACTGCCCGCCGGGAACCACGCCTTGAACGCCCGCCGCGACCGCCTGTCCCGGGCCAGGCTTCGCGCCCGGCATCGCGCTGTCCGTCACTGCCGTGACCTCCCTCGGACCGGGCTGCGCCGGGATCGCGTCGCCCTGCTGGGTCGTCGTCGCCGGGTTCGTCATGCGGCCCTCCGGGGTTCGGTCGGGAGCCGGCGCAGCACCGCGGCCAGGCTCTGTGCGGTCGCCGCCCAGCCGCCGAGGGCGGCGCGACGACTGCGGGCGGCGGCCTTCAGACGGCGTCGCACGTCCGCCTCGCCGAACCAGCCGCGCAGTTCGGCGGCGATGGCGGCGGAGTTCTCCGGCGGCACGAGGATGCCGGGCACACCGCCGTCGGGCGCACGGCCGACCGCCTCCGGCAGCCCTCCGACGTCCGTGGCCATCACCGGGATGCCCCGGGCCAGGGCCTCGGTGACCGCCATGCCGTAGGTCTCGGCGTAGGAGGTGAGCACCATCAGGTCGGCGGTCGCGTAGGCGGCGTCCAGCGCGGGGCCGGTCTTCGGCCCGGCCAGCTCCAGCCGGTCCTGGAGGCCGTTCTCGGCGATGAGGGACCGCAGATGGGTGACGTACTCCGGGTCCTGGGTCAGGCTTCCGACGCAGACGCAGCTCCACGGCAGTTCGCGCACCGCGGCCAGCGCCTCCACCAGCCGGTGCTGGCCCTTGCGCGGAGTCACGGCGGCCACGCACAGCAGGCGGGACACCCCGTCGGTGCCGGGCGCGAGCGGCGCGATGTCGGCGCCGGGGGCGGCGACATGGACGCGCTCGGGGGGAAGGCCGTGGTGGGCGACGAGGCGGCGGACCGCCCAGTCGCTGGTGGCGATCACCGCCGGCACCGCCCGCAGCACCGCCCGCTCCTTGGCGTCCAGCTCGGCGGCCACCTCCGCGTCGAGTCCCGTCTCGTCACCGAGCGGAAGGTGGACGAGGACGGCCATGCGCAGCCGGTCCGCCTCGGGCACCACGACCTCCGGCACACCGCAGGCCACCAGGCCGTCGAGGAGCACGACGGCTCCGTCGGGCAACGCGGCCAGGGCGGTCGCCAGTTCCGTACGGGCCTCGGCTCCCGGCCGGGGCCAGTCGCCGGACACGGCGTGTTTGGTCACCTGCCAGCCGAAGCCGGGCAGGTCCAGACACACGCGCCGGTCGTAGGCGTTGCCGCCGCTCGGCGCCGACGGGTCGTCGACGCCGCCCGGGAGCACGAAGTGCACGGTGCGCAGGGACATGGGGATGATCTCGGCGTTCTTCAGGGTGGCGTGCTGCACGGGAACATAATTCAGCCGCGCCGGCGCCGGTCCGGGCTGCCCGGGCCGTTCGATCGTCGTGTCGGTCACAGCGCACGCTCGTAACTCGCCCAGGCGATGTGCGACTCGTGCAGCGTGACGGTGAGGCCCGCGATGCCCTTGGCGCCCTCGCCCAGCGCCCCCTTGTGGATGCGCTCGGCGAGCCGGTCGGCGATGACCTTGGCGAGGAACTCCGTGGAGGTGTTGACCCCCGCGAAATCGGGTTCGTTGTCGAGATTGCGGTAGTTCAGCTCGCTGACGACCGCGCCGAGTTCCTGGGTGGCCAGGCCGATGTCGACGACGATGTTGTCCTCGTCCAGCTGCTCGCGCCGGAACGTGGCGTCCACGAGGAACGTGGCCCCGTGCAGGCGCTGGGCCGGTCCGAAGACGTCGCCACGGAAGCTGTGGGCGATCATGATGTGATCGCGGACGGTGATGCTGAACAACGGACGACCCTCCAGGTGCGGCGCGTCTGCTCCCCGCTCTCGGTGCCGGGGATGCCGAGTAGTACGGCTGGTTGCCTTCCCCTGTTCAGCCGTCAGTACGTCTTTTCTCAGGTCAGGCGCTCTTGGCGTGGCGAAGTCGTACCGGATGGAACGAATCGTCAGCCGATGCGTCCCTCGCTCTCGTCGTATCGGATGCGGTGGCACAGCGCGGGGACCTCGCCGGAGGCGAGTCTCGGCAGCACCTCCGGCAGTTGCTCGAAGGGGGATTCGCCGGTGATGAGGGCGTCGAGCGCGGGGTCGGCGAGCAGGTCCAGGGCGACGGCGAGCCGGTCGGCGTAGGTGCGGTTCGGGCGGGCCGGGGAGACGGTGCCGACCTGGCTGCTGCGGATGACGAGCCGCCGGGAGTGGAAGGCCTCACCGAGCGGGAGGCTGACCCGCCGGTCGCCGTACCAGCTGAGTTCGAGCACGGTTCCCTCGGCGGTGAGGAGCTCCAGGGATCGGGCGAGGCCCTGTTCGGTGGCGCTGGCGTGTACCACCAGGTCACGGTCGCCGTCGGCGTCCTCCGGGGTGGCGAATTCGACGCCGAGCGCTTCTGCGGTCTTCGCACGGGACGGGTCCGCGTCGACCAACTGCACGCGGACGCCGGGGAACCGGGCGAGCAGCGCGGCCACCGAGCAGCCGACCATGCCGCCGCCGACCACGGCGATCCGGTCGCCGACCAGGGGCGCCGCGTCCCACAGGGCGTTGACGGCCGTCTCCACGGTCCCGGCGAGCACGGCCCGTTCGGCGGGCACGGTGTCCGGGACGGGGGTGACCGCGCTCGTGGGGACGACGTAGCGCGTCTGGTGCGGGTAGAGGCAGAACACGGTGCGCCCTTCGAGCTCGGCCGGCCCCTCCTCCACCACCCCGACGTTGAGGTAGCCGTACTTCACCGGGCCGGGGAAGTCGCCCTCCTGGAACGGGGCGCGCATGGCGGTGTGCTGGCTCACGGGCACCCCGCCGCGGAAGACGAGCGTCTCGGTGCCGCGGCTCACGCCGGAGAACAGCGTGCGGACCAGCACCTCGCCCTCGCCGGGCGCCGGCAGGGTGACGTCCCGGATGCCGCCTCGCCCAGGCGAGTCGATCCAGAACGCACGTCCGGTGTGCTTCATCGAAGTCCTCCTGAACGATCGGGAAGCTGATTGCGTACCGAGGGGTGCACAGGCCGCGCACAAGGTAGCGGCGTTGATCGACTCTGTCACACGGCCGGAGGGTGTTCGGTGGCCCTGAACAACACTTACGACGCGAGGCTCGTACAGCAGGAGACCGCCCTGGGGGCGGGTGTGCAGGTCCTGCTGCTGGCCCTGATCGGCACGGCGATCGGGATGGGGCCGGCGGGCTGGCTGAGCGGCCTCGCGTTCGCGATCGCCACCTGGGCGGTGCTCTCCCGGGCCCTGCACCGCTCGCGGCTGCGGTCGTTC
Source organism: Streptomyces sp. NPDC007929 (assembly GCF_042959065.1). Lineage (NCBI taxonomy): Bacteria > Bacillati > Actinomycetota > Actinomycetes > Kitasatosporales > Streptomycetaceae > Streptomyces > Streptomyces sp. NPDC007929. The sequence continues at coordinate 334,784 of NZ_JBIBKD010000004.1, read as the reverse complement.
GGCGCGGCCAACCGGGTCACCCTGGGTCGGGCCACCCTCGTCGGCGGTGTCACGGCCCTGGTCGCCGACTCCTTCCAGAGCTCACCGCCGGTGTCGCTGTTCGTCGGCCTGACAGCGGTGGCGCTGATCCTCGACGGCGTCGACGGCAAGGTCGCCCGCCGCACCGGCACCTCGACCCCGCTGGGGGCACGTTTCGACATGGAGGTCGACGCCTTCCTGATCCTGGTGCTGAGTGTGTACGTGTCGATGCAGTTGGGCCCGTGGGTGCTGCTGATCGGCGGCATGCGCTACGTCTTCGTCGCCGCGGCCAAGGTGTGGCCCTGGCTGACCGCCGCGCTCCCGCCGAGCACCGCCCGCAAGACCGTCGCCGCGCTCCAGGGTGTGCTGCTGCTCCTGGCGGGCGCGGATCTGCTGCCGTACGCGGCCAACTTCGGGGTCGCGGCCCTGGCGCTGGGCCTGCTGGTCTGGTCGTTCGGTCGGGACGTGCTGTGGCTGTACCGGACCTCGCGGATCGAGGAGACCCCGGCCTCACGGCAGCTCCGCGAGCTGGTCGCCGGCTGACTCCGGCCGGCTCCCGGCCCGGCTACGAACTGAACCGACTGATCCACGTCTCCGGGCCGCTCTCCTTCGACGAGGCCGGCGCCTTGCAGCCCGAGGACGACATCGCCGCCCAGCTCGGCCGGACCTACGTCAACCTCGACAAGGTCCTGGCCCACTACGGCGCCACCCGCAACCAGATCGTCTCCCAGACGCTGTACGCCGTGGACCTCGTACGGAACGCCGAGGCGATCGACACGAGGCAGCCGCCCTGAACCGGCGCCACGAAAGCCCGGACGGAGTAGGCAATTTGACACTGACACAGGGCACTCCCTAAATCTAGTCACATGACATCCGTTTTCAAAAAGGTGGAGCGGTCGTGAGGATCGCGTTCGTCGGCAAGGGCGGCAGCGGCAAGACCACTCTGTCCGCACTGTTCTCCCGCCACCTGGCGCGCTCCGGCGCCCCGGTCCTCGCCATCGACGGCGACATCAACCAGCACCTGGCCGAGGCGCTCGGCGGCGAGGAGGTGCCCGCGCCTCCCCTGGGCACCCACCTGTCCGAGATCAAGAACCTCCTGCGGGGCGACAACCCTCGTATCCCCTCCCCCGAGGCGATGATCAAGACGACCCCGCCCGGCCGCGGTTCACGCCTCCTCCGCCCGCTCGGCGACGACGAGCTGCACGGGCGGCACCTCGGGCGGGCGGGCGGCGTCCCCCTGATGGTGACGGGCGAGTTCGACGAGTCGGACCTGGGCGTGGCCTGCTACCACTCCAAGCTGGGTGCGGTGGAGCTGTACTTGAGCCACCTGCTGGACGGCCCCGGTGAATACGTCGTGGTCGACATGACGGCGGGCGCGGACGCGTTCGCCTCGGGTCTGTTCACCCGCTTCGACATCACGTTCCTGGTGGCGGAACCCACCCGCAAGGGTGTCTCCGTCTACCGCCAGTACCGCGACCACGCCGAGCAGTTCGGGATCCGTATCGCGGTCGTGGGCAACAAGGTGACCTGTGAGGACGATCTGCTCTTCCTCAAGGAGCAGGTGGGTGACGACCTCCTGACCCACCTGGTCCACTCCCCCTGGGTCCGCGCGGCCGAGCAGGGCCGCACCGAGCCCGGCCCGCACGCCCTGGCGTCACTGGAACCGCACAACCGCCATGCCCTCCGCGTCCTGCGTGAGGCCGTCGACTCCCACCCCCGCGACTGGGACCGCCTCCACCGCCACGCGGTCGAGTTCCATCTGCGCAACGTCCGGGCCTGGGCCGACGCGCGGACGGGCGAGGACCTGGCGGCACAGGTGGATCCGGACTTCGTGCCGGGGCGGACGGCCCAGACCTGAGGGCAATCCCCTCCCCCGCTACTCGATCCCCGTGGCATCGAGCAGCCGGACCAGGTCCTTGCGCCCGTACCCGAGCAGTGGGGCGCGGGCGGCAGCCGTCAGAACCAGGTGAGCGACGGTCCTCGCCGCGTGCCCGTCCTTGTGGTCGGCGTCGAACCACTCGTCGGGTTTCTCGATCCCCAGGCTGTTCATCACCAGCCCGTGCTCCCGCCGGATCTCCCCGACGGTGCCGGCGACCGCGTCCACGAGCGTCTTACCTGGTCGCTCGCACTCCAGGGCGAAGCAACCCCAGTCGACCGGCACACACCCCTCGGGCGGGCGCGCCCGCAGCCCCGCGTACCTCTCGTCCCCGAACCCCGACGCCCGCAGCTCCTCGTGCACCAGGGAGAACCGGTGGAACCCGGGCGGAACCGGAGGCGGTGGAGGTGAGTACTCCCACCCGGCGTCCTCGTACAAGCGCCGCTTGACCTCTTCTTCGTCGGCATGCGTCATGGTGAAGCCACTGGCCTCGTTGCGCCCGGTCGTCGTGCCGTCGGGGTTGCGATGGAAGTGCAGGCCCATGGTGTGCTCCCTCTGCGGTGATCGCTGTCGACGGGAAGTCCCCGTCACCCGTTCGAACGGCCCGGCCACCCGCCCCGTGCCCGCTTGTTCGCAGCACCACCCGATCGGGTGAAAACAGGCAGCGTGTTCACCGGCGACCCAGCTGTAGCGCCGGTTGCTACCCTCCTGCGGTGAGCATTCCGGACCCCGCCGAAATCCAGGCGCTGCACAAAAAGTACGCGCCCACCGCCGAGGCGTTCGCCCTCGTCCACACGCACTGCGAGATCGTCTGGGGAATCGCCGAGCAGCTGCTTTCCGCGCCCCACCTCGCTCACCTCGACGCCGACCTGGTCCGCGCCGGCTGCCTCCTCCATGACATCGGCGTCTACCGCCTCTACGACGCCGAGGGACGCCTGGACCACCCGAACTACATCCGGCACGGCATGCTCGGCCACGAGATCCTCGAAGCAGAGGGCTTCCCCGACGTCCTCCGCCGCTTCTGCTCCCACCACACGGGAGTGGGACTCACGCGGCACGACATCGCAGACCAGGGACTGCCCCTCCCTCCCGCCGACTACCTGGCGGAGACGGCGGAGGAGAAGCTGGTGATGTACGCCGACAAGTTCCACACCAAGTCCCGGCCCTCGGCGTTCCTCTCCCCCGACGAGTACGCCGCCCACATCGGCCGGTTCGGCGCGGACAAGGTGACCGCGTTCCAGGCACTGCGCGCGCAGTTCGGCGATCCGGACCTCACGGGGCCGGTACCGGGCTCCGAGGCGAAGGGTGGCCCCGCCACGGCCGCCGTTCGGGCGTAGAAGTCGAGTCAAGGAGAGCGCAGCCAGGCCAGTTTCTCCTCGGCGGACCGCAGGCGGGGATGCCCGGGGCCGTAGGTGCGCCGGTAGTCGCGTACGCAGCGCTCCAGCAGTTCGGCGGCCTCCGTGTGACGGGCGGGGCCCACGTCGATCAGCACGTTGGCCAGGTTGTCCCGGGTCTCGACCGTGATCGGGTGGTCGTCTCCGTGGAGTGCGACACGCCCGTTCAGGATCGCCCGCAGGATGGGCACGGCCTCCTCGTAGCGCTCCTGGGCGTGCAGGACGGCGGCGAGGTTGTTGCGCGCGGTGAGGGTGGACTCGTGGTGCGGGCCCGATGTCGCCTCCATCGACCGTACGACGGCACGGATGTGCTCTTCCGCCTCGGCAAGGCGGTCCAGTCGGACCAGGACGGCGCCGAGGTTGCTCCGGGCGGCGGTCGTTCGCTCGTGGTCGCGGCCGTACCGGTCCTCCAGCCGGGGCACCAGGGCGCGTAGGGCGCGCTCGGCCTCCTCGTGGCGGCCGCACTTGAGCAGCGAGGCGGCGTGGGCGTTGGTGGCGGACAGGACCTCGGGGTCGTCGCGGCCGAGCTGCCGGGCACGGCGCTCCAGGACGTCCCGCAGGAGCGGCTCGGCCTCGGTGGCGCGGCCGAGGTCCTCCAGGACCGCGGCGAGTCCCGTGGCGCTGCGCAGCACGTCCGGGTGGTCACGGCCGAGTATCTCCGCCTGGGCGCGGAAGGTGTCCCGCCACGCTGTCTCGGACAGCCGCAACTGACCGGTGGTATGGAGGAGTTCGGCCAGCTCGACGGAGGTGCGCAGGGTGTCCCCGTGGCGGTCGCCGAGCGTGGTCCACTGGGTGCGGACCACGTGCTGGTAGAGCTCGACGGCCTCCTCGCCCCGCCCCGGGAGCGATCCGAGGATCTGGGCGAGTTCGCGCAGGGCGGTGAGGGTGTCCGGGTGCTCGGGACCCAGGGTGTCGATGGCGGACCGGGCTCTCATGGCGTGGATCTGTTCGGCGGAGAGCTCCACGCGGGCGATCTCCTGCTCCGGCCGGCCCTCCGTCACCTCGGTGATGGTGAGGTGTCCCCCGGCCGGCCGTCGCGCGTTCCCGGGGCCCCCTGCGGGCTCCTGCGCGTTCGGGACCGGCGGCGGTTGCGCGTCCGTCCGTTCCCGGTGTTCCTGCCCATCCTCCTGTTCCCGTCGGGGTCGCGGCGGCTGTGCGCCGGTGCCCTGGTCCTCTCCCGCGGCGCGTCGCCGCCACCATCGGGTCATCGTGACCGCCTCCTCGTTGCTGCCGATGTCGTCAGGCGCCCGCGTGCACGTGTGCCGCCCACAGGCTGGGACTGGCCGCGAAGGCCGTGCGGCACCGCAGAACCGCCCGGTGCAGGGCGTGGGCCGTCCTCGTGTCGTCCAGTTCCGGTCCGCCGTCGGCTCCTTCGGTGCTCAGCTCCCGGTAGAGCAGGCGGGTGACGCGGACGGCCACCGCGTCGTGCACCGGCCAGAGCGTGCCGACGGCGTTGGCGTACCCCGCGAGCTGGAAGGCGGAGGTGAGGTGGATGGCCTCGTCGGCCAGTTCCCCGCCGCCGCGCGCCGTCTCGCACGCGGAGATCACCGCGAGCCGCGCCGAGGGCAGCTCCAGGCGGGAGATCTCGCGGACCGTCAACGGACGGGTCGCGTGGTCGTGCACCAGGAGCCGGCCGTTCGAGGGGTCGGCGGGCTCGCTGACCCCGTGGCAGGCGAAGTGCACGCAGGGGTGGCGAGGCAGGGCCTCCATCACCCGTTCGAAGGTGGCCCGTTCCTCGGACAGCACCTCGGTCGGCAGGAGGCCGCGCAGCACCTCCAGCTCGCGCCTCGCGCCGCCGAGGGGCCGGGCACCGGGGGTTTCGGGCAGCGCCACGGCGAGCACCGGGCCGTGCGGACGGGGGGCGGCAGCGCGGGCCCTGGCGTATCGGAGAGCTCCGACTGTCGGCGTATAGGAGGAGACCACCCGGTCCAGCACGGACCGTGGTCCCGGCCCGGGCGCCACCTGGGCGGGCACGGACCCGACGTCCGGTACGCCCTCCAGTACGACGTCCGGTGCGCCGTCCAGAACGCCGTCCGGTGCGGAGTCCGGGGCGTTGTGGTGACCGGCCGCGTGCAGCGGCAGCGAGGCCAGCGCGCCTCCCGGCGACCACCACAGCCGGTGCCACGCGCCGCCGGGCGTGGGCCCGTGCAACCCGAGCCGGTCGAGCACGGGGCCGGTGACGTGGTCCCAGGTCCAGGCCAGTACCTCGCCGACCGTCTGCTGGGCCGCCCGGTCACGGCTGGGATCGGCCGCGTCGGCGAGTGCCCGTTCCAGACGGTCGGCCTGCTCGGCGACGGCCTGCGGGGTGGCGTGCGGCAGTGGAACGAGGAGGACGACGCCGTCCCGCAGCACCAGCGCGTCGTTGCGGAAGTCACTGCAGTAGGCGAGGACCACCGGGCCCTGGTCGGCGCAGGCCAGCAGCGTCTCGATGGCGGGCGCGCCGAGGAAGTCGGAGAAGCCGGGCCGCGTCCGGATCTCGGCGACCAGGCGCTCCAGTTCGGCGGCGAGCGTGTGGCGCAGGTCGGTGGTGTCCGCCCCCGGCAGCAGGTCCTGGGCGGTGTCCGCGGCGGCGGCATCGAGAGCGTCGAGCCGTTGCCGGAGTCCGCCGAAGCGCTCGGCGAGAGCGGGGTGGGCGTCGCGCAGCCGTCCGAGCCCGTCACGGGTGGCCATGGTCCGGCCCAGCAGGACGCCCCGGCCCTGTTCCAGCAGCAGCACCGCGCGCTCCGGCTGACCGGCGTTGACCGCGCAGGCGGCGGCCTCGGCGGCCAGGCCCCGCACCCGGGACAGACCGCGTTCCTGGTCGCTGCGGACCAGTCGGCCGGACGCGGCGAAGGGCAGGAGCCGCAGGGCCAGTTCGTAGCCCGGCAGGGCGTCGTCCCACCGGTCGCCGTCCGCTGCGGCGGCGCCCCATTCCCAGGCCGCGAGAACCCTCTCGTGAGTGGGCAGGGACCTGGTCTCCGCGGCCTGCCGGTAGGCGTCCTCGGCGGCGCGCAGCACTCCCGGGTCGCCGTCCCGGTGGTGCAGGGCCCGCAGGGCGTCGCCGTACGCCTTCAGGCAGGTGCCGTGGATCGAGGTGTGCTCGGTGACGGCCCATACGGCACGGCCCAGTTCGCTGAGGGCCTGCTCCAACACGCCGGGCATGCCGGTGACGTGGTGCTTGGTGAGCCGGGCGGAGCCGAGGTTGGACAGGACCACCCCGAGTGCCGGATCGCCGTAGGGCACCTGCCGGGCGGCTTCCTCCAGGAGTTCTACGGCCTCGTCGAGGTCTGCGACGTCGGTGGTGGACGCGAACCGGGCCCGCAGGGCGTTGGCGAGATGGTTCAGCCGGTCGGCGCGCTGTGGCCCGGCCGGGGGCATCAGGGCGAGTGCCTGACGGGCCACCTCGATCGCCTCGTCGGCGGTCGAGGTGTCTCCGGTCGCGCCGTGCCGGCTCTGCAGGACCACCCCCAGATTGCCGAGCCGTGCGGCCTGGGAGGCGGGGGATGCGTGGGGTGCATGGAGTGCTTCCCTGGCCAGCCGGGAGGCTTCCCGCAGGGCGGTCGGATCGTCGGTCTGGAGGGCGCGTTCACGCAGGGCGACGGCGAGGTTCGCCAGGGTCCCGGCGTACATGTCCGTGCCCGGCTCCTGCTCCGCCAGAGCCCTGCGCAGGGTGGCGACGGCCTCGTCCAGCAGGGTCGCGTCACCGGTCCGCTGCGCCAGCCGGTGCAGGGTGTTCCCGAGACTGTTCAGTCTCCTGGCGTGTTCCGGGCTACCGGCGTGGATCAGGGCCAGGGCCTCGCGCAGCAACGCCGCGGACTCCTCCAGCGACGCCACTTCGTCGGTGGCCTCGGCGGTGAGGCGCAGGGCGACGCCGAGGCCGGCGAGCAGTTCGGCACGCTTCGGGTGGCCGTGCGGGCATGCGGCCAGGGCCTCGCGGTGCACGCGCAGCATCTCCGCCCGGTGGGCTTCCTCTGGGGCGTGCTCGTGCCACTCGCGCAGGGCCTGGGCGAGGTTGCGCAGAATGAGCAGGCGGGCTGACTCCCCGGGCTCCCCCTGGGGGACGGCGGCCAGGGCTGCGCGCCACAGTTCGAGGGCCTCCCGCAGGGTGCCGGGATCCCCGTCCGCCTGGTACGCGTCGAACAGCATCGCGGCGAGGTTGCTCTGATAGGCGGGACGGTCGTCCGAGCCGCCCGGCAGCATGTGGAGCGCGCGCCGTTGGGCATCGGTCGCGCGAAGGAGGTCGTCCGTGGGGACGGAAGCGGCGGTGTCTCCGTCCGGGAGCCCCATGGTCCGGGTCTCAGCATGGGACTCGGCATGAGTCGCGGCATGGGACTCGGCATGAGTCGCGGCATGGGTCGCGGCATGGGTCGCGCCACGGTCCCGATGCCCCGTGGTGTCCGCATGGACCTCACCGCGAGCCCCGGGCCCCGGGGCCCGGATCTCCGCATGGACCGCGCCACGGTCCCGGAACCCCGGGGCCCGGGTCTCCGCATGGACCTCACCGCGGTCCCGGTGCCCCGAGGTCCGGGGCTCCGCATGGGCCCCGGCGCCGCGCTCCACGGTGATCTTGTGCCGCAGATGCAGCACCTCCCCCAGTGCGCCCAGCGACTGCGCCGCGGTCTCGGCATCCTGCGGCAGGCGGGCCGCCCGGTCGAACGTCTCCACCGCGCGGTCGAGGTCGTCGGGCCGCCCGTGCAGCGCGAACCTCTGCTGGTAGGCGAGGCCCAGGAGCCGTACGTCCTGCGAGCGGGGCGGTTCGCACGCCGCTCTTTCACGGCCCAGGTCGACCAGCGCCTCCAAGTCGGATGGCTGCCACAGCAGTTGGTAGCGGGACTGGAGGGCGACCATCAGGTTGGCGGCCCGGACGGCGTTCCGTACGGTGTCCGGCGGCTCCGAAGCGAGCACCTGCCGGTAGAGCGTGATCGCCTGGTCGAGGGCCTGCCGGTCGCCCGTACGGAGGTGGTGGAGCAGCAGCCGGTCGGCGTGCGATTCGTCGTCCGGTCCGTCCGCCGCTCGCGCGCGACTCGCGTTGAACACGCCCACCCCCGGGTGTCACACCGCCGTGACCGGGGCCCCTCGGCGCTGCGCGGCGGCCCCTGCTCACGATAGCGAACGAGCCGTCCGGCACCGAAGGGGCCGACGAGCCTCGGCGAGCCCGCTGAAGGACCCTACGCACAACCCGCGGAAGCCTGACCAAGGCCGACGTACAATCGCCGCCGACCGACATCCGGCGTCCGAGGGGGAACGGTGGGGATCGAGACCGGCGGGCGAGGCGAATCCCGAGGCGGACACGCCCGGTTGGGCGAACTCTGCCGACGACTGACGGACGCCCCCGGATCGCTGAGGCTCGGTGAGCGAGGGCAGCGGCTCATCGAGTCCATCACCGCGGAACTGCGTACCGGGCGGGCCCCCGGGGAACTCGACGACTCCTTCGACGAGTTGGAGGAGGAGTTGCTCGCGGCCGGGTACAGCGCCGGACTGGGCTCCTACCGCTCCACACCCACGCCGGTCACACCTGGCTACCAGCGGCTCCCGATCGCCGGGGGGCACCATCCGCCGCTGCACGTGCTCGCCTGCCCAGGAGGTCACTGCGGTCGCGTGGAGGCACCCGGCGACGACGCCCCGCACCCCGGCTGCCGGATCTTCGGGCAGCCGCTGCGCACGGTCCCCCTCCGGTGACCAGCGCCTTCCTGAGCGCGCTGGGCGGCCGGATCGCCGAACGCTGGCTGGCCGCGCTGGCTCTGCCGGGGCTGCTCTTCCTCGCCGCCTGCACCACGGCCATGGTCCTCGGCCACGAGCACTGGTACGACGTGGAGCGGCTGGGGGCCTGGCTCGACACCCTCGCCGCCTCCCCCGCCTCCCGCAGCGCCGGGACCATCACCCTCGTCGCGACGGGCGTGCTGGCCGGTGCGGCGGTGGCCGGCGCGGCCGCCCAGGCTCTGGGCGCGGGCGTGGAACTCCTGTGGTGCGCGGAGCCGCACGGGCCTGTGCTGCGGTACCTCGCCGACCGCCGGTCACGCCGCTGGCACGAGGCCGACGCCGTCTTCCGCACCGCCTTGGTGGCGGCGGGCCGGGCCCGTATCGAGGGAGCGGACGGCGCCGACCGGCTCACCGACATCGCCGAGCGCCGTCACGCCGAGCGCGGCCGCATCAGCTCGGCACCGCCCCGGCACCCCTTCGGGATGGGCGACCGCCTCGCCGCGCCCGCTCAACGGCTCTGGCGCGCCCGCCGCCTGGACCTGGCGGCCGCCTGGCCCTATCTGTGGCTGCTGGCCGCCGACGGCACGCGTGCCGAACTGCAGGCCGCTCGAACCCGGTTGAGCGCCTCGGCCCGCCTGTGTGCCTGGGGGGTGGGGTATCTGGTGCTGGCGTTGTGGTGGTGGCCGGCGGCGCTCGCGGGGGGCGTCGCCGTCGCCTCGGGCGTGTGGCGCGGGCGCGCGGCCGCGGAGGCCTTCGCCGAACTCACCGAAGCCCTGGCCGACCTGCATGTGCGTGACGTGGCGGCCTCGTTGGGCGTCGAGTGCGAGGGGGTCGGCGACCGGGCGCTCGGCGAACGCCTCACGCGGCTGCTGCGGAAGGAGACGGAAGCCTCGTAGGGAGGGGACAGGCCGCAAGAGCCCCTCGTCTGCTCCACCGCCCGGCCCCGGCTCCACGGCAACGACCCGACGAAGCCGTGGTGGGCGTGGACTCCCGCATCCCACCCACCACGGCGTTCCGGGAGTCAGGCCGCCTCGCGCACCTGACCGCGATGGGCCCGGACGACATCGGCGTACCGGTACCCGGTGCCCTTGATCGTCCGCTGCTGCGTCGCGTAGTCCACGTGCACGAGCCCGAACCGCTTCTCGTACCCGTACGCCCACTCGAAGTTGTCCAGCAGCGACCAGGCGAAGTAGCCGGCCAGCGGGGCGCCCTTGCGGGCCGCTGAGGCGCAGGCGGCGAGGTGGCCCAGCAGGTACTCCTGCCGCTCGGGGTCGTCGACCGTGCCGTCGGGGCGGACGACGTCGGGGTAGGCCGAGCCGTTCTCCGTGACGTACAGTCGGCGGGCCCCGTAGTCCTCGGTGAGCCGCAGCAGCAGTGACTCGATGCCGTCCGCGTCGACCTCCCAGTCCATGCCGGTGCGCGGGACGCCGTCACGGCGTACGGCCCGGGCGTACGGGGCAGGGCCTTCGGGATCGTCGGTGACGGTCTGCGGGAAGTAGTAGTTCAGGCCCAGCCAGTCCAGCGGGGCGGCGATGGCCGCCGAGTCGCCGGCCCGTTGCGGGAGGTCGACGCCGTAGAGCTCGCGCATGTCCGACGGGAAGCCCCTGCCGTGCACCGGGTCGAGCCACCAGCGGTTGGTGTGGCCGTCCATGCGGCGGGCGGCGGCGAGATCCTCGGGGCGGTCGGTCGCGGGGTGGATGGTGGAGAGGTTGTTGACGATGCCGACCCGCGCCGACGGGGCCGCCGCGCGGATGGCCCGGGTGGCCAGCCCGTGGCCGAGCAGCAGGTGGTAGGAGGCGCGGACCGCGGCCGTGAGGTCCGTCAGACCGGGGGCCATCGTGCCTTCGAGGTGGCCGATCCACGCCGAGCACAGGGGCTCGTTGAGGGTGGCCCAGTGCGAGACGCGGTCACCCAGCCGCCCGGCGACGACCGAGGCGTACTCCGCGAACACCGACGCGGTGTCGCGCTCGGGCCAGCCGCCCCGGTCCTGGAGCGTCTCCGGCAGGTCCCAGTGGTAGAGGGTGACGGACGGGGTGATGCCCGCCTCCAGCAGGGCGTCGATCAACTCGTCGTAGAAGGCCAGGCCCTTGGCGTTGACGGGGCCGTCGCCGCCCGGGACGACGCGTGGCCAGGCGATGGACAGACGGTAGGCGTTCACGCCCAGCCGGCGCATCAGGGCGATGTCCTCGCGCCAGCGGTGGTAGTGGTCGCAGGCGACATCGCCGTGGTCGCCGCCGGCGGTCTTGCCGGGGGTGTGCGAGAACGTGTCCCAGATCGACGGCGAGCGGCCGTCCTCCGCGACGGCTCCCTCGATCTGGTACGCCGAGGTGGCCGTGCCCCACAGGAAGTCGTGCGGGAGTGCGGCGAGGTCGATGGTCACGGAAGTCCCTTCGAGAACGGGCGAGTCGGTCACTTGACGGCTCCCGCCGTCAGGCCGGCCACCAGGTAGCGCTGGAGGAGCAGGAAACCCGCGACCACGGGCACGCTGACGACCAGCGAGGCGGCCATGATCTGGTTCCAGTACACGTCGTTGAGGGTGGAGTAGCCCTGGAGGCCGACGGCGAGGGTGCGGGTGGTGTCGTTGGTCATCACCGAGGCGAACAGCACCTCGCCCCAGGCGGTCATGAAGGCGTAGACGGCGACCGCGACGATGCCGGGCACGGCCGCCGGGACGACGACACGGAACAGTGCGCCGAGCGGTCCGCAGCCGTCGACCAGGGCCGCTTCGTCCAGGTCGCGCGGCACCGAGTCGAAGTACCCGATCAGCATCCAGATGGAGAACGGCAGGGAGAAGGTGAGGTAGGTGAGGATCAGGCCGCCGCGCGAGCCGAACAGGGCGATGCCCGTCGCGTTGCCGATGTTGACGTAGATCAGGAACAGCGGCAGCAGGAAGAGGATGCCGGGGAACATCTGCGTGGACAGGACGGTGACGGTGAAGACGCGTTTGCCGCGGAAGTCGTAGCGGCTGACCGCGTAGGCCGAGAAGACGGCGATGACCACCGAGCAGACCGTCGCCGCCCCGGCCACGACCAGGGAGTTGACGAAGTAGCGGGCCAGCGGGACCGTCGACCAGATGTCGATGTACGGGCGGATCGTCAGCTCGCTCGGCAGCCAGCGGAACTTCCCCGTCACGTCCGCCAGGGGCTTCAGCGAGCTGGAGACCATGACGTAGACCGGCACCAGCACGAAGCCCGTCAGCAGCGTCAGGAAGATCCGCCGGGACCACAGGAAAGAGCGGGGCGGGGCCATGGGGGACGTGGTCATGAGGCCTTTCTCCGTCCGCGCGAGGTGAGCGCCAGGTAGCCGCCCGTGACCAGCAGCAGGAACAGCAGCAGCAGAACGGACATCGCGGAGCCGGTGCCGAAGTTCCAGGTGACGAACGACGCGTGGTAGATGTGCACCGAGATGAGGTCGGCGGCCTCCGGCGCGGTCCTGCCGAACAGCACGAACGGTGTGTTGAAGTCGTTGAACGTCCAGAGGAACAGGACGAGCACCAGGACCTGGTTGACCGGGCGCAGGGACGGCAGGGTGATCCGGCGGATCTGCTGCCAGACGCCGGCCCCGTCCAGGGCGGCGGCCTCGTACAGCTCGCCCGGGATGTTCTGCAGGCCCGCCATGACGATGAGGAAGGCGAACGGCCAGCCCTTCCACACCGACACCGTCAGCAGCGCGATGAAGCTGTTGTCGCCGATGAGCCAGAAGGACGGTTTGCCGGTGAGGCCGAGCTGGTCGTGCAGGACGTGGTTCACCAGGCCGTTGTCGTGCTGGAACATGAAGACCCAGGTGATGACGGCCGCGTAGACCGGCAGCGCGTACGGCACCAGGAACAGCGCCCGGAGCAGGCCGCGGCCACGGAAGGAGTCCTGCATGAAGACCGCCGCGGCCGTGCCGATCAGCCAGCACAGGCCGACCGACAGCACGGTGAAGGCGAGGGTGACGAGGAACGAGTGGAGCAGTGCCTCGCCGACCGGGGCGTCGAAGTCCACCGACACCCTGTAGTTGTCGAGGGCGGCCCAGGGGGCGGCGCCCCAGTCGCGGATGTAGAACTGCGTGAGCTCTTTGAAGCTCATGACGATGCCGATCACCATCGGCACCAGGTGGACGAGGAGTTCGAGGAGCAGGGCGGGCAGGAGCAGCAGGTAGGGCAGGCCCACGCGGTGGATCCGCCCGGTGCGGCGGCGGGGGCCGCGTGTCGCGCCGGGCGGGTTCTTGCGGACCGCCGGCCTCTCGGCTTGGGCAGTGGTCGTCATGTCGCTCAGGCCGCCGGCATCTGCTGCTGGGCCTTTTGCAGGGCGGCCTTCACCGAGCCGGTGGTGACCGGGCGGCCGGCGGCCGCGTCGGCGAACAGGCCCTTGATGGCGGTGCCGACGGCGGTCTCGAACTGTGACTCGTCGGCGACCTGCGGCAGTGCGACGGCGCTCTTGGCCAGGGTGTCCTTCAGGACGCTGTTGGCCGGGGTGGCGAACGCCGGGTCCGACTGGGCCGACTTGACGGGCGGGATGGTGCTGTAGGCCTTGTTGAGGATCTTCTGCTCGGCGTCGCTCGTCATGAACTTCACGAACGCGGCCGCGCCGTCGAGGTTGTCGGTGTTCTTGAAGACCGCCAGGTTGATGCCGGCGACCATCGAGTTGACCTGCCGGCCGGTGCCGGGGGTGCCGGACCGCACGGGCACGGGGGCGATGCCGTAGTCGTCCTTGCTCATGCCCTGCGACTCGAGGTTGGCGGACGCGGACTGCCACAGCAGCATCGCCGTCTTCCCCTTGGCGAAGTCGCTGACGGACTGGTTCTGGGCGTACTCGGCGTTGCCCGGCGCGATGACCTTGTCCTTGGCCATCAGGTCGACATACTGCTTGACCGCGGCGACGGTCCCGTCCCGGGTGAAGTCGGCCTTGCCGTCGGGGGTGAAGAAGCCGGCGCCGTGCTGCTCGGCGAAGACGAAGGCGTGGTGGATGTTCTCCGAGGGGTTCGAGCCCTCCATGCCCAGGCCCCACTTGCCGTCCTTGGACAGCTTCTTGCCGTCGGCGACGAGTTCGTCCCAGGTGGCGGGGGGCTTGGAGATGCCCGCGTCGGCGAACAGCTTCTTGTTGTAGTAGAGCGCGTACGACATCGAGTACAGCGGCACCGCGGCCGGGTCCTTGCCCTTGGCGCCCGTGGAGCCGAGCGCCGAGTCGACGAACCGGTCCCGGCCGCCGATCTTGCCGAAGTTCTTCGCGTCCCAGGGCAGCAGCGCGCCCGTGGCCTGGAGCGAGGCGCTCCAGGTGTTGCCTATGTTCAGCACGTCCGGGCCCTGGCCGGAGGTGGTGACGGTGAGGATGCGGTTCAGCAGGTCCGACCAGGGGACGACCTCCAGCTTCACCTTGATGCCGGTCTGCTTCTCGAACTTGTCGAGTTCGGGCTGGAGAACCTTCTTGTCGACTTCGATGCTCGCGCCCTGGTTGGACGCCCAGTAGGTGAGCGTCTTCGGCGAATCGTTCGATCCGCCGCCGGTGGCGGAGCCGCCTCCGCAGGCCGTGGCCGCGAGGGCGAGTGACAGTGTGACGGCGCCTGCCGCCGCGGCTCGGATGCTGCGCATGGCTGCTCCTGGCTCTCTTCCGGGAGTACGGCGTCCCTCCGCGGGACCGGGGAAGGTAGCCGTCATGGCTTAATTTAGGACGTGAGTTAATCCTCGGAAGGCGGTCTCGTCAAGGGTTTGGACACACTCTTGGAAGTCTCGCCGCACCCCACTCCGTTCACTTCCTGAACCAGGAGAGCCGCCCCATGCACCCTGACTCCCCGTCATCCCGCCTGCCCGCCCCGGGCCGCCGGGCCGTCCTCGGCGCCGCCGTTGCCGCGTCCGCGCTCGCGGCGCTGCCCGGCACGGCCTCCGCCGCCCCCGACGCCCGGAAGACGCCGGTGCGCAGAAGGCCGCGCGCCCTGCCCGGTGGTGGTGACCTCGGCCCGAACGTGCTGGTCTTCGATCCGGCCACCCCGAACATCCAGGGCCGGCTCGACGAGATCTTCCGCCGGCAGGAGTCGGCCCAGTTCGGCACCGGCCGCTACCAGCTGCTGTTCAAACCCGGCACCTATCACGGCCTGAACGCACAGATCGGCTTCTACACCTCGATCTCCGGCCTCGGCCTCTCCCCCGACGACACCACCATCAACGGCGACATCACGGTCGACGCGGGCTGGTTCGACGGCAACGCCACGCAGAACTTCTGGCGTTCGGCGGAGAACCTCGCGGTCGTCCCGGTGAACGGCACCAACCGCTGGGCGGTCTCGCAGGCGGCCCCGTTCCGCCGGATGCACATCCGCGGCAACCTCAACCTCGCCCCGACCGGCTACGGCTGGTCCAGCGGCGGCTACATCGCCGACAGCCGGATCGACGGCCAGGTGCAGCCGTACTCCCAGCAGCAGTGGTACACCCGGGACAGTGCGATCGGCGGCTGGCTCAACGGCGTGTGGAACATGGTGTTCTCCGGTGTCGAGGGCGCCCCCGCGCAGGGCTTCCCGAACCCGCCGTACACCACGCTGGACACCACGCCGGTCTCCCGCGAGAAGCCGTTCCTGTACCTCAGCGGCAGCGAGTACCGCGTCTTCCTGCCGGAGAAGCGGACCGATGCCAGGGGCGTCACCTGGGGCAACGGCACCCCGCGCGGCACCTCGCTGCCCCTGTCGCGCTTCTACGTCGCCAAGCCCGGTGTATCGGCGGCCACCCTCAACCAGGCTCTCGCCCAGGGCCTCCACCTGCTGCTGACGCCGGGGATCTACCACCTCGACCAGCCGGTGCGCGTCGACCGGCCCGGCACGGTGGTGCTGGGCCTGGGATACGCCACGCTCATCCCCGTGGGCGGCGTCACCGCGCTGAAGGTCGCCGACGTCGACGGGGTACGCCTGGCCGGATTCCTCGTCGACGCGGGGCCGGTCAACTCCGCCACCCTGCTGGAGATCGGCCCACGGGGCGCCCGGCGCGACCATTCCGCCGACCCGACGACCGTCCAGGACGTGTTCGTCCGCATCGGTGGGGCGGGCCCGGGCAAAGCGACCACCAGCATGGTCGTCAACAGCCGGCACACCATCGTCGACCACACCTGGGTCTGGCGGGCCGACCACGGCGACGGCGTCGGCTGGGAGACCAACCGCGCGGACTACGGCGTCGTCGTCAACGGCCATGACGTACTGGCGACCGGGCTGTTCGTGGAGCACTTCAACAAGTACGACGTGCAGTGGTTCGGCGAGCGCGGCCGCACGATCTTCTACCAGAACGAGAAGGCGTACGACGCCCCGGACCAGGCCGCGATCCAGAACGGTGGGGTCAAGGGCTACGCCGCCTACCGGGTGGGGGACGGTGTCACCACCCACGAGGGCTGGGGCCTGGGCAGCTACTGCTACTACAACGTCGATCCGGCCATCGTGCAGCACCACGGCTTCGCCGCGCCGAACCGGCCGGGGGTGCGCTTCCACGACCTGCTCGTGGTCTCGCTGGGGGGCAACGGGCAGTACGAGCGGGTCATCAACGACACGGGTTCGCCCACGTCGGGGACGTCCACGGTGCCGTCGACGGTGGTGTCGTACCCGTAGCCCGCGGGGCGGTGCGGATCTGTAGCTCGCGGGACAGGGCGGACCCCCGGCGGGCCCCTCCCTTCGGGTACGGAAGGGAGGGGCCCGCTCCGGGCGCTACCGCGTCGGCGCCGCGACCGGTGCCGGGGCGTAGCCGGTGGGGCGGGCCGTGAAGGTGCCGCGGCCCTGGGTGCGGCTGCGCAACCGGGTCGCGTAGCCGAACAGTTCGGCCAGCGGCACGGTGGCGGTGACGATCGCCGCGCCGGAACGGGTGACCGAGCCGGTCACCCGGCCGCGCCGGGCGGCGAGGTCGCCGAGCACACCGCCGACCGCTTCCTCGGGCACGGTGACCGTGACCTCGACGACCGGCTCCAGCAGGACCATCGCGCAGGCGCGCAGGGCCTCACGGAGACCGAGGCGGCCGGCCGTGCGGAACGCCGTGTCCGAGGAGTCCTTCACATGGGTCGCCCCGTCGGTGAGCGTGACGCGCAGACCCGTCACCGGGTGCCCGCCGAGCGGCCCTTCGGCGAGGGCGTCGCGGCAGCCCGCCTCGACCGCCCGGACGTGCTCCTGCGGCACCCGCCCGCCCACGACCGCCGAGCGGAACGCGAAATCTCCCTCCTCGTACGGCTCCACATCGAGGACGACATGGGCGAACTGACCCGCCCCGCCGTCCTGTTTGACGTGCCGGAAGACCGCGCCGGACACGCCCCGGCCGACGGTCTCGCGGTGACTGACCCGGGGGCGGCCGACGTTGACCTCCAGCCCCAGCTCGCGCCGGAGCTTCTCCACCGCCACCTCCAGGTGCAGTTCACCCATGCCGGACAGCACGGTCTGCCCGGTCTCCGGGTCGGTCCGCACGACCAGCGAGGGATCCTCCTCGGTCAGCCGGGCCAGCCCCGAGGCCAGCCGGTCGGTGTCGCCGGCGCGGCGGGGCTCCACCGCGACCGACACGACCGGCTCGGGCACACCGGGCGGCTCCAGGAGGAGCGGAACGCCGGGTGCGCACAGGGTGGAGCCGGGGCGGGCGGACTTGAGACCGATGACGGCGACGATGTCCCCGGCGACGGCCCGATCGAGCGGGGCGTGCCGGTCGGCCCGGACGCGCAGGATCCGCCCGATCCGCTCGGTGCGGCGCGCGGTCGCGTCCCACAGGGTGTCTCCCTTCTCGATCGTGCCCGAGTAGATCCTCAGGTAGGTCAGCCGCCCTGTCGGGGTGGCGTGCACCTTGAACGCCAGGGCGGCGGCCGGTGCCGCGGAATCGGCGGGCCGCGCCTGCTCCTCGCCCTCGTGCGTGCCGCGGACCGGCGGCACGTCCAGGGGCGACGGCAGATAGGCCACGGCCGCGTCGAGCAGCGGCTCGACACCGCGGTTGCGGTACGCGGAGCCGCACAGCACGACCACGCCGTCACCGTCCCGGGTCAGCTCGCGCAGCGCCGATGTGAGGCTCCCCGCGGTGAGCGTGCCGGTGTCGCAGAACTCCTCCAGCGCGCCCGGGTGCAGCTCCGCCACGGCCTCCTCCAGTGCCCGGCGGCGGGCGACGGCCTCGCCGCGCAGGCCGTCCGGCACCGGTGTCTCCTCGACGGAGCCGCCGTCGTCCCACCGCAGTGCCCGCATGCGGACCAGGTCGACGACACCGGTGAAGGTGTCCTCCGTACCGATCGGCACCTGCACGAGCAGGGGCGCCGGGTGCAGTCGCGCCCGGATCGACGCCACGGCCGCGTCGAGGTCGGCCCCGGCGCGGTCCATCTTGTTGACGAAGGCGATCCTCGGTACGCCGTGCCGGTCGGCCTGCCGCCACACCGACTCGCTCTGCGGCTCCACCCCGGCGACCGCGTCGAACACGGCCACCGCCCCGTCGAGCACCCGCAGCGCGCGCTCCACCTCGTCGGCGAAGTCGACGTGTCCGGGGGTGTCGATGAGGTTGATCCGGTGACCGTCCCAGACGCAGCTCACCGCCGCGGCGAAGATGGTGATGCCGCGGTCGCGCTCCTGCGGGTCGAAGTCGGTGACGGTGGTGCCGTCGTGGACCTCGCCGCGCTTGTGCGTGGTGCCGGTGGCGAACAGGATCCGTTCGGTGACGGTGGTCTTGCCGGCGTCGACGTGGGCGAGGATGCCGAGGTTGCGGACGGCGGCGAGTGGGTTGAGGTGGGTGCGCACGGCCCAGGGCCTTTCGATGCGATCAGAGCAGGGGCAGCGCGATTGCCGGGCGAAACAGGCAGGTGTCACCGGGACCTGACGTCATGTCGAGGTCAGCGGGCGTCGCCGGGTGTTCGTCCCGGTCAGCCGGTGCCGCCGCGCAGCGGACACCGGGGCGACGAAGACACCAGGATCACCTCGTGCTGCGGCAGGGAGACGCCGACAGCGGTGTGCTCACACATGCCGGCCTCCCTTCGTCCGTCACCGTCGGTGCACCGCCGGGGTCGTGGGCGGCGCGGGTACGTGCGTGAGTGTAGGGAGACTTGAGGGGACGGTGCCAGAGGTTATTCGACCGCTACTCCGGCGGTGTGGGTGTGTCGTGGGTGCGGTACATCGCCTGGACGTCGAGCTCCAGTTGGACCGTCGGGCCGACCACCGCGATGCCGCGGGCCAGCATGGAGCGCCAGTTGAGGGTGTAGTCCTCGCGGTGGAGTTCCGCCGTCGCCAGGGCCGCGCAGCGCAGTTCCTGGCCGTAGCCGCCGTTCACGGTGCCGAGGTAGGTCGTGTCCAGGGCCACCGAGCGGCTGACGCCGTGCATGGTGAGGGAGCCCTGGAGCGTCCACTTGGTGCCGCCGCGGTAGGCGAAGCGCGCGCTCGTGAAGTCGATGTACGGGAAGCGTTCGACGTCAAGGAAGTCGGCGGATCGCAGATGGTTGTCGCGGGTGGTGTTGCCGGTGGTGATGCTGGAGGCGTCGATCCTGACGTGCACGCGCGAGTCGGCCATGTCCGGGGCGATCCGGATGCCGCCCTCGAAGCGTTCGAAGCGGCCGTGGACATGGGCCATGCCGACGTGCTTGGCGATGAACCGGATCGCCGTGTGCGGCGGATCGAACAGCCAGGTGCCGGGGGCCGGAAGCTGGAGCGCCTCGGCCGGTTGCAGCCAGACGCGCTCGGTGGCCGTCGGGGTGCCCGGGCCCGTCTCGATCGTCTCGCGGTGCGGCCGCAGACCCTCCGCCGAGATGAGCAGGCTGTAGCGGCCGGGCGGCAGCGCGGCGAGGAAGTAGCCGTAGGGATCGGTCGTGCCGCGGACGGCGACGCGGTGGGTGTCCAGGGCGGTGACGGTGACGTCCGCGGCCGCCAGCGGCGAGCCCATCGGGTCGACGACCTCGCGGGCGACGGCGCCCGCGCCGTCGGGGAGGGGGAGGGCGAGGCCCGCCGCCGCGGCGGGGGTGTTCTTGAGCCACCGGCGCCGGAGCAGGGCGAGGGCCATGGTGGTCACCTTTCTTCGGGTGTGCGGCCGTGCGGTCGGCGCTTTCGCGCAGGCCGACGGCCGCACCTTGCTGCGGTCACACCCCCTTGTCGATCTTGACGGACCGGATCGCGGTCCGGGTGTCTCAATACGAGACAGTCACGACCGTCCTGTGAAGGAGTCCGCGTGTTCGGCCGCCCACCGGGTGAAGGTGCGCGCCGGGCGTCCGGTGACCTTCTCGACGGTGCCGGAGACCGTACGGCCGATCTCGGGGGTGTCTCCGTACGCCATGAGCAGGAAGCCGATGGTGTCCTCCGGGAGACCCGCCGCCCGCCACTGTGCGACGGCCTGCTCCTGGGTCAGCTCGACCAGGGCGATCTCCCGGCCGACGGCGTCGGCGATGGTCTTCACCTTGTCGCCGACCGTGAGCACCTCGGGGCCGGTGATCACGTACTCCTGGCCGCCGTGCCCCTCCTCCGTGAGCGCGACGGCCGCGACGGCGCCGATGTCCGCCTCGTGGACCATGGCGCTCAGCCGGTCCACGAAGGGCTCCCGCACCTCCCCCGAGGTCACGATCCCGTCCGCCCACTCCAGGGCGTTGGCCATGAACTCGACGGGCATGAGCACCGTCCAGTCCACGCCGTCGTCGGCCCGTACCGCGTCCTCCAGCGGGGTGGGGCCGCCGCCGTGCAGCACGGTGACGCGGCGGACACCGGCGGAGCGGGTGAGTTCCAGGATCCGGGGGCCGGTTTCCAGCGGGCTGAAGACGGCACCGCCGAAGGTGATCAGGTGGAGTCCGGTGACGCCCTCCGGGGCCCGTGCCAGGCTCTCCGGTTCGGTCAGGTCACCCTCGACGACATCGACCCCGGCCGGGAAGGCGGCACTCGCGGCGTCGCGGGTCAGGGCCCGCACCTCGTGCCCCCGGTCGAGCAGTTCGGCGACGACCTGACGGCCGACGGTTCCGGTGGCGCCGGTGACAAGAATCCTCTGCGTCTGAGTCATGCCACGACCCTAGGAAGGCTTGCGGTCACCTTCTGTCCGCGAGCCGGAGTCCGGCGGGCTCCCTTCGAACGCCGCGAGCAGGACGCCCCGCACCCCCTCCACCGTCACCTCGCGCGGGTTGGCGTACGGCTCGCCCGCGGCCCGTTCCGCCGCCGGGGTCAGGTCGGCTTCCGTGAGGCCGAGTCCGGCCAGGGAGCGCGGGGCGCCGAGGCGGCCGGCCAGGTCCCACAGGGCGCGGGGCACGTCGTCGACTCCGAGGGCGCGGCGCAGGACCGTCAACGCCCGCGGGGCCGCGGGGGCGTTGTGGGCGAGGGCGTGGGGCAGGACCACGGTGTGGGTCTCGGCGTGGGGCAGGCCGTAGGTGCCGCCGAGGACATGGCACAGCTTGTGGTGCAGCCCCATCGTGGTCGCGCCGAGGCACGCCCCGCACAACCATGCCGCGTACAGCGCCCGGCCGCGCGCGTCGAGGTCGTCCGGGTCGGCGGCCAGTCGGGGCAGGGCTTCGGACATGGCCCGCACGCCCTCCTCGGCCATGACCGACACCAGCGGCGAGACGTCAGGGGCGTACAGCGCCTCGACGGCGTGCGCGAGGGCGTTGATGCCGCTGGTCACGGACAGGGGCACGGGCAGGGAAAGGGTGAGCCGGGGGTCGTAGACGACGCTGCGGGGCTGGACGACCGGGTCGCGGCCGGTACGTTTGGCGCCGCCCTCGGTCAGGCCCCAGACCGGGGTCATCTCCGAGCCCGAGTAGGTCGACGGCACGGCGATCAGCGGAAGTCCGGTACGCAGGGCGATCGCCTTGCCGAGCCCGATCGCGGAGCCGCCGCCGACCGCGACGCAGCCGTCCGCCCCGGCCGCCCGGACGGCCGCGACAGCCCGGTCGGCGTCCTCGACGGGCACATGCATCCGCGCCTCGGCGTGCACACCCGCGCAACGGTCACCGAGCGCGTCCGCGACCGCCCGGGCCACGCGCTCACCCCGGCTGCCGCACACGACGAGCAGCCGCCCCAGGCCCAGGCGCGCCGCCTCGCCCCGAGTCGCGGTGACGGCCGCGCCGGGCCGGAACACCACCCGCACGGGCCGGGTCTCGTACGTGAACTCCTCCTGGAACGTCATACGGCCGGCTCCAGGACGAGGTCGAAGCGGGCGTGCCGGAAGGGGTTCTCCACGCCGAACTCCCGGGCCGACGACGCATCGTCGGTCTCGGCGAAGTCCTGGATCAGGCTCCGCTTCACGGCGAACACCGCGTCGGAGTCGAGGTAGTCGCCGCCGGCGACGAAGATGTGCGTGGTGACGGGCGTATGCCCTTCGGCCGTGGCGATGAAGTGGATGTGCGCGGGGCGGTAGGGATGCCGTCCGGTCGCGCGCAGCAACTCGCCCACGGGGCCGTCGGTGGGGATCGGATACGCCGCCGGGACGCAGGTGCGGAACCAGAAGCGGCCCTCGGCGTCGGCGGTGAACAGCCCCCGTCCGTTGCCCGGGGGCTGGACGCCGGGCTGCTGGACGTCGTAGAAGCCCTTGTCGTCGGCCTGCCAGACGTCGACGACAGCGCCGGGCAGCGGGGTGCCGTCGGCGGACCGCACCCGGCCGCTGACGACGCACTTCTCACCGCCGCCGGCCAGGTCGATGTCGTCGCCGAGCGCGCGTACCGGCGACTCGGTCATGTGGAAGGGACCCAGCACGGTGGACTCGGTGGCGCCCGTCGCGCGCTCGCCGTTCAGCGTCTCCACCAGCATGGACAGGCCCAGCACGTCCGACAGCAGGATGAACTCCTGCCGGGTGTCGGTGCACATCCGGCCGGTCGCGGTCAGGAAGGCGATCGCCTTTTCCCACTCCTCCCGGGTGAGACGGGTCTCGCGCGCGAAGTCGTGCAGGTGGCGGACGAGGCCGGTGAGCAGTTCGCGCAGCCGCGGGTCGGCGGTCCCGCGCAGGCCGGCGAGGACCTGCTCGGTGACATCGGCCCTGGTCGCGTCGTCGGTGGTCATCCCGGCTCCTCGTCGTCGACGTCCGCCTCTGACGGCTCTTCCGCTGCTTCCATGATGGCGCGGGTCAGGCGTGCCCGAGGATGCGCCGCAGCGCGTCCGTGAGCAGTTCTTCGGCGTCCGGGCCGACGGAGGCGTGCCGGAAGGCGACGAAACCGTCCGGACGTACCAGGAGGGCGCCCGCGTCCGGGATCTCCCGCAGCCGCGCCCAGTCCCCGTACGGATCCTCGTACCGCTGCCCGGGGCCGATCACCACCGTGGCGATCTCCACGTCCTGCGCGTCGGCGGCCCGCACCCAGGCTTCTCCCCCGATGCCGGTCAGCAGGGTGAAGCGGCCCCGGCCGACGGTGTCGAGGGTCGAGAGCGTGCGGGTGCCGGAGGTGATCCAGGCGTGCGGGAGCCGGGCGCCGGGGCGGGAGGACGGCTGGTGGTGCAGCTCGTGGTCGCGGGCGAAACCGGGGTCGGGCGTGCCGTCCGGGACGATCGCGGCGGACTCCCCGGCGTCGTAGCGCTGGTTGAGGTCGACGCCGTGGGCGTTGAACTCGTAGACCTTGAAGGCGATGGCCTCGCGCAGTGCGGCCCGCTGCTGCTCGGCTGCCTTCGTGGCGTCCTTGCGGGCGGCGATGTTGGCCCACAACTGCTCAGGGGTCTGCGGGGAGAGCCCGTCGAGGGCCTCGAAGACCGGGGCGGTCTCGCGGATGGACCGGTTGGCTCGGGTGACGATCTGCCGGCCGATCGGGGCGCGCTCGGCGGTGTAGCTGTCGAGCAGCCTGGGGTGGGCGGTGCCGTCGAGGACCAGCTTGAGCTTCCAGGCGAGGTTGTAGGCGTCCTGGATCGAGGTGTTGGAGCCGAGGCCGTTGGACGGCGGATGCCGGTGCACGGCGTCTCCGGCGCAGAAGACCCGGCCGTCGGCATACGTCTCGGCGTACATCTCGTTGACGGTCCACGCCGAGGACGACTTGACGGTCACGGGGATGTCGTCGTCACCGACCAGCGACCGGACGACCGACTCGGCGTACTCGGTGGTCAGGTCGGGCGCGCCGGCGTTCACGTCGTAGCCCCAGACGATCAGCCACTCGTTCCAGGGGCGCACACAGCGCACCAGGCCGGCGCCGATGCCGCCGACCGTCGCGCCGGGGGCGAGGACCCAGTAGAGGGTGGCCGGGCGGTGGGCGGTGTACCGGCTCAGGTCCGCCTCGAAGACGATGTTGATGCTGCCCGCCACGCCCATCTGACCACCCATCGGCAGCCCGGCGTCCGCGGCGACCTTCGACCGTCCGCCGTCGGCGCCGATCAGGTACTTGGCGCGGATCTCGTACGTGTCGCCGCGCAGCCGGTCGCGGACGGTGGCGGTGACGCCGTCGGCGTCCTGGGTGTGGGAGAGGTACTCGTTCTGGAAGCGGAGCCGGGTGCCGCGCGCGACGGCCGCGTTCACGAGGACCGGCTCCATGAGGTGCTGCGGCAGGTCGCACATGCGCGTGGGGCTGGCGAGTTCGTGCTCGGCCTGCACGAGCGGGTCGTTGCCCCAGGAGCGCACCCGGCCCAGTTCCTCGCCCGCGAGGCTCGTGCAGAACGTCGTGTTGCCCATCAGGTGCTGCGGGGTGGCCTGCGCGACGACCTCCTGCTCCACGCCGAGGTCGCGCAGCACCTCCATGGTGCGCTGGTTGGTGATGTGCGCGCGGGGGGTGTCGGCGAGGCTCGCGTAGCGGGTCACCACGGTGTTGGGGACGCCGTAGGTGCTCAGGGCGAGCGCGGCCGAGGCACCGGCCGGGCCACTGCCGACGATCAGGACGTCGGTCTCGACGACGGTGGACACGGGCGCTCCTGCGGGGGGGGAGAGAGAGAGGGACGGATCGGGCGGCGTGACGTGGGGTGTGAGGCGTGGGACGTGCATGAGCATGGGGGGTATCGGCTGCGCGCGGGTGTCTCAATACGAGACACAGGGCTGTCGGCGGAGGTGCGGGGCGGGGCGCGGTCCTGGGGTGCCTCATGGCGCGGTTCGGGGTGCAGCGGGACCGCGGTTGTTTCCCGTTCAACTGAACCCGCTACGGTGGTTCGTGCCGTGACCACCACAGACGCCTCCCCCGCAGCCACCACCGCCCGGCCCTCCCTGCGCATCGCCCGTGAGCGGTTCCTGTCGGGGCGTCCGCTGCCCCGGGGCGTGCCGGAGGAGGTCGTCGCGGCGTGGCGGCGGGCCCGGTTCTTCGGCGTACCGCACGACCTGGAGGAACCGGCAGCGTGTCCTCGGCTCCCCGGGGAGTCGGCTCTGCTCGGCGCCGCCCGGCCGGTGTTCGACCGGATCGTCCCCGCCCTCGGTGCGGGCCGGGCGCTGCTCGTCCTGACCGACGAGCGGCTGCGCGTGCTGTGGACGGCCGGGAACGTACCCGGGTTCGGCGGGTGCGCCGGTCTGTCGGAGCAGGAGGTCGGGCACAACAGCGCGGCGCTCGCCCTGCGCACGAGGAGCCGGGCCGAGGTTCACGGCCCCGAGCATTTCCTCGATCGCTGGCAGGACGTCTCCGCCGTCAGCGTCCCGGTGCTCGGACCGGAGAGCGGACAGGTGCTGGGCACCGTGACGGTCGCGTCACGACTGTGCCCCGGACCGCCGCATCCTCAGGCGGCCTTCGCCGAGGCGACGGTCGCGGCGGTCGAGACGGAGCTGCGGGCCCGGGCCGGGCGGGGCGAGCGGGCGCTGCTGGACGCCTACGTGCGCGCCGCGCGCGGGCCGGACCGGGCCGTGGCGGCACTCGACGGCCGCAACCGGCTCGTCAGTTGCGCGGCGCAACGGCTGCTGACGCCCGAGGTGCTCGGGGCGCTGGAGCGCACTGCGGCCGACGCGCGGCACCGGGACGTCACGGGCGTCGCGCGACTGCCGGAGGGGGCCGGGTGCACGGCGGGCGTCACCCCGGTACGGCTGGACGGCACGACCATCGGGATCGTGGCCGTCCTGGAACCGCTCGACGATCCGCCGCCCCCTGCGCCTGCCCCGTCCCCGCCGGTCACCCTGACCGGCTCCTCGCTCCCCTGGCGGCACGCCGTCGGGCGGGCGGTGGAGCTGGTCCGCCCCGCCGAACCCTTGCTGCTGATCGGCGAGCGCGGAACGGGCAAGGCGACCCTGGCGCGGGAGCTGTTCGGCCCGGACCCCGTCCAGGAGGCCGACGCGGCACGGGACGCCGGCCTCGACCGGGCCCTGTCCGCGTGGCAACCCGACCGGAGCCCGTCCGGCTGGCAGCCTGACCGGAGCCCCTCCGACTGGCAATCCGACCGGAGCGAGTCCGGCTGGCAGCCCGACCGACTCCTGCTGCTGCGGCACGCCGAGCGCCTCGCGCAGCCAGGAGTGGCCGCGCTCAACTCCCTGCTCGACCAGCATCCGGACACCCGGCTGCTGGTCACCTACACACCCGGCGCCCCGGTCGGCCCCTGCCTCCAGCGCCTGCTGGACAAGTTGTCGGCCCGCTCGGTGACCCTGCCGCCTCTGCGGGAACGCGCCGAGGACATCCGGGAACTCCTGCCCGCGCTCACCCCTCACCCGGCCCCCGGGCAACCTCCCCTGACCTGGACCCTGGACGCCCTGCGCGCGCTCGAGGCGTACCCGTGGCCCGGCAACATCACCGAGCTGGCCCATGTCGTACGGGCCCTCGCGGAGCACCGGCGGGTGTCCGGGCCGGTCCGTCGCGCGGAGCTGCCGGACGCCGTACGGGAAGGCCCGGCCGCTCGCCCGCTCAACCCGATGGAGCAGGCCGAGCGTGCCGCGATCCTGGAGGCGCTGCGCCGCCACGGCGGCAACAAGGCACGCACGGCGGCCGCACTCGGGATCGGCCGGGCGACGCTGTACCGCAAGCTGCGCGAGTACCGGCGCTGAGGCGATGCCGGCCGATGGCAGCCGTGGACAGCCGATGGCAGCCATGGACAGCCGATAACAGCCGTGGACTGCCGAGGACGCAGGACGCGCAACAGCTCGGGCGGGCCGAGATGATCTCGACCCGCCCGAGCTGATCTGTGTCCGAGGGGGGACTTGAACCCCCACGCCCGATAAAGGGCACTAGCACCTCAAGCTAGCGCGTCTGCCATTCCGCCACCCGGACCGGTGTCCGCCGCCGTGCCAGGGGTGCTCCCCGCGGCGACACGGACAACAATACCAAGCTTTCGGAGTGCCTTTCACCTGCGTTTCCGTCCGTCTGGCGGGGGTCCGGGACCTCGGGGGCCGATACCTCTAGGGTCGCACCATGAGTGACTGGATGGTTACGCAGGGCTCCTCGGCGACGAGGGCGGCTGGACGTCGTCCGCGTGCGTTGTCACCGCTCAGGGAGCATCTGCGGGACACGTTCTGGTTCGCCCCCACCGCGGCGATGGTGAGCGTCTTCGTGGTGTGGGTCGGGGCGGAGGCGCTCGACACGGCCATCGTCGACGCGCTCCAGCAGGAGAAGGACTACGAGACGCTCGACGAGCTGCTGCGGTTCTCGGAGGACGCGAAGGCCGTGGTGAGCGCGGTCGGCTCGGCGATGATGACCTTCATCGGTGTGGTCTTCAGCATCTCGCTGGTGGCGGTGCAGATGGCGAGCGGGCAGTTCACCCCGCGCGTGGTGCGGCTCTTCGTCCGGAGTCGGATCACCAAGGCCACCTTCGCGGTGTTCCTGGCGACCTTCGTGCTGACCTTGCTGGTCCTGACGAGTTTCGACACCGTCGAAGACCCGCGGGCCGTCACTACGGTGCCCCTGGTGCAGTCGGTCCTCACGCTCTGCCTGGTCGGGCTGAGCCTGCTGCTCTTCGTGCTCTACGTGAACGCGACCCTGCGGCTGATGCGGATCAGCCATGTGATCGCGCGGATCGCCTCGGAGTCGTTCCGGGTGCCCGCGTCGATGCCCGTGCCGGTGAGCGGGCAGGAGGCTCCGGCCCCCGGCACGGAGACCGCGTGGGTGCCCCACGAGGGCCGGGCGGGGGTGCTGCGGGACGTGCACATCGCGCGGCTGCTGCGCGTGGCGCGCAAACACGGGGTGGTGCTGCGGCTGATTCCGCGCATCGGGGACTTCGTGGTGCCGGGCATGCCCGTGCTGGCGGTGCACGGCGGGCCCGTCCCACCGCGCCGGGCGCTGCGCTACGCGCTCTCGGTCGGGGTGGAGCGGACCTACCACCAGGATCTCGGTTTCGGGCTGCGGCAGTTGTCCGACATCGCGCTGCGTGCCCTGTCCCCCGCGATCAACGATCCGACGACCGCCGTCCAGGCCTTGGACCGCATCGTCCAGTTCCTGGCCGCGCTGAGCCGGCGCCCGCTGGACGCCGCCCTGCACCGGGACCGGGCCGGTGCCGTGCGCCTGGTGCAACCCGTGCCCGACTGGACCGAGCTGGTGGATCTCGGCTTCACCGAGGTACGGGGCTGCGCCGTCGGGAGCCCGCAGATCTCCCGGCGCATGCTGGCCGGCCTCGACGACCTCCTCCTGCTCGCCCCGCCGGAACGCCGCGAGCCGCTGCTGCGCCACCGTGAACTGCTCCGGCAGGCCGTCGCCCTGACCGCACAACCCGCGCCGGACCGTGACTTCGCCCTGCGCCCGGACCGGCAGGGCATCGGCTGAACAGCGGTGTGGCGGCGTGACGGCATACGGCGGCGACGGCATACGGCGGTGACGGCCTATGGCGTAACGGCGTGACGGCATGACCTCACGAGGAGTCGGGAGGTTGCGAGGTCGCGACGCGGAGACGGCGTGACGCCACGACTCCTCGAAGTACCGGGCCGCGCTACCTCAAGCCGCTCGGCGTCCGGCTCCGGCCCCCTCCCTCATGAACCCCGCCGGGAACCGGCGCCGGACGCACCCCCCTACGTCAGGGCAGCAACTGGTACTCCGGGAAATTGCCCGGCAGCCGCTCCCCCTGCGGTCCTCGCGTCACCGCGCGCACGAGCAGGTCGCCGCCGACGAACGCGCCGCGCCAGGACGCGCCGAGCCCGCCGAACAGTTCGTCGCGGTCGCCCCGGGAGCGGGGCGCGCCGTGGCCGACCTTGAACGCACGGATCTGCGGGGCGAGCCTGTCGTATGTCGCCCGGTCGTCCGTGGACAACGTGGCGACCAGCGCGCCGTTGGAGGCGTTCATCGCGGCCAGCAGCTCCGCCTCCGTGTCGACCAGGACGATCGTGTCGACCGGGCCGAACGGCTCCGAGTGGTGGAGCGGAGACGACGAGGGCGGGTTGAGGAGCGTGACCGGCTGGACGTAGGCGGAGGTGTCCTGACCGGGCAGGAAGCGGGCGTCGTCGGGTGTGGCGCGATGCAGCGGTACGGCGCCGCGCTCGATCGCCTCGGCGACCTGGTCCCGCAGCTCCTTCGCCTTGGCCGCGTTGATCACCGGCCCGAAGTCCAGCTCCGGGTACGGGTCGTCAGGCTGCTCCACGGCGAGCGGATGCCCGACCCTGAGCGTGCGCACCGCAGGGAGGTACGCCGCCAGGAAGGCGTCGAACAGGTGCCGCTGGACGACGAAGCGCGGGTACGCCGTACAGCGCTGCTTGCCGTAGTCGAAGAGCTTGGGGATCAGCGCGGTGAGCGTGTCCCAGTCCGAGTAGTTCCAGATGCCCCAGGTGTTGAGTCCTTCCTGTTCGAGGATGTGTCGTTTGCCGAGGTCGGCGACGGCCGTGGCGACGGCGGCTCCGGTGTCGCGGCCGCCGACGAAGGAGACGCAGCCGATCTCGGGTGCCCGCACCAGCGCCTGCGACAGCTCGCCTCCGCTGCCGCTGACGAGGGTGACGGGAACTCCCTCGCGGGCGGCGAGGGCACAGGCCAGGGTCAGACAGGAGACGCCGCCGTCGGTCGGGGTCTTGGCGATGACCGCGTTGCCTGCCAGTGATTGGACCAGTAATGCGTGAACGAGCACGCTCATCGGGTAGTTCCAGCTGGCGATGTTGGATACCGGGCCGTCCAGCGGGGAGCGGTCGGCGAGCATCGGTTCGACGCCGTCGACGTACCAGCGGACCCCGTCGATGGCCCGGTCGACGTCCGCCTGGGCGAGCCGCCAGGGCTTGCCGATCTCCCAGACGAGCAGCAGCGCGAGCAGGCCGCGGTGTTCGGTGAGGGCGTCGAGGGTGGCCGCGACCCGGGCCCGGCGCTCCTTCAGGGGGAGGTGACGCCAGGCGCGGTGCTGGTCGAGGGCGGCGCACACGGCCCGGTGGGCGGTGGTGCCGTCCAGACGCGGCGGCCCGGCGATCGGGCTGCCGTCGACCGGGCTGACGGCGGGCAGGGCCCGGCCGTCCTCCTGCCAGGCGCCGTTCCAGAGGTTGAGGACCCGGTCGTCGCGGAAGGCCTCGGGAGCGACGGCGAGACAGCGTCGCCAGGCGTCGGGCCAGGACGTGCCGGGTTTGAGGGTGAGGGTGGGTGCCATGGGGTTGC
Source organism: Streptomyces sp. NPDC007929 (assembly GCF_042959065.1). Lineage (NCBI taxonomy): Bacteria > Bacillati > Actinomycetota > Actinomycetes > Kitasatosporales > Streptomycetaceae > Streptomyces > Streptomyces sp. NPDC007929. The sequence goes on along the minus strand of NZ_JBIBKD010000004.1, from coordinate 304,542 downwards.
TCCGCTCTCGGTGCACAGTCGGGGCGGGAGTTCGGGGTGGGGCGGGCTTGCCCGGCCATCGATCGGCCGGGGCACGGCGTGGGTCAGCCGGGCCCGTCCATGGACCAGGGAACCGGCATGGGTGGGTCGGCGGTCGACCCGACAATCCACATGGGTGGGTCGGCGGTCGACCTGACAATCCACATGGGTGGGTCGGCGAGCGACCAGAGAATCCACATGGGTGGGTCGGCGGTCGGCCAGGCAGTAACCGCACGTGACGACACAGACCGTGCGGGACGCCGCTAGCGCCCCTCGAGTCGCGCCAGCACCAGTTTCGCCGTCTCGGTCGGTGTGCTGCCCACGCTCACCCCGGCCGCCTCCAGGGCCTCCTTCTTCGCGGCAGCGGTGCCCGAGGAGCCGGAGACGATGGCACCGGCGTGCCCCATGGTCTTGCCCTCGGGTGCCGTGAACCCGGCGATGTAGCCGACGACCGGCTTGGTGACGTGCTCGCGGATGTACGCCGCCGCGCGCTCCTCCGCGTCGCCGCCGATCTCCCCGATGAGGACGACCAGTTCGGTGTCGGGGTCGTTCTGGAAGGCTGCGAGGCAGTCGATGTGGGTGGTGCCGACCACGGGGTCGCCGCCGATGCCGACGCAGGTGGAGAAGCCGATGTCCCGCAGCTCGTACATGAGCTGGTACGTCAGGGTGCCGGACTTGGAGACCAGGCCGATGCGGCCCGGTTTGGTGATGTCGGCCGGGATGATACCGGCGTTGGACTGGCCGGGGGTGATGAGGCCCGGGCAGTTGGGGCCGATGATGCGGGTGCCCTTGTCCTTGGCGTAGGCGGTGAAGGCGACGGAGTCGTGGACGGGGATGCCCTCGGTGATGACGACGGCCAGGCCGATGCCGGCGTCGGCGGCCTCGATGACGGCCGCCTTGGCGAAGGCCGGCGGTACGAAGACGACGGTGACGTCGGCTCCGGTGGCGCGCATCCCGTCGGCGACGGAGCCGAAGACGGGCACGGCCCTGTCGTCGAAGTCGACGGTGCGGCCGGCCTTGCGCGGGTTGACGCCGCCGACGACGTTCGTCCCGGCCGCGAGCATCCGCCGGGTGTGCTTCATGCCCTCGCCACCGGTCATGCCCTGGACGAGGACCTTGCTCTCCTTGGTGAGGTAGATGGCCATGGCGTTCCCTCTTCTCAGGCCGCGGCGGCGAGTTCGGCGGCACGGGCGGCGGCGCCGTCCATGGTGGTGACCTGCTGGACCAGGGGATGCGCGTGCTCGTCGAGGATGGCCCGCCCCCGGGCGGCGTTGTTGCCGTCGAGGCGCACGACGAGCGGTTTGGTCAACCGCACGGTCTCCAGGGCCCGCACGATGCCGTCGGCGACCGCGTCGCAGGCGGTGATGCCGCCGAAGACGTTGACGAAGACGGATTTCACGGCCGGATCGGAGAGGATGACCGACAGTCCGTCCGCCATGACCTGGGCGCTCGCTCCACCGCCGATGTCGAGGAAGTTGGCGGGTCGCGCGCCGCACCCCGCGACCACGTCGAGTGTCGACATGACGAGCCCCGCGCCGTTGCCGATGATGCCGACCTCTCCGTCGAGCTTGACGTAGTTGAGGCCCTTCGCGGCGGCGGCCGCCTCCAGTGGATCGTCGTGCCCGGTGTCCTCCGCGCCCCAGCGCGCCTGCCGGAAGCGGGCGTTGTCGTCGAGGGTGACCTTCCCGTCGAGTGCCAGGATCCGGCCCTCCTTCGTGCGGACGAGCGGGTTGACCTCGACGAGGACGGCGTCCTCGCGGACCAGGACCTCCCAGAGGCGCACCAGGACGTCGACTGCCTGTGGCGGCAGCCCGGCCGCGTCGGCGATCTCGGTGGCCTTGGCCGAGGTCACGCCCTCGGCGGGGTCGACGGGGATGCGTGCGACCGCCTCCGGCCTGGTGGCGGCGACCTCCTCGATCTCCATGCCCCCCTCGGCCGAGGCGATCGCGAGGAAGCGGCCGGCGGCGCGATCGAGCACGTAGGACACATAGAACTCGTGGTCGATGTCCACGGGTTGGGCCAGCATCACCGTGCCGACCGTGTGGCCCTTGATGTCCATGCCGAGGATCTGGCGTGCGGTCAGCTCCGCCGCGGCCGGGTCGGCGACCAGTCGCACACCGCCGGCCTTGCCGCGCCCACCGATCTTCACCTGGGCTTTCACCACGACCCGACCGCCGAGCCGGCGTGCGATCACACGTGCCTGCTTGGGCGAGTCGGTCACCTCGGCCCGCGGTACCGAGATGCCGTGCTTTTCGAAGAGTTCCCTTGCCTGGTGTTCGTACAGGTCCATTCCGGCTCCTGACTGCCGTGTCTTCCGGAGAGCGACCGTCAGTCGCCCGAAAGTGCCGCACGCCCCCTGGACACCACCCACCGGATGCGGGATAACAAGCTTCATACAGTATTCGTCGACTGTATGCAATGTACTGCGAACCGCTCCAACCCCCTACGAAGGGACAGGACTTCGCCATGCCCGACGACACCCAGGACCTGATTTCCGGTGGTCATCTCGTAGCCAAGGCGCTGAAGGCCGAGGGGGTCGACCGCATCTACACGCTGTGCGGCGGCCACATCATCGACATCTACGACGGCTGCGTCGACGAGGGCATCGAGGTCGTCGACGTACGCCACGAGCAGGTCGCCGCCCACGCCGCCGACGGCTACGCCCGCATCACCGGCAAGCCCGGCTGCGCGGTGGTCACCGCGGGGCCGGGGACGACCGACGCCGTCACCGGTGTCGCCAACGCCTTCCGCGCGGAGTCCCCGATGCTGCTGATCGGCGGTCAAGGGGCCCTCACCCAGCACAAGATGGGGTCCCTCCAGGACCTGCCGCACGTCGACATGATGAACCCCATCACCAAGTTCGCGGCGACCGTGCCCGACACGGCACGCGCCGCGGACATGGTGTCCATGGCGTTCCGCGAGTGCTTCCACGGCGCGCCCGGCCCCTCCTTCCTGGAGATCCCGCGTGACGTGCTGGACGCCAAGGTGCCCGCGTCCAAGGCGCGCGTGCCGCAGGAGGGCGCCTACCGCGCCTCGACCCGCTCGGCCGGCGACCCCGAGGCCATCGAGAAACTCGCCGACCTGCTGGTGCACGCCGAGAAGCCGGCCATCCTGCTCGGCAGCCAGGTCTGGACGACCCGTGGCACCGAAACGGCCATCGAACTCGTCAGGACCCTCAACATCCCCGCCTACATGAACGGCGCGGGACGCGGCACCCTCCCGCCCGGCGACCCGCACCACTTCCAGCTCTCACGCCGGTACGCCTTCTCGAACGCCGATGTCATCGTGATCGTCGGAACCCCCTTCGACTTCCGCATGGGCTACGGCAAGCGGCTCTCCCCGGACGCGACCGTCGTGCAGATCGACCTCGACTACCGCACCGTCGGCAAGAACCGCGACATCGACCTCGGCATCGTGGGCGACGCCGGGCTGGTGCTGAAGTCGGTGACCGAGGCGGCCTCCGGACGCGTCAACGGCGGCGCCTCCAAGCGAAAGGAATGGCTGGACGAACTGCGGGCGGCCGAGCAGACCGCTCTGGAGAAGCGGCTGCCGAACCTGAAGTCCGACGCCTCACCCATCCACCCCTACCGCCTGGTCAGCGAGATCAACGACTTCCTCACCGAGGACTCGATCTACATCGGGGACGGCGGCGACATCGTCACCTTCTCCGGGCAGGTCGTGCAGCCCAAGTCACCGGGGCACTGGATGGACCCCGGACCCCTCGGCACACTCGGCGTCGGCGTCCCCTTCGTGCTCGCGGCCAAACAGGCACGGCCCGACAAGGAGGTCGTGGCGCTCTTCGGCGACGGCGCGTTCTCCCTGACCGGCTGGGACTTCGAGACCCTGGTCCGCTACGACCTCCCGTTCGTCGGCATCGTCGGCAACAACTCCTCCATGAACCAGATCCGCTACGGCCAGGCCGCCAAGTACGGCAAGGAACGCGAGCGGATCGGCAACACCCTGGGCGACGTCCGCTACGACGAGTTCGCCCGGATGCTGGGCGGCCACGGCGAGGAGGTCCGCGACCCCGCCGACATCGGCCCGGCCCTGCTGCGTGCACGCGAGTCCGGCAAGCCGTCGCTGATCAACGTCTGGGTCGACCCGGACGCGTACGCCCCCGGAACCATGAACCAGACCATGTACAAGTGAGGTGCCCGCGATGACTGCTACCTCCACCAAGGCCCTCGAAGGCATCCGTGTCCTGGACATGACCCACGTCCAGTCCGGGCCGTCGGCGACCCAGCTGCTCGCCTGGCTCGGCGCGGACGTCGTCAAGCTGGAGGCTCCGACCGGCGACATCACGCGCAAGCAACTGCGTGACCTCCCGGACGTCGACTCCCTCTACTTCACGATGCTCAACTGCAACAAGCGGAGCATCACCCTCAACACCAAGACCGAGCGCGGCAAGGAGATCCTCACCGAGCTGATCCGGCGCTCCGACGTCATGGTCGAGAACTTCGGCCCGGGCGCGGTGGACCGGATGGGCTTCACCTGGGACCGCATCCAGGAGATCAATCCACGAATCGTCTATGCCTCCATCAAGGGGTTCGGCGAGGGCCCGTACACCAACTTCAAGGCGTACGAGGTCGTCGCGCAGGCCATGGGCGGGTCGATGTCGACCACCGGTTTCGAAGACGGACCACCGCTGGCGACGGGGGCCCAGATCGGGGACTCGGGGACGGGTGTGCACGCCGTGGCGGGGATTCTCGCGGCGCTGTACCAGCGGGAGAACACCGGGCGCGGGCAGCGGGTCAACGTGGCCATGCAGCATGCCGTCCTCAACCTCTGCCGGGTGAAGCTGAGGGATCAGCAGCGGCTGGCACATGGCCCGCTCCGTGAATATCCCAACGAAGACTTCGGCGACGAGGTTCCCAGGTCCGGAAACGCGTCCGGCGGCGGCCAGCCCGGCTGGGCGGTCAAGTGCGCGCCGGGCGGCCCGAACGACTACGTGTACGTCATCGTGCAGCCCGTCGGCTGGCAGCCGCTCAGCGAGCTGATCGGCCGGCCCGAGCTGGCCGCCGACCCCGAGTGGGCGACGCCCGAGGCGCGGCTCCCCAAGCTGGGCAAGATGTTCCAGCTGATCGAGGAGTGGTCCTCGACGCTGCCCAAGTGGGAGGTGCTGGAGCGGCTCAACGCGCACAACATCCCGTGCGGGCCGATCCTGTCCACCCGCGAGATCATCGAGGACCGTTCGCTGGTCGCCAACGAGATGGTCGTCACCGTCCCGCACCCCGAGCGCGGCGACTTCGTGACCGTCGGCAGCCCCCTCAAGCTGTCCGACTCCCCCGTCGACGTGACCAGTTCGCCCTTGCTCGGTGAGCACAACGAAGAGGTCTATGTCGGCGAACTCGGCCTCGGCGACGAGGAACTGCGCCTGCTCAAGTCGAACGGAGTGATCTGACGTGATGGCGGAAGACCGGGTCCTGCGGGTGCGGTCCCTCCTGGAGTCCGTGCGGGCCGAGGGGCGGACCGCGCTGACCGCGCCCGAGGGCAAGGTGATAGCCGACGCGTACGGGATCGCCGTACCGGGCGAGGAGCTGGCGACGGACGTCGACGAGGCCGTGGCGTTCGCGGCGCGCTTCGGAGGGCCCGTCGTGATGAAGATCGTCTCGCCGGACATCCTGCACAAGACCGACGCCGGCGGAGTGATCGTCGGGGTCGAGGGCGCGACCGACGTACGGGCCGCGTTCCACACGATCATCGACAACGCGCGCGCCTACGACGCCGGTGCCCGCATCTCCGGCGTGCAGGTGCAGGAGCTGCTGCCACAGGGACAGGAGGTCATCGTCGGCGCGGTCACGGACCCGACGTTCGGGAAGGTGGTCGCCTTCGGGCTCGGCGGAGTGCTCGTCGAGGTCCTCAAGGACGTCACCTTCCGGCTCGCGCCGGTGGACGCCGACGAGGCGCTGTCGATGCTGGACTCGATCCGGTCGGCTGAGATTTTGGGCGGGGTGCGGGGCCGGGCGGGAGTGGACCGGTGGGCCGTCGCCGAGCAGATCCGCCGGGTGTCCCAACTCGTCGCGGACTTCCCGGAGATCGCCGAGGTGGACCTCAATCCGGTGATCGCCACGGCCGACGGGGCCGTCGCGGCCGACATCCGGGTGATCCTCGCCGAGTCGCAGCCCACGCCGCGCCGGAGGTACTCACGCGACGAGATCCTCGCCTCGATGCGCCGGCTGATGCAGCCGAACTGCGTCGCCGTGATCGGCGCCTCCAACGAGCAGGGCAAGATCGGCAACTCGGTGATGCGCAACCTCATCGACGGAGGATTCACCGGGGACATCCATCCGGTGAATCCCAAGGCCGATGACATTCTGGGCCGCAAGGCGTACAAGAGTGTCACGGACGTTCCCGGTGAGGTGGATGTGGCGGTCTTCGCGATCCCCGCCAAGTTCGTGGCCTCGGCCCTGGAGGAAGTGGGACGCAAGAAGATCCCGAACGCCGTGCTGATCCCCTCCGGGTTCGCGGAGACCGGCGAGCACGAACTGCAGGCGGAGATCGTGGAGATCGCCGAGCGGCACGGCGTACGGCTGCTGGGGCCGAACATCTACGGCTACTACTCGACCTGGCAGGACCTGTGCGCCACGTTCTGCACGCCGTACGACGTCAAGGGCGGGGTGGCACTGACCTCGCAGTCGGGTGGCATCGGGATGGCCATCCTGGGCTTCGCCCGCACCACCAAGACGGGTGTGTCGGCGATCGTAGGGCTCGGCAACAAGTCGGACCTGGACGAGGACGACCTGCTGACCTGGTTCGGCGAGGACCCGCACACCGACTGCATCGCGATGCACCTGGAGGACCTCAAGGACGGCCGCGCCTTCGTGGAGGCCGCCCGGGCGACCGTGCCGAAGAAGCCTGTGGTCGTGCTGAAGGCCGGGCGGACGGCGGCGGGTGCCAAGGCGGCCGGTTCACACACCGGCGCCCTGGCGGGTGACGACGCCGTGTACGACGACATCCTGCGGCAGGCCGGGGTGATCCGGGCGCCGGGCCTGAACGACATGCTGGAGTACGCGCGCGCGTTGCCGGTGCTGCCCGCTCCCCAGGGCGACAACGTCGTGATCATCACGGGCGCCGGCGGCAGTGGTGTGCTGCTCTCCGACGCGGTGACGGACAACGGCCTGACCCTGATGGAGATCCCGCCCGACCTGGACGAGGCGTTCCGGAAGTTCATCCCGCCCTTCGGGGCCGCGGGCAACCCGGTGGACATCACCGGGGGCGAGCCGCCGTCAACGTACGAGGCGACGATCCGGCTCGGTCTGGAGGACCCGCGCATCCACGCGCTGGTCCTCGGCTACTGGCACACCATCGTCACTCCTCCCATGGTCTTCGCGGAGCTCACCGCGCGCGTGGTGGCCGAGTTCCGGGAGCGCGGGATCGAGAAGCCCGTGGTGGCGTCGCTCGCGGGTGACGTGGAGGTCGAGGAGGCCTGCCAGTACCTCTTCGAGCACGGGGTCGTGGCGTACCCGTACACGACCGAGAAGCCTGTGGCCGTGCTCGGCGCGAAGTACCGCTGGGCGCGTGCGGCGGGGCGGCTGGGGGGCGGTACATGAGGTGAGTGAGCGGGGGGCCTGCCGACGGTGCGCGTCGGCAGGCCCCGGGACCCGCACGCGCACGAAAGGCATGGGACAGGGGGCGCTGGCCAGATCTTTCGACGCAAGGGGTGCGACACGACATGACAACGACCGATCTGCCCACCACGGTTCCCTACCGGGAGGTCACCGACGCGAACGGCCGCGTCTACCGCCTCGGTGAGACCGACATCGACATCATGGGCCGCAAGCGCAAGTGGATGGTGATCCTTCCCTGGATCGGCATGATGGGCATCTCCTCCGCCGAGTACGCGTTCGCGTCGGCCGAGGAAACCCTGCACACGGCGCACAGCTGGAACAGCATGCACATCTTCTGGATGATGACCGTCTGGGTCTTCTTCCAGGCCGCGGTGGCCTTCCCCGCGGGCAAACTGCGTGAGAGCGGAAGGCTGCCGGCCCGCTGGGCCATGATGCTCGGCGCCACCGGGACGCTGCTGGGCTACCTGTCCCTCGCCTTCGCGCCGCACGTCGTCTTCGCCTACATCGGCTTCAGCATGTTCAGCGGCATGGGCGCGGGCATGGTGTACGCCACCTGCGTCAACATGGTCGGCAAGTGGTACCCGGAGCGCAAGGGCGGCAAGACCGGCTTCGTCAACGGCGGCTTCGCCTACGGCTCGGTGCCCTTCGTCTTCCTCTTCAACGGCTACATGGACCTGACCAACTTCCGCTGGGTGCTGGTTTCGGTGGGCGTGCTCCTGGCCGGAATGGTCGCCTTCTCCGGCTACTTCTTCAAGGACCCGCCGAAGAACTGGTGGCCCTCCACGATCGACCCGCTGAACCCGCCGGACGACCCGCGCGCGGCCCGCTCACTGCGGATGAACCCGCCGGCGGTGCGCCAGTACTCCCCCAAGGAGGCCTGGAAGACCGGCCGGGTGGCCCTGATGTGGTTCTGCCTGGCCTGTACGTCCGGTGTGAACATCTTCGGCATCGCCTTCCAGGTGGAGATCGGCGAAGAGGCGGGGTTCGCGGGCGGGATCGTCGCCACGGCCATGTCCTTGAAGGCCATCGTCAACGGCACCGGACGCGGTGTCATCGGCTGGCTCTCCGACCTGTACGGCCGCAAGCGGTGCCTGCTCGTGGTGTGCGTGATCCTGGGTCTGTCCCAGTACGGCATCCTCTGGTCGGCGAACGCCGAGAACCTTCCGCTGTTCCTGGTCTTCTCCTCGATCTCCGGCTTCGGCGGCGGTGCCATCTTCCCGATGTTCGCCGCGCTCACCGCCGACTACTTCGGTGAGAACAACAACGCGTCCAACTACGGCATGGTCTACAGCGCCAAGCTCGTCTCCGGCCTGGGCGCCGGCATGGGTGCCGTGGTCGTCGGCGCCTGGGGGCACTCCGGTGCCTTCATCCTGGCCGGCTCCATCTCGCTCTTCGCCGGCTGCGTGGCACTGTTCCTGAGCCCGCCGGGACGCGACAAGAAAACCGGCCGCATCTCCCCCAACCCGCAACCGCTCGGCGAGGACACCGCCTGACATGACGGCAGATCCGTACAGAGCGAGGACGTCGCCTCACCTTCCGGCGCCGCACACCGTCCCCGCCGAGACCGTCGGCTGACGGCCGAAGCCGCACACCTGAGGAGGCCCCTCCCCCAGCCGGGGAGGGGCCTCCTCAGGTGCGTGCGCCGATCGGGACCCGACCGGTCAGCACTTCTCCCTCAGGGAGTGCAGGTGCGCGCTGGAGCGGCGCGCGAACGTGAAGGACTCGGCCGGGTTGTCGTGCTCGGCCTGCCAGTGGTGGGCCAGGCGATGGCCGCGCAGCCGGGTCACGGCGGAGATGAACCGCTGGTAGTCGATGTCGCCGTCGCCGACGTCGGTCATGTTGTAGCCGTACGGGTTCGACGGGTCGCTCTCGCCGTCCTTCACATGGAAGAGCGGGTAGCGGTCGGGCTGCCGCAGGACGTAGTTCAGCGGCTCGAACGGAGCGGGCGTGCCGTCGGGCCGCCTGGAGAAGCGGAACTGCCCGACGTACGCCCAGTAGATGTCCATCTCCAGGTGCACGAGGTCCGGGTCGGTCTCCTTGAGCAGGACGTCGTAGAGGCGGACCTTGGGGTTGTCGGTGGCGAAGGAGAACTCCTCGGAGTGGTTGTGCTGGTAGAACTTCATGCCGCGGGCCCGCGCCGCCGCGCCATAGGTGTTGAAGTCCTCGGCGGCGCGCTTCCAGGCATCGACGGTCGAGCCGTAGCGGAACGGGCCGGAGGCCGTGCCGATGTGCTTGAGGCCGAGGGCCTGGGCGTCGTCGAGGACCTTGGTGAGGTTCTGGGCGAAGGTGTAGGCGTTCGGGTCGTCGGAGTAGTAGCCGACGTGACTGCCGATCGGGTTCAGGCCGTGGTTGCGGGCCAGCCGCTTGAGCTGGGCGAGCGTGATGGGCCCGGCCGAGCCCTGGGTGTATCCGGCGAACTCGACCTCGTCGTAGCCGTATCGCTCCAGTTCGGCGAAGACCGGGCCGAAGCCGAGGGTGGAGACCTTGTCGCGCAGGCTGTAGAGCTGGATGCCGAGGCGGCCGGGCGGCAGGACGGGTCGGCCGCGGCCCTTGGTGCCGGACGCGGTGGCGGGCGTGGTGGCGGGCGTGGCGCTGCCGGTGGTGGTGCGGGTCGCGGCGTTCGCCGGGGCCGCGGCGCCGAGCAGCGCGGCGGCGGTGGCGCCGGCCGCGACGCCGAGCATGCCTCGTCTGCCGAGGCGGTGGCCGAGCTCGGGGTCGGGCTGGGAGAAGCGGCTCATGCGGGGAACTCCTCGTGATCGCGGGGCGTTGTCAGTGGTGAGTGCTTCACTTGTGACCAGTCGGTACTGAGGGCTCAACCTCAGGAGAGACCGGCGAGTCGGAGCAGCAGTGACTTCACATCGGTGGCCGCGACGCGGTCGCCGACAGCACGGGGGGTGGAGCAGATGAGGAGCGGACCGTCGTCGTCGCTCTGCGGAAGGCGGCCGTGGCTGCCTCGAATAGGTGAGGGGTCCAGAGGCACGACCGCCATGCGGTAGCGCATGCCGAGCTTCTTGCGCGCCAGTGCGGTGGCCGCCTTGACCTTGACGTAGGGGTCGAGGGGATCCATGAAGAGTTCGACCGGGTCGTAGCCGGGTTTGCGGTGGATCTCGACCAGCTGCGCGAAGTCGGGCGCACGATCGTCGTCGAGCCAGTAGTAGTACGTGAACCAGGCGTCGGGTTCCGCCACGGCGACGAGTTCGCCCGCGCGCGGATGGTCGAGGTGGTGGGTCTTCTTGCCCTCGTCGTCGAGGAGTCGGTCGATGCCGGGCAGGCCGTCGAGGCCCGCTCGTGCGGCGTCGAGGTCCTCGGGGCGGCGCACGTAGACATGGGCGATCTGGTGGTCGGCGACCGCGAAGGCGCGGGACGCCATCGTGTCGAGGTACTCCATGCCGTCCTGCGTGTGCACCTCCAGCAGCCCGGCGCTGCGCAGGGCGCGATTGATGTCGACATGCCGGTTCACGCGGGTGATGCCGTACTCGGACAGCGCGACGACGGTACGGCCCTCGACCCGGGCGTCGTCCAGCAGCGGGGCCAGGGCGGCGTCGAGGTCGGCGGCCGCTTGCAGGGAACGCGGGTCGTCGGGGCCGAAGCGCTGCAGGTCGTAGTCGAGATGAGGGAGGTAGCAGAGTGTCAGGTCCGGGTGCCGGGTGCGGATGATGTGTCGGGTGGCGTCGATGATCCACCGGCTGGACACGAGATCGGCTCCGGGGCCCCAGAAGTGGAACAGGGGGAAGGTGCCCAGTTTGTCGGTCAGTTCGTCGTGGAGTGCGGCCGGCCGGGTGTAGCAGTCGGGTTCCTTGCGGCCGTCGGCGTAGTAGACCGGACGGGGGGTGACGGTGATGTCCGTGTCGGCGCCCATGGCGTACCACCAGCAGATGTTCGCGACGGTGTAGCCGGGGTGGGCGCGGCGAGCGGCGTCCCAGAGTTTGTCGCCGGCCACGAGCCCGTTGTGCTGGCGCCACAGCAGGACGTCGCCGAGTTCGCGGAAGTACCAGCCGTTGCCGACGATGCCGTGCTCGGAGGGCATGGTGCCGGTGAGGAACGTGGACTGGGCGGCGCAGGTGACGGCGGGCAGGACGGTGCCGAGCGGGGCACGGGAGCCGGACTGACCGAGCGCCTTGAGGTGGGGCATGTGATCGAGGAGACGGGGGGTGAGGCCGACGACGTCCAGGACGAGGAGCGGGGTGGGACGGGTCGTAGCGGCCGGGTCGGACTGCTCATGGGGGCCGGTGCTCATGGCAGCTCCTTCAGTCCGAGGTCGGTCAGCAGGTCTCGGGCGAGGGTGAGTTCGGCGGCGATGCCCTCGGCGAGCTGGGCGCGGCCCTTGGGGCGCAGCTCGGGCGGCAGGGCCTGCCAGGTGTAGGTCTCGACCTCCAGGTGGCGGGTGATCGGGGTCAGGCCGCCGACGAGGCGGGTCAGTGCGGATTTCAGGACCGGGAGAGTGGAGGTGAGGGGCGCGGCGGGGGCCGCGTGCAGGGGGACGTGGAAGTGGGATCGCCAGGGTGAGGCGTCGGGAAGGGCGTGTCCGGCGAGGGCCTCGTCGAGGTCGTCGGTGGCGCGCAGTCCGGTGGCGGTGGCCGTGCGGGTCTGGTGCAGGAAGCGGGGTTCGGCGAAGGCGGCCAGGGCTCCGCGCACCTCGGGGAGATGGGGGTGTTCGGCGTGCAGTGCGGCGGAGAGCTGGGATTTGACGACGGGGACACCGGCCGCGGTGAGGGCGTCCAGGGCGGTGTGCGGATCTTCGAAGGAGGTGGCGAGATGGCAGGTGTCGACACAGATGCCGATGCGGTCGTGGCCGATCGCGGTGAGCGGGGCGATGGCGTCGTGGGTGGTCTCCACGACGCAGCCGGGTTCCGGTTCCAGGCCGACGCGGATGGAGCGGCCGGTCAGCTCCTCGATGGCGTCGAGGCGTTCGGCGAGGGTGCGCAGCGCGGTGCGGGCGGTGCGGGCACGGTCGTCGTCGTACGCGGTACGCCAGGCGAGGGGCAGGGTGGAGATGGTCCCGTCGGTCACGTCGTCGGGGAGGAGCCCGGCGAGGACACGGGCCAGGGCGGCGGTGTGGTCGAGGCGTTCCGGGTCGGCCCAGTCCGGCTTGTAGACGCGGTACTTGACCTCCTCGGCGCCGAAGCCCTCATAGGGGAAGCCGTTGAGGGTGACGACCTCGAGGCCGCGCCGGTCGAGTTCGGTGCGCAGGCCGCGCAGCGCGGAGGGGTCGGTGACGAGGGCGTGGGCGGCGTCCTTGGCCAGCCACAGTCCGATGCCGAGGCGGTCGCGGCCGAGGCGGCGGCGGACCGGCTCGCAGTGGTCGCGGAGCTGGGCGAGGACACCGTCGAGGGTCTCGGCGGGGTGGACGTTGGTGCAGTAGGCGAGGTGGACGGTGGAGCCGTCGGGGTGGCGGAAGCGCATGATTCACGCCTCCGCGGCGGGGACGGGAGCCGGCGTGCCCGGGCCGGTTTCCGGCTCGTGCGGATCCTCAGGGGCGCCACGGAGGATGGAGTTTCCCTCGTGGGTGGCGTCCGTGCCGCCGACGTCGAGGTTCAGCCGGCCGCTGAGACCGTAGAAGGCGACGGGATTGCGCCACAGCACCTGGTCGACGTCGTCCTCGTCGAAGCCCTCGGCCAGCATCAGGTCGCCGACCTTGCGGGTCTTGAGGGGATCGCTCTTGCCCCAGTCGGCGGCGGAGTTCACCAGGATCTGCTCGGTGCCGTAGGTGCGCAGGAGCGCGACCATGCGTTCCTCGTCCATCTTGGTGTCGGGATAGACGGAGAAGCCCAGCCAGCAGCCGCTGTCCCTGGCCTCCTTGACGGTGGTTTCGTTGAGGTGGTCGACCAGGACCCGCTCGGGGGCCAGCGCGGACTCCCGGACGACGTCGAGGGTGCGGCGCAGTCCGGCGAGTTTGTCGCGGTGCGGGGTGTGCACGAGGGCGGGCAGGCCGTGGTCGGCGGCGAGCTGGAGCTGCGCGGCGAGGGCGCTGTCCTCGGCGGGGGTCATGGAGTCGTAGCCGATCTCCCCGACGGCCACGACGTTGTCCTTGACGAGATACCGGGGCAGCTCGTCGAGGACGGGCAGGCAGCGGGGGTCGTTGGCCTCCTTGGGATTGAGCGCGATCGTGCAGTGGTGGGCGATGCCGTACTGGGCGGCGCGGAAGGGCTCCCAGCCGAGGAGGGTGTCGAAGTAGTCGCGGAAGGAGGCAGGCGAGGTGCGCGGCTGACCGAGCCAGAAGGACGGCTCGACGAGGGCGCGGACCCCGGCGGCGTACATGGCCTCGTAGTCGTCCGTGGTCCGGGACGTCATGTGGATGTGGGGGTCGAAGATGCGCATCAGGACTCCTTGCCGTGGGGGTGGTCCGTGACAGGGGCCGGGGTGACGGACTCGGTCAGGTCCAGGACGCGGTGCAGATCCTCGGGGACGGTGCGGCCGGCGGCGGCGCGCTCGGCGGCGTAGTCGCCCAGCATCCGGGCGAGTTCGCCGTCACCGGCGGCGCGCCGGGGCAGGTCCGCCACGTGGTCGACGGGCACGCCGGTGAACAGGCACTTCAGTACGGCGTGACGCCAGGCGTGCGTGCTCAGGTGCCGGGCGGCGTAGGGGCCGACGGCGGCGCTCAGGAGCCGGGTGTCGTTGGTCCGCAGGGCGTCCTCGACCAGCGGGAGCGCGTCCGGTCCGGAGACGAGGTGGGGCAGGGCGTGCAGCACGGCCCGGCGTTCGTCGGCGGTGCCCTGGAAGTACACCCGGGACAGGGCGTCGATCCCGGCGCGGGCCGCGTCGAGGATGAGGACACGCGCGGCGTCGGCGTGCGCGACACCGCAGCGCCGGCCGGCTTCGGCCAGACGCAACTCCCATACAGAGATGGGCCCGTGGATGCCGGGGTGGGCGACGGCCTCGTCCAGGGCATGGTCGAGCCAGCTGCGGGCGGCCGGGTCGAGGTGGGTGGTGAGGTGGTGACGGAGGTCGGCGAGTGAGGGGGTGGGGGCGGTGTCCTGGGAGGGTAGGGGGGTGGGAGCGTGGATGGTGCTCCGGTGGGTGGTACCCGGGATGCCCTCGGTGCTCCCGGCGTTCTGGGTGGCCTCGGTGCTCTCGGCGTTTTGGGTGCTCTCGGTGTTCTCGGTTCTCGCCGCTGGTGTGGTGCGGGGACGAGTCATCTGGTGCTGCTCCCCTCAGGGGTGGCGGAGGGAGCGCCGTGGGGTGGCGCGGCCTGCTGGAGGGCCGGAGCGGTGGCAGGCCGCAGGGTGGCCGCGGTCCGCTCGGCGTCGCGGAGGAACGGGAGGGAGTGCGCTGCGAAGTGCGGTCCGGCGTGGGAGTGGCGGGGCAGTTCGACGACGGTCAGGCCCTGGTAGCCGGTGGCGGCGAGGGCCGCCAGGACCGGCGGGAAGTCGATCTCCCCCTCACCGAAGGGGAGGTGCTCGTGGACGCCGCGCCGCATGTCCTCGATCTGGACGTGTCGCAGCCAGGGGGCGGCGGCGCGCACACAGTCGGCGGGAGATAGGGGTTCGAGGCACTGGCAGTGGCCGATGTCCAGGGTGAGGCCGAGGTGCTCGGGGTCGCCGAGGGCGCTGCGGAGGTGATGGAAGTCGGCCAGGGTGGCGAGGAGGTGCCCGGGCTCGGGTTCGACGGCGAGCGGGATGCCCGTAGAGGCGGCGACGTCCAGGACGGGAGTCAGTGTCTCGGCGAGGCGCTTCCACGCGGTGTGCGTGTCGGTGCCCTCCGGGACGACGCCGCTGAAGCAGTGCACCGCGTGGGCGCCGAGGTCGGCGGCGACCCGGACGGCACGGACGAGGAGGTCGGCGCGGCGAGCCCGGTCGTCCGGGTCCGGGTCGAGGAGGGAGGGGCCGTGCTTGCGGCGGGGGTCGAGGACATAGCGGGCGCCCGTCTCGATGGTGACGCCCAGCCCCAGCGCCTCCAGCAGTTGCGCGACCCGGCGGGTACGGGCGGCGAGGTCGGGGGCGAGCGGGTCGAGGTGCATGTGGTCGAGGGTCAGTCCGACGCCGTCGTAGCCGAGGTCGGCGAGGAGGCCGAGGGCGTCGTCGAGCCGGAGGTCGGCGAGACCGTTGGTGCCGTAGCCGAAGCGGAGGGGAGGGAGGGAGCTGGGCTGGGCGAGGGGGGCGCTGGGCTGGGCGAGGTGAACGCCGGGTGGGGCGTCGGGCCGGGCGGGGACGGTACCGGGCGGGGTGGTCGGCGGAGCCTCGGAGATCGGCTGCGCCTCAGAGGCCGGCGGAGCCTCGGAGATCGGCTGCGCCTCGGAGGGCCGCTGCGCCTCAGAGGTGGGCTGCGCCTCGGAGGGCCGCTGCGCCTCAGAGGTGGGCTGCGCCTCGGAGGTGGGCTGCGCCTCGGAGGGCGGCTGCGCCTCGGAGGTGGGGTGCGCCTCGGAGGGCGGCTGAGTGTCGGGGCTTGGATGGGTGTCTGAGGGCAGTGGGGCCGTGGCACGGCTCTTCGGGGCATCGGCGCTCATGTGACGCTCACCTTCTTCGCGAACCGGGCTCCGAGGGGGGCGAGTGTGGCGATGAGGAGTGCCGTGGCCGTGCCCCGGGAGCGGGCGGTGAGGGCGGCCTGGAGGGGGATCGTGGCGCGGATGCC
Source organism: Streptomyces sp. NPDC007929 (assembly GCF_042959065.1). Taxonomy (NCBI): domain Bacteria; kingdom Bacillati; phylum Actinomycetota; class Actinomycetes; order Kitasatosporales; family Streptomycetaceae; genus Streptomyces; species Streptomyces sp. NPDC007929. Next base: position 288,388 of record NZ_JBIBKD010000004.1, on the reverse strand, counting down.
GGCGCCGACGGCGCGTTGGGTGAGAGGAGGTGAGGGATTCAAGGTGGCGTGGAAGTAAGGGCGGGCCGTTGTCGCGGCGTAGGCGGCACCGAGGGCGGTGGTGAGCAGCGCGCGGGTCTCCGGCGCGGGGAGCCGGAGCGGTTGGGGAACTGCCGGGCCATGGCCGGTCGCGACCGCCTGCCGACGACCCGGCGCGACCTCCTGGACGAGCTGCCGCCAACGCCCTCTCGTCACCCCCTCAACGGCTCCCCGCCGAAGCCCTCCCGTCCCCCCGTCAGAGGGCCGCGTCACCCACCGAGTCAGCAGGGCCGTCGTCGCGAGGGCCGCGAGAGGTGGCACGGGTGAGCCTCCCTGGGCCTCTTGGCGGGAGACCGTGGTGACAGCGAGGGTGTGGGTGCCCAGGAGGGCGCCGGAGGGCAGGGCCGGGCGGATGTCGCCACTCGTGGCCGCGGCGCCCAGGAGCAGGTCGAGGCCGCGTGCCGTGCCCATGGCCACGGGCCCGGCGGGTGTGTGCTTCAGGCCGAGGTCGTACGCCCAGACGGTCGCGGCCAGGGGCGCGGCGACGGCCAGGGCCGGGCGGCCCGCCCCGGCGGCCAGGGCCAGTCCTGCTCCAGTGAGGGCGCAGGCAGCCGTGAGGGCGGCGGCGGGCCGGATGCGGCCGGAGGGCAGGGGGCGGTGCGGGCGTTCGACGGCGTCCACGTCGCGGTCGGCCCAGTCGTTGAGGGCCATGCCCGCTTCGTACAGGCAGAGGGAGGAGGCGATGGCGAGCAGGGTGCGGGTGTTGGGGGTCGCGCCGGTTGCGGCCGTGCCGGCCAGGGCGTCTCCGGGGACGCTGAACAAGGCGGGCAGGCGCAGGAGTTCCGTCCAGGCCCGGCCCCGGTGTGCGCGGCCGGTGCATGAGGGGGAGGCGGTGTCACCGGCAGTGGCCCGAGGAGCGGCGGCGGGCGGTTCCAGACGGCGCCCTCCCCCACACAGGTCCCCGCACCCACACCCACACCCGCCCCCGCACGCGCTCCGACACCCACACCGGCCCCCGCCCCCGCCCCCGCCGGAGCCTTCGCGCAGCGTCACAGCGCTCCTCCCGTCACCTCGGGGCCGCTCACCGACCCCACGCCACGGCCCTCCCCCTCGCCCTCTCCCTGACCCCCGCCCTCTCCCTGCCCCCGGCCCTCCCCCTCAGCCGACTCGACGCCCTCCCCCTCACCCAGCCCGGCACCAAGCCCGACCCGACCCCCCGCGTCCCCCGCGCCCGCCCCCAGGCTCCGTCCGAACCGCACCAGTTCCCCGTACTGCTCGGACAAGCCCGAAGGTCCCTCCCCCACCGGGTCCTTGAAGTAGAAGCCGAGCGCGCTGAGGGGGCCGGACAGTCCTGTCTCGTGGGCCCGGGCGGTCAGCCGGGCCAGGTCGAGGACGAGCGGTGCGGCCAGGGCCGAGTCGCAGCCCTGCCAGATGGTCTGGAGGACCATGCGGGTGCCGAGGAAGCCGTCGAAGGCGATGTGGTCCCAGGCGGTCTTCCAGTCGCCGAGGGCCGGGACGTCGTCGATGTGGACCTCGCCCTCGGGGACGGTGCCGAGGGTGTCGGCGAGGACGCGTTCCTTGCCGGCGTTCTTGGCCGCGGCGGCGGCCGGATCCGCGAGGGCGGCGCCGTCGCCGCCGCCCAGCAGATTCGTGCCGGACCAGGCCCTGACCCGCAGGGCCCGCTGCGCGAACATCGGGCCCAGCACGGCCCGCAGCAGGGTCTGGCCGGTCTTGCCGTCGCGGCCGGCGTGGGGCAGGCCGCTGCGGGCGGCCTCGGCGGCGGCGATGGGGTGGTGCATGCCTTCGGAGGGGGTGAAGTTGACGTAGGGGCAGCCCGCGCGCAGGGCGGCGAGGGCGTAGAGGGTGCTGGCGGGGAGGGGGGCGTCCGGGCCCGTGGACACGGGTTCGGTGGAGGCGACGTTCACGACCACGGTCCGTTCCAGTTCGTGGCGGTGGACGAAGTCGCGGATGTCGGCGGCGAAGGCCGTGATCAGTTCGGGCTGGCTTCTGGTGTCGCCGGGGGTGGGGCCGCCCGGCCTGATCTCCCGGTCCGCGGCGGCGAGTTCGGCGGTGACGGCGGTGGCGACACCGGGTGGGAGGACGCCGCCGGCGGTCAGGGTCTCGGCGCGTTTGGGCAGGGGACAGTCGAGGGTGTCGTGTCCGCCGAAGACGAGGTCGGAGAGGGCAGGCAGACCGCTGTCGGTGAAGGCCGGTGTTTCGGTCACCATGCCGGTGGGCGGGTGCAGGCCAGCGGCGACGGCGGCGCACCCCGTGACGACGGTGGTGGCGACGGAGCCTCGGGCTCCGATCAGCCACACCCCCACACGCGGTCGGGAGAGGGACGCGGACATGGGCAGCCTCCTGATCGTGCGCGAGCCCCGGGGGGAGGTGAGAGGGGACGGCGAGCGGGGGTCCGGCGTCCCCCGCCCGCCGCCGTTCAGTCGCCCTGGACGGGCAGTTCCTTCAACTGGATGTTGCGGAAGGAGACCTGGTCACCGGCGCCGTGGTTCTGGAGGCCGATGTAGCCGTCGGTCAGGCTCCGCTGGGGGTCCTTGTTGGTGAAGTCGTTGATCTTGACTCCGTTGAGGAACACCTGGAGGCGTTCGCCCTGGACCTTGATCTCGTAGGAGTTCCACTGGCCGGGGGGCCGCAGAACCTGGTCACGGGCCTTGATGTTCGCCGACTTGAAGGAGTAGACGGAGCCCGTGGTGCGGTCGGCCGCGTCCGTGGCGTCGATCTGGATCTCGTAGCCCTTGTTCACGGCGGACCAGGGGTCGTCGGAGGCCGGGAAGCCCACGAAGATCCCGGAGTTGTCGTCGCCCCGCATCTTCCAGTCGAGCTTGAGGGAGTACGCGTTCAGCTCCTTGGCCTGGTACCAGAGCAGGCCCATGCCGCCCTCGGACTCCATGACCCCGCCGTCCTTGACGGCGAACCCGCCCGGACCGGCCTGCTTCCAGCCGTCGAGGGTCTGGCCGTTGAAGATCTTGCGGTAGCCCTTGTCCGGCTTGCAGTCCGCCTTGACCTGGCCGGTGGCGTACTGGAGGCCGCCGAGCAGATGGGCGCGGAAGGCTTCCTCGGCGTAGGACTCCTTGGTGTGGCCGCCGCCGGTGTAGAAGGAGCGGCCGCCGCCGTAGCTCTGGCACCAGGCGATCGGGTGGTCGCCCTTCATGGTGCCGCCCTGGTAGGTGGTCTCGTCCAGGGTGGCGAGGACCTTGGCCTGCTCACGGGGGTTGGTGCGGTAGTTGTACCACTCGTCGGTGCGTTCCCAGGCGTCGTCCAGGTGCCCGGTGGACGGGTGGTCGTGGTCCTCGACGCGGACGGTGGCCTTCTGGATGGCCGGGTGGGACTGGAAGTAGGCGCCGACGAGGCCGCCGTAGAACGGCCAGTCGTACTCGGTGTCGGCAGCCGCGTGGATGCCCAGGTAACCGCCGCCGCCCGCCACGTAGTCCTCGAACGCCTTCTGCTGGTCGGCGTTCAGGACATCACCCGTGGTGGAGAGGAAGGCGACCGCGTCGTACTTGGCGAGGTTGGTGGTGGTGAACTGCCTGGCCTCCTCGGTCGCGTCGACCGTGATGCCGGCCGGGCCGCCGAGCTCCTTCAGGGCGGTGATGCCCGCCGGGATGGAGTCGTGGCGGAAGCCGGCGGTCTTGGAGAAGACCAGGACCTTCTTGCCGCCTTTGAAGGGCTCCTTGGAGAACTCGAAGTCGTCCACGTCGTAGAGCGCGCCCTCACCGCCCTTGAACACCAGGTAGATGTCCGTGGTCTTCTTCGGCAGCGACCGCAGCGGCACGTCGACGTTCTGGAACGTCTCCCAGCCGCCGGTCGGCGGGATGTAAGCCGAGCCGTGCAGGGGGCCGTCGGGCGAGCCGGTGCGCAGTTCGATGAAGCCGCCCGCGCCGCCGGAGGAGGCTCGCACGGTCATCTTCTTCTGCCCGTCGAACCGGTAGGGGGAGAAGGAGATCCAGTCGCCGTCGTTGATGTCGCCGACGGTCTTGCCGCCGTTGGCGCCGGTCTTGGTGATGACCGACACGCCGGACTGGATGGTGAAGTGCTCGCCCTGACGGTGCAGCGGCTGGAGCACGGTGCGGGCGGTGCCGGTCAGCGACTCCTGGCCGTTCGCCCCGCCGTCGGTGTAGCTGGCGCCGACGACGCCGTAGATGTTGGCGTTGGGGTCGTGGCCGCCGTCACCGGGGGGCGGGGTCAGGGTGCCCTCGCAGCCCATCTCGCTGGTCAGCTCGTGGGCGTGGGAGTCGTGGCCGAGGCTGTAGGCGACCTTGACCTTGGAGCAGTCGACCGTCTCCTCGGGGTCGGTGACGGTCACCTTGAAGGGGACGGGCTTGCCGAACTCGGCCATGGTGCCGTTGCCCGGGACGTCGATCCTGACCTTGGGCTCGGTGTTGCCGACCACGATCCGGGTGCTGGCGTTGCCGGTGTTGCCCTCGGGGTCCTTGGCCGTGAAGGTGGCGGTGTAGGTGCCGGTCTTCTTGTACTTGTGGGTGGGGTTGACGCCCTCGCCCTTGGTTCCGTCACCGAAGTCCCAGCTGTAGGTGAGGTCGGGAGAGTCGGCGTCCTTGGCGGAGCCGGTGAACTTGACCTTCAGCCCGGCCGCGCCGGACGTCTTGTCGGCGCTGACCTCGGCGATCGGGGAGAAGCCGTCCTCAGCGTTCTCGATGCGGTAGAGCGCGGAGTGCTCGTCGCCCTGGAACCAGGAGACGCCGTAGTCGAGTACGTAGAGCGCGCCGTCGGGGCCGAACTCCATGTCCATGATCTGGGTGCCGGTCCACGGGAAGTCGTTGATCTTCGCGACGGAGCCGTCGTCGTTCTGCTCGATGCGCTTGATCCAGCGGCGGCCGAACTCACCGGCGAAGAAGTCGCCGTCGTAGGCCTCCGGGAACTTCACGCTGGACTCCAGCTCGGGGTCATAGCGGTAGACCGGGCCGCCCATCGGGGACTCGGAGCCGCTGCCGAACTCCGGCAGGGAGCCGCCGTCGTACGGGATCCAGGCGGCCTGCGCGGGCGGCAGGTCGGTCAGGCCCGTGTTGTACGGCGAGGTGTTCTTCGGGGCGGCGCAGTCGAACGTCTCGCCGGACTCCTTGGTGGCGAAGTCGTAGTCGACGTAGGGGTCGTTGTCGCCGGTGCAGAAGGGCCAGCCGAAGTTGGCGGCCTTGGTCACCTTGGCGAACTCGACCTGTCCGCCCGGGCCGCGCTTGGGGTCGGCGGCGCCGGCGTCGGGGCCGTAGTCGCCGACGTAGACGGTGCCGGTCTTGTCGTCGACGCTCATCCGGAACGGGTTGCGGAAGCCCATCGCGTAGATCTCGGGGCGGGTCTTCTCGGTGCCCGGGGCGAAGAGGTTGCCCTCCGGGACGGTGTACGAGCCGTCCTCGGCGACCTTGATGCGCAGGATCTTGCCGCGCAGGTCGTTGGTGTTGCCGGAGCTGCGGCGCGCGTCGAAGGCCGGGTTACGGTTCGGCCGGTCGTCGATCGGCGTGTAGCCGTCGGAGGAGAAGGGGTTGGTGTCGTCGCCGGTCGACAGGTAGAGGTTGCCGTCGGCGTCGAAGTCGATGTCCCCGCCGACGTGGCAGCAGGTGCCGCGGGAGGCCGCGACGTCGATGACCTTCTTCTCGCTGGCCTTGTTCAGCGTGCCGTTGGCGTTCAGGGTGAAGCGGGAGAGGCGGTTGACGCCGTCGAACTTCTTGAAGTCCTCGGCGGTGCCGGTCTCCGGGGCGTCGCCCGCGGGGGTGTCGAGCGGCGGGGCGTAGTAGAGGTAGATCGCCCGGTTGTTCTTGAAGTCCGGGTCGATGCCGACGCCTTGGAGGCCCTCCTCGTCGTGGTTGTAGACGTCGAGTTTGCCGGCGACCTTGGTGACGCCGCCCTGGTCGGTGAGGCGCAGTGTGCCGTCGCGTGAGGTGTGCAGGACGCTGCGGTCGGGGAGCACGGCGAGCGACATCGGCTCGCCCGTCTCGGGTTCGCCCTTGGCGAGCGGCACCTGCTGGAACTGGCCCTCGGCGGCTGACGGTTCGTCGCGCTCCACGGTGCCGGGGTGGGCACCGGCGACGGTGGCCGGGGTGCCGACGGCGAGGAGCAGTCCGGTGAACAGGGCGACAGTGGTGCGAAGCCTGGGCCGGTTGGGGGTGGCGGTGCTTCCGGGTCTGGTTCTGTGCACGAAGTCCCTCCGGGAACGGGGTGGGCCGTACGGGGTGGGTGCGAAGCGTGCGGTGCGGGCGCCGGGGTGCGCCGTCACCCCGGAGGTGTATGTGTCCTGAACACATCAAGGACGGTAACCGTGTCCGTCCGGGGCGAACACCCCTTGCGACGGACTCGGCCGGACTTTCTCCCTGTGCGGGACAAAGCGGGATCCGCGCAGGTCGGAGGGGGGACCGGCGGAGCTGCCGGTCCCCGTCCCCGACCTGCGCCGGGAGCCTGGTTCAGCTGTTGAAGGCCGCGTCGAAGGACGCGCTGGGCGGCTCGAAGTCGAAGGCCTTCAGCCGGGTCAGGGCCTCCGGCGCGCCCTGGAGCCGGTCCATCCCGGCGTCCTCCCACTCGACCGAGACGGGGCCCTCGTAGTCGATGGAGCGCAGCATCCGGAAGACGTCCTCCCAGGGGACGTCGCCGTGCCCGGCGGAGACGAAGTCCCAGCCGCGCCGCGGGTCGCCCCAGGGCAGATGGGAGCCGAGACGGCCGTTGCGTCCGTCGAGGCGTTTACGGGCCTCCTTGCAGTCGACGTGGTAGATCCGGTCGCGGAAGTCCCAGAGGAACCCGACCGGGTCGAGGTCCTGCCACACGAAGTGCGAGGGATCGAAGTTGAGGCCGAAGGCGGGACGCCTGCCGACCGCTTCCAGCGCGCGGGCCGTCGTCCAGTAGTCGTAGGCGATCTCGCTGGGGTGGACCTCGTGGGCGAACCGCACGCCCTCGGCGTCGAAGACGTCCAGGATCGGGTTCCAGCGGTCGGCGAAGTCCTGGTAGCCCCGCTCGATCATCGCCTCGGGGGCGGGCGGGAACATGGCGACCAGGTGCCAGATCGCGGAGCCGGTGAACCCGATGACGGTGTTCACACCGAAGGCGGCAGCGGCCCGGGCGGTGTCCTTCATGCGTTCCGCGGCCCGCTGCCGGACCCCTTCCGGGTCACCGTCGCCCCAGATCGCGTCCGGGACGATCGCCTGGTGGCGTTCGTCGATGATGGCGTCACAGACGGCCTGCCCGACCAGGTGGTTGGAGATCGCCCAGCACTTGAGGCCGTACTTGTCGAGCAGGGCCCGGCGGCCGTCGAGATAGCCGGGGTCGGCCAGCGCCTTGTCGACTTCGAAGTGGTCGCCCCAGCAGGCGAGTTCGAGGCCGTCGTAGCCGAAGTCGCGGGCCAGGCGGCAGACCTCCTCCAGGGGCAGGTCCGCCCACTGGCCGGTGAAGAGCGTGAAAGTGCGCGGCATCGAAAGGGGCCTCCTCAGACCGCGATCGGTGTGTAGACGGAGTTCTTCTCGGCGCTCTCCTCGACCGCCGCGAGCACGCGCTGCACCTGCAGCCCGTCGGCGAAGGAGGGTTCGGGACGGCGGCCCTCGGCGATGGCGTGGACGAGGTCGCGGGCCTGGTGGACGAAGGTGTGCTCGTAGCCGAGGCCGTGCCCCGGTGGCCACCAGGCGTCCAGGTAGGGGTGGTCGGGTTCGGTGACGAGGATCCGCCGGAATCCGGCCTCCGCGCCGGGCTCGGTGCCGTCGTGGAAGGACAGTTCGTTGAGCCGCTCCAGATCGAAGGCGAGCGAGCCGCGCTCCCCGTTGAGTTCGATGCGCAGGGCGTTCTTGCGGCCGGTGGCGTAGCGGGTGGCCTCGAAGGACGCCAGCGCGCCGGAGGGGAAGCGGGCCGTGAACAACGCGGCGTCGTCGACGGTGACCTGCCCGGTGCCGGCGGATGTGACGGCGGACAGCCCGCTGGTGGCGCCGGTGGGCAGGGGCCGTTCCCGTACGAAGGTCTCCGTCAGCGCGGAGACCCCCGCCAGGGGCTCCCCCACCAGGTACTGCGCGAGGTCGACGATGTGCGCGCCGAGGTCGCCGAGCGAGCCCGAGCCGGCCTGCTCCCTGCGCAGCCGCCAGGTCAGCGGGAACTGTGGGTCGACCAGCCAGTCCTGGAGGTACGTCACCCGCACGTGCCGCAGCCTGCCCAGACGCCCTTCGGCGACCATGCGACGGGCCTGGGCGGTGGCGGGAACCCGGCGGTAGTTGAAGCCGACCATCGCCACCTGGCCGCGGGCGTGGGCCTCTTCGGCCGCCAGCGCCATCGAGGTGGCTTCCTCGACGGTGTTGGCGAGGGGCTTCTCGCACAGGACGTGCTTGCCCGCCGCCAGGGCTGCCAGGGCGATCTCGGCGTGGCTGTCGCCGGGGGTGCAGATGTCGACGAGGTCGACGTCGTCCCGTTCGACGAGCGCCCGCCAGTCGGTCTCGGTGGAGGCCCAGCCGTGCCGGCCGGCCGCCGCGCGCACGGCCGCCGCGTCCCGGCCGCAGAGCACGGCCTGCACGGGGTTCAGGGGCAGGTCGAAAACGCGGCCCGCGGTGCGCCAGCCCTGGGAGTGGGCGGCGCCCATGAAGGCGTAGCCCACCATCCCCACGCGCAGGGGTGGCTTGCCCGCCTCGGTCCCCTCTGGCTGCTCCTGCGGCTGTCCCATACGGGTGTCCTCCTCGTCCTGGTCGGGGTGGCGCACGTGGGGGGTGCGGGGTGGCTCACTTGAAGCCGGTGGGCATGTACTGGTCGACGTTGGTCTTGTCGACGACGGCCGAGTAGAGGGTGAGCGACGACGGGATCTCGAACTCGGCGAGACCCCCGATGCCCTTGCTCTGGCCGAGGGCGCGCGCGAGGTCGATGGCCGAGGCGGCCATGGTCGGCGGGTAGAGCACGGTCGCCTTGAGCACACCGTCGTCCTGCTTGATGGCCTGGAACGCGGAGAGCGCCCCCGCGCCGCCGACCATCAGGAAGTCGTCGCGCCCGGCCTGCTCGATGGCGCGCAGCGCGCCCACGCCCTGGTCGTCGTCGTGGTTCCACAGCGCGTCGAACGTCGACTGGGCCTGGAGCAGCTGGGCCATCTTGGCCTGTCCGGACTCGACGGTGAACTCGGCGGCCTGCCGGGCGACCTTCTTGATGTTGGGGTAGTTCTTCAGGGCGTCGTCGAAGCCCTGGGTGCGCTGCTTGGTCAGCTCCAGGTTGTCCAGGCCGGCCAGTTCGATGACGCGGGCGCCGGACTTGCCCTTGAGCTTCTCGCCGATGTAGTGCCCGGCGTTGAGGCCCATGCCGTAGTTGTCACCGCCGATCCAGCAGCGGTAGGCCTGCGGGGTGTTGAAGATGCGGTCGAGGTTGACGACCGGGATCCCGGCGCGCATCGCCTTGAGGCCGACCTGGGTGAGGGCCTTGCCGTCGGCGGGCAGCACGACCAGGACGTCGACCTTCTTGTTGATGAGGGTCTCGATCTGGCCGATCTGCTGGGCGGTGTCGTTGGAGCCCTCGGTGATCTCCAGGGTGACGTCGGAGTACTTCTCGGCGCGGCTCTTGGCGTTGTCGTTGATGGCGTTGAGCCAGCCGTGGTCGGCCTGCGGTCCGGCGAAGCCGATGGTGACCTGCTTGCCGGGCTTGTCGTCGGCGGCCGGCTGGTTGTTGCCGGCCGGTTCGTCCTTGGCGTCGGACGGCTCGTTGCTCGTGCATCCCGTGAGGACGGCACCCGCGGATACGGCGGCGGCCCCGAAGAGCAGTCCTCTGCGACTCGTCAGCTCGGTCATGGCGGTGAACCCTTTCCTCAGGTCGTGCTCGCGGTACGGCGCTGGACCAGCACGGCGGCGACGATGATCGCGCCCTTGGCGATCTGCTGGACGTCGCTCTGCAGGTTGTTCAGGGCGAAGATGTTGGTGATCGTGGTGAAGATCAGGACGCCCAGCACGGAGCCGGTGATGGTGCCCCGGCCGCCGGTGAGGAGGGTGCCGCCGATGATCGCGGCGGCGATGGCGTCGAGTTCGTAGAGGTTGCCGTTGGTGTTCTGGCCGGAGCCGGCCAGGACGATCAGCAGGAAGGCGGCGATGCCGCAGCACAGCCCGGACAGCAGATAGAGGTAGAGCCGCTGGCGGCGGACGTCGATGCCGGCGAGCCGGGCGGCCTCCGGGTTGCCGCCGACGGCGACCGTACGGCGGCCGAACGTGGTGCGGTTGAGCACCAGCCAGCCGATGACCGTGACCACGGCGAACACCATGACCAGGGGCGGGATGCCGAGGACGTAGGCGTCGCGTTCGCCGAGGTCGAGGACGGACGGCACGGTGACGATCTGCGTCCTGCCGTCGGTGATCTGGAGGGAGAGGCCGCGGGCGGAGGCCAGCATGGCGAGGGTGGCGATGAACGGCACCATCGCGCCGTAGGCGATGAGCACGCCGTTGACCAGGCCGCAGCCGACTCCGACGATCACCGCCGTGAAGAGGATGCCGGCGAAGCCGTACTCCTGGGTGGCGACGGTGGTGGCCCACACGGAGGCGAGGGCGACGATCGCGCCGACCGACAGGTCGATGCCGCCGGAGACGATGACGAAGGTCATGCCGACGGTGACGACACCGATCACCGAGGCCTGGGTGAGGACGAGTTGCAGATTGCGCGTGTCGAGGAACTCGTCGGGCTTGGTGATGCCGCCGATGACGATCAGCACGGCGAGCACGCCGAGCAGGGACAGGGTGCGGACGTCGGCGCGGACCAGCAGGCCGCGCCAGGCGGGGGGCCGGGCCGGGGGCACCTTGCCGGTGCTGCTGTCCAGCGGCGGGGAGACGGGCTGCGTCATGACGCCGGGCTTCCTTCCATGACCAGGTCGAGTACGCGGTGTTCGTCGAGTTCGCGGGCGGGTGCCGTGTGGACGACACGGCCCTCGCGCAGCACCAGCACACGGTCGGCGAGGCCGAGCACCTCGGGCACCTCGCTGGAGACCAGCAGCACGGCGAGGCCCTCGTCGGCGAGCCGGCGGATGACCGCGTAGAGCTCGGCGCGGGCGCCCACGTCGACGCCGCGGGTGGGTTCGTCGAGCAGCAGCACCTTGCAGCCGCGCAACAGCCAGCGGGCCAGGACCGCCTTCTGCTGGTTGCCGCCGGACAGGGTGCGCACCGGTACGGACGGGTTGTCCGGCCGCAGCGACAGCTCGCGGGTCGCGGCCCGGGCGGCACCGAGTTCGGCGCCCCGGTCGATCCAGCCGGCGCGCGAGAAGCGGGACATGGAGGAGACCGACACATTGCGGGTGACGGACTCCAGCATCAGCAGGGCCTGCGCCTTGCGTTCCTCGGGGGCGAGCCCGAGTCCGGCCCGGACGGCGGCCCGTACGCTGCCCGGCTTCAGGGCCCTGCCGTCGACCAGCACCTGACCGGTCGTCGGTTTGCGGGCGCCGTAAACGGTCTCCAGGATCTCGGAGCGGCCCGAGCCGACGAGTCCGGCGAGGCCGACGATCTCGCCGGGCCGCACATCGAGGTCGAGCGTCTCGAACTCGCCCTGCCTCGACAGCCCTTGGACCTTCAGCACGGGTTCCGCACGCGGCGGGGAGGCGGGCCGGTCCGGGAAGACGTACTCGACGTTGCGGCCGGTCATCAGGGCGACGACCTCGCGGGTCGGGGTCGACTTGGCGGGGAGCCCGCCCGCCACGGCCCGGCCGTCCTTCAGCACCGTCACCCGGTCGCCGATCCGGCGGATCTCCTCCAAGCGGTGCGAGATGTAGACGACGGCGACCCCGGCGGCGGTGAGGTCGCCGACGATGCGGAAGAGGTTGTCGACCTCGTCCGGGTCGAGGGCGGCGGACGGCTCGTCCATCACGATGAGCCGCACGTCGTGGGAGAGCGCCCGCGCCATGGACACGATCTGCTGCTGCGCCGCGGACAGGTCGCCGACCAGCCGGGCCGGATCGATCTCCGCATGCCCAAGTCGCTTGAGCAGAGCGGCCGTTGACGCCTTGGCGGCCTTTCCTCGTACGACGAATCCGGCGGCGGTCGGCTCATGTCCCAGGTGCACGTTCTCGGCGACCGACAGATGCTCCACCAGGTCGAGTTCCTGGTAGATGGTGGCGATGCCGAGGCGCATGGCGGCGATCGGCGAACGGAGCGTCACCTCCTGGCCGCGCCAGCGGATGGTCCCCGTGCCGGGCTGGTGGGCACCGGCCAGCACCTTGATGAGGGTGGACTTGCCGGCCCCGTTCTGGCCGAGCAGGCAGTGCACCTCACCGGCCTGGACGTCGAGGTCGACGCCGTCGAGGGCCCGGACTCCGGGGAACGACTTGGTGATGCCGGACATGCTGAGCAGCGGTGGTTCTGGTGCCATGAGGTCCCCTTGGCGGGCGTGCGGGCCGGTTCAGGGCAGGGCAGAGCAGGGAGCTGTACTGGTGCGGCGGTACTGACTGCGTGCTTACGCGGGTGAGAACAGGTGGTCGCTGATGAGCCGGGCCGCGCCGATGACACCGGCGGTGGGGCCCAGCTCGCCCAGGACGATGGGCAGGTTGCCGGTCGCCAGGGGCAGCGACTGGCGGTAGACCTGGGTACGGATCGCGGCGAGCAGGGTGTGGCCGAGTCCGGTCACCCCACCGCCGATCACCACCAGGCCGGGGTTGAAGAAGCTGACCAGGCCGGCGATGACCTGGCCGGTGTGGTTGCCGCCCGCGCGGATCAGATCGAGGGCGGTGGCGTCGCCCGCGGCGGCCGCGGCGGAGACGTCCACGGCGCTGAGGCCGCCGTTCGCCTCCAGTCGTGCGGCCAGTTCGGGCGAAAGCCCCTGCTGGGCCGCCTCCGTGGCGTCACGGGCCAGCGCGGCCCCGCTGAAGTGTGCCTCCAGGCAACCCCGGTTGCCACAGGCACAGGGGCGGCCGTCGGGGACGGCCTGGATGTGCCCGATGTCGCCGGCGCTGCCCGTCGTACCGCGGTAGACCTCACCGCCGACGACGATGCCGCAGCCGATGCCGGTGCCGATCTTGACGCAGAGGAAGTCGGCGACGGTGCGGGCGACGCCCGCGTGCTGCTCCCCCATCGCCATGAGGTTCACGTCGTTGTCGACCATGACGGGGCAGCCGAGTTCCTGGCTGAGCGCCTCCCGTACGGGGAAGCCGTCCCAGCCCGGCATGATCGGCGGTGCCACCGGGATGCCCTCGGGGAAGCGGACGGGGCCCGGGACGCCGATGCCGGCGCCGTCGAATCCCTCCGCGAGCCCGGAGGCGCGCAGTTTCGCGGCCATGGCGAGTACCTGCTCGAAGACCGCGACGGGGCCCTCGCGCACGTCCATGGGCTGGTTGAGGTGCCCGAGGGTCTCCAGTTCGGCGTTGGTGACGGCGACGTCGACCGAGGTCGCGCCGATGTCGACGCCGAGGAAGCGCAGTTCGGGGTTGAGCCGGATGTTGTGGGAGCGGCGGCCACCGCGCGAGGCGGCGAGTCCGTCGGCCACGACCAGCCCCGTCTCCAGCAGCCGGTCCACCTCCACGGCCAGTTTGGACCGCGAGAGGTCCACCTGGTCACCCAGCTGGGCACGGGAGTTGGGCCCACCGTCGCGCAACAGCGTGAGCAGTCGGGCCTGGTGGGCGTTTCCGGGTCGTGCGGTCATACGTCTCACGAGCCCCTCCCCGCCTCGATCGGCCTGTGCGCGCCGGTTTCCCGCCACCGCGGTGGCTTGCTTTCGGAGGGAACGTAGCAGCGGCTGCCGGGACTGGGAAGAAGTCGCGCAGGAATTGCCCCCTACTTTTTCCACTCACAGGACAAAGAAGCGGTGACGGTTGTCCTGCCTCGCAGGTGGGCGTGGCGTTGCCCCGAGACCCGGAAAGTACGGGGCTACGAGCTGGAACGCGCGTGGTACGAGCGGCGCGTGTGCTCGGTGTGTTCGCGCATGAGCTGGGTGGCGCGCTGCTCGTCCCGGGCGGAGACGGCGGCGATCAGCTCGCGGTGCTCGATCCAGGACTGCCGGCCCCGCCTGCGCGCCACCGGCGTGTAGTACCAGCGCACCCGCCGGTCGACCTGGGCGGCGAGTTCGGCGAGGACCGCGTTGCCGGCAAGCTCCATGATCTTGGTGTGGAAACGGGCGTTCAGGGCGACGGCCCCGTCCACGTCGTCGGCCTCGACGGCCTTCTCGCCCTCGGCGCACAGCGCTTCCAGGGCGGCGATGCCCGCGCTCGTGGCGTTGGCCGCGGCGAGCCGGGCGGCCTCGGCCTCCAGGAGCGTACGGACCGTGAGGAGCTGGTCGGCCTCCTCCTCCGTCGGCTCGTGCACGAACGCGCCCTGGGCGGGCCGCAGATCGACCCACCCTTCCGTGTTGAGCCGCTGCAACGCCTCGCGCACCGGCTGCCGGGAGACCCCGAGATGCCCGGCGAGTTCGCTCTCGACGAGATGCTGGCCGGGCTGCAGCGCACGGGTGGTGATGAGTTCGAGCAGCGCCTCGTAGACACGGTCGCGCAGCGGACCCGGGCGTTCCAGCTTGGGTACCGCCCCTTGGGGCAGGCCTGTCGACAGCATCGCGGTCCCCCTCCTCGGCAGGGCCGTGCACAGCGCGGCGCGAGCCGGTATCGCCGCAGACTCAGTATTGATTGTCTTTCGTCTACAGTCTACGGCGCACAAGAACCAGGACTTCGGGGAGTTGACCGCGTCACACCGCGAGGGTCCGAGCCGGGCTCAGGGACAGCGCACGACCTGCCCCGCGTACGACAGGTTCCCGCCGAAGCCGAACAGCAGCACCGGATCCCCCGTGGTGAGCGCCCCCTGCTCGACCAGCTTCGAGAAGGCCAGCGGGATGCTCGCGGCCGAGGTGTTGCCGGACTCGATGACATCGCGCGCGACGACCGCGTTGACGGCGCCGATCTTCTCCGCGAGGGGTTCGATGATGCGCAGGTTCGCCTGGTGCAGCACCACTCCGGCGAGGTCGGCCGGCTCCAGCCCGGCCCGCTCGCAGGCCCGGCGCGCGATGGGCGGCAGCTGCGTGGTGGCCCAGCGGTAGACGCTCTGCCCCTCCTGGGCGAAGCGCGGCGGCGTGCCCTCGATGCGCACCGCGTTGCCCATCTCGGGAACCGAGCCCCACAGCACCGGCCCGATGGCCGGCTCGTGGGCGGCCTCGACCACCGCGGCCCCGGCGCCGTCCCCCACCAGCACGCAGGTGGTGCGGTCGCTCCAGTCGGTGACCTCGGACATCTTGTCGGCGCCGATGACCAGCACCCGGCTCGCGCCCCCCGCGCGGACGGCGTGGTCGGCGGTGGCCAGGGCGTGGGTGAAGCCGGCGCACACGACGTTGAGGTCCATGGTGGCGGCCTGCGGGATGCCCAGGCGGGCCGCGACCCGGGCGGCCATGTTGGGCGAGCGGTCGACGGCGGTGGAGGTGGCGACCAGCACCAGGTCGATGTCGGCGGGGGCCAGCCCCGCCGCGGCGAGGGCCTTGGCGGCGGCGTGCGCGGCCAGCTCGTCGACCGGCTCGTCGGGTCCCGCGATGTGACGCGTGCGGATGCCCACCCGGCTCCTGATCCACTCGTCATTGGTGTCCACCAGGCCCGCCAGGTCCTCGTTGGTGAGGATCTTGGCGGGCTGGTAGTGGCCGACGGCGGCGATGCGCGAGCCGTTCATTGGGTGGATCCCCCTCGGTGCCTCGGGTAGCGGATCCACCAGTCTGATCAGTGACTCACGGGTACGAGGGCAGCCAAGGCGACAGGAAACGTGAGCCGGGGTTGTCAGCTTCGGTCAGCACCTCGGACGCCCGGGCACCTGTCGAACGCCCACCCGGCGCCCCGGCCGCCACCATCGACCGGGCTGCCACCCCTACCCGGTGAACAGCTGCGTCTACCCGGTGAACAGCTGCGTCGCCTTGCGGACGAGCTCGTAGAGCCCGTACGCGAGCGGTAGGCCCACCCACACCCAGGCGAGGGCGATCAGCCACCGCCGGTCCGGGCTAGGCGGACTCTGACTGCTGTCGCTCGGCATGGGCGGCCTCCTTCGGGGCGGGGACGTGGTGACGGGGGGCGACGGGCCGCACCAGTTCGTTGGCGGCGAAGCCGACGACGAGCAGCCCGATCATGATGACGAACGACAGCCCGTACAGGGACGCGCCGTGCCGGCCCGCTTCCTCCTGCCGGTCGGCGATCCAGTTCACGATCAGCGGTCCGAGCACCCCGGCCGTGGACCAGGCGGTGAGCAGCCGCCCGTGGATGGCACCAACCTGGTACGTACCGAACAAGTCCTTCAGATAGGCCGGAACCGTGGCGAAACCACCGCCGTAGAAGGAGAGGATGACCAGCGCGCACAGGACGAACAGCGGTTTGGAGGAGTCGCCGAACAGGGCGATCAGGGCGTACATCAGGGCCCCGGCACCCAGGTAGACGCGGTAGATGTTCTTGCGGCCGATGAGGTCGGAGGTCGAGGACCAGCCGATGCGTCCGGCCATGTTCGCCGCGGACAGCAGCGCGACGAAACCGGCGGCGGCCGTGACCGACACCGGGGTGGAGGTGTCCGCGAAGAAGTCCGTGATCATCGGCGCGGCCTTCTCCAGGATGCCGATGCCGGCGGTGACGTTCATGCAGAGCACGATCCACAGCAGCCAGAACTGCGGGGTGCGCAGCGCCTGGTTCGCGGAGACCTGTGGGCCGGTGGTGGCTTGTCGCACGGTTCCCGGCGTCCCTGGGGCATGACGCGGAACCCTGACCAGGAGCACACCCAGCAGCATGAACACCGCGTACGACAGCCCGTGCACCAGGAAGGCCAGCGCGATGCCGGTGCTGTCCCCGCCGAACGACTCCAGCATCTGGGCCGACCACGGCGAGGCGATGAGCGCGCCGCCGCCGAAGCCCATGATGGCGATGCCGGTGGCCATGCCGGGCCGGTCCGGGAACCACTTGATCAGGGTGGAGACGGGCGAGATGTAGCCGATGCCGAGACCGATGCCGCCGACGAAGCCGTAGCCGAGGACGATCAGCCAGTACTGCTCCAGGAACGCGCCCAGCGCGGAGAGCAGGAAGCCGGAGGAGAAGCAGAGCAGCGCGACGGTCATGGCCCAGCGCGGGCCGTTGCGCTCCACGAGGGTGCCGCCGAACGCGGCGGACAGGCCCAGCATGACGATGCCCAGCTGGAAGGGCAGCGCGCTCTGGGTGCCGCTGAGGCCGAGCGCGGACTCCAGGGGCGGTTTGAACACGCTCCAGGCGTAGGCCTGGCCGATGGAGAGATGTACGGAGAGAGCGGCGGGCGGAACGAGCCAGCGGCTCCAGCCCGGGGGCGCGACTGGGGGACTCATGAACCCCGGACGGTAGGGATCCGCATGCGGGTTGAGAAGACGCGGGGTCGACCGTATGCGGTGAACGGTATGCGGGATGCGCCGAACGGTCGGCGCGCGGACCCTTGCCGCCCCAACTTCCATACTGTAGACAATATTTCGTCGACACGTTCCGGTCAGAGCTTGTCCCGCTCTCCCCCCACCTCCGCGGTATCCCTCAAACCGAACGGAGTGTTCCCGTGAAAGTCGCAGTTCTCGGCGCCGGTGCCATCGGCGCCTACGTCGGCGCCGCGCTCCACCGCGCGGGCGCCGAGGTGCATCTCATCGCCCGTGGACCGCATCTGGCGGCCATGAGGCAGCACGGCGTGCGGGTGCGCAGCCCACGCGGCGACTTCACCGCGCGCCCCCACGCCACCGACGACCCGGCCGAAGTCGGTCCGGTCGACCATGTCTTCCTGGGCCTGAAGGCCAACGCGTACGCGGCGTGCGGGCCGCTGATCGCGCCCTTGCTGCACCGGACGACGTCGGTCGTCGCGGCCCAGAACGGCATCCCCTGGTGGTACTTCCACCGGCACGGCGGCCCGTACGACGGCCGGCGCGTCGAGAGTGTCGACCCGGACGGCGCGGTCAGTGCGGTGCTCGCGCCCGAACGGGCCATCGGCTGTGTCGTCTACGCGGCGACCGAACTCGAAGGGCCGGGCGTCGTAGGCCACTTGGAGGGCACGCGGTTCTCCATCGGCGAGCCGGACCGCAGCCGTTCCGCACGCTGTCTCGCGTTCAGCGAGGCCATGCAGGCCGGCGGGCTGAAGTGCCCGGTCGAACCGGACCTGCGCGGCGACATCTGGGTCAAGCTGCTCGGCAACATCTCCTTCAACCCGATCAGCGCGCTGGCCCGGGCGACCATGCGGCAGATGTGCCTGCACGGCGGCACCCGCAAGGTCATCGAGATCATGATGACCGAGACGCTGTCGGTCGCCGAGGCCCTCGGCTGCGAGGTCGGCGTCTCCGTCGAACGCCGGCTCGCCGGTGCCGAGCGGGTCGGCGACCACCGCACCTCCACGCTCCAGGACCTGGAGCGCGGCAAGCCGCTCGAACTCGACGTGCTGCTCGCGGCGGTCGTCGAACTGGCGGAGATCACCGGCGTGGACGTGCCCACCCTGCGCACCGTGCACGCCATCTCGGACCTGCTCGCGCTGAGGAGCGCCGCATGAGGAAACGCGACCGGACCCCCAAGACCTACACCCGGCTCACTCATCCGCTCGTCCGGGACTCCCGGGACGAGCCCTTCCGGCAGGCGACCTGGGAGGAGGCCCTGGACCGGGCCGCCACCGGCCTCGGGCGCAACCGCGGCGCCTTCGGCATGTTCAGCTGCGCCCGCGCCACCAACGAGATGAACTACGTGGCGCAGAAGTTCGCCCGGGTCGTCATGGGCACCAACAACGTCGACTCCTGCAACCGCACCTGTCACGCCCCGAGCGTCGCGGGCCTGTCGGCGGCGTTCGGCTCGGGCGGCGGGACGTCGTCGTACGAGGAGATCGAGCACACCGACGTCATCGTGATGTGGGGCTCCAACGCCCGCTTCGCGCACCCGATCTTCTTCCAGCACGTGCTGAAGGGGATCAGGAACGGCGCCCGGATGTACGCGGTCGATCCGCGCCGGACGTCGACCGCCGAGTGGGCGGAGAGCTGGCTGGGGCTCAACGTCGGCACGGACATCCCGATGGCGCACGCGATCGGCCGCGAGATCATCCACGCGGGCCTCGCGAACGAGGCGTTCATCCAGCGGGCCACCACCGGCTTCGAGGAGTACAGGGCCCTGGTCGAGCCGTGGACGCTGTCGCTCGCCGAGAAGGTGACGGGCGTACCGGCGGCGGCGATCCGGGAGCTGGCGCACGCCTACGCCCGGGCCGAGCGGGCCCAGTTGTGCTGGACCCTCGGCATCACCGAGCACCACAACGGCACCGACAACGTCCGCGCCCTGATCAACCTGTCGCTGCTCACCGGGCACGTCGGCCGCTACGGCTCGGGGCTGCAACCGCTGCGCGGGCAGAACAACGTGCAGGGCGGCGGCGACATGGGCGCGATCCCCAACCGGCTGCCCGGCTTCCAGGACATCCTCGACCCGGACACCCGGCTGAAGTTCGAGTCGGCCTGGGACACCGTCATCCAGCCGCACTACGGCCTGAACCTCACGGAGATGTTCGAGGCGATGGAGGACGGCTCGCTGCGGGCCGTGTACTGCATCGGCGAGAACCCGGCCCAGTCCGAGGCGGACAGCGAGCAGGCCGTACGGCGGATGGGGGCCCTGGACTTCCTGGTCGTGCAGGACATCTTCCTGACGAAGACGGCCGGACTCGCGGACGTCGTGCTGCCGGCCACCGCGGGCTGGGCGGAGACCGACGGCACGACCACCAACAGCGAGCGGCGGGTCCAGCGCGTCCGCAGGGCCGTCACCCCGCCCGGCGAGGCCCGTGAGGACATCGACATCATCTGCGACCTCGCGGCCCGGCTCGGCCACGACTGGAAGTACGCCGACGCCGAGACGGTGTGGAACGAGCTGCGGTCCGTCTCGCCCGACCACCACGGCATGACGTACGAGCGCCTGGAGGAGCACCAGGGCATCCAGTGGCCCTGCCCCCGCACGGACGCCCTCGAACCCACCTATCTGCACGGCCGGTTGTGGGAAGCCGATCCTGAACGCCGTGGCCCGCTCGCGCCGTTCGGGATCGTGCGGCACGACCCGCCCGTGGACCTCACCGACGAGCGGTACCCGATCCGGCTCACCACCGGACGGCGGCTCGACTCGTACAACACCGGGGTGCAGAGCGGCGGTTACGCCTCGCCGCTGCGGCGGGGCGAGTTCATCGAGCTGAGCCCCGAGGACGCCGAGCGCTACGGGGTCGTGGTCGGCGAGCACGTCCAGGTGACCTCGCGGCGCGGGTCGGTGACCGCGCCGGTGTGGGTGGACACCGCGCTGCGGCCCGGGCTCGCCTTCATGACCATGCACTTCCCGGACGAGGTGGACACCAACGCGCTGACGATCGAGGCGAACTGCCCGATCGCGGGGACGGCGGAGTTCAAGGCGTCGGCGATCCGGATCGAGAAGCTGCCCGTCGCGACGATCGTGGGGTGAACGTACGTGGATCTGCACTTCGGTGACAGCAAGCCGACGGACGAGGAACGGGCGGCCGTCGACGCCCTGCTCGGGCCTCCCGAGTCCTCCTGGGAGGGCGCCGCCCGCGACGAGATGCGCGCGGCCGATCTGAGGTGGGCGCGTGGCGGACGCGCGGCCCGGGACCGCCGTGACCTGCTGCTGCCGGGGCTGCACGCGATCAACGACCGGATCGGCTGGATCAGCGAGGGCGCCCTCGGCTACCTGTGCCGGCGGCTGACGGTGCCACCGGCGGAGGCCTACGGGGTGGCCACCTTCTACGCCATGTTCTCGCTCAAGCCGCGTCCGGCGACCGTGCTCCACGTGTGCACGGACCTGGCGTGCGCGGCGGCCGGGGCGCCGGAGCTGTGCGCCGGGATCGAGGCGCGGCTGGGCCCCGGCAGCGGGGTGAGCGTCGAGCGCGCTCCGTGCCTGGGCCTGTGCGAACGGGCCCCGGCGGCGCTCGCCACCAAGGCCGGGGATCCCGTGCGTACGGCCGTCTCGGCTCCGGCGAGCGTCGAGGAGGCCGTGCTCGCCGCGTCCTCGCCGGGCTCCGCGCCCGAGGAGCCGCCGGCCGCGCTCGCGGTGCCCCAGGCCGGGCAGGACGGGCTGATGCTGCTGCACCGCGTCGGTGTGGCCGACCCGGCGTCGCTCGACGACTACCGCGCCCACGGCGGCTACACCGCCCTGCGCCGGGCCTTCGCGCTGGGTCCCGCCGGGGTCATCCGCGAGGTCACCGACTCGGGCCTGGTCGGGCGCGGCGGCGCCGCCTTCCCCACCGGCCGCAAGTGGCAGGCCACGGCGTCCCAGCCCGACCGTCCGCACTATCTCGTGTGCAACGCCGACGAATCGGAGCCGGGCACCTTCAAGGACCGGGTGCTCATGGAGGGCGACCCGTACGCGCTCGTCGAGGCGATGACGATCGCCGGCTTTGCCACCGGCGCCCACCGGGGCTACCTCTACCTGCGGGGCGAGTACCCGCGCGCCCTGCGTCTGCTGGAGCACGCCCTCGCGCAGGCCCGGGCGCGCGGGCTGCTCGGTGACGACGTCCTCGGGCAGGGCTACGCCTTCGACATCGAGATCCGACGCGGCGCGGGCGCCTACATCTGCGGTGAGGAGACGGCCCTGTTCAACTCCATCGAGGGCTACCGGGGCGAGCCCCGCTCCAAGCCGCCGTTCCCGGTGGAGAAGGGCCTGTTCGGCAAGCCGACGGTGGAGAACAACGTCGAGACCCTGGTCAACGTCCTGCCGATCCTCACCATGGGCGCCCCGGCCTATGCCGCGATCGGTACGCGGGGTTCCACCGGGCCCAAGCTGTTCTGTGTGTCCGGGAGCGTGGCGCGGCCGGGTGTCTACGAGGTGCCGTTCGGCGCGACGCTGGGCGAGGTGCTCGGCCTGGCCGGGGTGCGCGAGGGCCTGCGGGCGGTGCTGCTCGGTGGCGCGGCGGGCGGGTTCGTACGGGCCGACGAGCTGGACATCCAGCTCACCTTCGAGGGGACGCGCGAGGCCGGTACGACCCTGGGCTCCGGGGTCGTCATGGCCTTCGACGGCAGCGTGCCGTTGCCCCGGCTGCTGCTGCGCATCGCGGAGTTCTTCCGCGACGAGTCGTGCGGGCAGTGCGTGCCCTGCCGGGTCGGGACGGTCCGGCAGGAGGAGGCACTGCACCGGATCGTGGAGCGCACGGGCGCCGACGCCGCCGGGGACATCGCCCTGCTGCGGGAGGTCGGCCGCGCGATGCGGGACGCCTCGATCTGCGGTCTGGGGCAGACCGCGTGGAACGCCGTGGAATCCGCCATCGACCGTCTGGGGGCGTACGAATGACCGTCACACCGCTGGGGATCCCGCGCCGCATGCTGGAGTTCACCCTCGACGGCGAACAGGCCCGGGTCCCCGAGGGCTCGACGATCCTGGACGCCTGCCGGGCGGCCGGGAAGGACATCCCGACGCTGTGCGAGGGTGACACGCTGCGTCCGAAGAACGCCTGCCGGGTCTGCGTGGTCGAGGTCGAGGGGGCCAGGACGCTGGTCCCGGCCTGCTCCCGCAGGGCCGAGCCGGGCATGGAGGTCCGCACGGACACCGAGCGCGCCCGGCACAGCCGCAAGGTCGTCCTGGAGCTGCTCGCCTCCTCGGTCGACCTGTCGACGACCCCGAAGGTCGCCGGGTGGCTCAAGGAGTACGAGGCGAAGCCGGACCGCTTCGGCCCGGACGCGGCGCGGCTGAACGAGGAACCGAGGGTCGACAACGACCTGTACGTGCGCGACTACGACAAGTGCATCCTCTGCTACAAGTGCGTAGACGCCTGTGGCGAGCAGTGGCAGAACTCCTTCGCGATCTCGGTCGCCGGGCGCGGTTTCGGCGCCCGGATCGCCGTGGAGCACGACGCCCCGCTGACCGACTCGGCGTGCGTGTACTGCGGGAACTGCGTCGAGGTGTGCCCCACGGGCGCGCTGTCCTTCAAGTCCGAGTTCGACATGCGTGCGGCGGGTACCTGGGACGAGTCGCGGCAGACGGAGACGACCACGGTATGCGCGTACTGCGGAGTGGGCTGCAACCTGACGCTGCACGTACAGGACAATGAGATCGTCAAGGTCACCTCGCCGCACGAAAACCCGGTGACCCACGGCAACCTCTGCATCAAGGGCCGCTTCGGCTACCAGCACGTACAGAACCGGGACTGATCAGGACATGGGACGAGTCACGGAACGACGCAAGGTGATCCGCATCCGGGACGGGGTGGTCTCCAGCCGCCCGGACACGCTCGTCGCCGAGGAGCCGATGGAGATCCGGCTCAACGGCAAGCCCCTGGCGATCACCATGCGCACCCCGGGCGACGATTTCGCGCTGGCGGCGGGCTTCCTGGTGAGCGAGGGGGTGCTGGGCGGGCGGCAGGACGTGCAGAACATCGTCTACTGCGCCGGGGCCACCGCCGACGGGGCGAACACGTACAACGTGGTCGATGTGAAGACGGCCCCCGGCGTGGTGATCCCCGACATCACGCTGGAGCGCAACGTCTACACCACGTCGTCCTGCGGGCTGTGCGGCAAGGCGTCGCTGGACGCGGTGCGCACCACGGCCCGGTGGCCCGTCGCCGACACTCCCCCGGTCCGCATCTCGCCCGAGCTGCTCGCGAGCCTTCCCGACCGGTTGCGCGCGGCCCAGCGGGTCTTCGACCGGACCGGGGGCCTGCACGCGGCGGCGCTGTTCTCGGAAGGCGGCGAGCTGCTGGACGTCCGGGAGGACGTGGGGCGGCACAACGCGGTCGACAAGCTGGTCGGCCGCGCCCTGCAGAACGGGGAGCTGCCGCTGTCGCGGGCGCTGCTGCTCGTCTCGGGCCGGGCCTCCTTCGAGCTGGCGCAGAAGGCCGTGATGGCGGGCATTCCGGTGCTGGCGGCCGTGTCGGCCCCGTCCTCGCTGGCGGTGGACCTGGCCGCCGAGGCGGGCCTGACGCTGGTGGGCTTCCTGCGGGGCAGTTCCATGAACGTGTACGCGGGTGAGGACCGGATCGCTGTGCGGGCCGCGGCCGCCCAGGGCTGAGCAGGCCCTTCCCGCGTCACGGCGGCGGGGCCCCGACCGGCGGGGAGCGCCCCCTGCGCCGCAGGGGCCCCGTCTCGGCCTGCCCGGGGGCGTCGCGCGACGCCGGCCTGAGGGGGCGGCAGGCTCTACTCCGCCGTACCGGATATCCGCAGCAGCATCGCGGTGAACTGCTCCCGCTCGGCCGCCGACAGCGGTGCGAGCAGTTCGTCGTTGGCGGCGCGGGCCGCCTTCTCGCAGCGCTTGAGCAGCCGTGCTCCCCGCTCCGTGAGGGACACCGCGTTCTTGCGGCGGTCCCTCGGGTCGGGCTCGCGGACCACCAGGCCGGCCGACTGGAGGTCGTTGAGCACGCCGACCAGGTCCTTGGGGTCCAGGCCGACCGCGCGGCCGAGGTCGGCCTGGGCGACGGGCGCGAGGTCGCGGACGGCGGAGAGCACCACGTGGTGCCACATCCGCATGTCCTCCCCGGCCAGCGCCTCGGCCACCAGGGCCCGGCCGCGGGCGGCGGCGCGGCCGAGCAGCCAGCTGGGCAGGGAACGGATCGCGGGCAGGGGGGCTTCCGACATGGGCGCAGCCTAACCAGAAATCGTTGGTTCTCCCTATGATCCTCCTATACCGTTGGGCTTCCCAATGAAATCGTGGGGAAGACCGACGACCCCGGAGGTGCGATGCGCCGCGTCCGCTACGAATCCCGAGGCGGCCCCCTCTTCCTGGAGGAGGCCCCGCTCCCCGAGCCCGGCCCCGGAGAGCTGCTGGTGCGCGCGGAGGCGATCGGCGTGACGCTCCCGGTCGTCCGCAAGGTCACCGAGGCGGACGAGCCCGTCCCGCTCGGCGGCGAGATCGCCGGTGAGGTCATGGCCGTCGGGGAGGGCGTCTCGGACTTCGGCACCGGCGACCGGGTGACCGGACTCTGCCTGGGCCACGGGTACGCCGACTACGCCCTGCTGCACGAGGCCATGACCTCCCCGGTTCCCGCGGACGCGAGCGCCGTCGACGCGGTCGCCCTGGTCCGCAGCGGCCTGGTCGCCCTCGGCGCCCTGGAGGCGGCCCGCCCCGAGCCGGGCGAGGCGGCCCTGGTCACCGCGGCCGCGAGCGGCGTCGGCCACCTGGCGCTGCAACTGGCCAGGACGCGCGGCGCCGGGCGGGTCGTGGGAGCCGTCTCCGACCCCGCCAAGGCCGGTTTCGTCCGGGGCCTGGGCGCCGACCACGTCATCATGTACGGCGACACCGGCTGGGGCACCCCGGTCGACTACGTGCTGGACGCGGTCGGCGGTGAGCTGCTCACCCCGGCCCTGCACGCGCTCGTCCCCGAGGGGCGGCTGGTGGCGTACAGCTCGGGCGGCGGCACCATCCAGGCGTACGACCTGCTCGTGGGCGCCAAGTCGGTGATCGGGTTCCAGATGGCCCGGGTGGCCCGCGGGAAGCCGGAGGTGTACGAGCGGTGGCGCGAGGAACTGTGGCGGTTGTTCGCGGCGGGAGAGCTCAGACCGGTCGTGCACGGGCAGTTCGCCCTGGAGGACGCGGCGAAGGCGCACGGGGAGATCGAGGGCCGCTCCAACCTGGGCAAGGTCGTCCTGATCCCCGGATGAGAAGGGCGAGGCCGCGACTCCCCATGGACCGGGTGAGCGGCAGCAACTAACGTCACACGGCGTGCCCGACGACTCAGGAGCCTTACGAGCACGACAGCGCACCGCGACCGGGATCGGCCTGCTGCTGGCCCTGGTCCTCGGCGCCGCACTGCTCATCGCCCTGCCCGGCGACCACGGTGCGGACGACGACGCCTGCCGGCCGCTCACCGTCGGCTCCTGGGAACCGGACGACGGCCTCACCGCCGAGTTCGCCCGCTACGGCGACGACGCGGGCCGCACGGACGACTGGACCGGCGGCGACGGCACCCACTCGGTGCGGCTGCCGGACGGCCGGGTGCTGTGGCTCTTCTCGGACACCTATCTGGGCCGGGTGTACGGCCCGCCCAACCTCCACGGCGAAGCCCACGCCTGGCGGGACGCCGGCACACCGCTGGTGCGCAACTCGGCGGTGCTGATGCGTGACGGCCGGCTCGACTCCACCCTGCCCGCCCCGCTGTTCGCCGACCCGGCACCGAACCAGTGGCGCTGGCCGGTCGCCGCCCGCGTCGAGCCCCGCTCCCCCGGCTCCCCGGAACAGGTCGTGCGGGTGCTGCTGTGGGTGCGCGCGGCGGGGCAGGCGCCCTGGATCTACGGCGTGCCCGCCGCCACCGAGGTCGCCACGCTGTCGCTGCCCGAGCTGCGCCTGGAGTCCGTCGTCGAGGTACTCGGCCAGCAGCTGGTCCCCGACCCGTCCCGGCGTGTGCTGTTCGGCACCACGCTGGTCGAGGAGGACGGCTGGACGTATGTGTTCGGCGGCGACGACGGCCGGCCCGCCTCCCGGCCCACCTCGCACGCGTACGCGGCCCGCGTGCCGGAGGGCGCGCTCGGCGATCCGTCGGCCTGGCAGTACTGGAGCGGCTCGGCGTGGGTACCCGGCGCCCGCCCCCGGGCGGTGCTCGGGGACGGGCGGCGCAAGGGCGTGGGCAGCGCGTTCTCGGTGGTCCGGCGGGACGGCACGTACGTGCTGTTCACGATGGCCGCCGGAACGAAGGGGCTGACCACCATCGCCTCCTACTGGGCCTGTTCGCCCGCCGGGCCGTGGCACGGCCCGGCGAAGGAGTTCAGCCCGCCGCTGCCCCAGGGACAGGTCGCCGCCTACAACCCGCAGACGCATCCGGTGCTGAGCGGCGACGGAAGGCTCGTGCTGAGCTACGACGTCAACTGGCTGGAGACGACGGGCGCCGCCGAGCGGCTCAGCCGGAACGTGTCCCTGTACCGACCACGGTTCGTGTCGTTGCGGCTGGCCGCGGCGCGCTGACCTCCGCGGCCTCCCGGGCGCGTCGCTTGGCGATCACCGCGCACACGATCAGCTGCATCTGGTGGAAGAGCATCAGCGGCAGCACGGCGAGCGCCGCCTGCGCGCCGAACAGGACGCTCGCCATGGGCAGCCCGGCGGCCAGGGACTTCTTCGACCCGGCGAACTGGATCGCGATCCGGTCCGCCCGGCCGAAGCGCAGTGCCTTGCCGCCGTACCAGGTCAGCAGCAGCATCACGGCGAGGATCACGGCCTCGACGGCGACCAGGCCGCCGAGCCGGGCGGGGCTGACCTGGTGCCAGATGCCCTGGACCACGCCCGCGCTGAACGCGGTGTAGACGACGAGCAGGATCGAGCCGCGGTCCACCAGGCCGAGGACCTTCTTGTGCCGGCTGACGAAGCCGCCGATCCATCGGCGCAGCAGCTGCCCGGCGAGGAACGGCACCAGCAGTTGCAGCACGATCTTCAGCAGCGAGCCTGCGGAGAACCCGCCCCCGTTGCCGCCGAGCAGTGAGGCGGCGAGCAGCGGGGTGGCGACGATGCCGACGAGGGAGGAGAAGGAGCCCGCGCAGATCGCGGCGGGCACGTTGCCGCGGGCCATCGAGGTGA
Source organism: Streptomyces sp. NPDC007929 (assembly GCF_042959065.1). Classification (NCBI taxonomy): domain Bacteria; kingdom Bacillati; phylum Actinomycetota; class Actinomycetes; order Kitasatosporales; family Streptomycetaceae; genus Streptomyces; species Streptomyces sp. NPDC007929. The sequence continues at coordinate 260,994 of NZ_JBIBKD010000004.1, read as the reverse complement.
AGGCGATCGACGACTGCACGGTCGACGGAACGAGCGTGAGGAAGAGCAGGCCCTGGTAGAGCGGGTGCGTGAGGATCACCGGCACCAGCCCGCGGGCCGCCAGCCCGAGCAGCGGGAAGACGAGGAAGGTGCAGGCCAGGACGGTGACGTGGAGCCGCCAGTGGCGCAGCCCGTCGAGCGCCTCACGGGTGGACAGCCGGGCCCCGTAGAGGAAGAACAGCAGGGCGACCGCGGCCGTGGAGGCACCGGAGGCGACGTCGGCGGCAGATCCGCGGGCCGGGAACAGCGCCGCGACGCCCACGGTCCCGAGGAGCAGCAGGATGTAGGGGTCGATCGGCATCCAGCTCGGCCGGCGCAGGCGTGTCACGGTGCTCCACTTGCTCGGTGCTTCGGGTCGGTCCGGGGCCGCAGCGGCCCCGTTCCATCCTGCTCCCCGTTCCGGCGATCGGGAATCCCGTATACGGCTCTCACTGTCATCACGTATCGCGATAGCCTGAGCGGCATGTACGACCCGTCCCAGTTGCGCACGTTCCTGTCGGTCGCGCAGACGCTGAGTTTCACGCAGGCCGCGCGGCGGCTCGGGCTGCGGCAGTCGACGGTCAGCCAGCACGTGCGGCGGCTGGAGGACGCCGCCGGGCGCACGCTGTTCACCCGGGACACCCACTCGGTGGAGCTGACGGAGGACGGCGAGGCCATGCTCGGCTTCGCGCGCCGGATCCTGGAGGTGCACGAGCAGGCGGCGGCGTTCTTCGCGGGAACCCGGCTGCGCGGGCGGCTGCGCTTCGGCGCCTCGGAGGACTTCGTGCTGACCCGGCTGCCCGAGATCCTGGAGGGCTTCCGGCACGAGCACCCGGAGGTCGACCTGGAGCTGACGGTCGAGCTGTCGGGCACGCTGCACGAGCAGCTGGCCGCCGGGAAGCTCGATCTCGTTCTGGCCAAGCGGCGCCCCCAGGACCCGCGGGGCGAGCTGGTCCGGCACGACCGGCTGGTGTGGATCGGGGCGGAGCGCCTGCGGCTCGACCCGGACCGTCCGGTGCCGCTCATCGTGTACCCGCCGCCGGGCATCACCCGCGCGCTCGCCCTGGAGGCCCTGGAGCGGCAGGGCCGGGGCTGGCGGGTGGTGTGCACCAGCGGCAGCCTCAACGGTCTGGTGGCGGCGGCCCGGGCCGGTCTCGGGGTGATGGCCCACTCCCGGGGTCTCATCCCGCCGGGACTGGTCCGGGTCCCGGACCGGGCGGGGCTGCCGGAGCTGGGGCAGGTCGACTTCGTCCTGGTCCACGGCCGCCGGCGACCCTCCGCCCAGGGCGCCGCCGACGCCCTGGCGGCGGCGATCCTGGCAGGTGGGGACCGTCTGCACCGCAGCGAACGCAAGGGACTGTGAGTGAAGCGGAGTGACAGAATCCGCCACTGTTCCGCTGTCAGAAGAGACCCCGCTCGACGGCGTCCCGCACCACTCCTGGACTCGTACAGATTCGGTGGAGATTACGGCACCGAAACTTACTCAACCGTCAGGATTGTGTCCGACCCTTCCCCATGTGCACGCTTTTCTCCCTGGCTGACCAGCGCATACGAGAGGGCCGCTCGTCTTCGTACCCCCTCCCGCCCCCTGGCCGGTTGGGGTAGCTTTCACGGCGCTGAGCGGGGCGTCACTCGACAGGAGCGCTGAGGAACGGGGAGCGGGGTTTGCGCGAGTTCACCAACCCTCCGTTGGCGTTGGCACCTCCGGTGGGCGGTCTGGCCGACGTGGTCTTCGAGCATGCCCAGGAGGACCCGCTGCACATCGCGCTGGGCCGCAAGGACGACGCGGGCCAGTGGCGGGACGTCACCGCCGCGGAGTTCCGCGACGAGGTGCTCGCCCTGGCCAAGGGCCTGCTGGCGAGCGGCATCCGGTTCGGCGACCGGGTCGCGATCATGTCCCGCACCCGCTACGAGTGGACCCTCTTCGACTACGCGCTGTGGACGATCGGCGCGCAGGTCGTGCCGGTCTACCCGACGTCGTCGGCCGAGCAGTGCTTCTGGATGCTGTACGACGCCGAGGTGACGGCCGCGGTCGTGGAGCACGAGGACCACGCCATGACGATCGCCACCGTCATCGACCGGCTGCCCCAGCTGCGCCGCCTGTGGCAGCTCGACTCCGGGGCCGTGCACGAGCTGTACGACGCGGGCGCGCACCTCGACGACGAGGTGGTGCACCGCCACCGGCAGGCCGTCACCCCCGATTCGGTCGCCACGATCATCTACACCTCGGGCACCACCGGCCGTCCCAAGGGCTGTGTCATCACGCACGGCAACTTCATGTACGAGGCGGACACCGTCATCGAGCGCTGGGAGCCGGTGTTCCACTCCAAGCGCGGCGACGAGACGGCGACCCTGCTGTTCCTGCCGCTCGCGCACGTCTTCGGGCGCATGGTCCAGGTCGCCGGCATTCGCGGCAAGGTGAAGTTCGGCCATCAGCCGCAGCTGAACGCGGCGGCCCTGCTGCCGGACCTGGCCGCGTTCCGGCCGACGTTCTTCCTGGCCGTGCCGTACATCTTCGAGAAGGTGTTCAACGCGGCCCGCCGCAAGGCCGAGAAGGAGGGCCGCTCCGGGCCCTTCGAGAAGGCCGTCGACATCGCCATCAAATACGCGGACGCGATGGAGGCCAAGGCCTGGGGCATCGGCCCCGGCCCGTCGGCGGGTCTGCGCATGCAGCACCAGCTGTTCGACAAGCTCGTCTACGCCAAGATCCGCGCCGCGATGGGCGGCCGCATCAAGCACGCCATGTCGGGCGGCTCCGCGATGGACCGGCGGCTCGGGCTGTTCTTCGCCGGAGCGGGCGTGCACATCTACGAGGGCTACGGCCTGACCGAGTCCACGGCCGCCGCCACCGCCAACCCGCCCGGGCGCACCCGCTTCGGCACGGTCGGGCAGCCCATCCCCGGCATGACCGTGCACATCGCGGACGACGGCGAGATCTGGCTGCACGGCGAGAACGTCTTCCAGGGCTACCTCAACAACCAGAAGGCCACCGACGCGACCCTGCACGACGGCTGGCTCGCCACCGGTGATCTCGGCACGCTGGACGAGGACGGCTTCCTCACCATCACCGGCCGCAAGAAGGAGATCCTGGTCACATCGGGCGGCAAGAGTGTTTCGCCCGGGGTGCTGGAGGAACGGGTCCGGGACCATCCGCTGGTCAACCAGTGCATCGTCGTGGGCAACGACCGCCCGTACATCGCCGCCCTGGTCACCCTCGACCAGGAGGCCGTGGAGCACTGGCTGGCCATGCGGGGCAAGCAGCAGATGTCCCCCGCGGAGCTGGTGCGGGACGCGGATCTGGAGACGGAGGTGCGCCGTGCGGTGGTCGCCGCCAACACCCTCGTCTCACAGGCCGAGTCGATCCGCACCTTCCGCATCCTCGCCCAGCCGTTCACCGAGGAGCACGGGCTGCTGACTCCGTCCCTGAAGCTGAAGCGGAAGGCGATCGAGAAGGCGTACGAGAACGAGGTCGAAGCGCTCTACCGGGCGTGACGATCGCCCCTTGGGGCAGGTGTGGCTTCGAAATCTCCCGTCAGGAATGCATCACCACCCGTGATCGTTGACGATGGGTAGGACATCTGACCACTTACCGAAGGATCGAGAGCTCGTGAGCAAGGTCCCCCCGATCATCCTGAACAACGGCGTCGAGATGCCCCAGCTGGGCTTCGGCGTCTGGCAGGTGCCGGACGACGAGGCCGAGACGGCCGTCGCGACGGCGCTGGAGGCCGGGTACCGCAGCATCGACACCGCGGCGATCTACGGCAACGAGGAGGGCACCGGCAAGGCCATCACCGGCTCCGGCGTCCCCCGCGAGGAGCTCTTCGTCACCACCAAGCTCTGGAACGCCGACCAGGGGTACGACGCCACACTGGCCGCCTTCGACACCTCGCTGGGCAAACTCGGCCTGGACTACGTCGACCTGTACCTGATCCACTGGCCGACGCCGGAGCGCGGTCTGTACGTCGACACCTACAAGGCGTTCGAGAAGCTGCACGCCGACGGCCGGATCCGGGCCATCGGCGTCTCCAACTTCCTTCCCGAGCACCTGGAGAAGCTGATCGGCGAGACGTCGGTCGTCCCGGCGGTGAACCAGATCGAGCTGCACCCGCACCTGCAGCAGGGCGCCTCCCGCGCGTTCCACGCGGAGCGGGGCATCGCCACGGAGGCCTGGTCGCCGCTGGGCCAGGGCAAGGGCCTGCTGGAGGTCCCGGCGATCGTCGCCATCGCCCGCAAGCACGAGCGCACCCCGGCCCAGGTCGTGCTGCGCTGGCACATCCAGCTGGGCAACGTGGTGATCCCGAAGTCCGTGACGCCGTCGCGGATCAAGGAGAACATCGAGGTCTTCGACTTCAGCCTCGACGACGAGGACCTGGCGGCGATCAGCGCCCTCAACGAGGACCGCCGCATCGGCCCGAACCCGGCGGAGTTCAACGGCGCCTGAGCCCTGCGACAGCGCCCGGGTCCGCTGCCCTCACAGGGCCGGACCATCGACAGCGCCCCGGTCCGGAGCCCCCTTGTGGAGCCCTGCCCGGGGCGCTGCCGTGCCGGCCGTCTCAGACCGGCTGGCCCACCGGCCGTACGACGACGGTGTTGACATCGACACCGGCCGGCTGCCGGATCGCCCAGACCACCGAGTCGGCGATCTGCCCGGCCGTGAGCAGATGCCCGGGCGGGAGGCTGCCGTAGGAGTCCCAGAAGGGGGTTTCCGTGCGGCCCGGCGCGATCAGGGTGACGCCCACGCCCCAGTCGGTCACCTGCCGCCGGGTGTTCTCCGCGAGCCCGGTCACGGCCCACTTCGTCGCCCCGTAGAGGTTGCCCGGTCCGTGCACGAAGCCGGCGACGCTGCCGACCAGCACGATGCGCCCCCGGGTCTCCTTCAGCGCGTCGATGGACGCCCGGATCAGCAGGGCGGGCCCGAGGACGTTGGTCAGCACCATGTCCCGCCAGCCGTCCGGGTCACCCTCGGCGACCGTGTCGTGGGTGGCGGAACCGGCGTTGGCGACGACGGTGTCGAGCCGGCCGAACGCCTTGAGGGTGCTGTCCACCGCCGAGCGGACGTCCTCGTACACGGCGGTGTCCCCGGCGAGGGTCAGCAGTTCCTCGGGACGTCCCAGTTCCTCGGCGAAGTCACGCAGCCGCTCCTCCCCTCGGCCGGTGACCGCCACCCGGTGCCCGGCGTCCAGCAACCGCCGTGCGACGGCGGCACCGATACCGCTGCCGCCGCCGGTGATGAGCGCGACCTGAGACATGGACATCCCCCTGTGTTGTCGGCCTGAATGCGATGCCGGGGAGTCCATCAGTTGAAGCGCTCTCGAAGTCAAGGGGCCTCTCGGGGGCAGGCCTCAGGCGGGCCGGACCGCTGTGTGCACGGTGTGGGCCGCCAGTACGAACACGTCCTCGCGGCGGTGCAGGCTCGCCTCGTCGCCCGGGTCGAGGAGCCGGTCGAGGGTGGCGCGGTCGTCGTCGTCGAGGCGCTCCGCGAGGCTGTCGCGGAAGCGGGTCAGGCGGTCGACGACATGGGCACGGGCACGGTCCGGGGCCGGGGCGGGAAGGTCCAGGAGGAAACTGTGCGTCCGGGTGTGCTTCAAACCCGCCGCGGACAGCAGGGCGGACCAGTTCTCCGGCTCGGCGACATGGCCCTGGAGGTCCTGCCGCATCCTGGTGAACCACTCCTCCTCCAGCGCGTCCATGCGCGCCTGGAGCCCGGGGCGGCCGATGCCGATGTCGCGGGGCAGGAAGCGTGCGGGCAGCCCGCCCTCCATGAGGGCCAGGGTGCCGCCGGGCGCGAGCCGCGCGGCGAACGCGGCGAGCGCGGCCCGCTGGTCGCCGAGGTGGTGCAGGGTGCGGCTGGCCCACAGCAGATCGGCCGGGTAGTCCAACTCGTCGAGGACATCCGGGAGTTCACCGGCGACCGTGCCGAAGCGGTCGGCCACCCCCTGGCGCTCCGCCCGGGCCCGGGCCCGCTCCAGGAGCGGCTCCGAGCCGTCCACGGCCACGATCCGGGCGCCCGGGAAGGTCTCGGCGAACAGGCACGACACCACGCCGGGCCCACTGCCCGCGTCGACGATGAGACCTGGTTCGGTCACCTCCTTCGCCAGCCAGGCCAGGGCCCGCTCGTACATCGACGTGAAGAGCTCCGCCTCGGACTCCAGCATCGGGGCCATCCGCGCCCAGTCGATGTCGGTGTGGTCGTGGTGGTGGCCGTGGCCCTGCCGCTGAACCTGGTGGTGATCGTGGTCGTGGTCGTGGTCGTGCGCCATGGTGGTCAGCCTCTCGCTCGGATGCCGTCAGCGTGCGCCGACGCACCGATCGGAGGCCAATGCTGTTGCCGGTCCCGCAAATCCGCCGGGGCAGGCAGGCGGGCCCCGGCGGATCAGCGGATCAGTACCGGCCGGTCAGGACAGCGGCGGGTACGCGTTCTGCATCAGCTGCCGGAACTGGGCGGAGAACCAGTGCCCGGACACCGGCGCGTCCGGCAGGGCACCGGACATGTGGTTGTTGTTGCGCGGGTTGCCCTCGTAGGTGGGGTCGCACATGCGGTCGAAGCCCTTGCCCTCGTCGTTCGGGATGGCCTTGCTCGACCCGTCGGACTCACCCGGCGGCTTCATCCACACATAGGCGTCGATCCCGGCTGCCGGGGCGGCCTTCGGGCGCTCGCCGAGGCCGGCTCCGGACTGGTTGCACCAGTTGCCGGGGTGGATGCGGCGGTCGTAGCGGCCGCCGTCGACATAGGTGTCGACGGAGGTCTGCGCACCCGGGCCGGTGGGCCGGGCGCTGCCGCCCCAGCCGTTGCGGGAGGTGTCGATCAGCATGCCGATCCCGGAGGGGAAGCCGATCGAGACGAGCTGGTTGCGGAAGGCCTGGGCGAAGGACAGCTCGTCGGTGTAACGGTTCCAGTCGACCCACTTCGACTCGCGGACGGACTTGCCGGCCACGGTGTCGCCGATGGAGAAGTGGTCCTCCTTCAGGGCGCTGTAGTTGGCCGTGTTGGTGATGAAGCCGTGGACGTCGTTCACGGTCGCGCCCTCGGCGGACGCCGCCTCCTTCATGATGGCGGCGGAGGCGCCGAAGTTGTCGTCCCAGCCGATCCAGCCGTGGTGCCCGGCGTCGATGTAGTTGTAGACGTTCGGCACGTCACCGAGCTTGTTCAGCGCGTAGCCGACGCCCTTGACGTAGTTGCCGTTGGCCTTCATCACGTCGCACTGCGGGACGGCCGTCGGGCGGCTGCCGGTGTTGGTGACGAGGTTCGGCAGCGAGTCGATCTCGACCGTGGTGACGATCCGCAGCGAGGAGTACTTCGAGTCGGCGAGGATCGCCTTGATCGGGTCGATGTACTCCGTCTTGTAGCGGTCGATCTCGTCGGCCTTCAGCTCGCCGTTGGAGGCGAGGGCGGAGCAGTCACGGCCGGGCAGGTTGTAGATGACGAGCTGGACGACCAGTTCGCCGGAGCCCTTCTGGCGCAGCGCCTCGTCGAGGTGGGCGCGCAGGCCCATCTTGCCGCTCGCGCCGTTGATGGCGGCCGTGCGGTCCAGCCAGACGCCGGTGGGCTGGTTGGAGACGCGGCTGCCTCCCGGCTCGGCGGCGGCGTTCGCGGACCACTCCGGGTTCACGTACACCTTGGCGCCCTCATAGGGGTTGTTCACCCGGTTGGACGGGCCGCCCGGGTCCGGCGGGTCGGTGGGGCCGCCGGGGCCACCGTCGTCGACGTTGCAGGTCACGCCGTCGAGGGTGAAGGTGGCGGGGATCGCGTTGCTGCCGCTGTAGCTGCCCTGGAAGCCGAAGCTCACCGAACCGCCGGTCGCCAGCCGGGCGTTGTAGGTCTCGTTGCCGACGGTGACGGCGGCACCGCTCTGGCTGAACTTGGCGTTCCAGCCGCTGGTGACCTTCTGATCGCCGGCGTACGACCACTTCAGCGACCACGAGGACTTGGCGGCGCTGTTGTTGGTGACGGTCACGGCGGCGGTGAAGCCGGTGCTCCACTGGTTCTGGATCGTGTAGTCGACGGTGCAGGGCACGGCGGCGACCGAGGCGTTGCCCGGGTCGACGGCGAACGCGGTGCCGGTCGCGCCCGCGACCAGGGCCATGGAGGCCAGTAACGCGGTTCTGGTACGGCTCATGAGTGGGGGTCCCTCTTTCCGTTGGGTTCCTTGCGATGCGCGCGGTTCCGTGGGGGGTTGAGAGGTGCGATGGGTGCGGTTCGGCTTCGCGCGGGCAGGGCGGAGCCGATGCGGCGCCGTGCACGGCCGGCGCGGGATGGCACTGGTCCGCCGCACGCGGGCGTCTCGCGCCGGCGGCGGCTCAAAGTACTGAACGCGGGGGGTGTCGCATGAGCGACTCCTTGCAGCTCGGGCGCGCCGTGACGGACGCGTCGACTGGTGGAACCGCTCCCACTGGTGTCAAGGAAGGTAGCGCCAAGTGACAGCAAAGAACAGGGGAGTTGCTGACTTTTGCTCAACGCGGGGCGTCGAATGTTTTCGACTCTTCGAGAACCTTGACCGGTACCTGACGTGTCCGCACTATGGGAGCGCTCCCACTGGTTCAAGCCTTGACTTCTCCGAGCCGCAAGGAGGAACCAGCACCATGCATCCCCCACCCCGGAGACGCGGAGCGGTACGGCGGTTGTGGACCGCCGCCCTCGCAGCTCTCGCGCTTCCGTTGACGATGCTCTCCTCGGGGTCGACTCCCGCGCAGGCAGCGGCACTTCAGTGCAGTGTCGACTACAAGACGAACGACTGGGGCTCCGGTTTCACGGTGGACCTGACCCTCACCAACCGCGGCACGGACGTCATCGACGGCTGGACGCTGACCTACTCCTACGCCGGCAACCAGAAGCTGGGCAACGGCTGGAACGGCACCTGGTCGCAGTCCGGCAAGGACATCACCGTGCGCAACGCCTCCCACAACGCGCGGGTCGCCGCGGGCGCCGCCGTCACCGCCGGCGCCCAGTTCTCCTACAGCGGCGGCAACACCGCGCCGACCTCCTTCTCGGTCAACGGCACGCCCTGCACCGGCGCGCACCAGCCGCCGATCGCCGTACTGACCAGCCCGAGCGCGGGCGCCGTCTACACCCAGGGCCAGGCCGTGCCCCTGGCCGCCACCGCGGCCGCCGCGGACAGCGCCACGATCAGCAAGGTGGAGTTCTACGACGACACCAAGCTGCTGGGCACGGACACGAACGCGCCGTACGCCCTCTCCGTCTCCGACCTGGCCGTGGGCAGCCACTCCCTGGTGGCGAAGGCCTACGACAGCATGGGCGCTTCCGCCGACTCCACCCCGGTCGGCATCACCGTCGCCGCCGGACCGACCGTCGTCGCCTCGCCGCTCCAACTGGGCGTCCAATCGGGGAAGTCGGGCACATACGAGGTGAAGCTGTCCAAGCAGCCGAGCGCGAACGTGACGGTGACCTCGGCCCGGGCGAGCGGCAATGCGGGGCTCTCGGTCTCCACTGGCGCCTCACTGACCTTCACCCCGCAGAACTGGAACACCGCGCAGAAGGTGACCGTCACCGCCGGGAACTCGGGCACCGGATCGGCCGTGTTCGAGTCGACGGCGGCGGGCCACGCCAAGGCCTCGGTCACCGTGACCCAGCTGGCGGCGACGAAGGCCTACGACGCCCGCTTCCTGGAGCTCTACGGGAAGATCACCAACCCGGCGAACGGCTACTTCTCCCCCGAGGGCATCCCCTACCACTCGGTGGAGACGCTGATCGTCGAGGCGCCGGACCACGGCCACGAGACCACCTCGGAGGCGTACAGCTACCTCCTGTGGCTCCAGGCCATGTACGGCAAGGTCACGGGTGACTGGTCGAAGTTCAACGGCGCGTGGGAGCTCATGGAGAAGTACATGATCCCCACCCACGCCGACCAGCCGACCAACTCCTTCTACAACGCCTCCAAGCCGGCCACCTACGCGCCCGAGCTGGACACGCCGAACGAGTACCCGGCCAAGCTCGACACCGGTGTCTCGGTCGGCTCCGACCCGATCGCGGGCGAGCTGAAGAGCGCGTACGGCACGGACGACGTCTACGGCATGCACTGGCTGCAGGACGTCGACAACGTCTACGGCTACGGCAACTCCCCCGGCAAGTGCGAGGCAGGCCCCTCGGACACCGGTCCGTCCTACATCAACACCTTCCAGCGCGGCTCGCAGGAGTCGGTGTGGGAGACGGTGCCGCAGCCGACCTGCGACGCCTTCAAGTACGGCGGCAAGAACGGCTATCTGGACCTGTTCACCGGTGACGCCTCCTACGCCAAGCAGTGGAAGTTCACCAACGCCCCGGACGCCGACGCGCGGGCCGTGCAGGCCGCCTACTGGGCGGACCTGTGGGCGAAGGAGCAGGGCAAGGGCTCGGCCGTCTCCGCGACGGTGGGCAAGGCCGCCAAGATGGGCGACTACCTGCGCTACTCCATGTTCGACAAGTACTTCAAGAAGGTCGGCAACTGCGTCGGTCCCTCCACCTGCCCGGCGGGCACCGGCAAGGACGCCTCCTTCTACCTGATGTCCTGGTACTACGCCTGGGGCGGTGCCACCGACACCAACGCCGGCTGGGCCTGGCGCATCGGCTCCAGCCACGCCCACGGCGGCTACCAGAACCCGCTGGCCGCGTACGCGCTCGGCAACTACGCGCCGCTGAAGCCGAAGTCGGCTACGGGCGCGGCGGACTGGGCCAAGTCCATGGACCGGCAGCTGGAGTTCTACCGCTGGCTCCAGTCGAGCGAGGGCGCCATCGCGGGCGGCGCGACCAACAGCTGGGCGGGCCGGTACGCGACCCCGCCCGCGGGCAAGTCGACGTTCTACGGCATGTACTACGACGAGAAGCCCGTGTACCACGACCCGCCGTCCAACCAGTGGTTCGGCTTCCAGGCGTGGTCCATGGAACGCGTCGCCGAGCTGTACCAGCAGACGGGCAACGCGAAGGCCAAGACGGTCCTCGACAAGTGGGTCGACTGGGCGCTGTCGAAGACCACGTTCAACCCGGACGGCACGTTCCGCATCCCGTCGACGCTCCAGTGGTCGGGCCAGCCCGACACCTGGAACGCCTCCAGCCCCGGCGCCAACAGCGGGCTGCGGGTCACCGTCGCCGACTACACCAACGACGTCGGTGTGGCGGCCGCGTTCGCCAAGACCCTGACGTACTACGCGGACCGCTCCGGTGACACCGAGGCCGCGGCGGCGGCGAAGAAGCTGCTGGACGGCATGTGGGACAACCACCAGGACCCGCTCGGGATCGCGGTCCCGGAGAACCGGGCCGACTACAACCGGTTCGACGACCCGGTGTACATCCCGAACGGCTGGACGGGCACGATGCCGAACGGTGACGCGATCGACTCGTCGTCGACGTTCGACTCGATCCGGTCCTTCTACGAGGACGACCCTGCCTGGTCGAAGATCGAGAGCTATCTCGCGGGCGGGGCCGTGCCGTCGTTCACGTATCACCGGTTCTGGGCTCAGGCGGACATCGCGCTGGCCATGGGCTCGTACGCGGAGCTGCTCGAGTAGCGGCGCGGAGCGTTCAGGGGGCGCGGGTGGGTTGTCCGGCGACCGCGAGCCGTTCGTGGCTGGTCGCGCAGCTCCCCGCGCCCCTCGGGCATTGCACGTTCCCCCCTCACGGAAGGAACCCCCACCGTGCGAAGAACCCGTGTTCTCACCGCCGTGCTGGCGCTGGCGGCCGGTCTGCTGTCGGGCGCACCGACCGCCCTGGCCGCCGATCCGCCCTCGCCGAAGATCAGCGCCGACACCTACACCTGGAAGAACGCCCGGATCGACGGGGGCGGGTTCGTCCCCGGGATCGTCTTCAACCGCAGCGAGAAGAACCTGGCCTACGCCCGCACCGACATCGGCGGCGCCTACCGCTGGCAGGAGTCCTCCAGGACCTGGACACCGCTGCTGGACTCGGTCGGGTGGGACGACTGGGGGCACACGGGCGTCGTCAGCATCGCGTCCGACTCCGTCGACCCCGACCGGGTGTACGCGGCGGTGGGGACGTACACCAACAGCTGGGATCCGAAGAACGGCGCGGTCATGCGCTCCGCCGACCGGGGCGCCAGCTGGCAGAAGGCGAACCTGCCGTTCAAGCTCGGCGGCAACATGCCGGGGCGGGGCATGGGCGAACGGCTGGCCGTCGACCCGAACCGCAACAGCGTGCTGTATCTCGGGGCGCCCAGCGGCAAGGGGCTGTGGCGGTCGACGGACTCGGGGGTCAGCTGGTCGCAGGTGGCGAACTTCCCCAACGTCGGCAACTACGCCCAGGACCCGAGCGACACGAGCGGCTACGCGTCGGACAACCAGGGCATCGTCTGGGTGACCTTCGACGAGTCCACGGGTACGGCCGGGAGCGCCACGAAGACGATCTACGTCGGGGTCGCCGACAAGGACAACGCGGTGTACCGCTCGACGGACGCGGGCGCGACCTGGCAGCGGCTGGCCGGCCAGCCCACGGGCTACCTCGCCCACAAGGGCGTGCTGGACTCGAAGAACGGCTACCTCTACCTCCCGTACAGCGACAAGGGCGGCCCGTACGACGGCGGCAAGGGCCAGTTGTGGCGGTACGCGACCGGGACCGGTGCGTGGACGAACATCAGCCCGGTGGCGGAGGCGGACACCTTCTACGGCTTCAGCGGGCTGACGGTGGACCGGCAGAAGCCGGGCACGGTCATGGCGACCGCGTACAGCGCCTGGTGGCCGGACACCCAGCTCTTCCGCTCCACGGACAGCGGCGCGACCTGGAGCAAGGCGTGGGACTACACGTCGTACCCGAACCGCGAGAACCGCTACACGATGGACGTCTCGTCCTCACCCTGGCTGACCTGGGGCGCGAACCCGCAACCGCCCGAGCAGACACCGAAGCTGGGCTGGATGACCGAGGCGCTGGAGATCGACCCGTTCGACTCCGACCGCATGATGTACGGCACGGGAGCGACGATCTACGGCACCGAGAACCTCACCCACTGGGACAGCGGTGGCAGGTTCGCCGTCAAGCCGATGGTGCGGGGCCTGGAGGAGACCGCGGTCAACGACCTCGCCTCTCCCCCGTCGGGCGCGCCGCTGCTGAGCGCGCTCGGTGACATCGGCGGGTTCCGGCACACGGACCTGACGAAGGTGCCGTCGATGATGTTCACCCAGCCGAACTTCACGACGACCACGAGTCTGGACTTCGCCGAGTCGAACCCGGACACGGTGGTGCGCACGGGCAACCTGGACTCCGGACCGCACATCGCGTTCTCGACGGACAACGGCGCCAACTGGTTCGCCGGGACCGACCCTTCGGGGGTGAGCGGCGGTGGCACCGTCGCGTCGGCGGCCGACGGCACCCGGTTCGTGTGGAGTCCCGAGGGGGCCGGTGTCCATCACGCGACGGGCTTCGGCACGTCGTGGCAGGCCTCGACCGGGATCCCCGCCGGTGCGATCGTCGAGTCGGACCGGGTCGACGCCAAGACCTTCTACGGCTTCAAGTCCGGGAAGTTCTACGTCAGTACGGACGGCGGGGCGACGTTCAAGGCGTCCTCCGCCGGTGGCCTGCCCGCCGGTGACAGCGTCCGCTTCAAGGCGCTGCCCGGCCAGAAGGGCGACGTGTGGCTGGCGGGCGGCGCGGCGGACGGCGCGTACGGGCTGTGGCACTCCACGGACGGCGGGGCGAGCTTCACCAAGCTCTCCGGCGTCGAGCAGGCCGACACCATCGGCTTCGGCAAGGCCGCCCCCGGCGCCTCCTACCAGACCCTGTACACCAGCGCGAAGATCGGCGGCGTACGCGGCGTCTTCCGCTCCACGGACAAGGGCGCGAGCTGGACCCGCATCAACGACGACGCCCACCAGTGGGGCTGGACGGGCGCCGCGATCACCGGCGACCCGCGGGTGTACGGCCGTGTCTACGTCTCGACCAACGGCCGCGGCGTCCTCTACGGCGACAGCTCCGGTGGCGGCACGGACCCGGGGCCGGGCCCCGGCCCCTCCCCGACCGGCGCCTGCGAGGTCACCTACAAGATCACCAGCCAGTGGTCGGGCGGCTTCCAGGCGGACGTCCGGCTCACCAACACCGGCGCCGGTCCCTGGACCGGCTGGTCACTGACCTGGGCCTTCGCCGACGGCCAGAGGCTGACGCAGTCCTGGAACGCCGAGGCGGCCCAGTCGGGTGCGACGGTGACGGCGAGGAACGTCGACTGGAACGCGAACGTGGCGGCGGGCTCGTCGGTGAGCTTCGGGTTCACCGCGAGCCGCTCGGACACGAACGCGAGACCGGCCGCGTTCAGACTGGGTGAGCAGACCTGCGCGGTGACCTGAGTTCAGCCCGTCTTCCGGAACGCCCGCAGGCTGAACACCGGGTCCGGGCGCGGGCGTTCCTGGTCGGGGAGGCCGGCGAGGCGGGTGGCGAAGCCGTCGGCGAGCGGGTCGCCGGGCGGCAGGGTGACGAACCAGCCCCGGCGCAGGTCGGCGATGGTGCGGCGGGGGCTGCGGCCCTGGCCGTGACCGGTGAAGCGGGCCTGCCCGGCCGGCCGCAGGCCGTGGGCGGCGGCCGCGGCCTCGACGTCCGCCGCCGCGTCCCGGACCGGGCTGGGCGGCCGGGAGGACAGGACGACATCGATGTCACTGCCCACGTTGTGGGAGGCGGCCTTGTCGACCGTCGTGATGTAGAACCCGCCGGGCCGCAGCACCCGGGCGCATTCGCCGACGATGTCGCGCACCTCGGCGGGCCCGGCCGCCAGGTGCAGCAGCCACACGCTGCACACGGCGTCGAACCGCCCGTCCCGGAAGGGCAGCCGGCGGCTGTCGGCGCGTACGACCGCGCCGGGGAGCCGGGTGGATGCCTGCCGGGCCATCGCCGCCGCGAGGTCGACGCCGGTCACCCGCATGTCATGGCGGGCGGCGGCGAGCCGGCGGGTCACGATGCCGGTGCCGCAGGCGACGTCCAGCAGCCGGTCCGTGCCGGGCGGTACGAGGCGCAGCACGGCTTCCGCGGCGGCGGCCGCCCGGGGCTCGCCGCCGCGCGAGGCGTCGTACCGCTCCGCTTCCTTGTCGTAGTCGAGCACCCGGTCAGTGTGCCCCGTGCCCGGGGGCCAGGTCCTCCACCCTGCGGGCGAGCTCGAAGTCCTTCTCGGTGACGGCGCCGCCCGCGCTGTGCGTGTGCACGGCCAGGGAGAGGGTGTTGTAGCCGAGCGTGAGGTCGGAGTGGTGGTTCAGTTCCTCCTGGACCTGGGCGATGTGCACGACCATCGCCGTCGCCGCGAAGTGCGAGCCGAGCCGGTAGGAGCGGATGAGGTGGTCCTTGTCGAGCGACCAGCCCGGCAGCTCGGCCAGCCGGTCCTCGACCTCCTTCTGCGACAGCGGTTCGACGGGCATGGGCTGCGCTCCTTTCCGTGGCCGCGGAGTCCTCGTGTTCTCTCAGCCTGCCACAGGGGAGCCGCCGAAGCCCTGGTCAGAAGGGTGCGTCTGTCCCGGACGACCGGTTCTCGACTACGGTCCCGGCATGACCACTCACCCGTCCACCGCCGAGCGGGGCGTGGGCCCGCTGCTGCGGGCCTGGCGGGAGCAGCGGCGGGTCAGTCAGCTGAAGCTGGCCCTGCGCGCGGACTCCTCGGCCCGCCACATCAGCTTCGTCGAGACCGGCCGCTCCCGGCCCAGCGAGGAGATGGTGCTGCGGCTGGCCGAGCATCTGGACGTCCCCGTGCGGGAGCGCAACGCGCTGCTGCTGGCGGCCGGTTACGCCCCCCGCTATCCGGAGACCCCGCTGGACGACCCGGCGCTGGGCGCGCTGCGCGAGGGCATCGAGCGGCTGATCGGCGGCTACGAGCCTTATCCGGCGCTGGTGGTGGACGCGCTGTACAACGTGGTGGCCGCCAACCGGGGGATCATGACGCTGGTCGACGGGGTCGCCGCGTCGCTGCTGGAGCCGCCGCTGAACGCGATGCGGCTGGCCCTGCACCCGCGGGGGCTCGCGCCGCGCATCCGTAATCTGCGCGCCTGGCGGGGGCATCTGCTGGAGCAGATGGAGCGGCAGATCGCGCTGCACCGCTCGGAGCCGCTGCGGGCGCTGTACGAGGAGGTGGCGGCGTATCCGGTGCCCGACGCGGATCCGGCGGACGAGCCCGCCGAGCCGGTGCCGTACTTCGCGTTGCCGCTGCGGATCGAGCACGAGGGACGCACGCTGTCGTTCATCTCCTCGATCTCCACGTTCAACACGCCGATGGACGTGACGGTCGCCGAGCTGGCCATCGAGACGCTGCTCCCGGCCGACCCGGCGACGGTCAAGCACCTTCAGGAGCTGATGTCCTGACGTGCCTTCAGGGACAGGTGCTGGAGGACGGCGAATCCGGCGACGACCAGGGCCTGGAGCACCGTCCACACGGCGCCGGGCGTGCTCGGAGTGAGCCACAGAGCCAGGGCCGCGAGGCTCACGGCGGCCCAGGCGAGATTGGCCTCGACGACGGTCCGCACACCGAGCGCCGGGGGCCGCCTGCGGGCTGCCAGCAGGCCCACGCCCGCCGCGTAGAGGGCGAGGAACGCGCCCAGGGCCAGCAGCAGTGTGGCGCCGACTCCGAGGAACCGCCCCAGCGGGTGGGAGAACGCCAGGTAGGCGAGCGCGTTGCCGCCGGTCACGACGGCGTCCAGGGCGAGGA
The DNA here is from genome assembly GCF_042959065.1 of Streptomyces sp. NPDC007929. Taxonomy (NCBI): domain Bacteria; kingdom Bacillati; phylum Actinomycetota; class Actinomycetes; order Kitasatosporales; family Streptomycetaceae; genus Streptomyces; species Streptomyces sp. NPDC007929. Next base: position 244,366 of record NZ_JBIBKD010000004.1, on the reverse strand, counting down.
AGCGGCGCAGCATGGACTGCGGCTCACCGGTCCGGGCGAGTGCGGCGAGCTGGATCGCGGACATGGGGAATCACCCTCCGTCGGGTCGTAATGCGGCCGGGGCCGGGTCCCGGGACGGAGTGCGCCGCCCCGGGAGCCGGTGGGTTCACCCTCCCGTTCCGGCGGCGTCCGGTCGATTACCCGCGGGGTCATGCCCGGCCCGTTCCTCCGTTTCCGGGGATCTTCTCGGGCCGAGCCCTGTGTCGCCGCCGGCCGGACGTGCCAGACTGATCACAGGCGTGGGCGCGTTGGGGAGGCGTGGCGTGAGTGAACGGCGGGCCGCACCCACCGTGGGCCAGGTGGTGCTGGGCAAGCGGTTGCAGGAGTTGCGCGAGGCCGCGGGCCTGAGCCGGGACGAGGCCGCCAAGGTGCTGCGGGTCGCTCCCGCGACGGTGCGGCGGATGGAGACGGCCGACGTCGCGCTGAAGATTCCGTACGTACAGATCCTGCTGACGGCGTACGGGGTGGCCGAGGACGAGGTGAACGCGTTCGTCGACCTCGCCGAGGAGGCGAACCGGCCGGGCTGGTGGCAGCGGTTCCACGACGTGCTGCCCGAGTGGTTCAGCCTGTACGTGAGCCTGGAGGGCGCCGCCCGGATCATCCGGTCCTACGAGCCGCACTTCGTGCCGGGGCTGCTGCAGACCGAGGGGTACGCGCGGGCCGTGATGCGCTCCGGCACCATCGCGAACGCCGGGCCGGAGGCCGTTGACCGGCATGTGTCGCTGCGCATGGAGCGGCAGCGGCTCCTGGACCGCCGGGACCCGCCGCACCTGTGGGTCATCATGGACGAGACGGTGCTGCTGCGCCCGGTGAGCGTGGACGGCCGGGTGATGCGCGACCAGCTGGACAAGCTGCTGGAGTACGCCGAGCGCGACCGGGTCACCCTCCAGATCGCCGAGTTCGCCGACGGCCCGCATCCGGGGACGTACGCCCCCTTCTCGCTCTTCCGCTTCGCCGAGCCGGAACTGCCCGACATGGTCTTCACCGAGTATCTGACCGGCGCGCTGTACCTGGACTCCCGCAAGGAGGTCTCGGCGCATCTGGAGGTGCTGGACCACATGACGGCGGGGGCGGGCTCCGCGCAGCGCACCAAGGAGCTGCTGCGGGAGTACCGCGAGCGCTACTGAGCCGCCGCGCCGCGCCCGGACGTCGTGGCGCGGGTTCTGACCCGTACGGGCGCCGTCGGCAGGTGTGCTCCCCGGCCCGCCCCTAGCGTCGGGAGGACGGGGCGGGCAAGGGAGCGCACGCGAAGGAGGTCCGATGCCCGGATTCGAGGTGCTGTACCAGGCGGCGGCGCTGTGCCTGATGTACCCCGACGACGACTTCCGCGCCCGGCTGCCGCTGCTGCGCGAAGCGGCGCCGCAGCTGAGGGAGTTCGCCGACCACGCGGCCGTCACCCCGCCCATGGAACTGGCCGCGCACTACGTCGAGGTGTTCGAGGCCGGGCACGATCACAGCCTGTATCTGAGCGTCTGGCGCGAGGCCACCCCGGCGCCCTCCGAGGAGCTGTACCGCGCGCACGGTCTGGAGACCACCGGCGAGGAGCCGCCGGACTTCCTGCCGGCGGTCCTGGAGTTCGCCTCCCGGACCGGCAGTGACGAGTTGCTGACGGAGCACCGGGACGGCCTGGACCGGCTCCGGTCGAAGCTCACCGACTTCGGCACGCCGTACGCGAGCGTCCTGGACGCGGTCTGCGCGACGCTGCCGCCGGTCGCCACGGGCCGCTAGCTCCCGTCGTCAGCTCTCGCTGTCGTAGGCCTGGCGGGCCTGCTCGACCTCGTCGAGGTGGGCGGCCGACCAGTCGGCGAGGTGGGCGAAGAGCGGGGCGAGGCTGCGGCCGAGTTCGCTGATCTCGTACTCGACCCGGGGCGGGACCTCCGGGTGGTAGGTGCGCACGACCAGGCCGTCGCGCTCCAGTTGCCGCAGGCGCTGGGTCAGCACCTTCGGCGTGATGGTGCCGATGCGTCGTTCCAGCTCGACGAAGCGCTGCCGGCCGTGGGTGTGGAGCGTCCACAGGACCGGGGTGGTCCACCGGCTGAACACGATGTCCACGACCGAGCTGATCGGGCAGGCGAGTTCCGGAACGGTGGCCGCCGACGCCGCAGGGGTCGTCTCCACGCTCATGCACACCCCTTTCAGATAGTCACTTTCCTCTAGGTACCTACTATACCGACGGTGTTAGCGTCCACGACATCGGCAACAAGGCCGTGGAACAAGGGAGTTGTTCATGATCGTGGTGACCGGTGCGACCGGGAACGTGGGCCGGGCGCTGGTACAGGTCCTCGCCGGGGCCGGGGAGAAAGTGACGGCGACCTCGCGGAGGGTCCTGGACGCGGACCTGCCGGACGGGGTCCAGGCCCACCCGGCGGATCTGACCGACGCCGACGGCCTGCGGCCCGTGCTGGAGGGCGCCGAGGCGCTGTTCCTGCAGAACGGAGGGGCCGACGCCCATCTGCTGGACGCCGGGCGGATCCTCGACGCGGCCCGGGACGGCGGGGTCCGGCGGGTCGTGCTGCTCTCCTCGCAGGGCGTCGCGACCCGGCCGGAGTCGGCCTCCCACGGGGGTGTGGGACGGGCCATCGAGGACGCCGTGCGGGGGTCGGGGCTGGACTGGGTGATCCTGCGGCCCGGCGGTTTCGACTCCAACGCCTACGCCTGGGCCGAGTCCGTCCGCGCCCTGCGGACCGTCGCCGCGCCGTTCGGTGACGTCGGGCTGCCCACCGTCGACCCGGACGACATCGCCGAGGTCGCGGCGGCGACGCTGCGGGAGAACGGGCACACCGGACAGGTCTACGAGCTGACCGGACCCGCCCTGACCACGCCCCGGGAGCGCGCCGCGGCCCTGGCGCTGGCGCTCGGCGAACCGGTCCGCTTCGTCGAGCAGACCCGCGAGGAGGCCCTGGCGCAGCTGCTGCGGTTCATGCCCGAGCCCGTGGCGGAGACGACCCTGGCCATCCTGGGTGCGCCGACCCCCGCCGAACTGCTGGTCAGCCCGGACATCGAGCGGGTCCTCGGCCGCGCGCCCCGCACCTTCGCCGACTGGGCCCACCGCCACGTGGCCGCGTTCCGTTAGGACGTGTCGCTTCGCGACGCCGAGCCCTGGTCCTTGTCGTCGTCGACGATCTCGGCGTCGACCACTCCCTCCTCGTCCTGGGAGGTGCCGGAAGGGCCCTCGGTGGGGGTCTGCTGGGCTGCCTGGGCGTACATCGCCTGCCCCATCTTCTGGCTGACGGAGGCGAGTTTCTCGACGGCGGCCCGCAGGGCGGCGGTGTCCGCCTGCTGTTCCAGCTTCTCCTTCACCTCGGTGACGGCCGACTCGACCTCGCTCTTGGTGTCGGCGGGGATCCTGTCGCCGTTCTCGCGGAGGAAGTTCTCGGTCTGGTAGACGAGTTGCTCGGCCTGGTTGCGGGTCTCGGCGGCCTCGCGGCGCCCCCGATCCTCCTCGGCGTACTGCTCGGCCTCGCGCATCATGCGGTCGATGTCGTCCTTGGGCAGGGCCGAGCCGCCGGTGACGGTCATCTTCTGCTCCCGGCCGGTCGCCAGGTCCTTGGCGGAGACGTGCATGATCCCGTTGGCGTCGATGTCGAACGCCACCTCGATCTGCGGCACACCGCGCGGGGCCGGCGGCAGCCCGGTCAGGTCGAAGACGCCGAGCTTCTTGTTGTACGCGGCGATCTCCCGTTCGCCCTGGTAGACCTGGATGCCGACCGAGGGCTGGTTGTCGGCCGCCGTCGTGAAGATCTCCGAACGCCGGGTCGGAATGGTGGTGTTGCGCTCGATGAGCTTGGTCATGATGCCGCCCTTGGTCTCGATGCCCAGGGACAGCGGGGTGACGTCGAGCAGCAGCACGTCCTTGACGTCGCCGCGGATGACGCCCGCCTGGAGCGCCGCGCCCACGGCCACGACCTCGTCGGGGTTGACGCCCTTGTGCGGCTCCTTGCCGGTCAGTTCCTTCACCAGGTCCGTCACCGCGGGCATCCGCGTGGAACCGCCGACGAGGATGACGTGGTCGATCGCCGAGAGCTTCACGCCCGCGTCCTCGACCGCCTGGTGGAAGGGCCCCTTGCAGCGGTCCAGCAGGTCGGCGGTGAGCTCCTGGAACTGGGCCCGGGTCAGCTTCTCGTCCAGATGCAGGGGCCCCTCGGCGGAGGCCGTGACGTAGGGCAGGTTGATCGTCGTCTCGGTCGAGCTGGACAGTTCGATCTTGGCCCGCTCGGCGCCCTCCCGCAGCCGCTGCACCGCCATCTTGTCGGCCGCGAGATCGACGCCGTTCTGGCCTTTGAACCGCTTCACCAGGTAGTCGACGATCCGCTGGTCCCAGTCGTCGCCGCCGAGATGGGTGTCGCCGTTGGTGGCCTTCACCTCGATGACGCCCTCCCCCATCTCCAGCAGGGACACGTCGAAGGTGCCGCCGCCGAGGTCGAAGACGAGGACCGTCTGGTCGTTCTCCTTGTCCAGGCCGTAGGCGAGGGCCGCGGCCGTCGGCTCGTTGATGATCCGCAGGACCTTCAGGCCCGCGACCTCCCCGGCCTCCTTGGTCGCCTGGCGCTGGGCGTCGTCGAAGTAGGCGGGCACGGTGATCACCGCGTCGGTGACGTCCTCGCCGAGGTAGGACTCCGCGTCCCGCTTCAGCTTCTGCAGCACCCGCGCGGACAGCTCCTGCGCCCGGTACCGGGTGCCGTCCACGTCACCCTCGTCGGGGAAGCGCCAGTGCGCGTCGCCCATGTACCGCTTGACCGAGCGGGCGGTGCGCTCCACGTTGGTCACCGCCTGCCGCTTGGCCACCTCCCCGACCAGCACTTCGCCGTTCTTGGCGAACGCCACGACCGAGGGTGTGGTTCTGGCCCCCTCCGCGTTGGCGATGACGGTGGGCTCGCCGCCCTCCAGCACGGCGACCACCGAGTTCGTGGTTCCGAGGTCGATCCCGACCGCTCGTCCCATCGCTGTCCCCTTCCGCCAGGGCGACGACTCGTCCCACACTCCAGCACAAAACTTGAGTGCGCTCTTGTCAATGCCGCGATGGGGTGATCGCCCCGCGCAGCGCCACCGCGCGCCGGGGCCGGTCGGTGACGAGCACGTCGACGCGCGGATGGGCGAGGAAGGCCCGCATGAGGGTGTCGTCGTTGACGGTCCAGACCATGGTGAACAGGCCGTGCCGGGTCGCCTCGCGCAGCACGTTCGTCCTGGCCAGCCGCTGGTGCACGGCGACGCCGTGCGCCCCGCAGGCCCGGATGCGGCGGGTCGGGAACAGCTCGCTCAGCCGGGTCCCGGGCAGCCGGGCGAGGGCCAGCTCACGGCGGTCGCGCCCGAGCGACAGGGCGGTGCACACCCCGGGGAAGCCCCGGGTGACGGCGGCGACGGAACGGTCCTCCAGCGTGGTCACGACCAGCCCGTCCGCGCCGAGCAGGGCGACCGCCCGGTCGAGGACCGCCCGCTCGTAGCCGGTCTCCTTGAGGTCCAGGTGGGCCACGAGTCTCCCGGCGATCAGCGCCATGACCTCTTCCACCACGGGCACGGCGTACCCCGCCCGGTCGCACAGCTCGGCATGGGTGAGCGCGGACAGCGGTGGCCCGGCGGGGCCGACCCGGGGGTCGTGGTAGACGACGAGGACCCCGTCCCCGGTACGGCGGATGTCGAACTCGGCGTACTCGGCGCCGGACTCGATCGCGTCCTCGTACGCCTCCCAGGTGGCGGCGCCGGCGCGCTCGGAACCGCCCCGGTGGGCGGAGACGGCGGGGTGTGGCGTCATGGTCGTGGGTTCCCGGAGGGCGAGCGGGGCGGCGGGACGGGGGCGAAGCTGTCGTCGGGCGCGGGCAGCAGCGAGCCGGAGCGGGTGCGGACCCGCCTGAGGAGGACCCAGCCGATCAGCACCAGGACGACGAAGGGCAGCCAGGCCAGCGCGTAGGCCGGGCCGTAGGCGCTCAGGTCGAGGATGGAGCGGTGGTCGTCGACGTTCGTGCCGTTCACACCGAAGAAGGCCAGCAGCAGCGTCGGCGGCAGGGCGATCAGTGTGGCCGCCGCGACCAGACCGGAGACGGTGCGGTCACGGCGGTCGTCACGCTCGGCGAGCTCGGCGGCCAGGGCGGCGGAGCGGGCGCTGATCACCGAGGTCAGCCGCTCGACCATGCGGGCCGAGTTCTCCAGGCTGTCGCGGATGCCCAGGGCGCCGCCCAGGGAGGACTGGAAGGCCTCGGTGACCATCTCGGGGATCAGCAGGCTGTCGACGTAGGCCTCCACGCCGAAGGCCAGGTCCAGCTGGAGTTCGTTGACACCGGCGGACAGGCGGGAGATCAGGGAGCGGATCTCGGTGGGCGAGTCGGTGAGGGCCTGCTCGTTGGCCTTCATCATGGCGAAGGCCGCCAGACGGGTGCGCTGGAGCACGGACAGGGCGGAGATCATGCCGACGGCGACGAGGACCAGGCCGTTCTCCACGTGCGGTGCCCAGCCGGTCTGGACGGAGACGCCCCGGCCGAGGGCGGACAGTGTGAGGCCGTGGTTCCTGAGGTGGGGCGCGAGGCTCGCGTCGTAGGGGGTGGCGGGGTTCCAGGGCATGCGGCCGCGGTAGACGATCTCGTTGAGCAGGATCGCCTTGCGGGCCTCGTCGGCACCGAGCAGCTCCCGCTGTAACCGGCCGCCGGGGAAGACGAGTTGATGCACGTTCTGGCCGAGCGCGAGTGGCCTGCCGCCGAGCTGCGCGGACACGGTCTGCGTCAGCGGACGGTCGTCGAGCTCGATCCGCTCCCGGTCGAAGCAGGTGGTGGCCAGCCAGACGGCGAGGTCGCCAGCGGTGGTCTCGCCCGCGAAGGCGCAGTCCATGACGAGGGTGGCGTCGCCGCGCGGCGTGGCGACGACGAGGATCCGCAGCGACGCGAGGCCGAGGCCGTGATCGCCGTGCGGCAGCCGCAGCCGGCGGGGCGCGACCTGCTCGTCGAGGACCGGGACGGGCAGCACGTCCTGGCTGGTCGTCAGGTGGGAGGCGAAGCGGCCGTAGTCGTAGCGGTCGACCAGGGCGCCGAGGGCGGTGTCGCGGGGGCGCAGCCGTCCGGAGAGGCTGAACAGCAGCAGGACGCGGGTGCGGTCACGGGTGGCGGAGTCGAGCACCGTCGCGTTCGGGGACGTTCCCGGCAGCATCGCGTTCCTTCCGGCCCGGCGGTTCGAGGCGTCTGGTTCATACCCCGGCCGCAGGGGGTGAACCGACGACGACGCGCGGGCCGCCCCTCGTGGGCGGGCCCGCGCGACGGGCGTACGGCAGGTCAGGCCAGCTTGGCGGTCAGCGTGATGGGCGTGGCCTTGAGGGCCTGGCTGACCGGGCAGCCGGTCTTGGCCTCGTCGGCGGCGGCCTGGAAGGCGGCCTCGTCGATGCCGGGGACGGTGCCCTCGACGGTGAGGTGGATGCCGGTGATGCCCTCACCGGGCTGGAAGGAGACGTCGGCCGAGGTGATGAGCTTGGTGGGCGGCGTCCCGGCCTTGTTGAGGATGTTGGAGAAAGCCATGGAGAAGCAGCTGGAGTGGGCGGCCGCGATCAGCTCCTCGGGGCTGGTCTTGCCGTTCGCCTCCTCGGCGCGCGAGGCCCACGTGACGGGCTGCTCGCCGATGGCGCCGGAGGAGTCGAAGGTGACGACACCGTTGCCCTCGAGCAGGTTGCCTTCCCAGACCGTGTGTGCGGAGCGCGTGGTAGCCACGAGTTCTTCCTTTCGCCTGCGGACTCGCGTGCGGGCCCGTCGCCGGGCCCCGTGTCCCCCATCCGATCACACTACGGCCCAACTCACACGACTGACCTGCCCTCTGGCGGTGTGCGGCCGGGCGGGCGCGGCCGGAGGTCAGGCGGCGTGCTCCTCCTCGGTGCTCTCCAGCGGCACCTGCGGTCCGTTCGACTCGCGCAGCCAGCGCCGCAGGACCCGGTGCACCTGCTCGGCGCCGACGAGTTCCGCACCGTCGGCGACCGGGGGGGAGACGCCGAGCGGCGACAGCAGGAAGGGTCTGCCCTGGGCGCCGCCGAGGCCGCCGTGCGAACCGATCTGCTCCTCGAAGGCGAGGACTTCGCCGTCGGCCGGGTCGTGGATGGAGTTGACCATGATGTCGGCGGTGTGCGGGAACGTGTGCGTGCGGCGTATCGCGTCGGCGGCGCCCGGGCCGAACGGCGCGAGCGGGCCCGGGTCGTCGTCGAGGTCGGCCAGCGGGATCTCGGCACCGTACGCGCCGAGGACGACACCGCCGTGCCGCTCGCTGCGGACCAGCAGGAAGCCGATGCCGGGGTGGTTGGCGAGGGTCGGCAGCAGCGCCGGGTGGCGGGCGTCGATCTCCTCCTTGCTCATCCGGTGCGTGACGTCCGGGAAGGAGATCAGGCCGAGGTTGCCGGAGGCCAGCACGATCGGCTCCGAACCGGGCTCCAGAGGGTGCTGGTCGCCCTCCGCGACCGGGAAGGGCAGCGCGGCGCGGACAGCCGCGCGGGCCTCCGCACCGCTGCGGGTGCGTTCCGCCCGGCGCGACACGGGCATGCCGCAGCCGGCCCGCACCAGGTCGCCGAGGGTGAGGCCGTAACGGGAGCGGAACGTCTCGCCGGGGCTCTGGCCGTGGTCGGACAGCACGACGATCCGGTAGGGGCGGGGGGCGTGCTCGGCGACGTTCTCGATCAGGGCGAGCGAGCGGTCGAGGCGTTCGAGGACCTTCTGCGCGTCGCGGCTGGCCGGGCCGGAGTGGTGGGCGACCTCGTCGTAGGCCACCAGGTCGGCGAAGACGGCCGTGCGGCCGACCAGCATGTCGCCTGTCACCGCGGCGACGACGACGTCCCGTTCGACGACCGTCGCGAAGGCCCGGACGAGGGGGTACAGGCCGCCGCGGGAGACGCGCGGGCGCTGCTTGCGCAGGCGCGCCCGCGTCGACTGGCCGATCTCGCGGCCCACTTCTGCGGAGAAGGACAGTGCGGTGCGCACCGCGTTGGCCGGGTCGGAGAAGTAGGCGAAGTAGCCCGCGCGGGAGCGGTTCTCGCGGCTGCGGCGGCGGGCCGCTATGGACAGGACGAGGGCCTGCTGTTCGGCGCCGCCGCTGAAGAGGTTGCCCCGGCTGGCGCCGTCGACGGTGAGCAGCCCGCCGTGGCCCGCGTGCTCGACGGCGCGGCGCTGGAGCTCGGCCGCGCTGGTCGGGCGGTTGCAGACGACCAGCTCGCGGGTGTCCTTCTCGTACCAGCGGAAGGCCGGGACGTCGTGGTTGCTGCCGTGCAGGATGCCGAGCTGGCTGGCGCCGGTCTGGCTGGACCAGTCGGTGCGCCAGGGGGTGAGCCGGTGGGTGGGGCGGCTGCCGTCGCCCACGTCGAGCCAGCGCGCGACGGTGGGCATCAGGCCCTTGCCGACCGCGTCGAGCAGGGTGTCGTGGCCGACGCCGTCGAGCTGTACGAAGACCGTGCCGGGACTGGCCGGGGACGGGGGCCCGGAGCGGCGGCGGCGGTCGGAGAGGCGGTACAGCCTGCGGCGGTAGGCGTCGTCGTCGCGCACGGCCAGGGCGGCGCCGGTGGCGGAGGCCACGGCGGACATCACGGCGGCCACCACGACGGCGGTCTCCGGCGCGGCGGCGCCGCGCTCGGCCGGGTTGAGGTTCAGGGCGAGCAGCAGCAGGGCGCCGTTGAGGAAGAACACCAGCAGCCCCAGCACGAGCGCCGGTACGAGCAGCAGCAGCCGGACCAGCAGCGGCCACACCACGGCCGACAGCACACCGAAGGCGCCGGCGCCGAAGGCGGCCGTGACGGCGATGTCCGTGGCGCTGTCGCCGTTCTCCGAGCGGAGCCGGAAGTCCGGGAGGATCCCGGCGAGCACGAGCATGGTGACGGTGGAGACCGCCCACACGGCGACGCTCCGCCCCACCTGACTCGCGACCCGCCGCCACCGCACGCCCCGCACGCCCAGCCACCTCACGTCCCTGGCCCGCAGCCGTCGCGGGTCCTCCCCCACAGTGTCTCAACGCCCGGCCGGGCGGATTCGTCCCCGGGCCGCACCCCGGTGAAGGGGGGCGTCAGCGGCCGTCGTAGCCGGCCGTCGGCATCGACAGCCGCCGGTGCACACAGGCCTTCATCGCCGCGTCGTACGCGGGTTCCGCATGCCCCACTGTCTCGACGCGTACACCACGCCGGGCGCACTCGGCGGTGAACTCCTCGACGGAGGCGAGCGCGCTCTCCAGCACCCGACGGCTGGGCGCGACGAACAGGTCGAGGCCGGGCCGGACGCCGTCCCACAGGGCGCCGTGGTCGGGCCGCAGACCCCGCACGAGTAACTCCCGGCTGACCACGTAGCCCCGCTCGGCGGCCCAGCGGGCGCACATCGCGTGCTGGCTGCGGGAGTCGACCAGGAACGGATCGTCGTCCAGCTCCTCGAGCGGCGTCAGACTCGCGATCGCCGTGACCCGCACCGGCACCATGGCGTCCCCCTCACCTCCGGTTTCGCCGCCGACCCTACTCCTGCACGTAGGCTTCGGGGGAGTCGCGCGAAGGAGGCAAAGAAGTGCCGGTGGAGATCACCTGGTGGGGTCACGCCACTTGCACCGTCGAGGACTCGAACGTGCGCGTGCTCACGGATCCCCTGTTCGCACGCCGGCTCGCGCATCTGCGGCGCCGGCGCGGAGCGCTGCCGCCCCCGGGCGCCCCGCGCGCGGACGTGGCGCTGGTGTCCCATCTGCACGCCGACCACCTGCACCTGCCGTCGCTGATGCGGCTCGCCGAGGGCACGCGCCTGCTCGTGCCCCGGGGCGCGCGCCGGGCGGTGCCGGGTCTGCGCCGGCTCTCGCACCTGCGGGTGAGCGAGGTGGCCCCCGGGGACGAGACCCCGGTCGGCGACATCGTCGTACGGGCGGTGCCCGCGCGGCACGACGGGCGGCGGCTGCCGTTCGGGCCGCACCGCTCCCCCGCCCTCGGCTATGTCATAGCCGGCGAGGCCCGGACGTACTTCGCCGGGGACACCGGGCTGTTCGACGACATGGCCAAGGAGGTCGGGCCCGTCGAGGTGGCGCTGCTGCCGGTGGGCGGCTGGGGGCCCTACCTGGGCGAGGGACACCTGGACGCGGGCCGGGCGGCGCAGGCGCTGGCACGGCTGGCGCCGCACAGCGCGGTGCCGGTGCACTACGGCACGTACTGGCCGATCGGCATGGACGCCGTGCGCCCCCACGAGTTCCACGCGCCGGGTGAGGAGTTCGTCCGGCTGGCCGCCCGCGAGGCACCCGACGTGGCGGTGCACCGGCTCGGGCACGGGGAGAGCGTGCGCGTGAAGGCCGCGCGGTGAGCTGGTCCGCGCCCCTGGCTCCGGCGCTCCTGCTCGCGGCGTCGGCCGTCACCCCGGCCTCGGTGGTTCCGGAGTCCACGCAGCAGGCGATCGGTTATCCGACGCTCTTCGTGCTGGTGCTGGCCGGGGCGCTGGTGCCGGTGATCCCGACGGGGGCGCTGGTGAGTTCGGCGGCTGTGGTCGCCGTGCACCGGACGGCGCCGTTCTCTTTGCTGCTGGTGTTCGTGACGGCGTCGCTGGCGGCGTTCCTGGGCGATGCGGCGCTGTACTGGCTGGGGCGGCGCGGGCTGCGGTCGAGGAACGGCTCGCGGTGGCTGGAGGCGATCCGGTCGCGGGCGCCGGAGGACCGGCTGGAGCAGGCGCAGCGGAAGCTCTCCGACCACGGGGTGGCGGTGCTGGTGCTGTCCCGGCTGGTGCCGGCGGGGCGCATCCCGGTGATGCTGGCCTGTCTGCTGGCCGAGTGGCCGCTGCGGAGGTTCTCCCGGGGGAATCTGCCGGCCTGTCTGGCCTGGGCCGCCACGTACCAGTTGATCGGGATCCTCGGGGGGTCGCTGTTCGCCGAGCCGTGGCAGGGTGTGGTGGCGGCGATCGCGCTGACCGTGCTGGTCAGCGCGGTGCCGGCGGTGTGGCGGCGGGTGCGGTAGCTGTTTTTCGGGGGCGGTGGCGCCGTGGTGGGTGCGGTTGTTTTCGGGGTGCGGGCTGTCGGGGGCTGGTCGCGCAGTTCCCCGCGCCCCTGAGGGGGTGTCCTCACAGCATCTTTGACGCGCCGATCGGCATGTCCCAGAGGTTTTCCCGGGGGAGGCCCGTCTTCTCCCAGGCCGCGCGTACGCGTGTGAGGGGCTCCAGGACCGGTTCCGCGGAGAGGACGAACGTGCCCCAGTGCATGGGGGCCATCCTGGTCGCGCCGAGGTCCTGCACCGCTTGGACCGCCTCCTCCGGGTCGCAGTGCACGTCGCGCAGCCACCAGCGCGGGTCGTAGGCGCCGATGGGCATCAGGGCCAGGTCGATGCCGGGGTAGCGGCGGCCGATGCGGGAGAACCAGTGGCCGTAGCCGGTGTCGCCGGCGAAGTACACGCGCCGGCCGTCCCGGTCGGTGAGGATCCAGCCGCCCCACAGGCTGTGGCAGGTGTCGGTGAGGCTGCGCTTGGACCAGTGGTGGGAGGGGACGAAGTCGAAGCGGACGCCGTCCAGTTCGGCCGCCTCCCACCAGTCGAGCTCCGTCACGCGCGTGAAGCGGCGGCGGTGGAACCAGCGGGCGAGCCCGGCCGGGACGAACACCGGGGTGTCGCGCGGGAGGCGGCGCAGTGTGGGGGCGTCCAGATGGTCGTAGTGGTTGTGGCTGATGACGACGGCGTCGACGCGCGGCAGGTCCTCCCAGGGCACGCCCACGGGTGTGATCCGGGCCGGGGTGCCGAGGATGCGGCGGGACCACACCGGGTCGGTGAGGACGGTCAGTCCGCCGATCCGCAGCACCCAACTGGCGTGCCCCACCCAGGTGACGGCGACGGTGCGGGCGTCCACGCGGGGCAGCGGGGCCGGGCCGTAGGGCAGCCGGGGGATGTCGGCGAGGCCTTCCGGGCCCGGTCTCACCGCGCCCTCCCGGGCGAAGCGGGCCATGGCCTTCCAGCCGGGGAGCGGCGCGGTCAGCCGGTCGTGGAAGGTGCGCGGCCACACCCGTCGCTCGGCCGGCGGCCGGGGTTCGGCCAGGGGCGGGTACGGGGGTGCGAGAGGGGACGGGAGCCCGGGCCCGTCGGCTTCCCGGGTCGTCGTGCTGGTGGTCGACTCGGACTGCTGCGTCATCGAGGAGGCTCCCATCGCTGAGCTTCGTCGCGGAGGTCGTCGAAGACCGACTTCAGCCGGTCCAACGCGCGGTGCGCCTGCGGCAGTTCCAACGGCGTGGGTGAGGTGAGGCATTCCGTGCGTTCCGGGTCGTTGCCGGCCATCAGTGCGCCGGTGGAGAGCCGCACGCGCGGGGCTTCGAGTTCGTCGCCGAAGCGGTGCCCGCCCGGGGCGGGCATGCCGAGGCGGGCGCCGAGGAAGTCCTCCAGTTCCTGGGCGTCGCCGACACCGTGCGCGGTCAGCGCCGGGCGCAGCGGGGTCAGGTCCACGTACAGGTGGCGGCCGCAGCGCGGGGGCCGGGCGACGGCTCCCGCGGCGACGACGGCGGCGTGCGCCTCGGCGGCCAGGAGCGCGTGCAGGCGCACGGTGGCCGCCACGCGCGCGGTGACTGCTTCGGGCTCCCCCAGGGCGTATCCGGCCGCCGCGGCGATGGGCGCGGCGACGCGGGCGTCGAGGGCGGTGAGGATGTCGAGCACGCGCGCGTGGAGGTCCTCGCCTTCGTCACCGGCCGGGAAGCGGGCCACGGCGGCCGGCCAGCCGGGCGGGAGCAGGGCACCGGCCAGGTCGGTGACGACGGTGACCCGGTCGGGCACCATCTCGGCGGGGCTGAGCAGCACGGTGTCGTGGGGGTCGTGCAGGGTGTCGCGCCAGGTCTCGTCGCTGACCAGGTGCAGGCCCTCCCCCTGGGCGGCCTCGACTGTCTCGTGGAGCAGTTCGGGAGGGGCGACGGTGGCGGTGGGGTCGTCGGCGACGGACAGCACGAGCAGGCGTGGGTCACCGCCCTCGGCGCGGACCCGGCACACGGTCTCCAGCAGGGCGTACGGGTCCGGGACGCCGCCGCTCTCCGGCGGGGTCGGCACATGGAAGACGGGGCGGCCGAGCAGGCGTGCGTACGGCGCCCACCAGGCGGCGCAGGGTCTCGGTACGAGGACGTCGCCGCCCAGGGCGGCGGTCAGGGCGAGCAGCAGGGCGGGCGAGCCGGGTGCGGCGGCCACCCGGTCGGGGTCGCAGTGCAGTCCGCGCCGGTGCCAGTGGCCGCAGGCGGCCTCGCGCAGGGCCCCGCTGCCGCCGACGGGCTCGTGGCCGCCCCGGGACGCGGCCGCGGCGAGCACGGCGGACAGCTCCGGCAGGACGGGCAGCCCGTCCTCGGGGAACGGCGGCCCGAATCGGACGGGGCCGTGACCTTCCGGGGCCGTGCGCCGCATCCGTACCTCCGCAGTGCCAGTGCCTGGTGCCGCCGTGCGATGTGCCTCTCGGCGCGTGCGCCGTACGGTGCGGCTCGTGCCCTCGGGCACTGAGTACCCAGGGTGGTGCCGCCCCATGGGCGCCCGGCCGGGTTGTGACGGTCACAGCATGAGCGGGCCGGGCGGGGGAAGCCGGGCCCTTTCCGGGCGGTGGAGCGGGCCCGGCGGGTCAGCGGTGGGGGTCGCCCTCCCGGTGGCGCAGCCGGTGCGCGGCGGCACCGAACGCGCCCGCGATCAGCACGCCGCCCGCCACCAGGGCGGGCACGGAGTCGGTGAAGGCACCGCCGTCACCGGCCCGCACCCCGCGGTGGGCCGGCGGGCCGCCGCACTCGGTGCGGTGCTGTTCGCCGTGGTGGGAGGGCTCGGGGCAGGGCTTGTGGGTGGGTGGGCGTACGGGGGCGTACGGGGGCTCGTGGGTGGGCTGGTGCGACGGCTTGTGGGGCGCGGAGCCGTGGCCCACGGTGAACGTCGCGCTCCAGATCGCGCCCTCGCCGCCGGGTGGGGCCGGGCAGGTGCCCTCGACGCTCCATGCCGAGTCCTCGCCCGGGGCGTCCGGGTCGTCCTCGAAGTTCTCGGCGGAGGCGATGCGGGCCGTGCCGCGGTAGGTGGGCCCGGACTCCTCGTCGTCGGTGCCGGTGACCTTCTGGAGCGGCACCGTCCCCTCGTCGAAGGCCTCCGAGGTGGCGTCGATGGTGCCGGGCGGTGGCCCCCCGGTCGGATCGCAGCTGACCGTGACGGTGAGTGTGCCGCCGGGCCGGACGGTGGCGGGACTGACCTCGACGGCCGGTTCGGCGGCGGGTTCGGCGGACACGGCCGTCGTGAAGCCCACCAGGGCTGAGCCGGCCAGGACGGCGACGGACAGGGTGTGCAGGCTGCGGCGCATCGAGGGGACTCCTTCGGTGGTGATACCCCTCTGCCATGACATCCCGCCCCCGACGGCCCCGCCCGGGCCCGGACCCCATTAGCGGGACGACACCGGCCAACCGGGTGAACACACCGGGCACCCACGCCGAGCCGCATGCCGGACGGCACGGGGCGTGCGCCGAGCCGCGTGCCGGACGGACCCGGGCGTGCGCCGAGCCGCATGCCGGACGGACCCGGGCGTGCGCCGGGCCGCATGCCGGACCGGATGGGCCCGGGCGGGCGTCAGCGGCTTCCGCCGGACCCGGGCCTGGGCCGGGCAGAATGCGGCGGGCGTCGCACGGGCCCGGGTGCCGCCGGCCGGGGCCGCGGACCTCAGGCCACATCCCCGTATGACGCCACCGCATACCGAGCCCTGCGCCGTGCCGGACAGCTCCCGGCACGGCAACCCCGGCCCCGCAGAACACCCCGGCCCGGCCCCCGCGCCGGACCCCGTGAGCCCGCGCCGGGACCCCGCGAGCCCGGGCCTCGTTCGTCAGGCCGCGTCGCGCATGACCTGTTCTCGTACCCGGCCGCAGCAGCGGCTGATCAGTCGGGACACGTGCATCTGTGAGATGCCCAGTTCCTCGGCGATGCGGCTCTGGGTCATGTCGCCGAAGAACCGCATGTACAGGATCGCCCGCTCCCGCTCGGGCAGGGCCGCCAGCCGGGCCTTGACGGCCTCGCGGTCGACGACGGTGTCCAGCGCCGGGTCGTGGGACCCCAGCGCGTCGCTCAGGGAGTAGCCGTCCTCGCTGCCGGGCAGTTCCGCGTCCAGGGACAGTGCCGTGAAGCTCTCCAGTGCCTCCTGGCCGGCCCGGACGTCCTCCTCGCTCAGGTTCGCGTGCTCGGCGATCTCGGCCACGGTGGGCCGGCGGCCGGAGATGGTCTGGGACAGGTCCTGGCCGGCGACGCGCACGCGGTTGCGCAGGTCCTGGACGCGGCGGGGCACGTGCAGCGTCCACATGTGGTCGCGGAAGTGCCGCTTGATCTCGCCGGTGATGGTCGGGACGGCGTAGCTCTCGAAGGCGTTGCCACGCTCGGGGTCGTACCGGTCGACGGCCTTGACCAGGCCGAGGGCCGCGACCTGGCGCAGGTCCTCGAAGTTCTCGCCGCGGCTGCGGAAGCGTCCGGCGAGGCGGTCGGCCATGGGCAGCCAGGCCTCGACGATCCCGTCGCGCAGGGCGTCGCGCTCCGGCCCGTCAGGCAGGGAGGCGATCCTGCGGAAGGCCTCGGCGGTGTCCGGGGCGTCGTCGTGGGGGTGCTTCTTCGTGCTGGATCGAGTCGGCATGATACGTCGCAATTCCCTTGGCGGTGCTCTGGGTTGGACGGTCACCGTGGGAGCGCGATCACTGTGGACAGGGGCGCCGGTGCGGCCGCTCGCCGCTCCCACGGACGTGCCTCCTGTCCGAAGCACTCCTCGGCGCCTGCCCCCGGCCCTCACCGGCAAACCCGGAGAGGTTTTCCGCCGTCGCCGAGGGTGACTCGTACGGTCGGCTCCGTCCCCACGCGTCCGGGAGGTCGTTCATGAGCACCAAGGTCGCCGACCACGTCCTGCACAGGCTGCGTGAATGGGGAGTGGAGCACGTCTTCGGCTATCCCGGCGACGGCATCAACGGCCTGCTCGCCGCGTGGGGCCGGGCGGAGAACGAGCCGCGTTTCGTGCAGTCGCGGCACGAGGAGATGTCCGCGTTCCAGGCGGTCGGCTACGCCAAGTTCAGCGGCCGGCTCGGGGTGTGCGCGGCGACGTCGGGACCGGGCGCGATCCATCTGCTGAACGGCCTGTACGACGCGAAACTGGACCATGTTCCGGTGCTGGCGATCGTCGGCCAGACGCACCGCACCGCGATGGGCGGCTCCTACCAGCAGGAAGTCGATCTGCACACGCTGTACAAGGACGTCGCCTCCGAGTTCGTGGAGACGGTGACGGTTCCGGAGCAACTGCCGAACGTGCTGGACCGGGCGATCCGCACGGCGTACGCGCGCCGCTGCCCGACCGCGGTCATCATCCCCGGCGACGTCCAGGAGCTCGACTACACGCCACCGACGCACGAGTTCAAGATGGTGCCGTCCAGCCTGGACCGCAGCGCGTGGACGGCGGTGCCGTCGGACGACTCGGTGCGGCGGGCCGCCGAGGTCCTCAACTCCGGTGACAAGGTGGCGATCCTGGTCGGTCAGGGCGCGGCCGGGGCGCGGGCCGAGGTGGAGCGGATCGCCGGGCTGCTCGGCGCGGGCGTCGCCAAGGCGCTGCTCGGCAAGGACGTCCTCAGTGACGAACTGCCGTACGTCACCGGCTCGATCGGCCTGCTGGGCACCCGCCCGTCGTACGAGCTGATGCGGGACTGCGACACGCTGCTGACCATCGGGTCGTCGTTCCCGTACAGCCAGTTCCTGCCGGAGTTCGGCGCGGCGCGGGGCGTGCAGATCGACATCGATCCGCACATGGTCGGGATGCGCTACCCGTACGAGGTGAACCTGGTCGGTGACGCGAAGGCCACGCTGGAGCGGCTGATCCCGCTGATCGAGGCGGGGCGCGGGCGGGAGTGGTACGACACCGTGTGCGACAACGTGACGCGCTGGCGTGACGTCATGGAGCGCCGGGCCGGGCTCGACGCCGACCCGATCAACCCGGAGTACGTGGCCCGCGCGCTGGACCCGCTGCTGCCGGACGACGCGATCGTCACGTCCGACTCGGGCTCCACGGCCAACTGGTACGCCCGGCACCTGACCATGCGGCCGGGCATGCGCGGCTCGCTCTCGGGCACGCTGGCGACGATGGGCTGCGGGGTGCCGTATGTGATCGGGGCGAAGTTCGCGCACCCGGACCGGCCGGCGATCGCGCTGGTCGGGGACGGCGCGATGCAGATGAACGGGATGGCGGAGCTGATCACGGCGGCCAAGTACCGGCACCTGTGGGAGGATCCGCGGCTGGTGGTCGCGGTGTTCAACAACCACGATCTGAATCAGGTCACCTGGGAGATGCGGGCGATGGGAGGCGCGCCGTCGTTCCTGCCCTCGCAGGAGCTGCCGGACGTGCGGTACGCCGCGTTCGCCCGTTCGCTGGGGCTGACCGGCATCCGGGTGGAGAAGCCGCAGGACGTGGAGGCGGCCTGGCGGGCCGCGCTGGAGGCGGACGGGCCCGCGGTGCTGGAGTTCCTGACCGATCCGGCCGTCCCGCCGATCCCGCCGCACGCCACCTGGGACCAGCTGGAGGCGACCGCCGCCTCGATCCTGAAGGGCGACGCGGACCGGGCGGCGATGGTCAAGCGGGGCCTCAGGGCGAAGGTGCAGGAGTTCCTGCCGGGGCGGGAGAAGAAGTAGCCGCCGCGACCGCGGGCGGTACGCCGGCCGGTTCGCGCCGGTCGGCGTTCTCCTGCGGCAGCAGCAACTCCTCGTACCGGCCCAGCACCAGCACCACTCCGAGCATGAGCAGCGGGATGAGCACAGCGAGCATCGCCATGACGTGTCCTTCCCCAGGGAGGTGTGGGGGGGGGTGGTCCGGGTCTCCCGCAGGGCATGGCGCAAACCAGTACGGACGGCGGCGATCGGGACGGCGGAACCCGTGTCGCCCTCCGGTGTGCGGGTACGCGGTGCGGGCCCCCGAACGTCTGGAGGGAGACATGCAGCGAGGCAGCGACCGGCTGAGCGTCCACCGGGACGACGAGATGAAGCACGAACTGCAGGGCCTGCTCAGGTCGGGTCACCCCACGCGCAGTGAGGAGTGGCACGACCCGGAGCCGGCCGCCGAGGACGACCCCGAGGTCGCCCACGGGCCGGTGACGCCGAGCCGTGCGCCGACGTCCCTGGAGTCGGTCCGGCTGGAGCTGGCCCGGAACCTGGGCCGCAGGGCGTTCCCCGCGAACGCCCGCGAACTGGCCCGCGAGCTGCGCGGCAACCAGGCGCCCGACGCCCTGGTCGAGGCCCTGGAGGGCCTGCCGCGCCAGGAGCGCTACGGCAATGTCCAGGAACTGGCCCAGGCCCTGGTCCGGGCCCGTGAGACCGGGCCGCAGGAGTACGCGTAGGGACCGTGCCGGGGGCGGCGCCGGCTGCGCGGCGCCCCCCCACCGGCCGCCTGGGAACGGAGGGAAGGCGCCAGTGATGGCCGAGTACGTCAAGGACGTGATGACAGCGGGTGTGGTCGCCGTGCGCCCGGACGCCTCGCTCGTCGAGGCGGCGCTGCTGATGCGCACGCAGAACATCGGCGACGTGGTGGTGGCCGAGGGGCAGGACGTGATCGGCGTACTCACCGACCGTGACATCACCGTACGGGCCGTCGCCGACGGCGTGGACCCGATGACGGTCAGCGCTCGGACGGCGTGCACCCGCAATCCCGTGACGGTGACGCCGGAGGACCGGGTGGCGACCGCGGTCACCCTGATGCGCGAGCACGCGGTGCGCCGCCTGCCGGTGGTGGAGAACGGGCTGCCGGTGGGGATCGTGAGCCTCGGCGACGTGGCCGAGTCCGAGGACCCCGCGTCCGCGCTCGCCGACATCAGCCGCGCCGAGCCCGACGCCGGGGGAGACGCGTGAGCCCGGACCGGTCCGGGCGGATCGGCGTCACCGGCGTCACCACGACAAGCCCAACAGGAAAGGACGTCAAAACATCATGCGTATCGCGTTTCTGGTCGCGCCCGAGGGTGTCGAGCAGGTCGAGCTGACCGATCCGTGGCAGGCCGTGAAGGACGCGGGTCACGAGCCGGTCCTGGTGTCGACGCAGGCGGGCGAGATCCAGGCCTTCAACCACCTCGACAAGGCGGACACGTTCCCCGTGGACGTGGTCGTGGGCGACGCCTCGCCGGACTCGTTCGGCGCTCTCGTGCTGCCAGGCGGCGTCGCCAACCCGGACTTCCTGCGGATGGACGACAAGGCCGTCGCGTTCGTCCGGGACTTCTTCGAGCACGGCCGGCCCGTGGCGGCGATCTGCCACGCGCCCTGGACGCTCGTCGAAGCGGACGTCGTACGCGGCCGGGAGCTCACCTCGTGGCCGAGCCTGCGGACGGACATCCGCAACGCGGGCGGCACCTGGGTCGACCAGCAGGTCAAGGTCTGCGACCACGGGGCGAACAAGCTGGTCACCAGCCGTAAGCCGGACGATCTGAAGGCGTTCTGCGAGACCTTCCTGGACGTCTTCGCGAAGGAGACCGCGTCCGCGTGAGGGCCCTCGCGCACAGGGCGCCCTGAACGTCCCCCGCCGGCCGTGAACGGCGTCGGCGGGGGCATCGGGCGCGTCCTCAGGGGCTCAGGTGCCGGGGGCCGTGGGAGTCGCCGACTCCCCGCTCCCCCGCTCCCGGGCCCCTTCGCGTGTGCGGCCCGCGGCCACGGGGCGGCTCGGATTGCGGCGCAGGTACTCGCCCTCCAGCTGCGCCATGCGCTCGTTGTGGGCGCGCAGGGCGTCGTTCGAGCCGTAGAGCAGCGTGTCGTGGCGCGTGCGGTGGATGGTCTCCAGCTCTTTCATGAGCTGCTGGTCGTCCAGCCGGTCAGGGTCCACTCCGGTCATCGTGTCGCCCCGTTCCTCGTGTTCGTCCATGCGGCCCGGGTACCCGCCCCCGGAGCACCTGAGCACTGCCCCCGAGCGGCATCCGGGAGGAACACCATGGATCTCGCCTTTCTGCACCCACTGTACGAACACCCCGGGCCTTGGGCCTCCGTGTACGTGGACACCTCACGGCACACCGAGGCCACTCCCCACGAGCGGGAGCTGACGGCTCAGGCGATGGCCAGGGAGCTGGCCGCGCAGGGAGCGGACGAGGCGACGTGCCAAGCCGTGCGGAGCGCGATCGAAGGGCTGCGGCACTCCAGTGAACCGCACGGCCGGGCCCTGTTCGCACGCGCCGGCGAGGTCGTGCTCGACCCGCCGCTGGTCCGGCCCCCGCAGGGCGGTGACCAGGCCGAATGGGCACCGTTGCCGCGGGTCGCGCCGCTGCTGGAGCTGGCCGGGGAGGACCCGGTGTGCGTGGTGGCGTACGTCGACCGCAAGGGCGCCGACTTCGAGCTGCGCAGCGCGCTGGGCCAAAAGGATGCCGGGAGCGTCACCGGACGGCAGTGGCCGGTGCACCGGACGAGTTCCGCGGACTGGTCCGAGCGGCACTTCCAGCTGCGGGTGGAGAACACCTGGGAGCACAACGCGGCGGAGATCGCCGACGCGCTCGCCGTCTGCCAGGAGGAGACCAAGGCCGACCTGCTGGTTCTCGTGGGTGACGACCGGGAGCGGCGGTCCGTGCACGAGCGGCTGCCCAAGCGACTGCACGACCTGGTGGTCGAGGCGCCGCACGGCACCGGCAGCCGGCTGCTCGACGAGGACGTGGAGCGGGCCCGGGCCGAGCACGTGGGGCGGCGGGCCGAGGCGGAGCTGGAGCGCTTCCGCGCCGCCCGCACCCCGGGCGGCGAGGGCCGGGCCGGGGCCGCGGAGGGCGTGCCCGCGCTGGTCGAGGCGGCGCGCGAGCACCGTATCGGCGAGCTGCTGATCAGGACGGACGGACCGGACGCGCACCGCGAGGTGTGGATCGGGGAGGACCCCGACCAGGTCGCGGTGCGCCGCACCGACCTGAAGATCCTGGGCGAGCAGCACTCCTGGCCGGCCCGGGCGGACGACGCGCTGATCCGCTCCGCGGTGGCCACGGACGCGCCCGCGCTGGCGGTTTCCCAGGAGGAGGTGCCGGTGGGGGGCCTTGGAGCGCTGCTGCGCTGGAAGTGAGCGAGTCGTTCTGCGCCCGGCCGCCGTTCGCGTGCTTCCCGTAGCGCGTGTGCGGGTGCGTGGTGGCTGATCGCGCAGTTCCCCGCGCCCCTAACGGGCGCGTTCCACCCGGCGTTCGTCCCAGACCGGGTCCGGGGTCTCCCGGACCCGGCCGTCGCTGCCGAAGACCAGGAAGCGGTCGAAGGAGCGGGCGAACCAGCGGTCGTGGGTGACCGCGAGGACCGTGCCGTCGAAGGCCTCCAGGCCTTCCTGGAGCGCCTCGGCGGACTCCAGGTCGAGGTTGTCGGTCGGCTCGTCCAGCAGCAGTGCCGTCACGCCCTGTAGCTCCAGCAGGAGGATCTGGAAGCGGGCCTGCTGGCCGCCGGAGAGACGCTCGAACGTCTGCTCCGCCTGCTGGGTCAGCTCGTAGCGGCGCAGGCGGGAGGAGGCCGCGCCGCGGTCCTGCGCGTGCTCCTTCCACAGGATGTCGAGGAGCGTGCGGCCCTCCAGCTCCGGGTGTGCGTGGGTCTGCGCGAAGTGGCCGGGCACGACCCGCGCGCCCAGCTTCCACTCCCCCGTGTGCGCCACGTCGTCCCCGGCGAGCAGGCGCAGGAAGTGGGACTTGCCGGAGCCGTTGGAGCCGAGGACGGCGACCCGCTCGCCGTAGAAGACCTCCAGGTCGAAAGGCTTCATCAGGCCGGTGAGCTCCAGGCCCGCGCAGGTGACGGCCCGGACGCCGGTGCGGCCGCCCTTGATCCGCATCCTGATGTCCTGCTCGCGCGGCGGCTCCGGGGGCGGACCGGCCTCCTCGAACTTGCGCAGGCGCGTTTGCGCGGCCGCGTAGCGGGAGGCCATGTCGGGGCTGATGGCGGCCGCCTGACGGAGATTCAGCACCAGTTTCTTCAGCTGGGCGTGCTTCTCGTCCCAGCGCCTGCGCAGTTCCTCGAAGCGGGCGAAGCGCTCCCGCCGGGCGTCGTGGAAGGTGGCGAAGCCGCCGCCGTGCACCCAGGCGTCGGCGCCCGCGGGCCCGGGCTCCAGCGAGATGATCTTCTCGGCGGCGCGGGCGAGGAGTTCGCGGTCGTGGGAGACGAACAGGACCGTCTTGCGGGTCTCCTTCAGCCGTTCCTCCAGCCATCGCTTGCCGGGGACGTCGAGGTAGTTGTCGGGCTCGTCGAGGAGGAGCACCTCGTCGGTGCCGCGCAGCAGCGCCTCCAGGACGAGCCGCTTCTGCTCGCCGCCCGAGAGCGTGCGCACCTCCCGGAACTGCGCCTTGTCGTAGGGCACCCCGAGCGCGGCCATCGTGCACATGTCCCAGAGCGTCTCGGCCTCGTACCCGCGGGCCTCGGCCCAGTCGGCGAGAGCCTGGGCGTACGCCAGCTGGGCGGCCTCGTCGTCGACGGTCATGATCGCGTGCTCGGCCTTGTCGACGGCCTTCGCGGCCTCCTGGATACGGGGCGTCGCGACGGAGACGAGCAGGTCGCGCACGGTCGTCTCGTCGCGTACGGATCCCACGAACTGCCGCATGACCCCGAGCCCGCCGCCGACGGTCACGGAGCCGCCGTGCGGTTTGAGCTCACCGGCGAGCATCCGCAGCAGGGTGGTCTTCCCGGCGCCGTTGGGCCCCACGAGGGCGACGACGGCACCCTCCCCCACACGGAACGAGACGTCACCCAGCAGTGCCCTTCCGTCGGGCAGGTAGTACTCCAGGTGCGCGGCTTCGAGGTGTCCCATGGGCGCGATTGTGTGCGGGCGCGGGGGCCCGGGGCAAACGGGTTTCGGGTACGGGGGTGCCGGTCAGACCCGTTCCAGCGGCCGGTGCGGCTCGCTGGGCAGCTCCGCCCGGATCGGGTCGCCGGGGCGGACCACGCCGCCCTCGCGCACCACGCTCATGATCCCGGCCTTGCGCACCAGGTTCCCCGCCTCGTCCCGTCCGACGACCTGCTTCAGCAGTCCGTCGCGGAAGAGGTCGATCTGGAGGCAGGGGTTGCGCAGCCCGGTGACCTCCAGGACGGCGCTGTCGCCGATGCGCAGCAGTGTGCCGGTCGGCAGGGCGAGCAGGTCGATGCCCCGGGTGGTGATGTTCTCGCCGAGCTGGCCGGGCGCCACCTCGAAGCCGTTCTCGCCGACCTCGGTGAAGAGCTCCTCGTGCATGAGGTGGACCTGCCGCAGATTGGGCTGGGTGGGGTCCTGGGCGACGCGCGAGCGGTGCTTGACCGTCACGCCGGCGTGCACGTCCCCCTCCACCCCGAGCCCGGCGAGCAGCGTGATGCTGTCCCGGTTCGGCTTGGTGAACGAGTACTCCCCGTTGCTGCTGACCGCCGTCACATGCGCGTTCATCTCTCGGTTCCCCCTGATGCGGTGATGATGATCAGCCCCGAGCCTGCCCCGGGAGGGACGGCGTGTCCACCCCGTTCCCGGCGGGACACGGCACACTGACGGCCCGTCAGTCCATATTGCGGGATGCTGGTCTCAACATACGGAAATCCTGCGTACGGTGATCCCATGCCGACCCGACCGGAAGGGGTGGGATCCGCCATGCCGGAACCCCGGGAGACCGCCGTCTACACCCACGGGCACCACGAGTCCGTGCTGCGCTCGCACACCTGGCGCACCGCCGCCAACTCCGCCGCGTACCTGCTGCCCTCGCTCAAGCCGCACATGAGGATCCTGGACATCGGCTGCGGGCCCGGCACGATCACCGCCGACCTGGCCGGACTCGTGCCCGACGGGCGGGTCACCGGCGTCGACCGGGCGCCGGGGATCCTGGAGCAGGCGCGGGCCACGGCGGCCGGACGGGGTCTGGCCAACATCGACTTCGCGGTCGCCGACGCGCACGCCCTGGACTACCCGGACGACACGTTCTGCGTGGTCCACGCCCACCAGGTGCTCCAGCACGTGGGCGACCCGGTGCGGGCGCTGCGCGAGATGCGGCGCGTGGTCAAGCCGGGTGGTCTCGTCGCGGTACGGGACGCCGACTACGCGGCCATGACCTGGTACCCGGCGTCCGAGGGGCTCGACAGGTGGCTGGACCTCTACCGCCGGGTGGCCCGGGCCAACGGCGGCGAGCCGGACGCCGGGCGGCGGCTGAAGGCCTGGGCGCTGCGGGCCGGCTTCACGGACATCACGGCGACCTCAGCCACCTGGACCTTCGCCACACCGCAGGAGCGGGCCTGGTGGAGCGGGCTGTGGGCCGACCGCACCCTGGCGTCGGCCTACGCGGACCGGGCCGTCGAGGGCGGGCACGCCGACGCGGCGGGGCTGCGGGAGGTGGCCGAAGCCTGGCGGGAGTGGGGCACGCGGGAGGACGGGTGGTTCGGCGTGCTGCACGCAGAGATCCTCTGCCGCAAGGAAGCCTGACGCACGCGCGCGGCGCCCCGGGCCGGTCAGGGCCCGGGGCGCCGCGCCTGGAGTCAGTCCCTCGGAAGCAGCGGTCCGAGCGGCCCGAGGTCCAGGTTGAGGTCCTCGGGGCGCAGTCCGTAGCGGTCGCGCAGCTCCGTCATCCGCTCGTCGAGCAGCATCAGCGTGAGCCCGATCCGCTCCTCCTGCTCCTCGCTCAGGTCCCCCACGTCGAAGCGGCGCAGCGCCTGGCGCTCCATGAGCTGGCGCAGCAGCTCCACCACCGTCAGCACGAGCTTGACCAGATCGCGCTCGACCGTGTCGGGCTCCAGGTCCATGTGGGTACGGCGCGGCCGGGGATGGTCGTCGGGGGTGGTCACAGCAGCTCCTCGAACGGTGACGGCACCTGGGCGTTCACCGAGCTGATCAGCGCGTTGAGGTCGATACGGACGAGGTCGACGTCGGCGATGCGCAGGGTGATGTCCCCCGTGATCACGACGCCGCCGGCGAGCAGCCGGTCCAGCAGGTCCACGAGGGCGACCTCACGGCGTTCCACTACGGTCACGGATTCACCCCGCTGTTCATGTGGCCTCCCCGGCGAACGAGTAGGCCGCCCAGGGGCCGGTGAGTTCGATGCGCATGCCGGGCACCTCACCCTTCGTGCGGTCGACGAGTTCCACGAACTCCTCGGAATGCGCGCGCGGCACGAGGTAGGCGGCGTTCAGTACGTTCCGCCCGGTCGCCTTGGACAGCGCGGGGTTCTGCGGCGGATGCGTCCGGGCGTCCTCCGCGAACGCGGCGAGCTCCTCGTGCAGCCGGGTCGAGAAGGCCTCGGCCTTCTGCCACATCTCCTCGTGGGACCTGGTCTGCATACGCCGCTGCCGCAGATAGTCCCGGCCCGACGCGGGCTTCTGCGCGGGCCCGGCGCTCTCCTGCGGTTCGGACTCCGCGTACACCTTCACACCCCACTCGACCCGGCCCTCCAGCCGGTCGAGGGTGCTGAGGAAGTCCTGCTCGCGGGCCTCGATCATGGTCCGTACGCCGCTGTCGTCGTGGAAGACGGTGCCGAGCCGCAACGGCAGCGGGGTCGTGACGGTGGTGAGCGCGTCGATCACGCCCTGGTGGGCGCGGGCGGTCTCGGTGAGCCAGTCCAGGTCCTCCAGATGGGCCCGGAGCGGCTCCTGGGCGAAGTCCCGCTCCGGCACGTGACTCACCACGGCCACCAGGCCGTGGTGAGTCAGCGCCCTGGGCGGGTCGCCCGCCACACCCGTCAACTGGGCCTGGAGCGGGGTTCCGAAGGGGCGGCAGACGGCGTAGACGTACCGCAGTCCGGTCACGG
The DNA here is from genome assembly GCF_042959065.1 of Streptomyces sp. NPDC007929. NCBI lineage: Bacteria > Bacillati > Actinomycetota > Actinomycetes > Kitasatosporales > Streptomycetaceae > Streptomyces > Streptomyces sp. NPDC007929. The sequence goes on along the minus strand of NZ_JBIBKD010000004.1, from coordinate 217,732 downwards.
GGCCTCCTTCTTCTCCGCGCGGCCGGGCTCCAGTTCCTCCAGCCGGGCCAGCCTTTCGCGCAACTCGGCGTTCTCACGGGTCAGTTCGTCCCGGCGGGCACGCGAGCTCAGGGCCGGGTCGGTCTCCCACCAGTCGATGCCCATCTCCTTCGCCTTGTCGACCGAGGCGACGATCAAACGGAGTTTGATGGTGAGGAGTTCGATGTCGAGCAGGTTGATCCGGATGTCGCCCGCGATCACGATGCCCTTGTCCAGCACCCGTTCAAGGATGTCGGCGAGGTTGGCACTGCTTCCCTGACCGTAGGGCTCGGGCATCCTGCTGGGCGTCGTCATCGCCGGCTCCCCGCCTCGACTTCCTCATCCTCGTCCTCGTACTCCTCGTCCTCGTCGTATTCGCCCTCGGGCTCCTCCTCGGGCTCTTCCTCCTCGTCGTACTCGTCCTCGGCGTCGTCGTCGTACTCGCCTTCGGGCTCCTCGCCCTCCTGGGGCTCCTCCTCGTCGTACTCGTCCTCGTCGTACTCGTCCTCGGGGCGCTCCTCCCCGGACTCCTCGGATTCCTCCGAGTCCTCGGACTCCTCCTCGGCGAGCGCGTCCTCGTGGCTGCGGACGACCTCGCCGTCGCGGATCTCCCCGCGCCAGCCGTCCTCCGCCTCGCCCTTGATCGTGATGAAGCGGACGAAGTTCTTGAGGTCGAGCCGGGCCCGGCGGCCCTGGGCGCGCCAGATGTTGCCGGTCTTCTCGAAGAACCCGGAGGGGTAGTACTCGATGACCAGCAGGACGCGGGTCAGGTTGTCGGTGAGCCGGTGGAAGGAGACGACGCCCTTCGTGGTGCCCTTGGCGCCCTCGGAGGTCCAGGCGATGCGGTCGTCCGGGAGCTGCTCGGTCGTCTTCGCCTTCCAGCTGCGGTTGGACCACCAGATCTTCGCCTGCCAGTCGGAGTGGGTGTCGTCGTCGCGGCTCGCGCTCTTGACGCCCTTCGCGAAGGTGCTGAAGTCCTGGTACTTGGTCCACTGGTCGTAGGCGGTGCGCAGCGGCACGCCGACGTCGATGTGCTCGATGATGACGGTGGGCTTGTTGCCGGAACGGCCCTTGCCCTTGCCTTTGCCCTTGCCGCCCAGGCCCTTGACGGCACCCGTGACCTTGTCCTTGAGATGCGAGCCGCCCATCTCCAGGGCGGAGCGCAGCGGCCCCTTGCCCTCGGCGACCTTGCGACCGCCGTCGAGGGCGAGCTTGGCGAAGCCGGGGCTGTTGCCCTCGGCGATGTCGTTCAGCTTGCCGGTGGTCTCGCCGAGCTTGCGGCCGACACCGGTCAGCATGCGGGTGGCCTGGGCCGCGAGGTACTCCTGCAACTCGGCCTTGAGCCGGTCTGCGGCCTCGCTGTGGGCCAGGTCGGTGAGCGGGTTCTTCGCCGCTCCGTTGGCGGCGGACTTCGCCGAGCCGAGCGTGTCGCTCATCCCTCACCGCCTCCCTTCGGCAGCCGGGACCGGGCGCTGCCGCCCCTGCTCCCGGACGTCGTCTTCCTGGCGGCCGACGTCTTCTTCGCCGCCGTCTTCTTCGCGGGGGCCTTCTTGGCGGCGGCCTTCTTCGCGGGGGCCTTCTTGGCCGGAGCCTTCTTCGCGGCCTTCTTCGCGGACGGCCGCTTCGCCGGGGCCTTCTTCGCCGCCGGCCCGGACTCGTCGTCCTCCGGCTCCTTGTCCTCGTGGTCCGCGGAGTCCTCGGGCTCCTCGTCCTCGTGGTCCGCGGAGTCCTCCGGCTCGTCCTCCTCGGGCTCCTCGTCCTCGTACTCGGAGTCCGCGTCCGCGTCCTCGCGACCGCCGGGCACCGCGCCGGTCAGCTGCTCGCGCATCTGGGTGGTGCGGCCGTGCAGCCGGTCGGACAGGGCGTCCAGCTGACGCTCGACCATGGCACCGGAGGCCGCCTTGCCCACGCCGCGCAGATCCTCGCGCAGCTGGTCCCCGATCTCCTTGAACTGCGGGTTGTTCCGCAGCTGCTGCTGGAGCAGCTCCGCGACCATCCGCGGGCTCAGGTTCAGCTTCTTCCCGGCGACCAGGCCTCCGACGGCCACGGCCATCTTCAGCTTCTTGGTACGCCCCAGGAGATATCCGGCCCCCACCGCGAGGCCCAGTCCCATTCGGTTCATCGTGTCGTCCCGTCGCCCGTTCCCGCGCTCCTGCGCGAAGCAATCTCCAGCCGGTCGAGAAGGTCGTCCTCAAGGCGGTCGAATTCCTCCTCCGTGATCTCCCCGGCCTCCAGCCGCTCTTCCAGGCGACCCAGTTCGGCCCGTACCGTCGCGGGGTCGTAGTAGATCCGTTCGGCCTCCTGGAGTACCTGTCTGATGGCCCAGGCGCTGCCGCGAGCCGGTGCGAGCGGCAGCAGCAGCACCTCCGAGATCAGGCCCATGTCCTCACCCCGATCCGGTCTCCGTGCCGCTCGCCACGGTGCCCGCGGGCTCGGCCGGGCCGGGCTCGACGAAGCTGTACGGCGGCAGCGGACCGTTGACCCGCACCTCCAGGTGCGGCATGTCCTTGCGCAGCCGCTCGACCGCGGCCAGGAACGACTCGGCCGTCTCCCGGTCCACCAGGAACGACACGTTCGCCAGCCAGCCCGTGGACTCGGGGCCCTCGCTCACGTCGTCGGCGGCCGGTTCCAGTGCACGCCGTACCGCCGCGCCGTCGTCGGCCTCCTTGGCCTTGACCGCGGCCGCGACCAGCTCGCCGAGGCGGATCTTGTCGTCGTAACTGCCGCCGCCCGACTGCCGGTTGGCCTCGGCGAGCCCGCGGATGTCGGGGCTCTCGGCCATCACCTGGTGCAGCACGGCCTCTTCGACGTGATTGGCCTTGACGTTGTACTCGACCCGGTTGTCCAGGGCCCGCAGCCGCTCCTTGTAGTGGTCGGCCCGCTCGGCCAGCACCGCGGTGATGGAGTTGTCGTCCGGGGCGACGCTGCCGAACCGCATGGGCAGCACGCAGCCGGCCGCGCCCGCCTCGCTGAGCACGTTCTGGTGGGCGAGCAGGTCCTTGCGCTTGGGCCGCAGCCCCTCGGGCGCCTCGCTGACGACGGCCGCCAGGTCGCCCTCCCGCAGGATGCGCACCTCGCGGGGCGGGTCGCCGACGCCGCCCATGCCCTCGGGCAGAGAGGGGTGCGAGCTCGCAGCGATGCCGTAGACGTAGGTGCTCACTCCTGCTCCTCCTTACGACGGGACGACGTGCTCTTGCGGGTGCGCGGACGGGACTCGCCCTGACGCTCGGAGCCGTCGTCACGCGCCTGCTTGAAGGCGTCGGATATGGTCTCGGCGGCGCCGGACAGCGCCCCCTTGGACTTGCCGCGCGCGCCGGACTCGGTCATCTCCCCGACCAGGTCGGGCAGGCCCGGGTCCTTGCGCGGCCCGGCCTCGAGGTCGAGGCGGTTGCACGCCTCGGCGAAGCGCAGATAGGTGTCGACGCTGGCGACGACGACCCGTACGTCGATCTTCAGGATCTCGATGCCGACCAGGGAGACTCGCACGAATGCGTCGATGACGAGCCCCCTGTCCAGGACGAGTTCGAGCACGTCGTAGAGACCGCTGCTGCCGCCTCCGCCGCCGGTCTGCTGTGCCGGTACGACAGTCATGCCGGATGTTCCTCCTCGTGTGTGGGTGCGGGTCGGGTCGGGCGGCCTAACGGCCGCCGGACCTGCGCGCGTCGGACCGCCCGCGTTCATAGCGGCGGACGCGCCGGTACCCCGTGAGCTGCCCCTCTGCGTCGAGCTCCACCTGGTAGCTCGCCATCAGGCTCATCGTGTCGGGCACGCGCTCGAGTTCGAGGACCTCGACCTCCAGCGCCCAGCCCTCCTCCGTCTGCTCGAAGGACGACACGGACTCGGCTTCCATGCCGGTGAGCTCCGCGAGCTGGCCGCGCGCCTGACGCAGCACCTCCATCGGGCTCGGCCGGCTGCGGGCCGTCCGCTTGTCGTCCGTTGTGCTCGACTTCCGGGAGTTCTGGGACTCCTGTGAATCCTGTGACTCTTGCGTGTTTTTTGTGTTCGACATGGCCACCTCCCCCTCCGTGTGGCCGCAAGACTGTTCGCCAAACCTCCGCGGGACCATGCATCTGCCACGCACCGGGAGATCGCCGGTGAGGTCTCAGCCGCGCAGGGCGTTCAGCCGCCGCCGGGCCGGTCCCAGCGCCCGGCCCCGGCTCAGCAGCCCTGACCAGGGGTTGGTGCGGGCCTGCTCGACGGCGTCGGCGACGGTCCAGCGGCGGGCGTGCAGCTCCGGGTCGTCCAGCCGGTCCCAGCCGATGGGGGTGGCCACGGGGGCGCCCGGGCGGGGCCGGACCGTGTAGGGCGCGACGGCGGTCTGGGCATAGGCGTTGCGCTGGATGTCGAGGTAGAGCCGGTCGCCGCGGTCCTTCTTTCGGGCGGCGGTGGTGAGCCGGTCGGGGTGGGCGTCGGCGAGGGTGCCGGCGACGTCCCGGGCGAAGGCACGCACCTCGTCGAAGTCGTGCCGGCCGCCCAGCGGCACGATGACGTGCAGTCCGCGCGAGCCGGTGGTCATCAGCGCCGAGGGCAGCCGAAGCTCGTCGAGCAGCTCCCCGAGCAGCCGGGCGGCCTCGCGTACGGTCTCGAAGTCGTCACCCGAGGGGTCGAGGTCGAAGACCAGCCGATCGGGGTGGTCGACGCTGTCGGAGCGGGACAGCCAGCGGTGCAGGGTGATGCTCGCCTGGTCGGCCAGGTAGAGGAGGGTGGCGGTGTCGTCGCAGACGGTGTGCCGGACGGTGCCGCCCTCCTTGGCCACCTCGACGCGCTCGATCCACTCCGGGTAGTGGTCCGGGGTGTTCTTCTGCATGAACGTCGGGCCGTCGATACCGTCCGGGTGCCGCTCCAGCATCAGCGGCCGGCCGCGCAGGTGCGGCAGCATGAACGGCGCGACGGCCCGGTAGTAGTCCACCAGGTCGGCCTTGGTGTACTCCGTTGCGTCGCCGCCGATGGGGAAGAGCACCTTGTCCGGCCGGTGCACCTCCACCGTGCGGCGGCCGGCCCGTACCCGGCGCGTGCCGTCGCCGCCGCTCACCGCACGACCGCCTCCTCGACCAGCAGCCGTCCGGCCGCCGCGATGGACTCCGCGTCGATGCCCGAGGCGCGCAGCTGCTCCTCGGGGGACGCCGAGCCCGGCATGCTCCGTACGCCGAGCCGCACCAGGCGCGGTACGGGGCGGCCGTCGGTGAAGGCGTCGAGGACCGCGTCCCCGATGCCGCCCTCGGGGTGGTGGTCCTCCACGGTCACCAGGCAGCCGGTCTCCTCGGCGGCCCGGCGCAGGGTGGCCCGGTCGACGGGCTTCACGGAGTACAGGTCGATCACCCGCACCGCGATGTCCTCCTGCTCCAGGGCCTCGGCGGCGGCGAGTGCCTCGTGCACGGTGACGCCCGCGGCGACGAGGGTCAGCCGGTCCCGGCCGGAGGAGCGCAGCACCTTGCTGCCGCCGACCGGGAACTCCTCGCCGGGGGTGTAGATCACCGGGCTCTCGCCGCGCGAGGTGCGCAGATAGCGGACGCCCTCCAGGCCGGCCATCGCGCCGACGAGCCGTGCGGTCTGGTTGGCGTCGCACGGGTACAGCACGGTCGAGCCGTGCACCGCCCGCATCATCGCCAGATCCTCAAGGCCCATCTGGCTGGGCCCGTCCTGGCCGATGGCGACGCCCGCGTGGGAGCCGACGAGATTGATGCCGGAGCCGCTGATGGACGCCATCCGGATGAAATCGTACGCGCGGGTCAGGAACGCCGCGAAGGTGGCGGCGTACGGCACCCAGCCGCGGGACGCGAGCCCGACCGCCGAGGCGACGAGCTGCTGCTCGGCAATGTAGCACTCGAAGTAGCGGTCGGGGTGCTCCTTGGCGAAGAACTCGGCGCGGGTGGAGTCGCCGACCTCGCCGTCCAGGGCGACGACGTCGCCGCGGCCGGTGCCGAGCGCGGCGAGCGCCTCGCCGAAGGCGTTGCGGGTGGCGACCTCCTCGCCCTTGTCCCACTTGGGGAGTTCGAAGTTCCCGGTGTGGACGGAGTGCAGCATGCGGGCGGCGGGCGGCTCCTGCACCTGGACCCGGATGTCGCGCGGGCCGCCGAGTTCGGCGATGGCCTCCTCGGCCTCCGGCAGCGGCTTGCCGTGCAGGCCCTCGCGGTCCTGGACACCCTCGACGCCCTTGCCCTTGAGGGTGCGGGCGAGGATGGCGGTCGGCTGGCCCTTGGTGGAGGCGGCCTCACCGAAGGCACGGTCGACGGCGTCCACGTCATGGCCGTCGACCTCGATGGTGTGCCAGTCGAAGGCCTGGAAGCGGCGGGCGTAGGCGTCCAGGTCGTGGCCGTGCCGGGTGGGGCCGCGCTGGCCGAGCCGGTTGACGTCGACGATCACGGTGAGGTTGTCCAGGTGCTCGTACCCGGCGTGCTCGGCGGCCTCCCAGACCGATCCCTCGGCCAGTTCGCTGTCGCCGCACAGCACCCAGGTGCGGTAGCCGGTGCGATCGAGCCGCTTGCCGGCCAGCGCGATGCCGACCCCGACGGGCAGGCCCTGCCCGAGCGAGCCGGTGGCCGTCTCGACCCACGGCAGGCGCTGCGGGGTGGGATGCCCTTCCAGGCGGCTGCCCAGCTTGCGGAAGGTGAGCAGCTCTTCGTCGTCGATGGCGCCGGCCGCCTTGTACGCGGAGTACAGCAGCGGGGAGGCGTGGCCCTTGGAGAGGACGAGGCGGTCGTTGCCGGGGTGGGCGGGGCGGTCGAAGTCGTAGCGGAGGTGGTGCGCGAGCAGGACGGCCATCAGGTCGGCCGCGGACATCGAGGACGTCGGGTGCCCGGAGCCCGCCGCGGCGGCGGCGCGGACACTGTCCACCCGCAGCTGCTGTCCGAGGTCGGTGAGTTCACCGGTGTTCATGAGTCTCCTTTCGCGGAGTCGTCGGGGTCGTCGGGGTCGTCCGGGACGTCGGTTCGTTTGACGGGGCCGGGGGCGGGGTGGCCGGGCGGGGGCTCGGTCTGCTTCTCGGCGGGTGCGCCCTCGGGCTGGTTCTCGGCGGGCTCGCCACCCGGCTGATTCCTGGCAGGTTCACCACCCGGCTGATTCCTGGCAGGTTCCCCACCCGGCGGATTCCTGGCGGGCTCGCCACCGGGCCGGTCGTTCGCGGGCTCACCGGCCGGCTGACTCGGGCTCGGGCGGCCCTTCGCCGTTTCGGTCTCCGCGCGCCACTGTGCGGGCCCGGAGCCGGGTCGGCCCGCGGTCGGGCGGCCCTTGGCCGTTTCCCACTCGGTACGGGGCTCCGCGGCCCCGGATCCGGGCCGTACCTGCGGCGGTCCGGATCCGGGCTGCCCCTTCGCGGGCTCTTCGTGGGACCGGGCCCCGCCCGGCCCTCCGGCGCCGGTGCCCCCGTCGCCGGTGTCGGCCGCGAGCGCCGCCCCCGGCCCGGACCGGGCGCCGGCGTCCTGTCGCTGTCCGGGTCCGCCCGGCACCCGGGCCACCTCGGGCGACGACGTGTCCAGCGGCACCGACCAGGACCGTACGAGCCCCAACTGCACGGCCTGGCGCGGCAGTACGGCATCCAGCAGCCAGTCGGCGGCGACCCGCACGCGGTTGCCGGGCATCGCGGCCAGGTGGTAGCCCCGGGTCACCGCGCCGGCCGGTACGCCGGAGAGGGTCACGCCGAGCGGGTTGGCGGCGGCCTTCACACCGCCCAGGTCGACGACGAACCCCAGATCACGGTGGCGGTACGGCGTGCGCGCCCCGCCGAGACCGAGCGACGCGGCGACGTTCTCCGCCGCGACCTTGCCGTGCCGCCAGGCGTGCTGCGCGGTCATCGGCGTATAGCTCCCGGGGTTCTCCAGGTCGGGCACCGCGGCCACGTCTCCGCAGGCGAACAGCTCCGGCCGCCCCGGCACCCGCAGATGCGGGTCGACCAGCAGCCGCCCCTTCTCCATGGGCAGCCCGAGGGACTCGACCAGCGGGTCGGGGCGTACGCCCACGCACCACACCAGCGTCCGGCTCTCGACGAACTCGCCGTCGGTCAGCAGGACCCCGTCGTGCGTGGCCTCCTTCACCGAGGTCCCCATGCGCACGTCCACGCCCCGCTCCCGCAGCACCCGGTCGGCGGTGGCGGACAGCTTCTCGTCCATCTCGGGCAGCACCCGCGGCGCCACGTCCAGCAACATCCAGCGCGGCCGCATGCCCCGCCGCAGCGGATGCCTGCGCACCTGCGCGTCGGTGAACATCTGCCCGTGCGCGGCGACCTCCGTGCCGGTGTATCCCGCGCCGACCACGACGAAGGTGCACCGCGCGGCGCACGTCCCGGGATCGTCCGAGGCCGCCGCGAGCTCCACCTGCCGGGTCACGTGGTCACGCAGGTACAGCGCCTCGGGAAGACCGCGGAAGCCGTGCGCGTGTTCGGCGACGCCGGGGATGGGAAGCAGTTTGTTGACGCTGCCCGCGGCGAGCACCAGCCGGTCGTAGGCGAGGGTGCCGCCCTCGCCCTCCGGGCCGGTGTAGTGCAGGGTGCGGTCGTCGAGGTCGATCCGCTCGGCCTCGCCCAGCACCAGCCGGACGTCCGGCAGCGAGTCCGAGAGGGAGACGGTGACCCGGCGCGGCTCCAGGACGCCGGCGGCAACCTGGGGCAGCAGGGGCAGATACAGGAAGTAGTCGGTCGGGTTCAGCACGGTGATGTGGGCCCGGCCCCGGGTGATGCGGGACAGGGTGCGGGCGGTGCGGTACCCGGCGAAGCCGGCACCGACGATCAGGATGCGGGGTCGACTCACGGTCGCTCGCCTCCGGCGCTGTCGCGTGGCTCGGGAGCCTTCCGCGTCCCCCTGGCCAGGGCACCCAAACGTCGCCCGGGCCCGCTCACCCGCCCCCCGCCGGTTTCCGGCCGCGGGCCCGGGTACCCGGTGCCCGACACGGACCGCCGACGTCGCGGAGGCACTCCCCCATGCCCGAATACGGCTACTTCCTCTCGTGCGAGCAGTACGGACCCGCCGAGCTGATCGAGCAGGCCCGGATGGCCGAGCAGGCCGGTTTCCAGGCGCTGTGGATCTCGGACCACTACCACCCCTGGAACGACGAGCAGGGCCAGAGCCCGTTCGTGTGGTCGGTGATCGGCGCGCTGTCCGAGGCGGTGTCCCTGCCGATCGAGACCGCGGTCACCTGCCCCACCGTGCGGATGCACCCGGCGGTGGTGGCGCAGGCCGCGGCGACCAGTGCGGTGATGACGGACAACCGCTTCCGGCTCGGCGTCGGCTCCGGCGAGGCGCTCAACGAGCACATCCTGGGCGACCACTGGCCGCCGGCCCACATCCGGCTGGACATGCTGGAGGAGGCCGTGCAGGTGATGCGGCGGCTGTTCACCGGCGAGGAGGTGAACCACCACGGTCCGCACTACACGGTCGAGAACGCCCGGCTGTACACCGTCCCGGACGAGCCGATCCCGATCGACATCTCCGGCTTCGGCCCCGCCGCGACACAGCTCGCCTCCCGCGTCGGCGACGGCTACATCACCGTGACGCCGGACGAGGCGATGGTGGAGCAGTACCGCAAGGGCGGGGGCGGCGGAAAGCTCGTCAGCGGCGGCACCAAGGTCTGCTACGACACCGACAAGGACGAGGCCGTACGCACCGTCCACCGGCTCTGGGCCAACGAGCAGCTGCCGGGTGAGCTCGGCCAGGTGCTGCCCTCCCCCAAGCACTTCGAGCAGGCGCAGCAGTTGGTCACCGAGGACATGGTGCGCGGGAACCGGGTGTGCGGCGACGACGTGGACGAGCACGTGGCGGAGCTGAAGCAGTTCGCCGACGCCGGGTTCGACCGGGTCTACGTGAACCAGATCGGCCCGGACCTGCGCGGCTTCTTCGACTTCTACCGCACGAAGGTACTGCCCCAGCTCCAGCAGGCGCTCTGAATCCGGCGGACGCTTTGACGCCTCAGCGGCGGGACGCCCCGGCCGACCCGCCAGACCTGGCAGACCTGGCAGACCTGCGGAACGCCAGGGCGCCCGCTCCCGCGATGAGGGCCGCGCCCAGCCGGCCGCGGTTGCGGGACAGCCACTGCTGCGGGCTCCTGCCGGTGGACTCGTCGTCGAAGCGCCCGTGCGCGCCGAAGTCCCGCCCGTGCGGGCCGTCCGCGGGGGACCAGAGGTTCGCCGGTCCCCCGGGCCGGCCCTCCTCCTGCTGGGCCTCGACGTTGGTGCGGGCCAGGTAGCGGTCCAGCACTCCGGGGATCACGGCGTTGGCGAGGAGCGTGGCGGCGGTGGAGCCGCCCACCCAGTACTCCCGGCGCCGCGCGTGCGACGCCGCGTGCACGATCGCCCGGGCCGCGACCTCCGGCTGGTACACGGGCGCCACCGGCCGCGCCCGCCCGGGCATCCGGTTCAGCACCCAGTCGAACTGCGGGGTGTTGAGGCCGGGCAGCTGCACCATCGTCGTCCGTACCCCGCTGCGCGCGTGCAACAGCTCGCAGCGCAGCGACTCGTTGAACCCCTGGATCGCGTGCTTGGCGCCGCAGTACGCCGACTGCAGCGGAATGCCCCGGTAGGCGAGCGCGGATCCGACCTGCACGATCGTGCCGCGGTCCCGCGGCAGCATGTGCCGCAGGGCTGCCCGGGTGCCGAACACATAGCCCAGGTACGTCACTTCGGAGACGCGCCGGAACTCGTCCGGGCCGACGTCCGTGAACGGAGCGAACACGCCGGTGAAGGCGTTGTTGACCCAGACGTCGATGTGGCCGTACGCGTCGACGACCTGCTGGGCGGCGTCGTCGACGGCCTTGGCGTCGGAGACGTCCACGGGGACGACGAGTGCCTCACCCCCGGCGCGTTCGACATCGTCGGCCGCCGCGGCGAGTCCCTCACGGCCGCGGGCGAGCAGGGCGACCCGGTCGCCGCGGGCGGCGAAGGCACGGACGGTGGCCCGTCCGACGCCGCCGCTGGCTCCGGTCACCACGACCACACGGCCGTGCTGGCGGTGGGTTCGTGCCGTGCGCACCGGGCATCACGCTCCGCGGTGCGGCACGTCCGGGGCGTCCGTCGGCCGCGGGGGGACGCGGCCGGGGACGTCCGCTCCGGCGGGCGGGGCCGGCGGTACGGGCGGGTAGGGCATGCCGCCCACCGCCCCGGCCGCGGCCTGCCGGGCGCCGTCGCCGCCCGGCGCCCTGCCGGTCACGTGGTCGGCCGCCGGGCGGGACGGCCGGGCCATGCCGCGCAGCACGTAGGCCAGCGCTCCCAGGATCACGGCGGTGATCAGCGCGGCCGCCCAGTCGGGCAGGCCGAGGGCGAGAACCAGTCCCACGGCGAGCGCGAGGGCCGCGCCCGCGTACAGGGCGAGCGCGCCGGACGCGGCGTACAGCGTGGCCTTGCGGCGCTGCCTCCGCGTCTGCTCGCGCAGTTCGTCCCGCACGGTCTCGCGCGCCACCTGTGCCAGTTCGTCGACGAGATGCTTGTCCAGATGCTCCAGGTGATCCAACGGCTTCATGCCCGGCCGGGTACCCTCACCCCCCTGCGCGTAACTAGGCTCGGTGGCATGGAGATTCTGGGTGCCACACTGCGCGTCTGCGTCGACGACCTCGAGACCGCGATCCCCTTCTACGAGCGGCTGGCGGGCGGCAGAGCCCAGCGTTTCGAGCGGGGAGGTGTCCAGGTGGCGGCGATCGGCTGCTTCCTGCTGATGAGCGGTCCTCCGGCCGAGCTGGAGGTGCTGCGCAAGGTCGCCGCGACGATCGCCGTCACGGACGTCGAGGAGACCCACAAGGTGCTGACCGAGCTGGGGGCGCACATCGTGGCGGGCCCGATCGCCTCACCGGCGGGCCGCAACCTGATCGCCCTGCACCCGGACGGCTCGGTCTACGAGTACGTGGACCGCCAGGCGTAGGTGTCGCCGCCGGGGCTCACGCCCGCCCCGATCGGGTGATCATCTCGGTGGTGATCGCCCAGCGTTCGTGGTCGCGCCAGGCCCCGTCGACGAAGAGCATCTTCGGCGAGAAGCCCTCCAGCCGGAACCCGCAGGCGCGGGCCAGGGCGATCGACGCGGCGTTCTGCGGCTGGACGTTGATCTCCAGCCGGTGCAGCCGCAGCGGACCGAACGCGTACCCCACGACGAGGTCGAGGCCTTCGCGCATCAGCCCCCGCCCGGCGGCGTGCGCGAAGGCCCCGTAGCCCAGTGCGCCGGACTGGAAGCCGCCCTCGACGATGTTGTTGATGTTGATGAACCCGCCGATGGACCCGTCGCTCTTGTCGCAGACCAGGAACCCGGCCTTGGACGGGTCCTCGATCAGCCGGCCCGCGTAGGCGGTGTACGCCTGCGTCGTGGTGGGCGGGAAGAGCCACGGCTGGTGCAGGGCCTTGCTCTCTCGGGCGCGGGCGGTGAACTCGGCACCGTCCTCGTAGGTGAAGTGGCGTATCCCCACCCGGGGGCCTTCGGCGAGATGGCGGGATGCGTGGTGCGGCACCCCGCCACAGTAACCGCGCTGCCCGGGTGTCCCCAGTCGGGCGTCAGGACCCGGCGACCGGCAGCCGCAGCACCCCGGTGTCGCGCGGCCCGCTGACCACGGTCACCGGTTTGATCCCCCGGTTGCCGAAGTACGCGTCGTCGCTCGCGGCGATCACGAACCGCAGCCGGTGCCCGGTCTCGTACCGGTGCACGATGCCGGGCAGGGTGACGGTGAAGCTCTTGGTGACGTCCGGGACGCGCACCGGCGCGACCAGGCGGCGCACCAGGCTGCGGGTGCCGTCGGGGGCGACGTCGTAGAGCTTGGCGAACAGGACGAGCTTGTCGGCCGCGTCGGCGGAGTTCTGGGTGCGCTCGGCCTTCGGGGAGACGACCTTGAGCGTGGCCCGGGGTGCGCCGACGACGTCGAGGGGGCGCTTCAGCGGCGCGCTCGTCCAGTCGATATAGGTGCCCTTGGTGTCGCGCGGGGGTGTGTCCGGCAGGCCGATGAGGCCGGCGAGCGAGCTTTCCGAATGGCTCGTGGAGGTCAGCCAGTTGGTGTAGCGGCGGCTGCCGCGGACCACGTCGTCCCGGTTCTCGACGAGGGTGCCGTCACCGGAGAGGTACAGGGTGCGGCCGAGGGCGGGAAGGCGGTCGGCGGTGGCGTAGGTGCGGTCGGGGTCGGTGATCCAGTCGCGGTGGTAGGCGAAGGCCGGTCCGGTGTCGACATGGGTCCGCCCCCGCAGATGGCGGTCGAACCAGGCGAGGACGCGCCGGCCGACGTAACTGGCCTCCAGATCGCCCTGGGACAGGTCGAGTTCACCGGTGCCCGGGCCGGTGCGGCCGCCGCTGTGGCCCCAGGACTGCCAGATCATCTTGACGGGGGTGCCCTGGGCCTTGAGCGTCCGGTAGGTGGCCGTGGCCTCGTTGAGGTTGAACAGGGTGTCGGCCTGCCCCTGGACCAGCAGGGTGGGCGTGTCGACGCGGTGGAGGTACGACACCGGGGAGACGCGATGGGCGTAGGCGAGCAGCTCGGCGGTGCGGTCGGCCGGGTAGCTCCCGGAGTTGAGGGTGTGGACGGTCCGGCAGGCCTCGCTGACGAAGTGCAGGCAGGCCAGGGAGTTGATGCGGGACGGGTCGAGGCCGGGTTCGAGCAGCGGCTGTCCCTCGCCGATGAGGTAGAAGCCGTTCGTCCACTGCCACTTGAAGACGCCCGGGACCTTGCCGCTGCCCACGGCGTTGTTGGGGTCGAGCGAGTAGGCCAGGTCGTTCCAGGTGATCATCGGGACGAGCGCGTCGAGTCGGTGGTCGACGGCGGCTGTGGCGAGCTGGACGGCGCCGCCGTAGGAGCCGCCGATCATGCCGACGCGCGGGTCGCCGGGTGCGTCACGGGTGACGAAGTCGGCTTTCGTGCCGTCGTCGGCGGCGCGGGTGCCTGCCAGGAAGTCGACCAGTTGCGAGGCGGCGGCGCCGTCGACGTCCGGGTCGTCGAGGGAGACGAGGCAGCCGCTGCGGCCGAAGCCGAGCCCGGAGTAGACGAGCGAGACGTAGCCGCGCCGGGCGAAGGCCTTGCCGATGGTGTCCGTCGAGCCGTCCGCCTTGCTGCCGCCGAAGCCGTTCGTGCCGAGCACGGCGGGCGCCGGGTGGTCGCGGTCCACACCGGTGGGACGGTACAGGTCGGCGTCGACGGTGCAGGCGCGGTCGCCCGCCCGCACGGTGAACTTCAGCGGTGTGACGGTGTAGGTGCCGGTGGCGCTCGCGGGTGGGGTGAGGGTGAGGGGCACGGCCAGGGCGGCGCCCAGAGCGAGGGCGAGGAGTGCGCGGGTTCTGGGCACGCGTCGGGACACACGGACCTCCACGGTGAGGGCAACCCGGATACCGACCAGTAGGTACTGGCCCGTTGTCATCGTGTGACACGTGTCAGGAGCCGTCAATCACCGAAACGAGGGTTTCCTGACCGGATTTCAGGGGCGGGCCGTTCAGCTCAGCGCCGGTTCGTCCAGCGTCAACGTGCCCGCTACGGCGTCGAGTTCGGCTCCGACTCCGAGGGGCACGGTCAGCGCGCCGTCACCGTGCCCGAACCCGAATTCCTCCACGACCGGCACACCCAGGGAGCCGAGCCGGTCGGCGAGCACCGTACGCAGCTCCCCGTACGGGCCGCACCCCGCCCAGGAGCCGAGGACGATCCCGGCGGCCCCGTCGAGCCAGCCGGTGCGCAGGAGTTGGGTGAGATACCGGTCCACGCGGTACGGGCTCTCGCCGATGTCCTCCATGAGCACCAGCCCGCCCCGCGCCCCGGGGTGGGCGTGCGGAGTGCCGAGGTCGCTCGCCAGCAGGCTCAGGCAGCCGCCCAGGGTGACGCCCCGGGCGCGGCCGGGGACCAGTGGGGTGCCGCCCGGCGGCACGGCGGTGACGGTCCGCACGGACTCCGGGTCGAAAAGGGTGGCCCGCAGATGCTCCTGGGCGCGGACGTGCTTGAGGAAGTCGACACCGGCGGCCGCGGGCCCGTACAGGGTGACCAGGCCCAGGCGGGTGGCGAAGGCCTGGTGCAGGACGGTGACGTCGCTGAACCCGGCGAACACCTTCGGGCCCGCCGCCCGCATGGCGTCCCAGTCGAGCAGGTCGACCATGCGCTGCGCCCCGTAGCCGCCCCGGGCGCACAGCACGGCGGCGACGGTGGGATCGCACCAGGCGTTCTGGAGGTCGGCGGCGCGCTGCCCGTCCGTACCGGCCAGGTAGCCCAACTCCCGGTGCAGACCGAGCACATGGGGTGTCACCACCGGGTCGAGGTCCCAGCCGCGCAGGAGGTCGAGCCCGGCCTGGAGCCGTTCCTCGGGCACCGGCCCGCTGGGCGCGACGACGGCGACACGGGCGCCGGGGGCGAGCCGGGGCGGCCGGACGAGCTGGTTCACTTGCTGAGCTCCAGAGTGGGAACGGCGGGCGGGTCCAGGCGGAACACCTGGGCGTAGAGGGAGAGTTCGGCCTCCAGGGCGCGCACCATGGTCTCCGCCCTGCGGAACCCGTGGCCCTCCCCCTTGAAGGCGAGGTAGGCGTGCGGCACCGTGCGGCCCTCCAGACGTGCCAGGAACCGCTCGCACTGGACGGGCGGGCAGATCACGTCGTCCAGGCCCTGGAGCAGCAGGAACGGCACGGTGAGACGGTCGGCGTGGGCGGCGGGCGAGCGTTCCGCGTACCGTGCGGGCACCTCGTCGAGCGGCCCGATCAGGCCCTCCAGGTACCGCGACTCGAAGTCGTGGGTCTCCCCGGTGCCCCAGCCGGCCAGGTCCAGGATCGGGTACTTGATGGTGCCGCAGGCGTAGACGTCGGTGGTGGTGAGCGAGGCGGCGGCGGTCCAGCCGCCCGCGCTGCCGCCCCGGACGGCGAGCCGGGCGCGATCGGCGGTGCCCTCGTCGGCGAGGGCCAGGGCGACGGCGGCGCAGTCCTCGACGTCGACCACGCCCCACTGCTCGCGCAGCCGCTCGCGGTAGGAGCGCCCGTAGCCGGTGGAGCCGCCGTAGTTCACCTCGGCGACGCCGATGCCGCGCGAGGTGAAGTAGGCGATCTCCAGGTCGAGTACGAGCGGCGCGCGGCCGGTGGGCCCGCCGTGCGCCCAGACGACGTAGGGCGGCAGCTCGTCGCCGGGCGCGACGCAGCCGGGGTGGTGCGGCGGGTAGATGTGGGCGTGGATGTCGCGCCCGTCGGGGCCGGTGAAGGTGCGGATCTGCGGCTCGGGGTAGTACGCGGGGTCGACGGCGTCGTCGTGCTCGGCGCCGACCACACGGGCCCGGCCGGTGCGGGCGTCCAGCTCGACGACCTCGTAGGCGCTGCGCGGGCTGGCGCCGACGGCGACGATCCGTTCGCCGTGGGCGGCGAGGGTGGGGGCGAACTCGGTCCAGGGGCCTGCGGCGTCGACGACCTCGCCGGTCTCGGGGTCCAGGATGCCCAGGGCGGTGGCGCCCCGGCCGTGCACGACGGCGATCAGACCGCTCTGAAGCGGCGTGAACCATCGCGAGCCGAGCTTCCACAGGGCGCCGCCGAACTCCTCCTCGCGCGGGCACACCGGTTCCCCGTCGAGGTAGAGGTTCCACCAGCCGGTGCGGTCGCTCGCGTGCAGCAGACGGCCGTCGTGGGTCCAGTCGGCCTGGGCGATGGCCTCGTCCGGCCCGCCGGCCACGGTCCGGGCGTCGCGCAGCGTGCCGTCGGGGGCGAGGTCGGCCAGGAGCAGTTCGGTGCCGTCCCACGGCATGCGGGGATGGTCCCAGGCCAGCCAGGCGGCCCGCCGCCCGTCGGGGGAGAGCTTCGGTCCGGTCACGAACCGGTGCCGCCCGTCGGTGAGTTCGCGTACGGCGTTCCGGTCCTCGGCGGCGGATCCGTCCAGCGGGACGGCGGCCAGGACGCGGCGCACATCGGTGGGTCCCTCGCCGGTGAACTCCTCCAGCACGCACCACACCTCGCCCCGCTCGGGCAGCGCCAGCGGCTCGGCCCAGCGCAGGCCGGCGCCGACGCCGGACACCGGGGTGAGCGGCCGGGGTTCCCCGCCGGGCTCGCAGCGGTACAGCCGCTGGTCGGCGAAGTTCACGAACACCACCAGCGGTCCGGTGTCCCCCGCGACGGCGGCCCAGGGGTGCCCGCCGTACTCGATGACCCGGCTGCGCACGTTCCACGGCGCGGGCAGCAACGGCTCCTCCCGGCCGTCGGCGTGCCGCCGCACCAGGGTGCGCCGGCCGCCCTCGGCGGGGCGCGGCTCGGTCCACCACACCTCGTCGCCGACGAAGCCCACGTACTCCGGGTGCCCGTCGTGCGCGGCGGTCAGGGCCGCGTCGATGGGCGAGGGCCACGCCCCGTAGGCCAGCGTCCGCACCGTCTCCCCCACTCTCCTAGGCCGTCCGCAGGAACCGGTCGAGTACGCGGACTCCGAAGTGCAGCGCCTCGACCGGTACCCGTTCGTCGACCCCGTGGAACATGGCCGCGTAGTCGTAGCCGTCCGGCAGCTTCAGCGGGGTGAAGCCGTAGCCGGTGATGCCGAGGCGGGAGAACTGCTTGGCGTCGGTGCCGCCGGACATGCAGAACGGCACCACGTGCCCCTCGGGCGCGAACTCCTCGATCGCGGCCCGCATGCCCGCGAAGGTCGCCGAGTCCACCGGCGACTCCAGGGCGACCTCACGGTGGTGGAACTCCCAGTCCACGTCCGGCCCGGTGAGCCGGTCGAGGGTGCTACGGAACTCCTCCTCGCCGCCCGGCATGAACCGGCCGTCCACGTGCGCGACGGCCTCACCGGGAATGACGTTGATCTTGTAACCGGCGTCCAGCATGGTCGGGTTGGTGCTGTTGCGCAGGGTCGGCTCGACGAGCTTCGCGGCCGGGCCGAGCTTGTCCAGCAGCGCGTCCACGTCGGTGAGGTCGCTCTCGATGCCGTAGAGCGCGGCGAGTTCGGTGAGGGCGGCGCGCACGGTCGGGGTCAGCCGGAGCGGCCACTCGTGCGCGCCGATCCGCGCGATCGCGCCGGCGAGGCGGGTCACGGCGTTGTCGCGGTTGACCTTGGAGCCGTGCCCGGCGCGTCCGCGGGCGGTGAGCTTCAGCCAGGCGGTGCCGCGTTCCCCGGCCGCGATCGGGTAGATCTGCCGTCCGTTGCCGTCGTGGAAGGTGAAGGCGCCCGACTCGCTGATGCCTTCGGTGCAGCCCTCGAACAGGCCGGGGTGCGAGTCGGCGAGGAACCCGGAGCCGTCCACGGCGCTGGCCTCCTCGTCGGCGGTGAACGCGATGACGATGTCCCGGCGGGGCCGCACGCCCTGCCGTGCCCAGCCGCGCACGACGGCCAGGATCATCGCGTCCATGTTCTTCATGTCGACGGCGCCGCGCCCCCAGACGACCCCGTCGCGGATCTCCCCGGAGAAGGGGTGCACGCTCCAGTCGGCGGCCGCGGCGGGCACGACGTCGAGATGCCCGTGGAGCAGCAGGGCGCCGGCCGAGGGGTCGGTGCCCTCGATGCGGGCCACCACGTTGGTCCGCCCCTCGGTGCGCTCCAGCAGGGTCGGCTCGATCCCGGCGCCGGCGAGCCGGGCGGCGGCGTACTCGGCGGCGGGCCGCTCCCGGCAGTCGCCCCCGCCCCGGTTGGTGGTGTCGATCCGGATGAGGTCGGACGTGTAGGTCACGACCTCGTCCAGCGCCTGCTCGTCCACCTGCTCAGCCATACTGCTCCTCCACCGCTGCCGAGACGATCGTGGTGACCGCCTTGAAGGCGCGGATGCCCTCGTACATGGTCCCGCTCGTGTACGCCACCTTGCGCTCCCCGGTCCGTTCCACACCCGGGACGACGGTGGCGGCCATCGCCAGGTGCTCGGCGTCGAACTCGACGGCCACGGTGAACGGGCCGCCGCGCACTGGTTCGTGACGCACCGCCAGCGCGGCGGCCTCCTTGGCCGCCGCCCGGATGTCGGCCGCGGTGCGACCGGGCGTGCGGCACACGGCCGCGTAGCGTGAGACATGGTCCTTCACGGCGACCTTCAGCGCCTCCGGCGCGTATCCGAGCGCGTCCTCGCAGGCGACGTCGTCCCCGGTGACCAGCACGACCGGCACGCCGTACTCGGCGACGACATGGGCGTTGAGCAGCCCCTCGCTCGCCCGTACGTCGTTCAGCCACACGCCCGTGATCGAGTTGGCGAGGTAGGTGTGCGCGAGGACGCCCTCCATGCCGGCGCCCGCGTGGTAGCCGACGAACGCGATGCCGTCGACGTCGCCGTGCTGCACGCCCTCGACCATGGACAGCGTCTTGTGCCGGCCGGTGAGCAGCTGGGCGCGGTCGTCGAGCTGTTCCAGCAGCAGGTTGCGCATCGACCAGTGCGCCTCGTTGATGATCACCTCGTCGGCGCCGCCGTCGTGGAAGCCGAGGACGGCGGCGTTGACGTCGGAGGTGAACAGCGGCCGGCAGCGCTCCCACTGGGAGGCGCCCGGCACCACGTCGTCGGGCCAGGTGACGCCGGTGGCGCCCTCCATGTCGGCGCTGATGAGGATTCTCATGACGAGCCGTCCAGGGCGGAGATCTTCATGGTTCGTCACGTTACGCGCTGCGGACCCGACGGGCTACGAGGTGGTCACCAGCGGATCGGCAGGTCGGCCACGAGCGCCGTGAGGCGGTCGGCCAGCAGGCGGTGGTCGCGGGCCGAGTAGTGCCAGTGGCAGCCGGTGTGGTCCAGGCCGGTGGTGTCGAGGGACCAGTAGCGGACCCGGCGGTCGCCCGCGCCGGCGCGTTCCCCCACGACTTGTTCGACATGGCCGGCGAACGGGCCCGTGCCCACGGCCAGCAGGGTCGTCGCGGGCCCGTAGCGCTTGCGCAGCTTCGCGAGGAAACCGCTGTAGGCGCTGCGGTAGGCGGCCGCGAGGCTCTCGTCCGTCCAGGGCTCGCCCGGGTTGACCGGGGTGGAGAAGTCGTTGGTGCCGAGGTGGACCACGACGAGCTGCGGCCGCCAGGTGCCGGGGTTGCGCCAGACGTCGCCGGGCACGTTCAGCAGCGCGCGGTCGTAGAAGGTCCGGTAGTTCACCTCCGGGGAGCCGCCGTTGTAGTTGCGCACCATGCCCTGGCCCGAATAGGCGTTGAGCTGGTAGTCGGCGCGCAGCGCCCGGGCGGCGAGGGCGCCGTAGCTCACGTCGGCGTTCGTGGTGCGCGCCAGTTGCCCGCCGTCGCAGTCGCGGGAGGTGGAGAGGTTGCCGTAGCCGGCCGTGAGGGAGTCGCCGATGAACTCGATCTGGCGACTGCGGGCGGCGGGCCGGGCCAGGACGGCACCGCCGGGTGCGGCGACGAAGCCGCCGAAGGAGCTGGTGGCCCACGGGGTGTCGTTGCGTTTGACGAGCCGGACGGTGTGCACACCGTCGCGCAGGCCCCTGACCCAGTGGGTGGTCCTCCCGGGCGTGACGAGAGTCGCGACGGTGGTTCCGTCGACCTGGACGTCGTAGTCGGCGGCCGGATCGTCGAGCATGACACCCACGCCGGTGCCCCGGATCCGGCCCTCGAAGTAGACGCCGGGCCAGCTGTACCGGAGGACGTCGCCGGTGGCCGTGACGCGTCCGGCGGTGTGCACGTTGTCCCGCACTCCGCGGTGGTCCGGTGCGGCGACGGTCGTGACGGCGCTCGTGCCGATCAGCGCCGCCGACACAGCCGACACGGCGAGCATGCGTAACCAGGGCAAGGGCATGGCTGTCCTCCGTGGGGCGGGGTGGGTGCACGGACGGAGCAGAGTGAACGTACACCGACAAATCTGTCGCCCACCAGACCACGCCCTGCCCCGGAGTTCGCCTCAGGCCGTCCGCCCCGCCACCATCCAGGTGGAGGGCAGCTCGACGCGCGTGCCGTCCGGGTGGTACTCCGTGGTGCGCAGTGGCAGCCGGCCGCTCGCCAGGACCGAGAGACCGGCCGAGCGCAGATACTCCGGCACGGCCTCGTCCGAGACCTCACCGGGTGTCAGGCCGTGCCGGAAGACCGGTGCGAGCTTGTCCGGCGGGCCGTCCGGGCCGCCCGCGAGCCCCATCAGCGCCTGCTTGGCGGCGCCCGAGAGCTCCACCAGGCAGGCCCGGCCCCGGTCGCCGACCAGCGTGGCGATCCCGTCGACCAGCGACTGCCGGTCGTCCGGCTCGCACTGGTGCAGGACGCCCCGCACATAGACGTTCGTGTCGCCCAGCTCCGCGTGCAGCGCCTGCACCTCTTCCTTCTCCACGGCGTCCAGCTGCCGGTAGGCGGCCTGGCCCGCCGGGTCGCGACGGCGGGCGTGGTCCAGCGCCGCGGCGGACAGGTCGAGGCCCAGGACCCTCGGGAAGCGGTCGGCGAGATAGCGGGTCTGGGTGCCGTTGCCGCAGCCGAGGTCCACCATCGGCAGGGCCGGATCGGCCAGGTACGGCTCGAACAGGGCGAGATGCGGGCCCACGGTCAGGACCGGTTCCGCGTCCCAGAACACCGCCCCCGGTTCGGCGGACGCCTCCCGCCAGAACGCCTCCCACGCCTCCCGGTACCGACTCGTCACGCTCATGGCCCACTCCCCAGGGTGCGAACGAATCCCGCCATTCGGCGGGCGAGTACGGTGTATCGCGCTCCGGCCCCGGCCACAAGAACGCGGGCACACACCTTCACGCCCCGTTCGCCCCGGGGGTGTTCAGCGGCGCGGCAGCGTCAGCTCGAACCACACCGTCTTGCCGCTCGTGGTCCGGCTGGTCCCCCACTCGCGGGACAGCGTGCTGACGACACGCAGGCCGCGTCCCGCCTCGTCGAGCGGGCCCGCGCTGAGCAGCGTCGGCAGCTCGTGGTCGTCGTCCTCCACCTCGCACAGCAGGGTGTCGCCACGGACCAGGCGCAGGACGACGGGCCGGGCGTACGCGTGCCGTACGGCGTTGGTGACGAGTTCGCCGGCCATCAGCTCGGCGGGCGCGACGAGTTTCGCCAGGCCCCAGTCGTGCAGTTGCTCCCGGACCGCCGCGCGGGCCCGGCTCACCTCGGCCGGCTCCAGGGCCAGTCGCCATTCGGCCACGTCGTCCGGCTCGATACCGCCCAGGCGGGCCATCAGCAGCGCCACGTCGTCCTTGCGGCCACCGCGGCCCGCTTCCGAGAAGGTCGCGGCGAGGGCGCGGATGATGGTGTCGCAGGCGTCGTCCATGGACGCCGCCGGGTGCGCCGCCGACGCGCAGAGCGTCGCCAGGCCCACCCCGATGTCCTCGCCGCGCACCTCGACCAGTCCGTCGGTGCACATCACCAGCCGGTCGCCGGGCTCGACACGCACCCGGAGTGCCTCGAAGGGCACTCCCCCGACGCCGATGGGCGCGCCCGTGGGCAGGTCCAGCAGTTCGCTGCGGCCGTCGGCGGCCCGCACCAGGACGGGCGGGATGTGCCCGGCGTTGGCGAGGTGGAGCTCCCCGGCGATCGGGTCGTAGACGGCGTAGAGGCAGGTCGCGAGGTAGGTGTCGCCGAGGCGCTGGGCGAGGTCGTCGAGGTTGCGCAGCAGTTGGGCGGGCGGCAGGTCGAGCCCGGCCATGGTCTGCACGGCCGTGCGCAACTGGCCCATCATGGCCGCCGAGTTCAGGCCGTGGCCCATGACGTCGCCGACGACGAGGGCGGTGCGCCCGCCGTGCAGCTTCACCGCGTCGAACCAGTCGCCGCCGACCCGCCCGAGCAGCGTGCCGGGGAGATAGCGGGTGGCGATGTCGCAGCCCGTCATCCGGGGCGGGATGCGCGGCAGCATGCTGTCCTGGAGGGTCTCGGCGACGTTCTCCTGGAACGTGTACATGCGCGCGTTGTCGAGCACGAGACCGGCCCGGGCGGCGAGTTCGGCGCCGGTGACCCGGTCCATGTCGTTGAAGACGGGCCGGTCCGGGTGGCGCAGCAGGATCATGAAGCCCAGGACGACATGGCGCGCCTTGAGCGGCACGACCAGCATGGAGCGGCCGGTGATCAGCGGCCTGATGTCGCGCTTTTCGAACTGCGCGGCGATGGCGTGCCCCATCTCCTCGCTGATGCGCGGCACGAGGACGGGTTCGCCGCTGGTCATGCACTGGAAGAACGGCGTGTGCGCGGGGAACGGCATGGCCTCGCCGACGGGGACGACGTCGTCCCAACGGCCGGGTTCGTCGGTGTGCTCCAGGGCGACCCGGTGCCACATCGTGGTGGTGTCGGGCATGCCGTCCTCGAACCCCTCGCCGGCGACGACCTGTTCACGCAGATAGGTCCCGGCGACGTCGGTGAAGCGGGGCACGACCGCCCTGCTGACCTCGACGATCGTGCGGGACAGGTCGAGGGAGGTGCCGATCCGGCCGCTGACCTCGTTGAGGAACTCCAGGCGCTCGCGGACGGCGGCGTACTCGAGGTCCTCGCTCTCCTCGCGCAGGTCCGCCGGCACGGGTTCGCCGGCGGCCAGGGCCCGCGCGGCCCGTTCGCGGCGCGCCTTGCGTTCGGCGCGCCGGGCCACGCCCCAGTCGGGGGTGACGGGCACCCGGTCGTTCTGGCTGAACTCCAGGACGGGGTAGCCGAGTTCGAGGATCTGCGCGACGATGCGGGCGCTGTCGCCGACGCTCATGCTGGGCAGGATCTCGGGGAGCCGGCGGGCGAGGTCCTCCGCGCCGGGGAAGTCGGTGTGCAGCGCGAAGGCGGGCGCGATCCGCTCGAACACCCCGTCGCCCGGGCGCAGCCCCTCTGCGTCGGCGGCCAGTACGAGCAGCCGCTCGGGGCCGGGGCCCACCAGGGGGTAGGCCCACCACAGGACGTCGATGCGGCCGTCGGCGGAGGCGGTGAGCCGGGCGCGGCCCGCGGCCGGGTAGGAGAGTCCGCCGTCGAGGGAGGATTCGAGGTCGGGGCCGAGTCCGTCGCCCAGGGCGCCGTGGATGGTGTCCCGCTCGTCGGGCAGGGCGCCGGAGACGGGGAGCAGGTCGAGGGCGGCGCGGCCGATCGCCTCCTCCTTGGGGACGCCGAACAGGCGCCGTGCGCCGCGGCTCCAGTGGGACACGAGGCCGTCGCGGTCGACCACGACCACGGCCAGGGGGACGCGGCCGGTCTCGGCGGGTCCGGTCACCGTGCCCTGCCCAGCCTTGTCGGTGCCATGGTCCATGGCCAGGCCCTCTCTCCCCACGGACGCAAGATCTGTGCCGGTGTCTCCACCGTACGGCTCCCGCCGGTGGCGATGTGAGGCATTGCGGGAATTGCCCGCGCGGGGTTCGCACCGGCGTACGACCCCGCGCGCCGCTGCCCGTCGGGCGTGCGGCCGGTGCCCGTTCAGTCCTCGTGGCTCAGCTGGAGGTCCCGCTCGGTACGGCCCCCTCCGGCGACCTGGAGCACGGTGGCGACGGGCGGGTAGCCGGCGGCGATGACGGTGTACTCGCCGGAGGACAGGTCGACGAAGCGGAAGGTGCCGTCGGGCCCCGTGGTGAGGGTGTCGACGACGTTGCCCGCCACGTCGAGCAGCGTCACGCGCGCGTCCTCGACGGGTCTGCCGCCGCCCGCCCGGACGGTGCCGCGCAGTACGGCTCCCCCGGCCAGTTCGATGTTCCGGCGGGTCTCGCGGGCGGCCTGGACGGTGACGGGAAGCGCGGCCGGGCGGAAGGCGGGCGCACTGGCGGCGAGGGTGTACTCGCCGGCGACGAGCTCGGTGATGACGTAGCCGCCCTCCCGGCCGCTGCGGGTGGTGGCGACGACCTCGCCGTGCACGTTGGTGAGCGTGACGGTGGCGTCCCTGACGGGCGTGCCGTCGGCGGTGACGACGGTGCCGATCAGGTTCCCGGCGCCGCCGAGGACGATGTCGAGTTCGACGGGGCGTTCCCCGACGGTCACGGTGACCGCCTGCGGCTGGTGGCCCCCGGCCGCGGCGATCAGCACGTACGAGCCCGGGCCCGGGGTGGCCAGCGCGTAGCGCCCGTCCTCGCCGCTCGCGCCGCGCCCGGTCTGCTGCCCGGTGACGTCGATGAGCGTGAGCGCCGCGCGGGGCACGACGGTCCCGTCGGGGTGCTGCACCGAGCCGCACACGGGCACGCCCGAGGTGTACGCGGCGCGGGCCTGCGGGACCGGGGCGTGCCCCGGCGCCGTGCCCGGGTCGGTGACGGAGGCGTTGTGGGACACCAGGGGTTTCTCCTTGAGGAAGAGGGCGATGACCAGTCCGAGGACGAGCACCGGCACCAGGTAGAGGAAGATCCGCGGCATGGCGTCGGCGTACGCCCGGATGTAGTCGTCGCGCAGGGCCGGGGGCAGCGCGTGCACGAGCTGCGGGGTGAGGGACTCGGGGTCAGGCAGCCCGGCCCGCGCGGGCAGCCGGTCGGCGAGGGCGTCGGCGAGCCGGTCGGCGAACAGGGTGCCGAAGACGGCGGCTCCGACGCTGCCGCCGATCTGCCGGAAGTAGTTGCTGGCGCTGGTGGCGGTGCCGAGGTCGGCGGGGCGCACGGAGTTCTGCACGGCGAGGATCAGCACCGGCATCACCATGCCGATGCCGGCGCCGAGGACGGCCATCCAGATGCTGTAGTGCAGCCGGGGCGTGCCGACCTCCAGCCGCGACAGCAGCCACATGCCGGTGACGGAGAGGGCGCCGCCGAGGATCGGGTAGGCCTTGTAGCGGCCGGTGTGGCTGATGAGCTGTCCGGCGAGGATCGAGGCGCCGACGATGCCGGCCATCATCGGCAGCATGAGCAGGCCCGATGCGGTGGCCGAGGCCCCGTCGACCATCTGCAGATACGTCGGCAGATAGCTGGCGGCGCCGAACAGGCCCACCCCGATCACCAGGCCGACCAGGCCGGTGACGTTGAAGACGGAGTCCCTGAACAGCCGGAGGGGGATGAGGGGTTCGACGGCGAAGTGCTCGGTGACGAGGAAGAGCACGGTCGCCGCCGCCGCTCCGCCCGCGAGGCCGAGAATCACGCGCGAGTCCCAGGCGTACTCGGTGCCGCCCCAGCTGGTCAGCAGGACCAGGCAGGTGGAGGCGGCGGTGAGCAGCAGCGCGCCGAGGACGTCCAGCCGGGCCCGGACGGCCGGTTTGGGAAGTTTCAGCGTGACGGCGACGACGGCGAGGGTGAGCAGGCCGAAGGGGACGTTGACGTAGAAGCACCAGCGCCAGGAGAGGTGGTCCGTGAAGTAGCCGCCGAGCAGCGGCCCGGCCACGGAGGCGAGGCCGAAGGCGGCGCCGATCAGGCCCATGTAGCGGCCGCGCTGCCGGGGCGGCACGATGTCCGCGATGATCGCCTGGACGCCGATCATGAGGCCGCCCGCGCCGACGCCCTGCACGGCGCGGAAGGCGATCAGCTGGTCCATGCTCTGGGCCCGCCCCGCGAGCGCGGAGCCGGCGACGAAGACGACGATCGCGAACTGGAAGACGCCCTTGCGACCGAGGAGATCGCCGAGCTTGCCGTAGATCGGCAGTCCGACGGTGGCTGTGAGCAGGTAGGCGGTGATCGCCCAGGACATCCGGTCCAGGCCGTGCAGTTCACCGACGATCTTCGGGAGCGCGGTGGCGACGATCATCTGCTCCAGGGCGGCCAGGAGAAGGGCCGGCATGAGAGCGAGGAAGATGATCCGCACCCGGCGCGGGCTGGGTCCGGTGTCCGGATCCGGCGGGGGCGCGGGGGTGTCGGGGGGCGCTACCGCCGGTTCGTCCTGCGCCAGAGTGATCCCGCCCACTCACCGCTCCCCTCGTCGCGCTGCCGCACCATTCCCGCGTAAAAGCGACAACTACGAGCAAGCGCGACGAGTTACGGCACAGGAGCGAACCGTACGGAGATCACTCGAACCGGTGAGGGGGTGCAACACCCCCTGAAGTTCCGCGTCTTGGGGCGGGTTACTTCTCCACCTCGGTGGCGAGCCGGGCGAGCACCGCGTCGTAGATCCGGCCGAGGCCCTTGGGCGCGAAGGTCTTCTCGAAGAAGCCGCCGATGCCGCCGGCGCCGGTCCAGGTGGTGGTGACGACGACCCGGGACTTGCCCTCACCGGCCGGGGTGACCCGCCAGGTGGTGACCATGGAGGAGTTGCGGTCCTTCTCGACCAGCTCACCGTCGGTGGGCTCGCTGACCTCCAGGAGGCAGTCGCGCACCCGCTTGCTGGTGGCCTGGAGCCGCCAGTGGACGAGGGTGCCCTCGCCGTCGCCGCCCTCACGGACCTCGTACTCGCTGAACTGCTCGGGCAGCAGCTTCGCGCGGGTGCCGCTGTAGTCGGCGAGGGCGTCGAACACCGTCTCCGCGTCCGCCGCGACGATCCGCTCCGTAGTGGCCTCGACCTGCGCCATCGCTTTCCTCCAGGACTGGTTGCTCAGGGGTCGGGGCAAGCCAACCACCCCGCCGTCCGGCCCCCCAAATCGGGGTGTCGCAACCCGGTCGAACACGTTCGGAAAACACCCTCGCACGATCAAGGGAACATGTGTTCTATTCTGTGGTCAGTGCTACCGAGGAGGCGTCATGCGCTGGGAGAACCTCACACCGGACTCCGAACACAGCCGGGCCGACGCCGCGCTGTTCGGCGCGGACGCGGTCACGACCCGCACGTTCGACACCCCGGAGTTCCGCGGGATCACCTTCCACGAGGTCCGGGCCCGTTCGATCATCAACCGGGTGCCCGCGGTCTCGCGGATGTCGTTCCAGTGGACGGTCAATCCCTACCGGGGCTGCTCGCACGCGTGCGTGTACTGCTTCGCGCGCAAGACCCACAGCTACCTGGACCTCGACACCGGACTCGGCTTCGACAGCCAGATCGTCGTCAAGACCAACGCGCCGGAGCTGTTGCGCCGGCAGCTCGGCTCGCGCCGCTGGCAGGGTGAGCACATCGCGATGGGCACCAACGTCGACTGCTACCAGCGCGCCGAGGGCCGCTACCGGCTGATGCCGGGCATCATCGCGGCGCTGCGCGACCACGCGAACCCCTTCTCGATCCTGACCAAGGGCACGCTCATCCTGCGCGACCTGGACCTGATCACGCAGGCGGCGCGGGTGACCGACGTCGGCATCTCGGTGTCGGTCGGCTTCACCGAGCAGGAGCTGTGGCGCACCGTAGAGCCCGGCACGCCCGCACCGGAACGGCGCCTGGAGGTCGTGCGCACCCTGGCCGAACACGGCGTCGGCTGCGGGGTGCTGATGGCGCCGGTGATCCCCTTCCTGAGCGACACACCCGCTCAACTCCGCGCCACGGTACGGGCGATCGCGGCGTCCGGCGCCACGTCCGTGACCCCGCTGGTACTGCATCTGCGGCCCGGCGCCCGCGAGTGGTTCATGGCCTGGCTGGGACAGCACCACCCGTACCTGGTGGCCCGTTACGAGCGGTTGTACGCGGAGGGCTCCTACGCCCCGAAGTGGTACCAGCGGCGGATCACCCGTCAGGTCCACGAACTGGCCGAGGAGTACGGCATCGGCCCCACGCGCGCGGGCATGCCGCGCCGGATCCGGCAGGCCGAAGCGGCCGAGGAGCCGCCGGTGACGGGGCCGACCCAACTCTCGCTCCTGTAGGAGCCGCGGGCATTCGAGCGCAACCGAAGATCCGATCGGGTCATGAGCCACACGTCATGAGTTCTCCCGGGGCCGACTTCCGGGACGATGCGGCGAGGACGGCGACCCTCGCGGTCCTCCATCCCGCCGTCCTGGGAGGACTCCATGGGAAAACGCGCAGCCGCGCTGTGCGGCGCCGCAGTCGTCCTGGCCGGGGCCTACACGGCCGTTCCCGCGCAGGCGAGCGCACCCGGCCTCGCGACCACCGCCACGCCTGCCGCCGAGCCCACCTGGAAGAGCTGCGCCACCAAGAAGCACCCGACGCTGCAGTGCGCGTCCCTGAAAGTGCCGCTCGACCACCGCAGACCGCGCGGGGAGAAGATCACCCTCGCCTTGTCCCGTGTCCCGCACACCGCCCGGACCTACCAGGGCCCGCTGCTGGTCAACCCCGGCGGCCCCGGCGGCAGCGGACGAGCCCTCGCCGGGTTCGTCGCGTCCGCGCTGCCCGCGAAGGTCGCGGCCCAGTACGACGTCATCGGCTTCGACCCCCGCGGCGTGGGAGCGAGCGAGCCCGCCCTGGACTGCGGGCCGGACCACTTCGCCCCGGTCCGCCCGGACTCCCTGCCGGCGACGCCCGCGCTCGAGAAGGCCAACCTCGCCCGCGCCACGTCCTTCGCCGCCGCCTGCGCCCAGAAGCACGCGCACGTGCTGCCGCACATCGGCACCGCCGCCGCCGTCCACGACATGGACGCGATCCGGCGGGCCCTGGGCGCGCGGAAGATCAACTACTTCGGCTACTCCTACGGCACCTACCTGGGCGCCGTCTACGCCAGGTTCTTCCCCGAGCGGGTCCGGCGTCTGGTCCTGGACTCCGTCGTCGACCCGACGGACGTCTGGTACGAGGCCAACCTCAACCAGGACGTGGCCTTCAACGACCGCCACCGCGCCTTCCTGGCCTGGGTCGCCCGGTACGACGGCACATACGGGCTGGGCACCGACCCGGAACAGGTCGAGGCCGCCTGGTACGCGATGCGCGCGGCCCTGGCGAAGAACCCGGCGGGCGGCACGGTCGGCGCCTCGGAACTGGAGGACACCTTCATCCCGGGCGGCTACTACAACGGCTACTGGCCGGTCCTCGCCGAGGCGTTCGCGGCGTACGCGCACCACAAGGATCCCGAGCCGCTGGTCGAGGCGTACGAGGACATCGGCGCGGTCGACCCCTCCGGCGACAACGGCTACAGCGTCTACACCTCGGTGCAGTGCCGGGACGCGGGCTGGCCGCGCGACTGGCAGCAGTGGCGCGAGGACCACTGGGCGGTGCACGCGAAGGCGCCGTTCATGACCTGGAACAACGCCTGGTACAACGCACCGTGCGCGTTCTGGCCGGCGGACGCGCTGCGCCCGGTGAACGTGGCCAACGGCGAGCTGCCGCCGGTCCTGCTGTTCCAGGCGACGGGCGACGCGGCGACGCCGTACGAGGGCGCGGTCACCATGCACCGTCTGCTGGCCCGTTCGAGCCTCGTGGTCGAGGAGGGCGGCGGCAACCACGGCGTCACCCTGAGCGGCAACGCCTGCCTGGACGAGCACCTGGCGGCGTACCTGACGGACGGCACCGTGCCGCGCGGGTACGGCCGGGCGGACGCGGTGTGCGAGGCACTGCCGGATCCGAAGCCGGTGGCGGTGACCTCGAAGGCCGCCTCCTCGCACGGCTCGGCGCTGCACGGCCTGCTCGGCTTCCGCCGCTGAGCGGCTGACGACCCGTCGGGGGGGCGGGCGCTGTCGGTGCCGTGGTCCACCATGGGCCCATGAGTGAGCTGACGAGGATCCCCGCGGTGGTCGCGCCATGAGCGGGTCGCGGATACGGGAGATGACGCTCGCCGACTGCGCGGGCGTCGCGGCGGTCCGTGTCGGCGGCTGGCGCAGCGCCTACCGGGGTCTGGTGCCGCAGTCCTACCTGGACGGGCTCAGCGTCGAGGCGGACGCCGAGCGGCGTCGTACGCACCTCGCGCAGGGCGACGGCCGGGTGGTGAATCTGGTCGCCGAGGACTCCGGCGGCGCGATCGCCGGCTGGGCGTGCCACGGGCCGTACCGGGACGGGGAAGTCCGCACCGATGACGCCGAGTTGTACGCCCTGTACGTACACCCGGACCGGGTGGGACGGGGTGTGGGGCGGGCGCTGCTCACGGAGTCGGTGGCGCGCTGCTGGGCCGCGGGCCACGACCGTCTCCTGCTGTGGGTGCTCAAGGAGAACGACCGGGCCCGCCGCTTCTACGAGCGGGCCGGCTTCCGCGCGGACGGCGCCGAGGAGCCCTTCGAGGTGGACGGGGTCACGATCCCCGAGGTCCGGTACGCCAGGCCCCTCCCCGGCTGACGTCGCGGTACGGCGGGCCGGCCACCGTGAACGTACGGCGGCCCCGTCCCCCGCTGTCGTCACCTCTGCTTCGGGATCCGCCCCAGCGCCCGCACCGCCGCCTCGGCCAGCGCCGGATGGGCGAGTGCCTCGTTCAGGACGGGTCTGGCCCGGGCGTCCCCGAGCGCGCCGAGTCCGTCCACACAGGCCAGGGCCACGCGCCGGTAGGGGTCGTGCGGGCGCAGACGCCGCTGAAGCGTGGTGATCAGCGCGGGCACCGCCTCCGGGGCCCGGAGCGTGACCAGGAGCCGCACCGGGTGCAGGGCGTAGGCGACGCGCAGTTCGTTGGTGGCGAGGGCGGCGGCCGCGCGGGCGGTGCGCGGGTCTCCCAGCCGGGCCAGGGCGTGGGCGGCGGAGGCGCAGCGCGGCGGGTCGCGGTGGTTGAGCAGCAGCACCAGGGCCTCGAAGGCCCGCGGGTCCCGTGCGCACCCCAGCCGGAACGCGGCCAGTTCCCTCGCCCACAGGTGCTGCCCGGGTTCGGTCAGCGCCGCCGCCAGGGCGTCGAGGTCGTCGGTCGCCACGAGCCGCTCGAACGCGGGCGGCGCCCCGGACTCCTGCCGTAAGCGCTCCGTGAGTGATCGCAACTCTTCGTCCATGACTCAGAGGTTAGGCGGGGCGTGAGCCGCGCGGGACGTACATCACAAACCCGGGGGCTGGCGCGCTCGTTACCCGCCGGTTAAGCTCAGACGAGCGAGTTACCCACTCGTCTTTCCTCGCGGCGGTCTGGTGACGCGGCAGCCGCGGGAGCAGTCGGTTCGGTGCCTCAGGTACCGCAGTACGGCTCGGCCCCGGGACAGGGCCGGTCGGAACAGCCGTTCGCTTCAGGGCGTGTGCACGCCCGGGGCGCGGCACCGGGCGTGTGCGCTTAGCAGCCCGGCCAGCACCCGCACTTCACCCCGCCCCCGGTGCGCCCGTGGTCCGGCCCTGCCGGACCGACTCCGGCGCACCCGGAGCGCGTTCCCCGTCGTCACCCTCATCCTGGAGTCCCGCGATGGCCTCTCCCCTTTCCGACCCGTCCCAGTCCCCGCTGCAGACCGTGGCCGTCGTCGGCCTCGGCACGATGGGCACCGGCATCGCCGAGGTCCTCGCCAAGGCCGGCCGCACCGTCGTCGGCATCGACATCAGTGAGACCCAGGCGGCGAAGTGCGTCGCCGCCCTGGAGGCCTCCACCGCCCGCGGCGTCGAGCGCGGCCGACTGACCGAGCAGCAGCGCGCCGAGATCCTCGGCCGGGTCCGCACCTCCGCCGACCTGCGCACCGCGGCCGACGCCGACCTGGTCATCGAGGTGGCGCCGGAGTCGTACGAGATCAAGCACCAGATCTTCCGGGAGCTGGACGGGATCGTGCGCCCGGAGACGATCCTGGCGACCGGCACCAACGCCCTGTCCGTGACCCGGCTGGCCGCCGACTCCGCCCGCCCCGAGCGGGTGCTGGGCCTGCACTTCTTCAACCCGGCGCCGGCCATGAAGCTGGTCGAGGTGGTCTCCTCGGTGCTGACGGCGCCGGCGGCCGTCACCGCGGTCACCGACCTCGCGCTCGACCTGGGCAAGGAGCCCGTGGCGGTCGGCGACCGGCCCGGATTCGTCGCGGACGGCCTGCTGTTCGGCTACCTCAACCAGGCGGCCGCGATGTACGAGGCGAAGTACGCCTCCCGCGAGGACATCGACGCCGCGATGCGGCTGGGCTGCGGACTGCCCATGGGCCCGCTGGCGCTGCTCGACCTGATCGGCGTCGACACCGCGCGCACGGTCCTGGAGGCCATGTACGCCTCCTCGCGCGACC
Source organism: Streptomyces sp. NPDC007929 (assembly GCF_042959065.1). Taxonomy (NCBI): domain Bacteria; kingdom Bacillati; phylum Actinomycetota; class Actinomycetes; order Kitasatosporales; family Streptomycetaceae; genus Streptomyces; species Streptomyces sp. NPDC007929. The sequence continues at coordinate 185,213 of NZ_JBIBKD010000004.1, read as the reverse complement.
GGCTGCACGCCCCGGCGCCGATCCTCAAGCAGCTCAGCGAGGCGGGGCTGACCGGCCGCAAGGCGGGGCGCGGCTTCTACACGTACGAGGCGCCGGGCAGCCCGGTCGTCGTGCGGGACGCGCTGACCCCGCTGGAGGGCGGCGACCTGGTCCCCGGCCGGGAGATCCGCTCGGTCGGTGTCGCGGGCTCGGGCACCATGGCCTCGGGTATCGCCGAGGTGTTCGCCAAGGGCGGCTACAAGGTGGTCATCGCGGCCCGCAGCGCGGAGAAGGCGCAGAACGCCAAGGCCCGGATCGGCAAGTCCCTGGCCCGCTCGGTCGACAAGGGCCGGATGACCGCGGAGGCGGCCGCCGAGACCCTGGACCGCATCACCGCCACGGGCACGTACGACGACTTCGCCGGTGTCGACCTGGCCGTGGAGGCGGTCGCCGAGGACCTGGAGATCAAGCGGCAGCTGTTCGCGGCGCTGGACAAGGTCTGCAAGCCGGGCGCGATCCTGGCCACCACGACCTCCTCGCTGCCGGTCGTCGCCTGCGCCCGGGCCACCTCGCGCCCGCAGGACGTGATCGGCATGCACTTCTTCAACCCGGCGCCCGCCATGAAGCTGGTCGAGGTGGTCCGTACGGTGCTGACCGCCGACGACGTCCACGCGACGGTCCGCGAGGTGTGCGGCCGGATCAGGAAGCACCCGGTCGACTGCGGTGACCGGGCCGGCTTCATCGTGAACGCGCTGCTGTTCCCGTACCTGAACAACGCGATCAAGATGGTCGAGGAGCACTACGCCTCGCTGGACGACATCGACGCGGCGATGAAGCTGGGCGGCGGTTACCCGATGGGCCCGTTCGAGCTGCTGGACGTCGTCGGGCTGGATGTCTCGCTCGCCATCGAGAAGGTGCTGCACCGCGAGTTCCGCGACCCGGGGCTCGCTCCGGCGCCGCTGCTGGAGCACCTGGTGGCCGCGGGCTGCCTCGGCCGCAAGACCGGCCGTGGCTTCCGCGAATATGCCAAGCGCTGAGCGTCCCGGCGACCGGTTCCGGTCCGGCGCGGGGTGGGGTGGCCTGCTCGGCCCGGACCGGTTCCACCCGGCCGGGCGGGCCGCCCCCGCCCCGCCCTCCGGTGGCGCGGGAGAGCCGGGCCCTGCGCGGCGAGCTGCGCACATGCAGTACGTTCAGGGCATGCCCCAGCCCGCCAAGTCCTCACGTACCTCCGCCACGGCCGACGCGCCGGAGAGTGCCGCCGGCTCTCGCGCCGCCGCCCAGCGGCTCAAGATGCGCCGGGAACTGGCGGCCGCCGCGATGGAGCTGTTCGCGACCAAGGGGTACGAGGCGACCACCGTCGACGAGATCGCGGCCCAGGCCGGGGTCGCCCGCCGCACCTTCTTCCGGCACTTCCGCTCCAAGGAAGAGGCGATCTTCCCCGACCACGACGACACCCTGATCCGCGCCGAGGCGGTGCTCAACGCCGCGCCCGCGCACGAGCATCCGCTCGACACGGTGTGCCGCGGCATCAAGGAGGTCATGCGGATGTACGCGGCCCGCCCGGAGATCTCGGTGGCCCGCTACAAGCTCACGCGCGAGGTGCCCACTCTGCGCGAGGCGGAGATCGCGTCGGTGGCCCGCTACGAGCGCCTCTTCACCCGTTATCTCCTCGGCCACTTCGACGAGCGCGCACACGCCGACGACGCCAACGACGACCCGCTGCTGGCGGAGGTCGCCGCGTCCGCGGTCGTCACCGCCCACAACCACGTCCTGCGGCGCTGGCTGCGCGCGGGCGGCCAGGGGGACGTGGAGGCGCAGCTGGACCACGCCTTCGCGATCGTGCGCAAGACCTTCGGCTCGGGCATCGGGGCCGGGCGGTCCACGGAGCCGCAGCCGGCCGCGGCCACGGCCTCGGCGCAGGGCGAGGTGCTGGTGACCGTCGCCCGCACCGACGCGCCGCTGGACGAGGTCATGCGGACCATCGAGCAGGCCCTCAAGGAGCGCTGAGCGGCCCTTGGAAGGGTTCTGAGCGGCTGAGGCCGCTGTGATGACGGCCACCCCTCGGGGTGGCCGTTTTGGCATGTCAGAGGCCGTTTTGCAGGCCCTCGGAGAGCCCGTTCGATCGATCATCGCTCATTTGTCACGTAAAGATTTCATCTGAGATCAAGTTCTGGCACTCAGTGCCTTGCGGGGTGACACGCGGTGTCATACGTTGAAGAGGTCCGGACGACGTCCCGGCGAGCTCACCCGCTTGCCCGTCCGGGCGCCTGCGTCACAGGCAACCTCCCGCGCCACCCAGCGCTGCCGATCAGCACCACCGCCGAACCGACGGCACACCCTCAACCCTCAGCAGCACCGACGTACCCATCGGCGCCCCTCCCTCAGGGCGCTCACCGCCGGAGGCAACACCGTGACCGTTAAGGACATCCTGGCCGCGATCCAGTCGCCCGACTCCACGTCGGAGGACTTCGCCGCCCTCCAGATCCCCGAGTCGTACCGCGCGATCACCGTGCACAAGGACGAGACGGAGATGTTCGCCGGACTCGCCACGCGCGACAAGGACCCCCGCAAGTCGATCCACCTGGACGAGGTGCCGCTGCCCGAGCTCGGCCCGGGCGAGGCCCTGGTGGCCGTCATGGCCTCCTCGGTCAACTACAACTCGGTGTGGACGTCGATCTTCGAGCCGCTGTCCACCTTCGGCTTCCTGGAGCGCTACGGCCGCACCAACGAGCTGGCCAAGCGCCACGACCTGCCGTACCACATCATCGGCTCCGACCTCGCGGGCGTCGTGCTGCGCACCGGCCCGGGCGTCAACGCCTGGCGGCCCGGTGACGAGGTCGTCGCGCACTGCCTGTCCGTCGAGCTGGAGTCCAGCGACGGCCACAACGACACGATGCTCGACCCCGAGCAGCGCATCTGGGGCTTCGAGACCAACTTCGGCGGCCTCGCCGAGATCGCGCTGGTGAAGTCCAACCAGCTGATGCCCAAGCCGGACCACCTCAGCTGGGAGGAGGCCGCCGCCCCCGGTCTGGTCAACTCCACCGCCTACCGGCAGCTGGTCTCCCGCAACGGCGCCGGTATGAAGCAGGGCGACAACGTCCTGATCTGGGGCGCGAGCGGCGGACTCGGCTCCTACGCCACCCAGTTCGCGCTGGCCGGCGGCGCCAACCCGATCTGTGTCGTCTCCAGCGACCAGAAGGCGGACATCTGCCGCTCGATGGGCGCCGAGGCGATCATCGACCGCAACGCCGAGGGCTACAAGTTCTGGAAGGACGAGAACACCCAGGACCCCAAGGAGTGGAAGCGCTTCGGCAAGCGCATCCGCGAGCTCACCGGCGGCGAGGACATCGACATCGTCTTCGAGCACCCCGGCCGCGAGACCTTCGGCGCGTCGGTGTTCGTCACGCGCAAGGGCGGCACCATCACCACCTGCGCCTCGACCTCGGGCTACATGCACGAGTACGACAACCGCTACCTGTGGATGTCGCTGAAGCGGATCATCGGCTCGCACTTCGCCAACTACCGCGAGGCCTGGGAGGCCAACCGGCTCATCGCGAAGGGCAAGATCCACCCCACCCTGTCGAAGGTGTACTCCCTCGAGGACACCGGCCAGGCCGCCTACGACGTGCACCGCAACCTGCACCAGGGCAAGGTCGGCGTGCTGTGCATGGCCCCCGAGGAGGGCCTGGGCGTGCGTGACCACGAGAAGCGCGCCCAGCACATCGACGCCATCAACCGCTTCCGCAACATCTGAGACCCGGGGTCATAGATGACTGAGCGTCAGCCCGCCGAAGGCGTGCGGGAGAAGGACCGGCCGTGGCTCATGCGCACGTACGCCGGCCACTCCACGGCCGAGGCGTCCAACGAGCTGTACCGGCGCAACCTCGCCAAGGGCCAGACGGGTCTGTCGGTGGCGTTCGACCTGCCGACGCAGACCGGCTACGACTCCGACCACATCCTCGCCCGTGGCGAGGTCGGCCGGGTCGGTGTGCCGATCGGGCACGTCGGTGACATGCGCCGGCTGTTCCAGGACATCCCCCTGGAGCAGATGAACACCTCGATGACGATCAACGCCACCGCCATGTGGCTGCTGGCGCTCTACCAGGTCGTCGCCGAGGAGCAGGGCGCGGACATCACCAAGCTCCAGGGCACGACCCAGAACGACATCGTCAAGGAGTACCTGTCCCGGGGGACGCACGTCTTCCCGCCGGGGCCGAGCCTCCGTCTGACGACGGACATGATCGCGTACACGGTCTCCCACATCCCGAAGTGGAACCCGATCAACATCTGCAGCTACCACCTGCAGGAGGCGGGCGCCACACCGGTGCAGGAGATCGCGTACGCGATGTCCACCGCGATCGCCGTCCTCGACGCCGTGCGCGACTCCGGCCAGGTGCCGCAGGAGCGCATGGGCGACGTCGTCGCGCGCATCTCGTTCTTCGTGAACGCGGGCGTCCGTTTCGTCGAGGAGATGTGCAAGATGCGGGCGTTCGGCCGCATCTGGGACCGCATCACCCGCGAGCGGTACGGCATCGAGAACCCCAAGCAGCGCCGCTTCCGCTACGGCGTCCAGGTCAACTCCCTGGGCCTGACGGAGGCACAGCCGGAGAACAACGTCCAGCGGATCGTGCTGGAGATGCTGGCCGTCACCCTCTCCAAGGACGCCCGCGCGCGTGCCGTGCAGCTGCCCGCCTGGAACGAGGCCCTGGGCCTGCCGCGCCCCTGGGACCAGCAGTGGTCGCTGCGCATCCAGCAGGTGCTGGCGTACGAGAGCGATCTGCTGGAGTACGAGGACATTTTCGAGGGCTCGAAGGTGATCGAGGCGAAGGTGGCGGAGCTGGTCGAGGCGTCGTTCGCCGAGATCGACCGCATCCAGGAGATGGGCGGCGCGATGGCGGCCGTCGAGTCCGGCTACCTCAAGTCGCAGCTGGTCGCCTCGCACGCCGAGCGCCGGGGCCGGATCGAGTCCGGCCAGGAGAAGATCATCGGTGTCAACGCCTTCGAGGGAACCGAGCCGAATCCGCTGACCGCCGACCTGGACACCGCGATCCAGACGGTGGACCCGGCGGTCGAGGCCCGGGTCATCGCCGGTCTTGAGCAGTGGCGGAACAGTCGCTACCAGCCGCCGTTCAACCACCCGCGGCCCTGCAAGGCCCTGGAGCGGCTGAAGGAGGCCGCGCGCGGCGAGGAGAACCTCATGGAGGCCACCCTGGAGTGCGCCCGCGCCGGGGCGACGACCGGCGAGTGGGCCGGGGCGCTGCGCGAGGTGTTCGGCGAGTTCCGGGCGCCCACGGGTGTCTCCTCGGCGCCGGTGGCCGTTCCGGTCGAGGAGGGCAGCGCGCTGGCCGTGGTCCGCCGCAAGGTCGACCTGACGGCCAAGGACCTGAACGTGGGCAAGCTGCGCTTCCTGGTCGGCAAGCCGGGCCTGGACGGCCACTCCAACGGCGCCGAGCAGATCGCGGTGCGCGCGCGGGACGCCGGCTTCGAGGTGGTCTACCAGGGCATCCGGCTGACGCCGGAGCAGATCGTGGACGCGGCCCTCGCCGAGGACGTGCACGCGGTCGGCCTGTCCATCCTGTCCGGCTCACACGCCCAGCTGGTGCCGGACGTCCTCGAACGGCTGCGTGTGGCCGGTGCCACAGATATACCCGTGATCGCCGGTGGCATCATCCCGAATGGTGACGCCGAGCAGCTCAGGGCAGCCGGAGTGGCCGCGGTCTTCACCCCGAAGGACTTCGACATCACCGGGATCATCGGCCGCATCGTCGACGAGATCCGGAAAGCGAACAAGCTCGACCCCCTGGAGGTCCCCGCATGACCGTCAACCGTCTGCGTCCCCGCCGCTCCTGTCTCGCGGTGCCGGGAAGCAACCCCCGCTTCCTGGAGAAGGCGCAGGGCCTCCCGGCGGACCAGGTCTTCCTGGACCTGGAGGACGCGTGCGCGCCGCTGGCCAAGCCCGAGGCGCGGCACACCATCGTCAAGTTCCTCAACGAGGGCGACTGGACGGGCAAGACGCGGGTCGTGCGCGTCAACGACTGGACGACCGAGTGGACGTACCGCGATGTCGTCACGGTCGTCGAGGGCGCCGGCCAGAACCTCGACTGCATCATGCTGCCGAAGGTGCAGACGGCCCAGCAGATCGTCGCGCTGGACCTGCTGCTGACGCAGATCGAGAAGACGATGGGCTTCGAGGTCGGCAAGATCGGCATCGAGGCGCAGATCGAGAACGCGCAGGGCCTGAACAACGTCAACGAGATCGCGCAGGCCTCCCCGCGCGTCGAGACCATCATCTTCGGCCCGGCCGACTTTATGGCGTCCATCAACATGAAGTCGCTGGTCGTGGGCGAGCAGCCGCCCGGCTACCCGGCGGACGCCTACCACTACATCCTGATGAAGATCCTGATGGCCGCCCGCGCCAACAACCTCCAGGCGATCGACGGCCCCTACCTCCAGATCCGCAACATCGACGGCTACCGCGAGGTCGCCCAGCGCGCCGCCGCACTCGGCTTCGACGGCAAGTGGGTGCTGCACCCGGGCCAGGTCGAGGCGTCCAACGAGATCTTCTCGCCGTCGCAGGAGGACTACGACCACGCCGAGCTGATCCTGGACGCGTACGACTACTACACGTCCGAGGCGGGCGGCAAGAAGGGCTCGGCGATGCTCGGCGACGAGATGATCGACGAGGCCAGCCGCAAGATGGCGCTGGTCATCTCCGGCAAGGGCCGCGCCGCCGGTATGCAGCGCACCAGCAAGTTCGAGATTCCGGAGGCGTGACCATGCAGTTCGGGCGCACCTACGAGGAGTTCGAGGTCGGGGCGACGTACAAGCACTGGCCGGGAAAGACGGTCACGGAGTACGACGACCACCTGTTCTGTCTCCTCACCATGAACCACCACCCGCTCCACATGGACTCGAACTATGCGGAGAAGACGACCGACTTCGGCAAGAACGTCGTCGTCGGGAACTACATCTACTCGCTGCTGCTCGGCATGAGCGTGCCGGACATCTCCGGCAAGGCGATCGCCAACCTGGAGATCGAGTCGCTCAAGCACGTGGCGCCGACCTTCCACGGCGACACGATCTACGGCCAGACGACCGTGCTCGACAAGTGGCCGTCGAAGTCGAAGGACGACCGCGGCATCGTCTACGTGGAGACCAAGGGCTACAAGCAGGACGGCACGCTGGTCTGCGTGTTCCGCCGCAAGGTGATGGTGCCGACCGAGACGTACATCAAGGAGCGCGGCGGCGAGCAGCCCGGCCGCCCCGAGCTCAGGGAGCAGGAGAAGTAGCCATGGCGCGACTCGCCCAGACCGCCGGTCTGACGGACATCCAGCAGGAGATCCTGTCCACCGTCCGGGACTTCGTGGACAAGGAGATCATTCCGGTCGCGACCGAGCTGGAGCACCGCGACGAGTACCCGCAAGCGATCGTCGACGGCCTCAAGGAACTGGGCCTGTTCGGCCTGATGATCCCCGAGGAGTACGGCGGCCTGGGCGAGTCCCTCCTGACGTACGCGCTGTGCGTCGAGGAGATCGCCCGGGGGTGGATGTCGGTGTCCGGCATCATCAACACCCACTTCATCGTGGCGTACATGCTCAAGCAGCACGGCACGCAGGAGCAGAAGGACCACTTCCTGCCGAGGATGGCGGCCGGCGACATCCGGGGCGCGTTCTCGATGTCGGAGCCGGGCCTGGGTTCGGACGTGTCGGCGATCACGTCGAAGGCGGTGCGGGACGGCGAGGAGTACGTCCTGAACGGCCAGAAGATGTGGCTGACGAACGGCGGAACGTCGTCTCTGGTGGCCGTGCTGGTCAGAAGTGACGAAGGTCACCCCGAGGGTACGGCGCCCCACAAGTCGATGACGACCTTCCTCGTCGAGAAGGAGCCCGGGTTCGGCGAGGTGCGTCCCGGCCTCACCATCCCCGGCAAGATCGACAAGATGGGCTACAAGGGGGTCGACACCACCGAGCTCATCATGGATGGCCTGCGGATTCCCGCCGATCGCGTGCTCGGCGGGGTCACCGGCCGTGGCTTCTACCAGATGATGGACGGCGTCGAGGTCGGTCGCGTCAATGTGGCGGCGCGTGGCTGTGGGGTCGCTCAGCGTGCGTTCGAACTGGGCGTCCAGTACGCGCAGCAGCGTCACACCTTCGGGAAGGCGATCGCCCAGCACCAGGCGATCCAGTTCAAGCTGGCCGAGATGGCTACCAAGGTCGAGGCCGCCCATGCGATGATGGTGAACGCAGCACGCAAAAAGGACTCCGGGGAGCGAAACGACCTCGAGGCCGGGATGGCGAAGTACCTCGCCTCCGAGTACTGCAAGGAGGTCGTCGAAGACGCCTTCCGGATCCACGGCGGCTACGGCTTCTCCAAGGAGTACGAGATCGAGCGCCTCTACCGCGAGGCCCCGATGCTGCTCATCGGTGAAGGTACCGCCGAGATCCAGAAAATGATCATCGGCAGGCGGCTGCTCGAAGAGTATCGATTCCAGGGCTAGATGTCCGGATACGGGGTGTTTTCTTGGAGAAGAAGATCACACCCCGTCAACACTCTTCTGCCGCCGACTCGGCTGCCTGGCTTACCCAGTTACGGCTCCGAGCCGCTACGATCGCCGGAAAGCCGCCGTCCCCCGTCAGAGTGCGGCATCATCCGCTACGAAGGTCATCCATGCCCCACAGCCAAACCTCTGCACCACGCGACAGCCGGGCCGGCGTACGCCTCGCGCGCGGAGCATCGCCGTGGCTCCTTCCGACCGTCGCCACCGCAGCCCTCAGTCTGGCGCGGGCCCGGCGCTCCGGCGCCGCCAAGGCCGTCGCCGTTCCCGCCACCGCGCTCGCGGCGGGAATGCTGTGGTTCTTCCGCGACCCCGAGCGCGAGATCACCCAGGGCCGGGTCATCTCGCCCGCCGACGGTGTGGTGCAGAGCATCATGCCGTGGAAGGACGGCCGCACGCGCGTCGCGATCTTCATGAGCCCGCTGAACGTCCACGTCAACCGCGCGCCCCTGGCGGGCACGGTGACGTCGGTCGAGCACATCCCCGGTGGCTTCGTTCCCGCCTTCAACAAGGAGAGCGAGAACAACGAGCGTGTCGTCTGGCACTTCGACACCGAGCTCGGCGACATCGAGATGATCCAGATCGCCGGCGCGGTCGCCCGTCGCATCGTCCCCTACCTGCCTCAGGGCACCAAGGTCGAGCAGGGCGAGCGGATCGGCCTGATCCGCTTCGGCTCGCGTGTCGACCTCTATCTGCCCGAGGGCGTGGAGGTCGCGGTCGAGGTGGGACAGAAGACCGTGGCTGGGGTGACTCGCATTGACCGTGATTGATCCTGATACCAAGGCCGGCTGGGTCCCGGAGGCCGACGAGGTGGACGAAGAAGAGGAGATGCCCCTCTCTCTTCGCCTGTCGATAGCGGACACGCTGACGCTCGGCAACGCCACGTGCGGCTTCATGGCGGTGTACTTCACCACCACCGGCATCCTGATCCCCGACCTCATGGGCAGCCAGGAGTCCGGCATGGCGCGCAACAGCGCGGCCACGGCGGTCATCCTGATGCTGTGCGCGGCGGTCTTCGACCTGTTCGACGGCCTGGTCGCGCGCAAGCTGCGCTCCTCCCCCATGGGCGCCGAGCTGGACAACCTCTCCGACCTGATCAGCTTCGGCCTGGCGCCGGCGTACTTCGTCCTCGTCTACGGCATGGTGGCCGAGGGCGCGTACCAGCGGGTCGCGGCGGTCGGGGCGATCGTGGTGCTGCTGGCGGTAGTGCTACGGCTTGCCCGGTTCTCGTGCGTCACGGTCAAGGACGGCACCTTCCAGGGCATGCCGTCACCGTTCGGCGCACTGACGGTCGTGTCCATCGTGCTGCTGGAGCTGCCCTTCGTGGCGACGCTGCTGGCGATCCTGGGAACGGCGTGGCTGATGGTGAGCCGCGTGGAGTACCCCAAGCCGCGGGGCCGGCTCGCCGTGGCGATGCTGTCCTGGATCGTCGTGGGCATGGGCATGATGGCGGCCTGGGCGTTCGACGCGCCGAGCGGCCAGCTGCTGCTCCAGACGGGCTGTGCGCTCCAGCTGGTGATGGGTGCGGTGATCCCGCTGTTCGCGACGGCCCGCCGGGTGAACAACTTCCGCGGCAATCGCCGCGAGGCGCGGGCGGCGCAGCTGCCGTAGCGACGGAAGACATGAGGAAGGCCCCGAGCTCTCGGCTCGGGGCCTTTCTCATGTCCGCGGCGCTGGGGACAGGCGAAGGCGCCCGGCTCAGGTCAGGAAGTCCCTGGCGATGCGTTCCGCGACCCGCTCCAGGATCGGTCCCGCCTCGGCGATGCACTTCGCCACGTCCGGTTCCTCGTCCGTCAGGGGGTAGGCCCTGCGAAAGCCGGCCCGGCCCAGGGTCTGGGGCGGCAGGGCGAGACGGCCGCAGACCGCCACGACGTCCTTGTCCGCGGCACGGGCCGCCGCGGCGACACCGGCCGGGGCCTTGCCGTGCAGGGTCTGCTCGTCGAGGGAGCCCTCGCCGGTGATGACCAGGTCGGCGCGGTCCAGGGCGGGTGCGAAGCCCAGGACGTCGAGCATCACCTCGATGCCGGGGCGGAACCGGGCGCCCAGCAGCAGAGCGCCGTAGCCGATGCCGCCCGCCGCTCCGGCGCCCGGCGACGCCGCGTACTCGGCCGCCTCGGGGCCGACAGCGGCCTCCAGCACCTTCGCGAAGTGCGCCAGCGCGGTGTCCAGGGCCGTCACATCGTCGGGCGAGGCGCCCTTCTGCGGGCCGTAGACCGCGGGGGCGCCCTTCGGGCCGGTCAGCGGATTGTCGACGTCGCTCGCGAGGACCAGCTCGACCTCGCTGAGGCGGGGGTCGAGGCCCGACAGGTCGGCCGTGGCCAGTGCGGCCAGTCCGCCGCCGCCCGGGGGCACCGGCTCGCCGTCGGCGTCCAGGAACCGGGCGCCCAGCGCGGACAGCATCCCGGCGCCGCCGTCGGTGGTGGCGCTGCCGCCGACCCCGAAGACGATCGTGCGGGCGCCCGCGTCCAGCGCGGCCCGCAGCAGCTCGCCGGAGCCGTACGTGGAGGCCGTGAGCGGGGCGAAGACCCCGTCGGGCAGCCGTTGCAGCCCGCTCGCCTCGGCCATCTCCACGACCGCGGTGCCCTCGCGCAGCGCGTACGCCGCCGTCACCTCGTCGCCGAGGGGGCCGGCGACCCGTACCTCCCGGCGCTCGAAACCGGCCGCGACGGCCGCGGCCACGGTCCCGTCGCCGCCGTCGGCCACGGGCAGCGCCTCGACCTCGAGCCCGGGCAGCACCCGGTGCAGTCCGGCCGTGACCCGCTCGGCGACCTCGACGGCCGTCAGCGACCCCTTGAACTTGTCCGCGGCGACGAGCACCCGCCGTGTCCCACGGGTGTCGCTCACTGCAGCGTCCGCCACTTGCACTCCCCTTGCTCTCCGGGCCCTCACGCATGTCAGGGCCAGTCGCGCCGCTGTGACCTTAACCGGAGGAGCCCCCGCCCGTCAGCCTTTGCCCACCCCCTGGACCGGCGTCCTCAGCGGCGCGGGGAACTGCGCGAACACGGGTAGACGGCAACCATGACCCTCGTTGACACCGGAACGGCGCTCTCCGACCGCATCCTCGGCGGCTGGACCGGCCGCATCGCGGGAAACATGCTGGGCAAGCCGGTCGAACAGGGCGATGTGTGGACCCGCGCCCGCATCGACCGCTACCTCGAAGGGGCCTCGGCGCTGCCGCTCACCGACTACCTGCCCGAGCCGGTCAGCGAGCGCGACGGGGCCGAGCTGCGCCCCGAGTGGCGCCAGTGCGTCCGCGGTCGCATCCACGGCAGCTGCCGTGACGACGACGTCGACTACGCGATCCTCGGCCTCGACCTGCTGGAGACCCACGGCTTCGGCTTCAGCACGGAGCAGGTCGGCGAGCTGTGGCTGCTGCGGCTGCCGTATCTGCAGACGTTCACCGCCGAGCGGGCGGCGTACCGCAACCTCGCGAGCGGGCTGAGGCCGCCGCTGACGGCGACGTACGACAACCCCTACCAGGAGTGGATCGGCGCCCTCATCCGCGCCGACGTCCATGGCTGGACAAGCCCGGGTGACCCGCGCCGGGCCGCCTTGCTGGCCCGCCGGGACGCGGTGCTGTCGCACACCGGCAACGGGGTGTACGGCGCGATGTGGGCGGCGGCGCTGATCGCGGCGGCGTTCACGGCGCCCACCGTGCGGCGCGCCGTCGACGAGGCCCTGGCGGTGATCCCGGCGAGCAGCCGCCTGGCCCGCGCGGTACGGCGGGTGGTCTCGCTGCACGACACCCGGATGTCCTGGGAGGACACGCTGACCACGGTCGCCGAGGAGACCGCGGGCATGGGCTGGATCCACACCGTCCCGAACGCCGCCGTCCTCACCGCCGGTGTGTTCGGCGGGGCCGGCGCCATCGCCGACCAGTGGAAGGCCCCGCTGGAGGACACGGTCCGCAGCGCGGTCTTCGGCTTCGACGGGGTACGGATCAGCGAGCTGGCGCAACGGACGCTGCGGCTGGCGGAGCGGGCGGCCTGATCGAGCGGATGTGAGGCGGACGGCCCGGTGGATACCCTGCACCGATGACCGCCTCCGCTGACTACGCCGCCTACATCGCCTCGCTGCCCCGTGTCCTGGCCGGTGCCGCCACCCTGTTCCGGGACGGTGAGGGCCGTGTGCTGCTCGTCGAGCCGAACTACCGGGAGGGCTGGGTGCTGCCCGGCGGCACCGTCGAGTCCGACGACGGCGAGTCCCCGCGGCAGGGCGCGCGGCGCGAGACGGCCGAGGAGATCGGCCTGGACCGGGAGCCCGGCCGGCTGCTGGTGGTGGACTGGGTGCACGGCACGGGCCGCCCGCCGCTGGTGGCGTACGTGTACGACGGCGGAGTGCTGGGCGAGGACGAGTTCAAGGCGATCCGCCTCCAGGAGGAGGAGCTGCTGTCCTGGCGCCTGGTCTCCCGAGAGGAACTGCCGGAGTATCTGCGGGGCACCCTGCGCGGCCGGGTCCTGGCCGCACTGGACGTGCTGGCGGACGGCTCGGGCACGGCGGAGCTGGAGGACGGACGGCGGGTGTTCTGACCGGCCCGGCCGCATCCCCTCGGCACACCGCCCGATATCCCGTCGCCGCCGCCCCGGGGCCCGTCCTAGTGTCGGTGGCATGACCAAGCCGCTCGTCGCCCTGCTCACCGGTGCCGGCATCAGCACGGATTCCGGGATCCCGGACTACCGCGGGCCAGGCGGGCTGTGGCGGCGGGATCCCGAGGCCGAGAAGCTCGTCACGTACGAGTACTACATGGGCGATGCCGGGATCCGCCGTCGCTCCTGGCTGATGCGGCGCGAGACGGGAGCGTTGCGGGCCGAGCCCAACGCGGCGCACCGGGCGGTGGCGGAGCTGGAGCGGTCCGGGGTGCCGGTCCGGGTGATCACGCAGAATGTGGACGGGCTGCACCAGCTCGCGGGGATGCCCGCCCGCAAGGTGCTCGAACTGCACGGCTCGGCACGGAGTGTCGTCTGCACTGGCTGCCGGGCCCGCGGTCCGATGGCGGACGCGCTCGCCAGGGTGGAGGCGGGCGAGGAGGATCCGCCCTGCCGGGAGTGCGGCGGGATCCTGAAGCCGGCGACGGTGATGTTCGGTGAGCGGCTCGACCCCGTCGTCCTCGGCGAGGCGGCCGCCATCAGCAAGGCCTGCCAGGTCTTCGTGGCCGTCGGCACGAGCCTTCAGGTTCAGCCCGCCGCCGGTCTCGCCGGTGTGGCCGCCGACCACGGCGCCCGCCTGGTCATCGTCAACGCCGAGCCGACCCCGTACGACGACCGTGCCGACGACATCGTCCGCGATCCCATCGGCACGGCGCTGCCGGAGTTGCTGCGCGGGCTCGGGGAGACCCCCTAGAACAGGGCGGCGCCCCGCTCGAGGTCCAGCAGGCGCCGCTTGCGTTCCAGGCCGCCGCCGTAGCCGGTCAGGCCGCCGTTCGCGCCGATGACGCGGTGGCAGGGGACGATGATGCCGATGGGGTTACGGCCGTTGGCGAGGCCGACGGCGCGGGAGGCGGTGGGGGCGCCGAGGGTGTGGGCGAGCTGCCCGTAGGTGCGGGTCTCGCCGTAGGGGATGCCGCGCAGCGCGTCCCAGACGGTGCGCTGGAACGGGGTGCCGGTCAGGCGCAGTTCGACGGTGAACTCCTTGAGTTCGCCCGCGAAGTAGGCCTTCAGCTGCTCCTCAGCCTGCGCGAACAGGGTGTCGTCGCGGGTGCCGAAGGTCTCCTGCCGCGGACGGTGGCGCTGGTCGGTCATGTACAGGCCGCACAGGACGCCGTCCTCGGCGACGAGGGTGAGGGGGCCGTACGGGCTGTCGGTCACGGTGTGCTGCTTCATCGGACGTCCCTATACCGGAAGGAAGTTGATCGGGTGGCTGTCGGTCGCCCAGAGGTACTGGACGGCGTAGGCCCGCCAGGGGCGCCAGGCGGCGGCGCGTGCGGTGAGCGCGGCGGGGGTGGACGGCAGGCCCAGTTCCCGGGCCGCGCGGCGGATGCCGAGGTCGGTGGGGAGGAAGGCGTCGGGGTCGCCCAGGGCGCGCATGGCGACGACGTCCACCGTCCAGGGGCCGAAGCCGGGCAGGGCGAGGAGCAGGGCGCGGGTGCGCGGCCAGTCGCTCTCCACGCCGAGGTGGAGGTCGCCGTCGGCGAGCCGGTGGACCAGGGTGGTGAAGGTGGTGCGGCGGGTGCGGGGCATCGCCAGCGACGCGGGGTCGAGCGCCGCGAGGGCCTCGGGGGCCGGGAAGAGGTGGGTGAGGCCGCCCTCGGGGTCCTCGACCGGTTCGCCGTACGCGTCGACCAGGCGGGCGGCGTGGGTACGGGCGGCGGCGGTGGAGACCTGCTGGCCGAGCACGGCCCGGACGGCGAACTCGGCCTCGTCGACCGTGCGCGGCACCCGCCGTCCCGGCGCCTTGTCGACCAGGGGCGCGAGGACCGGGTCGGTGCGGAGCTGGTCGTCGATGGCGACGGGGTCGGCGTCCAGGTCGAGCAGGCGGCGGCAGCGGCTGATGGCGACGGTCAGATCGCGCAGGTCGCTGAGGGTGAGGCGGCAGGCGATGTGGTCCGGGTTGGGGGTGAGGGCCACGATGCCGTGGCCGTACGGCAGGCGCAGGGTGCGGCGGTAGGAGCCGTCGCGCCACTCCTCCACGCCGGGTACGGCCGTGGCGGCGAGGTGGCCGAAGAGGTTGTCGGGGTTGAGCGGGGCGCGGAACGGCAGCCGCAGGGACAGCGCGCCGGGGGTGCTCGCGCCCTGCCGTTTCGGGGCGCGGGCGCGCAGCTCGCTCGGGGGCAGGGCGAAGACCTCGCGGACGGTTTCGTTGAAGGTGCGGATCGAGGCGAAGCCCGCGGCGAAGGCGATCTGCGCCATGGGCAGGGCGGTCGTCTCGATGAGCAGCCGGGCCGTCTGGGCGCGCTGGGCGCGGGCGAGCGCGAGGGGGCCCGCGCCCACTTCGGCGAGGAGCTGGCGCTCGACCTGCCGGGTGCTGTAGCCGAGGCGGCCGGCGAGGCCGGGCACGCCCTCGCGGTCCACGACGCCGTCGGCGATCAGCCGCATGGCGCGGGCCACGAGGTCGGCGCGCTGGTTCCACTCCGGGGAGCCGGGGCTGGTGTCGGGCCGGCAGCGCTTGCAGGCCCGGAACCCGGCCTGCTGGCAGGCCGCCGCGCTGGGGTGGAAGACCATGTTCTCCGGCTTGGGCGGCACCACCGGGCAGCTGGGACGGCAGTAGATTCCGGTGGTCAGGACGGCCGTGAAGAACCAGCCGTCGAAGCGCGCGTCCTTGGAGCGGACGGCGCGTACGCAGCGCTCGGTGTCGGTGTGCATCCCCATCTGCATGGGTCCAGCATCCGGCACCGGGCGGGGGCGGGGCTGGCGAGAATCCGACATCGACGTGCGCCGACCCCGCGGTCGGCCGGTACAGATGAAGATTCATTCATGTGTGCGGACGGGGCCGGTACGATGACGGCATGGGTCATGGAGCCGTCACCCCCGCACCGGAAACCGCCGACCGGGTACGCCTGGACGCGGACAACGTCGCGAAGGTCGCCACCACACTCCAGGCCCTGTCCACGCCCTCCCGGCTGCTGATCCTGGCGCGGCTGCGCGAAGGCCCGCTGCCGGCCACGGAGTTGGCCGCCGAGGTGGGCATGGAGCAGTCGGCCTGCTCGCACCAGTTGCGGCTGCTGCGCAATCTGGGTCTGGTCGTGGGCGAGCGGCGGGGCCGTTCGGTGGTCTACGCGCTGCACGACCACCATGTCGCCGAGCTGCTCGACCAGGCGGTGTTCCACGTGGAGCATCTGCGCCTGGGGATCAGCGACGCCGCCGACTGAGGCGGCGCCGCTGTCCCACCGCCGGTTCTAGTCGGTGGCGGTCGGCCGTCGTGAGGCCTCCATCGCCTCGCTCACGCGCGTCAGCGGACGCAGCCGGTAGGTGTACGCGTAGTCGCGGTTCGCGAGCAGCTTGAACTCGTCGTGCGTGTGCGCGCCCCAGCTGTTGTCGCCGCCCACTCCCATCTGGCGGTGGTTGACCCGCAGGACCACCGCGTCCCGGGGGGTGAGCTGGTAGTCGTGCCGGGCCCCGACGGACAGGTCCTCGGGGGTCAGGTGCGAGGCGTTGACCTCCAGCAGCGGCTCACCGGACACGAGCAGTCCGCGTCCCCTGCCGTCGGTCAGCGCGGCCCACCGCACATCGGTCTTGTTGCCGTTCTCCTGGGGGCGCAGATACGAGGTCCACTGCCCGGAGACGGTTCCCGAGTACAGGCCCACGTCGGTGGCGTTGTCGCGGTCCCACATGTTCTCCTCGGGGCCCCGGCCGTAGTAGTGCAGCCGGTCCAGGCTCCGCGGCAGGAACAGCAGGGTGCCGACCTCCGGGATGTACGGCAGGCCGGCCGCGCCCGGGTGCAGGGTGTTGTCGACCTTGATCTCGCCGTTGCCGAAGACCGTGTAGGTGGTGCTGTACGCCGACTCGGTGGTGGTGGGCAGTGTGCCGGTGACGGTGACCTCGACGGCCCGGCCGTCCAGGGGCCGTACCCGTACGTCGGTCACCTTCCGCTTCGCTCCGGCGTCGCGCCAGGTCTGGTTGCGGGTGTGCTGGCCGTTGCCGCGGTCGTTGTCGGTGGGCGCGCGCCAGAAGTTGGGGACGGGTCCGGAGGTGATCAGACGGGTGCCGCCCGCCTCGTAGGAGGTGATGGTCCCGGTGCCCTTGTCGACGGTGAGGGCGAAGCCCTTGCCCTTGACGGTGACGGTCTTGTCCCCGTCGGTGTGGCTCACGGCGGGCACGCTCCGCAGGGGCGTGGGCCGCACGGCCGGACTGCCCGCGTCCAGGGCGAGTTGCTGCTTTGCCACCTCGAAACCGGCCCTGGCCCACGGGGTGGATTCCCTGGTGGTGAAGGAGAGCTGGAGGAAGTACTCCGTGCCGGGCGCGGGCCGGGCCGGGAGCCGCACCGGGATCTTGACGTCCTTGCTGCTCAGCGGCGCCACGTTCAGCTGGTCGCGGGTGAGGCGGCCGCGCTGGACGACCTCGCCGTCGGCGACGAGGGTCCAACGGCCGTCGAACTCGCGGAGGTTGGTGAACAGGTACTCGTTGGTGAGCGTGACGGCACCCGGGCCGCCGGCGGCCGACGTGGCGTTGACGGCCTGGTAGACCTGTTTGACCTCGGCGGACTTGCCGGTGAGGCCGCGGTCGGCGGTGACGATGCCGTCACCGGCGAAGGCGCCGTCGTTGGGGTTGTCGCCCCAGTCGCCGCCGTAGGCGTAGAACGTCTTGTCGCGCGGGCGCTTCTCGGTGAAGCCGGCGGTGGCGGCGTCGAACCAGAAGCGCACGCCCTCGTCGTCGGGCTTGCGGGCGGTGGAGGCCAGTTCGGCGGCGCTCAGCGCCCGGGCGTACACACGGGCCCGGCGGATGGTGCCGCTGAACTCCCGGGTCGGGTTGTCGATGTCGGTGGCGAGCGACAGGGACGCGGTGTTGTTGGCGGGGCGCCGGGTGGTGGTCCTGGTGCCCCGTACCTGGCCGTCGACGTACAGGGTGAGCGTGCCGGCGTCCGCGTCGAAGACACCGGCGACGTGGTGCTCCGCGCCGGTCCAGCCGTCGGGCAGCGCCCAGCTCGCGGTGACCCACTGGCCGCCGCCGTGGATGAAGAACTCCAGGTTCTCGTCGGTCTGCTTGAGGGCGTACTGGGTGTCGCCCTTGGCGAGGATCGGCTGGTGGAAGCCGGTCACGCGCGGGGTGACCCAGGCCTCCAGCGTCAGGGAGCCCGTGAGGTCGAGGCCGGGGTCGCGGGGGAAGACGGTGCCCCCGCTGACGCCCTTGTCGCGGTCGAAGGTGCCGGCGGGCGCCATGACCTCGCCGCGCAGCGCGCCCGGGCCGGACTCGGTGAGCAGCTTGCGGGTGGGAGTGGGCCAGCGCAGGGCCTGGTCGGCGAAGTCCCAGATCCAGCCGCCCTGGAGGACGTCGTAGCGGCGGACGATGTCCCAGTACTTCTTGAAGTTGCCGCTGGAGTTCCCCATCGCGTGGGAGTACTCGATCATCACGTACGGCCGGGTGTCGCCGGTGTCCTTGGCGCGCTGCTCGACCCGCTGCGGGCTGTCGTACATCTCGGAGCGGATGTCGCTGATGCCCGGGCGGTCGTCGCCCTCGTACTGGATGACGCGGGTGGAGTCGTAGGAGCGGATCCAGTCGTGCATGGCGTTGAAGGTGGTGCCGCCGCCGGCCTCGTTGCCGAGCGACCAGATGACCACCGAGGCGTGGTTCTTGTCGCGGTGGACCATGTTCTGGGCGCGGACCACGCACGCCTCGGTCCACTCCGGGTGGCCGCTGCCGGGGAACTTGTCGCGGATGCCGTGGGTCTCGAGGTTGGTCTCGTCGACGAGGTACAGGCCGTACTCGTCGGCGAGTTCGAGCCAGAGCGGGTTGTTGGGGTAGTGCGAGGTGCGGACGCTGTTGATGTTGAGGCGCTTGATGATCCTGATGTCCTCGACCATCTGCGCGCGGGTGAGCGCCGAGCCGGTGACGGGGTGCATCTCGTGCCGGTTGGTGCCGCGGAAGGAGACCGGTTTGCCGTTGATGCGCATCAGGCCGTCCTTGAGCGCGAACTCGCGGAATCCGACCCGGTGCGAGAGGGTCTCGACCACCTTGCCGGCCGGGTCGCGCAGGCGGAGCACGGCGGTGTAGAGATTCGGGTGCTCGGCCGACCACAGCCTCGGCCCGGGGACGGCTCTGGACGCCTTGACGGTGGCCTCGTCGCCGTCGGGGACGTCGACGGGCCGGTTCAGGGGCCGCGACCAGACGGCGTGGCCGCGCGCGTCGTACAGCTGGGTCTCGACGGTGTAGCGGCCCGCGCCCTTGCCGCCGTAGTCGCGGACGTGCGCGGTGACCTTGAGTTCGGCGCTGGTGTAGCCGTCGCCGAGCGGGGTGTCCAGGCGGAAGTCGCGCAGGTGGACGCTCGGCGTGGAGTAGAGGTGGACCGAGCGGAAGATGCCGCTCAGCCGGATCATGTCCTGGTCCTCCAGCCACTCCGCGTCGGAGTAGCGGTACACCTCGACGGCGATCTGGTTGGTGCCCGGCTTGAGGTGGCGGGTGATGTCGTACTCGGCGGGGGTGTAGGAGTCCTCGTGGTAGCCCACCAGTTCGCCGTTGATCCACACGTAGTGGGCGGACTTGACGCCCTCGAAGTGCAGGAAGGTGCGGCGGCCGGACCAGTTGCGGGGCAGCGTGAAGGTGCGGCGGTACTGGCCGACGGGGTTGTAGCGGGTCGGGGCGGCGGGCGGCTGGGCGTCCTCGCCACCGCCGTTGGGGCCCCACCAGGGGTAGGTGATGTTGACGTAGATCGGGAAGTCGTAGCCGTGCAGCTGCCATGCCGAGGGCACCGGGACGGTGTCCCAGCCGGAGTCGTCGACGTCGGTGCCGTAGAAGTCCTTGTCCCGGTCGTCGGGGCGGTCCGCGTAGGCGAACTTCCAGGTGCCGTCCAGGCTCAGCCGGTACGGCGAGCGCTCGCGGTCGCCCTTCAGGGCCTGTCCGAGGTCCGCGTAGGGCATGAGGGTGGTGTGCGGCGGCTCGGTGCCGACCCGGTAGACGCTCAGGCCGTCGTTCCACTCGGGCGGGCCGTCCGCCGCCGGACGCCGGCCGGCCGCGTGGGCCGCGGCAGGCGACGCGGACAGGGCGAGCGCGCCGAGTACGGCGGCACCCCCTTCCAGCAGACGGCGGCGGCTGACGACGGGCCGTTCGGCGGGGGTCGGGTGGCTGGGGTGTGGCATGAACGTGGCCTTCCTCGGTTCGACAGGTGCGGTGCCGCACGGACTGAGGGCACGTCAGATGCGATCCTCAACTGCGAACCCGGGATGGGTGTTTCTGTTGAGTCGCGTGACAACTGACGGTGAGGGAGCAACTGCTGAGCAGGCACACCCTAGGACTCGCACACAATCGAAGCAATGATCCCGTCGGACTTTGTTCGGTCCTGATGGTTCCCCGAGGGTGGAGGGCGTCTCAGGTCGTGAGGAAGGTGAGCAGCTCGCTCGTCAGCCGGGCGGGGGCGTCCAGCGGGACGAGATGCCCGGCCTTGGGCACGGGCACCAGCCGCGCCCCCGGGATCAGACCCGCGAGCTCCTCCCCCTTGGCGAACGGGATCCAGGTGTCCTCGGTGCCCCAGCAGACCGTGACGGGCAGGTCCATCGACGGGTAGAGCGGCTGGATCTCGTCGGTGTAGCGCTGGTCGGCCTGCGCGATCTGCCGGTAGAAGGCGGCCTGCCCCTCCTCAGTCGTCCACGGTCCGACCAGCGCGTCGAGCGTGGCGGGGCGCAGACCGGTGTGGCTCGCGGAGGAGACGTACTCGCGCACCAGGGCCTCGTGGAGCGCCGCCGGGAGCTGTTCGAAGACCCGGCTGTGCTCCCCGACCAGCCGGAAGAAGGGCGAACCCCAGGGCCGCAGGGCCACCGGGTCGACCAGGGCGAGCCGCCGGTAGCGGGCCCCGTGCAGGAGGTGCGCCCGCAGTGCCACGCACCCGCCGAAGTCGTGCGCGATCACGGACGGCTCCCGCAGCCCCCAGTGCGCGAGCAGCTCGGTGAGGATCGCGCCCTGGGCACGCAGGGACACGTCCTGGCCGGCGTGCATGGCGGAGGAGCCGTAGCCCGGCATGTCCCAGAGGTGCACCCGGTACCCGGCCGCGGCGAGGGCGGGCGCGATCTCGTGCCACACGTACGACGAGAAGGGCGTCCCGTGCAGCAGCACGACCGGCTCGCCGCCCGGATCGCCGAGCCGCTCCCAGCGCACCGTTCCCGACGCGGTGACCAGGCTCTCCCCCAGGGTCCGGACCTTCATGCCGCCACTCCCTCCCACCACGGGCGAGGACCCGCGGTTTTTTGTCATTTCGGCGCGACAGTGCCGCCGCTCCGCCCGTAATGTGACCTCATCGGACAGCCCGCGCAACAGATCATGGCGGTACCTTTTGCCGCGCCGGAAGGAGCGGCTCGCATGAACGGGTATGCGACCTCGGATCGCGATGCCGTCACGGCCGCGCCCGGCGGGCTGCTGGATCTGCTGAAGGTCGCGGCGGTGGTCCTGGACGCCGGCGGGCACATCGCGCTGTGGAGCCCCGAGATCGAGCAGCTGCTCGGCTGGAGCGCCGAGGAAGCCCTGCGCCAGCGCGCCGACACCCTCCTGGTCTCCCCCGAGAACCGGCACCGGGGCAGGGAGCTGTTCGCCCAGGTCAGTACCGGCGCCCGCTGGGCCGGTGTCTTCCCGCTGCGGCACCGCGACGGCACGGAACGCGCCGTGGAGTTCCGCACGATGCGCCTCCTCGACCCCGACGGCCAGCCCCATCTGCTGGGACTCGCCACCGACGCGACGACCGTACGGCAGGTCGAGCGCGACCTCGCCCTCTCGCACAGCCTCGTCAACCAGACCCCGCTCGGCATCGCCGTCTTCGACAACGAGCTGCGCTGGGTCGGGGTCAATCCCGCCCTGGAGCGGATCAACGGCCTGCCCGAGGAGGCCGTGCTGGGGCGCCGGGTCGGGGAGGTGCTGCCCGACCTCGATGTGACGGCCATCGAGGCCCGGATGCGGCACGTCCTGGAGACCGGCGCGCCCCTGCTCGACCAGCAGACCGTCGGACGGACGGCGGCGGACGCCCGGGACCGCGCCTACTCGGAGTCCTACCACCGCATCGAGGACACCGAGGGCCGGGTCCTCGGCCTGGCGATGGCGGTGCTGGACGTCACCGAGCGCCAGCAGGCCGCGGCCGAGGTCGCCCAGGCCCGCCAGCACCTGTCGGTGATCGCCGACGCGGGAATGAAGATCGGCACCACGCTGGACCTCCAGCAGACCGCCCGGGAGCTGGCCGACGTGGTCGTGCCGCACCTGGCGGACCTGGCCGCCGTGGACGTCCTGGAGTCGGTCGTGGCCCGTGGCACCATCGCCCCCGTGTCGGGCGGCTCCCCGGCCGAGTTCCGGGCGCTGGCCGTGGCGGCCGGCTATCCCACCGACGCCATCCACGCCGCCGACCCGGTGGGCGAACTGGCCACGTACGGCTCGTCGCGGATCATCACCCAGTGTGTGCGCAGCGCCCGCCCGGTCCTGGTCGAGCGCGTGGACGGCAAGATGCTGCGGCGGCTGGCCCGCGACTCCCGCGCCGCCCTGGCCCTGCACGAGGCCGGCGCCCACTCCTACCTGGCGCTGCCGCTGGTGGCCCGGGGCAAGGTGCTCGGCACGCTCTCGCTGTACCGCACGGTCAACGAACGCCCCTTCGACGACCGGGACCAGGTGCTCGCCTCGGAGCTCGCCGCCCGCGCCGCGATCTGCATAGACAACGCCCGCCTCTACGGCCGTGAGCGCGGCACCGCCCTGACCCTCCAGCGCAGCCTGCTGCCGAGCACGCCCGCCCAGCGGGAGGGGCTGGACATCGCCGCCCGCTACCGCCCGGCCCTCAGCGAGGTCGGCGGCGACTGGTACGACGTGCTGCCGCTGGGCCCGGGGCGCACCGGGCTGGTCGTCGGGGACGTCATGGGCAAGGGTGTCCAGGCCGCGGCGATCATGGGGCAGCTGAGCACGGCGACCCGGGCGCTGGCCCGGCTGGACCTGCCGCCCGCCGAGCTGCTGCGGCACCTCGACGACATCGCCGGCTCCCTCGGCGACGCGATCGCCACCTGTGTGTACGCGGTGTGCGACCTGCGGCGCGGGACCTGCGAGCTGTCCAGCGCCGGGCATCTGCCGCCGGTGCTGGCCAGGGCGGACGGCGGTGCCGAGCTCGTCGAGGTGCCGGGCGGGGTCCCGCTCGGGGTCGGCGGCGTGGAGTTCGGCACGGTGGAGGTGGAACTCGCCCCGGGCTCGCTGCTCGCCCTGTACACGGACGGGCTGGTCGAGAACCGCGGGGAGCCGATCGACACCGGCCTGGACACCCTGACCCGGCTGCTCGGGAACGCGGGGCCCAGTCTGCAACGCGCCAGCGACAGCCTGCTCAGCGCACTGAGCCCGGAGCCGGACGACGACGTCGCCCTGCTGCTGGTACGCACCCGCACCTGAACGCGGGGCGAAGGGCCCGGCGCGCCCGTACCCGCGGGGGCCGAGGGCGTGGTGCGGCCGTACCCGCGGGAGCGAAGGGCACGGCGGGGCCGTACCCGCGGAGGCGAAGGGCCCGGCCTGGCCGTACCCGCGGGGGTCGAGGGCGTGGTGCGGCCGTACCCGTCCCTTCCGGGCGGGCACGGCCGGACCGGGGGCCGGCTCCTACATGTCGCTCCTCTTCACGGTGCACAGGGCCCAGATGATGAACGCGGACATCGCGATCATCACCACCGACCAGACCGGGTAGGCCGGCAGGGAGAGGAAGTTGGCGATGAGGACGAGTCCGGCGATCCCCACGCCGAGGACGCGGGCCCAGGTGGAGGCCTGGAACAGCCCCACGCTGATGAGCACGGCGACCACGCCCAGCGCGAGGTGGATCCAGCCCCAGCCGGTGGTGTCGAAGGCGAAGACGTAGTTCGGGGTCGTGACGAAGACCTGGTCCTCGGCGATGGCCGAGATGCCGCGCATGATCGCCAATATGCCGGCGATCATCAGCATGACGGCGGCGAAGATCATCAGGCCCGCGGCGGCGGCTCCGTGCCTCGCCCGCGAGGTCCCGTGCGTCGGGTGTGTGGCGGTCATCCTGCTGCCTCGATTCTGCTGCGTCCGGCGCGGTCAGCGACCGGAGGTGGGGGTGCCGGGGGCCGAGGCGCCCGAGGCTCCGGAGCCGCTGAGCACCAGCTCCTTCGCCCTGCGGAACTCCTCGTCCGTGATGTCGCCGCGGGAACGGATCTCGGACAGCCTGGCGAGCTCGTCGACGCTGCTGGTCCGGTCCGAGCCGCCCCGGGCGGTCTCCCTGATGTAGCTGTCGAAGGCCTGCTGCTGGGCACGGGCCCGGTCCGTCTCCCGGCGGCCCATGTTCCGGCCGCGGGCGAGGACGTAGACGAACACGCCCAGGAAGGGCAGGACGACGCAGAAGACGAGCCAGCCGGCCTTGGCCCCGCCGCTCAGGGAGTCGTCGCGGAAGATGTCGAGGATCACCCGGAAGAGCAGGACGAACCACATGATCCAGAGGAAGAACCACAGCATCGACCAGAAGGCGCTCAGCAGCGGAAAGTCGTACGCCAGGTAGTTCTGCGCGCTCATGTCGGTCCTCCGTCCCGGGTGCACGACCGGCAGTCGTCCCCGTCGGCACCAGCGTGCCGGGGGCCGTGGCCGGGCTGCCTCACCCGTGGCGGGTGATCCGTGCGGGGCGCCCGGACGCTGAGGTGGTGGGGCAGGCCTTGTGGGGCGCCCCGGCAGCGGGGCCGGACCGAGACCGAGAGACACGCGATGGACGATCCAGCGGAGGTTCCCGGCCGGCGGCGGCCGGAGCATCGCCGGCGCGCGGCGGCCACGGCACTGGTACGGGCCGCGCTCATCGCGGCCGGGCTCGTCACGGTCTACTACGTGCTGCCCCTGGACGGGCGCGGCACGAGCGGCGACTCGGTGCTGCTGGCCTGCGGTCTGCTGCTGGTGGTCGTGGTGTTCTGGTGGGAGGTGCGGGCCATCGTGGCCTCGGCCTACCCCCGGCTGAAGGCCGTGGAGGCCCTGGCCACGACGCTGGCGCTGTTCCTGCTGCTCTTCGCGGGCGCCTACGTCCTGCTGGAGCACACGACCCCGGGCTCGTTCAGCGAGCCGCTGACCAGGACGGACTCCCTGTACTACACGCTCACCACGTTCACCACCGTCGGCTACGGCGACATCACGGCCCGCTCCCAGACCGGGCGGGTGCTGACGATGATTCAGATGGTCGGCGGGCTGCTGCTGGTGGGCGTGGCGGCACGGATCCTGGCCGGCGCGGTGCAGGCGGGGCTGCGCCGGCAGGGCCGGGAGTCCTCGGACGACTTCCCCTCGCGGCCGGAGCGCTGAGCCATGACCGTACCGACTCCCTTCACCACCTTCATGTCACCGGCCGAGCGGGCCGCCGTGGGCCGCGACGCCCGGCGGCGGGTGCCGCGCTCCTCCCACGCCGGGTTCGAGGCCGGGTCCGACCGGTTCGACCCCGTCGAGGTGGTGGAGCGCCAGTCGGCCACCCGTGTACCGGAGTTGGTGCCGATCCGCTACGGCCGCATGCTGGAGTCCCCGTTCCGCTTCTACCGCGGCGCCGCGGCGATCATGGCGGCGGACCTCGGGGCCACCACCGACACCGGGCTGCGGGTGCAGCTGTGCGGGGACGCCCATCTGCTGAACTTCCGGCTGCTGGCCTCGCCTGAGCGGCATCTGGTCTTCGACATCAACGACTTCGACGAGACACTGGCCGGGCCGTTCGAGTGGGACGTCAAACGGCTCGCGGCCAGCTTCGCCATCGCGGGCCGCGCCAACGGCTTCTCGGCGACCGAGCAGAGCAGCGCGGTGGAGGCGTGCGTCAGGGCCTACCGGCGGCGGATGCGGGACTTCGCCGGGATGCGCACCCTGGACATCTGGTACGCCCAGGACGACACCGACCAGCTGCGGGAGCTGATGGCCGCGTCACTGTCCAAGGAGGCCCGGCGCCGCACCGCGAAGGCCACGGCCAAAGCCCGGACCCGGACCCATATGCAGGCCTACGAGAAGCTCACCCGGGACACGGCCGTGGGGCGGCGGATCACACCGGACCCGCCGCTGATCACCCCGCTGCGGGACCTGCTGGAGGACGACTCGGCGCACTTCCGGGAGAAGGAGCTGCGCGCCGTCCTGGAGGGTTACGCACGCAGCCTGTCGTCCGAGCGGCGGCATCTGCTGCGCCGCTACCGCCTGGTGGACGTCGCCCGCAAGGTGGTGGGGGTCGGCAGTGTCGGTACCCGCTGCTGGATCGTGCTGCTGCTCGGCCGGGACGACGACGATCCGCTGCTGCTGCAGGCCAAGGAGGCGCAGGCGTCGGTCCTCGCCGCCCATACCGGCGGCGACGGCTGGGACAACCAGGGCCGGCGCGTGGTGGCGGGGCAGCGGCTGATCCAGACGACCAGCGACATCCTGCTCGGCTGGACGCACGCGGTGGGCCTCGACGGCCAGGAGCGGGACTTCTACGTACGGCAGCTGCGGGACTGGAAGGGCATCGCCCGGCCGGAGACCATGGACCCCGGCCTGCTCCGGCTGTTCGGGCGGCTGTGCGGGGCGAGCCTGGCACGGGCCCACGCCCGCTCCGGCGATCCCGTCGCCATCGCCGCCTACCTGGGCGGCGGCGACCGCTTCGACCGAGCGCTCACGGTGTTCGCCCAGGCGTACGCCGACCAGAACGACCGAGATTTCGAGACACTGGGCGATGCGGCCCGCTCGGGCCGCATCCACGCGACAACGGGGTGACCCCCGGGCCACCGGACCCGGCGAGACGGTCCGACGTCCGCCACCGGAGCGGCAGGAACGGCAAGGCCGGCCGACGCCCGCCACCGGGGCGCCGCCCGGACGGCAACCGCCGCCGAGGCGCCCACAAACGGCGAAGACCGGTCGGCATCCGCCACGGCCCACCGGGACCGGCGAGGCAGGCCAACCGGCCGCCACCGGAGCGCAACGACGAAGCAGCTCGGCATCCACCGCAGAAGCGCCGCGACCGGCGAAGCGGGGCGGTGTCCGCCGGGCCCGGCGCCCGAGACCGCAAGACCGACCGACCCCCACCGCTCGGGCACCCGAACCGGCAAGGCCGGTCGGTATCCTCCGCCGGGGCGCCAGGCACGGCAAAGCCGGTCGGCATCCATGGCAGGAGCACCGGGACCGGCAATGCGGTCAGCGTCTGCCGACGGAGTCGCCCGAGACCGCAAGGCCGGTCGGCGCCCACCGCCGGGGCGCCCGAAACGGCAAGGCAGGCCCAAGCCCGCCACCCGAGCACCACGAACGGCGAAGCCGGTCGGCATCCGCCGCGGAAGTGACGGGCACGGCGGAGCGGGGCGGTGTCTGCCGGTCGCGGCGTTCGCGGGGGGGGTGCGCCCCGGTCCGCCGCGCGTGACGCCGGTGTCGGGCAGGTGGGATCGGCCGTAACCACCCGCGGTGGGCGATGCGCGCGCGGTGGGGCGGGGGGTTCTCTGGAGTTCTCGCACATCATCGACGGAGCCGCGCGGCCCGGCCGGGGCGGCTCGGAACAGGGGTGTCGGCCATGTGCCGCTGGCTCGCCTACTCGGGCACTCCCGTGATCCTCGACGACGTCCTCTACCACCCGGAGCACTCGCTGATCGACCAGAGCCTGCACGCACGGATGGGGGTCGAGACCACCAACGGCGACGGCTTCGGCGTCGGCTGGTACGCGTGGCACCTGCGCACCCCGGCCGTCATCCGCGACACCGGCCCGGCCTGGAGCAACCGCAATCTGCGGGAGATCGCCGACCATGTCCGCTCGCCGCTGTTCTTCGCGCATGTGCGCGCCTCGACCGGCTCGGCCGTGCAGCAGACGAACTGCCATCCGTTCCGGCACGGGCGGTGGATGTGGATGCACAACGGGGCGATCGACGGGTTCCGCGAGCTGCGCCGGGACCTCATGATGGCCGTGGACCCGGAGCTGTTCCCGTCGATGGAGGGCACGACGGACTCGGAGGTGATGTTCCACGTGGCGCTCACCTTCGGGCTGGACGGCGATCCGCCGGGCGCGGTGGCCCGGATGACGGGGCTCATCGAGCGCCTGGGCAGGGAGCACGAGGTGCCGCAGCCACTGCAGATGACGGTGGCGGTGACCGACGGGGAGCGGGTGTGGTTCTTCCGCTACTCCAGCGTGGGGAAGTCACGGTCGCTGTACTACAGCAGCCGGGTGGAGGACGTGCGGGCGCTCCACCCCGACCTGGGGTTCCTGAACCATGTCTCCGACGAGACGCGGCTGGTCGTGTCGGAGCCGCTCGGTGATCTCCCCGGGGTGTGGAACGCCGTCCCGGAGAGCACCTACGGAGTCGTCCAGCCCGGCCGGGACCTGCTGCGCCACTTCGAGCCGGAGCCCGTCTGAGCCCCACCGTGCTGCCGTGCCCTTGCCGTGCCTCTGCCGTGCCCTGCCGGCTGCCCTGCCTAGGGCAACTGCGCGGCGAACGCCTCGTAGGCCCGTTCGTCGAAGAGGACGAATCTGACCTCCTCGACCCCGGTGTCCGCGGCCCGTACCGTCTCGACGGCGATGCGGGCGCCGTCGTCCATCGGCCAGCCGTAGACACCGGTGGAGATCGCGGGGAACGCGACCGTACGGGCGCCGAGTTCGTCGGCGACGCGCAGCGACTCGCGGTAGCAGGACGCGAGGAGGCCGGAGCGGTCCTCGGTCGCGCTGTGGACCGGGCCGACGGTGTGGACGACCCAGCGGGCGTCCAGTTCCCCGGCGGTGGTGGCGACCGCCTGTCCGGTCGGCAGGCCCTTGCCCAGGTGCGCGGCGCGCAGCCGTCGGCAGTCCTCGAGGATCGCGGGCCCGCCGCGGCGGTGGATCGCCCCGTCGACCCCTCCTCCGCCCAGCAGTGAGGAGTTGGCCGCGTTGACGATCACGTCGACGCTCTCGCCGGTGATGTCGCCCCGGACCAGTTCGATGGTGGTCATGTCTGTCTCAGTCGCTTCCAGACGGCCTTCGCCGCGTTGTGCCCCGACATGCCGTGCACTCCGGGGCCCGGCGGGGTCGCCGAGGAGCAGATGAAGACGGCCGGGTGCGGGGTGCGGTAGGGGAACAGGGTGGTTCTGGGCCGCAGCAGCAGCTGGAGCCCGGAGGCGGCACCGGAGGCGATGTCCCCGCCGACGTAGTTGGCGTTGCGCGCGGCGAGTTCGGGCGGTCCGGCGGTGGCCCGGGCCAGGACGCGGTCGCGGAACCCCGGGGCGAAGCGCTCCAGTTGGCGCTCGATGGTGTCGGTGAGGTCGCCGGTCCAGCCGTGCGGGACATGCCCGTAGGCCCAGAAGACGTGCTTGCCGTCCGGGGCCCGGGTGGGGTCCACGACACTCGGCTGGACCGTGATCAGGAACGGCTTGTCGGGCGCCCGGCCCTCCCGGGAGGCCGCGCGCAGGGCGGCGCCGATCTCCGCGCTGCTCGCGCCGACCTGCACCGTACCGGCGGCGCGGGCCTCCTTCGCGGTCCAGGGCACCGGGCCGTCGAGCGCGTAGTCGACCTTGAAGACGCCCGGCCCGTAACGGTAGCCGCCGTAGTGGTTGCCGAACCCGGCGATGCGGGCCAGGGCGGTGGGCGAGGTGTCGAAGACGTACGCCCGGGCCGGTGGCAGATCGTCGAGGCGCTTGACCTCGTAGTCGGTGTGGACGCTGCCGCCGAGGTCTTTCAGGTAGCCGGCGAGCGCGTCGGAGAGGGACTGGGAGCCGCCGCGGGCGACGGGCCAGCCGCGCGCGTGCGCCGCGAGGGCGAAGACCAGGCCGACGGCACCGGTGGCGAGGCCGCCGAGCGGTGCCATGACATGGGCCACGAGCCCGGAGAACAGGGCCTTGGCCGGTTCGTCGCGGAAGCGGCGCATCAGCAGCGTCGACGGGGGCAGCCCGGCCAGGCCGAAGCGGGCGAGGGTCACCGGGTCGCGGGGCAGCGCGGTCATCGGCAGGGACATGAAGTCCCAGGCGAGGGTGTCCCACTTGGGCAGGAAGGGCGCGATGAGCCTGCGGTAGGCGCCGGCGTCGCGCGGGCCGAAGGATGCGGCCGTCTCGCCGACCGTCCGGGCCAGGACGGCCGCCGTGCCGTCCGGGAAGGGGTGCGCCATGGGCAGCTCGGCGTGCAGCCACTCCAGGCCGTACCGCTCTAGCGGCAGGGCGCGGAACGCCGGTGAGTTGATGGCGAGCGGGTGGGCCGCGGAGCACGGGTCGTGCCGGAAGCCGGGGAGGGTGAGCTCCTCGGTGCGGGCACCGCCGCCCACGGTGCTCTTGGCCTCGAAGACGGCGACGGAGAAACCGCGGCGGGCCAGCTCCACGGCCGCGGTCAGTCCGTTCGGCCCCGCACCCACTACGACGGCATCGAGCATCGACGGCACCTTCGGACCCCTTCGTCAGCCGACGGCCACTGGGGATCAGGATATGCCCGGAGACTGACAGTCACCGGCCGCTGGTGATTTCCGTAGGGAAGACCGCTTTGCGGCGACCTATGACCACCCGAAATCTGCACGTTGAGTGATCACCTGTGTGCGCCACGCAACGACCTCGCTCCTACGCCTCACCGGACAGCAGGCCCACCACCCGGCGGGCCGTGGCCGCGTCGCGGGCCGCGGTGAAGGGCAGGGTGTTGCCGCCCCCCACCCGGAACGGCTCCCCCGCCCGGGTCAGATGGACGCCCCCGGCCTCCTCGACCAGCAGCAGACCGGCCGCGTGGTCCCAGGCGGCCTCCCAGCTGAACGCGACGGCGTCCAACTCGCCCCGGGCGATGGCCAGGTACTCCAGACCGGCCGAGCCGCACGGGCGCGGTGCCACTCCGTCGGCGCGCAGGCCGAGCAGGGCCTGCTTCTCCTCGTCCGTCGTGTAGTCCGGGTGGGAGGTGGCCACGCGCAGGTCCCGGCCGGGCTCCGGCACTCCCGCGAACAGCCGCTCCCCGTCGAGACGGGCGCCCTTGCCCCGCCGGGCGGTGGCGAGCCGGTCGTCGGCGGGCGCGTACGTCCAGGACGCGAGCAGGGTGCCGCGGTGGGCCAGCGCGACCAGGGTGCAGAACCCGGCCTCGCCGCGCACGAACTGGCGTGTCCCGTCGACCGGGTCGACGATCCAGACCGGGGCGTCGCCGCGTATCGCGCCGTAGGAGGCGGGGTTGGCGTGGACGGCCTCCTCGCCGACCACGACCGATCCGGGCAGCAGGGCGGCCAGGGCCTCGGTCAGATACAGCTCGGCCTTGCGGTCGGCGTCGGTCACCAAGTCGTGCGGGCCGCTCTTCTGGTCGATCTCGTGGGCGGCCAGCTGGCGCCAGCGCGGCATGATCTCGGTGGCGGCGGCCTTGCGGACGGCCTCTTCGACGTCGGAGGCGTGCCGTGCGAGAAACTCTTCGATGGTTTCGTTGCTGTCGTTCACTCCTCCATGACACCACGTGCCACTGACAACGCCCGCCCGCCGGGTGCACTCCGGGTGGCCTCCCGGTGAACAGCGGTCGGCCAGGTCAGCGGCCCACCGCGTACCCCTGCATCCCGCGCGGGTTCGCCGCCGCCGACAGCACGCCCGTCTCCGGGTCCCGGGCGACGGCGCACAGCCGGCCTTCCGACCAGGGCCCGCCCACGGTCACGTCGTGGCCGCGACGCCGCAGCTGAGCGACGACGGCCGGGTCGGTGCGCGACTCCACGGTCACGCTGCCCGGGCGCATGCCGCGCGGGTAGAACGAGCCGGGGAAGCTGTCGTTGTGCCAGTTCGGGGCGTCGATCGCGCCCTGGAGGTCGGGGCCGCCGCGTACCCGGGCGCGCAGCGCGACCGCGAGGAGGAAGTGCAGCTGCCACTGGTCCTGCTGGTCCCCGCCGGGCGTGCCGAAGGCCATGACGGGCACGCCGTCGCGCAGGGCGATCGAGGGCGTCAGGGTGGTGCGGGGGCGGCGGCCGGGGGTGAGGGAGTTCGGCAGGCCCTCCTCCAGCCAGGTCATCTGGAGCCGGGTGCCGAGCGGGAAGCCGAGTTCGGGCACGACCGGGTTGGACTGGAGCCAGCCGCCGCTGGGCGTGGCCGAGACCATGTTGCCCCAGCGGTCGACGACGTCGAGGTGGCAGGTGTCGCCGCGGGTGGTCCCGTCGGCCGAGATCTCCGGTTCGCCCGGCACGGGGGACGCCGGGCTCTTGGCGACGGTCGGTTCGCCGACGCCCAGGGCGTCGTAGCCGGCCTGGGCCTCGGCCGCCACGCGCGCGTGCGCGGCGAGCCGGGGGTCGCGTCCGCCGGGGCTGCCGGGGCGCAGCTCGTTCTCGGCCCGCTCGCCGACGAGGGCGCGGCGGGCCGTGTTGTAGGCGTCGGAGAGCAGGTCGTCGAGGGGCACTTCGGCGGCGTCGCCGTACCAGGCCTCCCGGTCGGCCATGGCGAGCTTGCAGTTCTCGACGAGGAGGTGGACGTAGTCGGCCGAGCCGTAGGGGGGCAGTTCGGGCGGGAGCAGGGCGAGTTGCTGGAGGAGGACCGGGCCCTGGCTCCAGGGGCCGGGCTTGCACACGGTCCAGCCGTTCCAGTCGTACGTCGCCGGTGCCTCGTAGGTCGCGGACCAGCCGGCGAGGTCGGCGGCCGTGAGGGTGCCGGTGTGCCGTTCGCCGCTGGTGTCCTTGGTGGGCCGCCGGGCCTGCCGCACCAGGGCCTCGGCGATGAACCCGGTGCGCCACACCTCCCGCGCGGCCTCGATCCGCGCCTCCCGGTCGCCCGCGCCGGCGGTCTCGGCGAGCAGGCGCTTCCAGGTGGCGGCCAGTGCGGGGTTGGCGAAGAGCTCGCCGGGGCGCGGCGCCTTGCCGCCGGGCAGGTAGACGTCCGCCGACGAGGTCCACTCCGTCTCGAACAGCTCGCGCACCGTCTCGACGGTCTCGCCGACGCGCTCCACGGGTGCGTGCCCGTGCTCGGCGTAGCCGATGGCGTACTTCAGGACCTCGTCGAGGGAGCGGGTGCCGTGGTCGCGCAGCAGCAGCATCCAGGCGTCGAAGGCGCCCGGCACGGCGGCGGCGAGCGGCCCGGTGCCGGGGACGAGGTCCAGGCCGAGGCCCCGGTAGTGCGCCACGGTCGCGCCGGCCGGTGCGACGCCCTGCCCGCACAGCACCCGCACCTCGCCGCCGGCCGGGGCGAGCAGGATCGGCACCTCACCGGCCGGGCCGTTGAGGTGCGGCTCGACGACGTGCAGCACGAACGCGCCCGCCACGGCCGCGTCGTAGGCGTTGCCACCGCTCTCCAGGACGGCCATCGCCGACTGCGAGGCGAGCCAGTGGGTGGAGGACACCATGCCGAAGGTGCCGCTCAGCGTGGGGCGAGTCGTGAATTGCATACCTGACCTCGGTGATTGTGTACGTCGACGGGCCTACGTGAGAGCGGAATGGGCCGACGGGGAGGTAGGGGGGAGAACGAGCGCGAGAACATCTCCTCCCGATAGCCCCATCTCCACCGCGGGCCGGGGCAGGCTGTCGTTGTCGGCCACTGCCGCACGCAGAGTAGATGCGTGCTGCCGACCGACACCACCCTTCTCACGGGCTTCGTCTCGGCCTGGTCGTGACCTGCTGTCAGGTGTTGATGATGCGGTCGGAGGAGCGTCGGGCAGTGCTCCGGGCCGGGGCTCAGTGGAAGGGCGTCCATTAGAGTGGTGCGTGGGCCGTGACTGGCGCTGAGGTGGAGCACCACCGGGGAGCGGTCTGACGAATCGGTCGATGCCGTGCGCCTGGGCGAGTGGTCAGCGACGCCTGGAGGCGACCATGTCCCAGACACAGACAGCCCGGCTGATGGACGGCGTTGGCCTTGCCCGACGCATCGTTGAGGACGCGTCAGGCAAGGCGGCAGAGCTTGCGCGACGTGTCGGCGTGACGCCTTGCCTGGCAACGGTGCTGGTGGGTGAAGATCCAGCTTCGGTGACGTACGTCCGGATGAAGCGGGCCCGTTGCGCGAAGGCGGGCATTGAGTCCCGGCTTGTCAGCCTGCCGGCCACCACCACGACCGCTGAGCTGGTGGAGACCCTTCAGTCCCTCTCTCAGGACGCCGGGGTGCACGGCATCTTGCTCCAGCACCCCTGTGGTCCTCACATCGATGAGCGTGCGGCATTCGAGGCCATCGCGCCGGAGAAGGACGTCGACGGGGTCACGATGAGCTCCTTCGGGGCCATGAGCTTCGGACTGCCTGGTTTCGCATCGTGCACCCCGGGCGGGATCATGCGGCTCTTGGACGAGTACGACGTCGATCTCGCAGGTCAGCATGCCGTTGTCGTGGGTCGAAGCGCGATCCTCGGCAAGCCTGTCGGAATGCTCTTGCTCGCCCGGGACGCCACAGTCACCTACTGCCACTCCCGTACGACCGATCTGGCCGCGAGGGTGCGGGAAGCGGATGTTGTCGTGGCGGCCGTGGGACGGCCTCGGCTTGTTCGCGGTGAAGACGTCAAACCAGGGGCCGTCGTGATCGACGCCGGATACAACCCGGGCAATGTCGGCGATGTCGACTTCGACACCGCCTGCACTCGTGCCCGCTTGATCACGCCAGTCCCCGGTGGGGTCGGCCCCATGACCATCGCGGTACTGCTGGCGCAGACGGTCGATGCGGCGTACGCCCAGCTCGGGCCGGCCGGCCGGTGAGCGCGGACGCCTCCGGTCCTGCCGTCGACGACGAACAGCCGGCCCGCTGATCCTGTGGAGGTAGTCAGAAGGCGGTCAGTCGCCCCCGGGGCTCGCGGATGCGGCTACTTCATTCCCGTGGTCGCGATTCCCTTGACGAGGTAACGCTGGCCGACGAGGAAGACGACGAAGACCGGGATGAGCGTGATGACGGACATCGCGAACAGTGATCCCCAGGAGGCTCCGCTGGTGGCGTCGACGTAGTTGCGCAGGGCGACGGGCGCCGTCTGCAGTTCCGGTTTGGTCAGGTAGATCAACTGGCTCAGGAAGTCGTTCCACGTCCAGATGAAGGTGAAGATCGCGGTGGTGGCCAGGGCCGGCAACGAGATCGGCAGGAGGATGCGGAAGTAGATGCGCCAGTACCCTGCTCCGTCGATCTTGGCCGCCTCGTCCAGCTCGGTGGGCAGACTCCGGAAGAACTGGACCATCAGGAAGATGAAGAAGGCGTCCGTGGCCAGGAACTTGGGGACGATCAGCGGGAGGAAGGTGTTGACCCACTCGATCTTCGAGAACATCACGTACTGCGGAATGATCAGGACGTAGATCGGCACCATCAGGGTCAGCAGCATCATGCCGAAGAAGAAGGCCCGCCCGCGGAACTTCAGCCGTGCGAAGGCGTAGGCCGCCATGGAGCAGCTGACCAGGTTGCCCAGCAGTGCCCCCAGGACGACGATCGCCGAGTTCACCAGGTACAGACCGAACGGGTGCGACAGCGCGTTCCAGCCGTCGGAGTAGTGCCCGAAGTCGGTCTGCGTGGGCAGCAGGGAAGGCTCACGGAAGATCAGGGCGTCGGGTTTGATCGAGCTGGCGATCATCCACAGCAGCGGGTAGATCATCACGAGCCCGAAGGCGATCAGCACGACGTGCTTGAGGAACGCCCGTGCGCGGGCCGTCCGCCTGCGGCGTTGCGCGGCGGGGAGAGGAGCGTGAGCAGGCGAAGGCATGACCTCGGCCTTGAGAGGTGTCATCTCACTTACCGTCACCGTAGAACACCCATCTCTTGCTGAAGTAGAAGTTGATCGCGGTCAGGGCACCGACGATCACCACGAGCAGCCATGCCATGGCCGAGGCGTAGCCCATGTGGAGTCGGCCGAAGCCCTCGTCGTACAGGTACAGCGAGTAGAAGAGGGTCGAGTCCGAGGGGCCTCCCGTCCCGCCGCTGACGACGAACGCCTGGGTGAAGGACTGGAAGGAGCTGATGACCTGCAGAACGAGGTTGAAGAAGATGATCGGGGTCAGCAGTGGCACGGTGACGTGCCGGAACTGGTTCCAGCGGCCGGCGCCGTCGAGGGCGGCGGCCTCGTAGTACTGCTCGGGGATCTGCCGCAGGCCGGCCAGGAAGATCACCATGGAGGAGCCGAAGGTCCACACGTGCAGGACGACGAGGCTGTACAGCGCGGTGTCCGGGTTGGAGATCCAGCCGGGGCCGTGGACGCCGAACAGTGCGAGGAACTTGTTCACCAGGCCGTCGGTGCCGAAGACCTGACGCCACAGGATGCCCACCGCGACCGAGGCGCCCAGGAGCGAGGGCAGGTAATAGACCGACCGGTAGAACGCCAGCCCCTTGATGCCCCGGTTGAGGACCATCGCCAGGGCGAGGGCGACCGCCAGCAGCAACGGCACGCTGAGGGCGACGTAGACGAGCGTCACGGTCAGGGACTGGCGCAACCGGGGGTCGTCCAGCATCTTGCTGTAGTTCTCGAAGCCCACCCACTGGGGGGAGCTCAGCAGGTTGTAGTCCGTCATCGAGAAGTACAGCGAAGCGATCATCGGGCCGAGCGTGACGCCGGCCATGCCGACGAACCACGGCAGAAGGAAGACCCATGCGGTCCGTTCTTCTTTTCTGGCCGCCTGGCTGAGGGGTCTGCGGAGCACAGTCATCGTCCTCGGGTTCTTGGCTGGGGTGCGGGCTTCAGGAGTCGCTCGACGACGGCTCGTCGTGCTGCGACGTGGCCGACGGACTGCGCACGACAACGACGTCCGCCGCGTCGAGGACGAGGCTCTGCCCGGCGTCCAGACGGCGTCCGGTGATCAGGTCGGTGCCGGCGCGGTCGAGCGTCACGGTCGCCTTGTCCTGCCGGTGGTTCAGCAGGAACAGGTAGGTGCTCGCGCCGGTCCGTCGCTCGGTGACTTCGACGCCCCTCGGTGCGGCGTGCACGGGGTGCACCCCGGCACGGTCCAGGACGTGCTGCACCAGGGCCTCAAGGGCGTCGTCGTCCAGACGTGTGCCGACGTACACGGCACGGCCCCGGCCGAGTTCGTGCTCGGTCACCGCGGCTCGGCCGGTGAGATGGCCCTTGCGGTAGACGGCGAGCGGCCGGGCGGTCTCCGTTTCGAGGTCGTCCTGCCACCCGGAAGCGGTCGCGAGGAATCCGTTGAGCGCGGTGTTCTCGGCTGCCGCCTGCACGGCAACCGTGGCCTCGGCGGGCAGCGGGGAGAACTCCTGGACGTGCGCTCCGATGATCTCGCGCAGGGCGCCGGGGTATCCGCCTTCGACGATCCGGTCGTCCTCGTCGACGATCCCGGAGAAGTACGAGACGACGAGATGGCCGCCCTGCTCCACGAACGTCCGCACCGCAGCGCTGTGGTGACGATCCATCAGGTACTGGTTGGGAATGACCAGGACGCGGTAGGGCGACAGGTCGTCGTCGAGGGTGACGACGTCGACGGCGACCTGGCTGTGCCACAGGGCCCGGTGGTGGCGGGCCACGGTGTCCCGGTAGTCGAAGGTGTTGTCGGGGTGGGCGCAGCCTTCGACGGCCCACCAGTTCTGCCAGTCCCACACGATCGCGACCTGCGCGGCGGTGCGTGCGGTGGTGACCTCGTCGAGGGTGCGAAGTTCGTTGCCGAGCGCTTTGACCTCCTGCCACGTGCGGGTCTTCTCACCGCCGTGCGGGAGCATCGCCGAGTGGAACTTCTCCTGTCCTTGGCGGGAGGCCCGCCACTGGAAGAACATAACGGCGTCGGAGCCGTGCGCGACGGCCTGGTAGGAGCCCAGGCGCATCCGGCCGGGCTGTTTGACCTGGTTGGTCTTCCACTGGCTCACCGCGCCGGCGGCCTGTTCCATCAGCATCCAGGGCCGGCCGCCACCGAGTGAGCGCATGAGGTCGTACTGGAAGGCGGCGACGGTCATCGACAGGGGCTTTCCCGGGTCGGGGTAGCAGTCGAAGGCGATGACGTCGAGTTCCTTCGCCCAGCGGTGGCTGTCGGTCAGCCGGCAGCCGAAGAAGTTGGTGGTCGCCGGCACGTCGGGGGTGATCGCGTGCAGCAGGTCGCGCTCCTGTGTGACGAGTTCCAGCAGGAGATCGGAGGTGAAGCGGGAGAAGTCCAGCTCACGGGAGGGGTTGACCGAGCCGCGCACGGGCTGTGGCAGATGTACCTGGGACCAGTCGCTGTAGCGCTGGCTCCAGAACGCCGTGCCCCAGCGGTGGTTGAGCTCGTCCAGTGTGTCGTACCGCTGCCGCAGCCACGCGCGGAAGCGGTCGTCGCACAGGTCGCAGAAGCAGTCCGAGTGGTACTCGTTGCCGATGTGCCACATCGCCAGACCAGGGTGCTCGCCGTACCGCTCGGCCAGCCTGGTGGCGATGCGCCGACTGCGGTCCCGGTAGACCGGAGAGGAGGGACAGAAGTGCCCCCGGCTC
This sequence comes from Streptomyces sp. NPDC007929, assembly GCF_042959065.1. Taxonomy (NCBI): domain Bacteria; kingdom Bacillati; phylum Actinomycetota; class Actinomycetes; order Kitasatosporales; family Streptomycetaceae; genus Streptomyces; species Streptomyces sp. NPDC007929. The sequence goes on along the minus strand of NZ_JBIBKD010000004.1, from coordinate 146,890 downwards.
CCGATGCCGTGCCGCACGCCCTGCCGGTCGACCGACAGGATCTCGGGGAAGTCCGTGGCGAGCCACGGCGGCGGCGCGGCGTTCGGCGTCGCCAGGTTGACATGGATTCCGTTCGCCCACAGCAGGTCCAGGATCTCGTCGAGCCAGGAGAAGTCGAACCGGCCGTCGGCCGGCTCCAGCATGGCCCAGGAGAAGACACCCAGGCTCACGAGCCGCACTCCTGCCTCTCGCATGAGCCGGACGTCCTCCTGCCACACCTCTCTCGGCCACTGCTCCGGGTTGTAGTCCCCGCCGTAGACGACTCCCGGCAGTCGACGGCGAAAGGTGTTCATGCGCTGATCGTTCATGCGCGGAGCGTTCCTGCGCGGATCGGACACGGCGGGGATTCCTTCCGGAAGCGTTCCTACGAGGGGGCTGCTCAGAGCTGGGACTTGATCTCGGAGATGAACTTCCTGGCAGCTTCCTTGGGCGACAGACGGTTGAACAGCACGTCCTCGTTGAGACGCTGGAACGTCTCGGGGACAGCGGGTCCGGCCTTGGCGTTGGGGATGTGCAGCGGGGTCGGCTTCAGGGCGTTGACCCGGCCTATGTAGTCCGCGATGCGCTTCTCCGTGGGGGACAGCTCGGGTGTGATCGCCTTGAGCACGTCGGGGTTGTCGGGTACGCCGCGGTCGAACTTCTGGATCTTGGCCGCCTCGGGAGAGTTGACCAGGAAGTCGAGCAGCTCCGCGGCCTCCTTCGGGTGGTCGGTCTTGGCGGAGGCGGCGAAGAAGATGCCGGGCTTGGCGTAGGCGCCGACCTGAGAAGCCCCGTTCTCCCCGGGGAAGAGGAGCAGCTTGGTCTCGCGTCCGCTGGCGCCTTCGAGCGCACCGAGCTGAGTCACGGAGACGTCTGTCATGGCCGCCTTGTGCTGAGCGACCAGATTCTGCTCGACACCGGCCCCTGACGCGAGCGCCTCGACCGCCGCGTCCGCGCTGGTCGTGCCGCCGCTGTCACGCAGCTTGACGACCCATTCCCAGTAGCCGGTCATGGTTTCCTCGGTGAAACCGATCTTGCTGCCGTCCTTGGTCCAGTAGTCCTCGCCGTGCTGCCGCAGCCACGGTCCCAGGTCGTTGGGGTAGAGCGGCATCACCGTGCCGACCAGGCCCTTCGTCCTGGAGATGGCCTTGGAGATCTTCACGTAGTCGTCCCACGACCACGTGGTGTCGTCCGGCATCGGCACACCGGCCTTCTTGAACGCCGCCGGGTCCGCGGCGATGCCGAACGCGCTCTCGCCGGCCGGGACACCGTAGAGGCCCCCCTTGATGGTCGTCATCGACATCGAGTTGGGGGGCAGCTTGTCGGTGTGCAGCTCGTCCTTGACCTTCTTCAGGTCCATCAGCTGCCCGTTGTCGATGTAGGAGTACATGAACGGGTCGGTCATCTGCATGACGTCGGGCATGTCACCGGCGGCCGCACTGGTCGACAGCTTCTTGAAGTAGTCGTCGAAGTTGGAGTACTCGACCTGGACCAGGATGTTCGGGTGCTCCTTCTCGAACAGCGCGATCATCTGCTTGGTCATCACGTGCCGGGAGTCCGATCCCCACCAGTTGAACCGGATGACGGTCCTGCCGCCGTCGCTTCCGGAGGAGTCACCGGCGCAGCCCGCGGTCAGGACGAGGGCGAAGACCGAACAGGTCAGCCCGACCGCACGGAGTCGAGAGCGTCTGCTCGGACGGGACGAGTGGTTCATGTTGGGGCTCCTCTGCTGCCGTTGCTGGGCGGTGCGCCCAGAAGGGGGAAACGTCTTCTCAGGAGGCCGGCGCAGGACGCCGGCCGAATCGCCGCGGGGCTGCCGACTCACGCTGCGGCCGCTTTGCGGTCCGCGAAAGTTACTTGCGATGCGGTTGTCGGCAGCCGGCCCGGCTCGTCGGAGTCCAGGTGGACCGCAGGGCTCTGAACGGGGTTTTTGTGAACGAACGCCGAAGCCTAGGTCGGTGTGCCGAGCTGATCCGCGGGTTGACCGCGAGCATCGCGCCGAGTTGCGCTGTGTGCGTCAGCAATAGTGAACGTTCACGCGGTGAGCGTAGTAACCCACCACATCCCGGTCAAGACTTCTTCACGTAACACTTGGGTACTTTGCAGGACTTCGCCGGTACCGGAACGGGAGTGGAACGGACCGCGCGGGAACATGCCGGGTCGGCGCGTTCCGCCCGGTGCGGACGGCACGGTCGGGCAGGACCAGAGGTCCACCCGAACTCCCCTTGCACGACGGCCGGTTGGTGGGGCCGACGGGCTACGGGGTGTGGTTCGTTCTGGCCGGTCCGGACGACTCGCGCAGCACGAGGCGGCAGTCGAGGTCCAGACGCAGCTCGGGCTCGGTCTCCTCGCGGATGCGGGCGAGCAGGGCCCGCATGGCCCGTCGGCCCATGGCCTCGCGGTCGAGATCCACGGTGGAGATGGACGGGTTGAAGTACTCGGTGAACTCCTGGTTGTCCCAGCCGAAGACGCTGACGTCCTCCGGGACCCGCCACCCGCGGTCCTGGAAGCCACGGATGACGCCCATGGCGACGTCGTCGTTGGCGGCGAGAACCGCGGTGACACCGGAGTCCGCCGACAGTCCCCGGGCCGCGTCGTATCCGGACCGCACGGACCAGTCGCCGTCGATGACGGCGTAGTTCTCCAGGCCCCGCTCGGCGACCGTCCGCAGATAGACCTCGCGTCGTTTGCGCGCCGACATCCAGTCCGTACTGCCGGCGACATGGACGAAACGCCGATGGCCCAGCGAGACGAGGTGATCGATGATCATGGCAGCCGGCTCGCCGTCAGCCGTGATCCCGTGGGACCTCATCTGGTCGTCGTACTCGCCTATGACGACGGTCGGGGTATGGCTCAACCCCAGCTTCTCCAGGTCGCCGATGGGAGTGAAGGTCAGCACTCCGTCCGCCTGACCGGAGTCGAGGAGAGCACGGACCCGGTCGCCCCTGACCCGTTCGTCGCCTTCGAGGCCCACGATGTCCAGCAGGTAGCCGGCCGCCTGTGCCTCCGCGGACGCCCCCCGCAGGATCTGCGAGGGCACGAACGTCGTCATGGCCGGCAGGACCACGGTGACGCGGTTCGACATGCGTGTGCGCATCGACCGGGCCACCAGGTTGGGCCGGTAGTCGAGGTCGGCCACGGCTTGCTCGATGCGGGCCACCGTCTGCGGCTTCATGCCTCCGTTGCCCCGCAGGAAGCGTGAGACGGTCTGATGCGAAACCCCCGCGTGCGCCGCTACGTCGAGGATGGTGGGACGCTTCCTGGTCGGCGGCTTCGGCTGTTTCACGTCCCGCTCCGCTCGCTCCGGTCCCGTGTCCGCGCCCACCGTGCCGCCCCCCGCCGCATCTCCACGTCCCACACGCCCGTCGGTACTCTACTTCCGAGTACGCCAGGGCGGGCCGGGCCCTGTCCGCTCGCCGTTTCGCCGGAGCCGAGCGCATCGGCCGGTCGAGCCCGGCTCCCCCGCGCATCGCCCGGCCCGACCGGCCGCTTGGTCCCTGCCCGGACCGTGCGGCCGGCCGCCGAGTCCGCCGTCACCGGGCGGCACGTGTTCCTCATGTCAGACCTGACAGCGCCCAGTGCTGGTTCTTGTGCTGTTCGTCGTTCCAGCACGTGTACTGCAGCAGCCGGGCCCCGTCCGCCGTGAAGGCCCGGTCCACGTCGAGGCACTTGCCGGAGTGACGGGCGATGATCTCGACGTAGCCGGTACCGGTGTCGCTCAGCCGCCACTGCTGACTGGTGCGGCCGTCGCAGGTCTGCTGGACGGCCGGGGCGGTGTTCGCCGTGGAGGAGCCGGCCACGTCGAGGCACAGTCCCGAGTGCCGGGAGAGGATCTGGTAGTAGCCGCCACCGGCTTCGTGCAGCTGCCACTGCTGGTCGTCGCCGCTCGCGCAGCCGTCCTGCTCGATCGCCGTCCCCGCCGCGGTCGAGGAGCCGACCGCCTGGGCACACTTGCCCGAGTGCCGCGCTTTGAGCGTCGTCGTGTCGGCAAGCCGGGACAGTTCCGACGACAGCACGGGGACATAGAAATCGGTGATCCCGGCGATGTTCGGATGCGTGCCGCTGCCGCCGCTGCCCGGGTAGCCGCCCACGAGTCCGTCGAAGGTGTACGCCACCCGCTGGGCGTCGACGCGCGTGTCGAGCGTCGTGTCCCCGAAGACGTCGGCCACCGTGACGCCCCACTTCTGGGCCGCCTGCAACTGCACTTGGCGCAGGGCGAGCTGGGTGTCCCAGTCACGCGAGCCCATCTGGTGGGCGGCCACGTAGACCAGCTGGGCCGTCGGCCACTTCTGCCGCATCGTGGAGATGGTGGTCTCGAGCGCCCCGGCGTAGGTGCCCGGGTCGAGAGTGGCGGGGTCCTGGGAGCCGCTGACCGTGCCGACCTCGTAGGTGTGCGCGTCGTGGATCTCCATGGCGTCGTTCGTGCCGCCGTCGAAGACGACGAAGTCGGGAGCCTGGGAGCTCGCCGACTGCACCTGGGCGAGGATCTGTCCACCGCTGGCAGTGGGCGCCGGGCCTATGGTCGCGCCGTTGCGGGCGTACTTCGTCAGCGTCATGCCCTCGCGTTCGGCGACGAAGTTCACGAAGCTGCGGGAGTACTGATGCCCGTAGACGATGCTGTCACCGAAGGCGTAGACGGACGAGCCGGCGAGGGAGCCGTAGGCGGGGTTCTCGGGGCGGGTCAGGCGGAAGTTGTCGATCGACTGCACACCGGTGCCGTAGTAGTTGCAGGCGACGAGCTTCGCCAGGTTCTGCCCCGTGATGCTCTTCGTGGTGGAGACCAGCACCTTCGGCGCGGCCTCCTTGCTGGTGACCGTGTACTGGACCTTGCCGAGGGTGAAGTCCAGGTGCAGATCGACCGTGTACGACTTGGTCCGGTCGAAGCTGATCTTGGTCCAGGTGGGATTGAGCGAGTCCGGGGCGGAGGTGGAGTCCGAGTCCGGGCCGGTCGCGGCGTGACGGAACTCCGCGCCGGTCGCGGCCATGCCGAAGACCAGGTGTCCGGCGCTGTCGCGCAGCTCCAGACCGGTCTTCATACCGGTGCTCGCGATGGCCGTCTTCCAGTCGAACCGCAGGTCGAGCGTCTTCTCCTGGGTGATCGACGACGCGAAGGGCCGCACGGACGTCGTGTAGTTGCCCATGCCCTTCGTGATCTCCAGTACGCCGTTGCCGACGGCGGCCCCGACCGGGAAACCGAAGTTCACGGGGTTCGTCTGGGCTTCGAACGTCTCGTCGATCAACGTCGCGCCCGGGGTTTCGGCGGCCGAGGCGGCCGGAACCGCGAGGAAGGTGCCGAGGAGCAGGAGGCCGGCGGCGAGGGAGCCGGCCCATCTTCGGGGCCGGCGGCCCGTTCTGCGCATGACCGTGTACACGTGATCTCCCTTGATCTCTGGTGATACCGACCGGTGCCCGGCGGGGAGGAAGAGAGCCCGGCCGTGACTCGGCCCGAGGGCACACAGAAAAGCCACGAAGTACCGGGAGCGATGAGGTGTCCGATAACAGCAGGGGCAACGTAGTGATCGTTCACCCGAGCGGTCAAGACATCTGCGGGTGATCGTTCACTTCGTGGGGGCTCCCTCGGTGCGACCGGAGCCGACCTGCTGTGGGCCGCGGCGAAACTCTCCCTGTCCCCACCATTGACACGCAAGCGTTACAGCCAGTCTTATGTGCGCCATCGCTGGTTTGGTCACCATCTGATCGCCAGGGCCCCGCCATCGCCTGTCGGCTCGATCGCGCCGCGCCCGGCACCCCCGCCTCGAAGGATCCTGACGGGCGCCGTCGCACCCGCATCGTGATCGTTCACTATCCGGCAGCAGCCCACCTGACACGGAGGTAGCGCAATGAAGTCGAAGAACGGCCCGTGGTCACGCCGCAGATTCCTCGCCACGAGCGGGGCGGCAGCCCTGGGAGGCATGGCGCTGAACCTCGTCGGCGGCCTCCCGAGGGCCGTCGCGGCCGGCGGCGTGGTCTCCTACGTCGACACATCGAGGTCCACGTACGACAAGATCGCCCTGATGGTGGACGGGAAGCCCTTCTACCACAGTGGCGTCCAGTTCCGGTACGAGAAGCACAAGTACACGTACGGCTGGACGGACGCCCAGCTGAAGCCGGTGCTCGGGATGATCCGGGACGACGGTTTCACCGTGGTGAACATCCCGCTCTGGTGGTCGCAGATCGAGACCTCGAAGGACGTCTTCGACTGGACCGACCTCGACAAGTACCTGGCATGGTGCGGGGAGTACGGCCTGAAGCTGGAACTGCTGTGGTTCAGCCATGAATCGACCGGCCAGTCCATCGCGGCCAGAATTCCGGCCTACGTGATGAACGACTACCAGGTCGTGGTGAAGTCCGACGGCACCCCACTCGCCCTGAACGGCAACCCCCTCCTGGACAAGACCGACCCGAACATGCTCGCCAGGGAGAAGTTCGTGCTGGGCCGCCTCATGAGCCGCCTCGCCGCCGTCGACACCGCGCACACCGTCGTCGGCATCCAGGTGCTGAACGAACCGAACGTGTCGAAGCAGCAGGGCGGCCAGTCCATCGCCCGGAGCTTCAGCACCTACAGCACCGACCTGTTCAACAGCGGCGGTTACACCGACACGACGAAGTTCCGCAAGGACGTGCTGCTGAACTACCTGACCCAGCTGGGACAGGTGATCAAGCAGTCGGACTACTCGGTGTACACCCGGACCAACCTCGCCGGCAGCGCGGACACGGTGCCGGTCGCCGAGAACGAGGCCCTCAGGAGCCAGGGAACGGCGACCATCGACTTCTTCGGAAAGGACCCCTACACCAAGGGTTTCGACACCCTCTACAACTACGGGCAGGACGCCACCTGGGCCCAGGGGAAGAACTTCCCCATGGTCATGGAGAACTTCGGAGGTTCCTCGACGGTGGACGTCGAGAAGTTCAACGCCATCGCCGGCAATGCCGCCCACAATCTGTACGCCGCGCTGGACCCGGACTCCAGCACCGGCATCAGCGACCACGGCCTGTACAACTGGAGGCCCGACACCAAGGTCGTCACCCGCAAGACCCCCTCCCTCAAGGTCGCCCGGCTCAACCGCGCGCTGAAGAAGATCCACCGGGACCTCGCCAGCAGGACTCCGGTGGAGCGCGGGGGAACCACCCTGCAGACCTTCAACCGGAACGCGACCGCGAGCGTCACGACCACCAAGCCCCTGGGCGGCGTCAACATCACGTACACGACCTCCGTCGGTGCGCAGGCATTCGGCGTCCGGCGCGGTCCGGCCGAGTTCGCCTTCGCCACCACGACGGAGGCCACGTTCACGCTGCCGGGAACCATCGGGGTCGTACGGTCCGTCGAGGTGGGCCACTACGACGCTGACGACACCTGGGTGAAGTCCGGCACGAAGGCGTACAGCACCGTGTCCGGGAACACCGAGATCACCCTGGCGACCGAGGAGTGCGTACGGGTCTCGTACCTCGTCAGCGGCGCAAAGTACAAGCTGAGGAACATGTCCTCGGGCAAGTACCTCGACACCGACGCGGACGGTGCGGTCATCCTCTCGTCCGGGACCGTGTACGACGACCAGGACTGGATCGTCGCCAAGGACTCGTCAGGGTCCTGGACCATCAGGAACGTGCGAACGGGACGCTTCTATCTGGAAGCCGTCGCCACCGACAACAACGTCATATGGAACACCGGCACTGTCGCGGACGCCTCGCTCTGGAACCTTGAGGGTGTCGCGGCAGGTGGGCTCCGCGTCCGGAACACCCACACGGGTAGGGCCTACCTGTACGGGACCTCCGCGAGTGAGGCGAAGTGGAACACGGGCACGCAGGACGCGAACACGGTCTGGGAGTTCCAGCCCAGGTAGCCGCGCCCGCCGTCCCTTCCCCCGCGAGGCCGGAAAGGCGGTCCACGCGGGGGAAGGGACGGCGCAGGGTGCCCGTGTAATGATTGCCGCATGACTCAGGCCGACGTGTTGCGGGCTCTGGATGCCAGGGCCGCCGGTCAGTGGGGTCTGGTGACCACCGCGCAGGCGAAGCTGGACGGTGTGCGGGGCGTCCAGCTCCTGCGGCTGGAGCGGTCCGGGGCGCTGGAGAGTGTGGGCCACGGGGTGTACCGCCTGGCCGCCTCTCCCCAGCCGGAGCACCTCCGGATCAAGGTGGCGTGGCTGCGGCTGGATCCCGGGACCCCGGCGCGGGACCGTTGTACGGACGTCTCCGGAGCGGGCGTCGTCTCCCACACCTCCGCGTGTGCGGTGCACGGCCTGGGTGGCCGGCCCACCGATCCCGTGGAGCTGACGGTCTCGTCACGCCGTACCACGCGTGACGAGACCGTCGTGCTGCACCGCGCGGCCACGGACGCCGAGGACGTCACCGTCGTCGACGGGCTGCCCGTGACCACCGTGCCGCGTACCGTCGTGGACCTGCTCCAAGCCGGTGCCGACGCGGCCCGTACGGGCACGTTCCTCGCCGAGGCCGCCGCCCGTGGCCTGGTGCGCGTCGACGACCTCGCGCCACGGGTCGCTGGCTTCGTCGGTGCCTACGGACTGCCCGCGGACGCGTCCGGCGCGGAGCTGCTGGAATTTCTGTGCGAGCAGGCGGGGCGCCCTCTGCGGGCACGGCATGCCGGCCGGCCCGCCACGAAGGGCGCCGGTCCGGGGGCGGCCTCCACCCCGGAGAGGAAGCGGCCCACCATCTGGGAGGTCGCCAAGCGGGCCGGCGTGTCGCACCAGACCGTGTCCCGGTTCCTGAAGAACGACAGCGGCATGAAGCCCGCGACGCGAGCGAGGATCGAGCGGGCCGTCGCCGAGCTGGACTACCGGCCCAACCTCATGGCGCGGTCGATGCGCACGCAGCGGTCCCAGCGGATCACCATCGTGTTGCCCGAGTTGAGTGGCTTCGTTCCGATCCCTCTGCTCAGGGGCGCCTCGGCCGCGGCGCACGAGGCCGGGTACATGACCGACGTCGTCGGGCTGGAGGGTGGCGAGTCGCGGCGCGCCCGCAGCGTGCTGTCCCTGCTGGAGGCCCGGCAGGCGGACGGGGTGCTGTCGCTGGTGCCGCTGGGGGACCTGGCCGGCGGCCGGGGCGCCGGGCAGTGGCCGGTGATGGTGCTGGGCGAGTACGACGACAACCTCCAGTCCCGGGGACGGCTGGCCGACGGGCGGCCCGCCGAGGAGATCCTGCGTCACCTCGCGGAGCAGGGACACCGCCGGTTCCTCCACGTCGCGGGCTCGCAGGACTGGGCTTCGGCACGCAACCGGCGGGCGGTGTACGTGGAGGCCGTCGAGCGACTGGGCCTTACGTCCTACGGCGTCGTCGACGGGGACTGGTCCGTGCGCTCCGGCTACGAGGCCGCGCGGGACCTGCCCGCCGATTCCGGCGTGACGGCCGTGCTGGCCGCCAACGACTATGTCGCCCTGGGGGTGCTGCGCGGCTTCCAGGACCGCGGTGTGCGGGTGCCCGAGGAGGTGAGCGTCTTCGGCTGGGACGACGAGGAGTTCACCCGGTACTTCTCGCCGAGCATCTCGACGGTGCACATCAACAAGGAAGAGGTCGGCCGGCAGTCGATGCTGTCGCTGCTCGCCCTTCTGCGCGGCGAGCCCCAGTCGAAGCCCGAGGTGGCGGATCTGTTCCGTCTCGTGCCGCGAGGGTCGAGCGGCCCGGTCGACCGCTGAATCCGGTCGGCTGCCCGGTAAGGCCTCACACGCAATGTGAACGATCACTACGCAACTCTTGACCCTGAAGGTGATCGTTCACTACGTTCGGCTTGCCGCCCTGCCCGCATCGGCGGGCGCCGAGCTTCGTCCGGCGGAGCCGTTCCCCCCGACCGCGCGGTCACGCGTGCACGCCTTGGGCTGAGCAGGTCGAACCGACCTTCTTCGTCAGCGGTTGACGAACCCCCGGTGCCGCGCCCAGGTACCGCCCGAGTTTCCACGAAAGAGCCACATGACTGAGTACAGCCAGCCCGCGAGGGTGGCGATCGTCGGTGCCGGCAACATCGCCGACGGCTGCCACATGCCCGCCGTCCAGGCCCAGAACGGCGAGGCGACCGTCATCGCCGTGGTCGACGTCGACCTGCGGCGCGCCGAGGCGTTCGCAGCCCGCTGGGGCATTCCCGCCTCCTACGACAGCCTCGACCTCATGCTCCGGGAGCAGCACCCGGACCTGGTCATCGTCTGTACGCCCCCGATCGCCCACGGCGAGGCCATCACCGCCTGTCTGGACGCCGGCGCGTCGGTGTGGTGCGAGAAACCGCCCACCCTTTCCGTCGCCGAGTACGACGCCGTCGCCGCCCACGAGCGCGAGGGCGGCCCCTATGTCTCCTACGTCTTCCAGCACCGGTTCGGGTCCGCCGCCCGGGCCCTGCGGGAGCACATCCGCAGCGGCAGCCTCGGCGCTCCCCTGGTCGGTGTCTGCCACACCCTGTGGTACCGGGACGACGCCTACTTCGAGGTCCCCTGGCGCGGCAAGTGGGAGACCGAGGGCGGCGGTCCCACCATGGGCCACGGCATCCACCAGATGGACCTCATGCTGGCCCTGATGGGGGAATGGACCGAAGTCCGCGCAGCCATGGGCACGTTGGCCCGCGAGGTGGAGACCGAGGACGTCTCCATGGCCATGGTCCGCTTCGCCAGTGGCGCCATGGTGTCCATGGTCAACAGCCTCCTCTCCCCCCGGGAGACCAGCTACCTGCGCTTCGACTTCCCCGAGGCCACGGTCGAACTGTCCCACCTCTACGGCTACGACAACACGCACTGGACGTGGACCCCCGCCCCTCACCGGGCCGAGGCCACGGCCGCCGAGCTCGGGGCACCGCTCGACGACGAGGCCAGTTCGCACGCCGCGCAACTGCGCCTGCTGCTGCGCTCCCTGCGCGCCGGGCGACGCCCCGAAGCCAGTGGTGACGACGGCCGCCGCGTCCTGGCCTTCATCGCCGCCCTGTACGAGTCGGCGAGCACCGGACGCCCCGTGTCCCCGGACATGATCACCCCGGCCAACCCGTACTACCACTCCATGAACGGCCGCCCAGCCGTCCGGGACAACACCGTCAAGGAGAAGACCGGTGTCTGAGACCCCCTTGCGCATCGAGCACGACGCCGCCGGGACCCAGTTCGTGGTGTCGGCCGCGGACGTGGACCTCGCCACGTACGTCTACCGGCCGGACACCCCGCTCGAAGAATCACCCAAGCCCTATGTCTACCCCCTGAAAACCCTCTCCGGCGCACCCGTGGGCGTCTACCGGCCCTGGGACCACCGCTGGCACAAGGGCCTGCAGATGACGTGGTCGCATCTGTCCGGGGACAACTTCTGGGGCGGGCCCACCTTCGAGGCGGGCGCACCCGGTCACGGTTACGTCTGGCGTGAGAACCACGGCAGCCAGGTGCACCGCGCCTTCGACCGGCAGGACGTCGGTGACAGCGAGGTGACGGTCGTCCAGGGCCTGGACTGGATCGCCTCCAGCGACGAGGTGTGGATCGACGAGACCCGCACCCTCCGCTTCCACAGCGCCGATTCCGGCGACGGCGTCTGGGCGCTGGACTTCACCACCGACCTGACCAATGTCCACCACGAGCCGCTGGAGATGGGCAGCCCCACCACCCACGGCCGCCCGGGCGCCGGTTACACGGGACTGTTCTGGCGCGGACCCCGGGCCTGGACCGGCGCGGACGTCATCGCCGACGGGGGCCATGACGGTGACGCCGTCATGGGCACGCGGGGCGCCTGGGCCGCCATCGCCGGCGAGCACGACGAGATCGACGGCGGCGCCACGGTCCTCGCCTACGCCGGCACCACCAGCGCCTCCACCCCGCTGACCTGGTTCGCCCGCAGCAGCGCCTTCGCCTGCCTCAACCCCTCACCCGCCTTCCACACCGAGATCAAGCTGGAACCCGGTGACACCCTGTCCCTGAGCCACCGCTTCGTGTTCCTCGACCGAGTGGTGGGTCGCCGTGAACTGGAGCCGATCGTGCGGGAGTTCGCGCTGTGACGGCCCTCCCTGCCCTCCCGGGAGCCGTGGGGCTCAGCCAGCTGGAGGTGTACCCCTGGCCCACGGCGGACGACGCACACGGCGGCTCGCCCCATATGCATCTGGCCTGCGCGGAGTGCTACGTCGTCGTCAGTGGTCGCGGCCGACTGGAGACCCTCGACCACAACGGGCCCAGGACGACCGAGCTGCACCCGGGTGACGTGGTCTGGTTCACCCCCGGCACGATCCACCGCGCCGTCAACGACGAGGACCTGCGGGTGATCGTCGTCATGCAGAACAGTGGTCTCCCGGAGGCAGGCGACGCGGTCATGACCTTCCCGCCCCAGTACCTCTCCCCCGGCACCTATCCGGACGCGGCCTCGCTCCTCGACGCCGACGACAGCCCCAGCCCCGAGCGCGCGCGAGCCCGCAGAGATCTGGCCGTCGAAGGGTTCACCGAACTGAGACGGCAGTGGCGGCGAGGAAACCGCTCGGCGTACGAGGACTTCTGCGCGGCGGCGGTTCGGCTCGTCCAACCCCGCCTGGACACCTGGGAGAAGACGGTCGACGACGGTGCGCTGGCCGCCGCGCACACGGCACTGCGGCAGATCGACGCGCTGCGACGCGACGACTTCGACTACCTGTTCGACGCGGAAGTCTCGCGCATCGCCCGACCACACCGGCAGACCCTTGGCATGTGCGGTTTCTTGCGCGCCTATGCGACGGCCCACCAGGCCGGCGAGTAGGAACGTGTTCCCTCGCCGAGCTCCCCACGGACGTTGCCCCGCGCGATTTCCTGCACGTGCTCACCTCACCTCAAGGTACGTACTTCCCTGCGGTAAGTAACTCGGCCAGAGTGAGCGAGCCAACCCCTGATCGTCACCCGGACACCCGCTGACACCTCACCCAGCATTAGGAAAGAACATGACACCGGAAACCGTGCACCAGCGCTTCGCCCAATACCTCAAGGACCAGGACCTCGACGGACTGGGTTCCCTGTTCGACGAAAACGCCATGTTCGTACCGGGACCGGGGCAGGAGCCCGTCCACGGAAGAGAAGACATCAAGGAAGCGCTGAAGCCCTACCTCGCCGCGCCCGGCACCTTCGAGATGGGGGCCGCGTCGGTGCATCAGAACGGCGACCTGGCGATGGTCCAGGTGCCCTGGCGGATCACGGGCGAGGACGGCACCCTGGAAGGAAAGTCGGTCGAGGTGATGAAGAGGACGAGCGAGGGCGACTGGGTCTACATCATCGAAAACCCCTACGCCGTCTGATTCTCGTCGTCCCGGCATCATCGTCGGGCGACGGAACCTCCTCACGGCAGCGGCGGCCGCATCGACCTTCTCGGTGCGGCCGCCGCTTGCTGTCCGGCGTCGGTCTCTGTAAGGGCAAGGCCAGTCGCGTGGGGTCTCGGGGTCGGCAGGGGACAGAGTCGGGGGCACGTCTCGGCAGGAACCACCCCAGCCCCACGGCTACGGTCGCACCTGCCGCAAACCACCCTCCGGCGTCTCAACTGGCCGAATCCGGGCGGTGAACGATGGGTCCCCGTCACCGCGCGGCCACGGAGCGAGTTCGCACTTCCGCCTCACAGACACACGTGTGACACTGTCGTTCCGTCCGCCGTGCGGACCCGCTCCGCACCTTCCGTCCCCACGAGAAGGGCGCCGTGCGTTCTCTACCTCTGCCCCTCGCCCTGACCGCCCGGCTGTCCCCGGTGGTGGTGCTCGCCGCGGCGGGCTGGGCGCTGTCGTCCGGCCCGTTCGCCGCGCCGCAGGCCGCCGCGCACAAACCGGCCGAGGCGAAGACCGAGAACCGGTCCGCCTCCGCCTCCGCCCCGTCGACGTCGACGGCGCCGAAGGCCTACGCGGCCGCGCCCGCACCGTGCGGGAGCATCGCCAAGAAGACGATCCAGTCGCTGGTGCCGGGCGCCAAGACGGCCGGCAAGGAGATACCGTCCACGGACGCGGAGCTGCGCCGCACCTGCTCCTGGAACGCGCTCAAGGGGTACGACTACCGCTGGCTCGACGTGTCCTTCGAGGTGATGGAGTCCGACGACGCCGCACGGAAGTCCTACGAGACGCACCTCGGCAAGAAGAGCGGCGGCGGGGCCGTCCCCGGTCTGGGCGACAGCGCTTACTCCGTAGTCACCCTCACCACCGAGGACAAGCAGCAGACCCGCGAGGGCGTCGTCATCGCCCGCGCCTCCAACGCACTGGTGACGATCACCTACAACGGCAGTGACTTCGAGTCGAAGAAGGCGCCGAGCACGGACACGATCAACAAGGGCGCCATCAAGGCCGCGAAGGAAGCGGTGGCCGCGCTGGAGAGCGACAAGGGCTAGGCACTCTCCAGCACGCCCACGCGCCCTTCCTCAGACGGTGCTGCGGCCCCGCAGGGCCATCAGCGCCAGGTACAGCACCATCGACGTGCCCAGGCCCACCGCCCAGCCGTAGTCGGCCAGATCGGCCAGCGCCGGGACGGGACGGCCGTCGATCAGCGGCTTGAAGCTCGCGCCGCCGACGGCGAGGACACCGCCGACCGCGAAGGCGACGACGGCGCGCCAGTTCCAGCCGCCCTCGTACCAGTAGCGTCCGCCCGGGCGGTACAGGTCGGCGAGGTCGAGCCGGGCGCGGCGCAGGATCCAGTAGTCCGCGATGAGGATGCCCGCCACGGTGCCGAGCAGGCCGCCGACCAGGCCAAGCCAGGTGAAGATGTAGCCCTGCGGGTCGGAGTACAGCTTCCAGGGGAAGATGAGCACGCCCAGGACGCAGGTGGCGAGGGCGCCCGCCCGGAAACTGATCTTCCGCGGGGCGATGTTGGAGAAGTCGAACGCCGGTGAGACCAGGTTGGCCGCGACGTTGACGGAGAGCGTCGCCACCAGGACGGTGACGAGCGCGAAGAGCAGGCCGACCGTGCTGTCGGTCTTGGCCGCGAGCTGGACCGGGTCCCAGATCGCCTCGCCGTAGACGGCCTGCGAACCCGAGGTGACCATCACGGACAGGAACGCGAAGAGCGTCATCGTCGTCGGCAGGCCGAGCGCCTGGCCCCGGGTCTGCGCCTTCTGGCTCCTGCCGTAGCGGGTGAAGTCGGGGATGTTCAGGGACAGTGTCGACCAGAAGCCGATCATGCCCATGAGGGCGGGGGCGAACAGCTTCCAGAAGTCCGGGCCCCAGCCGAGTTTGGAGGGCTGGTCGAAGAGCGGGCCGAAACCGCCGGCCTTGTCGCTCATCCACCACAGCATCACGAACGCGCCGACCAGCACGAACGGCGCCGCCCAGTTCTCGAAGCGGCGGATGGTCTCCATGCCCCGGTAGATGATGACGACCTGGAGCGCCCAGAAGATCGCGAACGACAGCCACATCGTCCAGGCGTGGCCGCCGACCTTCGCGGCGTCCGTCCAGCCGGTTCCGATGAGCTTGCCGGCCAGGAAGTAGATGGCCTCGCCGCCGATCCAGGTCTGGATGCCGAACCAGCCGCACGCCACCAACGCCCGTACGACGGCGGGCAGGTTGGCGCCGCGGATCCCGTAGGAGGCCCGGGCGAAGACCGGGAAGGGTATGCCGTACTTGGGTCCGGCGTGGCCGGTGAGCAGCATCGGTATCAGCACGATGACGTTGGCCAGGGCGATGGTGAGCACCGCCTGCTTCCAGTCCATGCCGACGGCGATGAGCCCCGAGGCCAGGGTCCAGGAGGCCGTGTTGTGGGCCATGCCGACCCACAGCGCGGAGAAGTTGTACGTGGTCCAGGTGCGCTTGGCGACGGGGACCGGCAGCAGGTCCTCGTTGGCGTAGGGGCCGGTCGGTGCGGGGGCGCCCGGGGCGATCTCCACCCGGCCGTCGGCGAGGGTGACTTGGGTGGCTGGCGGTGGGGCGGTGGGAGCGGTATCGGTCATGGGCCGGGCCAATCAGGGGAGGTGGGACGGGAAAGGCCGTGCGGTGGCGCCGATGGGGGGTGCGCTCCGGGTGCACCGGGGGGCGTCCTGGGCCCCCTTCCCGAGCCGCTGGGAAGGGGGAGTTCACAGGGGGTGGGGCGGTGGAGGTCAGCCGTTGACGGCCGGGATCACCTGGGATCCGTAGGCCTCGATCACGGCCTCCTGCGCGTCGTGCATGTCGTAGACGGCGAACTGGTCCACGCCGAGCGCGCGCAGCGCCTCCAGTTTCTCGATGTGCTTCTCGACCGGGCCGATCAGGCAGAAGCGTTCGACGATCTCGTCGGGCACGAACTGGGCGTCGGGGTTTCCGCTGCGCCCGTGGTGGGAGTAGTCGTAGCCCTCGCGGGCCTTGATGTACTCGGTGAGTTCGTCGGGGACCTGGGCGGAGTGCTCGCCGTACTTGGAGACGAGGTCGGCGACATGGTTGCCGACCATGCCGCCGAACCAGCGGCACTGCTCACGCGCGTGGGCGAGCGCTTCGGGCGAGTCGTCCTCGGTGACGTACGCCGGTGCCGCCACACAGATGGTCACCTGGTCGGGGTCCCGGCCGGCGGCGACCGCCGCGTCCTTCACGGCCTTGACCATGTACTCGGTGAGGTAGAGGTCGGCCAGCTGGAGGATGAACCCGTCCGCCTCCTCACCGGCCATCTTCAGGGCCTTGGGGCCGTACGCGGCCATCCACACGGGCAGTTCGGCGCCCTCGCCGATCCACGGGAAGCGGACGACGGTGCCACCGCCGAGGTCGGCCTCCCGTCCACTGGCGAGGTCCCGGATGACCTTCATGGCCTCGCTGATCCGGGCCAGGGTGTTGGGCTTGCGTCCGGCCACGCGCATCGCGGAGTCACCGCGGCCGATGCCGCAGACCGTGCGGTTGCCGAACATGTCGTTGAGGGTGGCGAAGGTGGAGGCGGTGACCTCCCAGGTGCGGGTGCCCGGGTTGGTCACCATCGGCCCGACCTTCAGGGTCGTGGTGTTGGCGAGGATCTGGCTGTAGATCACGAACGGTTCCTGCCACAGCACGGCGGAGTCGAAGGTCCAGCCGTGGCTGAAGCCGTTGCGTTCCGCCCGCTTCATCAGGCTGATCACCCTCGAGGCCGGCGGGTCGGCCTGCAAAACGAGTCCGAAGTCCATCCGCACCACTCCTAGTTGAGGTACTGACAGGTGGATCGCGGGGTGAACACGCCGTGCCCGGCGTGGCCGGTGTACTCCCGCTCGGTGATGACGGGTACGCCGCGCGAGAGGACCGTCTCGACCCGGCCGGTGGTGCGTTTGCCCTCGTACGCCGAGTAGTCGACGTTCATGTGATGCGTCTGGGCGGAGATGACCTGCTCGGCGTGCGGGTCGTAGATGACGACGTCGGCGTCGGCGCCCGGCGCGATGGTGCCCTTCTTCGGGTAGAGGCCGAACATCCGGGCCGGGGTCGCGCAGGCGATCTCGATCCAGCGGCGGCGCGAGATGTGCCCGTCGACGACCGCCTGGTGGAGGAGGTCCATACGGTTCTCCACGCCCGGCAGGCCGTTGGGGATCTTGGAGAAGTCGCCGCGGCCCAGGTCCTTCTGACCGGTGAAGCAGAAGGGGCAGTGGTCGGTGGAGACGACCTGGAGGTCGTTCGTCCGCAGCCCGCGCCAGAGGGCGGCCTGGTGCTCCTTGGGCCTGAGCGGGGTGCTGCACACGTACTTGGCGCCCTCGAAGTCGGGCTCGGCGAGGTTGTCGGTGGACAGGAACAGGTACTGCGGGCAGGTCTCGCCGAAGACGTTGAGCCCTTCGTCGCGGGCCCGGGCCAGTTCGGCGACCGCCTCCGTCGCCGAGACGTGCACGACGTACAGGGGCGCGCCGGCCACCTGCGCGAGTTTGATGGCCCGGTGGGTGGCCTCGGCCTCCAGCAGGGCCTTGCGGACCTCGCCGTGGTAGCGCGGGTCGGTCTCGCCCCGGGCGAGCGCCTGCTCGACCAGGACGTCGATGGCGATGCCGTTCTCGGCGTGCATCATGATCAGGCCGCCGTTGTCGGCGGAGCGCTGCATGGCGCGCAGGATCTGGCCGTCGTCGCTGTAGAAGACGCCCGGGTAGGCCATGAACTGCTTGAAGGAGGTGATGCCCTCCTCCACGAGATGGTCCATCTCCTTGAGCGTGTGTTCGTTGACGTCGGAGACGATCATGTGGAAGCCGTAGTCGATCGCGCAGTTGCCGTCGGCCTTGGCGTGCCAGGTGTCGAGGCCCTCGCGCAGGCTGTGGCCAACGCTCTGCACGGCGAAGTCGATGATCGTCGTCGTGCCGCCCCAGGCGGCGGCGCGGGTACCGGTCTCGAAGGTGTCGGAGGCGAAGGTGCCGCCGAAGGGCAGCTCCATGTGGGTGTGGGCGTCGACGCCGCCGGGGATGACGTACTTTCCGGTGGCGTCGAGGGTGCGGTCGGCTGTGAAGGACTCGGCGGCGGGTGTCCCCGTGGCTGCGAGGGCGGCGATTCGGCCGTCCTCGATCAGGACGTCGGCGTGGATCTCGTCGGATGCGGTGACTACCAGGCCGCCGCGAATGACTGTACGGCTCATCGGTCGCTCCTCACGGTGTGCACGTGACGGTTGTTCGTGGCTGGTCGCGCCCGCGCGGCGGTAGCCGCATATCGAAAACAGCCCCGCGCCCCTTTCGGGGCGCTTACGGTGCCGTCAGCGGTCCGTAGGCGCCCGGCGCCCGGTCCCGGTAGAACTGCCAGCGGTCGCGGACCTCTCGGAGTTTGGCCATGTCCAGGTCGCGCACCACCAGTTCGGGCTCCTTGTCGCTGGCCACCTCGCCGACGAACTGGGCCTCGGGGTCCACGAAGTACGAGGTGCCGTAGAAGTCGTTGTCGCCGTACTCCTCGACGCCGACCCGGTTGATCGCGCCGACGAAGTACTCGTTGGCGACGGCCGCCGCCGGCTGTTCCAGCTGCCAGAGGTAGCCGGACAGGCCGCGGGAGGTCGCCGAGGGGTTGAAGACGATCTCGGCCCCCGCGAGGCCCAGTGCCCGCCAGCCCTCCGGGAAGTGGCGGTCGTAGCAGATGTAGACGCCGACCCTGCCGACCTTGGTGTCGAAGACCGGCCAGCCGCTGTTGCCCGGGCGGAAGTAGAACTTCTCCCAGAATCCCCTGACCTGGGGGATGTGGGTCTTGCGGTACTTGCCCAGGTAGGAGCCGTCCGCGTCGATCACGGCGGCGGTGTTGTAGAGGACGCCGGGCTGCTCCTCCTCGTACATCGGCAGCACCAGGACGATGCCCAGTTCCTTCGCGAGGGCCTGGAAGCGGCGGACGACGGGGCCCTCGGGAATCTGCTCGGCGTACTCGTAGAAGGCCGGGTCCTGGACCTGGCAGAAGTACGGTCCGTAGAACAGCTCCTGGAAACAGAGGACTTGGGCGCCCTGCGCGGCGGCGTCGCGGGCCGCCTGCTCGTGGACCTGGATCATCGATTCCTTGTCGCCCGTCCAGGCGGTCTGGAAGACGGCGGCGCGGATCACTCGGCTCATCGGGACCTCCGGTCGCTCGGTGTGCCGTGAGCCTAGGGAGGGCGAGGGGCGTCTTTGAGTTGCAGCGTGTCACGTCCCGGGGCGTGCGGCGTGCCACCGTGTCACTCTTTCGTGGACTCATGTTTCACCGCCGTTTTCCCAGGTGGTCGCGTGTTTCACTGCTGTTGCGCGTCGTGTGCGAGGAGTGCGATGTGCACCGAGGCGGCCTGCTCGAAGTCGTCGAGGTCCACCCCGAGGCGGACCTGTATGGACTCCAGGCGGCGGTAGAGGGCCGGCCGGGAGACGTGGTGGAGCTGGGCGGTGCGGGACTTGTTGCGGCCCGTGGCGAGGTAGGTGCGCAGGACCGACAGCAGGTCCTCGTCACTCTCGCGCAAGATCCCGTCCAACTCCCGCTCCGCGAACGACTGCACGTGCGGGTCGTCGCGCAACAGCCGGACCAGGCCCCGCAGATGGACGTCCCTGAGGCGGACGACCGGCGGCAGGTCGAGGACGGCACTGGAGTCGGCGACGGCGTCCGCGACGTGCTGGGCCTCGCGCAGTCCGGTGGGTACGTCGTCCCAGGCGGCGCGGGGTTCGGCCGCCGCCACGACGGTGTGGTCCGGGCCGGTCTCGGTGCGCAGCCGGGTCGCGAAGTGCGCGGCGAGGGCGCCCGCGTCCTGGTCGCGGGGCAGGCTGAGCAGCACGGCGGTGGTGCCGTCGGCGAGTTCGGCGACCAGGCCGGGCAGGCCCAGCAGCCGCAGGAGCCGTTCGAGGCGGGCCGGGTCGCCGTCGCGGACGGCCAGCGGTACGAAGGTGCGCCGGTTGACCGGGAGCCCGGCCGCGCGGGCCCGGGGCAGCAGCTGGCGTGCCGGTACGACGCCGCTGACCAGGTCGGTGAGCAGGCTCTGCGCGGACTGCTCCTCCCAGGAGCACGCGGAGCCGCCGCCGAGCATGCGGTGCAGGACGAGGGCCTCGGCGGCGCGGTCGGCGAGCAGCCGTCCGGTGGCGGTGTCGCCGCGGTAGCCGCACAGCACGATCCGGCCCCAGCGCTCCCCGCGTCCGCCCAGTTCGGCGCGGATCCAGCCGTCGCCCTCGGTGCCCCCGGCCTGCCGGGCGATGCGCTCCCAGTCGCGCAGCACGTCGTCGACCGCGGGCCGCTCCCCCGCCGTGCCGAGGACGCGGTGGGCGAGGTTGGTGACGACGACCGGGCAGGCGCTGTGCCGGGCGACCTCGTCGAGCAGGCGTTGCAGTGAGGCACCGGCGGTGATGAGGGCGGTGAGTTCGGTGCGCACGGCCTCGGAGAGGCTGACGGCGGCGAACTTGCGCCGTACCAGCCGGGACTGGACCTCCTCGGTCAGTTCGGCGAAGGGGAACGGCCGGTGCAGGACCACCATCGGCAGTCCGCACCGCTCGGCGGCCCGGCGCATCACCTCCGGCGCCGCGGGGAAGGCGCGGCCGAGTCCGAGGACGACCGCGGCGGCCTCCGCGCGGTGCAGCGAGCGGACGTACTCGGCCTGCTTGTCCTCGTCGCCGGCGAGCAGCACACCGGTGGTGAGGACCATCTCGCCGCCGGTGAGCATCACTCCGACGTCGGCGGCCTCGGCGACGTGCACCCAGCGCACCGGCCGGTCGAGGTGGCTCGCGCCGGCCACCACCTCGGGCTCCCCGGCGAGCACCCGCTCCAGGGTGAGGACCTGCCGCACCGACAGCTCGGGCTCCAGGGAATCCAGGGTGATGGTCATGGGCCGTGTCCCTTGCTCAGTGCAGTGCTACGGGATGCTCCGCAGAGCGTTCTCGAGGATCGCGGCGCCTTCCTCGGCCTCCGCGACGTTGAGGGACAGCAGCGGCGCGACGCGCAGCGAACTGGTGTTGTGCCCACCGCCCTTGCCGATCAGCAGGCCGCCCTCGCGGGCCGCCTCCTGCACGGCGGCCGCGGTCGACGGATCGGCCTTGTCGGTGCCCGGCTCGGTGATCTCGATGCCGATCATCAGCCCGCGTCCGCGTACCTCCCGTACGGCCGGGACGTGCGCGGCGACGGCCCGCAGCCGCTCGATGAGCAGTCCGCCGACGCGCCGGGCGTTGCCCTGGAGGTCGTGTTCCAGGAGGTAGTTGAGGTTGGCGAGGCCCGCCGCCATGGTGATCTGGGTGCCGCCGAAGGTGGAGATGCTGTTGGAGTCCAGGCAGTTCATGATCTCGGAGCGGGCGACGACCCCGCCGATGGACATGCCGTTGCCGATGCCCTTGGCGAAGGTCATGATGTCGGGCGGCCCGCTCTGCCCGTGGGCCTGCCAGCCCCAGAAGTGCTCGCCGGTGCGGCCCCACCCGGTCTGCACCTCGTCGGCGATCCACAGGATGCCGCGCTCGTGCAGCACCTCGCGGAACGCGGCGTACAGGCCGTCCGGCGGCGCCGTGAACCCGCCGACGCCCTGGACGGGTTCGGCGATCAGCGCGGCCGGTGCGCGGGTGTGGCCGAGCAGGTCCTTCAGGTCCTCCACGCAGGCGGCGATGTAGGCCTCGTCGCTGAGGGAGGCGAACGGGCCGCGGGTGCGCACCCCACCGTGCACGTACAGCGTCTGGAGCGGGGACAGCGAGGTCGGCGACCAACCGCTGTTGCCGGTGATGCCGACGGCGCTGAAGGAGCGGCCGTGGTAGCTGTTGCGCATCGCGAGGATGGTGTTGCTGCGCCGGTACGCCGTGGCCAGCAGCAGGGCGGTGTCGTTGGCCTCGGTGCCGGACGTGGTGAAGAAGACGCGGGCGTCCGGGATGCCGCTCAACTGGGCGATGCGTTCGGCGAGTTCGACCATCGGGCGGTTGAGGTAGAGGGTCGAGGAGTGGATGATCCGCCCGGCCTGCTCGCTCACCGCCTTGGTCACCTCGGGCAGCGCGTGCGCCGTCATGGTGGTGAGGATGCCGCCGAAGAAGTCGAGGTACCGGTTGCCCTGGGCGTCCCAGACGTGGCGGCCCTCGCCGTGGGTGAGTTCGAGGGGCTCCTCGTAGTAGAGGGCGAGCCAGTCGGGGAGCACGGCCCGGTGGCGGCCCAGGAGGTCGTTGGTCACGGCTGCACCAGCCCTTCGTAGGCGTCGGGACGGCGGTCGCGGTAGAAGGCCCACGTCTGCCGTACCTCTTCGATGAGGTCGAGGTCGATGTCCCGGACCACGAGCTCCTCCGCGCTGTCGCTGGCGACGTCCCCGACGAACTGCCCTCGGGGGTCGACGAAGTAGCTCGTGCCGTAGAAGTCGTTGTCGCCGTACTCCTCCTGCCCGACGCGGTTGATCGCGGCGATGTAGTACCCGTTGGCGACGGCGGCCGCGGGCTGCTCCAGCCGCCACAGGTGGGAGGAGAGGCTGCGGTGGGTGGCGGAGGGGTTGTAGACCAGCTGGGCCCCGGCCAGGCCGAGCTGGCGCCAGCCTTCCGGGAAGTGGCGGTCGTAGCAGATGTACACCCCGACCTTGCCGGCGACGGTGTCGAAGACGGGCCAGCCGAGGTTGCCGGGCTTGAAGTAGAACTTCTCGCGGAAGCCCTTGAGCTGGGGGATGTGGTGCTTGCGGTACTTGCCGAGGTAGGTGCCGTCGGCGTCGATCACGGCCGCGGTGTTGTAGTAGAAGCCGGGCTGCTCCGCCTCGAACACGGGCGCGACGATCACCATGCCGGTCTCGCGTGCGAGGGCCCGCATACGGCGGACCGTCGGACCGTCGGGGACGGGCTCGGCCCAGCGGTAGTGCTCCGGCTCCTCGACCTGACAGAAGTAGGGGCTGTTGAAGACTTCCTGGAAACCGATGATCTTCGCGCCCCGGCGGGCCGCCTCGCGGGCGTGCTCCTCGTGTTTCGCCACCATGGACTCGGTGTCGCCGGTCCAGGTGGCCTGGACCAGGGCGGCACGTACGACGTTGGCCATGAGCTGCTCCTTCGACGCGACGTCTGCGCCTCTACGCCCGTAGAAGCGGGCCGTAGAGCCACGAACGTAAGCCTCCGGCACGGGGTTGCCAAGACCATCGTCGCCAACCCGCGGGGCATTGCGCGATTCACACTCCTGTGGGTGAGCCGCCCGGGGCGCACTCTCGCCGGTCAGGCGGCGTGTCCGGCGACCCGCAGGGCGTGCACGAGATCCCAGTGGCGCTCGTCCGACACGCCCCGGGCGGCCTCCAGCAGGAGCGGCACGAGGCGCCGCGGATCGGGCTCGGCGCTGCGGGCGGCCTCCTCGGGGACACGGGCCTTGACGTACGCGTCGAGCAGGACGCGCACCTCGCGGTGACGACCTTCGGCGGCCAGGGCCAGGACGGCCCGGCCGACCTCGCCGGGCGGCCGGGCGACGCCCTGCCGCAGCATCTGCCGCCCGTCCTCCGCCCGCCCGGCCTCGACCAGCGCGTCGGCGGCGGCGACCAGCCGTCCGGCGGGCAGCGAGGCGGCCTCCCACAGCAGCGTCTGCCAGTCGGCGTCCAGCCCGGCGAGGTGCAGCCGCTCCGCGAGCAGCGGAAACCGCCCGGGCTCCCACCCGGCGACCTCGGCCAGCAGGGCATGGGCCTCCCCGCTGCGCCCCTCGCCGCGCAGCCGCCCCAGCATCTCGACGGTCCGCCCGACCTCCACCCGATCGACGGCCCCGACGGCCCCGCCCTCCCCCACAGCCCGTTCCACCACGACCTCCTCACCGGCCCCGGCGAAACGCGCGCCCCGGGGAGTACGGCCGGTGGCCACGGGCGCGGGGGCGGGCAGGTCGGGCAGCTCGGGCACGGCAGTGGGCGGCACGACGAGGGGCGCGGCCTCCTCATCGACCAACCCGGCAAAACGGGCACCGCCGCGTCTGCGTTTACGGGGTTTGGGGGCCGTCCCCGCAGCGGCCTCCCCCACCCCGGCCCGACCGGCCGCAGGGCCCTGCCGACCGGGCCCCGGCGTCTCGGTCCCGGCGGGGGCCGTGAAACCGCCGGGCGCCATCCCCGCAGCGGCCTCACCGGAGCCGGGCCGGTCCGCCGGGTGCCGTTGCGTGGGCCGACCCGCGCCGGAACCGGCCGGGTCGGTGAAACCGTTCGGGGCGGACCCGGGAGCGAGTTCTCCCCAGGGGTTCCGGTTCCCGCTCGGCGCGGGGTGCCGGGCCGGCCGGTCGTCCTGCGGGTGCTGCGGGCCGGAGCGGACGGAGGGGCCGGGCGCGGCGTCCGTGGGAGCCCCGCCGGAGGCGCCTCGGGCGGTCGGGTGCTGTCGGCCGGGCCCTTCGGGCTCCGGTTCGGCGGCGTCGTACCGGCCCGGCGCCGCCGTGGTCGAGTCCGGGCCGCCGCGGTGGCCCGGCGCCGCCGTGGTCGAGTCCGGGCCGCCGCGGTGGCCCGGCGGCGCCGTGGTCGAGTCCGTGCCGCCGCGCTGTGGTGCGGCGGCCTGCGGACCTGCCCCGGCACCCGCGCCCCGCTCCGCCCGGGCGTGTCCGTCCACCCGGGCCAGCCGGGACCGGAGTTCCGCGCAGCGGGCCGCGGCGCGTGTGTGGTCGTCCTGGGCCCAGGCCAGGTCCCGGCGGAGGGCGTCGGCCTCCCCGGGCGTCGTGGCCGAGGTCAGGTGCCGGGCCAGGGCGGCCTGGCGTTCGGCGGCGTACCGCTGTTCGCGGAGCATGCCGTCGAGACGACCGGCGAGGGCGTCGCGGCCCCCGGGGCGGGTGTCGTGCACGGCGAGCGCGGCGGCGTGCAGGGCGCGGGCGCGCTCCGTCTCCGGGCCGGCTCCCCCCGGGCCGTACTGCCCGGCGAGATCCTGGAGCAGGGCCTCGACCACGTCCCAGGGCGGCATGTCGCGCCCGTCGAGGCAGGCCCGCATGCCCTCCGGGTCGCGCTGCCAGAACACCGCGCACCAGCCGCCGGCCGGGTCGAGGCGTGCCAGCAGGCCGTTCAGGTAGGTCGCGAACTCGCCGAC
Source organism: Streptomyces sp. NPDC007929 (assembly GCF_042959065.1). NCBI lineage: Bacteria > Bacillati > Actinomycetota > Actinomycetes > Kitasatosporales > Streptomycetaceae > Streptomyces > Streptomyces sp. NPDC007929. The sequence goes on along the minus strand of NZ_JBIBKD010000004.1, from coordinate 121,651 downwards.
TTCAGCCGGGAGTTGATCCGCCGCCATCGCTCAACTCCCGTGAGGCCGGAGCATTCCGCCCCGAAGGCAACACCAGTCGTGTTACGGGCGTGCTACGGGAAGTTTTCACGCACGGCGCGGGTTCCTCAGAGGGGCACCGGCACGCACTGTCCGACCAGGTCGTCCATGGACAGCCCGAGGACTCCGGCCAGCGCGGCGACCGTGAAGAAGGCCGGGGTCGGCGCCCGGCCGGTCTCGATCTTGCGGAGGGTCTCCGCGGAGATGCCCGCGCTCGCCGCGATCTCCGTCATGCTCCGGCCACCACGCGCCTCGCGCAGCAGCCGGCCGAGCCGCTCGCCGCGTTCGCGTTCTTCGGGGGTGAGAGGGGTGCGCACCATGCCCCCATTCTAATACCGGTATAGTAATTGGCATGGTGGAGCTGAAGACAGACACGTCCATCGACGCGATGCACGAGGCGGGCCAGGTCGTCGCCCGCGCCCTGACGGCCGTACAGAAGGCCGCCGGCGTGGGCGTCTCCCTGCTGGAGCTGGACGAGGTGGCGCACGGCGTGCTCCGCGAGGCGGGCGCGACCTCGCCCTTCCTGGGCTACCGGCCGGACTTCGCACCGACCCCCTTCCCCGCCGTCCTGTGCGTCTCGGTCAACGACGCGATCGTGCACGGCGTCCCGGGCCGCTACCGCCTGCGCGACGGCGACCTGGTCTCCATCGACTTCGGTGCCGAACTGGAAGGCTGGGTCGGCGACTCGGCGCTCAGCTTCGTCGTGGGCACCGCGCGCCGGGCGGACCTGCGCCTGATCGAGACCGCCGAACGGGCCCTCGCGGCCGGCATCGAGGCCGCCGTCGTGGGCAACCGCATCGGCGACATCGCGCACGCGATCGGCACGGTCTGCCGCGGCGCCGGATACGGCATCCCGGACGGCTTCGGCGGTCACGGCATCGGCCGCCGTATGCACGAGGACCCCGGGGTGCCCAACGAGGGCCGCCCGGGACGGGGCATGCGACTGCGGCACGGCATGGTGCTGGCGATCGAGCCCATGGTCATCGCGGGCGGCACGGACGGCTACCACGCGGCCCCCGACGGCTGGACCCTGAAGACGAACGACGGCTCCCGCGCGGCCCACGCGGAGCACACCGTGGCGATCACCGACGCGGGCCCGAGGATCCTGACCGCCCGCTGACCCATGCCGGAATGACCGGAAACATCCCGAAGGTGCCCCTCGTCGGCGATCGTGCGAAGGTGTTCTACGAGCGCGCCCCAGGTGTAACCGGCTGCCACCCGGGTTACCCGACCCCGGCACGTCGACCAGCGAGGGCGTCCCCCGCCCGCGCGCCGGGGACGCCGGGAACGGAAGGCCCATGAGCAGCGGCTTCACCAGCCCGGAGGGCTACGGCTCGGATCCCTTCGGAGAATTCCTCGCACGGTTCTTCGGCGGACCGCGTCCCGGTCCCCGGCAGATCGACCTCGGGCGGCTGCTGAGCCAGCCGGCCCGGGAGCTCGTCCGCGGCGCCGCCCAGTACGCCGCCGAGCATGGCAGCCGGGACCTCGACACCCAACATCTGCTGCGGGCGGCGCTCGCCACCGAACCCACCCGCACCCTGCTCAGCAAGGCCGGTGCGAACCCCGACTCGCTGGCGTCGCAGATCGACGACCGCTCGGGGCCCGCCCAGCACACCCCGGACGACGCCCCGCCGCCGACCGCGCTCTCCCTCACCCCGGCCGCCAAGCGGGCCCTGCTGGACGCCCACGACATGGCCCGGGCCCGCGGCTACGGCTACATCGGTCCCGAGCACGTGCTCAGCGCCCTGGCGTCGAACCCCGACTCCGCAGCCGGGCACATCCTCAACGCGGCCCGCTTCGCCCCCTCCGAGCCGCCCGAGGCACCGGAGGCCCCCGCGTCCGAGCGCCCGCGCCCGACGAACACGCCGACCCTCGACAAGTACGGCCGCGACCTCACCGAGCTGGCCCGGCACGGCCGGATCGACCCGGTGATCGGCCGGGACCAGGAGATCGAGCAGACCGTCGAGGTCCTGTCCCGGCGCGGCAAGAACAACCCGGTGCTGATCGGTGACGCGGGCGTCGGCAAGACGGCCATCGTGGAGGGGCTCGCGCAGCGCATCTCCGAGGCGGACGTGCCCGATGTGCTGATCGGGCGCCGCGTGGTCGCCCTGGACCTCACGGGCGTGGTCGCGGGCACCCGCTACCGGGGTGACTTCGAGGAGCGGATGAACAACATCGTGGGCGAGATCCGCGCCCACTCCGACCAGTTGATCATCTTCATCGACGAGCTGCACACGGTCGTGGGCGCCGGTTCCGGTGGCGGCGACGGCAGCTCCATGGACGCCGGCAACATCCTCAAGCCCGCCCTCGCCCGGGGCGAGCTGCACATCGTGGGCGCCACCACGCTGGAGGAGTACCGCCGGATCGAGAAGGACGCGGCGCTGGCCCGCCGCTTCCAGCCGATCATGGTGCCGGAGCCGACCGCCGCCGACGCGATCGAGATCCTGCGCGGCCTCCAGGACCGCTACGAGGCCCACCACCAGGTCCGCTACACCGACGAGGCCCTGGTCGCGGCCGTGGAGCTCTCCGACCGCTACCTCACCGACCGCCGCCTCCCCGACAAGGCGATCGACCTCATCGACCAGGCCGGTGCGCGGGTGCGGCTGCGGGCCCGGACCAAGGGAACGGACGTACGGGCCCTGGAGCGGGAGCTGGAGCAGCTGACCCGGGACAAGGACCAGGCCGTCGCGGACGAGAGTTACGAGCAGGCCACCCAGTTGCGGGACCGGATCGTGGAGGTCAAGCAGCGGATCACCGAGGCCGGCGGCGACAGCGAGGTCGACGAGGGGCAGGACCTGGTGGTCGGGGCCGAGGCGATCGCCGAGGTGGTGTCCCGGCAGACCGGGATCCCGGTCGCCAGCCTCACCCAGGAGGAGAAGGACCGTCTGCTGGGTCTTGAGGAGCATCTGCACCAGCGGGTCGTCGGCCAGGACGAGGCCGTACGGGTCGTCTCGGACGCGGTGCTGCGTTCCCGCGCCGGGCTCGCGGCCGCCGACCGGCCGATCGGCAGCTTCCTGTTCCTCGGCCCGACGGGCGTCGGCAAGACCGAACTGGCCCGGGCGCTCGCCGAGGCGCTCTTCGGCAGCGAGGACCGCATGGTGCGGCTCGACATGAGCGAGTACCAGGAGCGCCACACCGTCAGCCGGCTGATCGGCGCCCCGCCCGGTTACGTCGGCCACGAGGAGGCGGGCCAGCTCACCGAGGTCGTACGCCGTCACCCGTACTCGCTGCTCCTGCTGGACGAGGTGGAGAAGGCGCACCCGGATGTCTTCAACGTCCTGCTCCAGGTCCTCGACGACGGCCGGCTGACCGACTCCCAGGGCCGCACCGTCGATTTCAGCAACACGGTCATCGTGATGACGAGCAACCTCGGCTCCGAGGCGATCACCCGCCGGGGCGCCACGACGGGCTTCGCCGCGGGCGGCGCCGACGCGGACGAGGAGGCCCGCCGCGAGCAGATCCTGCGCCCGCTGCGCGAGCACTTCCGCCCGGAGTTCCTCAACCGCATCGACGAGATCGTCGTCTTCCGCCAGCTCACCACGGAGCAGTTGCGCCAGATCACCGACCTCCTGCTGGACCGCACCCGCTCCCTGGTCCGCGGCAAGGGCGTCACGGTGACCTTCACCGACCGCGCGGTGGAGTGGCTGGCCGACCGCGGCTACCAGCCGGAGTACGGCGCCCGCCCGCTGCGCCGCACGATCCAGCGCGAGGTGGACAACGAACTGTCACGCCTGCTGCTGGACGGCAGGGTGTCGGAGAACGGCCAGGTGACGGTGGATGTGGAAGCCGGGGAGCTCATGTTCCAGACGCAGGGTCCAGAAACGCCCCGTTAGGGGCGCGGGCTGTGTCGATGTGCGGCTCCGCCGCGGGGGCGCGCTGAGCCCCCGCGGCGGAGCCGCACACGGCCATCAACGCGCCGGCCGCACCACCATCGCCGCACCACCACCCCGCCGCACCGTCTCCGCCGCGGCCAGCCACTTCCCGCCCGGCAGCCGCTGAACCCCCGTGGCCGCACCGATCTCCGGGTTGGCCTTGAAGGAGTGCCCGATCGCCTCCAACCGCGACCTGACCCCACTGTCGAGACCGGGCTCCAGCTCGGTCTGCGCGGCGTTGCGCTGACTCGCCCGGGGCGCCGCGATCGCGTCGACCAGCGGCAGCCCCCGGTCGACGAACCCGGTGAGCGTCTGCAGAACGGTCGTGATGATCGTCGCGCCACCCGGCGACCCCAGCGCCACCACGGGCTGATGGTGCCGGTCCAGCACGATCGTCGGCGACATCGACGACCGCGGCCGCTTGCCCGGCCCGGGCAGGTTCGGGTCGTGCACGGCCGGGTTCGCCGGGGCGAAGGAGAAGTCCGTCAGCTCATTGTTGAGGATGAACCCCCGCCCGGGGACGGTGATCCCGCTGCCGCCGGTCTGCTCGATGGTGAGGGTGTAGGAGACGACGTTGCCCCACTTGTCGGCCACCGTCAGATGCGTGGTGCTGTCACCCTCGTAGGTCGTGGGAGCCGCCGTGCCACCGGAGCCGCACCGCTGCGGATGGCGCGGATCGCCGGGCGGCACCGGGCTGGTGAGCACCGCGTCGTCCTTGATGAGGCACCCGCGTGAGTCGGCGAACTTCTGCGACAGCAGTTCCTTCGTCGGTACGTCCTCGAAGGCGGGGTCACCGACCCAGCGCCCCCGGTCGGCGAACGCGATCCGGCTGGCCTCGATGTAGCGGTGCAGGTACTTCGCCTTGCTCGCCTTGGACAGGTCCGTGCGCTCCAGGATGTTGAGCGCCTCGCCGACGGTCGTACCGCCGGAGGAGGACGGCGCCATGGAGTAGACGCCGAGGCCGCGGTAGGAGGTCCTGGTGGGCGCCTGGAGCTTGGTGCGGTAGCGGGCCAGGTCCTTGGCGGTCAGGTCGCCGGGCCGGGCGTTCCAGCCCGAGCCGGGGTCGACCGGCGGCTTGTTGACGGTGTCGACGATGTCCCGGGCGAGCCGGCCGCGGTAGAGCGCGTCGACGCCCTGGTGCGCCAGCTCCGCGTACGTGCGGGCGAGATCGGGGTTCTTGAAGGTGGAGCCGACGACGGGGAGCCGCCCGTTCGGCAGGAACAGCTCGGCCGTGTCCGGGAAGTGGCGGAAGCGCTCCTCGTTGGACGCCGTCTGGGAGCGGAAGGTCTCGTCGACGGTGAAACCGTCCCGCGCCAGCCGCTCGGCCGGCTTCAGGACGCTCGCGAGCCGCTTGCTGCCCCACCGGTCGAGGGCCGTCTGCCAGGTGGCGGGCGTGCCCGGGGTGCCGACGCTCAGACCGCTACTGACGGCCTCGGCGAAGGGGATGGGCTTGCCGTCCTCGAGGAACAGGTCCTTGCCGGCGCTCAGCGGGGCGGTCTCGCGGCCGTCGATGGTGCGGACCGTGCGGGACTTGGCGTCGTAGTACACGAAGTAGCCGCCTCCGCCGATGCCTGCGGAGTAGGGCTCGGTGACGCCGAGCGCGGCCGCCGTGGCGACGGCGGCGTCGACGGCGTTGCCGCCCTTCCTCAGGACCTCGATCCCGGCGGCGGAGGCGTCGGGATCGACGCTGGAGACGGCGCCCCCGTAGCCGACGGCCAGCGGGGACTTCTCACCGCCGGGGCTCTGCGCGGCGGGGGGCGGCGCCGCCGCCCCCACCGACACCACCACAGCGGCCGAAACCGCCAGTACCGTCAGATTCCGTGCGACAGGGCGACGCATCCGCACCTCCAGTCAAAAAGCCGTCCGCGCAGCTTAATTCATCGCCATGGCCGCGTCAGGCAGGCGTCGAACACCGGTGCGTCGGGGCCCGCTACCATGCGCGCCCATGAGTGACGACGTGCGCAACATCGTTCTGGGTGTCGTCGCGGCGGGCATCAGCGCCGCGCTCGGCTGGGTGGCCCGCACCTACCTGTTCAAGCGCAAGCTCCGCCGCAAGCAGGTGTTCTTCGGGCTGCCCGACAACTCCGAGTCCCTGCTGGTGGTGAACCGGGGCGCGGCCGGGCCGGAGTTCGCGGTGATGCGCTACGACGTGTTCGCGCTGCTCGAACTGGCCGCGCTGATCAAGGACTGCAACGCCCACGCCCAGATCCTCCCGCACGACACGGCACGCCAGGGCTTCGGGGAGCGTACCGAGTTCTGTGTGGGCGGCCCGGCCTCCAACCGCCGGATGGCGGCCCATCTGTCCTCCCTGCTGCCGGGGGTGCGGGTGAACGTCGACACCGAACCGGGTCCGGACCGGGGCGCGTTCCAGATCGGCGCCGAGCGCTACCGGGTGGACAACGGCAGGGAGGAGTACGCGCTGCTCGCCCGGCTCACCGCGGACCGCAGCCGGCAGACCCGGCCGGTCTTCCTCTTCTGCGGCCAGACGTCGATCACCAACCAGGCCACCACGCGCTACCTCGCCCGCAACCACGAGAAGCTGACCCGCAAGTACGGCAGCGGTTCCTTCGTGCTGCTGCTGAAGGTGATCAACTCGCAGGCGTACGGCCCGGACGTCGTCGAACTGGTGGAGGACGTGACGCGCGCGGCGCAGACCGCGCTGCCCGCCGCCACGACCACGGCTCCACGCAACTCCCACCGCGCCTCCTGAACTCCTCCACTGCTCAACAATCGTTACTGGCACGTAACTTACCGACGGGTTACCCCTGGTAAAGGGGCGAGGTTACCGTTCGGTCACTTTGCACTGACACGAGTGAGGAGTGACCGTGGGACCCCACCGCAAGGCCCTGCGCACCACCGCCGTAGGCGCCGTCTCGGCGACCCTGCTCGCCGGCACCGCCCTCGGATTCGCCCCCACCGCCCAGGCGGCCCCGAACCCTGTCCGCTTCGTCGACATCGCCGGCGACGGCGGCACCGTCCTCAAAGCCAATGTCGTCACCCCGGCCGGGGCCCGCGGCACCGACCGCCACCCGCTGCTCGTCATGCCCACGAGCTGGGGTCTCCCCCAGGTCGAGTACCTCGCCCAGGCGCAGAAGCTCGCCGACTCCGGGTACGTCGTGGTCACCTACAACGTGCGCGGGTTCTGGCAGTCGGGCGGCGAGATAGAAGTGGCCGGCCCACCCGATGTCGCCGACGCGTCGAAGGTCATCGACTGGGCGCTCACCCACACCCCCGCCGACGCCGCCCGCATCGGCATGGCGGGCGTCTCCTACGGCGCGGGCATCAGCCTGCTCGCCGCGGCGCACGACAAGCGGATCAAGGCGGTCGCCTCGCTCAGCGGCTGGGCCGACCTGATCGGCTCCATCTACGCCGGACGCACCCAGCACCTCCAGGCCGCCGCCCTGCTGGACGGCGCGAGCGTGGTGACGGGCCGCCAGAGCCCGGAACTGCGGCAGACCTTCAACGACTTCTACAGCTCCAACCTGGCGAAGGAACCGGAGCTGATCGCCTGGGGGAAGAAACGTTCCGCTGCGACCTACGTCGACCGGATCAACGCCAACGGCGCGGCCATCATGCTCGCCAACGCCTGGGGCGACAGCATCTTCCCGCCCAACCAGTACGCCGACTTCTACGAGAAGCTGACCGGCCCCAAGCGGCTGGAGATGCGGCCCGGAGACCACGCCACCGCCGAGCTGACCGGCCTGTTCGGGCTGCCCAACGACGTCTGGAAGGACACCCGCCGCTGGTTCGACCACTACCTCAGGGGCGAGGACAACGGCATCGACCGCGAGCAGCCCGTCCAGCTCAAGTCCCGTTCCTCCGGCGGCTACGAGGGCTACCCGGACTGGAAGTCGGCCGCCGCGACCGACCGGAAGATCGCCCTCGGGGGCGCCAAGACCATCCGGGCGAACGTGAACTCGGGGGCGGACGGCGGTGTCGTCTTCCTGTCCAGCATCCTCGACCAGGTGGCCCAGCTGCCGCCGATGGCCTCGATACCGCTGCTCCCCCGCCGCTGGGCCGCGGTGTGGCAGTCGGAGAAGTCGGGCCGGGCCCAACAGGTGCGCGGGACGGCGAAGTTGCACACCACCCTCACCCCGACCAAGGAGAGCGGCACCCTCGTCGCCTATCTGTACGACGTGGGGCCGCTCGGCCTCGGCAAGCTGGTCACCCACGCGCCGTACACCTTCCACGGGCGCACCCCCGGAAAGCCGTTCGGCGTGGACCTGGAGCTGTACTCCACGGCCTACGACGTCCCGGCCGGGCATCGCCTCGCCCTGGTCGTCGACACGGTCGACCCGCTCTACATCGAGCACAACCCGTCCGGCGCGCAGCTGACCTTCTCCTCGCCGGCGAACGACCCGTCGTACGTGTCGGTTCCGCTGCGCGAGCAGTGATCTCCGGCTGCCGCCGGACGGGCCTGGCCGATGTGAACCGCCGCCCCCGTGGCCTTCGGGCCGTGGGGGCCGCACCCGGCGGGGAGAGCCCCGCGGACCGGGCGGGCGGTCTGCTCATCCCCGGCGGGATCGGCGGCCTTCGGCGAAGTCCCCCTCTCCGACAGGGATGAAGGGCACATCGTAGTCGAGGTCCGATGCGATGAGCCGTCCGGCGTGCGCCCGTTCAGTGCTTGAGGATCTTGGAGAGGAAGTCCTTGGCGCGGTCACTGCTCGGGTTGGTGAAGAACTCGTCGGGGGTGCGGTCCTCGACGATCCGGCCGTCGGCCATGAAGACCACACGGTTGGCGGCCGAGCGGGCGAAGCCCATCTCGTGGGTGACGACGATCATGGTCATGCCGTCGCGGGCGAGTTGCTTCATGACCTCCAGCACCTCGTTGATCATCTCCGGGTCCAGGGCCGAGGTGGGCTCGTCGAAGAGCATCGCCTTGGGCTCCATGGCCAGGGCGCGGGCGATGGCCACGCGCTGCTGCTGGCCTCCGGAGAGCTGCGCCGGGTACTTGTCCGCCTGATTGGCGACACCGACCCGGTCGAGGAGTTCACGGGAGCGCTCGTCGGCGTCCTCCTTCCGGCGCCCGCGGACCTTGACCTGCCCCAGGGAGACGTTCTGCAGGACGGTCTTGTGGGCGAAGAGGTTGAACGACTGGAAGACCATGCCGACGTCCGCGCGCAGCCGGGCCAGCGGCTTGCCCTCCTCCGGCAGCGGCTGACCGTCGAGGACGATCTGCCCGGACTCGATGGTCTCCAGCCGGTTGATCGCCCGGCAGAGGGTGGACTTGCCCGACCCCGAGGGGCCGATCACCACGACCACCTCCCCCCGGCCGACGGTGAGGTTGATGTCCTGCAGGACATGCAGCTCCCCGAAGTGCTTGTTGACGTCACGCAGCTCGATCAGCGGCTCGACGGCCATGCTCAGCCCTACTCACTCTCAGCTGTGTGGTGGTTGCCGCAACGTATCCAGGCAAGATCGAACTTGTCGGGCGACACGCACTTTTCGATCATTAGCCGTATTTACGTCGGACTTTGGGCCAAAGGTTGTGGCCATGGGGCTCACGACTCCGCGACTTCCGCGTACAACTGCGACAGCTCGGGCACCCCGTACGCGGCCCACTCGTGGCCGGACTCGACGACGTCGAACTCGCGGCCGGAGTCCAGCCGTACGACGGGCTGGCCGTCCGCACGGATCTCCCAGGCGGCGCCCGCGACGGTGCGCACGATGACGCCGCCCAGGTAGAGACCGGCGTCGTTGCCGAGCCAGGTCAGGGTGTCCGCGTCGTCCCGCCAGCGCGGCAGGAGCTGGTCGAGGGCCTCCAGCGAGGCCGCCGTGTCGTCCAGGCGGACACCCGCCCGGGACGCCTGGGAGCGGAGCAGTTCGCACTCGGCGAGGAGTTCCGCGATGCCTGCCGGATCGGGGACCTCGACCTTCCGGCGCCGGTTGCCCAGGAAAGGGATGTTCATACGTCCAGCGTGTCATTCGTACCGCCGTACGCACCACAGGGCGCGCGGACCCGCCGATCCGGGTCGAGTTCAGGCCGAGTTCACGCGACGCGCGTTGACGGGTCACTCCCGTCTCCCTAACTTCACCGTGCGCCTTGTGTCTCTGCCGTCGTTACCTGTGCAGTTCCGTGCCTGCGTGTGCCGGTGTCGCGTCGTGTGTCGATGAGCGGGAGGAGTCGGCCGTGCGCCGATGTGTCCGGGGGATCCTGGTCGTGCTGGCCCTGTGCGGGTCGCTGGTTCCGGCGGTGTCGGCGCATGCCGCCGGCGAGGGGCGGGCCGCGCCGGTGCCGCTGGAGCGGCTGTTCGACAACGTGGCGGTCAGCGACGACGGCTCCCCCGAGGAGGCCGACTTCGACGGCTCAGGTGCCTCCCTGGCGGCACGGGACCTCCGCGCCGCGGGCTGGACGCCCGGGCGCGTCCTCACCGTGCGGGGCGCCCGGCTGACCTGGCCGAAGCGCGGGCCCGGGGAGCGGAACAACGTCCGCGCCGCCGGGCAGGACGTCCGGGTCGCGGGGCGCGGGGACGCTCTGGCCTTCCTGGTGGCGGGCACCGCCGGCACCGAGGTGGGCGGTCCGGGCACGGTCACCTACGCCGACGGCACCCGCTCCGGGTACCGGCTGACCGCGCCGGACTGGCGCACCGGCCCGCTCGCGACCAAGGCGGTGGCCCTGCCCCACATCAACACCCCGGGCGGCCAACTCACCCGTCAGGCCCGTCTGTACGTCGCGACCGTGCCGCTGCGTCCGGACCGCGCGGTCACCTCCGTCCGGCTGCCCGACGCGGCCGGTCTGCACGTCTTCGCGATGTCGGTACGGACCGCCACACGGGGCTGGACGGGCAGCTGGACCACCGCCACGGGCGGCTACGCCGCCGTCGGCCCCTGGACGGACCGGACCCTGCGCCTGGTCGTGCACACCTCGGCCGGCGGGCCCCGGGTGCGGGTGCGGTTCGACAACACCTTCGCGGCGGCCCCGGTACGGATCGGGAGCGCCACGGTCGCGGTGCAGGCGACCGGCGCGGCCTCCCGGGGCACGCCGGTGGCGCTGTCGTTCGGTGGCGCGGCTGGTGTGACGATCCCGGCCGGGGCGCAGGCGTACAGCGATCCGCTCGGCTTCTCCGTCCCGGCGGACACCAATCTGCTGGTGAGCTTCCATCTGCCCGGGACCGTGGCCGCGGCGCCCGTGCACGGGCTCGCGCAGCAGCGTTCCTACGTCAGCGGGCCCGGCGACCACACGGCCGACGGCGCCGCCGGGGCGTACACCTCGGTGATCACCCGCTGGCCGCTGCTCGCCGGGCTCGACGTGAGCGGCGGGCCCGGGTCGGTGGTGCTGCTCGGGGACTCGATCACCGACGGCGACAAGTCGACGGTGGACGCCAACCGGCGCTGGCCGAACAGGCTGGCCGGCCGGCTCCTGCGGCAGAGCACCGTCCCGCGCTACGGCGTGCTGAACCTGGGCGTCTCCGGCAACCGCGTGGTCACCGACCGCTACCCCGGCGACGGGGTGTCCACGGACACGGCCGGGGTGAGCGCGCTGAACCGCTTCGACCGGGATGTGCTCGCCCAGCCGTCGCCCCGTACGGCCGTCGTCTTCGAGGGCGTCAACGACCTGCGGTGGGGCACCTCGGCGGAGCAGGTGATCGCGGGCCTGCGGGAGCTCGCGGCGCGCGGGCACGCCCGGGGGCTCAGGATGCTGGCGGCGACGATCCTGCCCTGCGAGGGCGAGGCGCGGTGCACGGCGGCCGTCGACGCCGAGCGGGTCGCCGTGAACGCGTGGATCCGCGAGGGCGCGGTCTTCGACGGTGTGCTCGACTTCGACGCGGTGGTCCGGGACCCCGCTCGGCCGTCCCGGATGCTGCCCGCCTACGACAGCGGGGATCATCTGCATCCGGGCGACACCGGGCTGGCGGCCCTGGCGGACTCGGTCGACCTGCGGCTGCTGGAGCCCCGGGGCGGCAGGCCCTAGACGTCCAGGTCCACGACCACCGGCGCGTGGTCGGACGCGCCCTTGCCCTTGCGCTCCTCGCGGTCCACGTACGCGTCGCTGACGGCCTTGGCGAAGGGCGCGTTGCCGTACACCAGGTCGATGCGCATGCCGCGGTTCTTCGGGAAGCAGAGCTGGCGGTAGTCCCAGTACGTGAACGGCTGGTCGTACTTGAGGGGCCTCGGGACCACGTCGGACAGGCCCGCCTCGCGCAGGGAGGCCAGGGCGGCGCGCTCGGCCGGGGTGACGTGGGTGGAGCCCTCGAAGAAGGCGGGGTCGAAGACGTCGTCGTCGGTCGGCGCCACGTTGTAGTCGCCCATCACCGCGAAGGGGCGGCTGCCGGCCGCGTCACCGGCGACGGCGGCCTTGAGCGCCTCGAACCACTGGAGCTTGTAGGCGTAGTGCGGGTGGTCCACCTCACGGCCGTTCGGCACGTAGACCGACCAGACGCGCACCGGGCCGCAGGTCGCGGAGACGGCGCGGGGCTCCACCGAGCCGTCGAACCCGGGGTCGCCGGGCACGCCCTTGACGATGTCCTCGAGGCCGACGCGGGAGAGCACCGCCACGCCGTTCCACCGGCCGGTGGCGTGGACGGCCGCCTCGTAGCCCAGTTCGCGCAGCTGCTCCGTGGGGAACTGCTCCTCGGCGACCTTGGCCTCCTGGAGGCACAGCACGTCGGTGCCGCTGCTCTCCAGCCAGGCCAGGAGCCTCGGCAGGCGGGCGGTGATCGAGTTCACGTTCCAGGTCGCGATGCGCATGTCCCACAACCTACCCGGCGGGTCCGACAACGCCGTCCCGGCGTCAGAGGTCCGCCGACGTCCCCGGGGCGAGGCGCAGGTGGTCGGCGCCGCCGAGCTGTCCGATCTGCCGGTCGTAGATCGGGCGGGCCAGGTCGGTGAGCAGGGCGTCGTGGATGTCGTAGGCGCGCCGCGGCCTCAGTTCGCGGACGTAGTCGATGACCTCGGAGATCTTGTTCCAGGGGGCCATCACCGGAAGCAGCAGCGTCTCGACGGGGTGGTCGGGGACGGTGAGGGCGTCGCCGGGGTGGAAGACCGTACCGCCGTCGACGAGATAGCCGACGTTGGTGATGCGCGGGATGTCCGGGTGGATCACCGCGTGCAGCTCGCCGTGGACCTGGACGTCGAACCCCGCGGCGGTGAAGCTGTCGCCGTGGCCGACGGTGTGGACACGACCGGGGAAGGCGGCGGAGATCTTCTCCGCGACCGCCCCGAGGGTCCAGATCTCGGCGGCCGGGTTGTCCTCCATCGCGGAGCGCAGCCGTTGCTCGTCGAAGTGGTCGGGGTGCTCGTGGGTGACGAGGATGGCGTCCGCGCCGAGCGCGGCGTCCTCCTCGCTGAACCCGCCGGGGTCCAGGACGAGTGTCCGGCCGTCCTTCTCCAGACGGACGCAGGCGTGCGACTTCTTCGTGAGCTTCATGGTCTCCATCCTGCCCCCGGGGCCGGGGTGAGGCTCACTCCTGCGGCAGGGGGCCGGGGGCAGGGGGCCGAGGGCCGAGGGCCGGGGACCGGGGTGGCTCACTCCTGCGGTGTGGTCTCCTCGCGGATGACCTGCTGGGCCACCCTGAACGCGCTGTTCGCGGCGGGGATGCCGCAGTAGACGGCCGCCTGGAGCAGCACTTCCTTGATCTCGACCGGGGTGAGTCCGTTGCGCAGGGCGGCTCTGGTGTGGGGGGCCAGCTCGTCCAGGTGCCCCCCGGCGACGAGGGCGGTGAGGGTGACGCAGCTGCGGGTGCGCCGGTCGAGGCCGGGGCGGTCCCAGATCTCGCCCCAGGCGTAGCGGGTGACGAACTCCTGGAAGTCCCCGGAGAACTCGTCGGCCTGCGCCAGCGTCCGGTCGACGTGCGCGTCGCCCAGCACCTCGCGGCGGACCTTGATACCGGCGTCGTACGGGTCGGGCCGCCCCAGCGCCTGCGGCGGTACGACGACCGGGGCGATCTCGGCGACGGGCCCGGTCTGCGGGGGCTGCTGCGGGGCGGGCGACAGGACCGGCTTGTGGGCGACCGGGGGCAGGACGTTGTGGCCGGTGGACGTCTCGAACGCGGGCTGCCAGGCGGTGGAGAAGTGCCGCACCAGCAGGTCGGTGACGGCCGCGGGCTGCTCCACCGGGACCAGGTGGGAGGCGCCGGGGACGACGGCGAGGCGCGCGTCCGGGATCCCCGCGACCAGCGTGCGGGCCTCGGCGGGGCCGGTGACCTGGTCGTCCGAGCCGACCAGGACCAGGGTCGGCACGCCGACCCGCCCCAGCTCGGGGCGGACGTCGAACGAGGCGAGCGCCTCGCAGGAGGCGATGTAGCAGCCGGGGTCGGTGGTGCGCACCATCTGCACGGCCCACTCGGTGATCGCGGGCTGCGCGGCGGCGAACCCGCCGGTGAACCAGCGCTCGGGCGCGGTACGGGCGATGGGGTCGAGGCCGTTCGTGCGGACGATCACGCCCCGCTGCCGGAACTCGTCGGCCGAGCCGAAGCGCGGCGAGGCGGCGATCAGCGCGAGTGAGGCGAGCCGCTCCGGGTGGCGCAGGGCCAGCTCGATGCCGACCGCCCCGCCGAGCGCGCAGCCCGCGTAGCCGAAGCGCTGCACGCCGAGTCCTTCGAGGGTGGCCAGCAGCCGCGTGGCGAGCTCACCCACCGACCCCGCCGGGTACGCGGGGGCACCGCCGTGCCCGGGCAGGTCGAACCGGAAGACGCGCCACTGCTTGATCAGCTCGGGGATCTGGCGGTCCCACATGTGCCATGTGGTACCCAGTGAGGGACCCAGGATCAGGACGGGAGCGTCTTCTGGCCCGTCAAAGCGGTATTGCAGGGTGTTCGGTGGTGTCTCGCTCACCCGTCTGAGCCTCTCATCTGTCACGAGATGTCACATCGCCGGGGTGGACCTAGCGGGCCTTGCCCCGCTCCGGTCCTGCCAACCAGAACCCAGGTATACATTCTCCGGCATGTACTCGTGGCCGTGTCGGCAGTGGGCCCTCCGGGCGCGTGCCCTCCTTCAGCCGCTACGAGCAACGCTTTCCTCTTTGATCACGGCCTCCAGGCGGTTCAGGAAGCAGCATCGAGTGTGGTGGCACGAACGAGGCTCGGCGCGATCCACCTGGAAACCTTCCGAAACCCCGCCCAACAGCAACTTAAACGCCACACGGTGAACGCTTGGTAGAAGGCTTGGCCGTAGCCGGATGCTCTCAGTTACAGCCACCGGTCCAAAACCAGCAAGCGGACTCCGAAGCCCCCTCGCCCCAATCCTGCAGGCCATACGGCGCGCAAGTTGCTCGGCTCATAGTCCGCGTGGCTCACTCTTGCCCCTCTGCCGTACCCCCGTGCAGGCCATCCCAAGTGGTGGCGGCTCCGCGAAGATCTTCTACATCCGGCTTGACGTACCACCGCTTGGTCGTCTTTACGTTCGTATGTCCGGCCCATCGCGCGAGGATGTGGTCCGGGACGCCGTTGTTGGCCAGGAAGGTGAAGCACGACGAGCGTGCGTCGTAGAGCCTGACGCGACGGAGCCCGAGAAGCTCCATAAGCCGGTACGCGCGTCGGCGAAGTTGCTTGATCGTGAAGGCGTCGCCCGTCTCATGCGCCAGCACGTAGCCCGACACCGTGTACGCCTCCCCCAAAGCGAGCCTCTCCTCGGCTTGGAGAGCCCGGAATGCCTTGAGGGCTCCCAGCACAAGCGCCGGCAGCGGCAGGTCCCGCTCACCCGCAAGAGACTTGGTGTCCTTCTCCACCACGTACCGGTTGCCCATCATCGTGCGCGTGTTGGCAATGACGATCGTGGCGTTCTCCAAGTCAACGTCTTCCCACCGGAGGCCGCAGACTTCAGCTGGGCGAAGCCCCATCAGCGAAAGAAGAAGCGCAGCATAAAGACGCTCGCCCCTAATTCCATGGATGAATTTCTGAACCTCCTGGACGTTCCAGGGCGGCACCTCCTCTTTAGTCTTCCGTTCTTCCTTGCGCGCTCTCCGGGGAATGGTCACGTGCGCAGCGACATTGACGTACACCAACCGCCGGGTAACGGCTCTCCCCAGCGCTTCCTTCAGCCGAGCGAGGCTCATATCCACACTCGTGACACTGAGTGGCGTCCCGGCCCTTTTACCACGCACGCGGCCATGCGCCAGTGCCCAGTCTCTCCACTCTTCCACGTGCTCTTCAGTAAGGTCCTGGAGACGGATATTGCCGAGCCTCCCCCGAACTCGGTCCAGGGTAATCCCGTAGTTGTAGATGGTGGTTTCTTCGAGATCCTCCGCTTTCATGGCCAGCCATCGGTCGAGCCACTCATTCACGGTGATCTTGTTGGGCGGCACAAGCGACCCATCATGCCGCCGGTTAGTTATGTTTGCGTACTCAGCCCTAGCTTCCTTCAACGAGTCGAAGGTGCGCCTCAACTGCTTACGCTTACCAGTTTCGGGGTCGATTCCTGCGTCGACAACAAACCGGTATCGAACCTTCCCCTTCGAGTTCGGTGGAAGTTTCTTGATGGGATCGGACAGAGTACTCACTCTCCTTGAGGGTGTGGAAACTGCACGCGGGCGGAGGGGCCACTGCGCTTCAGCGAAGGGTGCCGCGGGTATCACCGCTGCGGTAGCCGATGCTCCTCCTCTCCCTCCCCGGTGCGTTTGGGGAGCGCTGCCTTCTTCTGTGTCCGCTACGGCTCCACTGTCAAGTACAGCCAAATGTGGACCTGCTCAATGGTCGCGAAGATCGCCGGTTTGGCTAACCGGCAATCTTGGTCTATGTTGCGCTCGCGCTCCGAAAAGAGGCTCGCCCCGACTGCCAACCTCGACGCCAATCGATCCGCCCCCGTATGTGGATCCGGCATGAACGGTCCACCGTGTATCGCACAAAGAGTAAGCGGACAGGGGCGGCCGGCCGGACTGATCGGAGGACGCGCATCGGCGGAAATACTCCTCATCGGATCTCCAGGCGGGTCGCTTACCGACCTCGCACTTCCGAGGTGTTGTACGTTGACATACACCCGGAGAGGGTTCCAGTCCTTCGAGCCCCTTTCTCGTCTGCCATGGGCGAAATTCCGAGTCAGCCTGAGTACACAGAAAGAATTCGCCCTATCGGCCGACCTCGTCCGGGCCGCCGCTCGCTCTCCGCTAGGCACCCGCCGACGCGCTGTCGCCCCCGGAAGTCAGGGGCTCGCCGGCCTGCCTTGCGGTCAGTACGAAGCCCAACGGACGACACAACACCCCAGTGAGGTCACGCATCTATGCGGTCCACGCGTTCAGGTCGCCAAGCGTTTGAATGGCCTGCTGCCTGTCTCAGTGGTCCAGGTCGCTGGTTGAGTCCCGCCCACCTTCACCGGTAGCTACCGACTTCGGTGCGCGCTGGACGGCTGGGTAGGGTCGCGGTACCCGAGCTGGAGAGGTAGTTGCATGGCCAACGAGATTGTGATCGCGCAGACGACCAGCGACAACGAGGATCAGGCGAAGGCGCTGGCCTGGGGCGCTGTCGAGAGCAAGCTGGCAGCGGGCGTCCACATCGATGCGCCGATCACCGCCTTCTACTGGTGGAAGGGGAAGGTTGAGACGGCGCAGGAGTGGCGGATCTCGTACATGACTACGACGGACCGTCTCCCGGCACTGGAGGCGTGGATGCACGAGAAACACCCGTACGACGTCCCCCAGTGGATCACATTGCCCGTGACCGGCGGTTCGGAGGCGTACCTGTCCTGGGTAGTCGCGGAGACGGCATAGGTCTGCGGAGCGACGGACAGGCCGTACGACTGTTCGCGTCCTGGGCTTGTCCGCGTGCCGCGCAGGGACTCAGGATGCGAACTGCCGCAGATGGCGGCTGAGTTCCTGCTCGCTGTCCGGGAGCGACGCTGCGATAGTCGATGCGCGCTCCTTGCCCATCGTGTTGGGTTTGGCCTGTGCCGCTGCGGCGAACTGGCGTGACACGTAGACCCCTTGGTCGACGTCACCTCCACGCAGCAGGGCCGACGCGAGATCACCGAGGACCACGACGCCTCCGTCAGGTAGTTCGTCTCCGAGTCGGTCGACTGCGGTGTCTGCTGTAGCGGTGAGTTCGGGACGCCCCAACTGCCCGTATACAGAGAGGGCCAGCGAATCCATGCGGTACGGGGTCACGAACCGGACCCACGCCTGCTCGTTGGTGTGATCCGCGAAGTCGTAAGCGAAGCGCGCTCGCTCCAACGCCCGGAGCGCCCCCATCTCGTCGCCGGCCGCCGCAGCCTCCTCCGCGTGCCTGCCGAGGACCCAGGCGGCAGCAGTAGCGTTGCCGTGGCCTCGCACATCGCTGGCCGCCTGGGAAAGGAACTCCAACTTCGCCTTCGGCGTCGAGGCGCCGTAGCTGCTGTAGGTCAGGGCCAGGGCTCGGAGCGGAGGGTGCCCGGCGGTCGTCGCGCACTGCGACGTGACCTTGTAGTAGGCGTCGGCTTTGTCGTGCTCACCCAGGTCCCAGGCGACCCAACCCGCCAGGGCGGCGGTTTCTCCAGCGGCGATAGTGAGAGCCCGCTCGTGCTCGCCAGCACGAGGCAGAGCCGCGGTGATCGCGTCAAGATGCGACTCGACCGTCCTTTGTAGCCGCCGGGCGCTGAGATTGAGTTCCTGTACGTGTAGTTCAGCGGCCCGGTCGATGAGCGCGACGGCGGAGGGCGAATCGATCTTGGACCCCTTACTGAGGGCGAAGGCGAGGCGCCCCCAGGGCTCGGCAGCCGCGCTCACGCCGACAGCGGCGCCACCCAGCAGCGTGCGACGCTTCACGGCGTCCTGGTCCTCCTCTGCACTGGCATGCCCCTTTCTCTTCCGAGCGCGGGCAGCCTTGGCCTCCCGCTGAAGCTCCTCGAAGGGCACACCGCAGGCCGCCGCGATGTGGGCGATTGTGTGATTGGTAGGGACGTTCTCGAAGTTCTCATAGCGGCTGATCTCTCGGCGGGTCATGGTGTCCCGGCCGGAGACAGCGTTGATCGCGTCTGCCTGCTCCTCCTGCGTCCTGCCCGCCTCCTGCCGGAGCCGGAGGAGCAGGTCGGAGAACGGATCTGGCATGAGTGTGACCTCTGTTGGTGGGCGGAATCCAATCATGGCCTCAATTCCCCCTCCGACTTTCCCCCTTGACAGATATTTCCCCCTCTGGATTCCCCTGGTCGACGGCGTCGCCACGCGGTGCGATAGCCCCCATGACCAGGCTCCAAGAGGAGACCCCGCCCGGCGGGGGCATCCGTAGCTTTGCCGACGTGGCAGGCGTGCCATGCGCGAGGTCGGTTCACGAAAACCGGCACAGCACATCGGCGAGGGCAGGCATACCGGCGGCACCCCATGGCTGTCAGGCGGCCTTTCTCCCTGATCTCGCGAAAGTTGGGGAGATGCGGCAGACAGCCGGGGCGTTCCTGCGGCGGTGCCGTGTTTCGGACCCGGTGGCGGGGGTCGTCGTACTGGCCGTCTCGGAGCTGGCCACCAACGCCGTGATTCACGGTGAGGGAGAAGTCGTGCTCCGGATCACGGTGGCCGTCGACGTGGTGCGTGTCTCGGTCACCGATCACAATCCGGCCCCAGCTGTACTCAAGGAAGCCGGACCCGACGGTGAATCCGGTCGCGGGATCCGGCTTGTCGATGCGATCTCAGACGCGTGGGAGAGCAGCGGCAAGGAGACGTGGTGTGAGTTCCGGTACGCGAGGGCTGAGGGTTGAGCCAGACTTCCAAATGGTTCCCGGCCATGCGGTTGACGAGTCGGGCAGCTCAGTCACTTCCCCTACAGGGGACGCTCGGAGGGCCGTTCGCTTGCCTTCGCCCAGTAGTTCGGTTCAAGCATCTCGCCAGGCCATGCGGGCTGACGGATCGGGCCCTGAGGCCCCATCTGTTCGAAGTACGGTGCCAGGTCGATCACGGGCGTCCCGTCGACGGCGTCGAGATCGGCGACCAGGAGGTCCCTGCCTTCGACCTTGAGCAACCGCGGGTAACTGACCGCCAGTTGGTTGGGGCGCCGGTGGTTGCGGTGGACGAACGTACCGGTCGCCGGCCAGTTCTGGTTTCCCCTTGGACTGCGTGCGTGGAGCTGGACGTCTTCGGGTCGGGCCAGATGGAAGCGCCAGGTCACGGTCAGGTGGGAGAACTCCTCGATTCCTTGCAGCGTTTCAAGGGGATACGCGTCGTCGAGCCGGATGATCGATTCGACCCCGCCTTGGTAGTCGTCCTGTACGCGAGTGTGGCCGCCGACGACCGTGGCGATCGACTTGACCTCGTAGGTCGGCATCAGCGCTCGTTCCTCTCCCTGGGCGTAGCGTGCGCGGCGGCCTCCGGTCAGCGCCGCGAAACCGTTCTGTGGTCAGCCTATGGCGCGCAACAAGCCTCGCGCGCGACGGTCCAGTTCGGCGACGTGGCCACCACCGCGCCGCCGGACGGGCGAGATGTCGCTCTGCATGCGGACGATGACGTCGCGGGCTCGCCCGGACTGGATACCGGCCATCGCATCGAGTGCTTCGTTCCAGGTTGCGCATGCCTCGTCAAGGCGTCCCTGCTGGACTTGGACGGCGCCGAGGTAACCGAGCGTCACGCCGTGGGTACGGGCGAACTGCTGGCGTTGGCGCGTGGCCACGCTGCGCTTGAAGTGGATCTCCGCATCCCGAGGCTGGCCCATATCACGCAGAGCGCAGGCCGTCTCGTGGGCGAGGGAGGCTTCCTGAAAAAAGCCGACGCGCGCCGGCGCCTCGTTGGTGTCGGCGCGGGCGAGGTCCCGCTCCGCGCGGCTGATGGCCGCGAGAGAGCCGGCCCGGTCGCCATCGGCCGCGAGTGCGCGAGCGTGGACGATCGCCAGAAGTGCCTTTTCACGATGGCTGGCTTGGCCGTAGCGGTCGCGGGACATCGAGGCGTCGGCCAGGGCGAGCGCCCGGCGTGGATGCCCGAGGTCCACGGCCTGGTGGGCGAGGGCGCGCAGGACATGACCACCGAGCGGTCCGTCTCCAGCTTCCGCCGCGATGCGGGCGGCAATGGTGAGGTAGCGCTGGGCAGTGCGGTGTTCACTGGCGTCGAAGGCCATCCAACCGGCGAGGTAAGTCATCTCCGCCACGGCGGAGTACGTGTCGCGGCGGAGCTGATCTGTACGGAATCGGCCGCCAAGCAGCGGTACCGCACCGTCGAGCAGGTGGCTGGCGAGGGCCTTGCGGCCGGAAGCGCCGCCTCGCTGCTGGTCGCGCGCGGAGTAGTAGACCGTGAGGTCGCGGACGTCGTCGATGTCTGTCTGGGTCACCGGGCGCGGGGATGCCGGTCGGCGCTTCGCCGCTGCGGCGGGGGCGGCTGCCCACCACGAGGCTGTGGGCAGGGCGAGGCCGGCCGCAGAGTAGGCGGCGGTGGACAGCAGCTTGCGTCGGTGCATGTCGAGATCGTCGCTTCCCAGCTCGGCCAGTGCGGTCAGAGGGTCGACGCTCCAGTCGGATCCGGTGTCGGTCGTGCCTGTTGGCTCTTCTTCCAGCCCGAGGTCGGCCAGGGTGAGGTGGCGGCCGAGTCTGCGGGACAGCGTCTCGCGCAGGATATGCGGCGCTCTGCCACTCGGCTTCGTGCCGAGCACCCACATGGAGATGTGCGAGCGGGAGATCGCCTCCAGCTCACGCACTCCGCTCTCCGCGGCCACTCGAGCAACGGCAGCGGCTGCTTGTGGCTGGGACCAGCCTGCTTCGCGCAGAAGTGCGGCGAGGGCGACGTTTCGTTCACGGGCCATGGACTGCCCCTCGGGTCCGAAATGATCTTTGGCGCCTTTGGCGGCCTTCCGGTCCGCACAGGCATACCCCTCAGACGGGATTCACGGTTCGCTCAACGTAGCTGCCAGATCACTCACTTCGCACGCCAGCCGTCGGTGCCAACCGGCGATTTCGGCTCACTTTGGCTTGATCCGAACAGGAGTTGTGTCATGCGCCTTTCGCTGGTCCCTCGCGGAGGAGACATCCAGAGTGTGGGCGGGAGCGGAGAGCGAGGGTCCGTCACCGTGACGCGGGCGCCGCAGCGTGATCACGTGGTGGCCGCGTCGGAGACGGTGACGCTCGTGCTGGGCGAGGATTCACCGCTACCCGAGAGCGCTGCTGATGTGGAGGACCTCGTTCGCCGTCTGCGCGGTCACGTTGCCCAGTTGGGAGCACGAACCGCTTCGGGCACCCCCGTCCTGCTGCGCGCGCAGCGGCTCTGCTCAGAGAGCGTCCCCGAGGGCTACATGCCCAGCCGGGTGTACCTGGTCGAACTCGCCGAAGCGACGCAGGAACTCGTCACGCATGTGGAGCGCGGTGATCCCGGGTCGCTGCGCCCGGAGCGCAGGCGGCGTTCGTGGAAGCCCCGGATCAACATGCTGCGCGGGGCGGTTTTCGCAGTCGCCCTCGCCTGTTTGGTTTGGGCCGCTTCGGTGCCACGGCCGTGACAGTAACCGGGGTCGTCGTCATCGGGCTGACTCTCGGGCCGATGGCCTGGCTGGTCCTCCGCGGCGAGCGCGCAGCCAGTCCTGTCGCGGCCGACGAGGACTCCCCGCCGACCCTGAACGACCCGACCTCACCCCGGTGACCACAGGTGCCCCTCCTTTTCAGTGTTCCCGGCCGCCGTAGCGGCCCCCGATACCCCCCGGCCTGCGGGGTCAATGGAGATTCACAAGCGATGGAACGTCTTCCGCGTATCGAGCAGTACGGCCTGATCGGCGACATGCAGACCAGTGCCCACGTCTGCGACGACGGTTCGATCGACTGGCTGTGCCTGCCCCGCTTCGACTCGCCGGCCGTTTTCGCCGGCCTGCTCGGGACGCAGAAACACGGCACCTGGCAGATCGCTCCGGCCTCGCCGCCTCCTGGCCGGTCCGGCTCCGAAGCGGAAGCCAAACGCCGGTACTGCGGTGACTCACTCGTCCTCGAATCGGTGTGGCGGATCCCGACCGGTTCGGTCCGCGTCCTGGATTTCATGCCGCCACGCGACGGGGCACCTCAGGTGATCCGAATCGTAGAGGGTCTCACCGGCGAAGTGCCGATGATCTCGGCCATGCGTCCGCGGCCGGGATACGGCAGCGTCAGCCCGTGGATCCACGAGGTCGGGGGCCGCATGGTCGCGGAGGCCGGCGCGGACGCTCTGTGGCTCGACACCTGCGTCCAGCAGGTGGAAAAGGATGGCGCCATCGTCAGTGCCTTCGCCGTCGCCGCCGGGCAGAGCGTGGCTTTCGTGCTCAGTTGGTGCCCATCCCATGCAGCCGCGCCTGACGTTCCCGACCCGGAGGTCGCGCTCACCGAGACACTCGCCTTCTGGCGGGAGTGGGCGCAGGAATGCACCTACGACGGCCCCTTCCGCGAGCCAGTGGTTCGTTCCTTGATCGCGCTGAAGGCTATGACCTATGGGCCGAGCGGCGGGATCGTCGCGGCGCCGACCACATCGCTGCCTGAGGAGATCGGCGGAGGACGGAACTGGGACTACCGCTTCACCTGGCTGCGCGACGCCTCCACGACCCTGGCCGCGCTGCTGGGGACCGGGTACCGGCAGGAGGCGCAAGCATGGCGGCGATGGCTGTTGCGTGCGGTGGCCGGTGATCCGGAGAACTTGCAGATCATGTACGGGATCACCGGGGAGCGCGATCTGCGGGAGCGGGAGCTGGCCTGGCTTCCCGGGTACGAGGGCTCAACCCCAGTACGGGTCGGAAACGGGGCGGCGGACCAGCTTCAGCTCGACGTGTATGGCGAGGTGATCGAGACCCTGTACCTCGCGCACCAGAGCGGTGTCGCCCACTGCGCCGACACTGCGGTCCTGCACCAGCGCCTCGTCGAGCACCTGGCGCAGCGCTGGCAGGAGCCCGACGAGGGAATCTGGGAGATCCGCGGGGCACGCCGGCACTTCGTCCACTCCAAGGTGATGGCCTGGGTCGCGGTCGACCGCACCATCCGCCTGGCCGAAGTCGGTGCCCTCGACGTGGACCTGACCCCCTTGGTCGAGCTGCGGGCCACGATCCACGACGAGGTCTGCACCAAGGGCTTCGACCCGGCGCGCAACACCTTCACCCAGTCCTACGGCTCCCAGGAACTGGACGCCGCCACGCTGCTCATCCCCCGCGTCGGCTTCCTGCCGCCGAACGACCCGCGCGTCATCGGCACCGTGGATGCGGTACGTCGTGAACTCTCCACACCGGACGGGCTCGTGTACCGGTACCCGACCCGCGGCAAGCGCACCGGAGTGGACGGCATGGCCGGCGATGAGGGCACCTTCCTCCTTTGCAACTTCTGGCTCGTCGATGCGCTCGCCCTGACCGGCCGCCTCGGCGAGGCCCACGCCCTGTTCGAACACCTTCTCGCGCTGCGCAGCGACCTCGGGCTCCTGGCCGAGGAGTACGACCCCGTCCAGCAGCGCCAGGTCGGTAATTTCCCGCAGGCGTTCAGCCACATGGGCCTGATCCAAAGTGCCCGGCTCCTTCATCAGCTGGCGACGCAGTCTTCCTGCCACCGAGGCACGGTCGAGGTTCCGGCGCCTCGCTCGACCTCACGCAACACGCTCCAGACCTGCACAAGCCTGACGCCGCAGCACGCCTAGCAACCCCACCCCCTGACGAGGATTCCCATGCCTGACAGCGCCTTCCCGGCACGGCCGGCCGCTCCCGGCCACCGCAGACCTCCACGGATCGACACGATCACGCTGCACCGTGTCCGCCGCGCCGTGGCCTTGCCCGTGGTGCTTCTGGCCGCGCTGTTGGGTGCCGCCTTCGCCCTCTGGTCGATGTCTGCGGTAGGTCCCGGCTGGCTCCTGACCGGCCTTGTCTGTGGGCTGGCCGGGGTCGCGCTGGTGGCGGCTCGCGGAGTGCGCACGGCCGCAGGGGTCGTGCAGGCAGCTGTGGAGGAGGCCCAGGCAGCGGCGCTGACAGCGGTCGCCGAGGCAGGGGCGGCCGTCGAGAAGTCGGTGCAGTGGTCGGCGGACGAGCTGTGCCGCGGGGGACGCCCCGCGCTGCCGGACATGCAGACGCCACCGTCGGCCAGTCCGACCGTCGAGATCAACAAGGCGTTGAGTTCCCTCCAGGCGCAGGCCATCGCGTCGCTGATACGTGTGCACGACGAGTCCCAGTCCGTCGTTCTCCTGGAAGTGCTGCGCCGTCTGGCGATGCGCGAGCACGCCCTGGTCGGCAAGGCGCTCCAGGCACTGAGCCAGTTGGAGATGCTGACCGACGACCCGGAGCTGCTTTCGAAGATCTTCGAGATCGATCACCTCGTGACGCGGATGCGTCGCCAGGTCGAGAGCACGGCGGTGCTGGGCGGGCAGTCCCTGCGCAGCGTGCGTCGGCCCGTCCCCGTCGCGACGGCGCTGCGCGGCGCAGTCTCCGAAGTTGTGCAGTATCCGCGTGTGGCCGTCGCGGCTGGTTCCGTGGGCGCTGAGTTGGGCCTTCCGGGACATGTGGGTCCGGACCTGACCCACCTTCTGGCCGAGCTGATCGAGAACGCCTGCGAGTGCTCCGATCCGGCAACGAAGGTGACCGTGCGAGCGCAGCGGGTTTCTAACGGGCTGGCGATCGAGGTCGAGGACCGGGCCATCCCTATGCATCCGCAGACACGCGCGCAGATGAACCACCTGCTCAAGGCCCCTGACGAGGTGGACGTCAGCGGTCAGGTACGAGCGGGACAGCTCGGCTTGCTGGTCGCCGCGAAAATCGCCCAGTCGCACGGGCTCTCCGTTCTCCTCCAGGAGAACGTGACGGGAGGCACCACCGCCCTGGTCGTCATTCCGGCACGGCTCCTCGTCGCGATTCCCTCGCTCGAGGACTCGGGCGCGCTCCCCAGGAGACCCCACCCCTCCGCGCCGCCGCCCCGGCAGAGTGCCACGGCTCCAGCCATCCCGGCGGGCCAGGTACCACGCCCGGGCACCGCAGGGGCGCCGAGAGCCGGAGAGGCAGGTCACTCGGCTGATGCGCCCGCCCTTCCCACGCGTACGCGTCAGGCTGGCTCGTTCCGTCCACCACGCGAGCGGGAGCAAGCCCCCGTGACCGCGGCGACGCCAGGGCTCGCAGCCGCCTTCCGCAACGGCATCCAGGCCGGCGGGACAGCTGGTTCTCCGCCCGCTTCGGCAGAGCAACCCAGGCCCTGATTCTCGCCCTTCCCTCCACGTTCCCGGCGGCCTGTTACATCCGCTGGCCCTTCCCCCTTCTGGAGCGATCCCTATGAGCACCCACCCCGCGACTGACAACGTGACCAGCGACGCGCCCGCATCCGAGACGACAGCAAGCGGTCAACGGGACAACATGGCCTGGCTGCTGCGTCACTTCGCCTCCGAGACTCCGGGCGTCACGCACGCCGTCCTGCTGTCGCGCGACGGACTGCGGCTGCTGGACAGCGACGTCGACAAGGACTGGGCGGACGAAGTGTCGGCCGCGCTCAGCGGAGTGGCCTCCCTCGCGACGAACATCACCGGCCCCAGCCACAAGAAGAGGCCGGCCAGGCAAGTCATCATCGAGCGAGACGACTGCCTGTTCTTTGTCCAGAGCGCCGGGTGCAGCGCAGCGTTCGAGGGCCATCCAGGCAACGAACGCGGTGAGGTGGACACGATCCTCGCCGTCATCGCCACCACGGACGCCGACGCGGGCACCGTCGGGTTCGAGATGGGGCGCCTCGTCCAGAAGTTCGCTCCTTACATGCAGATCCCCGTCCGCGTCGGCACGGGTGCTGAGGTCCGGTGACCGCACACGGCC
The DNA here is from genome assembly GCF_042959065.1 of Streptomyces sp. NPDC007929. Taxonomy (NCBI): domain Bacteria; kingdom Bacillati; phylum Actinomycetota; class Actinomycetes; order Kitasatosporales; family Streptomycetaceae; genus Streptomyces; species Streptomyces sp. NPDC007929. Next base: position 95,145 of record NZ_JBIBKD010000004.1, on the reverse strand, counting down.
GCTCGGCCGAGGAGTCGACGTTCGTGCGGACCTACACGCTGACGCGCGGGCGCACCAAGCCGCGGCACCTGCTGGGCCTGGAAACCGTGCTGGACGCCGGGCCGGGGCGACCCGGCCCGGGCCAGGCCGAGGAATGCGAAGACATCCTCACCCTGTGCCGAGAGCGCCGGCGTTCGGTGACCGAGCTGGCGGGCCGACTCGGCCGCCCCGTCACCGCCGTCAAGATCCTCGTCTCGGACCTCTTGGACGCCGACGCCCTGGTCGTCTCCGTCGCCGATGCCTATGCCGCCTCCGACGCAGACGCGGATGAGCGTCCCACCACCCACCTATTGGCGGCCCTCTCTGTGGGCCTGAAGAGGAAGTGGCCCGATGCCATCGCCTACCCCCAGGCCGGATGACTCGACCGTGGCGCTGCGGAGTCCGTCGCGCCCGCAGGCCGGTGCACCGACTGTGCTGAAGATCGTGATTGCCGGGGGCTTCGGCGCGGGCAAGACCACCGCCGTTGGTGCCGTCAGCGAGATCACGCCGCTGAGCACGGAGGAGTACCTGACCGAGGCGAGCGCGGACGTGGACAGCCTGGAAGGCGTCGAGGCCAAGCAGACCACCACGGTCGCCTTTGACTTCGGCCGCCTCAGCCTGCCGGACGCGCCTGTGCCCCTGGAACTGTTCCTGTTCGGCACGCCCGGCCAGGACCGGTTCGTCGACCTCTGGTACGAACTCTCCCGCGGCGCGGTCGTCCTGGTCGACACCCGCCGCCTGGAAAGCAGCTTCACCCCCGTCAGCTTCTTCGAAGACATCGGCCTGCCCTTCGTCGTCGCCATCAACCAGTTCGACGGAGCACACCGCTACCACCCCGAACAGGTCCGCACCGCCCTCGAACTCCCCACCTCTGCGCCGGTGGTCACCTGCGATGCCCGCGACCCGAACCACGTCGCCGGCGTTTTGCTGACCCTCGTCGGCCACGCCGTGAAGAACGCATCAGCAGGCCCCGCTCGCCCAGCAGCCACTACCACCCTCCAGGACGCCTGATGTCATATCAGCCCAACGACCCCTACCTCGTACCGCAGACCGCCCCAGCAACCCGGTCACTGCCGCGACGCAACATGCGAGACATCGCCCTTGGGCCGTCCGTCTCGGCCGACGTTGCCGTCACCGGCCCGCAGGACCAGCAGACGACCGAACTGGCGCGGCGGTATGAGCTGCTCGAGCGCCTGGGCGTGCCCACCGCTGCCAGCCAGGACTTCGACGAGCTGGCACGCGACATGGCCACGCAGGCCGGATTCCTGTACGGGTTCGTCAATCTCTTCCTGGAGGAGCAGACCTTCGTCGGGCTGCACCAGCCGCCCGCGGACAGCGGGTACGTCATCGTCGGCCGCACCATGAGCCGCGACCACGGCTGGTGCCCGGAGGTCATGGCCCGCAAGAAGGCCCTCCCGCTGCACGACGTGCACGCCAGCCCGCGCTTCAGCGGCAACCACGTGGTCGACGCGGTCGGGATCCGCTCCTACTTCGGCGCACCGCTCATCCACGGCAGCGGCACCGTGCTGGGCACGGTGTGCGTCATCGACCCCGAGAAGCGGCCCCTGAGCGAGGCCCGACGGCTGAGAGACATCGTCATCAACGCCGGCGCCCAGGTGATGGACCACATCGCCCACGCGCCCGTCCGCTAGGCCGTTCCACCACCCCCACCCGGGAGCCGCAGGCGATCCCCGGCAGCTCCACTGTGCGACCTTCACCCAGGGAGAGGGAGACGACCATGCCCGCCACACCCACCACGCCACCACCGGCGCTGCGTCCCTACCTCACCGCCCGCCACGAGCTGCTGTGGGACGAGGCGGACGCCTTCGCGGAAGAGCACATCGCGCCGCGCGCCGCACGTATGGAGGCCGCTCCGGGCAGGGTGGAGCGCAAGGTCGCCAACCTGATGGCCGCACGGGGCTGGTTCGCCGTCACCGTCCCGGCCGCCTTCGGCGGTCTTGGCGCCGGCCATGTGGCAAAGACGGTCTTGGTCCACCGCGTCGCCTGCCTGTCGGCGGCTGCCGCGGCCATTCTGCAGGCCACCCTCATCCCCGTCGGCGGGTTGTTGCACTTCGCCACTTATGAGCAGAAGGGCCGCTGGCTGCCGCGGGTGGCGGACGGTTCACTTCTTTTGTCGATCGCCGTGACCGAACCGCGGGCCGGCGGACACATCGGCGGCATCGAAACCACCGCCGAACGCGCCGGCAATCAATGGGTGATCACCGGCAGTAAGGTCCACATCGGCAACAGCCATCTCGCGGGAGCCCACCTCGTCGTCGCCCGAACCGCCGAGGCGGGCGTACGTACTTCCCAGGCGCTGACCGCGTTCATGGTCGAATCCGACCGACCCGGGCTATCGGTCTCCGACCACCGTCCCGGCCTCGGCCTGCACGGCTTCTCCGCCGGCCGCCTCGACCTCGACCACGTCCGCGTCCCCGAGGACAACGTGGTCGGAGAGATCGGCCAGGGGCTGAGCGTGGCCCAGAGCAGCAGCATCCTGTACGGCCGTCCCAACCTGGCCGCGGTCAGCCTCGGGATCCACGAGGCGGTCGTGGCCACCACGACTGCCCGCCTCAAGGCGCGCGCCCGCTACCGGGGCGCCCTGTCCGATCTGCCGGTCCTGCGGGACCGCATCGGTGACATGGAGGCCCGCCTGCGCGCCGGACGAATCCTGGCCTACCAGTCCGTGCACCTCCTCGACCAGGGCCTGCCCTGCGACGCCGACCTGATCAACGCCAAGTATCTCGGCCACCAATGGGCCATGCAGTCCACCCAGGACGCCATGGAACTGCACGGCGCCCACGCCCTCGACCGCGACTACGTCCTCCAGCGCCTGTGGCGCGACATCCAGCACACCTATCCACCGGCCGGAACCGGCGAAGTCCAGCGCATACGCCTGGCCGACGCCGCCTTCGACGAGGACCACATCCAGTGGTCCGAACGCCTCGCCGCTGAAGCGTCCTGGGCACGACCCGACCCCACCGCCGCATGAGCCCCCGTGCGCGGCATCCCGTGAATCCAGACCGCCGCGCACGGGCCCATGTCGCCGGCCCCCGTCCCCCGCGGGGGCCGGCGGCACCCCTTCCGGTGACCGTCCACTCAGCCGAGAAAGAGACACCCGTGACCCCGCCCGTGACGACCAGCGCACCGATCACACCCCTGACGCCGACCCTGCAGCGCGTCGCCCAGCACCTCGCTGACGACCTCACCCCCCGAGAAATCGCCACGAGAACCGGGCTGTCGGCCGTTACCGTCCGCCAGTACGTCCGCGACATCCGGGAGAGCCTCCACTGCCCGCCCCGCTGCAAGCCCCCGGTGATCGTGCACCGCCTGTTCGATGCCCAGCAGGTCGCCCCACCCACAACGGACAGGCCAACGCCCAAGCTCAGCCCGGAGCAGCAACTGCTGCTGCAGGCCGTCGCTGAGCACAGCAATCCCCACGACATCGCCGTCGCCGCCAAGATCGCCCCCGCCGATGTCCGAGCGGCACACGACGAACTGCTCGACAAGACCGGGGCGGCCAACACCACCCAGCTCGTCGTCCTTGCCCACGCGTGGGGCCTACTGGGCACCAGGCCAGCCGCCACGACGGAGAGCGGAGCGAGCCAGTGAACGCGTCACCCGTTTCTGTGGCCACCAAGCCATTCCCCGCCTCCCCGCACCGGCGCGCGACAGCGTTACCGGCCGTGTACGAGATGCGGACACTGTGCACCGACGCCGAACGAGACGAGGCCGCCGCACTCGTCCAGGACCGTCAACGCTGGCTCACTATGCGCGGCCTGCCTGTACCCGCCCGAGCCGACATCCCGGCTCTGTTCCGCGACCCGCAGGCCAAGCCGGCCGGACTGTTCGAGGACGGGCTGCTGCTGGCCTGCATGATCCCGCAGCGCGGGCCCCACCTCCGATGGGGCGAGGGCCCGTGCCTCTTCCTGGGCTGCGTCCACACCCTGCCCGACCGCTCCGACGACACCGTCCGGCTGATCACTCTGTGGGTCTCCGACTTCGCCGCCCGGCTCGGCGTACCGCTCGTGCGGGCCGAGGTCTTGGCCCGCCATCCTCTCGACGTTGATCCGATCGCCACATTCCTTCATCGGCTCACCGACATGGGCTGGGACCTGCGAGGATCCGGCACCGGGCAGCACGATGAGCGAGTCGCTCGCCTCGAACTCACCGCAGAGCGCCGGCCTGGGCTGAGCGCGCTCATCGGCTGCCGGGTCCACGAGCCGCGTTCCGCCGCAGACCAGCGGGGCATCGCGTGAGGACCGCCGAACCGCTACGGCCGGACCTCGCCCGCGAACTCCTCGTCCGAGCCGCACAGTCGGCAGCGCGCCGGGCCCAGCGCGTGCGCAACCACCTCGACGCCGTCCAACTCGGCCAGGACCGTCACGCCGACCACGCCGACACCAAAGTGCTGCGCCGCATCCTGGCCGAACACGACTGGCCCGGCCACCGCCTCGTCGGCCCCGAGGCGGCACGTGCCGCCTGGAGCATCGCTCTTCACGCCGACGGCGAGCCCGACTTCCAACGGGCGGCCACCACCCTTCTGAAGCGCGCAGTCCAGGACGACGACGCACGCATCCAGCACTGGGCCCACCTTCACGACCGTGCCCTGGTCAACAGCGGGCGACCACAAGAGTTCGGGACCCAACTGGCCCTCAACGCAACAGGGGTTGAGCTGTGCCCGCTGCGCGCACCGGAGTCCCTGGACCAGCGAAGGGCCGCCGTCGGGCTGCCGCCGATCGCCGTCGCCCTGGAGAAGGTGCGGCGCCGGTACGCCCCGGATCGCCATGCCGACGACTCCCCGACCGTCGTGCTCGCGGGGGCCGCATGACGCAGCGGGCCCCACAGGCTCCACAGACCCCCTTACCTGAAAGGACCGTTGAAGTATGAAGCTCACTACCGCCGTCCTCGCTGTCGGCGCCGCCGTCTCCCTCACCACCGCCGTGGTCGGAGCCGCCCGGCTCAGGCAGGACGCGCGGCACCAGGCCGAGCGAAACGAAGTGGCCGTCGCGCGGAACCAGCTCGACTGGCTGACGCAGATGTCCACCAACCCGGACCTCGCCAAGCTCTGGACGCCCGAGGACATCGACGTCGAGGAGTACATGCAGCTGCTCCATGCCAACCAGCAGATCTGCACCCTCAGCCTGCGTGACCGGCTGGGCTTCGTTCGCCACGGACAACTGCCCTTCTACGCCTCGATGCTCATGAACAGCGACGTCTGCAGGCGGTACTGGGCCCGTTTCGGAGACCTCCGCGCCCAGGAGGCCGAGGGTGACGAGCGCGCCGAGCACTTCACCGAGGTCCTGGACAGGGCTGCGAAGACCCACTCGCGGGCGCAGCCCTCAGCAGCCTGACGACACGGCTCACACCGACTCCCAGACGCCCTGGAGCAGGCGACACCGTCGCCCGCCACCGTCTGGCACCAAGTTCCGGGTCCCGACCGGGCCCGGGATCCCGCACCACCCATCGCCACTAGGAGGCAAGCATGACCGCCGTGCAGACGGAGAGGCCGACCGCCCCCGCGCAGCCGGACCTCGCAACCACCGACGAGACCGACCCCTTCGGGCTCGACATCACCTTCATCGAGGGCACGCCGGCGACCGAGACGGTCCTGATGTGCAGCACGGGCGACACCTGCGGCAGCTCCTGCCCCAGCGCCTGCACCACCTCGTAAGCCGGTCCGATCCGGCTGCGCGGGCCGGGCGGGGCTTCCCGTCCGGCCCGCATCCCGCCCCGTCACGAAGGAAGAAGGGAGAGCGGTGATGACACGGGTACGTCCCAGCCTGTACCAGGGCGCGGGGCAGGCGATGCTGCGCGCCGCGGTGCACCTCACCGAGCCCGCCATGCCACCCTGGCCGGCATCCACGGCACCGGTGGAACCGTGGCGCGCGTGGCTGAGCAGCGTCTGGTCCGACGATGCCTTTCGGCAGACGGTGACCGACGCCAGCCCCGACCTCGCCGGACAGGTGCAGGCCATCATCGACGGCCGCACGCCGAAGCCGCGCCGGGTTCGCCGTGCTGCTCTGGCCACGGCCCGCTACGCGATCCGGTACGCACACCGCTCCACCCCCTACGGCCTGTTCGCCGGCGTCGCCCTGCTCGGCTTCGACCAGTCGACATCTGTGCGCTTCGGAGAAGACCACCAGGCCGTCGTGCGCCCCGATCCGGCCGGTCTCGACGAGATGCTCAGCGCCTGGGAGAGCGACAGCACTCGCATGGCCGACACGGCGGTCTGCGTCAACACGCTGGCCCGGCAGCGTAACGAGCACATCCACGTGCCGTCCGAGGGCGACGCCGAGTTCCGCCTCGCCCTGAACCCTGCGCTGCGCCTCGTGCTCAACCTGGCCCGCTCCCCGATCGAATATCGCCAGCTGGCCGACAAACTCGCCGCGGAGTACCCGGCTGTGAGCGACGCAGCGCGCCACCGGCTCCTGGGCGAACTGCTGCGGGTACGGCTGCTGCGCTCCTCGCTGCGCGCACCAGCCACCGCCGTCGACCCCTCAGACGCCCTACCGCACGCGGTCCGCGCCCAGGCAGACCGGCTGCGGCCAGCATGCGACCTGCGGCTGGATGCCGACGTGCGGCTGCCCGAACAAGTGCTGACCGAGGCAGGGACGACAGCGACCGTGCTGGCCCGCCTGGCCACTCATCCGAACGGGACACCGACCTGGCGTCGGTGGATCGAGCAGTTCACCGAGCGCTACGGCGAGAACGTCCCCGTTCCGGTGGAGGTGGCCACGGACTCCGACCGGGGCTTGGGCTTTCCGGAAGGGTTCGTCACCGTGAGCGAACCGCCCCGGCCGATGTCCCGGCGCGACCGCCTGCTGCTGGAGCTGGCCGGCACCGCCGCCGCCGAGGGCAGGCGCGCGGTGGCCCTGACGGGCGCGATGATCGAGGAGCTGGAAGCGGCAGCCGGCGAGAAGCCACACCATCCGGCGCCCCATCTCGAACTGGCCGCTCAAGTGCACGCCTCCTCCGTCCAGGCCCTCAACCGGGGGGACTTCCGGCTGCGGGTCCTGACCGTCTCCCGCTCGGCCGGTTCGATGACCGGACGGTTCTGGCACCTCTTCCCCGGCACCGAGGCAACGTACGCACACTTGCCCACCATCAATGCGGAGGCGGAGCTGGCACAGCTGTCCTTCCACGCAGGACGTGTGCCGGCCGACCTGCTCACCCGCGCGCCCCAGGCCCTGCCCCGCGTCGTCAGCGTCGGCGAATTCCGCCGCCCCGCCCCGCACGTCCTCTTCCCCCGCGACCTGTCGGTCACCGTCGCCGACGGCCGCCCCCAGCTGGTGGAGTGCGCGACGGGCAAGCCGCTGGAGCTGCTGGCCCCCACCGCCATCAACTTCCTGTGGAACAACTACACCCCGCCGATGGCCCGCTTCCTCGGCGAGATCAGCCGGGCCGCATCCCCGCAGGTGACCTGGTTCGACTGGGGCGCCGCCTGGACCCTGCCCTTCACCCCGGCCCTCACCTACCGACGCACCATCCTCACCGCCGCCCGGTGGAAAATCCGCAGCCGCACGCTGCCCGCCCGCACCGCACCACTCCAGCAGTGGGCAGACCAACTCCACGCCTGGCGTGCCCGGTTCCGGGTGCCGGAGCGGGTCCTGCTCGCCGAGGACGACCAGCAGCTGCCCCTCGACCTCACCCGCGACGTCGACCTGGACCTCCTGCGAGCGCACCTGGACGCCAGCCCCTTCGGCATCGCCACCCTGCACGACGCGCCCCCGCCGGACGCCGACGGGTGGATCGGCGGCCGGGCCCACAGCATCGTCGTCCCCCTGGCCAGGCGCTCATGACCACGACGACCGTGCCCCGTACGCAGGACCTGTCCGAAGGCGCCCTGGGGATGGCCCTTCTCGACATCGAGCGCCGTGACCTGGCCACCGCCCGCCGCCACCTCGCCCAGGCCACCGTCCGAGGGGTGAGCACCGGCAGCAACGCCAGCCTCTTCCACGGCGCACCCGCCCTGGAGTTCGTCCTCGCCCGCGCCCACGGGTCCGGCGACGACGTCCGCGCGGCCGTCGACCGCGTCGTGGACGCCCGGCTCGCCGCCGCCCGCCGCCGTCAGGCGGCCGGCGCGCTGCCCCACCTCGCCGAATGGGACCTCATCCGCGGCCTGACCGGACTCGCCGCACTGCTGCTGTCCCGCCGCCCGATCGCGCCCCGGCTGCCCGACCTGCTCGCCTGCCTCGTCGCGCTCGCCCACCCCGCCCATGGTGAAGGCCGGATCCTGCCCGGGTGGTGGTCGCCGGTCGGCCCCGACGGGAAGACGATGGCCGGCGGCCACGGCAACAACGGCATGGCCCACGGCATCGCGGGGCCACTGGCCGTGCTCTCCCTCGCCCTGCGCGCCGGAGTCAGCGTCCCCGGGCAGGAGGAGGCCGTCGGCACATTCGCCACCTGGCTCGACCGGCACGGCGCCCACTACTGGTCCACCGCAGCACACCTGGAGGCCGACCAGCCGCCCGCAGCGGAACCGGCCCGCCAGTCCTGGTGCTACGGCCAGCCCGGCATCGCCCGCGCCCAGCAGCTCGCCGCGCTCGCCCTCGGCGACACGGCCCGGCGCCAAGCGGCCGAGGACATCGTCGAGACCATCCTGACCGACCCGCTGCGGCTCGCCCGCATCACCGACTCGACCCTCTGCCACGGCTGGGCCGGCCTGCTGACCCTCACCCGCGCGGTCGCCGCCGGCAGCCCCGCACCCGCACGCTTCACCCCGATCGTCCAGGACCTGCACCGACGGCTGGCCGCCGACTGGGAGCGCCTGCCCAAACCCGGATTCATGGAAGGCCGCGCCGGAGCCCAACTCGCCCTGAACGCCACCGACACCACCGGCTGGACCCGCGTCCTCCTGCTCACCTGATCCTCTCCCCGCCGCCTCGCAAGGAGTTTTCTGCCCATGACCTTCGACGACGAGAACCTGCCGATCCCCCCGGACACGTCCTGGTGGCACGCCTCCGTGGCCTTCCCCGACCAGCACGCGGACGCCGCCCGGGCCCTGGCGACCGCGCTGTCCGGGCGCCGCTTCCACTTCCTGCGCAAGGACGCCGGCGTGCGTCTGCGCACCGAACAGCCCGCCACCGGCCTGCTGGACCAGCTCGTCGCCGCCCGCGTGATCACCGGCTGGACGGGCGGGATCTACGAGCCGGAGATCCATGCCTTCGGCGGCCCCGAGGGCATGGAGGTCGCGCACGACGTGTTCTGCGCCGACAGCCCGGCCGCGCTCGCCGAGACTGGCACCCCCGGCGCCCGTGAGCGCAGCGTGATGCTGCTGTCCGCCATGATCCGCGAGGCGGGACTGGACCCGTTCGAAGCCGGAGATGCATGGGCCCGGTGGGCTGCCCTGCGGCCCCCCGTCACCCCGCCCCAGGGGCCCGCGCTGGAGAGAGCCGTCTCCGCGATGCGGCGGCTGATGAACGCGGACGCTTCCCTGCGCCCAGACGCGGAAGCGGGCTGGGTCGAGCGCGTCGCCGCGTTTGAGGACGCCGGCCGCCGCCTGCGCCGGCTCGCCGCTGACGGCCGACTGATACGCGGAATCCGGGGCGTCATCGCCCATCACGCGATCTTCGCGTTCAACCGCGCAGGCGTGCCTGCCGAAGCGCAGGCCGCCACCGCGTGGCTCGGCCGTCACGTCGCCTTCTCCACCGGAGAAGGAGCTGACGTGTCCACCCGCAAGTCCGCCCCGGCGGACCCTAGCCTCCCTCGAATGGAGATCACCATGACACCCGTCACCGACCCCAACCAGCTGCGCGAATCCCTCGCCCAGCGGCTCGTCGACAGCGGCCACCTGCGCAGCAAGGCGGCCATCGACGCCTTCCGCACCACCGACCGGCACGCCTTCCTGCCCGGCGTCGACCTGGAGAGCGCGTACAAAGAGGACGCGGTCCCGATCAAGCACGACGAGCACGGGGAGATGATCTCCTGCATCTCCGCGCCGTCCATCGTCGCCACCCAGCTCGAACAGCTCGGCGCCCAGCCCGGCCACAAGGTCCTGGAAGCCGGAGCCGCCACCGGCTACAACGCCGCCCTCCTCGGCAAAATCGTCTCCCCCGGCGGGCAGGTGTGGACCCTCGACGTCGACCAGGACCTCGTCGCCGGCGCGAGCCAGCACCTCGCCGAGGCAGGCGTCGACAACGCCACTGCGGTGATGGCCGACGGCGCGGCCGGGCTGCCCGAGCACGCCCCCTACGACCGGATCATCTTCACCGTCGGCGCCGGCGACGTCCCCGTGAAGATCCTCGACCAGCTCGCCCCCGGCGGGCGCCTGGTCCTGCCGATGCGCATCCGCGGCAGCATTTCCCGCTCCTTCGCCTTCGAACGCGACGGCGACACGTGGAAGACCGTCTCCTGCGAGATGGCCACCTTCATCCCCCTGCGCAAGGGCGTCTGCGACGACGTGTACACCCTCGTGCCGATGGCCGGCGAGGGCAACGTGCGCCTGGAGACGTTCAGCGAGCAGGACGTCGACCGCGAGGCGCTGCGCTCCGTTCTCGACCAGCAGCAGACCAAGCTCTACACCGGGGTGAAGTTCCGGCAGGGCTCGGCGTGGGAGTGGCTGTACCTGTACCTGGCCTGCGTGCTGCCCAACGGCCTCTCCCGCCTGCCGGGCCAGCGCCCCGGATTCACCCCGCACTTCGGGTGGGGCTCCATGGCCGCCCTCGACGCCGGGTCGCTCGCGTACCTGACCATCCGCGAGGGCGAGGACGACAAGGGCCGGTACTGGGAGGTCGGCGTGATCGGCCACGGCGAGGGCGGCGCCGACCTCGCCGAGCGCGTCGTGAGCGAGATCCGCGCCTGGGACGCGACCGGCGGCAACGACGCCCCCGAGCCAGGCTTCCGGATGGCCGTCGCGGACTCGCGTGACCGGCTGACGGCGGACGACGCCCGCTTCGTCGTCGACAAGCCCTACAGCCGACTGGTCGTCGACTGGGCGCGCAAGGGCTGAGCCGATGATTCCCGCGATAGCCAGCCGCATCCCCCTGGTCCGCCGCACCAAGGCGCCCGCGCTCCCCTTGGAGGAGCGCATCAACCACCTCACCGGGCTGACCGTCGCGCCCGCAGGTGCGAGCCACCATGACCTGGTGGCCCGCGCCTGCGGGGTCCTCAACTACGCCGCGCTCATCGCCTCCGACGTCGGCCTGCCCGAACTGGCCGAGGATCTGTGCTGGCGCCAGCACCAGGTCTTCACCAACGCCGGACGCCTCAGCGGACGGGTCGCCGTCATGTCGCTGATGCCTCTCGTCAATCTCTCCCGATTGCAGACTCGCGCCGGCCACGGCGAACTCGCCTACGGCTTGTTGTACTGCCTCAACGACGCTGCCCGACATCGGAACAAGGCTGACATCGACGGCCGCACCGTCGACCTGTCTGCTCTGACCGGCACGGACGAGGACCACCGCACGGTGTGCCAGGAGCTGTACGTCACCCTGCTCGTGGACGGCGCCCGCGCCCTCGCCCAGATCGGGCGGTGGACCGACGCGGCCGACGCCATGGCCCGGCATCGCGGCATTGGCAACCGGCTCCTCGACGGCCGCCAGATCAAGATCATGGCCCTGATGGAGCAGGGCCTGGACCAGCAGGCCCGCGACCTGATCGACACCACCCAGCCCACGGAGCCTTGGGAGAGAGCCATCGCCCTCCTCCTGCACGCCCACTGCCGGCCCGAAGACACCCCCGTCCCTGAACCCGACCTCGACCGCACCGTTGATGCAGCCGTCCAGCTCCTCGACCATCCCGATCCGCCGACCGCCGCCTTCCAGACCCGGACGGGCCTGTCAGCCCTGGAACTGGACCGCACCGGACGCCATGTCGCCCGCGTACTCGACTCCCTCGTCAGCGTTGCCCGACTCGACGCCTACGCCGCACGAGACGCACTGCACCACCCCGTCGCCGCGGCCGCCCTGGACGACCGGGCGACAGACGCGCTGAACGCGGTGATCGCCGCGGCCGGACTGGGATCCGGCGTCCTGTCCGCCCACCACCATGAGGCTCTGACGGGCGCGGTCGGCCACGCCGAGACAGAGCTGGAAAGGCTGCTACAGGCCGAACCAGATCCCGGTTAGGAGAGGGCGACCGGGATGGGCCCGCCGTGCTGCCCACGCTGTTTGGCGGTGTCGGCGTTTCGGCCATTTCCTGCCCGCGGCCGCTCCAAGCCAGACCAGGGATCCCGCGCCCGCGGGGTTCCCTGACGCAGGAAATAGCAGGCTCCCCAGCACGACCGAATGACGTGTGTTCGATATCGCAGCCGTGTCGTTAGACCTCACGACTCTGCCGCAGCGACCGTCCTAGGGGGAACGATGACCTCGGCCATTACGCAGGACCAGCCGCCGCAACCGCCAAAGGGGGCCGCGCCGGACGACGAACCGCAGGAGGCCGGTGTTCGAGAGGAGGAATACCTCTACCGCGACGAGTCGAGGCTCCAGGCCGGCTCCCTGCTGACCTCCCGCACCATGGCGCGGCGCCTGCCCTCGCTGGTGCGGCGCTCGGTGCAGATGGCCTGGCGCGTGGACCGCGCCGCGACCATCGGCCTGCTGGTGTGCCAGATCGCAACCGGCGTCCTCGCGGCCCTCGGCCTCCTGGCCGTCACGGGCACGATCACCGCGCTGATCTCCTCGGGCGACATCACCGAGCGGCTGAGGGACGCCGCCCCGCAGCTGGCCGTGATCGCCACCGCCACCGGCCTGCGCGCCCTGCTGGGCATCACCGTCGTCTGGCTGACCGGCCGTCTGCGCCCGGTGCTCGGCCGGGCAGCGGAGCTGACGATGATCGAGGCCGCGCTCGGCACGGAACTGGCCGCCAACAACAAGCCCGGCTACAACGACGCCTACGACATCGCCGACCGCGGCGCCCAGGTCACCCCCGACCTCGTCGAAGAAGCGCAGGACGTCCTCGCGGCGACCGCCACGCTCGCGGCCGGCGCCACCGTCCTGACCGTCCTGCATCCGCTGCTCCTGCCTCTGCTCTTCCTCGCGTGCCTGCCGCAGGCCGCCGCCTACGTGCGCTCCGCACGCGTGATCTACCTGGCCGGGCTGGAGACCTCCGGGCGGCGCAGGATGCTGGGCAAGCTGCGCTGGCACATGGCCTATCAGGAGTCCAGTGAGGAGATGCGCGCCTGCCTGGCCGGGCCCTTCCTGATCGGCCGGTACCGGCGGCTGGCCGACTCGGTCAACGCGGCCGAACGCAAGGCCGCGAACACCGGTGCCTGGATGGGGCTGGCCGGAGCAGTGGCCGGCGGGATCGCCTCGACCGCGGTGTGGGCGGCGCTGCTGTGGCTCCTGGCCTCCGGGCGGTTGAGCCTGGCGGCCGGCGGCGGCGCCGTCTTCGCCCTCCAGACCGCCACCGGCTCGGTGCGCGGCATCATCAACGGTGGGGCACGACTGGTGCGCACCGGCTGGTACGTGCAGGACTGGCAGAACTTCCTCGACAACGCCCACGGCCAGGCCATGACCGATTCCCGCGGCACCGCGCCCGTGACCGCGGCCCCGGAGCGTTTCGAGGTCCGCGACGTCACCTACCGCTACGACGGCGCCCCCAAGGACAGCCTGAGCAACGTCTCCCTGCACGTGCGGCGCGGGGAGATCGTGGCGCTGGTCGGGGAGAACGGCTCCGGCAAGACGACCCTCTCGCGCCTAATGTGCGGGCTGCTGCTGCCCACCGAGGGCGACGTGGCCTGGGACCACACCTCCACCGCGGACCTGGACCCGTGGGGGTCGTGGGAGCACGTCGCGCTGGTGCCGCAGAAGTTCACGTACCTGCCGCTGACGATGCGCGACAACATCACGTTCGGGCAGGGCGACACCAGCGACGCCGCCCTGCTCGCCGCATGCGAGGCGTCCGGCGCCGCGGAGATGCTGCCGGGCCTGCGCTCCGGCCTGAACACCCTGTTGACCAGCGAGTGGTTCGGCGGACAGCAGCTCTCCGGCGGGCAGTGGCAGCGCCTGGTCCTCACCCGAGCGTTCCACCGGCAGGCGGCGCTGCTGGTGATGGATGAACCCACGGCCGCCCTCGACGCCCGCGCGGAGCACCGGATCTTCGCCGGCCTGCGCGAACTGGCCAAGGACCGCGCCATCCTGCTGATCACGCACCGGCTCACCAACGTGGCCGTCGCCGACCGGATCGTGGTCCTGGACGAAGGGCAGATCGTCCAGGAGGGCACCTACGCCCAGCTCACCCAGGAGCCAGGTCTCTTCCGGACCCTGTGGGAGCTGCAGCGCCGGATGAGCGGCGACACCCCCTGATCACCCCTAGCCGTTCCGCGCTGCCCACTCGCCCGTACACCGTCTCGGAAGGCAGAGATACGTGACCTCTCCCGTCTCCCCTTCGGATCACGTCTCACCGCGTGCCGCTCTGCCCGCAGCGCAGTACGCCGCATCCCGGCATGCGGCGTGGCTCGGCGCCGCCGCGATCATCACCGACGAGGTCGGCCGGGTCCTGCTGGTGCACCCCACCTACCGCGAGGACGACTCGTGGCTGCTGCCCGGAGGCGTCGTCGAAGCCGGCGAACACCCACACGTCACCTGCAGGCGGGAGATCACCGAGGAACTGGGCCTGGATCTACCCCCGTCGGCCGTGCTCGCCGTCCACTCCTTCTCCCCGCACCACCCCGACCTCCAGCCCGCCACGGCATGCCCCGGCGAGATCCGGTTCGTCTTCGACGGGGGAACCCTCCGCCCCGACCAGGTGGAGGCGATCCGCCTGCCGCGCGAGGAGCTGTCCGAGTACGCCTTCCTGGAGACCCGGGACGCGGTGCAGAGGCTGCGGCCCGTGGACGGGCAGATCATGCTCGCCGCCTACCGTGCCCGGCTCGGGAACACCGCCACCGCTCACCTCGCCGACGGCCGGCACATCCTCGACGTCCCGGCGCTGGACCGCCATGACGTGCACGTCCGGTACCGGCCTCTGTGGGACAGCCCTCTCCACCGCGGCCCCGTCCCCGGGCAGCTGCCCGTGCAGCAAGCCTGGGCGTGGTGCTTCATTCCCGACGGCCGGGTCGTCCTGGTGGCCGACCCCGGCCCGCGGGGTGCGCTGCCGATGCTGCCCGGCGGCACCGTGGAGACGACCGACGCGACTCCCGAGGACACCTTGCACCGCGAAGCCGCCGAGGAAGCCCAGCTCACCCAGCCGATCCGGTGCGACTGGGCTGGGTGCTGGACGAGACCGGCGAGGTCTACGGCGGCGTGGGGCCCAACGCCCGGCTCCGCCTGGCCGCCCGGGCCACCGCCATCGGGCCGACGGCCGTCGACCCCGCCACCGGCCACCCCTTCGCCCGCCTGCTCACCACCCCCGCCCAGGCTGCCGCCTTGCTGGGATGGGGCCCGCCCGGAGCGCACCAGGCCCAAATCGCCGCGGAGACGGCACGCGAGCGGTGGGGCCTGCCCGCCGCCCGCACCGCCGTCATCGAGGAGATCCCAGCGGAGGGGATGCGACTGACCTGACCCGAACGAGCGCCCCACCCCGCCTCGGCCCGCCCCTCTCCACGCACCCCTGAGGTAGCCCCATGCCGTTGTCGCACGACCACATCCGCACCACCGTCGAGACCTACCTCGCTCGCCACCCTCACGAGCGCACGCAGCTCGGCGGCCTCCTGGACGCCCTCGAACGTCCCACCGACATCGCCAGCCGCTCCACCTTCACCGGACACGTCACCTGCGGCGCGATCGTCGTCGACCCGCTCGGCCGCGTCCTGCACGTGCTGCACCTGGCGAGCGGGAAGGTCCTCGCCCCCGGCGGACACACCGAGCCCGCCGACGAGTCCCTGGCAGCAGCGGCGCTGCGGGAGCTGCACGAGGAGACCGGCATCCCGCCGCAGGCCGTGGCACCGTGGCCCGGCTACGAGACTGTGCCGTTCGACATCGACACCCACGACATCGACGCCCACCCGGGCAAAGGCGAACCCGGCCACCAGCACTTCGACCTCCGGTTCCTCTTCCGCCTGCACACCGCGGCCGAGGCGCCGGTGGTGCTGCAGGAAGAAGAGGTCGGCGGCATCGAGTGGCGGCCCGTGGACAGGGTGACCTCCCCCTCCCTGCGCGAGAAGCTGCTCAAGCTCACGCCGGAGACCGAACCGGAGAGGGCCAACGCCTCCGCCCTGATCTACAACGACCGCGGCGAGTACCTGCTCCACCTGCGCGACTACTTCCCCGACCAAATCTGGGAGCCGGGCATGTGGTCCCTGCTGGGCGGTGGCCGAGAGCCCCAGGACGCCACCCTGGAAGACACCGTGCGGCGCGAGCTGGCCGAGGAAGCCAGCCTCGACATCGCCGACCTGACACCGTTCGGCACTGAGTACGCCTCCGACGACGCCGGCGCGAGCGTGCCCATCGCCATCTACGCCGGCCGCTGGAACGGCGACCCCCGCGACCTCCGCCTGACGGAGGGGGTGATGCTGGCCTGGTTCGCCCCCGACGACCTCCACCGCCTGCGCATCGCAGACACCACCAGCGACCTCGTACGGCGCCACGCCGCCAGCCGCCCAGCCAACGCTTCCAGCACTGCGTCGCAGAGCGGGCTCTCATCGCACGAGGAGCACCGCCCAGCTGCGCCGCACGGCACAGTCCTCAACGTCATTGGCGTCCACCTCTACCTGGAGCGGCCCGACGGGACGGTGCTGCTCGGGCTGCGCCACCCCGACTCCGCGTTCGCGCCGTCCACCTGGCACGTCCTGGCCGGCCACTGCGAGCAGGAGAGCGCCATCACCTGCCTGATCAGGGAGGCACGGGAGGAAGCCGGCCTGCACATCGAGCGCCAGGACGTCGAACTCGTCCACGTCGTCCATCACATCGACAAGGCCGGGGACCGGCCCCGCATGGGCCTGTTCTTCCGCGCCCGCGCCTGGAGCGGCGAGCCGGAACTGCGCGAGCCGGACAAGTGCACCCAGTGGAAGTTCTGGGACCCCGCCGCGCTGCCCGACAACCTCGTTTCCTACACCCGCCAAGCCATCGCAAAGATCCAGAACGGGGACCTGTACAGCGAGACGGGATGGCCCGCATGACCGGCACACCGAGCGGCGCACACCGTCGTGTGCCCACTGCAACTGCGGCCGGCCGTGAGGACACCCGCCTGGTGGTGATCCGCGGCAACTCGGCGACAGGCAAGTCAAGCGTGGCCCAGGGCCTGCGAGATCACTACGGCCGTGGTATCGCGATCGTGGGCCAGGACGTGATCCGCCGGAACGTGCTCAGGGAACACGACACCGCGCGCGGCGCCAACATCGCCCTGCTGGGGAGGATCGCACGCGAAGCACTGAACGCCGGCTTTCACGTGGTGCTTGAGGGGATCCTGTACGCCGATCGCTATAGCCACATGATCACGTCTCTGGTACGGGACCACCGCGGCGTCTCCTGCTGCTACTACCTGGACGTGCCGCTGGAATCGACGTTTGTCCGACACGCGTCGAAGGCGGATGCCGCGTACCTGGCGCAAGTCACCGACAGCCACCTCGCCTCCTGGTACCGCGAGCTGGATCTGCTGCCCGGCGGTCTGGAGACCGTGATCCCGGCCGACAGCACGCTGCAGGACACCATCGCGCGAATCCTGCGCGAAACCGACCTGGCCTCTGCCTCCCCAACCCCGCCGCCGCAGTGCAAGCCGTCGCAGGGAGACTCGATGAGCAGTCTGGTGTTGATGTCCGATCCGCAGGTCGCCGCCGTCCCGGTGCGCGAGTGCGGGGAGCCGCTCGTCGACGTGCGTGACCACAGCTTCCGCGTCGATCCCCGCAAGCAAGATCCGCTGGGCGCGTTCGCCCACGTCCGCGAGGGCGTCCTAGCCCGGCTGGAGCACGCCCGCTCGCTCCTGCCCGCTGGCACCGACCTGCTGTTCATCGAGGGCTACCGGCCGCTGGCCCTACAGCAGCGCTACTTCACCGAGTACCGGGACGAGCTGGCCTCCGCTCGCCCCGGCTGGACAGCTGAGCAGCTGTACCAGGCTGCCAGCCGGTACGTATCACCACCGGAGATCGCGCCCCACTCCGCGGGCGCGGCCGTGGACGTAACCCTCGCCGACCAGGACGGTCACGAACTCGACCTCGGTACCCGCGTCAATGCCTCCCCCGAGGAGAGCGACGGTGCCTGCTTCACTCACGCCCCGAACGTCAGCGATCGTGCGCGCCACCACCGCATGCTGCTGCTCAACGCCATGGAGAACGCAGGTTTTACGAACTACCGAACCGAGTTCTGGCACTTCTCGGTAGCGGACCGGTACGACGCGTTGATGCGGCAGGAGCCGCACGCGCGCTACGGACCGATCGAACTGCCGTAGCGCGCTGGCATCCTCGTCCACTTCATCGCCACCCACGCCGATCCGAAACACAGGAGCGCGGCCACCGGACCCTGGCCCGGTTGGGATCCCAAGACCGCGACGGACGGAACGCATCGAACGGAGGCACGTGTGCCTGACGACACCCAGCAGGCGATCCCAGCCGTCCCGAGTCCGGCGACCGGAGGTGAACCACAAGAGCACCACATGCACCTGCTCGGGCGGTACTACCGCCAAGTGGAAGCAGGCCGCAAGACGATCGAAGTGAGGGTGGCCACCCCGCAGAAGCGCGCCGTCGCAGTCGGTGACACGGTCGTCTTCCACGACCGGGACACCGGGCGGGAACTCGACGTCATCGTTAAGCGGATCACCCCGTACCACTCCTTCGAGGATCTGCTCAGCTCGGAGGACACCGTGCGCATCGACCCGGACGGGCCGCCCGGAGAGCTGCTCGCCAACCTCCGCAGCATCTACCCGCCGGCCAAGGAAGCCCTCGGCGTTCTCGCCCTCGCATTCGACCACCGCCCTGCCCGGCCCGGCCGCCCCATGCCGATGACGCCCACGCAGTACGCGCAGACCGTCCCCCACCACACGGTGTACGGCTGCCTGTACATCCGCGACGAACACGACCGGCCGGTCCAGCTCCGCTCGGTCTACGGCTCGAGACTCTGGCAGTTCCCGGGCGGCAACTTGGACGCCCGAGGCGAGGACCCGCTGCAGACAGCACGGCGAGAGGCGGTCGAGGAGACGGGCCTCCAACTCGGTCTGGAAACGCCGAAGCTGCTCCTGACGCACTTCCTGCACGCCGGGCCGCGCCTGCCGCTGAACAAGGTGGGGCTCATCTTCGACGGAGGCCAGCTGACCGCCGACCAGCTCGGCCGGATCCGACTCGATCCCGCAGAGCACGACATGTGGGCCGTCCACGACCTCGCGACCTGGCAGGAGCTGATGGCGCCGCGCGCCTTCGCCCGCCTCGACGCCATCGAACGAGCCCGGCGCGGCGAGGGCCCCACCTACCTGATCACGCACACCTGATCCCCAGCACCTCCACCCAGGAGGCAACCGTGCCCGCCGAACTCAAGTTGGAGTCCTCCATGCCGCATCTCTCCATGCGCCGGTCGATATCCTCGGACGGCGCCGTCGGCACCGACCGCCTGCGTCATCTGGAGCAGGCTGCCTTGCGCCACGGAGTCCCCGTCGAGGACGTGCTGCTGATCGCCGTCAACCTGTACGGGATCACCTCCGACCAGGACCGTCACCGGGCCCGGGTCAACCTTCGCCTCGTGCGCCGCCCCGATGCCCCCTGGCAGATCATCGTCCCGCTGAACCAGCCGGCCAGCCCCTTCCGGCTCCGGAGCGACGAGCTGTCGCTGAACGGCGAGGTGGTCGCGCACGTCGGGCGCATTGATGCCGACGAGGCGGTCGGAGGGTACTTCCGCAACGACGGCCGCGCCGCGACCCTCAACCCCAACGCCCGCAGCCGGTGCGTCGGGTGCGGCTGGTGCCCCAACACCTTGGAGGCCGCCGCCGATCCGAGGATGCAGGAAGACCAGGGGCTCGACGCCCTGCTGCACGCCCTCGGCGAGCAGCATCCCCGCCGCAGCCTGACCGAGCTGACCGAGGTCACCGTCTCCACCGGCTGTTTCGAGCGGGAGGAGGCGGCCGTCGCGCACCTAACCGCCCTGCGGCCCGCTCTGGAGCGGGCCGGCGTCAAGGCTCGGATCGGCTTCCTCACATCCGTGCTGCGCAGCGACGAGGCATTCGAGACCATCGCGTCGAAGGTGTCACCGTTCGTGCTCAGGCTGACAGCCGAGCACTTCACCCGGCGGGAGGCACTGATGAAGGCGACCAAGGCCGACCTTCGGCCGGAGCAGATGCCGGACCTGCTGATGCGGGCGCGGGCGGCGGGGCTGGACACCTCATACACGTACATCGTCGGGCTGGACCCGATGGAGGACCTCGTGCGCGGGGTGAACGCACTGGCGGGCGAGGTCACCGCGTTCCCGAACTTCCAGGTCTTCCAGGCGCACACGGTGATGATGCAGGGGATGCGGACGCCGGGCGCGGAGAGCCTGGAGTACTACCTGCAGGCGCGTACGGCGATCGAGCGGGCCATGGCACCGACCGGGCTGCGGCCGGTGGGCTGGGAGTGCTACCGGCCGCTGTGGTACTTCACCTACGCGGGAGAGGACCTCGTCGATGGACCCCGCTGACGCAGTCATCGACCGGGTGCGGGTAGAGCGCCTCGACGAGAGCGGGGCGGGTCCGTGGAAGGCTGGCGACAGCCGGTTCGCGATCGTGGTCGAGGCCGACGGAGTGACCGGGGCATTCGCCCCGGTCGACGAGCTGCCCGCCGCGCTCGTCGCCACCCGGCTTGGGCAGAGCGCTCTGCGGCACCCCGTGGCCGACCACACGGGTCTGTTGCACAGGCTCTTGGCCAGCCTCGGCCCGCACGCGGCGGGGCTCGGCCGCTGGGCGGTCGGGGCGCTGGACTGCGCGGTGTGGGACCTGCACGGCCGACTCGCCGACCTGCCGGTCGCGGCCCTGCTCAGCGACCGGCCCGAACCGCGAGTGCCGGTCTACGCCTCCTGGCTCTCCCTGGACCTGGCCTCCACGTCGGCCCCCGAGTCCGTCAAGTCCACCGCCGACGGGGGCTTCGCCTTCACCAAGTGGGCCCTGCGCGGCGCTGAAGCCGCCGAGATGGCGCTGCTGGCCGAACGGGCGGCGAAGTGGGCGGGGGACAGTGTGGCGGTGGACGCCCTGGGCGCATGGGGGCACCTGCGGACCATGGAGGTCGCACCGCTCCTCACTCCGGAGACGGTGCGCTGGGTGGAGGACCCGCTCCCGCGAACCGACCAGGCCGCGTACCGACAGCTGCGCCGACAGACGGAGGGGCTGAGGGTCGCATTCGGCGAGCGGCTGTCCCATGCGGAGGACGCCAGGGCCCTGCTGGAGCACTGCCGGCCGGAGGCGTTCACGTTCGACGCGGTGTGGTGCGGCGGGATCACCGAGGCGCAGGGCTGGCTCGGCGCCGCACACGACGCGAAGGTGCCCGTCCACCTGCACGGCCGGGCGTTCCTGCCCGCCGTGCACCTAGCCGCCGCGTTTCCGCACGTGTCGGGCGCGGTGGAGTACCAGGTGGTGTGGGAGCCGCGCCGCCAGCGGGCACTGTGCGGCACACTCCGGCCGGACGGCGGCCACGTCGCTCTCCCGGACCGGCCCGGTCTCGGGATGGAGGTGCGCCGGTAATGCCCAGGCACACGGGCGAGCTGGCGGTCCACGGCCGCCTGGAACAGCGCGAGGAGAAGGTCCTGCTCATCGTGGACGAGCGGCTTAGCGGACACGACACCTTCCTGTCCACGACCCTTCGCCTCGCCCGGCCGGTGCACCTGCCCGAACTCCCGGTCCGGATCCTCACCTTCGACGACGTCACCGTCCTTGCGCCCCTCGGCCCTGCCCTGCCGCAGGGGCAGGCCGGAGAGAGGTGGAGCGGCACGCTGCTGTTACCGCACGGCGCGCGCCCGCCGACGATCCCCGACGACCTCGCCCGGGCCGCTGCCGAGGCCGGTGTCGACACCAGCAGCTGGTCGCCGGCCGAAGCCCGGCAACTGCTGACCTTCCTCGGCGAGGCTGGCCCTGGCCCGGTGCGCACCGAACGGATCGACATGATCATCGCTGCTCTGGCGGGACGTTCGTGAGCACGGCGGCCCCGGTGCGGCTGGTAAGCCTCGACGTCGGATACACCCTGGGCGAGCCGTCCGGGACGACGCTGACGCAGCGCCTCGTGGAGCTGTCCCCGCTCCCGGCCCGGCAGGCGAAGAAGGTCGCTCAGCAGATCCTGCACGCCCTGGACCCGCGCAGCGATGCGACAGCGCCGCAGACGGTGTGTGCCGCTCTGAGGATCGCGCCGTCCGCCTTCCCCCAAGACCACTGTCCGCCCGGCTTCGCCCTGTGGCCCGGCGCGGTGGAGGCGGTGGCACGGATCGCCCGGGTCGTGCCGGTGGTCACCCTGTCGAACGTGAGCCACTGGGACGAGCAGGAGACCGACGTCGCAGCCCTCCTCGCCCCCCACCTCCGGGCCCATCACCCCTCGTGGCAACTCGGGTTTGCCAAGCCGGACCCGCTCGCCGTGGAGACTGTCGCTCGACTGCACGGCCGCGACCCCGCGGAGGTGCTGCACGTCGGCGACAGCCTCGACTACGACGTACGCGGGGCCCTCGCCGCCGGAGCCCACGCCCTGTGGATCACCTCGCGCCCGCCGTCGTCCGAGGCACTCCGGCTGCTGGCCGAGTTCCCCAGCCGGGTCACGGTCGTACCGGACCTCACCCGTGCGGTCGAGCACATCGAGCAGACCGTCCCTCCGTCCTTCCGTCAACCCAGATGATCAGGAGTTCTACCCCGTGAGCCAGTTCGACACCACCGCCCCGTACTACGCCGCCTACCGGCCCGGCATTCCGAAGGAAGCCGTCGAGCTGCTCGCTCAGCGGGTGGCCGGCAAGGAGCACCGGGCCCTGCTCGACCTCGGGTCCGGCACCGGGCAAGTCCCCCTGGCCCTGGCCGGGGCGATGACGGAGATCGACGTCGTCGAGCAGGACGCGGGCATGCTCGCCGAGGCCGACAAGGCGCTCGCCGGGCTGCCGCTCACTGTCCGCCTGCACAACGCTCCGGCCGAGGCGTTCACCCCACTCGCCTCTTACCGGGCCGACCTTGTCACGGTCTGCCGCGCCTTCCACTGGATGGACCAGGACGTGGTGCTGTCGCGTCTGGAGGACATGACCGCGCCGGACGCGACCGTCGCGGTCATGGGCGACGGCAGCCTGTGGACCGCGCGCTCCGCCTGGACCGACGCCCTGCGCGCCCTGATTCAGGAGTACCTGGGCAAGGAGCGGCGGGCCGGGCTGGGCAAGAAGTACGCGGCGCACAACCGGCCGTACCGCGACATCCTCGCCGAGTCCGCGTTCGGCCAGGTCGAGGAGCACACCGTCGCCGTCGAGCGGGAGTGGAGCACCGAGACGGTGATCGGCTACCTGTACTCGACCTCCTTCGCCGCCCGGCCGCTGTTCGGCGAGCGGGTCGACGACTTCGAGCGCCACGCCCGGGCTCTGCTCGACGAGCACGCCGCCGCCGGCGGCGGCCTGATCGAGCCTGCCTCCTTCCAGATCGTCCTCGGCCGGCGCGGCTGACCCGCTCCTCCCCCTTCGCGCCGGGGCGGCCCCCCTTCCCGCCCCGGCCCCGTGTCCCTCCGGAAGGAGATCCACCATGCCCAGTCCTGTGACGTGGAGCGACGACGAGCGGCGCCGGTTCGTCGACGACGGCGTCCTCATACGCCGTGGCCTGGTCCACGGCGCCGTCCTGTCCAAGGCGCGCGCCCTCGTCGGCGGCTGGCTGGCCGAGGCGTACGACCCCGCGCGGCTCACCGCTTACACCGAACGCAGCTTCGCCCCCGAGCTGGAGGAGCACCCCGACCTCCTCGCCCTGTACCGGCGAAGCGGCCTGGCGGAGTTGGCCGGAGACCTGCTGCGGCCCGCGAGGCCCGCCCCGGTCACCCGGGCGCAGATCCAGATCCGGCTTCCGCACGGCGCGCAGCAGCCCGTGAAGCGGATGCACGTCGACGGTGTCTCCTGCCCCCACCTGGAACCGCGCGACCTACGCACGTTCACCTTCATCGCCGGCGTCGTCCTGGACGGCAGCTCCACCGCGGACGCCGGCGCTATGCACTACGTGCCCGGCGGGCACTACCGGATGGCCGACTACTTCGCCACGGACTGGGTCCTGGGGCAGCCGGCCCAGACTCCCGACGACATCGACGCCCAGGACGGCACCGCTCTCACCGCCGAGCCCGGCGACGTGGTCGTGATGCACCACTTAGTCCCGCACCGGGTCGGCATCAACGCGAGCAGCACCCCGAGGGTGATGGCGTACTTCCGCGTCAGCCACGCCCAGCACCCCGACCTCGCCCGGCGCGCTCTGTCGGACCCGTGGCTGGAGTACCCGGCGCTCGCCGCCCTCGCCCGTCCCGGCACCGTGTGAGAGGGGAGAGCTCCGTGGACGTCCTCACCCCCGCCCAGCTCCCCGACGCGGCCCGGCTCCTGGCCTCCGGACAGACGGTCGCCGTGCCCACCCCCCGCTGGTACATGCTGTGTGCCCGCGCCGCCGACCCCGCCGCCACGAACGCGGTCTTCCGCGCCAAGCAGCGTCCCACCGCCAAGCCGCTGTTGCTCGTGCTCGATTCCCCGGCCACGGCCGAGATCCTGTTCGACCTGAGCGCCGACGCCCGGCTGCTGACAGGCGGCCTGTGGCCGGGGGACCTCGCGCTGCGTCTTCCGTGGAAGCCCGAGGTGGAGCCTGTCGCGGCGGTCGGCTCCCCGGCGCTCGTCGGATGCCCCGACGGAATACTGGGCCAACTGGTCGCCCTGGCCGGCGAACCGCTGGCCGCCGCCGTGTGCAGCATCTCCACCCCCGCCGCCGGCGAGAAGGACCACCCGGCGCTCACCGCCGGCCAGGTCGCCGTCTTCGAGCGGACCATGAGGGCCGGGATCGCCGCGGTCGTCGACGGCGGGATCTGCCCGCACGGCCGGCACATGACCATCGTCGACTGCCCCGCGGGCGCCGCAGCGCGCCTGGAGCGGGAGGGCGCCGTCCACGCCCGCGCCGTCGAAGCCGCTCTCGCCCCGGCAGGAGGACCGCATGTGGGGTGACCTCGCCCGTCGGACGAACCGCCTGGTGCCCGACGCGTCGGTGGCCGCCGTCGCCGACGCGCTCGACTACCTCTGTCTCGCCCAGCTCTATCTGCGCGAAAACCCGCGCCTGGCCCGGCCCCTGACCCCGGCCGACGTCAAGACGCGACCGGCCGGCCACTGGGGAGTGTGCCCGCCCGTCAACCGGATGCTCGCCGCCCTGGGCCCGCTCCAGGCGAGCGTCCCCGACGGCTACGAGCTGCACGTCCTGCACGGCGCCGGGCACGCCGGCCCCTCCGCCCTCGCCCACGCCTACCTCACCGGCCGACTCGGCCACGCCCACCCGGGCTTGCGCCAGGACGAGGCCGGCCTGCACGCACTCGTCGCCGGCTTCCCCCGGGCCGACATCGGCGGGGAGATCACCCCGATGATCCCCGGCCACCTGCACACCGGAGGCCAGCTCGGCCCCGCCCTCGCGATCGGGCAAGGCACCGTGCTCGACGCGCCCCATCGGCTGACCGTGGTCCTGATCGGCGACGGCGAGTGCGAGACCGGGACGACCGCCGCCTCCTGGCTCGCCACCCGCGCGCTGCAAGGTACGGGCGACCACGGCACCGTTCTCCCCGTCGTCCTGCTCAACGGGCTGCGCATGGGCGGCAAGAGCCTGCTGTGCACCCTGAGCCGCGCCGAACTCACCGCCTATTTCATCGGACTTGGCCACCGGCCCGTCTACAGCGACGGGCTCGACGTCGGCCAGCTCCGCCAGGCGGTGGCCGAAGCGCTCGGCGCCGCCGCGCCCTTGGGCATTCCGGGACCGTCGAGCGTCATGGTCCTCACCCTGGACAAAGGCCACGGCGCCCCCGCACACCTCGCCGGCACCCCGGCGGTCCACAAGACGCCGCTGCGCGACCCGGCCGGTGTGCCCGCCGAGTTCGACGCGCTAGCCGACTGGCTGGCCTCCTACCAGCCCAACCAGCTCCTCACCTCCAGCGGCCGACCCCAGCCGCACCTGCTGCCCGCGCTCCCTCTGTCCCGGCCCGAGCCCGACGGCCTCCCGGCGCCGCGCGGCTGCGTCGCCGCCTCCGCCCAGGTCGCCGACCGCGCCGCCGGCCGCCCGTTCACGCAGGTGGTCCCCGAGGTCCTGCGGGCCCGCGCCGAGCAGGGCCCGTTCCGCGTGTTCAGCCCCGACGAGCTGCCCTCCAACCGCCTCGACCTCACCGACGATGACGGGCGCCCGGTGCCGTGGGCGGTGGAAGTGCTCAGCGAGGAGCTGTGCCACGCCTGGGCCCAGGGCTACACGGAGACCGGCCGGCACGCCCTCGTCGCCACCTACGAGGCGTTCGCGCCGATCACCCTCAGCCTCATCCAGCAGCAGCTCAAGCACCGGTCCGTGCGTCGGCACGCCGGGCTCGCCCCGCTGCCCAGCCTGGTCTACCTCCTGACCAGCCTGGGCTGGCACAACACCCTCACCCACCAAAACCCCAGCCTCACCTCGGCACTTCTGGCCGGCGACGACCCCACGCTCCACGTCCTCACCCCCGCCGACCCCGCGCGCACCGCCGCCGCACTCACCTTCGCCCTGCGCAAACTCGGCCGGTGCACGATCGTCATCGCCGGCAAGCACACGACCGTCCACCACTCGCTGGAGACCCTCGACGAGGAACTGCGGCACGGCATCGCGATCTGGCCCCACCTGACCCACCCCGGCCCCGGCGAGCCCGACCTGATCCTCGCCTCCGCCGGCGACCTGCCCGCCGAGGCCCTGACCACCCTCGCCCGGCGGCTGCGCGCCGAACGCCCGGGCCTGCACCTGCGGTACGTCCACGTCCACGACCTCACGGCCCTCGCCGAGGACGGCACACGCCCCCTCGCCCTCGCCCCGGACGCGTTCGCCCGCCATTTCGGCACCCGGGCACCGATCGTCCTGGCCACCAGCGGGCACCCTGCCGACATCCACGCCCTCCTCGGACGCCGCCACCCCGGGCCCCGGCTCACCGTCCTCGGCTACCACGACCCCGGCCGCCCCGTCTCCCAGGCCCACCTCCGCCAGCTCTGCGGCCTCGACGACCCCGGCCTGTGGCAGCTCGCCATCACCCTCACCAACACCCCGAAGGAAATATCGGCATGAGCACCCCGCTCCCACCCGTCGCCCCCGACGCCGGCACCATCGACGCCTTCGAACGCGACGGGTACGCGGTCGTCCGCGACGCGATCACCCCGGACCTGCGCGACCGGCTCCTGACCGCCGCCGAGAAACTGCTGGCCAGCGACATCACCCAAGGCCGCGACCGAGGAGGCGACGGCAAGGACGGCTTCCGCGGATGCCTCAACCTCGACCCTGCGTTCCTCCCGCTCCTCGCCAACCCGGCCGTCCTGCCCACCGTCGTCCAGCTCCTCAGCCCGAACATCCACCTGCTGTCGGCCCACCTCATCGCCCTGCCCAGCGGCCCGCCCCGCACCATCCGCATCCCCGGACGCCACGGCTGGCACCGCGACATGTACGGTGTCACCGCCGACCTCGGCTTCCCCCACACCCCCCGCATGGCGATCAAAGCCGCCCACTACCTCACCCCCGTCACCCCCGACTGCGGGCTGACCATGTTCCTCCCCGGCAGCCACCGCCTTACCGACGAGCCCGTCGTCCCCGCCGGCGCCATCGACCCACTCGGCGCCGTCACCCCCGACATCACCGGAACCGACGCAGTTCTCTTCGAGAACCGGACCTGGCACACCGGAGGCATCAACCTCTCCGGCCGGCCCCGCATCGCCCTGATGCTCCAGTACGGGTATCGCTGGCTCCACCCCGTCGACGACCCGGCCACGGAACTTCGAGCGGACCCCGCTCTCACCTCCATAGAACAGCAGCTCTTGGGCCTGCCCGACCGCCACCCGGACGGATCCCTCGCCAAGGGCAGCGGAGCCGCCCCTATGCGCTCGTGGTGGCAGTCCGGCCCGTCTGTTGCACACTGCCGCTAGAGCCAGGGGTAAGCCCCCAACGACCCCACCGGTACGAGCAGCACGAGGGAGCACGACATCGTGAGCGAGTCGACTGCCGTCCTGCTCATCGGGATCACCGGCTCCGGCAAGACGCACCTTGCACAGGCCCTCTCCGCGAGGGGCATTGTCCGTCTCAGCGTTGACGAGGAGGTTCACCGCCTCCACGGCCGGTACGGCGTCGACTACCCCGGGCACGAATATTTCGAGCGCGAGGCACCCGCGGTCGAGACCGTACGGGCGCAGCTTATGGAGCTGCTGCGCGCCGGCCGGTCCATCGTCCTCGACCACGGCCTCTGGCGTCGTTCCGATCGCGACGAGTGGAAGAAGACCGTCCGGGCCGTGGGAGGACGCCCGCTGCTCGTCTACCTGCCAGCGTCCAAGGAGGTCCTCCTGCGGCGCCTGGCGGCACGCAACCAGCGTCGAGACGCCAATGCCTTGACCGTCACTCCCGAAGCCTTGGACGACTTCTTCGCTCGGTTCGAACCGCCTACCGCCGATGAAGACGCAGTCACTTACAACGGTGACGTAGAGGTCATCCGCTCCGTGGTGCGATGACGCCCTCGGCCGTCCCTCCGAGCAGGAGCGCGAGGTGCTCGGCCATCACGAGCAGGGTCCGGTCCGAATAGGCCGGTCCTACGAGCTGCACACCGATCGGGAGGCCGTCGGCGCCGTGCGCAATAGGCATGACCAGGCTGGGCAGGCCGATGTGGCTGGTGAGGTTGGCCCAGCCGGTCTGGTCGAAGTAGCTCCGTTCGACGCCGTCGACCGTGAGAGAACGGCTCCCGGCTGGGATCGCCGCGGTGGGAGCGGCGGGCGTAATGAGGACGTCGTACTGACCGTCGGTGAAGAACCGGTGCCACGTCTGCTGGAGCCGGTGGCGCTCCTCGTTGGCGCGGAGCCAGGCGCGGTGTGTCTGCGTGCGGTGGCGGAGGATGGCGGCCCGTGGGCTCGCGTCGTCCGTGTGCAGGTCACGGGCGGCGGCGAGTTCGGCCGCGCCGGCGGCATCGTCGGTGGCGGCCGTCGTGGTGGCGTGGAGGAGCTGCTCGAAGAGGCGGAGGGATTCGGCGAAGCGGACCGACCCCGCAGTGCGGTGGACACTGGCGCCGGCGGAGGCGAGTGTCCCTTCGAGGGCGGCGACAGCATCGGCGATGTTGCGGTCGACGGGGCAGCTCGCGTCGTCGGCCCACACCGCCACGCGGAGCTGGCCGATCGGGCGCTGCGCAGTGGGCAGCGTGACGCTCCAGGGGTTGTTCTCGTCGGGTGACGGTGTCGTCAGTGCGGCGAGGAGCAGGTCGAGGTCGCTGGGGTGGCGGGCCAGGGGGCCGGGGGTGACCATGTCGCTGCTGGTGATCCATCCCGGCGGGCGGGGGATGTGGCCGCGGGCTGGGATGAGTCCGTGGGTGGGGCGCAGGCCGTAGACGCCGCAGTAGTGGGCGGGGAGCCGCAGGGAGCCGGCGAGGTCGCTGCCGAGGTCGGCGGGGGTCAGGTGGGCGGCGACTGCTGCGGCGGGGCCTCCGGAGGAGCCGCCGGTGGTGTGCTTGGGGTCGTGCGGGTTGAGCGTGGGGCCGAACAGGACGTTGTCGGTGTGCAGGTCCTGGCAGTACGCCGGGGTGTTGGTCTTGCCCATGATGACGGCACCTTGGTGGCGGAGCCGGGCGACCGCGTCGGCGTCGCGTGTGGGGACGTGGTCGGCGAGGTCTTCGGCGCCGCTGGTGGTGCGCAGGCCGGCCGTCTCGAAGCTGTCCTTGATCGTGAGGGGAAGGCCGTCAAGGATGCCAGTGCTCTCGTTGCGAGCGCGGCGTTCGTCGGCCGCGTGCGCGGCGGCTCGGGCCGCGCCATCGTCGCGGGTGACGACGGCGTTGATCTGGCTGGCGTCTATCTGGGCGAGGTGCAGGTCCAGCAGTTCGCGGCTTGAGATCTCGCCGCGGTCCAGTGCCTGGAGCTGGACGTGGGCGGGCTGGTGGGTGAGGTCGTTCGTCATGCGAAGACTCGCTCAAGGTGGGGGGCTCGTGCGGGCTGGCGGGGCAGGTGGCGCGCGACATCGAGGAGAGCGTCGATGTCGTCCATGGGCCCGCTGGTCTGGCGTTCGGAGTCGGCGAATTCGGTGAGCTGGTCGGGCGCCGGCCGGGTGCCTTCGGCCCGGGCGGCGATTCCGGCGAGGATTTGGTCGGCCGTGACAGCGGCGGACAGCTCCTGGCCGTGGAGTCCTCGGGCCCGGTGGTGGGCTTCGCTGGCCTCGCGGACGGCGGCGTCGAGGTACTGGCGGATCACGAACCGGCCGTCCCGGATCTCGACGGCTCGGCGGTAGAGCCGAATCGAGATGCGACGGAAGCGGCGCCGCTGGGCCGGGTCGACCCTGTCGATCGGCAGCTCGATCTCGGGTGCCTCCCTGTAGAAGGCCAGCCATAGGCAGCGCAGGCCGTAGTAGCTGCGGTACTGCTTGATCCGGTACCGGACGCTCTGGGCCTGGTCGCTGATGGTGGGCACGAGCCAGCCGATCAGCGTGAGCATGGCGCCGACATCGCCGCAGGTCCAGGCAAAGCCCTCCCATTCCGCGAGGGAGGTGTCGAAGGCGCCGGCGACCACGTTGCCGATGCGGACGGCGCTGTATCCGAGGGTGACGGTCGCGCCGAGGGCGACGATGAGCAGGCCGACACGGACGGACCCGCGAGTGCTGCGGCGGGCCAGGCGCCAGCAGGCGCGGGCGAGGAAGACTTCGCCGATGGTGTAGGCCGTGACGTACAGGGTGAGGTACGCGGCGTACCAGTCGTCGTGCGCGTAGTAGAGCGTGAAGTCGATCGGGTGCGGCGCGTTGGGCGTCAGCAGGGCGAACAGCACCAGCAGCCCGGCGATCACCGCGAAGCCGGCCCAGAACCAGCGGCGACTGCGCCGGCGGGCTACCTCGGGCGGGGATCCCCAGTAGGTGAGGACCACCTGTTGGCAGGCCAGGAGCGCGACCACGCAGCCCTGCGCGAGGGGCACGGAGATGTTGACGGTGCCGAGCACGCGGTCGAGGTAGTTCCACATCGGCGTGATGGAGAACAGGAACGAGAGCCCTGACAGCAGGAAGACAGCGGCCAGCGCGGCGGAGGCGGGGTCGCGGCGCCGCGTGGGCACGTCCCGCAGGAGGCAGAGGAAGCCGAGCGTCGCGACGACGAGGCTGATCGGGTGGAGCAGGTCCTTCACGGCCGGGCCTCCCGTCGGCGCAGCAGCGTGTGCGTGACCCGATCCTGCACTTCGTCCCCGGAGGACTCGTCGCTGCGCAACCACCGGTCGATGATCCGGCGCTGGAGCAGCGATGCCAGGAGTTCGGTGTCTCGCTCCTCGTCCTCGTCGTACTTGGTGCGCCCCAACATCATCTGCACGGTGGCCGGGTCCACGCTGGTGATGAAGGCCGGAGCCAGCGCGGAGACCGGTCGGTTCTCGTGGTGGCCGAGCAGTAGGTGGCTGAACTCGTGGGCGATGATGTGGTCCTGGTGCAGGACGCTGGTCCACGGGTCGTAGAAAACGTGGACGGCACTCTCTGTAACGGCACATGCCCCGCACACCGAGGGCGCCTGCTCCCGGGGCTCTAGGACCACCGTCCGTCCCGTGCGGCGAGAGACCTCGTCGCTGAGGTCGCGGATATTGGTGACGTGCGGGAGCTTCAGCTCGGCCAAGAGGTCAGGCCGGCGCAGCCTACGTGCAGACCACATTGCTTTCCTTGATCATTTACTGAACTGCGGCCGTTTACGCGCCAGTTGAGGGCGGCAACCCCTCGGATTTTCGTACGCTCTCAACGATCCCCAGGACGGCATCCTTTCCATCTGCAGAGACGTCGGACAGGCGAAGAAGAACGTTCTTGATCTTCGCGTCGCGAAGCAGCGCGAGCAACTCAAGTTCCTGCACGGTCTTTTCGGCGACAGCATCGTCGAACCAATAGGCGGGATCCACACCGAAGAACCCTGCGAGCGCTTCGAGATGACGCTTCGTCGGGTTATCGCGCCGCCCGGTCCGCAAGAGCCAAAGGTACTGCCCCGACAGCTTGCCCAGCCCTCGCTTCTCCATCAGTTCGGCCACTTCAGCGTTGCTGTAAGGGCCGCGATCGGGCGGGTGCACAGTGTCGAACAGGCGGTTTAGGCGATCCATGAGCCCCCTGGGGCTCACCTGACCTTCGGTCACTCTTCCATGATCCTTTCCAGGGCGGGCTTCCTCGCAACTTCAGCCACCCTACCCCGCCATAAACACCAGTTTGACGCGCCGATCACACGTATGGAAAGTTCTTCCCCACCAGCACGTTTCCGTGTGGCGCGTACCGCCTGTTTCAGGTCGACCTGTCCGTTTCTGCCGACAGAAGTACGCCGGGCGACGTGGCGCAAGCCACATTCGCCAGCGACATAAGTCACGTCTGGCAGGCCGTATTTGATCTTCGATCGGAAAGCGCGGAGGCGACCGTGGAAACACCTCATCCACATCGCATTTCCGCTGCGGGGAGTACCAGACTCCCGCTCCAATTCGGACACAATGGAACGCTCTCGGCGTACGGCAACGGTGCGCTTCGACGCGAGGACGGACCCCGCCAGGCCCTGTGCGGACGGCTGCGGCACACGACCGTTCGGCGACTCTCTGCAACCAGTACAGAGTTTAAGAACCAAGTCTGGATCTTGACACCGGTCCGTGCGTATGTTCGTCGTCCCCGGGCAGCCCGCCTGCGGCGACGAACGTGAGGAGACCGCGAGCACGGACCGGACCGCGAAGGTCCGCAAACAGCGACGGCGCCCGAGAGCGGTAACTCACGGACGCCGAACGCTAAGCGGCATACCCGCCCCGGCAAGGGCGGAGATTGCCCACCATCACCACGCTGAGTCCTTCCGAGGGGCGCGTCAGCGTGGCAACACTGCAAAGGGGAGTATCGCATGCCTCCTGCCCTGCGCAAAAGGCCCTTCCGCCTGGCCTGCGCGGCAGCCACCACCGCCTCGGCGCCTCAGTGCCCCGAGCCGGACCGCACCACCCTGGCCCCGGCGAGCAGCCGGACCCGCCCGCTCGTCTGGAGCGGCCGATGAGCAGCGAAGCCCGCGAGTGGGTGTGGGAGCACAGCTCCAGCCGAGGGGCCGCACGCCTGGTCCTGCTTTCGATCGCCGACCGGGTGGCCGACGAGCAGTGCGTCTCCTGGGCCTCGCTGTCCAGCCTGGCCAAGCGCACCCGCGCCTCGGTCTCCACGGTGCGCGAAGCCGTCGAGCGCCTGCTCCTGGCCGGCGAGCTGGAACAGCTCGATGACCTTGTAGGCCCGCAGCGCAGCACGGTCTACCGCATGCCTCTCGCCGCCGAAGTGGTCGCCCTGGCCCAGCGCGATCAGCAGGAGCAGGAAGACAGCGACACAGCAGCAGACGAGCCCGCGGGCCCCGCGAAGCTTCGGCTCTCGGCTCTGCGGCGGTACGGAATCCGCCTGCGTGAGGTGCCGGAATCCCCCGCGAGGGTCCGGAATCCGGCAGTACCGGAAACCGGCAGGTCGAGGCGGAAACCGGCACAGCGACGTACCGGCCACCGGCACAGCGATGTACCGGCTACCGGCACACAGAACCGTAGTGAACCTGATTTGAACCGGAGGTACAGCAGTAGTGGTGCTGCCGTCCTCCCGGCTGCCGAGTGGCAGGTCGACTCCGCCACCCACACCTGGGCCCGCCAGCAGGGACACCTCGATCGCCTCGGCGAGCAGGGCCTGCGGGCCGCCGACGCGAAGTGGCGTGCACACCGGGCGGGCCATGCTCCGAGGGCGGCGGAAGCCTGGGCTGCCGACTGGCGCTCCTGGGTCGCCCGGGAGCACGCTCCCAGCCGACCGAACCTCTACGCCGTGCCCGGCAAGAACACCGCCGTACCGGGGGGCATGACGCGGACGGAGGCCCACACCGCCGCCCTGCTTGCCGCCCTCGACGAGCCGACCGGAACGGAGGGCTGACCGTGGACCGCCGCGAAATCGCAGCCCTGCTGGCCTACATCGGCCGACTCGACCCCCGCACCATCCGCACCGACCAAGGCGAGGCGCGCGACCAGCTCGCCCAGTGGCACGAGCTGCTCGGCGACGTGCCACTGGCCACCCCGCACGGCTGGGACGTCCGCGTCGCCGCCCGCCAGCACATCCGCACCTCGCCGTACCAGATCCTGCCCGCGGACGTGGCCCGCCCCTGGGAGAGCTACCGGCGCGACCGCCTGGCGAGGCACTCCGATCCCACGCCGTCCGTCGACCCGGACGACCAGGCCGCCTGGACCGCAGAGCTGGCCGACACCCGCCGCGCCGTCGCCGCCGGCACCGCCCAGCCCGCGCAGGCCCGAGCAATCACCAGCGGTCGCGACGGAGTCGACCCGAAGCTGGAGGCGCGGCTGCGGGAGATCGGCTCCTGCATACCGCCCGCCGCCCGAGCAGCCCTCGCGCCCTACCGACCCGCCCGCGCAGCCCGTGAGGCCGCTGTCGCGCAGGGACTGCCCGATGCCCTGAGCGTGCGATGCGAATGGTGCCTGGCCCCGGTCGGCGAACCATGCCGCCGCCGAAGGATCGGCCCCGACGGCGGAGCCCGCGGAACCGCCCCGCGCGCCACCCCGCACCCCGGCCGCCTCAACCTCGCCACCGCCCAGCACACCGAGCAGGCCCAGCAGCCCTCCCTGGCCTGACCGGCGCACCCGGCGCGTGCACCCCGTCCGCTGCACCGCCACCCGACACGTCCCGCACCGGCTGCGACGCACGCCCCGCGTCGCAGCCGGCACCCGACGCCGCACCCGCCGAGCACCGCCCTAGCCGGCCGCCGCGGCAGCACATCGGAGACCCGCCTTGCGCCACATCACCGCCCACGACGCGCCGGCCACCGGCCTGCGCGGCATCGCAGACACCAGCTGGCACGCCCGCGCAGCGTGCCACGGCATGGACGTCGAAGACGCCGACGCCGTGTTCTTCCCCGGGCCCCGGGACCACGAGGAGATCGCAGAGGCGAAGGAGCTGTGCGGCTGGTGCCCCGTACGCCGCGAGTGCCTGGACTTCGCCCTGGAGAACGTCCTCAAAGAGGGCGTCTGGGGCGGCCTCACCGAAGCCGAGCGGCGCCCGCTGCACGACGGACTGCACCAGCGCCTGGACTACCGGCGCGTGACCGCCTTCTTCCAGGGACGCGACGTGCACCTGACCGAGGCCGAGCGGCAGGTCGTCATCGACCACGCCTACGTCCGGGGCTGGCAGCCCGACCGGCTCGCCGCCGCCCTGCAGATCAGCCACAAGCACGCCCGAGACCTGCTCCGGCAAGCCGCCAACAAGGTCCTCGACCGCGACCGTAACTACGGCGTGCCCCGCCCCAAGAAGAAGCGGAAGAAGACCTCCAAGACCAAGGGCACCCCCGCGTCCGCAGCTCCCGGCACGCAGCAGCCGGCAGGCCGCCCGGCAGCGTCGCCCCCGACGCACGCCCCTCTCGGAAAGGCAGCATGACCCACCCCGTCCTCGCCTTCGGTGCTACTTCGGACCTCCCTCTCCTCCTCGCCGCCGTCGTGCCCGCCACCCTCGCGCTCGTGCTGACTGCCTGGACCATCCGGCGCCGGGGATCTCGCTCGCAGAAGCGTCTCGGCGGCCCGGCGGTCAAGGTCGCCGCTGTCGCCGCCCTCGGCTGCACCGCCTACAGCGCCGACACCTCGTGGCGGTTCGCAGCCGACTACCTCGACATGGCCGGCGCCGCCGAGCGCGCCAGCATGTTCGCCGCCGCCGAACTCGCCCTGTTCGCCACCGCGCTGATGGCGCGGCAGAACCTCGCCGTCCAGGGCGCCCCCGGCCTGCCGGGCACGCTGGTCTGGGTGATCACCACGGTGCAGGTGATCCCCGCCTACGCAGAGAGCGGCCCCATCGGCGGCACGGTCCGCGCCTTCGTCGGACCAGTCATGGCGGCGATGCTGTGGCACCTGGCCATGGGCATCGAACTGCGCCTGCGCACACCCGGTGCCGCCTCAAAAGGACTGATCGCCATCCTGGGCCGGGAGGCACGCGAGCGTCTCCTGTCTCGCCTCGGCATCGCTGCGCGAGACCGCGACGCCGCACAGATCACCCGGGACCGGGCCACCGCCCGTGCGGTCACCCTCGCCGCCCGCCTCGCCGAGCGCACACCCGAGCAGCAGCGGAACCGTCGAGGCCGGCGGCTGACCCGACGCCTGTCGAAGGCGGTCGGCAGGGCTTCGGTCGGCACCGACCCCCTCCAGCGAGCACAGCTGCTCGACCAGCTCGCCGCCCGGCGACACGCGCTCGCGCTCGCCACGGTCCCGCTCCCTTCTCCCTGGTCCCCGGCGCACAGCAGCGCATCAGCGGCCACGGTCCCCGCACAACCGACATCGAATGTGCCGGTCCCCGTCCCCGGTCCCGACGGTTTCGACGAGCCGGTCCCGGACCGAGGACCGAGGACTCCTCGGGGACCGGTCCCCGAGGAGGCGGACCCTGAAGCCAAGGTCGGCGCGGGGACCAAGGGCGACGAAACGGGAACGACCGCGGGGACCAAGCCCCCTGAAGAGGGTGCGGTCCCGGGGACCGAACCCGCCGATCCAGAAGCCGCAGCGCGGGACGCAGCGGCCACGAGGACCGACCGCAACACGCGAGAAGTAGCAGCTCAGGGCACAAAGCCTCATCGGGGACCGGGCATGGCAAAGTCGGGGACCGAGAGCACCGCGGACCGAGGACCGACCGCCACCGAGTCCGGGACCGAGACCACCCAAGACCGAGGACCGACCGCCACCGAGTCCGGGACCGAGACCACCCAGGACCGAGGACCCAAGGTCCCACTCCGTCGGAAGCCGGCCAGGAAGTCCCGGACGAAGAACAAGGACAACCGTGCCCGGTCCCGCTCTCCGCAGACGGAGCGCCCGGCACGCGAGCTGGGCGAGTCCGAGCGCCAGCTTGTCCAGGAGGTACGCCCCCATGTTCCCGCCCTGCTCGAACGGGACGGCAACGGAGCGATCACCCGGGTGCAGCTGCGCGAAATCATCCGCCGCCAGGGCCTGACAGGTGTCGGGAACGACCGACTCGGCCTCGTCCTCCAGGAGCTGCGGAACGAGGACATCACGACGACGAGGAGCACCGCCCGATGAAGACCTGCCACCAGTTCGACACCGTGCGCGCGGAGTACGAGCGAGAGATCGGATTCATGCTCGCTCACTCCGAGCGGCACGCGGGCAGGCCGGCGGCGAAGTCCAGTGCGAAGCACGCTGCCTCGGCGAAACAGCGAATGGCCCGCGCGCTCAACAGCCACGTCGGGCGCTGCCCCGAGTGCGGCTGAACCGGCAAAACTCCAGGTCAAGCCCGTACCCGTAAAGGTGGCCGACTCCACGCCGGGCCACCGCCCCGCTTAGGAGGTACGCAGTGATTCCGCGTCCCCCTCGTTCTTCCGAGCCCACCACCGCCGAGGCCGATGCCTGGGCGGACGTCTTGGTCCGCCGGCAACTCCTACACGCCGTCGTCCCCACGCCGACCGGGCAGTGGCTCGTCCAGGACCACCCCGAAGGGCCGGTCGGCGTCCTTGCCAGCCCAGCCGATGTCCTCGCGCTGGCCGCAACCATCCAGCAGCGCACCCGCTCGACGAGGCCCGAATCCCGATGACGAACGCACGCAAGAACGGCACCACCCCGGAACCTGATCCCGACTCCAACTCGGTCTCGGGGCGAGCAAGTTATCGGCCAAGCTACTCTTCCCCGTCGGGGAAGGCAGCTTGGCCATCTCCCGCCCCAGGGGTGGCGGGAGTGGTCCAGCACCGGGGGGCGCTGGACCGTCAGGCAGCGACCGAGGGCGGATCGCAGCCAGAGGTGGGGAAGCAGCAGCGAAGCCGCGTGAACGCAGCTCCACCAACCACGACACGTAAGCGCTCCCCCCAGAAGAACAAGCGCGCACGCATCTGCAACGTCCGTCTCAACGACGACGAGTGGAATCGTCTGACCACCGCAGCACGTACCTCACGCAAGAGCCTGCCCGCCTTCCTCGTGCGCGCCGGCCTCGCCGCCGCCGACGACTCCGAGAACACAGCAGCGGCCATCGCAGGCCACCGAGATCTCATAGCCGAGCTGTTCGCCGCACGCCGTCATCTCGGACAGGTCGGCAACAACCTGAACCAGGTCGCCCGCACCATCAACAGCGGGGGACAACCCGCCGAACTCGACGCCGTCGTTTCGGCCGTCCAGCGAGCAGTCGCTCGTGTGCAAGCGGTCACCGACAGGATGCTCGAACAGGATTGACCGGGCGGCTCAGGCAGACCACGAGGCGCTGCCAGACAGCAGCCCGCGTACGTCACGCCGGACAGCATCCTGGAACCGGTCGCGCAGGCTTCCGACCTCATCCTTCATAGCGAGGAGCCCTGGGGTGTCCTGCGGATCCGCAGCTGCGACGTAGTCACGAGCACGTCGCAGAGCACGGAAGATCTCGTCGGCTGCCCGGACGACGTCGAGTGGAGCCAGAACGTGGATCCGCTGCCGAGTGCCGCCGAGGTTGAAGTCGGCGAACGCCACCTCGGCCGCCGTCTCGCGTTCCTCACCCGCCGTGGTCCGCAACACGCGCAGGAGGTCTCTTCCCGTGTCCTCCATCGCGACCAGGTACTCGGCGTACAGCTCCGTACGCAGCTCCAGCAGGCGCGTGACCGACTCCCAACGCCAACGCCGCCGGTCCCCCAGCGCCGTCGCACCAGCACCCAGCAGAACTCCCAGCAGCGCGGACAGCGGCGATACCCAGCTCATCCGTGAGCACTTCCCGCCCAGCGCACGTGGAACGCCCCCTTCCCACGCCCCATCCCAGTTGATCAATCGTCAAGGACAGCACCATGGTTCCCCGGATCCAGAAGCGCGGACAGCGCACCATTGGCCTCCTGTACTACCTCTACGGACCAGGCAAGTACGAGGAGCACACTGACCCCCACCTCGTCGCTTCCTGGGACCACAACGCTCCCGACCCCGGCCGCGACGCCACCGCAACCCTCAAGCAGCTCCAGCAGCTCCTGGACCAGCCCGTCGACAACATCGACCAGTCACAACGGCCCAAGAGGCATGTGTGGCACCTCTCCGTCCGCAACGCCGGCGAGGACCGGATCCTCACGGGCGAGGAATGGGGCGACGTGGCACGCCGCATGGTCGCTGCCGCCGGCATCGACGACCCCGAGGCGGGAGCGGGCTGCCGGTGGGTGGCCGTCCGGCATGCCGACGACCACATCCACATCGTCGCCACCCTCGTCCGCGAAGACGGGTACAAACCCGACCTCGCCAACGACGCCAACCGGGTGCAGGCTCAGGCCCGAGCCCTCGAAGCGGAGCTGGGTCTGCGTCGCCTCAACAAGGGTGATGGCACCGCAGCGAAGCGCCCCACCAGCGCCGAGCGCCACAAGGCCCAGCGCCAGGGCCGCGAGCGCACCGCGCGGGAAGAGCTGCGTGAGACCGTACGCGGAGCCGTGACCGGCGCCCGAAACGAGACGGAGTTCTTCGACCGCCTCGCCGCCGCCGGCCTCCTGATCCGTAAGCGCGAGGCTCCCTCTGGCGACCTGCTCGGATACAAGGTGGCTCTGCCGGACGACCGCAACAAGGACGGCGAGCCCGTGTTCTATCCCGGAGTGCGCCTGGCCCCGGACCTGTCCCTGCCGCGGATCCGCGAGCGCTGGTCCGCCGACCAGACATCATCGACGGGTGCTCCCGGCCGCGCCGCTCCGACCAACCCGTCTGCCGCACGTCGGCGGGCAGCGTCGGCCGCCTGGTCCGCGATCACGGTCATCGAGCACGGTGACGACGCGGTCGCCGCCGCCTACATCTCTTCGGCTGGCGAGGTCTTGGATGCCCTCGCGAAGACGTCCGCTGCACACACCCGCCGCGAACTGCGGGATGCTGCCTTCGCGTTCGAGCGGGCCTCCCGATCCCACGTACGTGCCGAGCGTGGGCACGACCGCGCTCTACGGCAGGCCGCCCGCGACCTCGTCCACGGCGGTCCTGCGCTCGGCCGAGGCGAGGATGGTGCGAGCACCGCGATGGCCATCGACATGCTGTTCTTCCTCATCATCGCCGCCGCGCACTGGCACGCAAAGAAGGGCCACGCACAGCAGGTCGCTGCTGCGCGTCAGGCCGCCGAGCACCTGCGCTCCGCCTACGAGGATGCCGCCGCCCAGCCCCTCGGCGTGCTCTACCAGCGAGGCCGGCGTCTGAGCCGGCCGGTGTTTCAGCGGCAGACGGTACTGCTGCGCGAGGCGCTGCCGGGGCTGGCTGAGCGGATCCTTGCCGAACCCGCTTGGTACGCCCTGGCCGCCACCATCACCGACGCCGAGGCCGCCGGCCACGACCCAGCGGACCTCCTGTCCCAAGCAGTTGAGCGCCGCGAACTCGACACCGCGGACTCGGTCAGCGACGTCCTGGTGTGGCGACTTCGTCGCCTGGCCGATCTGCCAGCCGACGCTACCGGGATACCGGAGAACAACACGAAAAAGAGCCCGACGACCGTGCGCCCGGCATCGGCTCGCACCACCGCCTCTGGCCGCCGCTTCGGTGAAGAGGCGCCGGGCAATACACGATGAGCCTCGCGCAGGTGCGACGGCGCTTGTATGTCAGAGGAACTCACGGACGCCGCGCAATCTGGTACGCAGCTTGGCCTGGGTTGCGCGGCTGTCGAGCCGGACGTCGAGTGCGCCGGGAAGCGCGGTGGCTGCCCGGAGGCCCTTCGGTAGACGGGAAGCGTCGAGCCCGTCGCGGTGGGCGATGAGAACACCAAGGGCGTGACGACTCACGGCGTCGGGACCTGCAAGGTGGTGGATGCCGCGCGCGTCGGTGGAGGCCAGCTCCAGCAGGGCGGCGGCCAGGTCACCGACATGAACGGGGCAGCGGATGTCGTCAGTGAACAGGGATCCCGCTCGGGAATCGGTCGCGAGGTCGTGCACAAGGCGTACGTGCTCGGACTGGATGCCGCCGATGATCAGTGAGGTACGGGCAATGGCGGCGTCCGGGGCCAGCAGCCGGATGCCGGTCTCCGCCGCGGCCTTCGCTGCGCCGTACGGGGTTACGGGATCGGGGAGGCAGGATTCGTCGTAGTGGGCGCGCGTGCCGGAAAACACGGCGTCACTGCTTACGTGAACGAGACGGCAGTTGTGCTTCGCCGCGGTCATCGCCAGGCGCACGGAACCTTCGGCTGTGGCTGCCCAATCGGCGCTGCCGCTACTCGCGTTGATGACCATGCAGGGGGCGAGCGAGGAGACGACCTCCTCGACGCGATCGCCGTCCCGCAGGTCCAGGTCGTACCAAGTGGCCTCCGGACTGCTGACCGGCCTGGTCGCAAAGGTCGCGGCGGTGAGATGCCCGGCGGCAGATGCCTGGCGGACCAACTCGGTGCCCAGGAACCCGCTGCCGCCGACGATGAGGACAGTCATGGCATGCCACGGTAGACGGTCCTCGCTCGCTGGAAGCACCTCGCACAGAGCGGGCCCCGGCCCCGGGAAGCGATGAATCACCTTGCGACCGGCCCAAAACTGACTGTGATCTTTGTGAATTGAAACCGCCAGGGGCGTAGGGCACGATCATGAAGCGAGTAGGACGAGGCAAAGGAGGACGCCAGGGTGTTTCACCGGATACGCCGCCGGGCCAAGGAGCCGAGCGAGGCGCAGCGACAGTTCGCCGAGCTGCATGCGCGGCTGCAGAACCAGGTCCCGCCCGGGTTCGGGCTACCGCCGGCCGAGCCGGAGCGCACCGAGCCGACCGCCGTGGTGGACGACTTCCTTCCGCCGGAGCTGCGGGTACCAAGCCACGACCAGCTCGACGGCAAGATGATGCCGTGGAAGCAGCCGCTCGTCCTCGACGGTGAGATGGT
Source organism: Streptomyces sp. NPDC007929 (assembly GCF_042959065.1). Lineage (NCBI taxonomy): Bacteria > Bacillati > Actinomycetota > Actinomycetes > Kitasatosporales > Streptomycetaceae > Streptomyces > Streptomyces sp. NPDC007929. The sequence goes on along the minus strand of NZ_JBIBKD010000004.1, from coordinate 53,388 downwards.
CGCCTGCTCCGAGTGTGGCGCATACCGAGGCTGGCTCATCCTTTCCACGCGCGACCAGATCTGGCTGCGCTGCCGGGTCGGCCACCAGCAGCAGGAGACCCGCCTCAACACCGCCTGGTTCAACCGGAACTCCGGGCCGGCGGACGCGACGCACGCCACGTTCGAGGACTGCCTGCGCCACCTCGGACACTGACCTCCACTCCTACGACCCCACCGGGCCCGCGGGCCCGCACTGACCACCCGTCGCCTAGCACCAAGGGGTCAGTTCCGTCATGCGCGTTCGCGTCGCCAGCACCGCCCTCGGCATCACCGCCGCCCTCCTCGCCGTGCCCGCCTGCTCCACCGACACCGCCGGCACCGACACCTCCACCCGCACCGGGAAACCGGCAGACGCCGCGCAGCAGGCTGCCCCGCTCAAGTCGGCCACGCTGCAGACGCGTCTGCTCGACCAGAGCGACCTCGGCAGCAGCTACCTGCGCAAGCAGGAGCGCCCCACTCAGCACGACGACGTCACGGTCATCGGCTGCCCCGCCCTGAGCGAGCTGGGCGGTGACGCGGCGACCGGCGGCACTCTCACCTTCCCGCACAAGGCGAAGGCCGCCTTCACCTACGACGGCAGCAGCTCCGAGGTCGCCGAGGAGCTGTACAGCGACAGTGCGGACAAGCTGTCTGACGGCATCGGCCGGATCTTCGACGCCATGACGGGATGCCCCACGTACCAGGTCGTCGCGGGCGGCACCCCGGTCGACATGGCCTCGCAGAAGCTGCCCGCGCCCCGCAACCTCGGTGACGAGCAGTGGAGCCAGCTCCTGACGTTCTCCACCGGAGGAAAGAACACCGTGGTCAAGCAGACCGCGATCCGCGACGGCAGTCTGCTGCTGATCGTCTCCGGCTCCCCGGCCCTCGTCGACCGCCACCTCGACAAGGCGCTCGCCAAGGCCACGACAACGAGCTAGCCCCTCCACCACCCAGCTCCTGCCCCCGACCACCATGGGTCGGGGGCAGCAGCGCGTTACTGGCCGACCCGCTGAGCGGCGCGGGCAGCTTGGCCAGGCCCCAGGCTCGGACAGCCCGGGAAGCAAGGAACCCGGCGCCCTCCACCTGGGGAGGAGCCGGGCTGCGTGCGTTGGGAGTTGAGCGGGACGTTAGATGGCCGGCGCGCGCAGGAGGCGCTCCTGGGTTGCCTCGGGCAGCACTCGGCGCAGGACCGGTGCGGTCGAGCTGAAGGATGCGGCGAAGGCAGCCACGAGGTCGTGCGGGACGCTGGCCCCGAAGGAGGCCGCCCACAGGCAGGGGGCGCCGAGCGCGGGCTCGGCCCATGCCTGCCATCCGGCCGGTCCCGCCTCGTCGGCCTCGATGGTCAGGGCGCGCGGGTCGGCGTCCTGGATGAGGGGCGGCACCTCGCCAAGGCTGACGTGCGAGGTGAACGTCGGGTCCGTTGCCGCCGCCTGCGGCTGGTCAATGTCGCGGAGCCAGCCGTGTGCTGCGACGGCGTCGAGGACCAGCTCGGGGCCGGCGAGCGGCGCGGCGGGTTGGTCGCGGGCGTCGAGCGCGACAAGGAAGTCGGCCACGGCCTCGCCGGGGACGTCGGGGGTGAAGTAGGCCGACCACGACGCGATCGGGCTGCTCGTGTCCGTGCGGGCCGAGATCTGCCAGGCGATCGGTAGGTCGCCCAGGTGGAACGGCTCGTCCGGCAGACTCCACTGCGCCCAGCGGAGGGCGTCGGGGCTGATGTGCAGGACGGTGCTGCGCAGGACCTGGCGGTCCTCCGCTGCTTCGTCCGGCTCGTACCGTCCGCGGACGATCGTCAGGCTCGTCCAGCCCAGGCCGGAGAGCGTGTCGGCGACGGCGTCGTAGAGGCGCCCATCGTCGCCGGCCAGATGCCGGGGCCCGACCCAGAACGCGGGCTGGCCGCCGCGCGGAGTGGACGAGTCGAGCGGGAAGTCGGGGTACAGGGGCGCCTCCAAGGGCTCAGTGCGGGTCTAGTTGCCGCCGGCACGGCGGCGGGGGCGGCGCGGGGGTGCCTGGACGGGGCCCTGCCACGTCAGGTCGACGGCGACCTCGGACGGCAGATGGCCGAGTTGTGCGTCCTTGTCCCGCCCTTCGGCGAGGTAGACGACGGTCCGGCCGGTCTCGTCCACGGACTGCACGACCTGCGCCAGGCGGTGTGCCATCGGAAAGAAGGGGTTCATGGCCTGGCGGACCGGAGCACTCCGGTCGCAGGCGGACAGCAGGTCGATGAGATCACCGACGGTCATCTCCGGGGACGTCACGAACAGCCTCCTGGGGTGAGGGGAAACGGGGAGCAACGGAACGGGCCGGAGGCCAGCAGTAAGCCAGTCTTCCGAGTGAGGGCTACCAGTGGGCTCTACACGGTCATACGCGACGCGAGGTCTCCAGCACGCACGCCACGGCGGCGGCGACGATGTCGGCCGGCGTCTCGGTGTCGAACGACAGGTGGTAGCCGGGCACCTGGGCCGTGCCGGTGACGGCGATCCTCCATCCCTCGCCGTCGGTGCCGGGGCGACCGAGCGGGAACCAGCCAAGGTAGAAACGGCCGTCCTTCGAGCTGACGTGCACGTCAGCGCGGTCGTCCACAATCAGATGGAAGTCCTCTGCGGAGAACTGGTCCATGACGAGCGTGGGCTGGCCGGGGCCGAGCTGCCACTCGCGCAGCCGCAGGGCTTCGACGGTGGTGGAGAAACCGGGGGCCACTGGCGCTACGGCCACAGGCAATCACCTCTCTGACCTGGTGTTTCTTGCAAGGTCGTCTACGTTGACATGCTCTCGCCCGCGTTGGCCAGCCTTTCCGCGATCTTTCCTGTCTGCCCCCGGCGAACTGCTATTCCAAGTCACTTCGCGTCGAACTCACGAAGTCACCCCACGGGAAACGGGTGGCCGACTGGGGGCCTATGGGTGCATGCTGGCCCGTTTCCCATCGTGAGGAGAAGTACGTGGAGATCCGGCCCCTTGAGGATTTGCGCGCCGCGGACGATCTGTCGCTGGCGTACAACCCCTATGGGCTCGGCGGCCGTATGAAGCCCGAGGACGCTGCGGAGTTCCAGCAGCGGCAGATCGCCGACTGCGACCTGGCGAAGAGTGTCGCGGCTGGAACACGCGACTCCTTCGAGCGGCTGCGCACCGTCTTCGCCTACGGCGTGCTGTGCTACGACGTGTACACCATGGTCGGCGACCAGGCGCTCCTCATCTACGAACAGGCGTTGCGCGACCGCTTCATGGAGTGGTGCGCCGGCACCATCACCTTCCGCCCCACCCAGGCCCCGGACGTCTGCTACACCGTCTCGTCGTACGACGACGTCAAGAAGTGCGCGGACAGGATGGCGCGACAACACGCGAAGCTGGTCGTAGCCACCCACGCCATCGACTTCAACGGGATGCTGCACGGGCTCCGTCTGTGGGCGCGTGCGGCGGGTCTGCTTCGCGGGCGGCGCAGCCGCGCGGTCGAGGACGCGCTTGCCAAGCTGCGTAACTACGTCGCCCATCCCTCCGGCCACCATGTCGACACCCCCGTCGGGGCGGCCCGAACGGTGCGGGATCTGGCGGAGCTGATCAACCAGCTGTGGGGGCAGGCCACTCCCAATGGGCGCCTGTACCCGGCCCCTCTGCGCCGGGAGATCGCCGTGCTGAGCTGGAACGGGTCCGGGCGGACGCGGATGGAGCCCGCCGATGCTCTCACCGTCCCCGACCCCGTAGAAGATCAGGAGGACGACGAGTACCAGCACGTCGTGGTGCGGGCCATCCCCTTCGTCCCGGGCAGCCGCTGGGATGACGCTCACTGGGCGGAGTACGACACCCGCTACGAGACCACACGGTTCCCGACGGATTACCTGTGGGGGCCGGGCACCCGGGAGCAGGCCCGGGCGTGGCTGGAGCAGGAGCGCCCCGAGGGGGACAGCGTCGACTTCACCGACCGGGTGTTCCTCGTCCAGGACCACGAACGCCTGCTGCCGCCGATGCGGCCGGCGGTGGCGGCCGGGCTGCCCGACAACGAACGCGTCGGGATCTGGCATGCCGTTCGGGCCGACTTTCCCGACGACGCCTTCACGCACGTCCGAGGCTCCGCGGATCGCAGCGCCGGTCATGCCCGCCGCCCCGGTGACTGTTCTGCCTGTTCTGCTGAGGTCCTTGGTTTCGGCTCCTACGACGAAGCCCTTCGCGCTGCAGCAGCCGCCCTCGGACCGATCCGGGCGGTACAGCTGCCCTCCGTCCGGCTGCCTTCGTCGACCTTCTGGCCCGACCGACCGTGAGCGGCGCATCGCGGTGAGGCGGGTGGCAGGCCAACAACACCCGTCGCCATCGGACATGGCCGCGACTGCGCCATGACGACGGGAGTCAAGCAGATCGGCGGCCCGCTGCCCGGCATTCGGAAGGGTCCAGACCCGTGCCACAGTGATCCTCATGATCCCCGCACACATCGTCGACGAGCCGCCGCTCACCTACGCCGACAGCTTCGACGTACCGGTCCTGTTCCGTAACGGACCCGCGAACAAGCCCAAGAGGCAGTGGCGCACGGCGAAGCATGAGGCGTGGAGCGCGTCGGACGGGTTCCCGGCAACCGATGGCTGGTACGCCCCGACCACCACGTGGCGGGAGATCATCAAGGCCGCCACCGAGGTCGGCCGCGACGTCACCCCGCACCTGCAGAACCAGCCCCGGTACGCGCACGGGGAACTCGTCGCCCGGGTCTCCCCGCTGTACGCCTACCTTGGCACCCACCCCGTCACACCCCGGCACCCCGTACCGGGCGCAAAGGGCCAGCGCCTGACCCTGAACCCGGTGTACGAGCACGGCACCGAGCGCACTGCGAAGAACGCCGCCGCCTACCGGCTGGGCATGACGATGACTGAGTGGGCGTGCCGCTCCCTGCTCAGCCTCGGACAGACTCACCACCTCGAACTGGGCGGCCCCATCCCCGCCCTGAGCGGCACGTTCAAGGACCCGAAGAGGACGCTGCCCGACCTGTGGGGACGGCACGAGGCGGAAGAGATGTACTGGCTGATCGAGGCCAAGGGCGGCAGTGTCGGCGTCGGCGAGCTCCGCAAGGGGTGGGTGCAACTGGAGGCCGGCAGCAAGATTCTCGGCTCCTACAAGCACCGCATCGTCCTGGTCGGGGCGTCCGTGCGGCCCGGAGACGACCTCTTCCTCACGATCGACCATGACCTGCGCTCCGGCGAGCCGCCCCTTCTGCCTGCCGGATCCGGCGCTGACGACGCAGCGGTCGGCCCCGGCAACCTCGAAGACCACCTCGGGGACAGCGACGAAGCGCTCATCGGCGCCGCCCGTGCACAGATGCTCGCTTACCTGGCGCTGCGCTCCGCTCCCGCCTCTCAGTTGCGCACGGTACCGGTACCGGCCGACCGCGCTTCCCGCCACCGGCGTTCCGGACTGACCACCCCCTTGGAAAGCGACGACCTCACCCTCGCCATGCGGGCGGACGCCCGCGGAGCGGCGCTCCACATCGAGTCGCACACCCTGCGCGCCCAGATCCGCTCCTGGGGGCTCGACGACTTCCTCACCTGCCGCATCCCTGGAACCGAGGTCCACCTCGGCATGTCCAGAAAGCTGTTCGCCGCCTGCGCACGCCTCCACGAAGAAGATCTGGCCATCGCCCAGCGCACCCCGGGACTGCGCGCCGAGGATCAGCCGGCCCTCGACCACGGGCTCAGCGACGAAGCCCAGGAAGTACAACGGCTCACCCAGCGACGGATCTTCCGCGAGCAGCAGGAGGAAGCCCGCCCACGGCTGCGCCCCCTGCTCCGCGACGCCTACGAGCGGGGAGCGACGAGCGACTGGAGCGACCTGCTGCGCCGTCCCCAGGAGCCGAAGCTCGACCTGGAGGACGACGAGGGTCTCCTCGAAGCGGCCACGCCGGAAACGTACCTGGCCGTCAGCCGCTACGACCTGCCTCCCGCACGCGCTTAGTCCGGTCCGGGCGGCGTCCGGGGTGAGTGCCAGGCCACGAAAAATTTGGTCGGGTAGCTGGGGACCATTGCTGATCCCCAGCTACCCGACCACGGGAAATGTGACTGAGCGTCCAGGTTGGCCAGTCTGAGCACCACAGTTGGCCACACCTCGCGCCTCACTTCACTGCGCAGGGAGCGCGAGCCGGCACGAACTACCGGGACTGGAACCACCAGATCCCGCCAGTCACGGCAGCGCTGCCGACGGCGTACGCAGCACCTCGGATCATGGCGAACCCGGCAACCCGAAGCATGTGTCGAGGCCCCTTACGGAATCGGCTTGTCATTTGATCTTCCCATCTGGCCTGGTTGCCGTGCGCACAACGCGCGGCACTCGTATGCCCAGTAGGCCAACCCGTCCCACGGTGAGGGCCTCTGTGGATCGCGGGGTTCTAACTAGACTGGCCCCGTGGCGTGGAAAGAGCCCAGTGACGCCGAACGGCGACTGCGTGAGCGGCTTGCGGCGGATGGGCTATCAGTGAGCTGGGCGAAGATCCGCCGATGGCGGGAGTTCGGCGCGCTCCCCTGGAGGAAACAGCACGGCCTGGGGCGTGGGTCTGGGTCCACCTCGGAGCTCCTGCCGGAGACTTTCGTGGTCGCTGAGGCCCTGGCTTTGGCCACCATCAAGAAGAGACCCCTGGAGCAGGCGGTACTCCACGTGTTCACCACGCACCCTCGGTTCGATCAGGGCCTTGCGGCCACGTCGATACCGCTGCCCGAACGTGCGGTTCGACGCGCTTTGGCCTGGTACATGGCCCGGGACGACTCTCATCCACTTGCCGCCATCGAGAAGGCCGCCCGGTCCGCAAGCAGCTGCCCCGACAAGGCCATGGACGCCGCCCTGGAGTCGGCTCACCGCTATTTCTCCAAGCTGTACCGGCAGGCGACACAAAGAAGGCACCCACCGGGCACGACGGCACCCGATAATCTTGCCGACGCCGACGGTCTCGCCACCTTCGCCGTGGCCACAGTGCTCGGCTTCGAGAACTACGGCGCCGACGCCATCGTGGAGGCAGTCAGCAAGTCACTGCCGGAACTCGCTGACGAGTACGGCAACCAGTTGTTCGCCCAATGGAGTAAGGCCGTCCGAAAGGCAGAGGGCGTCAGCGAGAGACCATTTTCCCGCCAACCTCGCTGGCCCTCACTCGAAGACCGGGTCCAGAGGATGGAGCGGGTCGAGTATCCGGTGATCTGCACGGTCCGCGACGTGCTGGCCCTTCTCGTAGAAGCCTCCCCTGCGCTGGCCTTGGCCCGGCAAGCAGGGATCGACAATCCGGACGTACTGCACATTGAGGCAATTCGGACATCAAACCGGCGCACGGACGAATACCTGAAGCGGGCTGAGGCCATCAGCCGCCGTCCCGGGGAACGGGCCTGGAAAGGCTTCACTGGCCTTCTCCTGGACGTGTGCACCTCGCCGCGACGGCTGAGCACGTTCCAGGAGGATGTCACGGCACTGGACCCTGCCTTGGACGACGTGCCGGGCCTTGGTCGTCGCATACTCGCGAGCTGTAACGCACCCACCGCCAGCTCGGACGGCGAAGCATGAGGTCACCAAGCGCCACAAGACGCCGTTGGCCCGTTGAGCGTACGGATCTCCTCGACGTTGGACCCCGGGCCCGCACCCATTCCCCCGTCCCGGTCCTCCATATCGGGTCCCGGGCGGGCCACGTGGCACGAGGATGGGGGAACGCCGTGGGAGGCCGACGGGGAGCGAAGAGAATCAGCGAGTCTCTGGTGGAGATGGTTAGGGAAGCCGTCGCCGAGCTGATCCTCACTCCGATCACCTGGGACACGCTGCGGGCCGACCCGCTGGAGCAATGGAGTGTGGAGCTGCGCCGCGCGGTCCGAGCACAGGACCGCCCGAATTCGCCGTGAATGCCCGCGGGGACGCGCCGATCTCGTAACCGGGGCTCAGCGTAGACCATCATGTCCGGCGCTGCGGGTCGGGCGCGAGCGTGATGGCCATCCAAGGCGCCGCCTCCTCGCGGTAGCTGTGTCCGACCGGGGCCAGTTCAGCGCTGCGGGAAAGACTGAAGATCGCGACCATGATCATGTCCGAGCCGTCCGCGACGGAGGTGAGCTGGGTGCGGCAGCGCTGGCAGGACCCTCGATGAAGCGTCGGCCAGGTGGAGAAGTACGTCGGCTCACCTACCGGGCCCGTCCACTTCAGAGCGTCCCTGTGGAATCCGACCCACGCCATCGCCGGCGCACCGGACAGGCGCGTGCAGTGCTCGCACGAGCACAAGTGCGGGTCGTTCGGAATACCGGACGCCTCGTACGCGTGGTCGCCACACTGGCAGTGCCCCGTCCATAGGTCGGGGACGACGATCGACTCGGCCATGGGTGGCTCCTCTGGTGCGAGAACTCTGATTTCCCGCGGCAGCTTGCCGCACCTCTGCACGCCCGCGCTGGTGTTCGGTATTGCCCGACACCAAAGAGGTGGTAAGTCCACCCCTGACGGTGAACGCGCGTACGAGTCTTCACGGTTCGGCGATACGCAAGAGCCACGCATGGGCGGCGGGTGAATCGACCGCATCGCACACCGCCTCCGCTCGCATCGGATACGCATCCACGACAGAGCCTCCGGAATCGGGGGATTCCGGGGGCTCTGCGTCATGCCGTGAGTAGGGTCAGCTCTCGCTGGAGCCGTCGTCGGTGGAGTTGTCCGTGCGTCGGCGGCGAGCCGCAATGAGGGCGCCTCCGCCAGCAGCGATCAGAACTCCGGCACTGCCGATCAGCCACGGGGCGGCGTCGGCGCCTGTGTGCGCGAGCGAGCCCGCAGGGGCGGGCGCCGCGGTGCTCGCCGCGGTCTTGTCGGCGGTCGGGGTACCCGAGGCGGATGGCACCGAGACGTCCTCGTCCTTGCCGGGCTTGCTCGGGGAGGGCTTGTCGGTGGCCCTGTCGGTCGGCTTCTGCGGGGGCGGCGGGGTGGTCGCGGTCTGGGCGTTGGTGACTGTCACGGTCACGGGGACGCCGGGACCCGCGCGGAACGTCTTGGACGGCTCGTAGAGGTCGTAGCCGGCGGGAGCCTTGATCTCCTTGACCCAGAACTGGGTCTTCCGGCTCGACACCGGCAGCTCTCCAGAGGCGGTGCCCTTGGAGCCGGTGGTCAGAGTGAGCAGCGTCGAGTCGCCGGTTCCGATGTTCACGGTCGCGCCGGGCAGGAGCTTGCCGGACTTGTCGTCCTTGGCATGTAGGAGGACCTTGGCGGCCTTGAACGGGTCGGTGATCAACAGCCGTGTGGTCGCGCCCGGGGTGACGATGACGTCCTGGTCGGCGACGACCTCGTGGAGCGGGCTGCCAGAAGCCATCTCCTTGAGCCGGTAGACACCCGGCGCAAGGCCGGGGAAGGTCAGCTTCCCCAGTGAGTCGGTCTTCCCGCGTCCGGCTTCCTGGCCGGTGGAGTCGAGCAGCAGGAGCGTGGCGCCGGGGAGGACGTCCCCGGCCGTGTCCTTCGCGGTGATCTCGACGCTGCCCGCGTCCGGGGCTGGTGTCTCGGCGGGGACGGCAGAGGCCGAGGGGGTTGGTTCGGAGGGCTGGGCGCTCGCGGCCGGCGCCCAGGTGAGGGTGGCGGTCACCGCGACAGCGACGGCGGCGGATCGGACGAGACGTGCGTGCACGAAGAAGAGGACTCCTTGGTCAGTAGGGGGAAGGTCAGCGAGTGCGGCCAACGGCGTGCGTCGCGTCGGGGCGGCAGAGCGGGCGTCGGATAGCTGGGCGGCCGCTTGGCCGCAGCTGGTGCGGCGACGAAGAGGTGACGGCGGGTGTGGAAGGGGACCTCTTTGACGGCGGCCCGGTGCAGGGGCTCGGTGGAGATCAGGCAGACCTTCCTCCCTCCGGAGGGCCTGGGCAGCGTGCGCCACCGATATGGCCGGGACCGGCGAGGTGACCCGGGCGAACCCTCACGGTCTGGGCAGGGTCGAGGTCCTTGAAGGGGTCGGTGAGCGGTTCGGGCAACACGAGGGGAGGCTCCTGCCGGGAAGGCTGCGCGGAACTGAGCTGCGCGAGGATCGGTACGCGGAATCAGCGGGTGCGGGCCCTGGCGGGGGTGGTCGGCGGGACGGGAGTGCTGCGCGGTGTACGGCTAGCCGTGCGTCTGGGCGCGGACGCGGCCCAGGCGCCGGGAAACCAGACGGTGGTGTACTGCTCGATGGCGTCGCGCAGCCCGGTGGTGACGGCCCCGTCCCACGGGGGTCGGCCGGGGCGGTGGTACGTGTCGAAGGTGCCGTACTGCTTGGTGTTCGGTCGAGTGTTGGTGGCTTCGTCGCGGCGGTGGAAGGTCCCGTGGTCTACGAAGCTGAGCGCCACCGCGTCGATCTCGCCGCGGTCCGGGTGGACGACCGCCACACGCAGCCCGCCGTAGGTGTCCGCGTGGATGGTGCCGGTGAAATCGATTCGCAGCCGCAGCGGTGCGTCGGGGACGGGGGCGGCGAAGTAGGTGTTGCCCACGACCGTGTGGTCGTGGAAGGGGAGGCACAGCTCGGCGAAGAACTCGGGGGCTTGCAGGGACAAGAAGGTCTCCGGTCGGGGTTGGGCTGGTCCTACCGGCGTGGGCCGGGCAGGGCCGGTCGGCTGGCGGTGCTCCAGCGCGGGACGCTGGGAGCGGGGAGCGCGGCCGGGCGGCGGGATGCGACGGCCCGCTGCACGTCGAGCGGGGTGGGGGCCGGCGGTCCTGGCGGAAGGATCGGGGTGAGCTGGGCCATCCCCTTGATGTAGCTGAAGGTCTCCTCGCGCCAGCGGGGCAGCGGAGCCGGATCGGCGACGCACTCGGTGACGGCGGTGAGCAGGGCGACGGGGATGTCGGTGCTGGCCGTGGCGTACCAGACGGGCCGGTCGATGGACTTGCCCGCCCACAGCTGCCAGCGAGCGTCCCGCGTCGTCAGCTCGGCCTCCGGATCGAGGTCGCCGGTGGTGAACTCCATGCCGGCGAGCCCGTCCGGTGCCTGGACCGCGAAGACGCCCCAGCGCGGGCGGTCGATCTCCCAGCCCTGTTTCAGGAGCGGGACGACGGCGAGAAAGGGATCGTGCTCGTCGATGCCGGAGACCGGCCGGGCGAGGTAGGCGTCCGGCCCCTGCTCGTACGCCGTAGCGAGGACAGTGGTGAATGCCTGGACGAACTCGGTGGGGACGCGGTCGTTGAAACAGACGCCCCATGCCGGCGGGCCGAACGAGTCCTTGTAGGCGTTGATGCGCCAGAGCCCGTCGTCTTCGCCTTCGGGCAGGTAGCCCAGGCGCACTCGTCGGTCGGGAGCGCTTACGTACACGTTGGAGTCCTCGTCGTACCGGAGGTCCCAACCGAGGTCGAGCAGCGGCGCGAGGGCGGGGTCACCGGTCCCGGTGGTGGAGGCGAGATAGCGCGGGGAGACGTAGACGTCGCCGTCAATGTCGCAGCGCGGATCGGGCTGGTGGCTCATCGGTCCGTCCTCGTGGCGATGGTGATCTCGTCGGCGGCGATATCGAGGCGGTCGGTGACCTCGGCGGTGCTGCGGCCGGTGACGATGTAGAACCCGGCCCGGGCGGTGAACAGGTCGCCGTCGGGCGGCAGGAGGAGCTGCTCGCCGATCTCGCGGATCCACTGGATCTGCCGCAGCCACGGGGTGTGGGCGGCGAAGGGTTGGTTGATGTGCCGTGCGGTGAGGGTGCCGGAGGCGTCCGGGTAGAGCATGTGGATGCCTGCGGCTGCGCTGCGGGTGGGGGTGAGGTCCGGTGCACGGCCGCAGGCAAGGTCGGCGGCGGCCTTGGGCAAGTCGATGCCGGTGGCGAGGCGGACGAGGTGGCCGATCATGTCGCCGCCGACGCGTGCGTTGACCTCGATCAGCCGGGGCCTGCCGTCCACCAGGCGCAGCTCGACGTGCTGCACGCCTTCGGTAACGCCCAGGGCCTTGACCGCAGCAGCGGCTGCCGGGGCGACCTGGTCCAGGAGCGGGTCGGCGGCATCGACGGTGTGGCCAGTCTCGACGAAGTACGGTGCGGGGCCCAGGTGCTTGCGGGTCACGGCGACCGCTGTGGTCGCGCCGCGATGGGTGACGCACTCGACGGAGACTTCCGGCCCGTCGAGGTACTCCTCGACCAGGACGCCGGTGTCCTCGCGGCTGCGGCTCGCACCTGCGGAGGCGAACTCGAAGGCCCCAGGCAGTTCTTCGGGCTGATCGACGCGGATCACGCCGATACTGCCGGCGGACGCGGCGGGCTTGATGACGGCGGGGTAGCCCAGCGTCATGGTCGCAAGGCCAGCCTCCAGCAGGGTCCGCGCCTTCATCGAGGCGGCCGACGGCACTCCGTGGCGGGCGAAGAGGGTGCGGGCGGTGGCCTTGTTGCGGCAGGCCCGCATCACCTCGACGGACGTCGAGGACAGACCGAGCGCGCGAGCAAGGCGGGCTGTGGGGACGAGGTGCCACTCGTCCCAGGTGACCACGCCGGCGAGGTCGTGGCGCTCGGCCAGGGCCCGGCCGGCGGCAAGCAGTGCGGTGGGGTCGGTCAGGTCGACTACGGCGTGGTCGACGATGAACGGCTTCTCCCACGACGGCTCGGCGCCGGTGAGCAAGACGACGTCGTACGCGGCGGCCACCTGCTCAAGGAGGTAGCCGCGATAGGTCTCGTCGCCGGGAGAAACGACGAGCACGAGGGGACGTGCGGACAAGAAGGGGTTCTCCGTATCGGTGGACGGCAGGACGGGAGAAGAGAGGGGTGTCTCAGGCGGCACGGCGGCGGCGCAGCTCGAACGCCCCGGCCCAGTGGGGGTGGTCGTCGATCAGGCGGCGGGCGTAGAGGGCGGTGAAGTTGTTGTTCAGCCCGGCGACGCCGTACGGGAGTTGGCGGCGCAGGTCTTCGAAGAGGTCCTTGAGGCTGACCCGTGTGGCGCCGGCGGCCAGGCGGCGGGCGGCCATGCGTTCCAGAGCGCGGTAGACGTGCGGGTTGTGTGCGTCGAAGGCGTTGAACTGTTCGGTGATGGTGCGACCGCTCGCGCGGTTCGTCTTGAGGACGGCGGTGGGCATGAGGTTCTCCACAGGCTGGGCGCAGCAGGGTCAGGCGTGCAGGGCGGGATCGGTGCGCAGGCGGGCGAAGGCGCAGAAGAGGCCGAGGGCCTGCAGGGCGGCGCACGCGGTGATGACGTGGCCCAGCGCGTCGGGCGGGGTGAGCGCGGTGAGCACGCCGGCGATGGGGAAGGGCAGCAGGAGGATGAGGATGGTCGCCGACAGGGTGCTGCCGAACTTCTCCGGGGGGATCAGGCGGGAGCGCAGGGTGCGCAGCACGACCGTCATGCCGCCCTCGGCCGCCATGAGGACCGCGACAAGGACCAGGTAGGACAGGTAGTCGGGGGCCTGGGCCGCGGCGAGACAGGCGAGCGAGGCGAGGGCCGCGCAGGCGGCGCCGACCGGCCAAAGGCCCAGACGGTCGAGCGCGAACCGGCAGAGCGCGACGCTGAGGAGCGTCGCTCCGGCGGCTGCGGACCAGACCAGGCCGACGGCAGTGGTGGACTGCCCGAAGCGCTGGACGACCATCACGGGACCGGCCGCTTGGAGCAGCCCGATGGCCAGGTTGGACAGGGTCAGCCCGGTCACGAGCCAGCCGAGCGCGGGAAGAGAGCGGATGGTGCGCCACCCGGTGAGGAGTCCGGAGCTAGACCTCCCCTTCGGCGCGCGGGCCGGGGCGACGGGCGAGGGGGGTGTGCGCAGGGCGAGCAGCGCGGCGAGAAGCGAGAGCACGGTGATCACCGCGAGCATCGACGTCGGCCCGGCGAGCAGGAGTACCCCGGCGAGCGCCGGGCCGGCCAGGGTCGCGGTCTGGTCAATGCCGAGCAGGACGGCCTGGACGCGGTGGGCCTGCGCCCCCGCTCGGCGGCCGGCGGCGGCACCCGCGGTCTCGGCAGCAATGTAGCTGAACTCGGTGAGCACGCCGGTGGTCGCCGCGAGGACCATCACGGTCGCGGTCGCGACGGTGCCGGTTGGGTGGAGGTGGAGCAGGGCTGCGCCAGCGGCGAGGGCCAGCGCGCGTCCCAGGGAGGCGAGGTGGAAGACGACGGCCGCCCCACGCCGGTCGACGATCGATCCAGCCCACCCGAACGCCGCCAGACGCGGGATCCATTCCAGAGCGAACGCGGCGCCCGTCAGCGCGGCGGAGCGCGTGGTGGCCAGGACCAGAAGCGGGATGCCGTAGGTGGACATGGCGAACGCGAGGGCGTCCGCCGTGCGCGGCAGGTAGATGCTGTGCATCAGCCCGGCGGCGTGGCGTGCATGCCGGGGTGTAACTGCTGCGCTCACGCGGCCGGCTCGGGCTCGAGCACCCGGGTGACCTGGGGGTTGCCAGCCAGCCACTGGATCAGGAGAGCGCGAGGGCGGGCAAGGTCCGCCTCGGCCTCGTCGCTGGGCCGTCGCGTGGCGGACGGCCACGACAGGCCGTTGGCGCGCTCGGCCGTGAGCGAAGGCGCCAGGAGGTCGAGCACGTGACGGATGCGACTACTGAACTCGCAGACCGGTGCCGGGTAGGCGTGGTGTCGGGCCCAGCGCGCAGCCGCGTCGTACAGGTCGGCCAACTCCGCTCCACAAGCGGTGAGTTCCAGGCCGGCGCCGGGTGCGGTCCGGACGAGACCGTGGGCACGGGCCGCTTCGGCAGCGCGGCGCAGGTGATGCGAGGAGAGGTCGGGGAGGGTGGCGGCCAGTCGGCGTGGCGGTATCGCTCCGTTGTCGTCGATCTCGGTGACCAGGCGGATCAAGGAGCGCGACGCCAGCAGCTCGACCGCGTTGCGTACTTCGGCGGTGGTGAAGGGGGTGGTCATCGGCGCGGACCTCCCGCCTGGATGACCGCCTTCGGGCGGGCGGTCGTGGCGTGCGAGAAGAGATCGCGGCTGTGCCACGCCTGAGAGGACTCCCCTGTCCGGGCCTGCGGGAGGGCTGCGGGGGCTGGCCAGGACGGGCTGCTGACCCACGGCCTCGGCGCGGGCTTCGCCTGCGGGTGCCCCCAGACCGGGTGTTGGCCCGCGTGGTTGAGGGGCTGCCCGGCGGACCACGCGGACAGAGCGCCGAGAACGGGGCTCAGGCCGTCGCCCGCCGCGGACAGCCGGTAGGGCCAGCCGATGCCCTCGGTGTCGACCAGGCCGTCGGCGACGAGCTGCCGCAGCGGCGGGTACACGTTGGTCCAGTCGCTGCTGGGCATCACGATGCGGGCAAGGGCCCGTCCGCTAACCTCGCCACGGGACTTGAGCACCCACAGGATGGCGGCGGCGTGCCGCCGGGTGAGCAGGGTGAGGCTGTCCTCGATCTGCTCGATCGCGGGCAGCGGTCGGTCCGCGGTCTCCAGATGCTCCTCGGCCCAGGTGACGATCATCGGAAGCACCGGCAGCAGGGCGACACCACGCTCGGTGTGCCCGTAGGTCACATGGCGTGCGGTGTGTTCGGTGCGCTCGACAAGGCCCGCGTCGCACAGCGCCTTGAGCTTGGGGTGGAGCTGGCCGTTCTGCAGCCAGGACACCTTGGCCGCCAGCTCGCTGTAGCGCAGCGGCGGGCCGGAGAGGGCCAGCATGATCCGGACGTTCCAGCGCGGGGTGATCATGGCCAGGGCCTCGGTGACCCGGGCGATGTCGGCGTCGGTGTCAGGGGGCAGAGCGGTGATGGCCAAGGGAGGAACTCCAGGGTGCATGAAAGGTGGGATCGCCTGCGAGTCAGCGGCTCTGCGCCGGACTCGGCGCCGCAAGAGGCGGAGCCGGAGCAGGTGGCGAGGGAGCTGGCGGGACAGGCGTCGGGGCCGGGACGCGGGCCAGGCTCTGCAGGACGGCGGCGACCGATTTGGCCTGGACCTCGCGGACGGCGACGGCTTCGGCGAGCCGGCGGGTCCCGTCGAGGAGGTGGGAGACCTCGTGCGGGCCGATCTGCCGTTCAGGGTGGATGAGCCGGGCGAGGTGGTCGCGGTGGAAGTCGATGCTGCGCTCGGCGAGGGCAAGGTCGTCGTGCATGCCGAGCAGGGCGGAGAGCATGCCGGGCGGCTGGTCCTGGGCGTGGGCTTCGAGGTCGGCGAGCGGTGCGCCGTACAGGTCCTCGATCCGTCCAGCTATGTCGGTGGACGTGGGGTGGGGCAATCGGGGGCTTTCACGGTCGGCGGGCCCGGGCCGCCCCGGCACGCTGGGGTGCCGGGGCGGCAGACGGGGGCAGGGTTGCGGTGGCCCTGAGCTGAGCCGTTCGTACGGGCCGGGCCTGCTGGGCGGGCGGGGGCATGGTGCGCAGCAGCTCGCCGAGGGCGGCGCGGTAGCCGTCGCGGGCCTTCAGTGCCGCGTCCAGCCACTGCGCGTCGAAGCGGAGCTTGTCCGCCGACAGTTCGCCCATGTTGCGGTCCGGATCCATGTCGGCGTGGACGCGGTCGCGGACGCGGGCGACCTGCTCCTCGGTGAGCGCCAGGAAGGACCGCAGTTCCAGGGCCCGGGCGAGCGCGGGCGAGGCATCGTAGTCGGCAGCCGCCTCGTACAGCTCGAGGACCGGCTTACCGAAGACCTTCTGCAGGTCGGCGTCCATGGTGCTGGCCTTGTCCCGGCTCATCGGGCGGCCCTTGCCGACCGCCAGGCCGTCGCCGGTGCGGTTGAACCCGCTGGCCGGTTGGGGGCGCTGGTCTGCACCGCAGGCCCGGGGCGGGGCCGAAGGCGGGCGAGGCGCTCTGCGGCGAGGTCCTTCTTCCCCGGGGCGTTCGGGTCGAGGAGCCATCGCACCACCATGGCCCGGCCGTCGCGGGCAGTGACGGCCGCGTTCACCCGGTGGGCGAGGCCCATCGTCGGGTCGTCGACCTCGCTGGGCTGGGTCTGCAGTGCGGCGAGGAGGTCGTCCTCCGCGCGCTCCAGCACGGACTGGGCCTCGACGAGAAGGCCGTGCCACTTGACGACGTCGCTGGCGTCAGGGTTCGCGGTCGGCGCGGCGGCGACCGCGGCCTTCAACTGGTCCATGCCCATGTCGAAGCGCGCTTCGATCCGTTCGGTGAGCACGCCCACGACATCCGCAGAACCCTCGGTTATGCCGTCGGACAAGGGGGATCTCCTGTTCTGGATAGGCTGATGCGTAGGGAATGTGAGGGGCCCCGTACTCGGCAGATCAGCCGCTTGCCGGGAGGTGCTGAAGCCTGGTCAGTCCAGGCACATACGGACGTCGCGGTAGACGTACGTGCCGGAGACCCAGCCCTTGACGCCGGTCGTCTTGTCTGTGATGTAGAGCCAGTTGCCGCTCTTCTTGGAGACGGTGAACTTGTGGCTCTTGTAGAGCACGCCGAGCGCCGTGGACTTCGAGCTGGCCTTGGACCGGATGGTCACGGCCTTGGCGTGCACCGCGTACGGGAGCGGCGGCAGGTTGTGGCAGCTGACGGCGGGGGCGGCGGTTGCTGCGGTAGGTACGGTCGCGGCGCTGGCGGAGGTGGCGGACAGCACCGGCAGCGCGAGTGCGCCGAGCATCGCCGCGGATATGGCAATTCGGGTGGAGCGCATGCGGAAGAAGCCTCCGTGAAGGCGTGGGGAATGTGTGGAAGGGCGCCGCGGGGGTTGTCCCGGCGGCTGTATAAGAGTCCGGAGAATCGCCGGTTTGGCTAACCGGCGATCGTCGGCTATGTTGCGCCGCCCTCGTCGGGCTGAGCGCTCAGCGCGAACGGCCTGGTGGGCGCGGGGCAGGGGCCTTCGCCACACCGGCCGGGCGGCTGGCGGCGGCTGCCGGGCGGACCGGCGGGAGAGGGCCGGCCTCGCCGGTGAGCCGGTCGTCGCACCACTGCAGGGCCTCGTCGACCGTGTCGAAGCCGCCCTCGCGCAGGGTGTGCGTCCAGGTGTCGGTGTCGACCTCTTCGACCACAACGCGGAACGGCGACGGGGCGCGTTCGTCCAGGGCACGCAGTGCCACGACGACGACCATGTCGTCCGGGTCGTCGCTCGTGTAGGAGTAGCCCATGGCGTAGTGGTCGCCGTCGCCGGCGAGGCGTCGCTCCAGTGCTCGCGTGGCCTCGTCAGCCGGCGGCGGGCCCAGCTCGGGGTCGAGGCCGATGGCATCGTGCGGGCAGCCGCGGTGGATGAGCCAGGACTGCGCCATCGCGGGCAGCGGCAGCGGGGCCTTCTCGAAGCTGAACGTCCGCTTCTCGTGGTCCCGTTGCAGATGCACGGCGAGCACCTGGGGCATGCCGGGGTGTCCCCAGGTCGCGGTGCGGTCGAACAGGACGTAGTAGCTGTGCGGACCGTCGTGATGTTCGGCGAGGGGGACGAGCATGTCCTCGTGGACGCCGACCTTGCGGTAGAAGTCGAGGTACCTCTCCTCGTCGGCGTCGAGGTCGTCCAGATCGAAGTCGACTTGAGGGATGGACTTCCGGACCGGCGCCGGTTCGGTGGGAGACAACAAGGGGCCTTTCGGTGGAGTTCAGCGCCGCTGCGCCGGAGTGGACGGCGATGTGCCGGGGCGAGCTGGGACCTTCGGCGTCTGCGTCGTGGGGGCCCGGCGGGCGGCGAACAGCGCGGCTCTTCCGGCGTCGGTGAGCGCGACCGGCTGGCCAGCGTGTACGGGGTGGCCGGTGTCCTGGGCGACTAGGCCGGCGTCCTCCAACCGCCGTAGCTTGGTGTGGGGGATGCGGGTGCCGGAGGCGGCTGCGACGGACATCCGGCCGGTCAGCAGGTGTTCGTAGAGCTTGGCGACGCCGGCGATGGCGAGCAGCGCCGCCGGGTCGTCAGTCGAGAGCTGCTGCGCGTCGGGCGCGACGGACGCTGCTGCGGCTCCGATGGGCTCCAGGGCGGCGAGCACATCCCGTGCAGCGGCGTCCCGCGCGTCGGCAGCCTCTTCCAACTGGTCCACGGTGCGGTCGATACGCGTGAACAGAGCGCCGTCGATGTCGAACTCGCCGCTGGACAGGCGGTTGAGGAGGCGCAGATGGAAGATGACGCCAGTCTGGGTCTTGGCCAGCTTCCGGTGCCGGTCCACCAGTTGGGCGTGCTGCTCGTCGAGGACGCCGCGGTCGCGGTAGGCCCACAGGGTGTCGATGTCGTGCCCGGTGGCGGCTTCGAGGCGATGGTCGAGAGGGGAGACCGCACGCCGGGAGGGTGTCGGCGCGGGTTCAGGGGGCATAGGCGACGCTCCGTGCGTTCAGCGGGTGGGATGGTGCGCGGGGTTCGGTGCGGGACGGGGCAGACCCGGTGGCGCAGTGGGCGGCGGACCGGGCCGGGGCACGGGCGCGCGGGCGGCCAGTTGCGGGGAACGGGAGCGTGCCGCGTGGGTGCGGGCGCTCAGCGGCCGGCGAGTCATGCCCAGACGGCGGCCGACCTCGTCGTAGACGTCGTTGCCCGCGCGCGGCCGGATCGCGACGACGTGGATCTCCTTGTGGTGGGCGGACTCCGCGGGCGCCGGCCGGACGGCGTAGACGACACGCCAGTCCTTGCGGGAGTCCACGAACAGCTTTCGACAGCCCTCCAGATCACCGTCGAGGCGCAGCCCGAAGCGCTGCGCGTTCACGACTTCCTGCAGGTAGGCAAGGGTGAGGTCGCGTATGTCGCTGGGGGCCTGGAGAAGATCGGTCAGCGCGCGCGGATCGAAGCTCAGTCCGAAGGCGGGCTGTCCCTGTCCCGCGGTCATGACGCCGGCTCGTCCTGGTCAGCGGCTTCCGCCGTGGCCGCCGTATCCGTCCGTACTGACGGCGGCGGGCCGGGCAGGAGACGGTGTGCGGGCCGGTCGGGAGAGGTCATGCAGGCCGACAGCGGGCCGCCGGGTGCGCGGATCGCCGCGACGGCGTGGGTGAGGAAGTCTCGGTGCCACACGAACAGGCCGGAGAGCCCGGCTTCGGGGTCCTTGTGCTGCTGGTAGGCGAGCCACAAGGCATGGAGCCAGGCCACGACGTCGTCGTGCTCCTGCCACTGCAGGCACCAGGGCGCCGCGGTGGTGACCTCCGCCCCGTAGACCGGGAGGAAGAAGTCGTCGACCCAGTCGGACAGGGCGTCGAGTTCGTCCTCGCGTTCCTCTCCGTCCAGTTCCAGGATCGGGCGGGGCTCCGGTGGAGCGGCGGCCGGCGGGCCGCCGAGTCCCGGCATGCCGAACGCGGCGGACAGTGATCCACTCGGCGACGGGGCGGACGCTAGGTGGTCGAGCTGCTGAGCCTGTTGCGCCGACTGCTCCATGAGCCGCCGCACGCTCGCCTCGATTCCCTCCAGCTGCGGATCCGGAATACGAATCGGCTCCGTCTCTCCATCGTCGGCAGGTTTTGCGGATTCGGGCATTGAGAAGTTCGGCCTCCTACGAGACGCGGAATGAGGGAAGTGCGGGGGCGCACTCTCGCGGCACCGTCGGCGGATTGCACGTTCCTCCGGCGGTATTCCGCCGACGGCTACGCCTGGGAGCTGGTCGCCTTGGCGACGGGCAAGGACGCGGCTCAGGCTGTGAGAACCACGTCGTCCTGCGTGAGGGTTGCGTGGATCGTCTCGGTGAGCCGGTCGGCCGCGATCGACGCGTAGTGCTCGGTCTTCTCCACGCCGATGAAGTCCCGGCCTTCCAGCAGGGCGGCCACGCCCGTGGAGCCGGAGCCGGCGCAGAAGTCGAGGACCGTGCCGCCCTCGGGGCTGATCTTGACCAGCTCGCGCATCACCTCGACCGGCTTCTGCGTGATGTGCTGGCGCTTCGCGCCAGAGGGCTGCGAAGCCGAGTACGTGCCAGGCAGATAGACGGGGTTGCGGGAGCCGTCGATCGGCCCCTTGCTGGCCCAGACGATGAACTCGCAGTTCTGGGTGAACCGGCCCTTCTGGGGCCTGGCCTGCGGCTTGTGCCAGGCCAGGACACCGCGCCACAGCCATCCGGCCGCCTGGATCGCGTCCGTCGTCGTCGGGAGCTGGCGCCAGTCGGTGAACAGCAGGGCCGTCCCGCCGGTCTTGGTGAGGCGGTGAGCCTCGGTCATGATCTGCGTCAGCCAGAACGAGTAGGACCTCTGGTCCATGTTCTCGCCGGTGAAGTCGGCAAGGTCGTTCTTGGAATCGGCGGAGGTGTACTTCTGCTTCGCGGAGCGCGTGGTGCGCTCCTTCGCGGTCCGCCCTCCGCTGTTGTACGGCGGGTCGGTGATGACAGAGTCGACGCAGCCGTCCGGAAGACCGGAGAGAACGGCCAGAGCGTCTCCCTGGTGAAAGGAAAAAGGCAAAGAGGAACCCCTATTCGGGTGCGGAAAGGCGGAGGGAAATAATCGCCTCGCTCAGGAGTCCTCGCGGGCCGGAAGTGGGCATGCAGAAGCCCAGGGCCGCAGACCGAGGAGGGCGAGGGGAGTCCAAAAACTGTAGAGGCGAAACCGCCGACGACCAAGAAGTGCCCTGTCGAGGTATCGGTTTCCGGCACCTCACGCCGACTTTTTGGTCAACCGCCGATCCGCGCCTACTGTTTTTGAACCGCCCGGCGCACACCGCCGCCGGCCACTCCCCTGCCACACCTCACGGAGGTACCCCTTGCCCCGGCACACCTAGCTCACGGTCCGGCCACGCGGAGCGAGCGGCAACTCGCCCCGCACCGGCCCGTCCCGATCGCCCACCCCGGCTGCCGCGCCCTTCCGAGACGCCTCGCGCACGCGGTACGCCGGACACCGCACCCCCAAGGACACGTTCATGATGTCTCGCTACCCACCCATGCCCGAAACCGCTGACCGGCGAGCGGTCCGCTCGGATTGAAGGGGCTCGCCGCCGGCATCGGCGTCGTCTTCCTGTCCCCGATCCTGATCGCCGGCACCGGCATGATGCTGGCCTCCTCGGCCGACGCCGTGCAGAGCAGCGGCTCCTTCAGCAGCTGCCTGAGCGACATCGACAGCGACAAGGTCGCCGAACAGGTCACCAAGATCCTCGACGGCGCCTCCGGCAAGGACGTGCACGTCGAGGGCCTGGACCTGCCCGCCGAGCAGGTCCCCAACGCCCAGACGATCGTGGCCGCCGGCCTCTCCCTCGATGTCCCCAAGAAGGGACAGATCATCGCGCTCGCCACGGCGATGCAGGAGAGCCGACTGCGCAACCTCGCCTACGGCGACCGCGACTCCCTCGGCCTCTTCCAGCAGCGCCCTTCCCAGGGCTGGGGCAGCGCCGAGCAGATCCGCGACCCCACCTACGCGAGCGAGCAGTTCTACAAGCACTTGCTCAAAGTGAGCGGGTGGCAGCAGATGACCGTCACCCAGGCCGCCCAAGCCGTGCAGAAGTCCGGCCTGCCAGACGCGTACGCGCAGTGGGAAGAGCTCGCCACCGCGCTGCAGGCCGCCATCGCCAAGACCTTCCCCGGCGGCGGTGACGCGGAGGGCAAGGGCACAGACCAGGACAAGAAGCCGTCGACCAGTACGACCGGCTGCGCGCCGGGCGAGGACGGTTCCGGCTTCGGCCGCATCCCCGAGGGGAGCGTCCCGAAGGGCTACTCGATCCCCAAGGACGCCCATCCGAGGGCCCGTAAGGCCATCACGTGGGCGATGCAGCAGCTCGGCACCCTCTACCAGTGGGGCGGCTCCTGCACGAACTCGCACGGGCCCGACCCCATGGGCCGCTGCGACTGCTCCAGCCTGATGCAGCAGGCGTACGCGCATGCCGGCGTAACGCTCACCCGCACCACGTACACGCAGGTCAACGAGGGCAATGCGGTCTCGCCCTCCCAACTTGAGCCCGGGGACCTGATCTTCAGCCGGGGCACCGCCGCACAGCCCGAGCATGTCGGCATGTACATGGGCAAGGGCCTCGTGATCGAGGCGCCGCGCACCACCAAGCCGGTCCGGATCACCCCGATCAAGGACTGGACGATCCTCGCCGCCCGCCGCGTCATCTGATCCCGAACAGCCCGCAGGCCCGCGAGCCGCCGTCACCAGGACCTCGCCGGCGGTCTGCCCGATAGCTGGGCTCGGTGGCCGACTCCCCATCTCTCTCGACCGCTTCGCCCGACGGCCGCCCAGCAGGACGAGCCGACGGCCCACTCCCTATCCCTCAACACCCCGGAGCATCCACGTGACAATCCACCCCCGCGTCCGGCGCGCCCTCGCGGCCAGCTCGATCGGCCTCGCAGTTGCGGTCAGCGGCCTAGCCAGCGCCTCCACAGCCCAGGCGTACGACACCGGCCACACGACGATCTCGTGCAAGGCGGTCAAGGTCCGCAAGGACCCTTCGAAGAAATCCACCGTCGTGGGCATCGCCTACCGGCACGACAAGGTCACCTATAACCAGTTCGCGTACAAGCACGCAGAGAAGACCTGGTACACCCGCGGCACGGTGACCCGGAAGTCCGACGGCAAGAAGATCCGCGGATACATGATCTACGACTGCGCCAACCCGTACGGGTCGAACCCGGCGCCGAAGCCGTCGATCCCGAAGTAGCACGCCCCGGCAGCCCTCCCTGGCCCCGAGCCGAAAAAGCGGCTTCGAAGCCGCGCCCCGGCCCTAGGAGTGGACTCTGCCCCGCCTCTGCCCGACGCCGGTCCGGGCGGGGCGCCGCCGCGGCCACTTCCGCGCTCCGAGCGCACCTCCCCCTCCGCTTTCCCCCTTTCCCGCCGGCCCTCGCCTGGCCCCGCGTATGCAAGGAGCCCTGCCACACCTATGTCCGTCCCTCTCGCAGACCGCGTCATCCAGCTCGCCTACGACCCAGGAATCTCACCCAAAGGCGGCGGACTGCCCGGGCTGAGTGTGCTGAAGAACGTCGTCAACAGCATCAACATGTTCGGGATCATCGCCGTCGTCGGCGCCCTCGCCGTCTCGCTCGGCGTCTGGGCCTGGGGTCACCACACCGGTGGTCACCAGGCCGAAGCCAACGGTAAGAAGGGCGCGGTCGTGGCCGCCGGCGCTGCCCTCGGGTTGGGTGCCGCGAACGGAATCGTGGCCTTCTTCTCCGGCCTGGGGTCGCAGGTCCACTGATGCGGAAACGATCCCCCTCCTTTTCGCTGTCCTCGTACGGCTCGGGCTGGTCGGCCAACCGGCGCATCGCGATCGTCACCTGCGTAGTCGCAGTCCTGCTCGCCATCGCCGGGATCGTCGCCCTGCTGACCGGCGGTGGGAACAGCCACCCGGCCCCGGGCACCGCCGCGCCCGCCCCGGCTGACAGCCCGTCCTCCACCGAGGCCGCCCCGAAGCCTTCCTCCGGATCCGGTTCGGTGCCCAAGCCTCCGCAGATCGCCGAGCCGGTCGCCTACGCCAAGGCGGCGGCCCGGATGTTGTGGTCGTACGACACCCGCGACACCAGCCGCGACCAGCAGCTCGCCGGAATGCGCGCCTGGATGACCACGGAGCCCAAGTACGCCGACTGGGCCTCGGTCTCCGGCCAGGTTCCCGATCCAGTGCTGTGGTCGCGGATGGCCGACCAGGACCAGCGCGCGACCGCCAGCGTCACCGAGGGCCACTACCCGTCCGCCTTCAAGGCGGCCCTGGCCGACGACCCGTCCGGGATCACCGAGGCGTACATCTACGTCGTCACCGTCGACGGCAAGCAGACGCTCAGTTGGAAGAAGGGTGGCGGAGGGGCCGAGGAACGGGCCGTGACACTCGCCGTCCAGTGCCGCCCGAACCACGACTGCACCCTGGCCGCCATCGCACCGAGCGTCACGCAGTGACCCGCGCCTGACATAAGAATGGAGGAGTAACTCCCCGTGGGTTTCTGTGATTTCCCCCTGGCAGACAAGCTGTGCGCCGTCGGTGACGCGGTCGACTTCGCCTCGGACCCCGCCAAGGCCATGGGCGACTGGATGGCGAAGTCCGCCGGTGAACTGGCAGCCGCCGCAGCCGAGCTGGCGGCCGTGGCAGTCAACACCACCACCAAGGTCGATCTGAACGCCGGGTGGTTCCTGGACAACTACGAGATGTTGCTGCCGCTTGGCCTGGTTCTGCTGGTCGCGACGTTCTGCGCGCAGCTGGTCCGAGCCGCCGTCAGGCGCGACGGACAAGCTCTGACACAAGCGTTCACCGGCACCATGTCGGGCGTCCTGTTCGCCTTCTGCGCCATCGCCCTGACCACGGTCGCCGTCGAAGTGGTCGACGCCCTGTCTGCCGGCCTGTTCAAGACAGCGAATCTGAACATCGAGTCGGCTGTGCGCCGCATCGTGAAGGTCGGCCAGATTCCGGGCCTGTCCGCACTGGGCTGGCTCGTGGCGGCAGTCGCCGGTCTCGGCGCCGCCATCGGCGCGTTCCTCTACTGGTGCGTGATGATGGTCCGCAAGGTCGGCATCCTCGTCATGGTCACCCTGGCCGTCTTCGCGTCCGCCGGCGGTGGCTGGGAGGTCGCGCGCCGCTGGCGCAGGGGCTGGATCGAAGCCACCGCCACGCTCGTCGTCTCCAAGCTGCTGATGACCGTGATCTTCGTGCTCGGTATCGCCGCCATGGGCAAGACTGAGGCCGGCGATGGTATCGCCGCTCTGGCCGACGTGATGTCCGGCATCGTGATCATGATTCTGGTGTTGCTGTGCCCGTACGCCGTCTTCAAGTTCGTGCACTGGGCAGCCGAAGGCACCGACGGCGAGTCCATCCACCGGGCCGGTGGCGCTGGGGCCCAGATGGCCAAGGCTCACGCCGAGAAGGCCGCCCGTAAGACCGCCGCCGCTGCGGCCACCGCCGGAACCGGTGGCGCTGCCGCCGGAGCAGGCGCCGCAGCGCTGGGCAGTGAGGCTGCTGCCGGAGGCGGTTTCCCTGGCGACATCGCCGCCGACCCGACCGGCGGAGGCGGCGAGGGCAAGGAGGGAGCGCAGAGCGGCGGAACGGGTGCCTCGCCCGGCGGCGACGCGGTCAAGTCCGGCTTGGAGAAGGCCGTCCAGCCCGCGCCGACGAGCGTGTCCGACGACACCAGCGGCCAGGTGGGCGGCAGCCCGGGGCCTGGCGGATCCGACGCGAGTGCCGCGTCTGGGCAGAGCGGCGGATGGCAGTCCACTCCGCCGACGACGACACCGCCGCCGCAGGGCGCACCCCTGTCCTCCGGCACGCAGAATGCCCCGTCGAGCGGGGCGAGCGGGCCCCCGCCGCCTCCGACCGGCCCCTGATTCCCTGACCGATCCCCGGGGGCGGGATGTGCACGCGCCCTCCCGCCCCCGGGTTCCACCCGCGCCTCCAGGACCCGCCCCTTGACTGATCTTTCCGTCGCCCCGGTCACGGTGAAGTTCCCGCACCGGAGCCGCCGCGGCATCCTCCTCGGCCTCTCCCTGCCCCAACTCGTACTCGTCTCCTGCATGCTGGCCCTGCTGCTGATGACGGTGATCTCCACCGGGCTGCTCGGCGCCGTCGCCCTGGCACCGCTGTGGGCGGCATCCGGGGCACTCGTCGCGATCCGCCGGCATGGCCGCTCCCTGATCGACTGGGCGCCGATTGTCACCCGGTATGCGCACCGTCGCCGCACCGGCCAGACCCTGTGGCTCGCTCGGCCCGTCACCCGTCCCCGGCAGGACGGCGTCCTCCATCTGCCCGGCACCGCCGCTTCCCTCAAGGTGGTCACCCCCGGCGACTCCGCCAACGGCGCCGCAGCCGTCCACGACCCGCACCAGCAGACCCTGACCGCCATCGCCCGCGTCACCAGCCGCGCCTTCGCCCTCCTCGACCCTGCCACCCAGAACCACAACGTGAGCAGTTGGGGACGCGCGCTCGCGGGCATCGCCCGCACCGGGCACGTCGCCACCGTGCAGGTGCTGGAACGCACCGTCCCCGACTCGGGCGACACCCTCACCCGCCACTGGACCCACAACGGGCAGCCCCAGACCCCCGTCGCCGGACAGATCTACTCCGAGCTGGTCTCCTCTGCCGGCCCTGCCGCCGCCCCGCACGAGACCTACCTCGCCATCTCCCTCGACCTCAAGGCCGCCCGGCGCCTGATCAACCAGGCAGGCGGAGGGCTGCCCGGGGCGTTCACCGTCATGAAGCAGACCACCGCGTCCATCGCGCAGGCCGCCCGCACCGCAGGGCTCCAGGTCACCGGCTGGCTGAGCGCGCGGGAAATCGCCGCCGTCATTCGCACCGCCTACGACCCGAAGGCCCTCGCCGCGCTCCAGCAGTGGTCCGAGACCGGCCGCGCCGAAGCCGACCCCGCAGCCGCCGGTCCCGTCGTGCAGTTCGAGGAGTACGACCGCCTCGCCACCGACAGCGCACGACACGCGACGTACTGGGTGGAGAACTGGCCGAGGACCGAGATGGGGGCCGGGTTCCTGCACGGGCTGATGTTCACGGCCGGCGTGCGCCGCAGCCTCTCCCTTATATACGTACCGCAGGGACTCGAGTCCGCACTGCGGGACGTCCAGCGCAAGAAGGCCGCGATCATCGCCGACGCCAACGAGCGCGCACGCCGCGGACAGGTCGACTCCGAAGAGGACTCCGTCGAGTACGCCGACGTCAAAACCCGCGAACGCCAGCTCATCGCCGGACACGCGGACGTCGCACTGACCGGCCTGGTCACCGTCACCGCCGAGACCGACGCCCTCCTGGACGCCGCCTGCGCACAGATCGAGACCCACGCCGTCACCTCCGGCGTCGACCTCCGACGGCTCAACTACCAGCAGCCCGACGCCTTCGCCCTCACCGCGCTCCCGCTCGCCCGCACCGCCCTGTGAACCAACGGCGCCCGTGCGCACCCCGACCCACCGCACTCCGGATCACCGCCGACGGGGCGCCCCTCACCACCCTGCCTACCGGCAGGAAGGACCACCACCTTTGACCTCTCCTACGCGCCCCGACGACGCGCACCCCTACCTCCGCGCCGCGAGCGCCGGCATCCGCCACCACGCCCGGACCCTAGCGCCGTCGGACGCGGACCCGCCCAAGCCCGGAGATCGTCTGCACCTTGACGTGCTGCACGCCCACCTCACCGCTCTGCTCCAGCTTCTGGACCGGCTCGCCGACAACACCCGGCCCCCTCACCCGGCCGCCGGACGTCACCTGGCAACCGCCCACACCAGGCTCTGGCAGGCCACCAGCGAAGTCCACGCCGCCTTCCACCTGCTGCCCGGCACACCCCAGGCCGACGCCGAGACAAGCGCCTGCCATCCAGAACGGCTCCCCGAGGGCCCGCCCGTGCTGACGATCTGCCAACGCCACCTCACCGCCGGACACGTAGTCCGCCGCAAAACCACCCCCACCGACCTCCGCCCGCACACCACGGCCTGCGTGCGATGAGCACCACCCGCAGAATCGAGGGCCCCCGATGAGCCACCGGCCCGCCCGTCGCGCCCGCCGCGCGTCCGCCAGCCCACTGTTCACCCCCCACGGCACCGACCGCGCCAGCCGCAAGGCCGCCCGCCGCCAGCTCGCCGAGGCCACCGCCAAAGCCCGCGCCGAAGCCAGCGCCCACCAGAGCGAAAGCACGCCCGCCGAGCACCAGATGCCCGCCCCGCTCTACCCACCGAGCGGACGCCCCGGGCCCGCCTCCTCTCGCAACAACCGGCTGAAACTTCCCGCCCACCGCATGACCACCGCCGTCGCGGCCGGCGCCTATCCCTTCCTCGCCGAAGGCGGACTCGGCGCCGAGGGCATCTACATCGGCCGCGACGTCCACGCCGAAGCATCATTCGTCTTCGACCCATTCGCTCTGTACGGCAACGTCGAGGGATTCACCAACCCCAACCTGTTGCTCGCCGGCGTGATCGGCCAGGGCAAGAGCGCCCTCGCCAAGTCCTTCGCGCTGCGATCGGTCGCCTTCGGATACCGCGTCTACGTCCCGTGCGACCCAAAGGGCGAGTGGACTCCGGTGGCGGAAGCCCTCGGCGGCCGGTCCGTCGCCCTCGGTCCCGGACTGCCGGGTCGCCTGAACCCTCTGGACGCGGCCCCGCGCCCGGAGAGCGTGGCCGAGGCCGACTGGGTCGGCGAGATCCGCAAGCGGCGCCTGCTCCTGCTCGGCTCCCTTGCCCGCACCATCCTGGGCCGGGACCTGATGCCCATGGAGCACACCGCCCTGGACGTCGCCCTCGACGCCGTCGTCACCCGCGCCGCCGACACGCACCGCACCCCGCTCCTCGGCGACGTCGCCGCCGCCCTCAACAACCCCCACGAGCTCGACGAGACAGCCGGGATGATGTCGGGCCAACTCGGCGACGCAGCACGAGACTTGGCCCACGCCATGCGGCGCCTGGTCCACGGCGACCTGGCCGGCATGTTCGACGCCCCCTCCACCGTCGCATTCGATCCGAACGCGCCGATGCTCACCATCGACCTGTCCCGCCTGGGCGGCTCCGGGGACGACACCGCCCTCGTCCTGGCGATGACCTGCGCGAGCGCCTGGATGGAATCCGCCCTCTCCGATCCCAGCGGCGGCCGGCGCTGGATCGTGTACGACGAGGCATGGCGCCTGATGCGGCACGTCGGCCTGCTCCAGCGGATGCAGGCCCAGTGGAAGCTCAGCCGCGGCCTCGGCATCGCCAACCTCATGGTGATCCACCGGCTGTCCGACCTGCTCACCGCCGGCGACGCCGGATCACAAGGCCGCGCCCTGGCCGAGGGACTCCTCGCCGACTGCAGCACCCGGATCATCTACCGCCAGGAAACCGACCAGCTCCACGCCGCAGCCTCCCTGCTCGGCCTGACCTCCGTCGAGATGGACGCCATCGCGCACCTCAACCGAGGGCGTGGCCTGTGGAAAGTCGCAGGTCGAAGCTTCATTGTTCAGCACCTCCTGCACAGCCACGAACTGGCGCTCTTCGACACCGACGCCCGTATGCACTGAGGACCAAGAGGCCCGTGAAGCCCGACTTCCAACGCGCCTTGATACCGAGCTACGAGGTGCTCCAGCTTATCGGCGCACTCAACGCGATGAAGGACGAACTGCTCAACGCTGCCCAGCAGTGGGAGCTGCTGGACGAGAACGGACACGTACCGGACACACCTTCCTACACCGCGCTGCTCCAGCACGCCACCGACGCACAGGACCTCTCCCGCGATGTCCTCCGGCTCACTGCTGACTTCGCCAGGAGCCCACACCACACCACCCGCGCCGGCAGCACCGTTCTGAAGCATCTCGGCACGGCGGCGACCATGTCGAGCCACGCAGCCCCGCACTTCACCGAGTCTGCGGAGTGTGCCCTGGCCCTGCCCCGGTCTGCCAACCCGACCGACCGGCACTACCTCGCGAATCGCATGGTCATCGACCACGCCTCAGCCCGCGCCTTCCTGCGGCGCACCTCGGAATCCCTTCGTGACGCGGCCAAGGAACTCGACGACCACCTCGGCTTCCAACGCTTCCTCGCGACGCTCACCCGTCAGGAAGTCCCGCCGGCACCTCGGCCACCCAGGCCGGGCGATCGCCACCGCTGACCGCGCCTGCCCTGAAACCCGATCCACCCACATCCCAAGGAATGCTCTGAACCGCCCCGCTCATTTCAGCGACGCCGACTGGGCCGAATACCAGCAGTGCCAGGCCGAGCACGGCGACCTCATGGCGCAGGTCGCCGAACGTGAAGCCCAGCTGGAACACGACCTGATCACCGCCTACGACGAGTACGAACTCGACTCCAGTCCGGTTCCGAAGCCAGAAGCCGACCTCGCTCGCCGAACGCCTCCGTCACACCGACCGGCGTCCCGCAGGAGAATCCGTGGCCGCTAACGAGGCGAACGCTACGGACGCCCGCGCGGCTCCGATCGCGCCGCTTCCCGACTACCGCGACGTGAACATGCCGTGGTGGCAGGAACTGTGGCGCCGCCATGCGCACATCACCACGCCGCTGCGAGCGCGCGGACTTCCATGCGACATCGAGTTCGGCCTCAGCGCCTACATCGTGCGCGTCTCGCTCCCCGACGACAGCTACCTGATCATCAGTCCGCCGCAGGAACCGTCCTCCGACCGCCCGCCCGGAGACCCCGAGGGCTGGATCGCGACCCGCGAGCACCCCGACGACCAGACGCTGTTCGAGGTCCTCTACGACTCTGCCCCCTCCGACGACCCCGGCGCTCGCCGGCGGTCCGAAGCCCGCCACGGCGGCAGCGCCCAACCCCTGATTGAGGCGATCGACCTCCGCCTCGCCCAGCTCGGACTGCTACCGCACCCCGTTCTGCCCCACGAAAGCCCCCACGTGCACCCGGCCCAACCGACGCCCATGCCCCCGTCCCGGGACACCCCCGGCGCACCAGACCGCGGCCCCACCTACGTCTACGGCGACGCGCTGCGCGATCTGACCGACCGGCTCAACGCAGCCGAGTCGCACGCGGATGCCGCTGCCCTTTTGCATCAGATCCTTGAACCCACCGACGGCCTGCTGGCACAGCTCGGCGAGTTCTTCGAAGCAGCCGGCGAGAAAGCCAAGGAAGCCGAGGAGGACGACGGCTTCGACCTGTCCTACGACCTCGCCGACGCCGCTGCCGAGATCCGCAGCCTCGGAGAGGTCCTGCATGTGGCCGAGGACCGGATGCGGGCCCTCACCCCGCTCGCACCCGCACCGCGGCTGCCCTCCACCCCGGCTCGTGCACCGTCCCTTCCGCCGCGAGCCCTCCCGTCGGCTCCGCCGCGGCACACGCGCTGACGCCGCACCGCCGCCGCACTCCCCTTCCCACCGCCTACGGGGACAGAGGTCGCGCACTTCGCGTCCACGGCGTGGTCCAGCAGCTCACGGCCAAGGGCATCAGTGTGAACCTCCGCCACTCGGCGCCCACGACCAGCGCGGCCTTCCGCCGGCATCGCCGAAGACAGCACCCACGACCAGTCGTGCCCGCTCATCCCCATCCGCCCAGCAGACCCTTGGAGCCCCCTATCCGCACCGCTCGCCGTACCCTGCCGATGTTCGTCGGCGCCGCCTGCCTCGCCCTGGCCCTCACCGGCTGCGCCGGCGAAGACGGCCCCGCCCATGCCCGGCAGACGCCCCGCGCCAGCACCGCCCCGAAGCCCGTGCCCGCTCTCAGCGCCGCCCAGGCCCGCGACGTCATCACCCGCTATTCGAAGATCAACAACGAGGCCAACACCGACCGCGACCGGCGCCTGCTCGACACGGTCGAGGACGGCCCGCTGTACGCGATGTCCATCTCGGACTACACCGAGACCGAAGGGCTCCCCGCGGCAGACCGCAAGCCGTACAAGCCGTGGTCCTACGACTCCGCGGACGCCAAGTTGTACATCCCGCGCCTGGGAGCCGGACAGAACCGCTGGTTCGCCGCCGCGCTCTCGGACCAGAAGGGTAAGGCCCCCTCGCGCTTGGCCGTGTTCGCCGAACGCCCCCAGCACAAGCGCTGGGAGATGGTCTCCGTCGTCGACCTCGACAGCCCGGACCTGCCGGACATCGCCCTCGACCACGACGGATACGCAACGGCCGTCACCACCGACGGCAACAAGCACCTCGCTGCCGACGCCAAGTTGCTGCGCACCGCGGTCCTCGACAACTTCGCCACCGGAGGTACGAACACGGGGACGAAGGTCTTCGCACCGACCAAGGCGAGCAAGCGGCAGATCGCAATCCACGACAAGACAGGCACCCGCTTCGGGGCCCAGGGCACCACCGTCTTCGCCGGCGCCGCCAACCGCTACACGGACGCCTACGCCCTCAAGACCACCGACGGCGGCGCGCTGATCCTCTTCTCCCACACGCACACCCAGACCGACGCCGTCGCGCACTCCGGCCTTCAGATCAACCCCGGCAAGGACGACCGGGCCTGGCTCCACGACGTGCCCCGCACCTCCATCCGCTACACGTTCGTGTGCAACGACGCCGCCACCGTCCCCGCGAAGGCCGAGCCCTCCCGCCTGATCGGCTACACCTGCGCGCGTACCGACGCCTCCGGCCCTCCGGTCCCGTCCTGGTCCGACCGCGCGTAGACGCACCCACGCGCCACCGTGACGGCCGCCGAACCTCCCCCGCACCCCGCTCGCTCCGGAGAACACCTGTCCACACGCTCCTTCATCGCCCGCCCCACCCGCGGTACGGGATACACGGGCATCCACGTCCAGCTCGACGGCGTACCCAGCCACCACCTCCCCTTGCTCCTGGCCGCCTACCAGTACAAGTTCGGACGCAACATCGAGGCCATGTCCCGACACCTCATCGACGACGTCGCCGTCGGCTGGGACGAACTCGGCACCGATCTCCTCGACGACGCCCCGCCCGCACTCGTGACCGCGCTGACGGGCGGCGAGCACTGGCCCAGCCGAACCCTCGACCACCTGATCACCCCGGACGGCTCACCCCCGGTACGCATGTCGGTCACCGACACGACCGCCGATGAGCAGGACGTGCAGTGGGGGTACGTCCTGCACAAGGAGGGCGTCGAGGTGATCAGCCTCCTGCACGAGGACATCGGCCCGATCGTGAGCTGGTCCACCGACCCGCGCACCGCCTTCAACGACCACCCGGCGGCCTGGTCCGTCCTCGACTCCCCGCCCGCCATGCGGGCATCGCGCGGCAGGCAGCCCCAGAGCGCTCCTGCCGCAGCCCCGGCGAAGGCCAGCGCCCCGCGCCCCGCCGCCCGACGCTAGTTCCCCCTCGTCTTCCCGGAGCCTTCTCTGCCCCCGTACACCACGCCCCTGATCACCGTCGTCATCGCAAGCCGCCTGCGCGAAGAGCGGCTGGACTACCTGACCGCCATGCACGCCAGCCTCACCCGGCAGTCCGTGCCGTGGGAGGCCGTGATCGCGCTCGACGGTGCATCGCCCGACCGTCTGCCGGCCTCGCTCGCGCAGGATCCGCGCGTTCGCACGCTGGCGCTGCCCCGTCCGGTCGGCGCCGCCTGCGCCAGGAACCTGGCCCTCGCTCACGTACGCACCCCGTACACCAACTGGGCCGACGACGATGACCTGTTCCCCGACGATGCGATGGCCGTACGGCTGAACACCCTGGAGTCGACGAGAGTCGGCTGGTGCGCCGGCTGGAGCGAGGACCAGCACCCCGACGGCTCGACCACCCTGTGGCGCTGCCCCACGCCGCCAGGCCGGCATGAGGCCGGTGACGTGTGGACGTACTGGAAGTCGCCTGCGGACACCATCCCCATCGGGCCGACCACGATCCTCGCCCGCACCGACCTCGTGCGCGCCGCTCCGATGGGCGGCCTCGTCCAGGGCGAGGACTACTGCGCGGCCCTCGGCGTCACCGCTCTCGCCCCCGGCATCCTGCTGCCAGTACCCGTGTACAGGTACCGCAAGTGGGACGGGCAGATGACGGCCCAGGTCGGATACGACCGGCTGGAGGCAGCTGCCCGGGAGCACGCCTGGGCATACGGCCGCAGCCTGCGCACCGTCCTGCGCGGTGGCGAAAACCTGGTCCGTGGCTGAGGCGCAGATCGTCCTGTCGCACAGCCGGGAGTCCGGGATCGTCGCTATCGCCTCGGGCGAGCAGTACCGGTGGGCGCACACCGCCCTTCCGTGCCGAAGCAGGAGCGCCGAGCACACGCGTGGCCAGCCATCGAGACGTGGCTCGCCGACGGTGAAACGTCCTTTCGTCAGGCGCGCATCAGCGCGCTCCATCGTCACCCGGCCCCGCCCGTCACCGCGCCAGCCCGCCCCCCTCACCGCGGCCCGGCCCGCGCACCGCGGCCCCTGACCCTTCCGCCCCACGCCCCGAGGAGAGCCCCGCCCCCTTGCGACCCGGCACCCACTTCGCCTTCGGCGACCACGAGGAACACGGCTTCGTGGCCTCCTTCACCACCGCCCTGCCCGCGCACCTCGCCCACTGGTACCTGGAGCGCGAGCAGTTCGAGCCCGTTCCCGGAGAACCCGGCCTGTACCGGCTCAGCGATTCCGAGCACGACGGAGTCCGCCGCACCCGCCAAGCCGTCCACGACCTGCGCCGCCACGGCTACACCGTGCAGGCCGACATCCGCCTCGACCCGTCCCTCTCGGCCGGCCCGCCACGCCCCGTCCGGCCCAACGGACTCCAGGAGCGCCGCAGCCGGCTCACCCAGGCCGCCGCCGGCCGGACGACGCAGCGCTCCGCACCGCCCACCACCTCCCCGCCAGCGGCCCGGCCGATCCCGCCGAAGCCCACGTACGCTCCGACCGTCCATTTGACGGCCGCGACCGGCGGGCAGTCACGATGACACCCGCGAGCAGCCCGGCCCCCGACGACCCCTTGCCGACAGCTCCCGAACTGGCAAACCGGGCACGCGACTTCCGCTTGCGGATGGCGGTCATCTACAGCGAGACCGAGGCTGCGCTCGACATGACACGCGACCGCTACGGCCGTACCGTCCACGCGGGCGCCGCCGCAGCCGCACGAGCCCACCGTGACAAGGCGGCGGTGGAGGCGTACGCCACCCACCTCGCCCCGCACGCCGAGGCTCTCCTCGGTGCCGCCCGACTCGTACTCGACGAGCTGCCACCCTCCCGGCACCTGACCGGGTGGCGGGCCGTCCTGGACGGCCTGGCTGCCTCCGCCGCCGAACTCCGCCGAGCCCTCGACCGGCCGGCCGCGCCCGGCTCCCCCGCCGAACGCACTCAGCACGCGGCCTTGTGGCCACACCTCACCGCTTGGGCGGACCACAGCTCTATCGCCAGCAACCTCGCCGACCAGCGCGCCGGCCAGAACCACAAGGCTCCGCTGACCGACGAAGAGCAGCAGATGTGGACCGAGAGGGCCCAGGCCGCGCAGCGGCGCGGCGAGCTGGAGCTGACCGAGTCGTGGTATGCCGCCGACGGACA
The DNA here is from genome assembly GCF_042959065.1 of Streptomyces sp. NPDC007929. Taxonomy (NCBI): domain Bacteria; kingdom Bacillati; phylum Actinomycetota; class Actinomycetes; order Kitasatosporales; family Streptomycetaceae; genus Streptomyces; species Streptomyces sp. NPDC007929. Next base: position 17,918 of record NZ_JBIBKD010000004.1, on the reverse strand, counting down.
GCCGATCACCCTCGCTTACCTGGTCGAGGACAACGACTCGACGGTGGTCGCGCTGCGCGGCGACCCGGGCGTACCGGGCTGGCAGGTGATCGGGCATTACGCCCACGAGCATGAGGCGGGCAAGTCCCTGCCCGCTCCGGTCCCGCCCGGCATCCTGCGCGCGGACGTCTCCCAGTTCAACCGCCCGGCACCGGCCCCGGAGATGTCTCTGCAGGAACTCATCCGCGACGTCGTCGAAGGCCACAGTGCCGGTGACGCCTCGAATGCTCTCCTCGGAGCCGTCCAGCGCGGCTACGCCGCCGGCCCGATGGTCCGCCTGCAGGAACTTCTGGAGACGAGCAGCCAGTTCGCCAGCGCCCTGGAGACCGTGCAGGGCCGCCAGATCGCCGCCCGCCTCTCAGCGTTGGGACGGCAGATCGAGTTCCTCACCCGTGAAGTCGAAGAGGCAGCCGAAGACCTCGGAGCGACCGTCGCCGTCCTGCCCCCGCACCGCACCCCCGTGCTACGCGCCCGCCCGCGCCCGGCCGTGGACACCACCCCGCCCACGCCGCCACCCCGCGCCAGCACGACCGCCCGCCACCGCTAGACCCCGAGAAAGCACCCGTTGTCCCCGACCGCACCCCCGGCCCCGGCACCGCGCATCACCTACGGCGCGGTGCTGGGCAGCCCGTACGTCGCCCGCCTCCTCGGTGGCACCCTCACCGGCCGACTCCCCAACGGCATGGCGCCCGTCGCCATCCTCCTGTGGGCCACCACGAGCGGCAGCAGCATCGCCTTCGGCGGACTGCTCAGCGCCCTGTACGGGCTGTCCTCCTCGGTGGTGCAGCCCGTCAAGGGACGCCTCATGGACCGCCACGGCCAGATGGCGGTGCATCTTCCGGCCGCCGTGCTCAACTCGGCTCTCCTGGTGACCCTTCCGCTGACGAGACCGTACGGCGGACCGGGCCTCGCCCCGGCCCTCGTCGTCGCCGCCGGCCTGACCACCCCGTCCCTGGAGGCCGGGCTGCGGGCCCTGTGGCCCAGCGTGCTGCCCGACGCCCGCCTTCGACACGCCGCGCTCGCCCTCGACACCGGTACGCAGGGCCTCCTGTACATCGTTGGCCCCCTGCTCGTCGCCGCCCTTGCCTCCGCGTACAACCCCAGCGTCGCACTCACCGTCACCGCCGTCCTCGGCCTGGCCGGCACCACCGTGGTCGTCCTCGCTCCGCCATCGCGGCGCTGGCGATCGACGCCGTCAGTCGGCACCCTGCACGGTCCCGTTGGACGGCTGACCAGCCCCGGTCTGCTGCTCCTGTTCGTCTCTCTGACCGGCATAGGGTTCGCGATCGGGGCCTTGAACGTGTGGTCGATCGCCATAGCCGAGGACCACGAACAGGACATGCTCTCGGGCATCATCCCCGCTGCGTTCTCCACCGGCAGCTTCCTGGGCGGCCTCGTCTACGGGCGCCGCACCTGGAGTCGGACCGCCGCCGACCGGCTGATCATCGCCAGCGCCGCGTTCCTCGCCGGATGGCTCCCGCTCGCAACCCAGCCCGCGCCGTTCGCGGCCACCGCCGCGGTCACCGTGCCTGGTGCGTTCCTGACCGTCGTGGTCGCCTGCGCCTACGTGACCACCGATGCTCTCGCTCCTGCGGGCCGGACCAGCGAGGCGTATGCGTGGCTGATCCTCTCGATCGGCGTCGGGCAGTCCGCCGGTACCGCTCTGGCCGGACGCCTCGCCGAGCAGACGCTGGCCAGCGCGGCGCTCCCCGCCGCCGGCGCGGCCTTCGCCCTCGCCGTCCTTCTCGCCGCGCGCCGACAGCTCCGCCCCGCCGGGCACCGGCCGCCCGGCCGACACCGCCGCCCACTCCGAGGCCGGCACAAGCCGTCCTGATCAGGGCACGCCCCCACCTTCCAACCCCTTTGAGGAGATCGAATTATGGCCGTGCGTACGCACTGGACCGTGGAGCACGCCTGCTCCCACAGCGTGGATCATGACCTGTCCAATCGTCCTGCCGACAAGCGGGCGGGCTTTGCCCGTTGGCTCGCGTCGAAGGACTGCACCGACTGCTGGAAGGCGGCGCGCGACGCCGACTCCGAGTCCAAGGAGGAGTGGCTCGCGACCAAGCGGGCCGAGGAGCAGGAGGCAGCCGTCGCGTGGGCCAAGCAGTTCTACATGCCGCAGTTGGAGGGCCCGGAGAAGGCCCTGGGCTGGGGCGAGCGCTCCCGCCACCAGCTGATGACGGCCGCGCACACCGCGCTCGTCGTCGAGGGCACTTGGGACGAGGCGGACTGGGCGGAGCTGGAGGAGAAGGCCCGCTCCATCACCCGTGCCGGATGGTGGATCGACCAGCGGGACGCCGAAGGCACTGACCTGCTCGAACTTCTCGACGCGGCCAGTGAGGCGGACCGCGGGACGGGGAACCCGTTCCGCTGACGGCGGGGCAACATAGCCGGGAAACGCCGGTTAGCCAAACCGGCGTTCCTCCGGACTATTGATGCTCCCACCCCGCCAGCCATCGCGTGGAAGGAACTCATGTCCCAACCCCCGTCCGCCTCGGCGTTCGCACCGACGCCCGACCCGCTCACCCCCGACCGGGACATCACCCACGCCCATTTTCAGGCCGGTGACACCATCGTCGTCCTGAAGGGGGTGGCTGGCGGAGAACTGTGGGGCGACGCGATGCGCGTCGTGGCCCCTTCCTGGCACACCCCGACCGACGAGGACGGGTGGCGGCTGCGTGATGCGACAGGCGGCGCCCAGTCCTACGTCACCGCCCACCCCCGCTACCTCGTGCACCTCTCACGCCGCTGCCCTGACTGCCTGATCTATCTACGGGCCATGGAGGACACCCTCCTCGCACGGTTCGCCGACCGCGACGAACTGATCGACTGCGGCTGGTACACCACCACCGACCTGGGCCAGCTCGTGCACATCGCCGACATCCGGAGCGGCCGGTGATCCCCCGCCTGCACGAGCAGACCCACCGGCCCCACGACCCGCTCGAAGAGGCGCTGGGGCGGCCGGTCTCACCGAACGAGGGCCTGACGGAGCACACGATCGTCGCCCACTGGCCCGGCCTGGATTGCTTCACCCTTGACGACGAGCAGAGGATCTGGACGTCCGTCCAGTGGGCCGAGCACCTCGAAGACCCCTACCTGGAACATCCATTCGCCGCCAGCCCCGACGACGACCGGCGGGCGATCCTCCACCTCGACATCCGCCTTCACCCGGACGACCGGGAACTGACAGGACCGGAGTGGGCCGAGGTCGCTCAACGGCTCGCACGAGCCGCCGGCATCGAGATCCCCGGCAAGGAACATGGCTGCCGGTGGATCGCCGTCCAGGCCCAGCCCGGCCGCCTCGACCTGATCGCCAACCTGATCCACCTCGACGGCGCGTGGCACGCTCTTCCCGCGGACAATCTGCGGCGCCTGGCACAGGAGGCGCGTCGCATCGAACAGGACCTCCACCTGGTCCCTGTCCGATCCGACCCCCCTTCGCGGCCTGCTATCCGCGCGGCGCTCACGGCGTCGGCCCAGCTCGCGACCATCCTCACGCAGCTCGCCGACGAACAGGCCGGCCCTCTGGCCGCGGTACGCGGACTCGTCGAGCACACCTCGCACCGGATCGCCCGCCAGCCGGGAGCAGCCAGCACCGATACGGCACACCGCCTGGAGCTGATCGCCCGCCGCCTCTACGCCATCCAGCAGGACCTGGACACCACCGCAGACCGCCTGGTCCATCCCCGCGCCGTCCCGGCCCCGGACGCCGTCCGGCACAACGCCCACCGATCGCCGTAGGAGAAACGTCTCCTTGCCCCGCACCGACCGCTTCCTGGACATCCGCCGCGACCCGCACTCCAACGAACTCCTTGCCTGCGGCGGCGACTCCGAGGCACACAGCATCCTCCAGCGCGCGGGCTTCGTCGCCGTCGTCCGCGTCCATGAGACGTACCACCGCGCCCCGACCGGCCTAGCGGAGGACGACGAGTCCCGTCTCGCCACCGACGCCGTGGCCCGCCTGCGGGCGGCCGGCTACCACGTCGACTGCGACGCGGACTTCGACACCGACTCGCGTCCGGCCAGCTACCTGCCGCTGGGATCCTCCGTTGCCCACGTCGCCGAGCGCCTTCGCGAGGCCGCCACTACGGGCGAGGCGGCTGATGCGCTGACTGAGCTGACCGCCGCCCACGACGGCGTCCTCGCCGCGCTGGAGGAAGTCCTCACCGCAACCGCCGACTTCCACGACGGGCTCGGCCAGGCGGCCGACCCCTACATCGCGCGGCGGCTTCGCTACCTCGCCGACGAGCACCTTCGCGTCATCCGTACCGACCTCTCCGAGACCCGCAACCAGCTCGCCGACCGGCATGCCCCGCACCCCGGCCGCAGCATCTGCACCGGGGAAGTCCCGTCAACCGAGCAAGAGCGCTCTGCCGTGTGCGCCTGCCCGCCACCGCCGCGCACCCTACCGGCCCCGCCGCCCCCGATGGCCGCCGGACTGCGCCGCTGACTCCCACCTCGCCCAAGGACACCATGCACGACCACCACACCTCCGAGCGCCTCGCCTCGTACGCCGACGTTCTCGCCGGCGAACTCCCCGACAGTTGGACCAGCTCCCACCTGCCAGCCGACGCCAAGGACGACCTCGCCGAACTCGCCGACCGAATCTGGGACCTGGACCTGGTCGCCGCCTCTCTTGCCGAGCACCCCCTGCAGCAGGCCGCCATCCTGAGCCGACAGGACGGTGCGCAGCTCGTCCTTCTGGACCGGAACGACGAGCGCGACGGCTTCCTCATCGCCGCCGTCGCCCCGCACGCCCTGCCCGACGAGGCGTTCCGCGGCGTTCCCGAGCCCAACGGCATCGCCCTGGCCGATGACCCGTTCCTGAGCGCCGAGCAGGTCACCGGCGACCTGCTCGCCCGCTACGACGCCGCCCTCGCCCAGGTCCGCCACAACGCCCTGGGCGGCATCCAGCCCTCCCAACCGGACCGGGTCGTCCTGACCTGGCAGCCGGACGGCAGCATCGCCACCGCCCCCGCCGACGACCGCGCCAGCGCGGTCCTCATGGCCCACGGCTTCGTCCAGGACCCGCAGAGTGGCATCTACCGCCTGGGTGGTGACGACACCCAGGCCCAGGCCCGCGCCCTGTGCGAGATCGGCCCGCGCCTCGACACGCTCGGCATCGGCACCGCTCTGCAGCACCCCGCAGGCCGGACCGCGCTCACCACCGCCGCTTCCGTGCCGCACGTCCCGGCCGGTCCCCGTACCCCAACCACCCGGTCTCGGTGAAGCAGACGGAGTCCGACTTCTGGGTGCTGGATTACGTCACCATCACCAAGGACCCCCGCACCGACCTGGTCGTGGCCATCGGCGGCACCGACAAGGCCGCGGACATCCTCCAGCGAACCGGCGGCTTCCTCTCCGCTCCCGGACCGCGCGGGGACTATCACCGGCTTCCACACGGCTTGCCCATCGAGCAGCAGCGCCGGAAGGCGACCGCAGCCTCGCACGCCCTGCTCGCCGCCTGTCACAGCGTCCACCTCGACCCCACGCTGAACATGCTGGTCGCACCGGACGGTGAACGTGAGGCCGCCCTGCGCTACCTGGCGGGCCTCGCTGAGCGAGCCGCAGCCGCCACAACCAGCAGCGAGGTGGCCGAGGTCCTGACCGAGGTCGCTGCCCCCGTCCACGGGCTGCTGCCCCTCGCCAGAGAGGTCGTCGTCCGCGCCTGGATCGCCGCCAGCGACTTCCAAGGGGCCGCGCCCACCGGGGAACCCGATCCCATCGCACGGCTCGGAAGCACCGCCACCTCCATGAGCGAGGCCGCGCGCGCCATCCTCCACGCCCGCAACCACGCCGCGCGCCCTGCGCAGCGGTCGGCCACTACCTCACCGCCGCCGAGCCGCGCCCAGCCCGCGAAATCCCGCCGCCGCTGACTTCGGAGAACCACATGGCCAACCTGGCCGACGAATACGGCACGGACGTCGAGATCTACATCAAGGCCCTGACGACCACCATCCACGCCGACACCCCAACGGGCGCCTCCGACCAGCTCCACGACCTGCTGGAACACCTCGGCCTGGAACGCCACGAGTACCCCGCCGACACGCCCATCTACATCTGGCACACCGTGCCCGAACACCTCGACGCCGACGAGCAGAAGCGGCTGGCAACCCGCGCCATCCCCGTCCTGCTCCTGGCCGGGTACGAGGTCAACTGCACGCCCGAAGTCTTTGACGAATCCGCCTACCGGCAGGCCGTGCAGGACCTGCGCACCCGAGCGGGCCGCCCTGCCGTGCGGCAACAGGCACCGATCGGCTCCGCCTCGCCTGCAGCTCCGGCCCGCCGCACCCCGTAAGGCGCCTGGGCGGTCCCGGCACCGCGCCGGGACCGCCCGCCTCACCACCCGAGACCCGGAGATACCCGTAGCAATCCGCACACCCCCACCGATCAGCAACCGGCTCAAGCCCCGACTCGCCACGGCCTTCTTCCGCCGCTATCTGCGCGCCTGTATTCCGACCGGCCCCGACCACGCCTCCCCGCTGGCCGGCGCCCGCCCTGAGGCCGCCCTCGCCGAGACGCAGCGCGTCGGGCACCGCCACCACTGACCGTCCACCGACCCGGAGGAGCATGTCCCACCCCGCCCCCTACCCGGTGAGACTGGCCGACGAGATCACCCGCCAGCTCGGCCAGCTCGCCGACCACCTATCTCAGCTTCCCCCGCCCCAGGCCGCTCAGGTCATCGCCCGCGTGCTCGACCCGGGCACCGGAGTCCTCGGCGGCGTCACCCACCTCGTCGCCACCGGCAGCGTGTTCGCCAAGGACCAGGCAGAGCGAGGCGCGCTCCCCGCGGAGGTGTGGCTCGCCCTGGGCCGTGCCTCGAACGAACTCGGCGACATCACCCTCGACCTGGACGAACACAAAGACGCTCTTCAGCGCGTCGGCGCCCCGCCCGCCACTACGGCGGCGAAGCCCCCGGCACCCGCACCGCTCGTCATCCGGCGCCGCCGGTGAAGAAGAAGCAGTGGCAGGGCTGGGGACCTGACGAGCAGGCCGAGCAGCACTACCTCGTCCAGCCCCGCGTCCTGGCCGGCGGCGGCGACGTCCGGCACGTCTCGGAGTTCCTGCGCGCCTCCGGCTGGAGGGACAAGTCCAAGACGGGCGGCCCCCTGCGCATGGAGAGCCCGGACCGCACCGTCCGCATCGCCTACGACCCCTACGTCCTCCCCGGCGGATGGACCATCCACGGCCAAGCAGACGGAGCGAACGGCGAGTGGTCTGCCCACCTGGGCCGGCAAACGCCGGTGGAGATCGTCGCCGGCCTGACCGACGCCCTCACCCGCCACCGCTCCGCCCACGCCCCCAACGTCTGGGCCCCTCTGCAGGAGCAGAACTGGCACACGCGCTTCGAGGGCCAGGACTACATGGCGACGAGCCCCGACGGCACCGCGTGGATGCAGTATCGGCAGAGTCCCGACGGGGCGGTGATGTGGTGGACCGGAGCGCAGGACAAGCAGGGCAACGGCTGGACGGCCAACTTCACGCCGAACACCCCGATGCACCTGGTGCAAGCCTTCTCCACCGAACTCGCCAGCCCGGACCCTGTGATGCGCCCGCGCGGACGCGTGCCGCACAGCGCGCAGATTCGTATCTGGTCGGTGTCCGTGAAGCCCTCCCAGCTCAGTGCGTGGCAGCAGGCCCGCATCACGGCCGCCCGCGCCGCCACCTGGGCCCGCAACGGCGCCCGTAGCACCAGGCCGCGCACCAGCGCCCGTCCCTACACCTCGGCCGGCGGCGCACGCACCCGCCGCTGACCGCAATAGCCCCGCCCCGAGGAGCCCGATGCCCGCACTCACCCCGGACACCATCCGCACGCTGACCGAAACGCTCGCGGACCTCACCGACTACCTGCGCGAGAACCCCGACCCTGCAGAAGCCCTCGCCCTCGTCGAGCCCCTCCTCGACGAGTACACGGGCCTGCCCGTCCAGTTCGCCGACACGCTGCGCGCCCTCGCCCGCGCCGTTCAGGAGAGCCCTGACGCGCCGCGCAGGGCGCAGGGCGACTTGCTGATCACCGAGCTGCGCACGGCCGCGTGGGAACTTGCCGACCAGCACACCCTCCACTACGTGCTGGACGATCTCCGTGACCTGTACGGCAGTTCGCCGACGAGCGAGCAGGGGTGCTGCTGGTGCCGCTGAGCGAACGGCAGCTCGCCGCCTTCGCCGACAAGCACGCCGTGCAGATCCCGTACGACACCAGCCCCCGCCACCTCGCCGGCCCCGGAGACGCCCGCCACGTCACCCACGGTCTGGCCGCCGCCGGATGGAACGCCGTCTCCGACCCCCTGAGCTCCGAGATCATCCTGGCAAGCCCTGACCTTCGCCACCGGCTCCAGTTCGACCCGCAGTCCCGCACCTCGGCGTGGTGGCGGCTACGGGCGGAGCCCGTCGGCACCGAGCCCGGCTGGTACGCCGAGTTCGGCGAACTCGTGCCCGCCGAGGTCCTCGCCGCCTTCACCGACGCCCTCACCGCCCCGCCGCCACAGCAGCCGGACCCGTGGCAGCAGGTGACCTCGGCAGGATGGCACCACGAGCCAGACGGCGCGCGCTCGCCGGACTCCATGTGCCACATCGAACTGCGGCCGTTGAGCGAATTCCACGACCGGTCGTCCTGGCACATCGAGACCCGCGAGCCCGGCCACGGGGAGTTTCCCGGCCCGCGCATCTGGCACGCCTACCTCGACGAGCACACCCCCGCTCACCTGGTCAGCGCGTTCCTCACCGCGCTGACCGACCGCAACCCGCTCCAGCGCGGCATGTTCGAACGCACCGGCCACTACAGCGCCGTACAGAAGCCCAGCCCGCTGCGCCCGCAGCAGGTGGTCGACGCCCACGCCACGCGCATCAAGCATCTACGCGCCCAGGCACGCTCAACCCGCCGCCAGCAGACGAAACCCGCGACGATCCCGGCGCACGCCAATACCGCGCAGCCGGCCGCTCGCCGCTGACCTGAAAGGACCCCTCCCCATCTCCCGAGACCACCACGCACACCGCGACTTCCTGCGCCACCTCGACCACTACGTGCGGGACAGCCAGAAGATCCTCGACGCCTGGGACGCCTACTCCGACGAGCACACCGGCCTCGACGGCTGGCCCTACGACGACCACGCCTACGGCATGCGCAAGAGCCAGCGCGATGCCGACACCGCCGAGGCGTTCGAGCCGCTCCGCTACGGCGCCCGGCACCTGCTTGCGACCGCCGAGACACAGCTGGCCCAACTGCCGGAGAACACGGTGCAGAGCCGCTGGGTATACCAGCTGGGCGTCCTGCACACGGCCCTCGACCGTCTCGACGAACTGCACGAGCAATGGCTGCTCACCCGCGACGCCCTGCCCGCCACCGCCAAGCCCGGCACCGCCGAATTCGACGACGCCCTCGCCGAACATCACGCCGAATCCTGGAGCTACCTCGACGACTGGGCCACCCACGGCAAAGCGCTCCGGGAGATCAACACCGCAGCCCGCAAGACCCCCTCATCCCTGGTTCCCACTCCTGCCCTCGCACCCCTGCGACGAACCGCGGCACGGAAGTGACTAGGCCCCGACTCCCGAGACCGTCGAGGTCGACTTCATCACCCCGCCCCACCTCGCCGACGGCGGTGACCTCGCCTAATCACCCTCTCCCTCGTGCCTGCGGATGGAGCCACGGCAACGACCCCCTGATGCCACGCGTCCTGCCTCCCGCCCCGACCAGAAGACCCTCCTGCGCCTGGAGCCCGACCCCTACGACCAGTGGAGACCCTGCACCACGTCGCCGAGCCGGACCGGCCGCCTGGTACGCCAGCTTCGGCGCCCGCACGCCCATCGAGCTGATCGCCGCCTTCACCGACCCGGCCCCAGCCGCTGACGCGCAGTGCGACCCGTACGGTGACCAGCCGGCCTTGCTTTCCCAACAAGACGGCGTACGTCGAGCGGCTGGGAGCACCGGCTGATCCGGAAGCCTGGTTCGCCACGGTCACCCTCGGCATGCACCAGAAGGTGAGGCAGGCCCGCTTCAGTGCGCACACTCCGCCACACCTTGTCGCCGCGTTCACCGCCGCGCTCGGCGATCCGAAGCCCGTGCCCCGCACCGACAGCGGGCGCAGTATGCCGACCCTCGACCCAAATGTCGTCATCCGACGGACGACCGACGTGCTCGTCGTGTACGTCGCCGGCGCGCTGGAAGACCGCGTTCACTCCCTGGCTGCCCGGCACACCACCGCGCCGACGGCCTCGATCCCCTCACGGCCAGCGCCGCCCAGGCCCGGCCGCAGCCGCTAACCCTCCCCCCGCCCGGAAGCACGTAGCCCTTGCCCCCTTCCTCCTCCAGCAGCAACACCGACGGATACGACCTCGTCCTGCGCCTCCTCCTCGGGGTGCTCGCCGTCGTCGTCCCCTTGTCCCACCTGGCCTGGCTGTCCGGCAACATCACCGCCTACCTCACCGGCACCAGCTGGGCCCCCTACCAGCCGACCAACGCCCTGCTCCACCCCGAGCAGGTCTGGCCCGACGCGGGAGAAACGTCCCTGCTGATCGGTGCCCGCATCGTCCCCGTTCTCCTGCTCCTCGCTTTCGGGGCTGGGGCTGGCGTCCTGTGGGCCCGGCACAAGAACGGAAGCGGCGGCCGGAAGAAGATCAACGACATGGCCAAGGCCCGGGACATCGAGCCGCTGATGGCCAAGGCGATCACCGACAAGGCCCGTTCCCTGCGCCCCAGCCTGAAGGACAGCAAGCACATCGACGCGAAGGACACCGGCATCCTTCTCGGCAACCTGCAGGGCAGCCGCCACGAGGTGCGGATGGGGTTCGAGGACGTCGCCGTCGCGATCATGGCGCCCCGTTCCGGCAAGACCACCTCGCTCGCCATCCCGTCCATGCTCGGCGCACCCGGCCCGGTCCTGCTCACATCGAACAAGGCCGCTGGCGACGCCTTCACCACCGCCTACGAGGCACGGGCCCGGGCGGGGGCGGTGTGGACCATGGATCCACAACAGATCGCGCATGCCGCCCGCGAGATGTGGTGGAACCCTCTCGCCAGCGCGACCACCTTGGACGGGGCGAACCGTCTGGCCGGACACTTCCTCGCCGCCTCGGTGGACGCCTCCCAGCAGGGCGACTTCTGGTCGAAGGCCGGCAGCAACATCTTGTCCCAGCTGCTCCTGGCAGCAGCGCTCGACGAGCGGCCCATCACCGACATCATGCAGTGGCTCGCCTTCCCCGCCGACCGCACCCCGCTGGACATCCTGCGCGACCACGACTTCGCCGCCGTCGCCGCTCAGCTCAAGGGCACAGTCGAGGGCCCCCCGGAAACGAGGGACGGCATCTACGAGACAGCCCGGCAGTACGCCTCCGCGCTCCTGAACGCGGAAATCGCCGCGTGGGTGACCCCGCAGAAGGACGTCCCGGAATTCCGTCCGGAGCAGTTCGTCACGTCCACAGACACGCTGTTCCTGCTCAGCAAGGACGGTGGCGGCGGAGCCTCGGCGCTGATCGCCGCGTGCGCGGACTCGGTGATGCGGGCCGCGACCGCGCAGGCCGAACGTGCCGGCGGGCGCCTGGATCCGCCCATGCTGGCGATCCTCGACGAGGCCGCCAACGTGTGCAAGATCAGCGACTTGCCAGACCTGTACTCCCACCTCGGCAGCCGCGGGATCATCCCGATCACGATCCTGCAGTCCTACCGCCAGGGCCAGAAGGTCTGGGGAGACGCGGGCATGGACGCCATGTGGTCTGCCTCGACTGTCAAGGTGATCGGCAGCGGTATTGACGACCCGGACTTCGCGGACAAGCTCAGCCGCCTGATCGGTGACCACGACGTGGAGACCACGTCCACCTCGCACTCAGAGTCTGGAAAGAGCACGTCAGTGTCGATGCGGCAGGAGCGGATCCTGCCCGCCGACGCGATCCGCGCCCTGCCCAAGGGCACCGCGCTCTGCTTCGCCACCGGCATGCGCGCCGCCATGCTCGACCTTCGGCCGTGGTACCGGGAGCCCGGCGCGGAGGAGCTGTCCGCGGCGTCCGCCCGCGCGTCGCAGGCAATCACCGCCCGCGCCGTGGCGAAGCACGCGCCGACACAGTCCGACTTGGGGCTGACCACGTGATACTCGACCTCTTCGCGGGGCCGGGCGGCTGGAGCAGGGCACTGCACGTCCTCGGCGTGCGCGACGTCGGGCTGGAATGGGACGAGTGGGCGTGCAAGACCCGGGCTGCGGCTGGGCAGTTGACGATCCGCACCGACGTGGCAATGTATCCGACGTGGCCTTTCATCGGCCGCACCCGCGGAATGATCGCTTCCCCTCCGTGCCAGGCGTGGAGCATGGCCGGCAAACGCCTCGGCCTGCTCGACCAGCCGCTGGTGCACGCGGCGGTCGAGGACCTGGCCGCCGGACGCGACTCCCGCGAACGCCTCCTCGCCGCATGCCGTGACGAGCGCTCCCTGCTCGCAGCCGAGCCGATGCGCTATCTGTACGCCCTGAACACGGTTGGCGAGCCCGACTGGGTCGCCATGGAGGAAGTGCCGCACGTCCTGCCCTTGTGGAAGCAGTACGCGGCCGTCCTGCGCGGGTGGGGGTTCTCCGTCTGGTACGGGATCCTCAACGCGGCCGACTTCGGCGTCCCGCAGACCAGGAAGCGGGCGATACTCCTGGCCTCCCGCGTCCGTACGGCGCAGCCTCCTACCCCCACGCACTCCCAATTCGCCGAACCGGAGTCGCTGTTCGGTCCGGGCCGCGCCCGCTGGGTCAGCATGGCCGAGGCCCTGGGATGGGGCGCGACCGACCGGCCCGTCCCCACCGTCTGCGCGGGCGGTGGACCCGGCGGCGGCCCCGAACCGTTCCCGTCGGGCTCCCGCAAGACGCTGTCCGACGCCCGTGAGCGCGGCACCTGGATGCCCCGGCCGGACGGAGTGGTCCTGCAGTCCCGTCGTGAAGGCGCCGGATGGGCGGCCCGGCACGGCACCCGCGAGAACCGGGCCGCCGACGCTCCGACGCCGACGTTCACCGCTGAGGCCCACCGCTGGTCCTGGTCCCTGCGCAGCAACAACCAGGCCAACGCCACCGTCCGTCCACTGTCCGAGCCGGCTGGCACGCTGTTCTTCGGGCACCGCGCGAACGAGTGCACTTGGATCGCCGAGCCCGCCTCACCGCCGGCTATGGATGTCGACGCGCCTGCGGTTCCCGAGGCGATCCGGATCACCGCCCGCGAGGCCGGCCTCCTACAGACCTTCCCCGCCGACTACCCCTGGGCCGGCAACAAGGGCCAACAGTTCTCCCAGATCGGCAACGCCGTACCCCCGCTGCTCGCCGGCCACCTCCTCGCCCCGCACCTCGGCCTCCCCCTCGACCCCGACGACTTCACCCTCGCCGCCTGATGCCCCACACCCCCAACCCCGACGAAGACGACCTCGACGCCATCGCACCGCCCCAGCCTGTGTTCCACGTCGAGCAGGCCCTCCTGGGGGCCCTCCTCCTCGACCCGCACCACCTGGACAACGTGAGCGGCATCACCGCCGACTCCTTCTCCACCGCCGCGCACGTGGCCCTGTATGCCGCGATCAGCACCCTGCCGCGGCCCGACCCCGCCGAGCACGCGAAGAACACCAAGTGGCTCGACCGCGTACTCGCCACCGCCCTGGAGGAGGCGCGCGGGCTGACCGCCTCCTATCTGCACACTCTCGTCCAGGTCTGCCCCTGGCCCAGCCACGCCCCCGCCTACGCCCGCATGGTCGAGGCCGAGCACGCCCGCCGCCGCCTGCTGACGGCCGCCGAACGCCTCGTCCACACCGTCCACGACACCAGCCTCCCGCTCCCCGTCCAGACGGTGCTCGCCGAGGCCGACGTGCTCGCCGCGGTCGTGGACGACATCGCGAACCACTTTCCCCCGCGCTCTGGCGTCCTCCCCCGCACCCCGGCGCCGCTCCCTGCCGCCCCTGACCACACCGAGGCGGTCGAGGAGGAGCAACTGCTGCTTGCCACCGCCACCGCCCGCCCTGACGAGATCGACGCCGTGCGGTGGCTGGTCCCCGATGACCTGACCCTGCCGCTGCACGCCAGCCTGTGGCAGTGCCTGACCACCCTCGCCCGCCGCAACGAGCCCGTCGATCCCGTCACCGTCCTATGGGAAGCCCAGCAGCGCGGCCTGCTGGACGGCGGCAGTGAGCCAGGCGAGGTCCTGCGCATGCTGACCGAACCGGCCGGATCCGTCCGGCACTGGGGCGAACGCGCCCTGCAGCGCTCCCTCCTGGCCACGGCCGAGCACACCGGACGGCGCATCGAGGCGTACGCCGGCGACCCGGCGAACACCCCCTTCCAGCTCGTCGTCGGCGCCCGCCGCGCCCTCGCTGACATCGCCGCCGTCCGCACCCGCTGGCAGAACGCCACCGGAACCACCCCGCCACAGCAGCGGCGACCGGCGCCTGCCATCCGCGCCGGCCCGCCGACGACCACGGCCGCACACGCCGCCCGATCGACACGAGCAACCCGATAACTCCCGAGTACGCCGGTGGCCGGACCCGAAGGCCCGGCCACCGGCAGAACAGATGAGACCCACGTGACTCCCGCCATCGACGCCCATGTCCGCCTCGACACCCATCCCACTCACCCGAGCGCCGTGCAGGCTCACGTCACCGGTGGCCAGGCCACCGTCGCTCTCACGGCCATGGAGGCTGCCGGCTGGAGCGTCGCCGCCACAGGCGTCCTGGTCCTGGCCCGCATCGATCACGAGGAGTCTCAATGACTGAGTCAAGCCACCTGCCTGGTCTATCGCAGAGCGTCGAGGCCCATGACTTGCCTGTGCAGCTGTCGGCCGCCTCGCCTTGCAAAGGCTGGTTCCGCTGTGATTTCGCCGCTGAAGATCGACGATGATGGAGCCCCTCGCACCAGACGACGACAAGGGGTGGGTGACGTGGCCAGCCTGATCAGGCGCCAGGAGTATCCGGTGAATGTGGACTACAACGGATGGGCCTTGCAGGACTTCGACGACACGCAGGTTCCTGTGCTGTTCCCCGAGGGCTTCGAGGGCGACACGTTCCTCACTGCTCACCCCGGGCGCCTTGATTTCTACAGTGCCGGGCACACCCACACCGCGTCCCTGACGGTGGAGGTCTGGGACGGGGAGCCTGCAGTGCCGGCCGGAGAGTGGGACGAGACAGCCCTTGCCGGCATCGTTTGTTCTTCGGGCAAGTTGCGCGCCAGGGGGATGGCGGCAGGGCCGATGCCGGAGGCGATCGAATTGTCGGCCGGGCCGGGCGTCTGGACGGTGCGAGTGGTGTGCACCGGCCGTGAGGCGGCATCTGCGCAGACCCAGCACGGTGTGGTGCACGGAGTCGAGCGCTACATCGCACAGTTCTGGCCGAACGCCTGAAGTACTGGGGGCGGCTCCTGTCTCCGAGCCGCCCCCACACCTGTCAAAGTCGCTACGAAGTGATCTCGACCCAGAAGCCGTCGTCCGGTCCGTCTATGACCCTGTTCTTGTCATAGAACTGCGCGAGCAGGCTTCCCGCAGCCCCATTGTCCTCCTTCTTAACGGGCAGGACACTGAAGTTGCCCGGCTCGGCGAGGTGATCGTAGTCCGAGTGGCCTGCCCCCTCGTACGTAGACGCCATCGGATACTCATCACATTCACGCGCGTACCCCGCTGACGTAGCGTAGTCCTCGCCGAAGTACTTCCCGCAGTTGTAGACAGAGCGGTTGCGGTTCAGCTCGCGGCGTTTGTTGTCCCAGTACAGACGCGTCAGCCCGGGCTTGGGACCCTTGCCTGGGAGATCCTTCTTGGCCATGGGGGGCTGCGTCGCCCCTGGCGTGGTGAGCGCTTTCTGGATATGCAGGGCTACCTCCCGTTCTGGAGCACCAGCAGCTGTGCTGTACTGCAACGGCGTGACGACGGCCCATGAGGCTGCGCCCGCCGCTGCGTTAGGCAGGTACGAAGCCTTGTCCCAGCGGGGCGGCAGCATGAACAAGTCGCCACCCGTAATCGGCAGCGACGACCAAGCAGGCGGTGCCTTGAGGCTGATGTTCGGCACGTACACCGCGGCGATAAGATCCGTCCTCGCGGTGTCAGACCCCTGGCCGGCGGGGACGGTCAGCGTGTGCTTGTAGGTGTCCGCACCCAGCAGCTCACTCCATGTCCGGGTGAAGGGCATCTTCACGCCGCCCTGAGTATAGGCAGCAGTGGACGGCCAGAGATGGGTGATGCTGCCCTTGGTCGTGATGCCCATCGCGGCGGCGCCGTTCTCCTTGGCCGCAGTGAAGTCGGTGAAGTAGTAGGTGATCGTGATGGTCCTGCTGTTCTTCGGGATGGTGCCGACGGCGAGAACGTCGAACTGACTGGTGCCGACGGGCTTGCCGTTGCGCAGCCAGACCTGCTCGAACTGCTTACCAGAGCACAGTGCGTAGCGGGACTTGACATAGAACGTATTCGTCGCGAGTCCCGCGATGCATTCCTGTTTCGTCATCGTGCGCGGCGGCTCGGGAAGGCTGATTGCTGTCGGCGCTCGAGAGTCGAGCGGCTTACGGCTCGGAGGCTGGTATCGCGCCGAATCCTCCGTGGCGAGCGGAGCGTAAGTCTTGGCCCGGCCGAGCGTCTCACGAGGCAGAACGGCCTGCGCGGTCTCCCCGCTGGACAGGCTACGTAGCTTGCTCGGCTGCTGTTGAAGTTCCTCGAGGTCGAGCGGCTCGGCGTTCACCGGCCGCATGTATGACTCCATGCTCAGCGAGTCAGATCCGTCAGCCTGGGCACTACTCAAGGGCATGAGTAGTGAAGCAACCAGCCCGGGAACCAGTACAGCGGCCGCGCGTATTCGGGCCCGCGAGAGCACACGTCTCATCATCATCCACACCCCTGTTCTCAGGTACACGCCATGCGACCTGGGCGCCAACAGAGCTACCTGACACAGGAAGTGCACAACCTCCGCTTGATCCACTCTGACTTGATCAGTGCCGAACCTGGCGCAAATACACGTTCGAGCGTCTCCCGATGCACATGCGCGACAGCCCGCTGTTCAACACCTACCTCACCGCTCCGCAAGCCCAGCAGACAGCAGCTGGGACTGCTGCAAGGTTGGGTGACACCTGACCTGGCTCGCTGAGAAGCGGCCTGGAAGGATGTTGCAGTGCCCAAGCCGTATCCGAAGGAGTTCCGCGAGGATGTCGTGCGGGTCGCGCGTAACCGCGAGCCCGGCGTCACGCTGGAACAGATCGCCGCCGACTTCGGGGTCCACCCGATCACGCTGTCGAAGTGGCTGCGCCGTGCCGACACCGACGAGGACACCACGCCGGCAGCGACGTCGGGGGAGTCGGCCGAGTTGCGCGAGGCCCGCAAACGGATCCGGCTGCTGGAGCAGGAGAACGAGGTGCTCAGGAGGGCTGCTGCGTATCTGTCGCAGGCGAACCTGCCGGCAAAATGATGTACCCGCTCGTCCGCGAGCTGGCCGCCGCCGACGCCCCTCACAAGGTGCCGGTGGCGGTGACGTGCCGGGTGCTCGGGCTGGCCCGCCAGCCCTACTACCGGTGGCTGGCCTGCCCGGTCACCGATTCCGAGCTGGCCGAGGCGTATCGGTCTGATGCGCTGTTCGACGCGCACCGTGACGATCCCGAGTTCGGTCACCGGTTTCTGCTCGACGAGGCCCGCGCCAACGGTGAGCCGATGGCCGAGCGGACTGCCTGGCGGATCTGCCGGGACAACGGCTGGTGGAGCGTCTTCGGCAAGTCCAGGGGCCGCGGCAAGAACGCCAAAGCCGGGCCGCCGGTCCACGATGACCGGGTGCGGCGCAACTTCGCCGCCGACGGGCCGAACCTGTTGTGGCTCACCGACATCACCGAGCACCCCACCGGCGAGGGCAAGCTGTACCTGTGCGCGGTCAAGGACGTGTTCTCCGGCCGCATCGTGGGCTATTCCATCGA
>NZ_JBIBKD010000003.1:0-859553 GCF_042959065.1 Streptomyces sp. NPDC007929 | reverse complement strand
CCGGCGCGGCTGCTACCCGCTTTCCGCGCCGGTCCCCCCCCCCCCCCCCCCCCCCCCCCCCCGGCGCCCCCCCCCCCCCCCCCCCCCCCCCCCGCTGTCACGTAGAGCTGACGCTCCGACACCACCGCGACACAACATCTGGGGGTGCCAACCGAACCCGGCACAAGATGTATGCTCATGCTCGCTGTCGCCGCAGGGGAATCCGGTGTGAATCCGGAACTGTCCCGCAACGGTGTACCCATGCCCTTGAGGCGCGTGGGAGTCAGTCCGAGGACCTGCCGACAGCGCACCCGGCCACCCGGCCGGTGTGCCCTGACGTCCGGGCCTCGTGGAATGGGCCGGTGGACGCGACGCCGCGTGCGCTCGTGTGCTGCCCCCTGCCCTCGACGAGGCCCCCGTGCCGAGCGAGGGAGAGCCCCACGTGACCATCGCGCCAGCCGAACCGGTCCCAGCCGAATCGGTCCCAGCCGAATCGGTCTCAGCCGAACAGGTCTCAGCCGAGCAGGTCCCAGCCGAACAGGTCTCAGCCGAACAGGTTTCGGCCGCCGAGGAGCAGCAGGACGCTCCCGGTACCGCGCTGCTGCGGACCCTGACCGAGCTGACCGCCGACCTCCCCGACGCCGACCCCGGACGGGTCGCCGCCGCGGCGCTGCGCGGCCGGTCCGCCGCCGCGGACGAGGCGGAGTTGCGGGAGCTGGCGACGGAGGCCGCGGCCGGTCTGATCTCCGAGGACCCCGCCTACTCCCGGCTGGCCGCCCGGCTGCTGACCATCGGCATCCGCGAGGAGGCCGCCTCGCAGGGCGTCACGTCCTTCACCGAGTCCGTCGCCGTCGGCCACCGCGAGGGTCTCATCGCCGACCGCACCGCCGAGTTCGTCCGGCTGCACGCGGCCCGGCTCGACGCCCTGATCGACACCGGCGCCGACGACCGCTTCGGCTACTTCGGCCTGCGCACGCTGCACAGTCGCTATCTGCTCCGGCACCCGATCACCCGCAAGGTCGTCGAGACGCCGCAGCACTTCATGCTGCGGGTGGCGAGCGGTCTCGCCGAGGACGACACCACCCGCGCGCTGGAGGAGGTCGCGGCCCTCTACGGGCTCATGAGCCGCCTCGACTACCTCCCCTCCTCCCCCACCCTCTTCAACTCCGGCACCCGGCACCCCCAGATGTCGTCCTGCTACCTCCTCGACTCCCCCAAGGACGAGCTGGACTCCATCTACGACCGGTACCACCAGGTGGCCCGGCTGTCGAAGCACGCCGGGGGCATCGGCGTCGCCTACTCCCGCATCCGCGCCCGCGGTTCGCTGATCCGCGGCACCAACGGGCACTCCAACGGCATCGTGCCGTTCCTGAAGACCCTCGACGCCTCGGTCGCCGCGGTGAACCAGGGCGGCCGGCGCAAGGGCGCGGCCGCGGTCTACCTGGAGACCTGGCACGCCGACATCGAGGAGTTCCTGGAGCTGCGCGACAACACCGGCGAGGACGCCCGCCGCACGCACAACCTGAACCTGGCGCACTGGGTGCCGGACGAGTTCATGCGGCGCGTGAACGCCGACGCGCGGTGGTCGCTGTTCTCCCCCTCGGACGTGCCCGAGCTGGTCGACCTGTGGGGCGAGGAGTTCGACGCCGCGTACCGGGCGGCCGAGGCGAAGGGCCTGGCGAGGAAGACCCTGCCCGCCCGTGAGCTGTACGGCCGGATGATGCGCACCCTCGCGCAGACCGGCAACGGCTGGATGACCTTCAAGGACGCCGCCAACCGCACCGCCAACCAGACGGCCGAGCCGGGCCACGTCGTCCACTCCTCCAACCTCTGCACGGAGATCCTGGAGGTCACCAGCGACGGGGAGACGGCGGTCTGCAACCTGGGCTCGGTCAATCTGGGTTCCTTTGTCGACACATCGACCGCAGACCTGGACTGGGAGCGGCTGGACGAGACCGTCCGCACGGCCGTCACGTTCCTCGACCGGGTCGTCGACATCAACTTCTATCCGACCGAGCAGGCGGGCCGCTCCAACGCCCGCTGGCGTCCGGTCGGCCTCGGTGCGATGGGCCTCCAGGACGTCTTCTTCAAGCTGCGCCTGCCCTTCGACTCTCCCGAGGCCAAGGCCCTCTCCACCCGGATCGCCGAGCGCATCATGCTCGCCGCGTACGAGGCCTCCGCCGACCTGGCCGAGCGCAACGGCCCGCTGCCCGCCTGGGAGAAGACCCGTACGGCCCGGGGTGTGCTGCACCCCGACCACTACGACGTGGAACCGGCCTGGCCGGAGCGCTGGGCGGCGCTGCGCGAGCGCATCGCCACGACCGGCATGCGCAACTCGCTGCTCCTCGCGATCGCCCCCACGGCCACCATCGCCTCGATCGCGGGCGTGTACGAGTGCATCGAGCCGCAGGTGTCCAACCTGTTCAAGCGCGAGACGCTGTCGGGCGAGTTCCTCCAGGTCAACTCCTACCTGGTGGACGAGCTGAAGCGGCTCGGGGTGTGGGACGCCCGCAGCCGGGAGGCCCTGCGCGAGGCCAGCGGCTCGGTGCAGGACTTCGCCTGGATCCCCGAGGACGTGCGCGCCCTGTACCGCACGGCGTGGGAGATCCCGCAGCGCGGCCTGATCGACATGGCGGCGGCCAGGACCCCGTTCCTGGACCAGTCCCAGTCCCTGAACCTGTTCCTGGAGACGCCGACCATCGGCAAGCTCTCCTCGATGTACGCCTACGCCTGGAAGTCCGGGCTGAAGACCACGTACTACCTGCGCTCGCGTCCGGCGACCCGTATCGCCCGCGCCGCCCAGGCCACCGTCCCCGCGCAGGCCACCCCGGACCCCGAAGCGGTCGCCTGCTCCCTGGAGAACCCCGAGTCCTGCGAGGCGTGCCAGTAATGACCCAGAACCTTCTCGACCCCGGCTTCGAGCTCACCCTGCGCCCCATGCGCTACCCGGACTTCTACGAGCGCTACCGGGACGCCATCAAGAACACCTGGACCGTGGAGGAGGTCGACCTCCACTCGGACGTCGCCGACCTCGCCAAGCTGTCACCGGCGGAGCAGCACCTGATCGGCCGGCTGGTCGCCTTCTTCGCCACGGGTGACTCGATCGTCGCGAACAACCTGGTGCTGACGCTGTACAAGCACATCAACTCCCCCGAGGCGCGGCTGTATCTGAGCCGTCAGCTCTTCGAGGAGGCCGTGCACGTCCAGTTCTATCTGACGCTGCTCGACACCTATCTGCCCGACCCGGAGGACCGCGCGGCGGCCTTCGCGGCGGTGGAGAACATCCCGTCCATCCGCGAGAAGGCCGGGTTCTGCTTCAAGTGGATCGACTCGGTCGACAAGCTAGACCGCCTGGAGTCCAAGGCGGACCGCCGCAAGTTCCTGCTCAACCTGATCTGCTTCGCCGCGTGCATCGAGGGCCTGTTCTTCTACGGCGCCTTCGCGTACGTCTACTGGTTCCGCAGCCGGGGCCTGCTGCACGGTCTGGCCACCGGCACCAACTGGGTGTTCCGCGACGAGACGATGCACATGTCCTTCGCCTTCGACGTGGTCGACACCGTCCGCAAGGAGGAGCCCGAGCTGTTCGACGATCGGCTCCAGCAGGAGGTGACGGACATGCTCCGGGAGGCCGTCGAAGCCGAGCTGCAGTTCGCGCGCGACCTGTGCGGGGAGGGCCTCCCGGGCATGAACACCGAGTCGATGCGGCAGTACCTGGAGTGCGTCGCCGACCA
This sequence comes from Streptomyces sp. NPDC007929, assembly GCF_042959065.1. Lineage (NCBI taxonomy): Bacteria > Bacillati > Actinomycetota > Actinomycetes > Kitasatosporales > Streptomycetaceae > Streptomyces > Streptomyces sp. NPDC007929. The sequence goes on along the minus strand of NZ_JBIBKD010000003.1, from coordinate 855,843 downwards.
GCGGCTCACCCGCCTGGGCTTCGCTCCGGTCTACGGCTCGGAGAACCCCTTCTCCTTCATGGAGCTCCAGGGGGTTCAGGAGTTGACCAACTTCTTCGAGCGGCGGCCCTCCGCGTACCAGGTGGCGGTGGAGGGCACCGTCGACCTGGACGAGGACTTCTGAGCCGGACGCTCTTCGTGGGCCTCCTGGGCCTCCCGGATCTGCCGGTCGATGCGCCGCTCGCGCACCAGGCCGAGCACGGACGGGAGGATCAGGAGGACCAGGATCCCGAGAGTGGCGGACAGTCCGATGAGTGCTTCGATCTGGTTCGTGTTCATGGACACCACTGTCGCGCCGATTGCTCCTTACCGTCAGTGGCAGTACTGCCGTAGACCCTCGAATTTCTGCCAACGGCGAGGCACACTGGATCCATGCTGCAGAACGTGGCCGTCGCCCTCCTCGACGGCGTGAACCCCTTCGAGCTCGGTGTGGTGTGCGAGGTCTTCGGCACCGACCGCAGCGACGAGGGCCTGCCGGTCTACGATTTCGCCGTCGCCTCCGCCGAGGGCCCGGTGCTGCGGATGAACTCGGGCTTCTCGCTCCAGGTGGACCACGGTCTGGAGCGGCTGGAGACGGCCGATCTGATCGCCGTGCCCGCCGGGTACAGCTACGCGGCCCGGGACTTCCCGCCGGAGCTGCTGGACGCGCTGCGCCGCGCGGTCGACCGCGGGGCGCGCGTGCTGAGCGTCTGTTCCGGTGTCTTCGTGCTGGCCGCCGCCGGGCTGCTGGACGGCCGCCGGTGCGCCACGCACTGGAAGCACGCCAAGGACCTCGCCCGGCAGTACCCGCGCGTGGTCGTCGAGCCGGACGTGCTCTACGTCGACGAGGACCCGGTGATCACCTCCGCCGGCACGGCCGCCGGCATCGACGCCTGTCTGCACCTGGTGCGCAAGGAGCAGGGCTCCGAGGTCGCCAACAAGATCGCCCGGCGGATGGTGGTGCCCCCGCACCGCGACGGCGGCCAGGCCCAGTACATCGAGCGCCCGCTCCCCCAGCCCGAGGGCGACACGATCGGCGAGGTACTGGCGTGGATGGAGCGCCATCTCGACGAGGAGGTCACCGTCGAGCAGCTCGCCGTCCACGCCCACATGTCCCCGCGCACCTTCGCCCGCCGCTTCCAGCAGGAGACCGGGACCACTCCGTACCGCTGGATCCTCCGCCAGCGCGTGCTGCTGGCCCAGCGGCTGCTGGAGGCGACGGACGAGACCATGGACGCGATCGCCGGCCGAACGGGGTTCGGCAACGCGGCCACGCTGCGCCACCACTTCGTGCGCACGGTGGGGACGACCCCGAACGCCTACCGGCGGACGTTCAGGGGTCCCGAGGCGGCCTGAGCCCGGCGGCCCTCACCTCGCCACCGGCCGCACCCGCAGGTCGTGCGGCCGCAGCGTGATCCCGACGCGGGTGGCGTCCTTCGACCCCGCCACCTGCTCGAAGCGGTACTTCGTCGCCAGCGCCGCCGTGACCAGCGTCAGCTGGGCCATCGAGAAGTGGTCGCTCGGGCACTTGCGATTGCCCACGCTGAAGGGGCTCATGGCGTGCTTCGGGATGTCCTTGACCCGGTCCGGAAGCCAGCGGTCGGGGTCGAACTCCAGGTGCCGCTCGTACGACTTCGCATCGCGCTGGATCGCGTACGGGCTGTAGATGATGTCCGCACCGGACGGAATACTGTATCCACCGAGTTCCGTGTCCCGGACGGCCCTGCGGGTCAGAATCCAGACGGCCGGGCTCAAACGCATGGACTCGATGACGACATTGTTGGTGTGCCTGAGTCCTCGGACGTCTGCGAATGCCACCGGCCTCCCGCCGGTGACGGCTTGCACTTCGTCATGCACCCGGTCCGCGTGTTCGGGGTGCTCCGCGAGCATATGCAACAGCCACATGATCGTGGAGGCGATGGTTTCGCTGCCGGGAGTGAGGATCGCGACGACCTGATCGTGGATCTCCTGTTCCCCGATCGGGTCGCCATTCTCGTCCGTGGCCTCCAGCAATGCCGTCAGCAAATCGTCCGGCTTTTGACCGGATGCCCTGCGCTCGGCGACGATCTCGTCGACGAGGAGATGCAAATCGGCCAAGGCCCGGTTGAATTCGCGATTGGCCGGGAGGGGCAGTTTGTAGAGCGGTCCGAGCGGGACCACCATCCGCCGGTACATCCCGCGGAAGACGGTGGCGAGGGCGACGCACAGCCGCTCCGCCCGCTCGTCCATGTACTGGCCGCGCAGCAGACAGCGGGCCGCGATGCGCACGGCCACCCGGAAGGACTCCGAGGTGCAGTCGATGGTCTGGCCGGGCTTCCAGCGCTCGGTGAGCGCGTGTGCCTCCTCCTCCATGATCGGGCCGTAGCCGGGGATCGCGTCGAGCCGGAAGGCGGGCTGGATGGTGCGCCGCTGGCGCCGGTGGCGCGGGCCGTTCGCCGTGGCCACGCCCTCCTTGCCGAGCAGGCCCTCCAGGGACTCCCACAGCGGTCCGGCGATGATGAAGTCGTTGCTCAGCGCCAGGGCGCCGGTCAGGTCCGGGGTGGTCACCGCGAACACCGTCTTCGGACCGAGCTTCAGCCGCACGACGTCGCCGTGCTCGCGCAGCCGGGACATGAAGGCCAGCGGATCGCGGGCCAGCTTCCAGCCGTGCCCGAGCACCGGGACACCGCCGCCCGCCCGGGGCGGCTCGCGCAGCTCCACGGCCGCCGGGGTTTCGGGCCGTACGGACTCGACGGTCATTTCTCACCTGCCGCTTCGTTGTTGACGTACGGGGGCGTGGACCGGTCGTCCCAGCTGTCGACCATGTACCGGCCGGACTCGTGGTGGAACCAGTAGACGGAACTGAACCAGTTCCGCATATTGCTCAGGCAGACCCGCACGGCGGTGCTCAATTCCTTTCCCCGCACAGATCCGTCGGCGAGATCGTCGGCGAACCGCAACGCTTCCCGCTCGACGTCGAGGAAATCGGTGATGGTTTTCTCGACCCGTCGCCTGACGTCCACGACGGCCTGTTCCAGAGTCAGCCCCTCATGGGTGATGAGACTGATTCCGAGATTGTGCACCTCGTCGCCCGCGATTTCCTTCGGAAGCGAGCACAGATCGTTGTACCAGGCGGCGAATTCCTGACTGAGCAGCGCCGCCCGCCGATACGCCGGTTGTTTTCTCACGGCATCGGGAAGTTCACAGCCGGCGACCGGCTCCAACAGGTCCGTCCATATCCAGTGCGCGAAGGTGAGCCGGCGCAGTTGGAGGTACTCCTCGACCGTCGGGACGACGCCCCGGGTGCGGTTGTGGAACTCCCGGTCGTAGGCGTCGATCACCGCGTGGAAGTGCCGGGCGAACCGGAGGTTCCACGTCTGGCCCAGGAAGGCGTACAGCCGCAGCACGCTGTCCGCGAACCCGGCGACCAGTGGGTCCTCGTGGTGCAGGTGCTCCCCGGGGGAGTCGAGAGCCGCGTGCAGCCGGTCCTTCAGCAGCCGCCAGGCGACCGGACGGTCGTGCACGATGTCGCGGTCGTGACGGTCGTCCCAGACGAAGAACCACGCGCTGTAGTCGGCGATCGCCTGCATGACCTCGTCGGAGGCGCCGATGTAGTACCCGGCCATGAGGTCGGTGTAGCAAAGGCCGTCGGCATATTCCTCCACCTTGTCGGCCGGCATGAGCCGCTTTTCGAGCAGCCAGGCCCGGGTCTTCTCCTGGCACTTCGGCCAATACGGGTGGAGTTGCCGGGGAAACTCCTCCTCGATCACCGGGAGAGAGAGCGACGGTGGAACTGCGATCGTGACCGGTGTCGATGTGGTGCCGCGTGACAATGCATGCACGAACTAACCCCTCTCAGCCGCCAGTTGGCGCGGGCGCCCCTCCCTTCGTGCCGGGCGTGCGCCGTTGCATACCCCGCTCATCCCATTCAGCACTACAACTGACCGTTCTGGGAACGCATTTGCTTCATTCACTACCCCACAGTGCCGGGAACCTCCCGTTGTGTGACTACCGGCAGACCACCTGGAGAGCGGAAGCGATCGAACGTACGACGGACAGACGAACGGCACAGACGAACGGCGTCTGTTCAGGGTGGGGAACCCGAACAGACGCCGTGCGCCTGGTGAAGCTGAGCTCTCAGTCGTTGGCCACGACCGGGTAGCGGGGCTCGTTCTCGGCCATCTGCCGCAGGGCGTCCTTGCGTTCACGCTTGGAGAGCCGGTCGATGTAGAGGTAGCCGTACAGATGGTCCGTCTCGTGCTGCAAACACCGCGCGAAGTACCCGGTGCCGCGCACCTTGACCGGGTTGCCCTTTTCGTCCTGGCCGGTCACCTCGGCGTAGTCGGGCCGGGCAAGCGGGGCATACGCCGTGGGCACCGACAGACAGCCCTCGTTGCTGTCGTCGAGACGGCGCTTGTCGGCGGGCAGCTCGACGAGCTTGGGGTTGCAGACGACGCCGGTGTGCCGGACGCCCTCGTCGTCGGGGCAGTCGTAGACGAAGACCTTCGCGTCGACGCCGATCTGGTTGGCGGCCAGGCCCACGCCCTCGGCGGTGCGCTGGCTGGCGAACATGTCCGCGACGAGCTGCTGGAACTCCTCGCCGAAGTCGGTGACGTCCTTGCACTCCTTGTGCAGCACCGGGTTCCCGACGACCGTGATCGGCCGCGAGGTCCCCCGCTCCCGCCAGGCGGCTTCACGCTCCTCGCAGTCCTGCGTGTCGATCACATACCCCTCGTCATCGACGGGGAGCACGCCCGCGCGCTGCTGATCGGTGTCCTGCTGAGCCATGACGTCCGTACGCCTTCCTGAACAAATCCAACCCGGGATGCTGATACAGGGTACGGGGAAGGCGCCCCGTCAGGGGCGCGGGGAACTGCGCGGACAACCACAACGGCGCTGCACCCGGCAACGGCGTCAACAGACCTCTTCGAGATCCCGCCAGTCCCGGGAATCAGGGCTGTCGGCCACCCACCCGTCCAGCAACCCCCTCACCAGCGCAGCCGGCGCAGCCAGCCCGCACTCCCGCTCCGGAACCCACAGCTGCCCGTCCGTCCGGTGCCCCAGCGGCCCCGGATGCCCCGGCTCACTGTGATCGTGCGGGTCGAGATGCTCCCCGTCGCCCTCGTCCGACGGCATCCGGGACTCCGAGCACATCCGGCACAGCAACCGCACCGATGACGACCAGTCCTCCGCGGCGAAACCGGCGTCCGAGGCCAGCTGCTCCAGCGCGTCCCGGTCCGCCTCCGTCGCCGCCTCCAGCAGCACCACCCACGTCGGCACCGGCGACGGCGCCCACAGCTCGATCTCGTCGAACACCGGGTAGGTGTGCCCGGCGGCGGTCGTCCGCTCCCCGTGCGGCACCCCGTCGTGCAGGACGACCTCTCCCCAGCGCCGTCCGGACGACGGCAGCGGGATGGACAGCACCTCGATCCGCGCGGGATCCAGCCGCCGCCCCCACACCACCTCGGCCTCCCCCTCCGGGGACAGCCGTACGGCCGCGCTGCCGAGGTCCATGCCGAGGGGTTCGCCGGAGTCGTTGGCCGCCCCCGGCACCCGCAGCCCGTAGGCCTGCCAGGCGCGCCGGGCCAGCGGCCAGTCCTGGAGCGCGGTCGCGGCGATGCCGACGTTCCACCAGTCGGGGGCGCCGGTGTCCCGGTCGAGCAGCGCCACGGCCCGCAGTCCGGCCGCCCGCGCCTGCTCCCAGTCGTGCCGGAACTTGTGCAGCAGGGCGAGGTTGAACCAGGACTCGGAAAGCCAGGGCTCCAGATCGGCGGCACGTGTCAGCAGTGCCCCCGCGTCCTCGTAACGGCCGTCGCCGATGAGGGTGAACGCCCGGTCCGTGGCCTGCCGCCAGGAGGCGGAGGGCCGGTGCCGTCCCTTGCCGAAGATCCTCACGATTCCCGCCTGCCAGTTCCGTGCGGTGGGCTGGCCGTAGCTGTGTTTCGAGCCCCCGGACACCTTCTTCTTCGCATCCAACCACGTACGGCCTCGAGGGCGCTCATTACCCATGGGTTACCCAGCCACGGGCAGGGTCAGACTGCTCCTTGCCAGTACCCGGGCCAGTGATTCCACCACCTCCGGGGCGTATGTCCCGGCGGTGGCGAGCCGGAGTTCCTCCAGCGCCGTCAGCGGCCCGCCGGGCCCTCCTTCCCTGGACTTCTCCTCGTACGCGTTCACGGCCCGGACGATTCGCGCGGCCAGCGGCTGCTCGGGGTAGTCGTCGGCCTGCCGCTCGACGACCACGGCCACGGCCTCGTCGACGCCCGTCTGCCGTACGACGGCGCCGCCGAGCAGGGCGATCCGCCGCTGCTCGGCGACGGGCAGCGCGGCGGTGGCGCCCGCCGGGACGGGGTCGACGAGGCTCAGCTGGCCGATGTCGTGCATGAGCGCGGCGTACTCCAGGACGGCGAGCTCGGGCTCGGTCAGCCCCAGGTCGCGCCCCACCGCCTTGCTGACCACGGCGACGCGCCGCGCGTGCCCGGCCGGGGTGTATCCGGCGACCTCGGTGGCCCGGGCGAGGGAGGCGATGGTCTGCCGGTAGGTCGCCCGGACGGCGGCGTACCGGCGGAACGCCATCTGGGCGAGCAGCAGCGGCACGGAGAAGACGGGCAGTGCCCACAGGCCCACCACGGCGACGGCCAGTGCCATCACCGCCCCGGTGGCGATGACGGCGGACCCGATGCCGTACACCGCCCGCATCTCGTCGCGCAGCACCGGCCCGAAGGGCCAGCCGGTGCGGGTGTGGGCCAGGGCGGCGGCGAACACCGCGTCGCACAGCGCGGTCAGGGACAGCAGCGCGAGGAGCAGCAGGGCGTAGGCGGGACCGCCCAGGTCGTCGAACATGCCCCGGTTGTAGGGGGGCTGGAAGCACACGGCGACGAATCCGACGGTGAGCACGCGCCGTGCGAGGTGGTCGAGGGTGGGTCCCTGCCCGCGCGCGATGTGCGGGACGCTGCCGAGCAGGGAGGCGGCCAGTACGACGGCGACGACCTGGGCGGGGCCGTGGTGGGTGGCCCGCCCGCCGGCCTCGCCGAGCAGGGCGTAGGAGAGCGCCGCGGCGGCTCCCAGCGGCGCCGGTTCCCGAACCCGGGCGCCACTGCGCCGGGTGAGCTCACCGACGGTGACAAGAACCCCGAAGGCGAGCGCGACCCGGCGTTCCTCCAGACCGTGGTGAACCGTGACCACCAGCGAGCCGACCGCGAGCAGGCCGGCACAGACGTGCACGAGGGTGAGCAGCGGTGCCGGCCGACCAACACTCACCGGCGCGCCCCCGTGCGGGGCCGGGCTGCACCCGGGCGGGGTCGGGCTGACCCCGGGCGGGGTCGGGCTGACCCCGGGCGGGACCGAAGTGCTCCCGATCGGGTCCGACACGCCGCCGGGCGAGACCAGAGCGCCCCTGGGCAAGACCCACGCGCCCCCGCGCGAGGCCGGGCTACTCCCGGACGACAACGGCCTGTTCCCGGAAGGCAACGGCAGATGTCCCGGCGGTGCCCGGTACCCGGGGGGCGACGGCGCGTCGCCCGGCACGCCTCTGGACAACAACCGCGCGCTCCCGGCCGGCAGCGGCCTGATTCCGGGCGGCTCATGTAGCGACGCGCGGTCATCGATGCGCTCCGGGGCGGCTGGAGAGGGGCGTGCCGGGCCGGGGCACGCGGGAGGGGAGGGGTTCGTCGGCGGTCACGGTGGGGTGCCAGCCCGTGCGGCCGATGGCCTCGACGAGCGCCGCGACCATCACCGGGTCGAACTGGCTGCCCGCGCACCGCTCCAGCTCCGCCAGGGCCACCGGAACGGGCCGGGCCCTGCTGTAGCTGCGGGTGGAGGTCATGGCGTCGAAGGCGTCCGCGACGGCCACCACCCGCGCGGACTCGGGGATCTGACGGCCCACCAGGCCGTAGGGGTAGCCGCTGCCGTCGAGCCGCTCGTGGTGGTGCAGCACGGCGGCTCGGGCCTCGCCGAGGAAGCCGATGCCGCGCACCATCTCGTGCCCGTACTCGGGGTGCAGCTCGATCACCCGCCGCTCCTCGGGTGTCAGCGGCCCGTCCTTGCGGAGCAGCCGCGTGGGCACGCCGAGCTTGCCCACGTCGTGCAGGATCCCGGCGAAGCGGAGCACCTCCACGCGCTCGTCGGCCATGCCCAGCTCGCGCGCGATCATCATGGAGGCCTGCCCGACACGCTCGCTGTGCCCGCGGGTGTACCCGTCCTTGATGTCGACCGCCTGCACCAGCGCCCGGATGGTCGCCTGATGCGCGGCGCGTTCCCGGTGGTACTGCGCGAACGCCCACCACGAGACGCACATGGGCAGCAGGACGAGCAGCGCGGAGACGGGCCCGTAGGGGCTGCGCCACAGCACGGCCATCATCAGCCCGGCGAGGCCGTGCACGGCGATCGGGGCGAGCGAACGGGCCACCAGGCCGCGCCAGGCCCGCCGTACCGGCACGCGTTCCGCCACGGCCAGGATGCCGCCGTCGAGCAGCGCGAGGACCATGCAGAACGCCAGGACGGCCGCCCCACCGGGACCGAGGGCGTACGGGACGTCGCCCGCCGCGACCGCGTCCCGGCCGCCGAGCAGCCGGTGCACCTCGGCGGCGGTCCACACCCCGAGGACGAGCTGTGCGGCCCGCCACACGCGCCGCAGCGCCACGGGCCGCTGCGCCACGGGGGAGAGCAGCGCGCCGGGCACGGCCACCAGCGCCGCGACCGGCGCGGGCAGCAGGAAGGCACCGGCGAGCAGGACGGGGTAGAAGGTCCCGGCCGGGTGGGAGATCCCCACGAACCGGGAGCGGGCCACGCGCTCGCAGCCCGCGTACAGCGCCGCGAGCAGCGCGGCCGCCCACCAGGGCGTACCGGCGCCCGGCGGCGGCAGCAGGCAGAGCAGCGCGGCCGTGGCGACACAGGCGATGTAGACACGTGCCCGTGCCGGTACCGCTTCCATGAGCCCCTCCCCCGGCCATGACCGTCAGGCCCGGAGCCTAGGGCGGCGGCAGGGGGGTCCGCGGGTCGATGACCCACGGATTAGCACGTTCGAGTGACGTGTTCGAGGGTGTCCCCGCGGGTGACCACCCCATGACTACCCCTCTCGCAGGTGGGGTAGTTGAAAAGCGCAGGAGTGTCAGGACTCCTGGGGCGTGGCGGGCGAGGCCGTGACGTCCTGCTCGGGGACGGCCTGGCCGGAGCGGATCAGGTCGATCCGCCCCATGACCTTGTCCCGCAGGTCGCCCGGCACGTCGTCGTGCCCGCAGCAGCGCTTGACGAGCTTCTTCACGGCCTGCTCGAGCCCGTACTTCTCGAGGCAGGGCGAGCACTCCTCGAAGTGGTGCTCGAACTTCACGCAGTCCGAGTCCGGCATCTCCCGGTCGAGGAACTCGTAGAGATGATCGAGGATTTCGCTGCAATCCGTCTCGTGCGGCTCTCCGCAGCTCATGACCCCGAGCCTTTCGCTTCGTTCGACTCTCCGGCACCGGCCGGCACCATCCCGCGGTCACGGGCGTAGTCCTCCAGCATGCCGCGCAGCTGACGGCGGCCCCGGTGCAGCCGGGACATCACCGTACCGATGGGTGTCCCCATGATGTCGGCGATCTCCTTGTAGGCAAAGCCCTCGACGTCCGCCAGGTAGACCGCGATGCGGAACTCCTCGGGGATCGCCTGGAGCGCCGCCTTCACGTCCGAGTCGGGCAGGTGGTCGAGCGCCTGCGACTCCGCGGAGCGCAGACCCGTCGACATGTGCGACTCGGCGCGGGCGAGCTGCCAGTCCTCGATCTCCTCGGCCGCGGAGCGCTGAGGTTCGCGCTGCTTCTTGCGGTACGAGTTGATGAAGGTGTTGGTGAGGATCCGGTACAGCCACGCCTTGAGGTTGGTCCCCTCGCGGAACTGGTGGAAGGACGCGTACGCCTTGGCGTACGTCTCCTGCACCAGGTCCTCGGCGTCGGCCGGATTGCGCGTCATGCGCAGCGCGGCCGAATACATCTGGTCGAGGAACTCGAGCGCGTCCCGCTCGAAGCGCGCGTTGCGCTCCGCGGCCGTCTCCGCGCCCGCGCCGCCCTGGCTCTCGGGCTGCTCCGACCGGCCGTTTTCGGTCCCTGCGTCGGTCCCAGTGACCGGACCCACCTCCTCGAGTGTTCTCGTGAGACCGAGACCGGTCTCACCCGAATCGGAGGATAGACGACGATCCGGTCCGCCCGCCGCCCGAATAGAGGCGGTCTTCGCCGCGTGCAGCACCGTCCAGTCCAGGTCGGCGCGGCTGCTGCGGGTCGGGCAGATGGTCGAACCCATGCGGCGGACTCCCTCTCCTATGACGTCGGCGCTGGTCTCCAGCACGTACGTCCCGCACAACAGTGACCGCCGCCCCGGCATTCCCGAAGCTTTACCCGAGTGACGTGGTCCACCGCACGACCGCGTCCGTGATGACCGCCACTGCCTCGTCCTGCGAGAGGTCCGCACGTTTCGGCACGGCGAAGCCGTGATCCCCGTACGGAATCTCCACGAGCGCGTACGTCCCCTCGGGGAACTCCGCCGGCTTCCCGAACGGGTCGTTGCCGCCCTGCACGACCAGGGTGGGTACCCCGGAGCCCAGCAGCTCCTCGGCGCGGGACTTCTCCGGCTTGCCCGGCGGGTGGAGAGGGAAGCTCAGCGCGAGCACGGCGTGGGCGCCCAGCTCGGTCGCGGTGCGGCAGGCCACCCGGGCCCCGGCGCTGCGCCCGCCGGAGATCACCGGCAGCCCGGGCTTCGCCAGTGCGGGCCAGATGCCGCGCCAGCCGGTGTCCAGGGTCTTCGGCGCGGGCGCCAGCTTCTTCCCGGCCACCCGCCAGGGCTGCTCCACCCGGGCGACGGTCACGCCGTGGCCGGGCAGGACCTCGGCCAGGGCCACCAGGTCACGGGCCTCGATGCCGCCGCCCGCGCCGTGGCTGACGGCGAGGACCAGCCGGGCCTTCTTCGCCTCGTGCCAGGTGATCCGGGCGGTTCCGGCGTCGGTCTCGACGGTCTCGATGGTCGTGCGGGCCGTCTTCGTCACATGCGTCACGTCAGAAGAGTGTGCCCTCTTCGGGCCCCTCCAGCTCCTTCAGCAGCTCCGGCCCGTTGTTGCGGACGTTGCTGACGGCGGTGGCGACGGGGTAGGCCCGCATCAGCCCCTCGGGCGGCGGGGCGAGCAGTTCGCGCAGCTCGTCGGCGTCCGTGCGGGACGGGTCCAGCCAGGCGTCCCAGCGGTCGGGCGTCAGCATCAGCGGCATCCGGGGGTGGATCTCGGCGAGCGCCCGCGGTCCGTCGGCCGGGGAGACCGCGAGCGGGCCCTTCTCGGCCTCCGTGGTGATGACCGAGCACGTCACCCACCAGGCCTGCGGGTGGTCGTCCGGCAGGGTCCTGTCACGCCAGAACTCGTACAGACCGGCCATCGCGAACACCGACCCGTCGGCCGGGGTCACGAAGTAGGGCTGCTTGCGGGGCCGCTTCTTCTTGCCCTCGACCTCCAGCTCGCGCTCCTGGGTGCCGGTGACCCACTCGTAGTAGCCGTCGGCGGGCAGGATGCAGCGCCGGGAGGTGAAGGCGCGGCGGTAGGACGGCTTCTCGTGGACGGTCTCCGCGCGGGCGTTGATCATCCGGGCGCCGCCCTCGGGGGTCTTCGACCAGGACGGGACCAGTCCCCACTTCAGCGTGCGCAGCTGCCGAACCGGTCGCGGGTCGTCCGCGTCTTTCAGGGGACGGTCCAGGACGGCGTAGACCTCTTTGGTGGGTGCCACGTTGTAGTCCGGCGCGAGGGTCTCCTCGGGCTCCCACTTCTCGATCTCAAAGATTCCTGCGAGATCCTCTGGCCTACGACTTGCTGAATACCGTCCGCACATACGTGCCACACTGCCAGGCCCACCCGTCGCCCGACCACCATCTCTCAACGACGGCGCTGCGCGCCGCACCCATTGGATCGCCCACAGGGAGCCAACGCCTTACATGGACAGCACCGCAACCGCCTCGCTCGCCTCCCTCTGGGACGAGGTGTCCGGCACGCAGCCCGACCCCGACCTGTGGGTGGTGATCGCGACGCTGGGCACCGCGCTCGCCGTCGTGATCCCGCACGGCCTGTGGCGGGTGTCCCGCAACGCCATCACCATCGCCCACGAGGGCGGCCACGGGCTCGTGGCCCTGCTCACCGGCCGCACCCTCACCGGCATACGCCTGCACTCGGACACCAGCGGCCTGACCGTCAGCCGCGGCAAGCCGCACGGCATCGGCATGATCCTCACGGCGGCCGCGGGCTACACGGCCCCGCCCCTGCTGGGTCTGGGCGGGGCGGCCCTGCTGGGCGGCGGTCGCATCACGCTCCTGCTGTGGCTGGCCACCGCCCTGCTGCTGGCCATGCTGGTGATGATCCGCAACGCCTACGGCGCCCTGACCATGCTGGTCACCGGCGGGCTGTTCGTGCTGGTGTCGTGGCTCGCCGGGCCCCAGGTCCAGGCGGCGTTCGCGTACGCGGTGGTGTGGTTCCTGCTGATCGGCGGGGTCCGGCCGGCCTTCGAGCTCCAGGCCAAGCGGGCGCGGGGCGGGGCGGGCGACTCGGACGCGGACCAGCTGTCGCGGCTGACGCACGTACCGGCGGGGCTGTGGTTCTTCCTCTTCCACGCGGTGTCACTGTGCTCGCTGATCGGCGGCGGACGCTGGCTGCTGGGCTTGTGACCGGCCGGATTCGGGGGGCGGTTGCCCGAGCCGATCCGCGGCTCCGCCGCGGGGCGCGACCAGCCACGACGCAGCCGCACTCGAACCATCGCCTGCTTATAAAGTGGGGCCATGGCCCCGAACACCGCAGACACCGCCCTCTGGCCCGCCCCGCACGCGAGCGGAGCCGTCGACGCGACGGTCCACGTGCCCGGGTCCAAGTCGGTCACCAACCGTGCCCTGGTCCTCGCCGCCCTCGCCTCCGAGCCCGGCTGGCTGCGCCGCCCCCTGCGCTCCCGGGACACCCTGCTGATGGCCGGGGCACTGCGCGCGATGGGCATCGAGATCGAAGAAGGCGTGGGCCCGGACGGCACCGGTGAGGCCTGGCGGGTGATCCCCACGGGCCTGCGCGGCCCGGCCACGGTCGACGTCGGCAACGCCGGCACGGTGATGCGGTTCCTGCCGCCGGTCTCCGCGCTCGCCGACGGCCCCGTCCGGTTCGACGGCGACCCCCGCTCCTACGAACGCCCGCTGAACGGCGTCATCGACGCGCTGCGACAGCTCGGCGCCCGGATCGACGACGACGGCCGCGGCGCCCTGCCGATGACCGTGCACGGCAACGGCGCCCTGGAGGGCGGCACGGTCGCCATCGACGCCTCCTCCTCGTCCCAGTTCGTGAGCGCCCTGCTGCTGTCCGGGCCGCGCTTCAACCAGGGCGTCGAGGTCCGCCACACCGGCGCCACGCTGCCCTCCATGCCGCACATCCGCATGACCGTCGACATGCTGCGCGCGGTCGGCGCCCAGGTGGACACGCCCGAGTCGGGCGGCGAGCCGAACGTCTGGCGGGTCTCGCCGGGCGCCCTGCTCGGCCGGGACCTGGTCGTCGAGCCGGACCTGTCCAACGCCCAGCCGTTCCTCGCGGCGGCCCTGGTGACCGGCGGCAAGGTCGTCGTCCCGGACTGGCCCGCCCGCACCACGCAGCCCGGTGACCGGCTGCGCGAGATCTTCACCGAGATGGGCGGGTCCTGCGAACTGACCGAGTACGGGCTGGTGTTCACCGGATCCGGCTCGATCCACGGCATCGACGTCGACCTCGGCGAGGTCGGCGAGCTGACGCCGGGCATCGCGGCGGTCGCGGCCCTCGCGGACTCCCCGTCGACCCTGCGCGGCGTGGCCCATCTGCGGCTGCACGAGACGGACCGGCTGGCGGCGCTGACCAAGGAGATCAACGAACTCGGCGGCGACGTCACCGAGACCGCCGACGGTCTGCACATCCGCCCGCGCCGGCTGCACGGCGGGATCTTCCACACCTACGACGACCACCGCATGGCCACGGCCGGCGCGATCATCGGCCTGGCGGTGGAGGGCGTGCAGATCGAGAACGTGGCGACGACGGCCAAGACCCTGCCCGACTTCCCCGATCTGTGGACCGGGATGCTCGGGGCGTAGGACGCGGGGATCTGGTCATGCGCCGCTACGGCAAGCACACCGACGAGGACGACATCCGCACCCGTCCGGGCCGCCGCAACACCCGGCCCCGGACGAACATCCGCCCCAAGCACGAGGACGCCGCCGAGGGCCTGGTGCTCACCGTCGACCGGGGCCGACTGACCTGCCTCGTCGAGGACCGTATGGTCCTGGCGATGAAGGCCCGCGAGCTGGGCCGCAAGGCGGCGGTGGTCGGCGACCGGGTGGCCCTGGTGGGCGACCTGACGGGCAAGAAGGACACTCTCGCGCGGATCGTGCGCATCGAGGAACGCACCTCGGTGCTGCGGCGCACCGCGGACGACGACGATCCGTTCGAGCGGGTGGTCGTCGCCAACGCCGACCAACTGGCCGTCGTCACCGCCCTCGCCGACCCGGAGCCCCGCCCCCGCCTGATCGACCGCTGTCTGGTCGCGGCCTACGACGGCGGCCTGGATCCGCTGCTGGTGCTGACCAAGTCGGACCTCGCCCCGCCCGAGAAGCTGCTGGAGCTGTACGGCGACCTCGACATCCCCTACGTCGTCACCAGCCGCGCGGAGCTGGAGAGCGGGGTCGCCCTCGCCCGGGTGCGGGAGCAGCTCGACGGCAAGATCACCGCGTTCGTCGGTCACTCCGGGGTCGGCAAGACGACCCTGGTGAACTCGCTGGTGCCACAGGAGCGGCGGCGTACGACGGGTCATGTGAACGCGGTGACCGGCCGCGGCCGGCACACCACGACCTCGGCGCTGGCGCTGCCGCTGTCGGGCGGCGACGGCTGGGTGATCGACACCCCGGGCCTGCGGTCCTTCGGGCTCAACCACGTGGACCCGTCCCGGGTCATCCACGCCTTCCCCGACCTGGAGCCGGGCACCGAGGGCTGCCCGCGCGCGTGCAGCCACGACGAACCGGACTGCGCGCTGGACGCGTGGGTGGCCGAGGGGCACGCGGACCCTGCGCGGCTGTACTCGCTGCGCCGGCTGCTGGCCACGCGGGAGCGCAAGGAAGGCGACTGACCTCCGCGTTGTTTGTCCTGGCGTGTGAACGGTAAGTGCATAATCGCACCCAAGCCGGACGCGAGCCGGGCCAAGGCCCGGCAAGCGCGACGGAACTGACGAAGCGGTCACTGAACGTGGGATACGGGAGGACGACTCATGGCGTGGCTGCTGGTCATCGTGGCCGGATTGCTCGAGACCGGCTTCGCGGTGTGTCTGAAGCTGTCGCACGGCTTCACCCGGCTGTGGCCGACGGTCGCGTTCTGCGTCTTCGCCCTCGGTAGCTTCGGACTGCTGACCCTGGCGCTCAGACGGCTCGACGTGGGTCCCGCGTACGCGGTGTGGACCGGCATCGGCGCGGCCGGGACGGCCATCTACGGCATGATCTTCCTCGGTGACCTGGTGTCCACCCTGAAGATCGTGTCGATCAGCCTCGTCATCATCGGCGTGGTCGGGCTGCAGTTGTCGGGGTCGGCACACTGACGCGCCGTCACCCCGTCCGCCGGTGAAGGGCGCTGCGGACCAGGTCGGCGACGCCGCCCTCGGCGGGTGGCGCGGCCACGCACGACAGCGCCAAGCGGACGGCGAGTTCGCAGGAGCGGGCCAGGTCGGCCGAGTCGGAGGTGGCTATGCCGGGGCCGGCCAGGAGACCGACGGCCCGGTCCCGGACGAGGGCGACGAAGTCGCCGGGTGAGGGCAGCGGCCCGTCGGCGCGGCGCTGGGCCGGTACGGCGGAGGTGGACGGCACCGCCGTCAGGGCCGGGGCGGGCAGCCGCTCGCTCCAGCAGCCGGTGAGCATGGCGCGCACCAGGAGGTTCTCCCGGGCCGCCGACGCGGTCCACTCGGCGGTGGCGGTGAGCCGGTCGCGGGGGTCGCTGGGCCCGGTGAGCGCGCGGTCCACCCCGGCGAGGAATCCGTCGGCCTCTCTCCTGACCAGGGCCCTCGCGAGGCCGTCCTTGCTGCCGAACTCGTTGTACAGCGTCTGCCGGGACACTCCGGCCGCCGCGGCCACGTCCACCATCCGCACGGCGGACCACGGCCGGCGCGCCAGCGCCGTGTACGCGGCGTCCAGTAACGCTTCCCGCGCTGCAGGCATCTTCGCCTCCCCTTGGGGCGAGCGGTCTGCGCCCAGATTTGACGCGCACAGAACGACTGTCAAGGGTTCGAGAGCGCGCACGGGGGCGCGTTTCGGCCTTGTCGCGCGGGGTGTTGGCCGCAGGGCTCTGGCTGTGGCGGCCCGCGGTGTCGGCCCGGGGCTACCTCGGGTCGGCCCTGTCGCCGTAGGACTTCCGCGGCCCGTGCGCCGCGATGGCCAGATCGGTCATGAGAGGTGCTCCTTCGGACAGGCGGCGGGCTTCTAGAGGCTGCGGGCGGTGATGTCGCCCTGGCCGGTGGTCGCGTGGATGGTCAGGCCGGCGACACCGTCGGCGTTCTTGAGGGCGTTGTGGACCCGGCCGTGGCCGGTGCCGGCGTCGAGAGAGGCGGAGACGCCGTGGGCGGCGGCGACGGTGATGTCGCCCTGCTCGGTGCGCAGTGCGACGGCGCCGGACACGGCCTCGGCGACACGGAGGTCACCCTTCTGGGTGCTGATCTCGGCCGCACCGCCCAGCCGGCCGACGGAGATGTCCCCGGCGAGCAGGGCGAGGCGGGCGCTGCCGGTCTCGTCGAGCTTGACCGTGCCCTGGGCTCCCTCGAAGGCGACGTCGCCGAGCCGTCCGACGCCGCGCAGGTCGGCTGCGGCCGCCTTCGCCTGGACGCGGGATCCGGCGGGCAACTGGACGGTGACCTCGACGGATCCGGAGTGGCCGAGGAGGCGGTTCTTCGCCGCGGGGGCCTCGATCCGCAGGACACCGTCGTCGAAGGCGACCTCGATCTGCTCGGCCGCCTTGACGTCGCGGCCCTTGCCGGGGTCCGCGGGCAGGATCTCGACGGTGGTGTCGGTCCGGTCGGCGGCGATGAGGTTGATGCGCCCGGCGGGGATGTCCAGGACGGCCGAGACGAGGGCGGGGCTGTCGAACTTCTGCATCGTTGCTCTCCTTGACCTGAGGTCGTTCGTCGTTTCCAACGATGGAAAAGCTACGTTGCGTTCACGCGATAGGCAACTACTGCGTTGCATGCACGACAAGTAATCACAGCTCAAAGCCACAATTTCATTGCAACGACCTTGCCGACAAACGCAACACCCCTACGCCCATTCGTTGCAATGACATGGAGACGAACGCTATGGTGCGGACATCACACACCACGAAGGAGGCCGCGATGCCGGGAGGCAGACTCACGCAGCAGGAGCGCCAGCAGATCGCGCTGGGGCTGGCCGACGGCCTCGCCTACGCGGAGATCGCCCGGCGCCTGGACCGCCCGACCTCGACGATCACCCGAGAGGTCATGCGCAACGGCGGCCCCACGGCCTACCGCGCCGACCTGGCCCACCGCGCCTCGGAACGCCGCACCCGCCGCAAGCGGACCGCGCCACGCGACCCGGAGGCGCTCCCGCGAGCGGACGGCCGGGACGCCGAGGCCGTACGCGACTTCGAGGAGACGTTCACCACCGTCATGATGGGGTCGGGCATGCCCAAGATGATGTCCCGGGTGCTGGCAGGCCTCTGCATGACCGACTCCGGCAGCCTCACCGCCGCCGAACTGGCCCAGCGCCTCCAGGTCAGCCCGGCGTCGGTGTCCAAGGCGGTGGCGTTCCTCGACAGCCAGGGCTTCGTCCGCAGGGAGCCCGACCAGGGCCGCCGCGAGCGCTACATCGTCGACGACGACATCTGGTACCGGTCGATGCTGGCCAGCACACAGGCCCTCGCCAAGATCGTCGAAACCGCGCGGCAGGGCGTCGGCATCCTCGGCCCCGGCACCCCGGCCGCCGCCCGCCTGGAGAACATCGCCCGATTCCTCGACTTCGTCGCCGAGAGCTCCGCCCGCGCCGCCGAGCAGGCACGCGACATCCTCCACACCAAGCCCGAGCTCCACACCAAGCCCGAGCTCCACACCTGAGCCCGAACGCGACGCCCATCCCGAGACCGCTTCCGAATCCCCCACAAACCCCCGGTAGCCCCACCACCACCTCGGCAGATAGGTTCGTTGCATGCCCGACTACCTCGACGACCTGCGTCTCGCCCACGTCCTCGCCGACGCCGCCGACGCCGCGACGATGGACCGGTTCAAGGCCCTCGACCTCAAGGTCGAGACCAAACCGGACATGACCCCGGTGAGCGAGGCGGACAAGGCCGCGGAGGAACTCATCCGCGGCCACCTCGGGCGCGCCCGCCCCAGGGACGCGATCCTCGGCGAGGAGTACGGCGTCGAGGGCACCGGCCCCCGCCGCTGGGTGATCGACCCGATCGACGGCACCAAGAACTACGTGCGCGGCGTTCCCGTCTGGGCCACGCTCATCTCGCTGATGGAGGCCGGCGAGGGCGGCTTCCAGCCCGTCGTCGGCGTCGTCTCCGCCCCCGCGCTCGGCCGCCGCTGGTGGGCCGCGAAGGGGCACGGCGCGTTCTCCGGCCGCAGCCTCACCAAGGCCTCCCGGCTGCAGGTCTCCCGCGTCTCCAAGCTCTCCGACGCCTCCCTCGCCTACTCCTCACTGAGCGGCTGGGAGGAGCAGGGCCGCCTGGACGGCTTCCTGGACCTGACCCGCGAGGTGTGGCGCACCCGCGCGTACGGCGACTTCTGGCCGTACATGATGGTCGCGGAGGGCTCCGTCGACATGTGCGCCGAGCCGGAGCTGTCCCTGTGGGACATGGCCGCCACCGCCATCGTCGTCACCGAGGCGGGCGGATCCTTCACCGGCCTCGACGCCCGCCCGGGCCCGCACAGCGGCAACGCGGCCGCGTCGAACGGCCTGCTCCACGACGAACTACTCGGGTACCTCAACCAGCGCTACTGACGTAGACGGCCGGCGATCTTTTCCGGTCCGGGAGCGGATACGCGCGTTCGAGCCCCCCGTTGTTACCGAGCGCCCCCTTGTTGACCCTCCCTTTACCTGCCACCCTGAGAGTCCCCCCACTTGTGAATTTGTGAAATTCCGAACGAACGGCGGGGAGACCCCCAGGAGGTGGCTCCATCCATGCTCGTCCGTGACGCCATGAGCACAGTCGTCCTCACCATCGGCCCGACCCACACCCTGCGCCAGGCCGCAGCGCTGATGTCCGCGCGCAAGGTCGGCGCGGCCGTCGTCCATGACCCCGATTCCGGCATCGGCATCCTCACCGAACGCGACATCCTCAACTCCGTGGGTCTGGGTCAGGACCCGGACGCGGAACGCACCCACGCCCACACCACCAACGACGTCGTGTTCGCCACCCCGGCCTGGACCCTGGAGGAGGCGGCGGCCGCCATGGCGCACGGCGGCTTCCGGCACCTCATCGTGCTGGAGGGCGGCGAGCCCGTCGGCATCGTCTCGGTCCGCGACATCATCCGCTGCTGGGCACCGGCACGGCAGCGGGTCCCGGCGTAAGCACGCGGACGGGCCGGGCCCCGAAGAGGACCCGGCCCGTCAGCCACGCAAGCGGTCCAGCGCTGGAGTTCAGCCGCGCAGGGCCTGGACCGCGACCTCCAGCCGCTTGCCGTAGTCTCCGTCGGCCCGACGGAAGTTGTCGATCGCCCGCTCGACGATGTCGTCGCGCGACACCTTGGCGATGAAGCCGGCCAGATCGGCGATCAGGCGCTCCTTCTCGTCCTCGCTCATCAGCCGGTAGAGGTTGCCCGCCTGCACGAAGTCGTCGTCCTCGGCGTGCACCGGAGTCTGGTGGCTGCCGGTCGCGCCGCTCACGGCCGTGGCGGACCACAGCGGGCGGTCCGTCTGGAACGGGCCGCCGAAGCTGTTCGGCTCGTAGTTCTTCGCACCGGCGTGCCGGCCGTCGTAGAGGTACCCGTCCCGGGAGTTGGTGCGCGCCACGGTGGCGTGCGGCCGGTTCACCGGCAGATGGTCGGCGTTGATACCGACCCGGTAGCGGTGGGCGTCGCCGTAGGCGAAGAGACGGCCCTGGAGCATCTTGTCCGGGGACGGTCCGATACCCGGCACGAAGTGGGCGGGGCTGAAGATCGACTGCTCGACCTCGGCGAAGACGTTCTCCGGGTTGCGGTTGAGCTCCAGCTTGCCGATCTCCATGACCGGGTAGTCCGCGTGCGGCCAGACCTTGGTCAGGTCGAACGGGTTGAAGCGGTAGGTCGCCGCCTCGGCCACCGGCATGATCTGCACGCCGACGGTCCAGGACGGGTACTCACCGCGCTCGATGGACCGGCGAAGGTCACGCTGGTGGGAGTCGGGGTCCTCACCGGCGAGCCGGGCGGCCTCGGCGCTGGTGAGGTTCTTGATGCCCTGGTCGGTCTTGAAGTGGTACTTCACCCAGAAGGCCTGGCCGGCCTCGTTGCTCCACTGGAAGGTGTGCGAGCCGAAGCCGTCCATGTGGCGATACGAAGCGGGGATGCCCCGGTCGCCGAACAGCCAGGTCACCTGGTGCGTCGACTCGGGCGACAGGCTCCAGAAGTCCCAGACGTTGTCCGCCTCCGTCGAGCCGGTGTAGGGGTCGCGCTTCTGGGTGTGGATGAAGTCCGGGAACTTGATGGCGTCCTTGATGAAGAACACCGGGGTGTTGTTGCCGACGAGGTCGTAGTTGCCCTCCTCGGTGTAGAACTTCAGCGCGAAGCCACGCGGGTCACGGACCGCGTCCGCCGCCCCCAGATTGCCCGCCACCGTCGAGAAGCGCAGGAAGACCTCGGTCTGCTTGCCGATCCCGGAGAGGAAGGCGGCCCGCGTGTACGAGGTGACGTCGGCGGTCACCGTGAAGGTGCCGTACGCACCGGCGCCGCGGGCGTGGACGACACGCTCCGGAATGCGCTCACGGTTGAAGTGAGCCAGCTTCTCCAGCAGCAGCTGGTCCTGGACAAGCACCGGGCCGCCGACGCCCGCGGTCTCGCTGTTCTGGTTGTCGGCGACCGGAGCCCCGGCTTCCGTCGTAAGCGGTCCCTGCGTCACATGCGCCTCCTGCACCGTTCCTGACCGGCCTGTCCCACCGGTCGAAGCTGTTCTCGATCCTACAATAGACAATGTCTAAAGCAAGCAGGGCTCTAAACTCACACCTGTTCGGGACCTGGTCCCTTTAGCTGTTAGGCTGGTGGCCATGAGTGACCTTCTGGAACGCCTGCGCGGACGCGGATGGCGGATGACCGCGCAGCGACGCGTCGTGGCCGAGGTCCTCGACGGCGAACACGTCCATCTGACGGCCGACGAGGTCCACGCCAGGGCCGTCGCCAAGCTGCCCGAGATCTCCAGGGCGACCGTGTACAACACGCTGGGCGAGCTCGTGACCCTCGGTGAGGTGCTGGAGGTCTCGACCGACCAGCGCGCCAAGCGGTACGACCCGAACGCCCACCAGCCGCACCACCACCTGGTCTGCGCCCAGTGCGGCGCGATCCGGGACGTCCACCCGGTCGGCAACCCGCTGGCGGACCTCCCCGACACCGAGCGCTTCGGCTTCGCGGTCTCGGACGTCGAGGTGACCTACCGCGGCATCTGCCCGAACTGCGCGGCCGCCTAGCCCGCACGAACGCGCGAGAGCCCCGGCACCGATGGGTGCCGGGGCTCTCTGCTGCCACGCCACATGACCTCGCCGAAGACGACGCCGCCGCATACACCGAGGGCCGGAACCCTTTCGGATTCCGGCCCTCGGCCTTCAGTAGCGGGGACAGGATTTGAACCTGCGACCTCTGGGTTATGAGCCCAGCGAGCTACCGAGCTGCTCCACCCCGCGTCGGTGAATGCAACGTTACGTCACCGCGGACGACGGATGCAAATCCATTGCCCGGCCGCACCCCGGCCCCTTCCGCACCACCTCACGCGGACAGCTCCTGCCGCAGCGCGTCGCGCAGCCGCTCCGCCCGCTCGGTGACGGACGCCGGCCCCAGGGACACGGCCCGGTCGGCCCACCGCTGGCCCTCCGCCAGCTCACCCCGACGCGCGTAGACGAGAGCGAGCCGCAGCGCCGCCCGCCCGTGCCCCGCGTCGGCGGCGCGTGTCCACCAGACCGCCGCCTCGGGCTCGCTCCCCTCCCGGGCCAGCAGCAGCCCGAGATTGAACGCGCCGTTGCGGGACCCGGCCTCGGCCGCCTCCCGGTACCACCGAGCCGCCTCGACGACATCACCCCGGGCCGCCGCCAGCATGCCGACGCGGACCTGCGCCCGCCGGTGCCCCTGCGAGGCCGCCCGCTCGTACCACTCCTCGCACTCGCTGCGACGGTGCACCGGCTCCCCGAGCTCGTGCGCCGGCTCCGGCGGACGCCGGGCGTCGAGCACGGTCGCCAGCCGGTACGCGGCCTCGGCGCTCCCGCCCCCGGCCGCGCACCGCAGATGCCGCTCGGCCTCCTGCTCGTCGCCGTCCCGCAGCCGCGCCATGCCGACCTGGAGCGCCGCCTCGGTGTGCCCGGCGGCAGCGGCCCGCTCGTACCAGCGCAGCGCGGCCCGCTCCTCGTCCCGCCCGGCGTGCAGGATGCCGAGGTTGAAAGCGGCGTCGACGCTCCCGGCCTCGGCGGCCTTGGAGAACCACGGCTCCGCACCCGTCTCGTCGCCGCCCCGCAGCAGCAGGATCGCCAGCGCGTTCGCGGCCTCCCGGTGCCCTGCGTAGGCCGCACGCCGGTACCATTGCTCGGCCTGCGGGGTGCGCCCCTGCTCGGCGCAGAGCAGGCCGAGGTTGTACGCGCCGTTCACGTCGCCCGCGTCCATCGCGGCGCGGTACCACCGCTCGGCGGTCTGGGTCTCGCCCCGCTCGGCGTGCAGCGCGCCCAGCGCGTTCGCGGCGTTGCCGTCGCCGTCCTGGGCGGCCCGCAGCCACCACACGGCGGCGTTCTCGGTGTCGCCCGCGTCGCGCAGCAGGAAGCCGAGCGCGCAGGCGGCCCGCGCCTCGCCGTCCTTGGCGGACGTCAGGTACCAGCGTCCGGCCTCCTTGAGGTCCCCGCGCCTCTCCAGGATCGTCCCCAGGTGCAGGGCGGCCCGCCGGTGGCCGCGCGCGGCGGCCTGGCGGTACCACTGTTCGGCCTCCTCGGGTGCCTGGACACCGTCGTCATCGCCGGCTTCCCGTGCCGCCTTCCGGTCCAGCGCCCGCGCCAGCCGGTACGCCGCCTCCCGGTGGCCGCGCTCGGCCGCGACCCGCATCCACCGCTCGGCCGCGGCGTCCCCGCGGTGCTCCAGCAGGTCGGCGAGCGCGTATGCGCCCAGCGTGTGGCCCTGCTCGGCGGACTGGCGCAGCCAGTACTCGGCGGCGGGTTCGTCGCCGCGCTCGCGGTGGTGCCGGCCGAGGGCGTGCGCGGCCGCCGTGGATCCGGCGACGGCGGCGATCCGCCACCATCCGGCGGCCTCGTCGGCGTATCCCCGCTGGTGGAGGAGGACTCCCAGGTTGTTGGCCGCCGCCCGGTCGCCCGCGGCGGTGGCGGCACGCAGATGAGGCTCGGCACCGTCGAGATCGCCACGGCGCAGCAGCATGGCCCCGAGGACACTCATCGCTTCGACGTCGCCGGCCTCGGCGGCCAGCCGCTGGCGCAGCTCCTCGGCCGCCTCGTCGGCGATCTCCCCGGTCTCGTCCGGGGTCTCGGTGTCCTCCCGGCTGGAAGGCTGCACAAAACGCCCTGTCTCGAACAGAGTTGCCTTGTCCCCCATAACGTCCATCGTCGCACCACCTGCAACCTGGGTACACCTGGTATACCGCAGCCAGTGAGGTCACTTCAGCGTTTTGTCGACATGCCCACAGAGAGACAAGTCAAACACAGATCGCCCAACTCCCCACGGCGGCGCGGCCACGGCCTGGTCCAGCACATGCGTTCACACATCACGAAGGCCCGGATTCCTTGTGGAATCCGGGCCTTCGATGTCGCTACGTCACTCGGACATCGCGACTTCAGTAGCGGGGACAGGATTTGAACCTGCGACCTCTGGGTTATGAGCCCAGCGAGCTACCGAGCTGCTCCACCCCGCGCCGTTGTGTTCACAACCGTATCACGGCGCGGGATGGGCATTTGACCAGGCCAGGGCGCTAGCTACTGGGCTTCGGGCTCGGACTGCCGCTGGGGCTGCCGCTCGGCTTGCCGCCGGGCTTGCTCTCGCCGCCCCCGGAGCCGCCCGCGCCGCTCGCCTCGGACTGCGCGTCCTCGGCCCGCCGCAGAGCGTCCTCAAGGTCCTTCTGCGCCTTGCCGTACGCCTCCCAGTCGTTCTTCTTCAGGGCCTCCTGGCCCGCGTCGAACGCCTTCTGGGCGTCCTCCAGGGCCTGTTGGACCGTCGGGTTGTCGGACGTCGGCGGTGGTGGCGTATCGCCCTCGTCCGGTGGCTCGGTGGTCGAGCCGTCGGCTCCGAAGACCTTGTTGAGTGCCTCGTCGAGGGTGTTCTCGAAGGCGGTCTTGCCTCCGTAGGTGACCAGCACCTTGCGCAGCAGCGGATATTTCAGTCCGCCGCCGCGTACGTAGACCGGCTCGACGTACAGCAGTCCGCCGTCGAGCGGGACCGTCAGCAGGTTGCCGTACTCGACCTCGGAGTCGCCGCCTCTCAGGAGCCTGATGGACTCGGCGATCTCCTCTTGCGAGTTGAACTGGCTCTGGACCTGCTTGGGTCCGTTGACCGTGGTGTTCGTCGGCAGTTTCAGGATTCTGATCTTGCCGTAGTCACTCGTGCCCGCCTCGGCGTCGACCGCCATGAACGCACTGAGGTTGTCCCGGCCGTTGGGCGTGAAGGTCGTCGTCAGCGAGAACGCCTGCGCCTGCTGGTCGGGCATCTTCATGCTCAGGTAGTACGGCGGCACGGCGCTGCCCGACCGGTTCGTCGGGTCGTCCGGCACCTGCCACACCTCGCTGCCGCTGAGGAACGTCGTGGCGTCCTTCACGTGGTAGCGGGTGAGCAGCTCCCGCTGGACCTTGAACAGGTCCTGCGGGTAGCGCAGGTGGTCCATCAGGTCCTTGGAGATGTCGCTCTTGGGCTCCACCGTGTCCGGGAAGGCCTTCATCCAGGTCTTCAGGACCGGGTCCTCGGTGTCCCACTGGTAGAGCTTGACCTCGCCGGTGTACGCGTCGACGGTCGCCTTCACCGAGTTGCGGATGTAGTTGACCTGGTTCTGCTGGGCCACCACCGCGCGGTTGTCGTTGGTGGCGGTCAGCGAGTCGGCCGTCGTGTCACCGAGGGTCGTACGTGAGGAGTACGGGTATCCGTTGGTCGTCGTGTAGGCGTCGACGATCCACTGGATCCGGTGGTTGACCACCGCCGGGTAGGCGTCGCCGTCGATGGTCAGCCAGGGGGCGACCGCCTCGACGCGCTCCTTGGGTGTGCGGTTGTACAGGACCCGCGAACCCTCGCCGATGGCACCGGAGTAGAGGATCTGCGGCTCGCCGAACGCCACCGCGTACGCGGCCCGGTTGACCGGGTTGGAGAGGTCGACCCCGCTGTCACCCTTGTAGCTGGTGGTCTTTTCGCCGTTGTCGTCGGAGTAGTCGATCTCCTTCTGGGGGCCGCCGACGATCGAGTACGTGGTGGTCTTCTCGCCGTAGTAGACCCGCTGCTCGTAGGTGCCGAGGTCGCCTTCGGACGGGAGGTCGGACTCCGTGAAGTTGGGCCGGCCCTGGGCGTCGGCGCTGGTGCCCTCGGCGGCGACCACTCCGTATCCGTGCGTGTAACGGAAGTGGTTGTTGATCCAGTTCTTCTTCGGGATGCCCGCGAGGTTCAGCTCGCGCAGACCGATGACGGTGTCCTGGTCCTTGCCGTCCTTGGTGTAGCGGTCCACGTCCAGGTTGTCCGGGAACGCGTAGTAGTTCCTGATCTGCTGGAGCTGCTGGAACGTCGGCGAGACGATGTTCGGGTCCATGATCCGGATGCTCGCCGTGGAGGGGACGTCATCGCGCAGGGTCGACTTGTCCTCGGTCTTGCTGGTGCCCGAGTAGTCGGTGACCTTGGTGCCGTCGATGCCGTACGCCTTGCGCGTGGCCTCGAGGTTCTTCTCGACGTACGGCGCTTCCTTGGCCTGCTCGTTCGGCTGGACCTGGAACTTCTGCACGATCGCCGGGTAGAGGCCGCCGATGAGGATCGCGGAGAGCACCATCAGACCGAAGCCGATCACGGGCAGCTGCCAGGTGCGCCGCCAGATGGTGGCGAAGAACAGCAGCGCGCAGATGACGGCGATGCAGAACAGGATGGTCTTCGCCGGCAGGTAGGCGTTGGCGTCGACGTACCTCAGGCCCGTCCAGTTGTCGGTCGCCCTGAAGTCGCTGGACTTCACCGCGAGCCCGTAGCGGTCGAGCCAGTAGGCGACCGCCTTGAGGGCCACGAAGATCCCGATGAGCACCGACAGGTGCCCGGTGGCCGCGGCCGTGGCGCGGGCGCCCGGGCTGGTGACGCGCAGTCCGCCGTAGAGGTAGTGGGTCAGCGCGGCGGCGATCACGGACAGGATCGCGGCGGCGAAGCCGAAGCCGAGCAGGAACCGGTACCAGGGCAGGTCGAAGGCGTAGAAGGCGACGTCCAGCTTGAACTGGGGGTCCTTCTGGCCGAAGGGCACGCCGTTGACCCACATCAGCCATGTGCGCCACTGGCCGGAGGCGGAGGCTCCGGCGATCAGGCCCACCAGGGCGGTGATCCCGAAGAGCAGCCACTTCTTGTAGGGCGCGATGCTCATCCGGTAGCGGTCGAGGTTCTGCTGCTCCATCGACATGGCGCTCAGCGGCGGCCGCAGCCGGTGCGCCAGCCAGATGTTGAAGCCGACGGCGAGCGCCATGAGCAGGCCGAAGACGAAGAAGAGCCCGATCTTGGTCCACAGGGTGGTGGTGAAGACCGAGGAGTAGTTCACCGAGCGGTACCAGAGCCAGTCCGTCCAGAAGCCCGCGAACATGGTGAACGTCATGCCGAGAACGGCCAGGACGCCCAGTGTCATGAGCAGGGTCCGGACACGCCGGGACGGGCGGCCCACTCTGATCCGCGGCCCTGTCGGGCCTCCGCCGCGGTCCGGCATCTGGAAAGCCAAGGTGCGCACCTCGAAGTTCGCTGTTGATCCGTCAGGCCCGCGTCTTCACGGACCGTGTGTGGCCCCCGTGATCGTGGGCCCTCACCTATGCAACTTACTCACCGTTTACTCGGTTCCCGATTCCGGTGAGGAACGAGAGAGGATTGTGACCATGTCCAACACTCCCATGGCTGCGAACCCGCTCACCCGGGCCGTTCTCGAGATCGACGAGTACGTCTCCGGACTCGGCTGGGACCAGCCCGCCCGCCTTTTCGCCCTCGTCGACACCGCACGACTGCGGGCCGAACAGCCCTCGCTCGCAGACCGGCTCGGACTGGGGGACGAGCCGGAGAACTCCGGCCTGACCCCGATCGAGCAGGACGAAGTTCCAACGGGCAAGCCGCTCGACGAGTTCCTCGCCACCATCGCCTGGCCCGACGCGGTGGTCGGCTGCGCCCTCGCAGTGGAGCGCCTGATGCTGCCGCCGTCCGCGGAGGCCCAGGTTCCGAAGGGTCTGAGCGAAGCCGCGCTCACGAAGTGGGTGGCGGACCACCCGGACCGTCAGGAGGTCCGTATGACGGTCGCGGTCCTGCGGGACGCCACGCGCGAGTCGGCCCTGCGGCTGCGCGAGAAGGACTCCCCCACCGAGGTGCTGACCGGGTCCGACCTGGTCCCGGGCCTGGCGGAGGCGCTGGCGGCGACGTTCGAGGAGTAGCCCTGGCCGGGCAGTCCCCGACGGCTGAGGGGTCCGGCTTCCCGGACCCCTGGTCAACGTCCTACTTGCCGCACTTCGGCAGATCCGCGGTGTCTCCGCTGCGGATGTCCTCGAGAGCGCCGAGGGCGTCCTTGATGGTGCCCACCTTGATCAGGGTGAGACCGTCGGGGGTGTCCTTGGCGGCGGCCGCGCAGTTGTCGGCGGGCGTGAGGAAGTACCGCGCGCCCTTGGCCCGCGCGCCCACGGTCTTCATCTCGATGCCGCCGATCGGCCCGACCTTGCCAGCGTCGTCGATCGTGCCGGTGCCGGCCACGAACCTGCCGCCGGTCAGGCTGCCCGGAGTGAGCTTGTCGTAGATGCCGAGCGCGAACATCAGCCCGGCGCTCGGTCCGCCGACGTCGGCGAGCTTGATGTCGATGGAGAACGGGAACGTGTGGTCGGTCCCCGCGGAGATCCCCACAATGGCCCGCTTCTCACCGGTGTCGTCGGACGTCGTGGTGGTGATCGCGATGTCCTGCGTCTTGGTCGGCGTCCGCTTCTCCTTCTCCGCGGCGGCCTGCTCCTTGGCCGGCACGATCGTGAAGCGGACCTCCTGGCCCGGCTTGTGCTTGGTGACGAGCTTCGCGACGTCGGCCGGCTCCTTCACCGCCGTACCGTCGACGGCCTTGATCACGTCCCCCGCGTGCAGCTTGCCCTCCGCCGGGGATCCCTTGACAACCGTCGAGACGATCACCCAGGACTTCACCGGAACGTCCAGCTGCTTCAGGGCGGCGACCTTGGCGCTCTCCTGGGACTGGCTGAACTCCTCGGCGTTCTCCTGGGTGGACTGCTCCTCGGTCTTACCGTCCGGGTAGAGCGTCTCGTGCGGCACGACCTTGTTGTCGTGCGCGAGCCAGCCGTAGACGGCCTCGACCAGGTTCATCCGGTAGTCGGCGCTCGTGACGCGGACCGTGGTCATGTTCAGGTGGCCACTGGTCGGGTAGGTCTTCTTGCCCGCGATCTGCAGCACCGGCTCACCGTCGTGGTCGCCCAGCGTGTTCACCGTCGGCCCCGGGGACATCTCCGCGTACGGCACGGGGATGAACACTCCCGCGCACAGGAGCGCGATCAGCATCAGGGTGGAGGCGAGCATCGTCGCGGTGCGGCGTGGCATGACACGACACTACGGGACGGTCCTGTCAGCGCACCGTCAGGGCCGCCCGTCCGGGGCGACCCTGCGCTCCATCATGTCTGTGACCTGCTGTTTCCTGTCCGGTCAGGCACCGGGCCGGGGCTTTTCCATGGCCTCCCGGAAGCGGGCGTAGCCGGTGAGCTCCGGGCCGTCGTTTCGGACCTTGCGGGTCCGGTTGGCCCAACTGCCCCAGAGCCCCGCGCCGATGGCAGCCACAAGCGGAATCAGCAACCAGGCGAGCGCCGCCATGCCGACCTCCAACCCCTCTGAGCGTCCGCAACTGACTGATCAGCAGATTAACGATCCGCAGTGACAACGCTCACGCCGGGGGTGCGGTTACGCAACCGGAGGACGGCCCCCGGGATCAGCAGGCGCCGACCCACTCCTCGGTGCCGTCGGAGAACCTCTGGTGCTTCCAGATGGGCACCTCGTGCTTGAGGTCGTCGATCAGCTTCCGGCACGCCTCGAAGGCCTCTCCGCGGTGCGGGCAGGAGACGGCGACGACCACGGCGAGGTCCCCGACCCTGAGGTCCCCCACGCGGTGCACGGCGGCCAGGGCCCGCACCGGGAACTCGGCCACGACCTTCTCGGCGACCCGCCGCATCTCCGCCTCGGCGCCGGGGTGGCACGAATAGCCCAGCTCGTCGACGTCGGCACCCCCGTCGTGGTTGCGCACGGTTCCCACGAAGAGCGCGGTCCCACCGGCCGCGTCGTCCCCGACCGCCCGGAACACCTCGTCCAGGGAGAGGGCCGAGTCGCGGATCCCGATCAGCTTGATCGGGTCCTGCGCGGCCTGCTCACCGGGGTGATCGTTCGTGGTTGCCATGGGTCCATCGTGCCGCACCCGACCGACAGCGCGGAATAGAGCTATCGCCCGGCACGCGCGCGTACGCGTTTGGAGCCTCCTACAGGGGCGTCCCGCTCCAGCCCCGCCGAGGCGCCCCTCAGATCCGGCGCCGGGCCTTGCGCGCCCGCCGCACGACCGCCGCCGCGCCCAGCAGCGCCACCGTGGCACCCGCGGCACCGGCGGCCGTGGCGTCCTTGCGGCCCAGCCGCCGTCCGGCGACCGTGTGCCGACCGGACACCTCCTCCAGGAGTTCCGCCAGCACCTCCTCGTTGGTGTACCGCGGCCGCCACCCGGCGTCGTGCAGCCGGCTGCCGCTCACCACCCAGGGGTACATCGTGTACGCCAGGTCCCCGGCCGGGGACGGCGTGAGCCCGATCCGGTGCAGGCGCGCCGCCGCGCCGAGAGCGACCGCCGAGGGCAGCTCCATGCGCCGGATGCCGCTGAGCTCCTCGACCTCCTCCCCGACGGTCAGTTCCCCGTCGACCTTCTCCAGGACGGCGTACTCCAGCGCGCTGCACAGGTCCTCGACGTGACAGAACTGCCACGCGGGCCGCGACCCGGCGACGACGAGCAGCCGGGGAGACTCGAAATACCTGGTCAGCGCGGTGTCCGTACCGCCCACCAGCACGGCAGGCCGGACCACGGTGACATTGAGTCCGGGGTGCGCCCGGGGCGCCCGGCGCGCCAGCCGTTCGATCTCCAGGAGGTCGCCGACCCCGGTCGCCTCGGCGGTGGCGCGCAGCTCGGCGTCCTCGGAGAGCGGCAGCTCGTTGTCGGGCAGCGCCCCGTAGACCATCGCCGAGGTGCACAGCACGACCCGGTGCACCCCGGCCGCCGCGGCGGCCGTGAGGACGGTCTGCGTCCCCCGTACGTTGTAGGCCGTTCGGGCGGCCGCGTCGGTCTCCAGGTCGAGATCCAGCGCCAGGTGCACGACCACGTCGGCCCCGCGCAGTTTGTCCGCGATGGCCGGATCACGGACGTCCAGGATGTGCCACTGGGCCGCCGCGCACTCGCCACGCCGCTCGTCGATGGCGAGGACCTGCTTGACCTCGTCGGACGCGGCGAGCCGCTCCGTGAGCAGGGCTCCTACGCCGTACGCGGCGCCGGTCACCGCGACGACGGGTCCGCGCGCCGCGGGACTCGCGGAACTGGTTGACTGGTTTCGCGCTGCGCGAACCTGCGGATCTGGGGAACTCACCGGGCGTCTCCAGCGGTTGTCTTCAGTACGAGCGCGTCCGACGCGTGCGTACCAGGTGGCATCCATCCTGCCGCAGGCCGTCAGTCGGCGAAGCACCGAGGCCCGATCCGCCCCAGGTGTCTACGCTGGGTGGTGTTGTCGGGCAGCCGTGCCGCCGGAAAGAACCGGCGGCCCTACCAGCCGAGGAATCCCGTGAGTGACACCCCATTCGGATTCGGCCTTCCGCCGGAGGAGCCGGACGACGGCGACGAGGGCAAGAAGAAGGACCAGGAGAGCGGTGGTGGTCAGGGACCGGCCAACCCGTTCGGTTTTGGCGGCCTGCCCGGAGCCGGAGGCTTCGGCGGCGGTCCCGGTGGCCCCGGCGGCCCCGGTGCGGACAATCCGTTCGCAGCCATGTTCGGGTCGCTGAACCCCACCGACCTGGGCGCCGCGTTCCAGCAGCTGGGCCAGATGCTCTCCTACGAGGGCGGCCCGGTGAACTGGGACATGGCCAAGCAGATCGCCCGCCAGACGGTCTCCCAGGGCAGCCCTGACGGCACCAAGGACGCCAGCGTCGGTACGGCCGACCGCAAGGGCGTCGAGGAAGCCGTCCGCCTGGCCGACCTGTGGCTCGACGATGCCACGTCGCTGCCCTCCGGTGCCGCCTCCGCGGTGGCGTGGAGCCGCGCGGAGTGGGTCGAGGCGACCCTGCCCGCCTGGAAGGAGCTCGTCGATCCGGTCGCCGAGCGCGTCGGCACCGCCATGGGCGACGTCCTGCCGGAGGAGATGCAGGCCATGGCCGGTCCGCTGATCGGCATGATGCGCTCGATGGGCGGCGCCATGTTCGGCACGCAGATCGGGCAGGCCGTCGGTGTGCTCGCCGGTGAGGTCGTCGGCTCGTCCGACATCGGCCTTCCGCTCGGCCCGGCCGGCAAGGCCGCGCTGCTCCCGGTGAACATCGAGACCTTCGGCAAGGACCTGAGCGTCCCCCAGGAGGAGGTGCGGCTCTATCTCGCCCTGCGCGAGGCCGCCCACCAGCGCCTCTTCGCGCACGTGCCCTGGCTGCGCTCGCATCTGTTCGGCGCGGTCGACGGCTACGCCCGCGGGATCAAGGTCGACACGGCCAAGCTGGAGGACGTGGTCGGCCAGTTCGACCCGCAGAATCCCGAGCAGTTGCAGGAAGCCCTCCAGCAGGGCATGTTCCAGCCGGAGGACACGCCCGAGCAGAAGGCGGCCCTGGCCCGTCTGGAGACGGCTCTGGCGCTCGTGGAGGGCTGGGTGGACGCGGTGGTCCACGCCGCCGCGAAACCGCGTCTGGCGTCCGCCGACGCCCTGCGCGAGACGCTGCGCCGCCGCCGCGCCTCGGGCGGCCCTGCCGAGCAGACGTTCGCCACGCTGATCGGCCTGGAGCTGCGCCCGCGCCGTCTGCGGGACGCCTCCCGTCTGTGGGCCTCGCTCACGGACGCGCGCGGTGTCGACGGCCGGGACGCCCTGTGGCACCACCCGGACATGCTGCCCACGGCGACCGACCTGGACGACCCGGACGGCTTCGTGCACCGCGAGCAGATCGATTTCTCCGAGCTGGACAAGATGCTCGGCGAGGCGGCGGACAAGCCCGACCTGAAGAAGAAGGACCAGGGCGGGGCCGACGGCGAGAGCAAGGGCGACGACGCCGGGTGAGCCTGTACGACGACGCGGTCCTCGTGCTGAAGGAGTACGAGGACCAGCCTGAGCTGCGCCAGGCTTATCTGGACCACCTGGCGGAGCACCCGGACGGCCTGTGGAAGGCCTGCCACGCGGGTCACATCACGGCGAGCGCCCTGGTGATCGACCCCGAGGGCGGCCGGGTGCTGCTGACCCTGCACAAGAAGCTGCGGATGTGGCTCCAGATGGGCGGCCACTGCGAGCCCGGTGACGCCTCTCTGGCGGACGCGGCCCTGCGTGAGGCGACGGAGGAGTCCGGCGTGCCGGGTCTGACCCTGCTGTCCGGCGGCCCGGTGGGCCTGGACCGGCATCCGATCCCGCCGCCGTGCCACTGCCACTTCGACGTCCAGTACGCGGTCGTGGCGCCCCCGGGCGCCGCGCACGCGATCAGCGACGAGTCGCTCGACGTGCGCTGGTTCGGGTACGACAAGGTGGCCGAGGTGGCGGACGAGTCGGTCGTGCGGCTGCTGAGGGCGGCCCGCGCGAGGCTCGGGGTCTGAACACCTGGGTAAGGGACGGCCGCTGTGGCGACCGCCCCTTACCCTCCTGCTGACAGTGGGCAGCGCCCCCTCATGGGCGGGGGAACCGCGCGAGCGCGCACGGACGGCCGGCCGGCCGAGGCGAGAGGCACAGCCCCCGACCTGAACCGGCCGAACCCCGCGGAGCGCTCGCTCAGCTCCAGACGTTGCCCTGGTTCTGCCCCCGCGCCCCCTGCTGCCCCATGCCGTACTGCGCGGCGAGGCCCGAGCCGATCTGGGCGCCCTGCGGCGGCAGCAGCTCGCTGGGCTGGACCAGCGCGAAGCCGGTGCCCATGAAGCTGAGCTCCCAGCCCTCGCCGGTGCTGCCGCGCCGCCGCCACACCCCGGACGAGTGCGTCTGGGCCTGCATCTGCACCCGCAGGCTCGTCGACCAGGCGACGATCGCGTCGGCGTCGCAGTTGACGTACTTGTCGGGCGTCACCTGCAGCGCCAGCGGCATCCCGGACGTCATCAGGGCGACCTTGCCCCGGCCGGTGATGTTGAGCTGGTACTTACCGGAGCCGGAGATGCCGTACAGGCTGTCCACGGCGATGACCTCGTGGTGCAGGGAGGAGTCCATCGCCAGCACATAGCTGCTGTCGACGGTGAGGCCGTCCTGGTCCACCTCCATGACGTGCACGTGCTGCTTGAGGTTGGCGAGGTAGACCGTGCCCTGCCCGTGGCAGCGCATCAGGTCCAGACCCTCCCCGGTCTGCGCACGCGCGCGTGACTGCTGGTTGTTCTGGAACTCCGCGTCGAACTCGACGAGGCCCTGGTAGGCGACCATCGTGCCCTTGCGGGCCAGGACGTCGTCGTGGCCCTCCAGGGTGACGCGCAGCATCTGCTTGTTCTGCAGGCTCCAGCGGTCCTGGGTCTGCTGCTCGTTGTAGGCGAAAATCGGGCTCTGCATGACGTGTGGCTCCCCCTCAGCCCCGGACCCGGAGGCGGTCGGTGCTGTCCTCGCTGGGCTGGACGACGACGATGCCCTGACCGGAGAAGGCCATCTGGTAGGCCTCGCCGCTGCCGCGGCCGATCAGCGACTGGGCCCGGAAACTGCGCTTGCCCTTCACCTTGAGGTTCGGGGACCAGGCCACGAGCGCGTCGGGGTCGACGTAGGTCTCGTCCTCGCCGCCTCCGCAGTCGACGACGATGGGCTTGCCCCGGGAGGTCAGAGCAACCCAGCCCTGCCCGGAGATCTTGGTGTTCCACAGGCCCTGCCCGGCGAACTTCGCCAGGCCCTTGACCCGCTCCACGCCCCATGTGAGGTGGGCGTCGAAGGCGAGCAGGTTGGTGGCGTTGACGGAGATGCCGTCGCCGTTGAGGTTGATCACGACGACGTTGGCACCGTAGTCGGCGAGGTAGAGCAAGCCGTCGCCGGAGCACTTCATCAGGGGCGCGCCCTCACCGGTCATCCAGTCCTTGGCGATCTGGCGGACGGCGGGCGGGTTGGGCTCGTACTGGACGAATCCCTCGTAGGCGACCATCGACCCCACGCGCGCGAGGAGGTCGTTGCCGGTCTGCATGGCGACCTTCAGCATGTGATTGCCGTGGTTCTCCATGCGGGCGGTGACGGGTGCGGGGGCGTGGCCCGCGAACTGCTGTGTCATGACGGGCTCCCTCAGACCTCGTACGGCTGAACGACGATGAAGTTGCCGGGCGCTCCCCGGAACTGGAGGTTCACGCTCTCCCCCGTGTCACCGGGGTAGGCGTTGCGGCGCATCCGCACCTGGCTGGAGACGACGACCTGGGCGGCGGCCGACCAGGCGACCACGGCGTTGCAGTCGGCGAAGGTGGTGGGCGTGACGGGCAGCACCACGGGCGTGCCGTGCGTCTTGACGACGATGGTGCCGGTGCCCTGGAACTGCATGGTGAACAGTGCGCCGCCGGGGATGCCGTGGCCCTCGATGCGGCGGACCTCATAGGTGAGGCTCTCGTCGAAGGCGAGGACGTTCTCGGCGGAGACGCAGACGGCGTCGCCCTGCAGTTCGAGGGGGTGCAGCATGGTCGAGTTCTCGGCGAGGAACACCTGCCCCTGGCCGGTGCAGCGCATCAGCTGCATCTCCTGGCCGGTCGCGTTGCCCACGATCCGGCCGGCGAACCCGGCGCCCTTGTAGCTGAAGTCGACCTTGCCCTGGTAGAGCACCATGCTGCCCTGCCGGGCCAGCACGGGCTGTCCACCGATGCCGAGGTCGACGCGGACGAGCTTCTTGTTCTGCTGCGTCCAGCGCTGCCCCGTGGGGGTCTCCTTGAACTGCTGGAGCGCGCCGGACACACCGGGGCCCTGGGGAGCGCCTTGCGGGGCGCCCTGGGGAACGCCCTGCGGGGCTCCGTAGGGGGCCTGTCCCATCGGCGGCGGCTGCTGTCCGTAGCCGGGGGGCGGGGTGGGCTGGCCGTATCCGGGGGGCGGGGCCGGGGCGTGGGGCGCCTGAGGTGCGTGAGGCGCTTGGGGCTGGCCGTAGCCGGGCGGAGGCGGGGCCGTCTGACCGGGGACCTGACCGTACTGCGGCGGCTGGCCGTGCTGCGGGGGCTGCTGGCCCGGCTGGCCGTAGGGCGCGGGCGCCGGGGCCGGAGGCGGCACCTGGGAGCCGCCTGGCGGGGTGTGCAGAGGCGCGGCGATGGTCGGGGCAGCGTGCACCTGGGGCGCGGGCGCCGGGGTGGGCGGCGGGGTGGCGCCGGGCGGGGGCGCGAAGCCCTGGGCGGCCGGCTGGGGCGCGGGCGCTGGAGGGGCCGCCGGTGCGGGCGCCGGAGCCGGGGCGGGTTCCGGAGTGCCGGGGACGCCGAACGCGGGCGGGGCGAAGCCCGGTGCGGCGCCGGCCTGCGGCTGCTGCGGGGCGGGCGCGGGCGTCTCCTCCTCGGCCACCTCACCGCCGAAGTTCTTCAGCAGCGCGTCCAGACCGCCGTCGAAGCCCTGCCCGACGGCGGCGAACCGCCAGACGTCCTTCAGGTAGAAGTCGCCCAGCATCACGGCCCGTTCGGTGGAGAACTCCGAGCCGTTGAAGGAGTAGCGCGCCACCTCCTCGCCACCCGCGACGATGCGGATGTAGCCGGAGGTGATCTGCGACATCTGACCGGCGCCGTCGATCGTCGCCGTGAAGGACAGCTTCTGGATCCGCGACGGGACCCGGTCGAGCGTCACGCGGAAGGACTCCGTGTCGCCCGCCTGGGCACCCAGGAGCTGAATGGACTCCTCGGGAGACTTCGGCTGGTTGAAGAAGACGAAGTACCGGTCGTCCGAGAGCCGTTCATCGGCGTCGAGGCCGAAGCAGCTGATGTCGAAGCTCAGTCCGGGGCCGGCGATCTGTACACCTACGTACAGATCCGTGCCCGCGGTGAGGTCACTGATCCTGGCCTTGTGGCCGCGTTGGAATTCCCTGGCCATGCGTTACGACCGTCCCCCATCCAGAACGTGATTGCGTCGCGCCAGGCTAACGGCAAACCCGGACAACGGACGAGGTCGGTACAGAGCCGGTACAGAACGGCCACTCGGCCGTATCGGCTGTTCGCTCGCGGAAAGCGGCCGGTCACCCCGCGGGGCTCTCACCCCGCGCGCCGGGCACATGGGGCAACCGCTCGGCGGCGACCACGCCTTCGAGGTACCCGCGGGCCCGCTCGGTGCGCGGATAGGCCTCGAGGAGTTCCCAGAAGCGTGGACCGTGTCCGGGGACGAGCAGATGGGCGAGTTCGTGGAGGAGGACGTAGTCGACGACGTACTCGGGCATGCCCTGGAGTCGGTGCGAGAGGCGGATGCTGCCCTCGGCGGGGGTGCAGGATCCCCAGCGTGTGTTCTGGTTGGTCACCCAGCGCACCGACGCGGGCCGGGCCCGTCCGTCGAAGTACTGGTCCGACAGGCGCCGGGCGCGCTCCGCCAGCTCGGCGTCGCCGAGGGCCCGCTTGCTCTCCTGGGCGGCCAGCTTGTCGAGCATGACGTTCACCCAGCGTTGCTCCTCCGCCTCGGACATACGGGCGGGGATGAGCACCACGGTGCGATCG
Source organism: Streptomyces sp. NPDC007929 (assembly GCF_042959065.1). NCBI lineage: Bacteria > Bacillati > Actinomycetota > Actinomycetes > Kitasatosporales > Streptomycetaceae > Streptomyces > Streptomyces sp. NPDC007929. Next base: position 818,664 of record NZ_JBIBKD010000003.1, on the reverse strand, counting down.
CCCTCGCGGTACGCGGAGACCGTTCTGCGTCGGCGCGCGCTCCTGCGGACCTCGATCGCGCTCGCCCCCGAGCCGGTCGGCGGCTGGCTCGTCTTGCTGCGGTGTGGCGTTCCGGCGCGGTGCAGTGGGTCGGCGGGCACGCCCCGACGTTACCCGCTGCACACGGGGAAGTCCCGGCTCCTGGACGGTTCGGTGCCGCCACCCCCACCGGCCGCCGGATTTGTACGACGAATGCTCGCGCCTGTGGACAACTTTCGGCAGCCGACGGCGGGGTTGGGCATGCTGGATCCCGTCGGCGAAGCGATGGCGGGGTCGGTCCGGGACCAGGGACCGGGAGCCCTGCTTGCGACCGGCCTCGGCGTTCCCTGCCCTGGCCCGCATCCGCGTTCCGCCGACACACGGGGACGATCTATGACATACGGGGGCTTGTCATGCATCCAGTGGTGAAACCCGCGCTCAAGCGTGGCTGGCGCAACCTCAACACCGTGCAGTTCGGGATGACACCGGCGCATGCGTTGACTCTCGGCCCGATGGACCAGGCGACGGGCAGCTTCCTCGACCTGCTGAACGGCACGCGGGGGCTGGAGCTCCTGCGCGAGGAAGGACGCCGCATGGACCTGCCCGACGGCCATGTCGACAGGCTGGTCCGGGGGCTCGCGGGGGCCGGGCTGCTGGACGACGCCCGGGGCGGTGGCCCGGCCGCCGATGCCCTGCGCGAGAAGAAGGACGTGCTCGACCGGCTGCGCCCCGACCTCGCCTCCCTGTCCCTGACGACCTCGGCGCCCGGGGAGGCCATGGGGCATTTGGCGGCCCGGCGCTCGCAGCGCGTGCGGGTGCGGGGCGCGGGACGGGTGGGTGCCGTGCTCGCCTCACTCCTGGCCGGGGCCGGCGTGGGCGAGGTGGATGTGCTCGACGGTGGCCATGTGGAGCCGTGGGACATCGCGCCCGGCGGGCTTCCCGCGGAGTCCGTCGGCGACCGCAGGGACGAGTCGGCACGCCGTGCCGTGCGCCGGGCGGCCCCGGACCGGCCGCCGCGCCGCACGACGGCCGGGGCGTCCCTGGAAGAGGGGGACCCCGGTTTCTCACTGGTGATCATCACCCCGCGCGACGATGTCGCCGTGCACGCGCCCGACCCGGCCGCCGCCGAGCCGCTGATGGCTTCCGGGACACCCCATCTGTACGCCGGGGTCGTGGAGGGCACCGGCGTGGTCGGCCCTCTCGTGCTGCCCGGGGAGACGAGCTGCGCGGGGTGTCTGCACGAGGGCCGCACCGACCGGGACCCTGCCTGGCCGCGCATGATCGCCCAGTGGCGCTCCGGCAGGCAGCGTCAGGTCCGGCCCTGCGATCTGACGCTGGCCACGACCGTGGCGGGCCTGGCGGCCGCCCACGCGCTGGCTTTCCTGGACGGCCGGGTCCCCTCCAGTGCCGGGTCACGCTGGGAGGTATCCGTCCCCGGTCTGCGCTGGCACGCCCGGTCGATCCGGGCACATCCGGAGTGCCCGTGCGCGGCGGTGGAGAGAGGAAAAGGGGAGCACCTCTCGGAGGACGGGGAGTCGCACGAGACAATGGCGGTGCAACGGCCGTCGGAGCAGTGCCGTGAGGCAGAGGCGGAGCGGCCGGCTGGGACTTGGAGGGCGCATGTCTGATCTTCCCCGGAAGGCGGTTACCCGGACCGCCAAGCTCGCCGCGCTCCCGCTCGGCATCGCCGGGCGGGCGACCTGGGGATTCGGCAAGCGGATCGTCGGCGAATCCGCCGAGCTCGTCGGCCGCGAACTCCAACAGCGAACGGCCGAGCAGCTGTTCAAGGTGCTCGGCGAGCTCAAGGGCGGGGCGATGAAGTTCGGCCAGGCCCTGTCCGTCTTCGAGTCCGCGCTGCCCGAGGAGGTGGCCGGCCCCTACCGGGCCGCGCTGACCAAGCTCCAGGAGGCCGCGCCGCCCATGCCGACCCGTACCGTGCACGCGGTGCTGGAGGAGCGGCTCGGCGAGGGCTGGCACGAGCTGTTCCTTGAGTTCGAGGACAAGCCCGCGGCGGCGGCCTCGATCGGCCAGGTCCACCGGGGGGTCTGGCACGACGGCCGCGAGGTCGCGGTCAAGGTGCAGTACCCGGGTGCCGGTGAAGCCCTGCTGTCGGATCTGAACCAGCTGAGCCGTTTCTCGCGACTGCTCGGTCCGCTGATCCCCGGCATGGACATCAAGCCGCTGATCGCGGAGCTGAAGGACCGCGTCTCGGAGGAGCTGGACTACGGTCTGGAGGCCCAGGCCCAGCAGGCGCACGCGGAGGAGTTCACGGACGACCCGGACGTGGTCGTGCCGCAGGTGGTCCACCAGTCCGACCAGATCCTGGTCACCGAGTGGATGAACGGCGTCCCCCTGTCGGAGATCATCTCGGACGGCACCCAGGAGCAGCGCGACCGTGCCGGTCAGCTGCTGGCCCGCTTCCTCTTCTCCGGCCCCGCCCGCACTGGCCTGCTGCACGCCGACCCCCACCCGGGCAACTTCCGGCTCCTGCCCGGCGGCCCGGAGGGCGAGGACGACTGGCGCCTCGGCGTCCTTGACTTCGGCACGGTCGACCGGCTGCCCGGTGGTCTGCCGGCCACCATCGGCGAGTCCCTGCGGATGACCCTCGACGGTGAGGCCGAGGCGGTCTACGAGCTGCTGCGCGTGGAAGGGTTCGTCAAGGAGACGATAGAGCTGGACCCGGATGCCGTCATGGACTATCTGTTGCCGATCATCGAGCCGGCCCAGGTCGAGGAGTTCACCTTCACACGGGGCTGGATGCGCAGCCAGGCCGCCCGTGTCGCCGACATCCGCTCCCCCGCCTATCAGCTCGGCAAGCAGCTCAACCTGCCGCCGGCCTATCTGCTGATCCACCGGGTGACGCTGAGCACGATCGGGGTGCTGTGCCAGCTCGGGGCGACGGTGCGGCTGCGTGACGAGCTGGAGGAGTGGCTGCCGGGGTTCGTCCCGCAGGACCCGGCGGACGACGGGGAAGAGGTGGCGGAGGCGTGAGTCCGGCCGTGGGCGTCACCACCAGTCCGAGTCCAGGCGGCCCTCGATGGATCTGAGGTTGTCCCGGGAGCAGGTCTCGCAGTAGTGGCGGCGGGAGCCGTCCTCCACGGAGTAGGTCCAGGTCAGCGGTGGGCCGTCGGTCAGGGCGTCGGCCGATGCGCCGCAGCGGGCACAGACAAGGCGCCGCGGCTGGGCGGCGGAGCCGTCGTCACTGCCTCCTGAAGGACTCGTCACCCTGGCGACGATAACTCCGCACCCGGCGATTCGGAGGGCACGAGCCCCGGTGCCTGCTGAGCGGCGCGGCATCACCCGGCTCGAAGCCCCGGACGCCGACCTGGCACGCCTCGGGCCGATGGAAGCGGTGCTCCCTGCTGCGCAACGCGCCACGGGGGCCGGTCCGTTCGGTACGGACCGGCCCCCGTGATGAGAGGCCGACGGCGGCAGCCCGGGCTCATGGCCGGGCTGGCGCCACGTCAGGTAGTGCGGGTTACTGCATGACCGCCATGGCGAGCGCCCGGCGGGCACGCAGGGAAGCGCGCTCCGCCCTGCGCTGCATCCGGCGGGCGGCGATCAGGCGCGCGGCCTGTCGGTCTCGCTCCGCCTCTTGCAGTCGCTCGCGCATATGCGCGCGGGCCATGGCTTCTGGAATGAGTTGCATCTCACGGGTCCTGTTCTGACGCGAGTCCTTCGCGCCGCTGATGGTGAAGTCTTGGTTCGCGGAGCCTGCGGGCTCGTAAGTGGACGGCTTCATCGGGGCCTGCTTCTGGGGGTCGTGCGTGAGGGGGCGGTCGATTGTTCCTGCGGTGTTCATGCCGTGACCGGGTTCTTGCGCGGGCGACCACGCGGCCGCTTCCGGGCGACGACGACACCCTGGACGAACAGCTCGCCACCCCAGACGCCCCAGGGCTCACGCCGCTCCTTGGCGCCGGCGAGGCAGGCCTCGACCAGCGGGCAGGTACGGCAGAGGGACTTGGCGTACTCGACGTCCGCGGGCGACTCGGCGAAGAAGACCTCCGGGTCGTAGGAACGGCACGGGACCGGTACGCCGAGGTTCTCGATGGCGTCGTCGAGCGCGGTGAGCGCGGTGAGCGGGGTCAAGGTGGGGTCCTCCGTGGAGCCGGGCTTGGGGATCGTGTCGGAAGGCGGTACGGACGGGACGTGCGCTTCGAGTTGCACGGTTCGTCTTCCTCGTCTGTTCGTTCCGGCCTGTTGGCCGGGGGGTGGTGGTACCGGGTTCTTTTCTTGTCCCGAGGCGCCTTCGGTCCGTCATCCCTGTTCAGAGACAAACAGAAGGGCCGCGGATCCCGGATGGGGTTCCGCGGCCCTGAAGGCGCCGGCCTGATCGGCGATCAGGCTGGATCACTCCAGGGTTCTGGCCCACGGAAGGCCCACATCTGGTGGTGCTGCGTCGTCTGCTTCCGGAATCCGGCACCGGTCGCCGTAAAGGCATAGGCCTGTGCCTGTGCCGCTACTGCCGCTTCCAGTGCCTTGGTCGGTCGCTCATTGCGCTCGCGGACAGGAAGACCCGCGGGAGCAGCGGAGGAGGACGCCGGACGGATGGCACGGATGCCGGACAGACCGGTGCCCAGGTTCGAAACGCCGAGCATGCACGTGGAGACGGCCGAGCGATCGGTCATTTTCACGATGCTGACGGAGCTGGTGTTGATGCTGATCACTGGACTCGCCTCCTCTCGGCGTCTCGGGGGACTGGACGAACCAGTCCTGCGGATATGCAAGTACAACACGGAATCAGGGCCTCCGAGAAGGCCGCTGCTCTCGTGCCTAAGAACCTATGGGGATTGCTGGGGCATGCGCAAACTATTTTTCTGACGAGTTGGTGTCAGTCGTCGTCCGTGCTCTCGGCGCGTGACTGGCCTGCGCAGATGGCCAGTACGTCGGCCCCGTAGCGGGTGAGCTTGCGCATGCCGACGCCCGGGATGCGGGCGAGCTCCCGCTCGTCGTCCGGGGCGGACTCGGCGATCGCCATCAGGGTGCGGTCCGTGAACACGCAGAAGGCGGGCTGGCCGCTGCTGCGTGCCTGGTCGGCGCGCCATTCGCGCAGCCGCTCGTACAGGCCCTCGTTCATGTCGGAGGGACAGTCGTCGCAACGCATCAGCTTCATCTCGCCCGGGTCGGTCAGGGTGCGGCCGCAGACTCGGCAGCGGGCGGGAACTCGCTGGGCCCGTCTCGGGGCGGACTCCCTGATTCCGGGGATTCCGCGCTCGATTCCGCCCGCCGCGCCCGCGGAGGGACGGCCCGTGGTGGCCGTCGAACCGGGGCGCAGTCCGTCGAGGAAACGGCTGGGGCGGCGGTTGGGGCGGCCCCCGGGCGAGCGGGAGAGCGCCCAGGAGACATGGAGGTGTTCGCGCGCGCGGGTCACCCCGACATAGAGGAGGCGGCGTTCCTCCTCGATCTGTTCGTCGGTCTTGGCGTAGGTGATCGGCATCATGCCCTCGGCCACGCCGACCAGGAAGACGACGTCCCACTCCAGGCCCTTGGCGGAGTGCAGGGAGGCGAGGGTGACGCCCTGCACGGTGGGGGCGTGCTGGGCGTTCGCCCGTTCGTCGAGTTCGGCGACGAGGTCGGCCAGGGTGGCGTCCGGTCTGGCGGCGGCGAAGTCCTGGGCGAGGTTCACCAGGGCGGCCAGGGACTCCCAGCGCTCTCGCACGGCGCCGGAGCCGGCCGGTGGCTGTGTCGTCCAGCCCTCTCCCGACAGCACGGCGCGCACCTGGGAGGGGAGGTCGACGACATCGTCGAGGAGGGAGTCGTTGCCGCCGAAGCGGGCCGCGCCGCGCAGGGCGATGCCCGCCTTGCGCACTTCCGGGCGGTCGAAGAAGCGCTCGGCGCCGCGCAGCTGGTAGGGCACTCCGGCGTCGGCCAGGGCCTGCTCGTAGGTCTCGGACTGCGCGTTCGTACGGAAGAGGATCGCGATCTCGGAGGCCGGGATCCCCGAATCGACGAGCTCGCGGATCCGGCGGGCCGCGCCTTCCGCCTCGGCGGGCTCGTCGGTGCACTCGACGTAGACCGGCTCGGGCCCCGCGGAGCGCTGGGAGACGAGCTCCAGGCGGTGGTCGGCGGCCCGGCCGCGGGCCTGGGCGAGCAGGCCGTTGGCGAGGTGGACGACCTGGGGGGTGGAGCGGTAGTCGCGGACCAGCTTGACGACCGTGGCACCGGGGTGGCGGGTGCGGAAGTCGAGCAGGTGGTCCGGGGTCGCGCCCGTGAAGGAGTAGATCGTCTGGCTGGCGTCCCCGACCACGCACAAGCTGTCACGCTCGCCCAGCCACAGTTCGAGCAGGCGCTGCTGGAGAGGGCTGACGTCCTGGTACTCGTCGACCACGAAGTGCTGGTACTGAGCGCGAATCTGCTCGGCGATGTCGTGCCGGTCCTGCAGGACGGCCACGGTCAGCAGCAGCACGTCCTCGAAGTCGATGACGGACCGCTCGCGCTTGACGTCCTCGTAGGCGGCGTACAGCTGGGCGATCTCGGCGGGGTCGCGGGGCGACTCGCGGCCGGCCTTGTCGGCGGCGGGCGCGTAGTCGGCGGGGACGGTCTGGGTGACCTTGGACCACTCGATCTCGGCGGTGACGTCCCGCAGCTCGCCCCGGTCGAGACGGATGCGGCAGGCGGCGGCCGCGTCGGCGACGAGCTGGATCTTGCGGTCGACGAGCCGGGGCATGGAGCCGCCGATCGCTTTCGGCCAGAAGTACTGGAGCTGACGCAGGGCCGCCGAGTGGAACGTGCGGGCCTGGACGCCCGCGGCACCGAGCTGGCGCAGTCGGCCGCGCATCTCCCCGGCCGCGCGGTTGGTGAAGGTGACGGCAAGGACGCTGGAGGGCTGCAGGATGCCGGCGCGCACTCCGTAGGCGATGCGGTGGGTGATCGCCCGGGTCTTGCCCGTGCCCGCGCCCGCCAGGACGCACACCGGACCGTACAGGGCGGTCGCCACCTCGCGCTGCTCGGGGTCGAGCCCTTCGAGCACCGCGTCGGCGGAGTCCGGTACCTGCGGGAACAGGGTGGAGTGCGTTGCTGCTGTCACATGGCCATGCTGCCAGGTCGCGCGAGACGGCCGCGTCGGTTGTCCACAGGCGGGCACTGATAGTCGTACTAATGCGGCAGGCGTCACGTCAGATGCGGCAGGCGTCACGTCGGGTGCGGCGGGCGTCACGTCGCAGCGGGCCCCGGGGCGGGAATGGTGGACCTTTCACATACGTTCCTCCACTGCGACCACCCGCCCCCGAGCCACCTGAGGAGCACGAGAGACATGCTGGGCACTGTGACGATGTACAGCACCACGTGGTGCGGCTACTGCCGCCGGCTGAAGAGCCAGATGGACCGCGAGGGCATCGCGTACACCGAGATCAACATCGAGCAGGACCCGGAGTCCGCCGCGTTCGTCGAGAAGGCGAATGGCGGAAACCAGACGGTGCCCACCGTCCTCTTCCCGGACGGCTCGACGCTCACCAACCCGTCGCTGGCGCAGGTGAAGCAGAAGATCGGCGTCTAGGCACCGATCGCTCGTGCGGAGAAGGCGGCTCCTGAGGCACCTCAGGGGCCGCCTTCTCGTGGTCGGTCCTGCCCTCGGACCCTCGGACACGTGGTGGCGTCAGGCGGCGCTCCGTGTCGGGAGCGGCTTGCCGTACCAGAGCTCGATCAGGCGGGCGGCGATCGAGATGCCGTAGGGCGGGAGCATCTCGCCGGACTCGAACGCGGCTCGCAGGTCCTCGCGGGAGAACCAGCGGGCCTCGTGGATCTCGTCACCGTCGACCTCGATCGCGGTCGAGGTGGCGCGGGCCATGAAGCCCAGCATGAGGCTGGACGGGAAGGGCCAGGGCTGACTGGCGACGTACTCGACCTGGCCGACGCTGATGCCGACCTCCTCCAGGACCTCGCGGCGCACCGACTGCTCGATGGACTCCCCGGGCTCCACGAAGCCGGCCAGCGTCGAGAAGCGGCCCTCGGGCCAGTGGACCTGGCGGCCGAGCAGGATGCGGTCGTCCTCGTCGGTCACGGCCATGATCACGGCCGGATCCGTGCGCGGGTAGTGCTCCGCGCCGCAGGCCGGGCAGCGGCGGATGTGCCCGGCGGCGGCGATGACGGTGCGCTCGCCGCAGCGCGAGCAGAAGCGGTGCGTGCGCTGCCAGTTCTCCAGGCCCACCGCGTGCACCATCAGGCCCACGTCGCGGGCCGACAGCAGCGCGCCCGCCTCGCGCAGTCCGGCCGGGCGCGCGGACTGGTCCATGCGCCCGGGCAGGGAGTCCTTCTGGAGGGCGAAGTAGCTGACGCCGTCCTCGTCGTTGCCGAGGAAGTAGCGGTGCGCCTCGGTGAGAGGGGCCTCGAAAGACGGGGTCATGACGAGTTCGGTGCGCCCGTCCGCCGTCTCGTCGATGAGGACCTGTCCGCCGGAGACGACGAAGCAGCGCGTCGTCGGGTGGCTCCACGCCGCCGCGAGCCAGGCCTCGTCGAGCCGGTGGTGAGCGGCCCGGTCGATGCCGCTCGGGGCGGTGAGCGAGATGGGGCGGTCGGCGTTCGGGTCGGTCCAGGTGGTCACGGGTGCTTCCAACTCCCCGGTGGAACGGTCGGGTTCGGCGTGCGATTCAGTGGATGTACGGCGGGAGGCGACCGGGTCCGGCGGGCTCGGGCGGTGTGGGCGGCGTGGGGCGGCGCCTCCAGTGTGCCCCGCGCGCGTGCCCGGCCCGGGACGGAACGGTGGGCTCAGGGCGCATGGCGCCAGTTCTCGGCGAGGTCACCCCACAGGTACGCGGTGGTCTCGACGCCCTTGAGGAGGAGGTCGAGCTCGACCTTCTCGTTCGGGGCGTGCCAGCCGTCCGAGGGGACGGAGATGCCCAGGAACAGCACCGGGGCGCCAAGGACGTCCTGGAGGTCCGCCGCCGGTCCGGAGCCGCCCTCGCGCGTGAAGCGGACCGGCTGCTCGAAGGCCCGGCCCATGGCGCGGGTGACCGACTGCAGAGCCGGGTGGTCCAGCGGGGTCAGGCACGGGCGCGTGGCCCCGCTGAACGTGATGTCGCAGCGGATCCCCGGCGGCACCTGCTGCTCGGCCCACGCGCGGACGGCCTTCTCCACCTGGCCGGGGTCCTGGCCGGCCACCAGGCGGAAGGACAGCTTCACCAGGGCGGAGCTGGGGATGATCGTCTTGCTGCCGGGGCCCTGGTAGCCGCCGCCGATGCCGTTGACCTCCGCGGTGGGACGGGCCCAGATCCGCTCCAGGGTGGTGTAGCCGGCCTCCCCCTGGGCGGCGTGCGACTTGGCCGTGCGCAGCCACTGCTGCTCGTCGAAGGGCAGTTCGGCGAGGAGGTCGCGCTCGCGGTCGGTGAGTTCGATGACGCCGTCGTAGAAGCCGGGGATCGCCACGCGTGCGTGCTCGTCGTGCAGGGCGGCGACCAGGCGGGCGGCGGCCGTCGCCGGGTTGGGCACCGCGCCGCCGAAGGACCCGGAGTGAATGTCCTGGTCTGGGCCGTGCAGACGTATCTCGCACTCGGCGAGGCCGCGCATGCCGGTGCAGACCGTGGGGGTGTCCTCGGACCACATGCCGGTGTCGGAGACGATCACGGCGTCGGCGGCCAGCCGCTCGGCGTGCTGCTCGACCAGGGCCCGGAAGTGCGGGGAGCCGGACTCCTCCTCGCCCTCGACGATCAGCTTGAGGTGCACGGCCGGGGTGGTGCGGCCGGTGGCGGCGAGGTGGGCGCGGACGCCGAGGGTGTGGAAGAACACCTGGCCCTTGTCGTCGGCCGCCCCGCGCGCGTAGAGGCGGTTCTCGCGCACGACCGGCTCGAAGGGCTCGCTGTCCCAGCCGTCCTCCCGGGTGGCGGGCTGCACGTCGTGGTGGCCGTAGACCAGGACCGTGGGCGCCTGGGGATCGTCACAGGGCCACTCGGCGAACACGGCGGGCGCACCCGGGGTCTGCCAGACCTCGGCCGTCGGGAAGCCGGTCTCCTTCAGCTTGGCGGCGAGCCAGTCGGCGCTGCGTCGTACGTCGGGCGCGTGGTCCGGCTGGGCGGACACCGACGGGATGCGCAGCCACTCGGTGAGGTCGTCGAGGAAGGCGGCGCGGTGCTGCTGGATGTACGTACGGACGACGCTGTCCGGGGTCTGGCTCATGGTCACGAGCCTATCGGCCCGCACCGACGTCCTCGGAGTGCGGTTCCTCACCGGGCGGCTCCTCGCTGAGCAGCCGCTCCAGTGCCGCCCGGTCCGGCAGGGCGTCGGGGCGGACGATCTCGCCGCTGCGTACGTACAGGAACGCGGCCGTGACGGACTCCGGGGGGATGCCCTGCTGCTCGGCCCACGCGATGCGGTAGACGGCCAGCTGGAGGGGGTCCGCGGTGCGGGCGCGGTGGGTCTTCCAGTCGACGATCTCGTAGGTCGCGCCCTCGCCGTCGCCCACCTTGTAGACGGCGTCGATGCGGCCCCGTACGACGCGGCCGGCGAGCGCGAGCTGGAAGGGGGCCTCCACTCGGTAGGGCGTGCGGTGGGCGTACTCGGTCTGCTCGAAGGCCTCCTTGAGGGCCTCCAGGTCTTGTTCGTCAGCGATCTCGGCATCGCTGCCGGGCAGCTCCTCCGGCTCCAGCATGGGCAGCGTCAGCTCTTCGAATCGGGCCTCGACCCAGGCGTGGAAGCGGGTGCCGCGGCGGGCGGCCGGCTGGGGCGGCCGGGGCATGGGGCGGGCCAGCTCCTCGGCGAGGCCGTCCGGATCGGCGGCCAGGAGCAGCAGCTGGGAGGCGGTGAGGGACGTGGGCAAGGGGACCTCGGTGATGCTGTCGCGGGCGCGCAGGAGCTCGCCGGTGAGGGCGTCGAGGTCGCGGTCCCAGGAGGCGACGGTGCGGGCTTCCTCCGGGGTGAGGCGCGGCGTGGGGTGTCGCTGTGGGCCCTGGGGTCCCGGTGGGCCCGCCTGGTGGGGGACCGTGGGGCGGCCGGCGTCGTGGAAGGGGCCCGCGTCGGTCTGGAAGGGTGCCGCGTCGTCCTGGAAGGGTGCCGCGTCGTCCTGGAAAGGGTCCGTGGCGACGTCGAACGGGTCCGGTTCGTCGTGGGGAGGCTCTGGGGGCTCCTCGTCCTCGGGGGGCGGCGGCCACTCCGGGTCGTCGAGGGCGTCCGGGTCGTGCGTCGCCGTGGGGTACCCGGACTCCTCTGACGCGAGGTGTTCCAGGTGGGCCAGGACCGTCTCAGCGGCGGCGCGGCGGCGGGCCAATGCGGCCGCGTCCAGGGGCAGGGGCCACACTTGGTCGGCCGTCGCCCGGTGGAGGGCCGGGTTCTCCTCGTCCTCGGCGGGTTCCTCCGCCCAGGCCTCGATCTCGCCGTACCCGGCCTCGCAATGCTCGTAGAGGGCCTGGAGGAACGTGGACGGTCCGCGGCGCTTCTTCTGGGTGGGGCCCCACCAGTGGCCGGAGCCCAGGAGGAGGGAGCGTGGGCGGGTGAAGGTGACGTAGCCGAGGCGGAGTTCCTCGGTGTGCTGGTGGTCCTTCATGGCCTCGTGGAAGGCCTTCAGGCCCCTGGCGTCCCAGGACGTCACATCGGGCAGGGTGTCGGCGTCGCCGCGCAGCTCGTGCGGCAGGACCTTGCCCTGGGAGGTCCATTTCTCGCGGCCCTGGCTGCTGGGGAAGGTGCCGGTGACCAGGCCGGGGACGACCACGACGTCCCACTCCAGGCCCTTGGACTTGTGGGCGGTGAGCACCTTGACGGTGTTCTCGCCGCCAGGGAGGGCGTTGTCGAGGCCCTTTTCGTACTGGGCGGCGGTGCGCAGGAAGCCGAGGAAGGCGAGCAGGGACGCCTCGTTGTCCCCGGCGGCGAAAGAGGCGGCGACGTCCAGGAAGTTGGACAGGGTCTCGCGGCGGCGGGCGGCCAAGGCGTGCGGGGACGCCGACAGCTCGACCTCCAGGCCGGTGACGGCGAGGACCCGGTGCAGGACGTCCATCAGCGGGTCGGCCAGGGAGCGGCGCAGCTCGCGCAGTTCGGTGGCCAGCCGGGCGAAGCGCACGCGCGCGTCGGGCGAGAACGGCAGTCCGTCGTCGTCGCGGCCGTCCAGTGGTGTCTCCAGGAAGGTGTCCAGGGCGTCCGCGAGGGAGATCACCTCGGACGGGTCGACCCCTTCGACCGCTTCGGCGAGGCGGCGGTCCTGGTCGTCGTCGTCCGCCACGCGCGCGTGGGCCACGAGGAGCCGGGCGCGCCGCCCCAGGAGAGCGAGGTCGCGTGGGCCGATGCGCCAGCGCGGGCCGGTGAGCAGGCGCACCAGGGAGGCGTTGGCACCGGGGTCCTGGAGGACCTCGCAGACGGCGACGAGGTCGGCGATCTCGGGGAGGTGCAGCAGCCCGGACAGGCCGACGACCTCGACCGGGATGTCGCGGGCGACCAGGGCTCCCTGGATCTCGGCGAAGTCGGTCGCGGTGCGGCACAGGACGGCGATCTCACCGGGCGCGGTACCGGTCCGGACGAGGTGGGCGACGGAGTCGGCGGCCCAGTCGATCTCCTCGGCGTAGGTGGGCAGCAGAGCGCAGCGGACGATGCCGTCGTGTTCGGCGCCGGGGGCCGGGCGGAGGGCCTCCACGCCCGCGTGCAGGGCGCGCAGGGGCTCCGCGAGACCGTTGGCGAGGTCGAGGAGGCGGCCGCCGCTGCGGCGGTTCTCGCTGAGGGCCTGGCGGGTCGCGGGCCGGCCGTCGGCGTGGGCGAAGTGCTCGGGGAAGTCGTCGAGGTTGGCGACGGAGGCGCCGCGCCAGCCGTAGATCGCCTGGCAGGGGTCGCCGACGGCGGTGACGGGGTGGCCGGTGCCCTCACCGAACAGGCCTGCCAGGAGGACGCGCTGGGCGACCGACGTGTCCTGGTACTCGTCGAGCAGGACCACGCGGAACTCGTCGCGCATGGCCTCGCCCACTTCGGGGACTCCGGCGAGCCGGGCCGACAGGGCGATCTGGTCGCCGAAGTCGAGCAGGTCCCGCTCGCGCTTGGCGGCCCGGTAGCGGGTGACGAGCTCGGCGAGTTCACGCCGGGCGGCCGCGGCGTCGGGGACCTTGCGCAGGTCGGCGTTGCTGAGCTTGGCGCCCCGCAGGGTCAGCAGCAGTTCGGCGTCGTACGCGCGCAGCGCCTCGGGGCGCACGAGGTGCTCGGCGAGCTCGGAGTCGAGGGCGAGGAGGTCGCCCACGAGGTCCGGGAAGGAACGGGTCAGGGCCGGGTAGGGCCCGGGGGCCTCGCGCAGGACGCGCGCGGCGAGCTGGAAGCGGGTGGCGTCGGCCAGCAGCCGGGACGTGGGCTCGAGGCCGATCCGCAGGCCGTGGTCGGTCAGCAGGCGGCCCGCGAAGGCGTGGTAGGTGGAGATGACCGGCTCGCCCGGCGGGTTGTCCGGGTCGATGGCGTCCGGGTCGGTGACGCCGGCCTTGACCAGCGCCTTGCGGACGCGCTCGGCGAGTTCGGCGGCGGCCTTGTTGGTGAAGGTGAGGCCGAGCACCTGCTCGGGGGCGACCTGGCCGGTGCCGACCAGCCACACCACGCGTGCCGCCATCACCGTCGTCTTGCCCGAGCCGGCTCCGGCCACGATCACCTGCGGGGCGGGCGGCGCGGTGATGCAGGCCGTCTGCTCGGGGGTGAAGGGGATGCCGAGGAGCTCCTTGAGCTGCTCGGGATCGGAGATACGGGAGGGCACGTCAGAGAGGCTAGCGGCGGCCACTGACAGTGGCCGCCGGATCGGCTTGCGGGACGGAGGAAGCGCAGGTCACCACGGGTGGTGCGGTTCATCACTCGACGCGCGGTTCATCGCTCGACGAGCGCTTTCATCACTCGACGAGCGCTTCATCACTCGACGACATGGCGGCCCTCCTGCCGGGCGCTGCACGAGGCCCGGAACGCGCAGTGCGTGCAGTGCTGTCCGGCGGTCGGCGTGAACCTCTCGTCGAGGACCTTGCCGGCGGCGGTGGCGAGCAGGTCGCCGATCCACTCCCCCTCCAGCGGCTCCTGGGCCTGCACCTTGGGCAGGCTCTCGCCGCCGTCGCGTTTGGCCGCTCCCTGCCGGAGGTGGACGAGCTCCGCGCCGCCCGGCTCCGGACGTACGCCGTCGAAGGCCTCGTCGACGGCTCCCTCGCGGACGGCCAGCTGGTAGACGGCGAGCTGCGGGTGGCGCTCCACGTCCTTGGAACTGGGCGCCTGCTTGCCGGTCTTGAAGTCGACCACGTAGGCACGGCCGTCGCCGTCCGCCTCGACCCGGTCCATCTGGCCCCGGATGCGCACCTGGTAGTCGCCCGCTTCGAGGGTGACGTCGAAGTCGTGCTCGCTGGCCACCGGTGTCCGCCCGGTGCGGTTCGTCACGTGCCACTGCAGGAACCGTTCGAGCGCCACGCGCGCGTTGTCCTTCTCCTGGGCCGACTTCCACGGCGCGTCGAAGGCCAGCGCGTTCCACACTGAGTCGAGGCGCTCCATGAGGACGGTGAGGTCGGCCGGGGTGTGCCCGGAGGCGACCTCGTCGGCGAGGACGTGCACCACGTTGCCGAAGCCCTGGGCGACGGTGGCGGGCGCGTCGGCCTTCACCTCGCGGCCGAGGAACCACTGGAGGGCGCAGGTGTTGGCCAGTTGGTCGAGGGCGCTGCCGGAGAGCACCACGGGCTGGTCGCGGTCGCGCAGTGGCACCTTGGACTCGGTCGGCTCGAACATGCCCCACCAGCGGTAGGGGTGCGCGGACGGCACCAGGGGGCGGCCGTCCTCGTCGGCGAGGGCGGCGAGCCGGGCCAGGCGGCGGGCGGCGGCCTCCCGGAGTGCGTCGGAGACGCGCGGGTCGACCGTGGTGGCGCGCAGTTCGGCGACGAGCGAGGCGACGGACAGCGGACGACGGGGGCGTCCGGTGACGTCCTTGGGTTCGACGCCGAGTTCGGTCAGGAAGCGCGAGGGCTGGTCGCCGTCGTCCGCGGGAGCCTTGACGGCGGTGACGACGAGGCGTTCACGCGCGCGCGTGGCGGCCACGTAGAACAGGCGGCGCTCCTCGGCGAGCAGCGCGCCGGGGGTGAGGGGTTCGGCGAGTCCGTCGCGGCCGATGCGGTCGGCCTCCAGGAGGGAGCCGCGGCGGCGCAGGTCCGGCCACAGGCCCTCCTGGACGCCCGCGACGACCACGAGGCCCCACTCCAGCCCTTTGGAGCGGTGCGCGGTCATCAGGCGGACGGCGGCCGGGCGTACGGCTCGCCTGGTGAGGGTGTCGGCGGCGATGTCCTCGGCGTCGATCTCCGCCAGGAAGTTCAGGGTGCCCCGCCCTCCGGTGCGTTCCTCGGCGCGGGCGGCGGTGGCGAACAGGGCGCAGACGGCGTCCAGGTCACGGTCCGCGTTGCGCCCGGCGGCGCCGCCCCGGCGGGCGGCCCGTTCCAGGCGCGTGGGCCAGGGCGTGCCGTCCCAGAGGTCCCACAGCGCCTCCTCGGCCGTGCCGCCGCCGGCGAGGCGTTCGCGGGCCTTGCGCAGCAGCGCGCCGAGGCGCTGGGCGCCACGCGCGTACGTGGGGTCGTGCACGGCGAGCCGCTCCGGTTCGGCGAGCGCCTGGGCGAGCAGCACGTCGGAGGGCGGCGGCAGCGGGTTGCCGGCGGCCCTCTCCTCGTCGCGCAGGGCGCGGCCGAGGCGGCGCAGATCGGCGGCGTCCATGCCGGCGAGGGGCGAGGTCAGGAGGGTGAGGGCGATTTCGGTGTCGAGCCAGCAGTTGTCCTGCGGCACGACGGGAGCGCCCTCGGCGGAGGGCTTCCCAGCCTCCGTTACCGGAGCCGGAGCCTCCCCGGAGGAACGTCCCGCACCCCTCGCGCCCTGCGGCTCCGTCGATCCCACTTCAGCCGATCCGACCTCCGCCGAACCGACCTCCGTCGATCCCGCCTCCGCCGCGGCCACCGCCCGCAGTGCCGTCAGCAGCGGCGCCACCGCCGGTTCGTGCCGCAGCGGCACGTCGTCGCCGTCGACGTCCACGGGGACGCCCGCGGCCGTGAGGGCGCGGCGGACCGTGGGGATCGTGCGGGAGCCGGCCCGCACCAGGACGGCCATGTCGCTCCAGGGAACGCCGTCCTCCAGGTGGGCCCTGCGGAGGATGTCGGCGATGTTGTCCAGCTCCGTCCCGGGCGTCGGGTAGGTGTACGCCTCGACGCGGCCGCCGTCCCGTACGGGGGCGAGTTCGCGGTGGGCGCGCACCTTCTCGGCGGGCAGCCGGGTGAGCGGCATGCGCTGGGTGAGCAGCCGGGTGGCATCCAGCAGGCCGGCGCCGGAGCGGCGGGACGTGCGCAGCACGGCGACGGGGGCGGGGCGGCCGTCCACGCGCGGGAAGGCGTGCGGGAAGTCCAGGATGCCGTTGACGTCGGCGCCGCGGAACGCGTAGATCGACTGGTCGGGATCGCCGAAGGCCACGAGCGTGCGGCCACCGCCGGCCAGGGCGTCCAGGAGTCGTACCTGAGCGGGATCCGTGTCCTGGTACTCGTCGACGTACACGGCGTCGTACCGGGCGGCGAGCCACGCCGCTACCTCTCGGCGGTGGGCGAGGAGCACCGCGCGGTGGACGAGTTCCGCGTAGTCGATCACGCCCTGGAGGTCGAGCACGTCGAGGTACTCGGCGAGGAAGCCCGCCGCCGCGCGCCAGTCGGGGCGTCCGGTGCGGCGGGCGAAGGCGTCCAGGGCGTCGGGGCCGAGGCCCAGTTCACGGCTGCGGGCGAGGACGGCGCGGACCTCGTCGGCGAAACCGCGGGTGGTCAGGCAGGCGCGCAGTTCGTCCGGCCAGCGCACATGGGCGAGTCCGAGCCGTTCCAGGTCGACCTGACCCGCGAGCAGCTCGCGCACCGAGACGTCCTGCTCGGGGCCGGACAGCAGGCGCAGCGGTTCGACGAACAGATCGCTGTCCTGGTGGGCGCGGACCAGGGCGTAGCAGAACGAGTGGAAGGTGGTCGCCTGGGGAGTGCGGGCCGCCCCGGCCCGCCGGGCCATGCGGTCGCGCAGCTCGACGGCGGCCTTGCGGCTGAAGGTGAGGACCAGGATGCGCTCGGGGTCCGCGCCCCGGGCGACGCGTTCGGCCACGGACTCGACGAGTGTGGTGGTCTTGCCCGTGCCCGGACCCGCGAGGACGAGCAGCGGGCCCCGCGTGTGGTCAACCACGGAGCGCTGCGCGGCGTCCAGAAGAGGGGGGTCCACCCGGGCAGGAGGGGTACGTACCAGTCGGTAGGCGCCATGGCTCCCCCGCCGCGCCCGGGGGTGCGACAGGCCGCTGGTGAAGGAAGAGGAGCTCACGTGGTTCGCCGGTTCTGGTGGAAGTGCTGGTGGGCGGGCCACCGCGGGTGGCGGGCGGTGGCCGCGGGGTGACGGGGGCGCGCGCAGCCGACGCTACGCCGGTGACCGAGGCAGAAGCAGGGCTTCCCCTTCTTCCCGCCGGCCACTCTGGGCACTCGTGGCACTCACGCCCCTCGCCTCCCGAACGTACGGCATGCCCCCGGTGTGCCCCGATTCCCCCGTACGGATCACGCGTCACACGACAGGCCGTCCGATGGCGGAAGCTGTCAGGTGTGACCCTCCGCGCGATCGCCGCCGTCCCACCGCGCCCGTCTCATGTCGATGCGCGGCAGGTGGCCCTCGGCGGCACGGCTCGCCGTCTTCAGGGGCGTGCCCTCCGCCCGGTAGTGGCCCAGGGCCCGCTGTTCGTGCCCGGGCAGCAGGACGCCGTCCGCCCGGACGACCCGCCACCAGGGAGCGGCTCCCCCGTAGAGCGCCATCACACGGCCGACCTGCCGCGGGCCCCCCTGCTCCAGCCACTCGGCGACATCGCCGTAGGTCATGACGCGACCCGGCGGGATCAGTTCGGCGACGTCGAGGACCTGCTCGGCGTACTCGGGCAGCGCGTGCGCGGGCCCGTCCTCGTACCGGCCCCCCTCAGGGCTCTGCTCACTCATCCGCCCCATCCTGCCCCACCCCACCGACAACGGGCGTGGCGTGCTCCGGAGCGTTTCCCTCGCCCGGCAGGGGCGCGTCGGGCAGACTGTCCGACCCCGCATGTGCACCCTGATTGCCCCGTGTGCCGGTGCGGCATGCCACCATCGTGCGGGCGGTGATCGGTGATACGAGATCAAGAAGAGACGATGAAGCAGCAGGGTGCGCACCCCGGGGACACGGAGGGCACCTCTGACGCTTCGTCGCGCCCGGACACCCCGGCCGACGGTCCGAAGGGGGCCGCGAAGAAGGCCCGGGCTTCCGCCGAGGAGCCCGACTTCGCGCACATCGACGAGGTGGAGGGCGACGAACCGCTGCTCCCCGCGCGCGTGCACCGCCCGTCCGACCTGATGCGCCTGCTGGTGGGGGTGCTCGCCGTCGCGATCCTGATCGGGATCGCCGCCTTCGCGCACGGCACCACCTCGGGCCTCGAACAGGACATCAACAAGGGCACCGGACAGGCGCCCGACCTGCTCATCAAGATCGCGGGGCTGGCCTCCAGCATCGCGATCCTGCTGGTGCCGGTCGCCTTCGCCATCGAGCGCCTGATCAAGCGGGACGGGCTGCGCATCGCCGACGGCGTCCTCGCGGCGGTCCTCGCGCACGGTGTGACCCTCGCCACGGACCTGTGGGTGGCCCGGGCCGCCCCCGATTCGATCCAGGAGGCGCTCACCCAGCCCTCCCCCGGCGACATCCACGCCCTGACCGATCCCGTGCACGGCTATCTCGCCCCGGTCATCGCCTACATGACGGCCGTCGGCATGTCACGCAGACCGAGATGGCGCGCGGTGCTGTGGGTCGTGCTGCTCCTCGACGCCTTCTCGATGCTCGTCACCGGGTACACGACCCCGTTCTCGATCATCCTGACCGTGCTGATCGGCTGGACCGTGGCCTACGGCACGCTGTACGCGGTCGGCTCGCCCAACGTCCGTCCCACCGGGCAGACGCTGATGGCCGGTCTGCGGACCGTCGGGTTCCGCCCGGTCAGCGCCTCACGCGAGGACACCTCCGACAACCCGGACACCGGGGACCGGGGCCGCCGCTACTTCGTCACGCTGGAGGACGGCCCGCCCCTGGACGTGACGGTGGTCGACCGTGAGCAGCAGGCCCAGGGGTTCTTCTACCGCGCCTGGCGCAACCTGACCCTGCGCGGCTTCGCCACCCGCAGCAGTCTCCAGTCGCTGCGCCAGGCCCTGGAGCAGGAGGCCCTGCTGGCGTACGCGGCCATCGCGGCCGGGGCCAACGCTCCCAAGCTGATCGCCACCTCCGAGCTCGGCCCCGACGCGGTCATGCTCGTCTACGAGCACAGCGGCGGACGCACCCTGGACTCGCTGCCGGACGAGGAGATCACCGACGGCCTGCTGCGCGACACCTGGCGCCAGGTGAAGGCCCTGCAGTCGCGGCGCATCGCGCACCGCAGGCTGGTGGGTGACGCGATTCTGGTGGATCGTTCCGGCAAGGTGATCCTCACCGACCTGCGCGTCGGCGAGATCGCGGCCGGAGATCTGCTGCTGCGCATGGACACCTCCCAGTTGCTGGTGACCCTCGGCCTGCGGGTGGGCGCCGAGCGCGCGGTGGCCTCGGCGGTCGGGGTGCTCGGCCCCGACGCGGTGGCGGACTGCCTGCCGATGCTCCAGCCCATCGCGCTGAGCCGCTCCACGCGCGCGACGCTGCGCAGACTGGCCAGGGAGCGAGCACAGCGCGAACGTGAGGCGGTCCTGGAGGCGTCCCGGCAGGCCAAGCAGGCCCGCCTGGGCGAGGACGCGGACGACTCGCCCGTCGTCCTGGAGAAGCCCGACAAGAAGGCCGTACGGGCGGAGCAGCGGGCCGAGAAGCGGGCGATCGACGAGGCCCTGGAGGAGGCCCGCGAGGAGGACCTGCTCACCCAGATCCGGCACGCGGTGCTGCGGATCCGGCCGCAGGCGCCCGTCGAGCCGGCCCGGCTGGAGCGGGTGCGGCCGCGCACGCTGATCAGTTTCATCGCCGGCGCGATCGGCGCGTACTTCCTGCTGACCCAGCTCACGCACATCGAGTTCGGGCCGCTCATCGCGAACGCCGAGTGGGGCTGGGTCGCCGCGGCCGTGCTGTTCTCGATGTGCAGCTATGTCGCTGCGGCGATGGCGCTGCTGGGGTTCGTGCCCGAGCGGGTGCCGTTCGTGCGAACCGTGGCGGCGCAGGTCGCCGGGTCGTTCGTGAAGATCGTCGCCCCGGCGGCGGTGGGCGGGGTCGCCCTGAACACGCGCTTCCTGCAGCGCGCGGGAGTGCGGCCGGGGCTCGCGGTGGCGAGTGTCGGCGCCTCGCAGCTGTTCGGCCTCGGCTGCCACATCCTGATGCTGCTGTCCTTCGGATACCTGACCGGCACCGAGAAGACGCCGTCCCTCTCGCCGTCCCGGACGGTCATCGCCGGGCTGCTGACGGTGGCCGTGCTGGTGCTCGTGGTGACGTCGGTGCCGTTCCTGCGCAAGTTCGTCGTCACGCGCGTGCGGTCGCTGTTCGCGGGGGTCGTGCCACGCATGCTGGACGTGCTCCAGCGGCCGCAGAAGCTGGTCACCGGCATCGGCGGCATGCTGCTGCTGACCGCCTGCTTCGTCATGTGCCTGGACGCGTCCATCCGCGCGTTCGGCGACGAGTCCACGTCGATCAGCATCGCCAGCGTCGCCGTCGTCTTCCTCGCGGGCAACGCGCTGGGGTCCGCGGCGCCGACGCCGGGTGGTGTGGGCGCGGTCGAGGCGACCCTGACGGTCGGTCTGATCGCCGTCGGGCTGCCGAAGGAGGTCGCGGCGCCGGCGGTCCTGCTCTTCCGCCTGCTGACGCTGTGGCTGCCGGTGCTGCCGGGCTGGCTGGCCTTCAACCACCTCTCACGCAAGCAGGCCCTCTGACCCGACCGGCGGGGAGCGGGGCCGTCTTCTGACCCGACAGGCGGGGAGCGGAGCCGTCTCTGACCCGACCGGCAGGGAGCGGACCTTCTCCGGCGGCGGCCTCCCCTGCCCCTCCTACCTCATACGGCACGCGTCCCGCGCGCCCCGTTCGCCGCCGCCGCAGGATGGAACCATGCCATCGCTCCCCCGGCTGCGCGCCGCCGCCCTGACCGCCTCCGCCGTGCTGCTGTCCACCGTGCTGGCGGGTTGCGGCGACGACGCCAAGGACCAGGACCTCACGCGGCAGAACCTGAGCTGGAAGGCCTGCCCGGCCCCGGACGCGGCCCAGGGCGGAGGCCCCTCGCCCTCACCGCTGCCGGACGACGGGGAGTGGCAGTGCGCGACCATGAAGGCCCCACTCGACTGGGACGACCCGAAGGGCGACACGATCGGCCTGGAGCTCATCCGGGTCAGGACGACCGGCGCGGACAACGCCCGCATCGGCTCACTCATCTTCAACTTCGGCGGCCCCGGCGGCTCGGGCGTCACCTCCCTGCCCGCTTTCGCGGAGGGCTACGAGAAGCTGCGCACCCGCTACGACCTGGTCAGCTTCGACCCCCGCGGGGTCGGCCGCAGCGACCCCGTGATCTGCGAGAACGACCAGCAGCTCGACGCCTTCTTCCAGCAGGACGCCACCCCCGACGACGCCGCCGAGCGCACCCAGCTGGTGGACAACACCAAGGAGTTCAACAACGCCTGCGAGGACAACTCGGAGAAGATCCTGCCGCACGTGCGCACCACCGACGCGGCCCGCGACCTGGACCTGATGCGCCAGGTCCTCGGCGACGACAAGCTGCACTACTTCGGCATCTCCTACGGCACCGAGCTGGGCGGCGTCTACGCGCACCTGTTCCCCCAGCGGGTCGGCCGAGCCGTGTTCGACGCCGTCGTCGACCCCACGCAGAACCCCGAGCAGGGATCGCTCGGGCAGGCCAAGGGATTCCAGCTCGCGCTCGACAACTTCGCCGAGGACTGCGTCTCGCAGGCCGAGGACTGCCCGATCGGTGACAGCGCCCAGGACGTGAAGGACCGTATCGCCAGACTCCTCGACGACCTCGACCGCAATCCGATCGAGGGGATCTTCCCGCGCCAGCTGACCCAGACCGCGGCGACCAGCGGCATCGCACAGGCGCTGTACTCGAAGGACTTCTGGGAGTACCTCACCGAGGGTCTGGAGCAGGCGTACGACGGCGACGGCAGGATCCTGTTGTCGCTGGCCGACTCGATGAACGGGCGCAGCGAGAACGGCGAGTACAGCAACATCACCCCCGCCAACGTCGCCATCAACTGCGCCGATGACAAGCCCCGCTACGACACCGCCTACGTCGAGCGGAAGCTGCCCGAGTTCCGGGCCGCGTCCAATCTGTTCGGCGACTACCTGGCGTGGTCCATGCTCAGCTGCACCGACTGGGCCGTACCGGGAGCCGCCGACCACCCGGACGTGAGTGCTCCGGGCTCGGCCCCCATTCTGGTCGTGGGAAACACCGGCGACCCGGCCACGCCCTACGAGGGCGCTCGGGCCATGGTGAAGGCGCTGGGCGAGGGCGTCGGCATCGAGCTGACGTACCGGGGCCAGGGGCACGGCGCCTACGACAGCAAGAACAAGTGTGTACAGGGGGCGGTGGACGGCTATCTGCTGGACGGGAAGGTGCCGCCGACGGGGACCGTCTGCTCCTGACACCTGCACCGATCCCGGAGAAATCGCAGGTCAGAAGGTTATCCACAGGCTGAAACGGACGGCGCGAGATCTGCCTACCATGGCCTGACCGCCATCCGCGGCACGGAGCGGACGGCCTGCGAGGGGGATGCGCGATGACACGCTTGGTTCGGTGGACCGCTCTGGCGGCCGCCTCGGCCCTGCTGGCCACCGGCTGCGGCGGCGGCTCGTCCGGCGACGACAAGGGCGGGCTCTCCTGGGGCCGTTGCAAGGCGACCGCCGACGGGCCGGCGCCTGGCGGCGAATGGCAGTGCGCGACGGTGAAGGTGCCGCTGGACTGGTCCGAGCCGGACGGCGAGACGATCGGGCTAGAGCTCATCCGCGCCAAGGCCCGCGGCGACGACCGCCTCGGTTCACTGCTGTTCAACTTCGGCGGCCCGGGCGCCTCGGGCGTCTCCATGATGCCGTCGTACACCCCGGCCGTCTCCTCCCTGCGCGAGCGGTACGACCTGGTGAGCTGGGACCCTCGCGGCGTGGGTGCCAGCGAGGGCGTGCGCTGCCGCGGTGACAAGGAGATCCAGGCCGCCGAGTCGGTGGACGTCACCCCGGACACCCCCGCCGAGGAGAAGGCGTACTTCGAGGACGCCGCCGGCTTCGGCAAGGGCTGCCAGAAGGACGCCGGGAAGCTGATGGCGCATGTCTCGACCGCCGACTCGGCCCGCGACATGGACCGCATCCGGGAGGTCCTCGGCGACGACAGGATGAACTACTTCGGCATCTCCTACGGCACCGAGCTCGGCGGCACCTATGCCCACCTCTTCCCGAAGAAGGTGGGACGCATGACGCTGGACGCGGTCGTCGACCCCACCGCGGACACTGTGCGGCATGCCCAGAACCAGGCCAAGGGCTTCCAGCGCGCGCTGAACGGCTATCTCACGTCCACGGGCCAGGACCCCGAGGACGGCACGCGCAAGATCGCGGAGCTGCTCCGCCGCATCGACGCCCGCCCCCTGCCTACGGGGACGCCGGAGCGGAAGCTGACCCAGAACCTCGCGGTCACCGGCATCATCCTGCCGCTGTACAGCAAGGACAGCTGGCCGACCCTGTCGAGCGCTCTGGAGGCGGCGGAGGACGGCGACGGCTCGGAGTTGCTGACCCTCGCCGACCGCTACAACGAACGCGATCCTTCGGGGCGTTACGGCACGACGACCCATGCCCAACGGGTCATATCGTGCTTGGACGACAAGCAGCGGCCGACCGTGTCCGAGACGAAGAAGCTGCTGCCTCGGTTCGAGAAGATCTCCCCGGTCTTCGGGACGTTCCTCGGCTGGGACACGGCCGGCTGGTGCCACGACTGGCCGGTGCCCGGACAGCGCGACACCCCGGAGGTGAGCGCCCCCGACGCGGCACCGGTCCTGGTCGTCGGCAACACCGGCGACCCGGCCACACCCTACGAGGGCGCGCTGAGGATGGCCAGCGAGCTGGGCAAGGGCGTCGGAGTGCTGCTCACCTGGCGGGGCGAGGGGCATGGCGCCTACGGCAGTGGGAGCGACTGCGTGGACTCCACGGTCAACGCGTATCTGCTGCACGGCTCGGTGCCGAAGGACGGCAAGGTCTGCTCATGACGACGGCGGGGGCTTCGGGCACCCTTCGTGCCGGAAGCCCCCGCCGCGGGGAAAGGTCAGTACACCGGCTTGGACGGCTCGATCTGGTTGACCCAGCCGATCACGCCACCGCCGACGTGCACCGCGTCCGAGAAGCCCGCGGACTTCAGGACCGCGAGGACTTCCGCACTGCGGACACCCGTCTTGCAGTGCAAGACGATCTTCTTGTCCTGCGGGAGGCTCTCCAGGGCGCTGCCCATGAGGAACTCGTTCTTCGGGATCAACCGGGCGCCCGGGATGGAGACGATCTCGTACTCGTTCGGCTCGCGGACGTCGATGATGTCGATGCTCTCGCCGTCGTCGATCCACTCCTTGAGCTGCTTGGGAGTGATCGTGGAGTCCGCGGCCGCCGCCTGGGCCTCTTCGGAGACGACGCCGCAGAAGGCCTCGTAGTCGATGAGCTCGGTGACGGTCGGGTTCTCGCCGCAGACCGCGCAGTTCGGGTCCTTGCGGACCTTGACCTGGCGGTACTGCATCTCCAGGGCGTCGTAGATCATCAGTCGGCCGACCAGCGGGTCGCCGATGCCGGCGAGGAGCTTGATGGCCTCGTTGACCTGGATGGAGCCGATGGACGCGCAGAGCACGCCCAGGACGCCGCCCTCGGCGCAGGAGGGGACCATGCCGGGGGGCGGGGGCTCCGGGTAGAGGCAGCGGTAGCAGGGGCCGTGCTCGGACCAGAAGACGGACGCCTGGCCGTCGAAGCGGTAGATCGAGCCCCAGACGTACGGCTTGTTCAGCAGCACGCAGGCGTCGTTGACCAGGTAGCGGGTCGCGAAGTTGTCCGTACCGTCGACGATCAGGTCGTACTGGCTGAAGATGTCCATCACGTTGTCGGCCTCGAGCCGCTCCTCGTGAAGGATCACGTTCACGTACGGGTTGATGCCCTTGACGCTGTCACGGGCGGACTCGGCCTTCGGGCGGCCGATGTCGGCCTGGCTGTGGATGATCTGACGCTGCAGGTTCGACTCGTCGACCTCGTCGAACTCCACGATGCCGAGGGTGCCGACGCCCGCGGCGGCCAGGTACATCAGCGCCGGCGAGCCCAGGCCGCCGGCGCCCACACACAGCACCTTGGCGTTCTTCAGCCGCTTCTGCCCGTCCATCCCCACGTCGGGGATGATCAGGTGGCGGGAGTACCTGCGGACCTCGTCTACGGTGAGCTCGGAAGCCGGCTCGACCAGGGGTGGCAGCGACACGGGGACTCCGTTGGTCGGTCAATCACTACGGTTGTTCTCCCCGTAACAGTGCCATGGCCTTTTTCATTCCGAGACACCCGTTCCGATACGCGAGACGAATTCGTCCCAGTAGCCGGGCATGGCCTCCCAGGGGTCGGTTTCTCCGTCGCGATCCGTGTGGTCGGTGATCCAGACCGTCGCGGCGCCCTGCCAGCGGGCGATGCGCAGCGCCTCGGCCAGGTGCGGGCGGGGCACGCCGTGGACGAAGTGGCAGAACCGCTCGGGCGCGTGGTCGGCGGTCCACTCGGCCACCTGGGACCAGCGGTAGTCGCTCCACGGCCCGGAGAAGGTGACCAGCTGGTCGGCGAGTTCGACGTAGCCGGGGTGCGGGTGGATGCCGTGGCCGAGGACGATGTGGGCAGCGTCACGGATCACACGGAGTGTGGCGACCATGCGGCGGACCTCGGGCAGCCCGGCGTGGTCCGCCGGGCAGCGCTCCAGGAGGAAGCCGTCGACCTGGTACCAGTCGACGAACCGGTGCGCGTCCGAGATCAGCTCGCCGAAATTGCGGGTGCCGTAGCGGGTGTCGAGGTGACCGAGGACGCGGATGCCCGCGTTGCGCAGCCGGCCGGCCGCTTCCAGGCAGTGCGGGTCGGGGCGGGTGCCGGGGCCGTCGGCCACGTTGAGGACCACCCAGTGCAGCGGGGTGCCGGGACGGGTCAGCTCACCCCACTCGGTGGGGGCGAGGAGGGGGTGCGCATAGCCGGGGACGCCGACGCCGGGGCGCAGTTCCGTGTCCGAGGCGCGACTCAGGGATCGGGTCAGATGCGGCATGCCGCCTCCATCCAGATGTCCGCGAGGGACTCCTCAAGGCCGATCCGGGGGCGCCAGCCGAGCCGGTCGCGCGCGGTGCGCACATCGGCCTGCTGCCAGCTGCCGCAGCCGTCGGGGTACGGGTATGCGACCGGGGGCGCGTGGTCCGGGTCGGGGCGGGGGTGGCCGATGGCCGAGCGCAGGGCGCCGGGCGGTCCGTCGAGTTCGTGGAGGGCGCCGCCGTATCCGGCGACGCGGGCGAGGACGGCGGCGGCGTCGCGCAGGCGCACGGCCCGGCCGGAGCCGATGTTGATGACCCCCTGCGCGGCGGAGAGCGAGGCGGCGTGTACGGCGCGGGCGACATCGCGGACGTCGACGAAGTCGCGCTGTGCGCCGAGACCGCCGAGCTTCAGCTCGCCGTCCCCGGACTGCATGGCCCGGCGCATGGCCTCGGCGAGGCGGCCCAGCGGGGAGCCGGCGGGGGTGCCGGGTCCGGCCGGTGAGAAGACTCGCAGGACGACGGCGTCCAGACCGGAGCCGAGGACCAGTTCGGTGGCGGCGAGTTTGCTGACGCCGTACGGACCTCCGGGCCGGGGCACGGCGTCCTCTGCGGTGGAGGAGCCGGGCTGGCTCGGGCCGTACTCCGCGCTGCAGCCGATCTGCACCAGCCGGGCCCCGCAGCCGCTGCGGCGCAGGGCCTCGCAGACGGTGGCGACGGCGACGGTGTTGTGGCGGGTGAGCTCGCGGGCCCCGCCGCGGGTGGCGCCGGCGCAGTTGACGACGACGCCCGGGTGGACCGCGTCGAGGAAGCGGGTGAGGGCGCCGGGGCTGCCGGAGGCGAGGTCGAAGCGGACATCGGCGTCGTCCCCGCGGCCGAGGGCGGTGAGCTGCACGGCCGGGTCGGCGAGCAAGCGGTCGGCGACGAAGCGTCCGATATAGCCGTTGGCTCCGATCAACAGGACTCTCATCGCACGGCTCCCCAGGTGGCCGGGGTTTCTGGGTGGGTGATCATGCGGGTTCTCCTCGAAGCGGTAAGGAAATGACGGGGCGGGTGTTGCCCGCGGCGGTGGGGCCGGTGTCCGCGGCGCTCACCGCGCGGGCTCCGGCGGTGCGTGGGCCGAGGCCCGGGTGAGCTTGCGCGTCGCGTGGACCAGGAGGGCCAGCGCCGCGGCTGCGCAGGTGAGGGTGGGCACGCTGTCGGCACCCCACGTGGTGACGAGGGCTTCGACGGGCGTGGCCAGGAAGCCGAGGCCGGGGAGCCGGGCGGCGAAGACCGTGGCGAGGGCGACCGCCTCGACCGTGGCCGCCGCGGTGAGGACCACGGCGGGGGCGTAGGTGAAGCCGTGCGTGGTGAGGAGGCGGGCCAGGAAGAGGAGGGCGCCCAGGGCGAGGGCCTCGACGTGGGCCGCGGGCTGGCCGAGGGCCGCGCCGCTGAGGGTGAGGAGGACTGCCAGGGCACCCAGGAACAGGGCGAACACACCGAGCAGAAGGGGGCGTACGGCGGTGGCGAAGTCCTCGAGGCCTCGGCTGGCGGCGAGTTTGCGGCGGGCGCGGGCGGTGAGGAGGTGCGCGGCCCAGGCGGCGGGTGCGCAGGCCAGGGCCAGGGCCAGGACCGGGGCGGCGGTCAGGGGCCAGGGGCCGTCGGCGGTGCCGGTGGGCAGGGTGTCGGGGCCGCCGGCGAGCGCGTTGTCGAGCAGGCCGTTGCCCAGGAGGGAGTAGGCGAGGAGCCACAGCGTCCAGGGCGTGGTCCTGCCGGAGGCTGCGCCGGGTCGTGGCCCGGGGCGGTCCGTGCCGGTCCTGCTGAGGGGCCCTCGGCGCAGGGCCGCGTGGAGGGCCAGGGCCACGGCGAGGGCCCCGGCCGCCGCCGCGAGCAGACGCGAGCGCCCGTGGGTGAGGTGCACGGCGGCGAGGGCGGCTGCACACAGCACCCCGGGCAGGAGGGTCAGCACAACCCAGCCGGCGTGCACGCGGGGAGCGGCGGGCGGGGCGGGCTGGGAGGTGTCTGCGTCCCGGGAGACGCGCGCGTACATCTCCTCGGCGAGGGCGAAGACGTCCCGGTGCCGGAAGCGGGCAGCGG
This sequence comes from Streptomyces sp. NPDC007929, assembly GCF_042959065.1. Lineage (NCBI taxonomy): Bacteria > Bacillati > Actinomycetota > Actinomycetes > Kitasatosporales > Streptomycetaceae > Streptomyces > Streptomyces sp. NPDC007929. The sequence goes on along the minus strand of NZ_JBIBKD010000003.1, from coordinate 790,429 downwards.
TCCGATCGGTCATGCCGTGCGCCTCCAGCCCGGCGGCGATCTCGAGGGGGTCCACCGCGCGCTCGCAGAGCTCCCGGTGACGGTGCATCAGCGCCTTCACCGGATCGACGACCCCGCGCCGCGGTGTGGAGGCGGCGGCAGAGCGCGCTGCGGCGTCCCGTCGGTCCAGTTCGTCCAGGCCGCTCATCGTGCTGCCCCCGGGGCGGGGGCAGGAGTTGTGGCGCGTACGGGCCTGCCCGACGCCCAGCCGGGGCCGCCGCGGGTGGTGAGGCGGGGGGACGCTGCGGTCCAGCGAACGGGGACGTGTGCCTCGGCGGGAACCGCGAAGGGCAGCGGCTCCCCCGCCCCGTCGAGGGCGACCCGGCGCACGGGCGCGCGCGAGACGATCTCCAGGTAAATGCTGTGAAACGCCTCGATGTTCTGCTCGACCGTGAACAGTTCGAGGGCACGGGCGCGGGCGGCGGCGCCCAGGCGCGCACGGCGCTCGGGGTCACGCAGCAGCGCCACGCACGCCTCGGCGAGCGCCCGCGGATTGCGCGGCGGCACGACGAGCCCGGTGCCGCCGATGACCTCCACGACCACGCCGACGTCCGTCGACACCGTCGCGCGCCCGCAGAGCATGGCTTCGGCGAGGCCGACGGGGAAGCCCTCGACGACGCTGGAGAGGACGGTCACGGCACCCGAGGCGTAGGCGTCGGCGGCGGCCGGGAGGTCGGGGCCGCCGGTCTCCTCGAAGGACACCGGGTTGTCGCCGGTGGCATGCGGGCCCGCGGCCTCGTCGGGGAAGAGCTGGGCGGCCAGGGACCTGCAGTGTCCGAGGTAGGCCGCGCCCTCGGGGCCGGTGGGGGCGCCGACGATGCGCAGACGGGCCCTCGGCTGCTGTTTGCGGACCTCCGCGAAGGCGTGCAGCAACGAGACCAGGTCCTTGGCGGGCTCGACGCGGCCGACCCAGACGAGCGTGTCCGGGTCCGCGCGGTCGGGGGACTCGCCGATTTCGGCGAAGGGCCCGGCGTCCATGCCGGGGTGGACCGTGCGGAGCTTGTCGCGGCCGGCGCCGCAGCGCTCCTGCCAGCGGCGGGTGTGGGTGTTGCCGGCGGTCACGACCTCGGCCCGACCGTAGGCCTCGGCGGCGAGCCGCCCCTGGAAGGCGGCCAGCAGCGACCGTACGGCGGGTGGGGCGTCCGGAGTGGTGAGGTAGTGCGTCCGCAGGCGCACGCCGTACTCGGTGACCATCAGGGGGACGCCGGTGAAGTGCCGGGCGAGCAGGCCGGGCAGAACGGCCGTGCCGCCGGACGCGGCATGGCAGAGGTCGACAGCGCCGAGCCCGTCGTCCTCGTACCAGTCGAGGGAGAGGGGGCGCAGAGCGCGTTCCACATGGCCGGCGACGGCGAGCAGATCGGGTACGCGCGCCCCGCGCGCGGCGTGATGGGCGCCGGGCGCGCGACAGGCGCGTTCCAGGGTGCGTACGGCGGCCTCCGAGCGGAGGGCTCCTGCCAGCCCGCCCTCGTCGCGGGCGAGTTCGGCGAGTCCGTACAGAGCGTTGGCGAAACGGTCCGCCTCAGCGGTCGGCGCGCCCACGGAAACGCTCCCGGCCGCACCCTCGGGCACGTTCCCGGCCGCGCCCGAGGCGCCCTCGGGGACTCCGCACAGCACGGCGGCCAGTTCCCCGAAGTGCTCGGTGAAGCGCCGGCGCGCGCGGCGCCCGAGCACCACCTCGTCGTCCTCGGCCATCCACAGCGGGGCGGTGCGCACCCGGCGGACGTTCGGTGGCAGCGGGATCCAGCCCTCGTCCTCCTGGTGCTCGCTGCGGCTGAGCGCGTAGACGTCGAACTCGTGCTGGGCGAGTCCGTGCACCAGCCGGTCGCACCAGAGCTTGGCGTCACCGCTCACATACGGATAGCCACCTTCCGTAAGCAGTCCGATCCGCACGAGTGCACCCCCGATCTCCCGTATGGGGAGCCACCGTTGCCCGGCGGCTCGCAGCGGGACGAACGTATGCGGACAAGGCGGTGGTGCGATGGACGGTTGTCCGTCGCACCACCAAAAGGGGTGAACGGTCGTAACTTTCCTGTGCGGGTCGCGTTCTGTCGCGCTAGGAGATCAACCAGACACGGATCGTCATGCCGCGCCAAATCCCGACGCCGAGCGCGGCGTCATTGCCTCACCGCACCGGCCGTGACGCCTCAGCTCCCGGGATACGGCCAGGCGTTGGCGCGGCAGTCCACACCGTCGTGGTCGATGAACTTGGTCTGCTGCTGCATGACCGGCGCGAGTTCGCCGTCCTTGTCGCAGGTGACGTGGCCGTAGCCGAGGCGGTGCCCGACCTCGTGGTTGATGAGCATCTGACGGTAGGCGTGGATCTCGGCGTCGCCGTAGGTCTCCGAGCCCTGCGCCCACCGGTAGGCGTTGATCATCACGCGCTCGGTCGCGGCCGAGTCGCAGGAGACGTTGTCCTCGGTGGTGTCCAGACCCGATTTGGCGCACCAGTCGGCGGTCGTGCCCGGGCTGGCGAGCGTGATCACGAAGTCGGGCTCGCCGGAGTGGATGCGCTCGAAGGTGCGCGCGCCGTTGTGGGCCCAGCTGCGCTGGTCGTTGAGCGTCTTCTGCACGGCCTCGGCGAACAGCTCCGCGTCGAGTCCGAGCCCCTGCTCCACGTCCACGCGGTAGGTGAACTTCTGGCCGGCGCCCGGCGCCTTGGCGATGCCGGGGACGGCGTCGAACTTCCCGGATCCCTTGAGCTCGACGCCGAGCGGGTAGGTCCGGCCCATCTTCTCGGCGTAGGTCAGCGGGGTGGCCTCGGGGGCGGGTGCCCGGCCGTCCGCGCGGGACGCGCCGCCCCGGACGTCACGGGCGCGGTCGGGGGCGGACTGCGACTGCACGCCCGCGCCGTCGGGGTCGTCGGCGACCTGACCGGCGACGATGACGGCCAGCACGGTGGTGACGGCGGCGGCCGCGATGCCGGTGAAGGTACGGCCCTTGCCGCCCTTGCCCGCGACGGGCGCGCCGGTGGGCCTCGCGTCGTCGTCGCCGGGCCCGGATGCGGCCGGGGTGCCGACGGTCCAGTCGGAGACGGAGGCGTAGGCGTCCGCGGCGTGCGCGGAGGCGGGCGTACGGGGCGCGAAGACGTCGTCCTCCTCGTGGAAGGCGTCAAGGTAGTCCTGTCGCGGCTCGGGCACGGAGGCCCGGCGCTGCCGCGGTATGGGAGCACCGACACCGGCGGGCCCCCCGCCACTCCCCCTCAACTCGCCCCAGCCACCCCCGGCTTCGCGCTGCTCGGGATGCCCACTCCGCGCCTGCGGGAAGCCGTGCGCGGGCGTCCCGTCGGGCAGCCGGGGAACGCCGTGCGCGGGCGTCCCGTCCGGGAACCGCGGAACGCCTCGCGCCGGAGCGCCGCCGGCCGGCCGCGGAACGCCGCGGGGCGGAGTCCCGTCCGGGAACCGCGGAACGCCTCGTGCCGGGGTGCCGTCGGGCAGCCGGGGAACGCCATGCGCCGGGGTGCCGTCGGGCACCCTCGGAACGCCCTGCGCTGGAGCCCCCTCCGGCATGCGCGGAACGCCCCGCGCCGGAGTGCCGTCCGGATGCCAGCCGTCGGGCAGGCGCGGCATGCCGTGCGGCGGAGTGCCGTGCGGCGGCATGCCATATGACGGCGTGCCAGGTGACGACCCGCCATATGACGGCGCGCCATGTCGCGGCATGCCCTGCGATGGCCCGCCCTGCGGCGGCATGCTCTGCGGCGGCAAGTCGTACTGAGGCGGCGTGCCGTGCGGCGGATTTCCCACTGGCGGCACACCGCGCGTCGACTGCGGACCGTCCGTCGGTGCGGGTCGTGGGCCCGGCACGCGGCGCTGGCCCGGCGGCGGCCAGCCGCTCTGCGGCACGCCGGGCGGTGCGCCGGGCGGTGCGGTCCGGGCGGCTCCCCGGCCGGTGTCCGGCGCCTGGCCCTGGCCCGGCCTCTGCCCCTGCGCGGACCCGGCCCGGCCGCCTCGTACTGCTGTGGTGTCCGCGCTGTCGCCCTTGGCGACCGGCCCGCGGCGGCTGTGGCGTCCCACGTCGCGCCTCAGCCCCCCATGCTCTCGTCGGTGCCTGCTCTGTCGACGGCGTCGACCCCTGCCCCCGCCGGCTCGGCCCGGTCGGACCGCCGCGCCCGCCTTGCTCGCTGCGCGCCCAACTCTCCCGCATCTTCGAGGAGTTCGCGAAATGCCATGGCCACGGTCTCCGGGTACTCCATCATCGCCACATGACCGGCATCGGGCAACGTCACCAGCCGGGAGTCACGGAAGGCCCGGGCCGCTTTCTGGGCCATGCGGTAGCCGACGAGCTGGTCACGGCCGCCGTAGACGAGGAGGGTCGGCGCGAGAACTCGTTCGGCCTGGCGCCACAGCCCCTGCTGGCCACCCAGCGTGTAGGCGTTGACGATCCCGCGCGCGGAGCGCGCCATCGCGTCCCAGAAGTACGGCAGCCGCAGCCGCCGCTCCATCTCCTGCACGGCGTTGCGGAATCCTTCCGGCGTCACCCGCCCGGGATCCCCGTAACACAGCGCCATCACGCCGCGAACCCGCTGCTCCGCCGTCCACTCCCGGGTGAGCCGCGTGAAGAGCGGCGCGACACCCGGCACCGCCAGCAGCCCCGTGGGCACGGCGGTGCGCTGCACTCGGAGTTCCGGCAGAGCGGGCGACACAAGGGTGAGCGTACGGACCAGATCGGGCCGAACCGCGGCGACACGGGTGGTGACGGCGCCGCCGAGCGAGTTCCCGAACAGGTGCACGGGACCGCGGCCGCGGGCGTCGAGGAAACGGATGACCGCGCGCGCGTGCCCCGTGACGGAGTAGTTGCCGTCGTCCGGTGGCGGGGAGTCGCCGAAGCCCGGCAGGTCGACGGCCTCGCCGTCGACGTCACCGTCCAGCAGCGCCATCAGCGCCGACCAGTTCTGCGAGGAACCGCCCAGCCCGTGCACGTACAGCGCGGGTGGCAGATCCTCGCGCGCGGGTGGTCTCGACCGGACCGTCAGGGTGACTCCGGGCAGCTCGACCGACCGCAGGCGCTCGCCCTCCGCGACCCGGACGGTCCCCACCTTCGGCAGCACGTTGGCGGGCGGCACGAAGGGCAGCTCGGTCGAAGACATGCGGCAATGTTACGAGACGATCACGCAGTGACTCATGTGTTCGCCTGTGTTCGCCGTCACAGGAATCGGCTCGTTGAGGCACCGGAAAGGGAGGCACCCGGGGCACGCGTGGGTAGCCGCGTGGGTAGCCGCGTGGGTAGCAGTGAACGGGATGAGCGCTGTGTCACGTCGTGGACGCGGATCGCATAGCGTCCGGACCGGGTGTCTCCTAGGCTCATAGGGAGGGCACCCGCGTGTGGCCCCTGCATTCCCAGGGACGTTCGTAGGAAGGGAGCCCAGCATGGCCGTAGACCCCAGCGACCCGGAGACGTTCGAGGTCGAGGACGCGCCCGAGGAGCAGGAATTCGACGTCGAGGCCCCCGAGGTCGACGCGGCCGAGCAGCAGGCGGATCTCGCGCCGGACCGCGACGACCCGCTGACCGGCGTCGACCCGGACCGTGCCAACGAGGCCGATCTGGTGGAGCAGGCCCGGATCGTCTCGCTCGACGAGGACGACTACCGGTGAGTTTCGCCGCCGACGGGCGACAAACAGCTCCATCACAAGGGAAAGAGGCAGCATTTTGCCCGCTCTGCCCCTGTTTGAAACTTTCGCAACCGCTTTCGTAACCGTCCGGTCCGTGAAATTCTGCGCTCTCACCGCGCACACCACGGTTACCGAAAAGTACGATGGCGACGCGGCCAGATCCGCACGTGGACGACTATGGGAGGCGGCGTGACAGCCATCGAGCAGACAGAGGCGGTTCGCCCGCGGGGCACACGCCTGCCGCGCCGTGCCCGACGCAACCAGCTCCTGGGCGCCGCCCAGGAGGTTTTCGTGGCCCAGGGCTACCACGCGGCCGCGATGGACGACATCGCGGAGCGCGCGGGCGTCAGCAAGCCGGTGCTCTACCAGCACTTCCCGGGCAAGCTCGACCTCTACCTCGCGCTGCTGGACCAGCACTGCGAGTCGCTCATCCAGGCCGTACGGAACGCGCTCGCGTCGACCACCGACAACAAGCAGCGCGTCCGGGCGACCATGGACGCCTACTTCGCCTACGTCGAGGACGACGGCGGCGCGTTCCGCCTGGTCTTCGAGTCGGATCTGACGAACGAGCCCGCCGTGCGCGAGCGCGTCGACAAGGTCACGAACGAGTGCGCGGAGGCGATCTGCGATGTCATCGCCGAGGACACCGGCCTGTCGCGCGCGGAGTCGATGCTGCTCGCCTCGGGCATGGGCGGCCTCGCCCAGGTGGTGGCGCGGTCCTGGCTGCACAGCGACCGCAGTGTGCCGCGCGACCAGGCCGTGCAGCTGCTCACCTCGCTGGCGTGGCGCGGCATCGCGGGCTTCCCGCTGCACGGCATGGACCAGCCGCACCACTGACGCCGTTCACCACCGACGGCACTTTGTTCCCGCCCGATGTTCGCTCGTGGCGTTCTCGGGCGGAGCATGTACGTCCCCTCACCGGGCTAATGTGTGCTGCGTACGGCGCGGAAGGTCGCGCACATCACTGACCGTCGGAGGGACATAGCCGTGGAGGTCAAGATCGGCGTGCAGCACGCGCCCCGCGAGATCGTTCTGGAGAGCGGTCAGACTGCCGAGGAGGTCGAGCGCGTGGTCGCCGAGGCGCTGGCCGGCAAGTCGCAGCTGCTGAGCCTCGTGGACGAGCACGGCCGCAAGCTCCTCGTCCCGGCCGACCGTCTCGCGTACGTCGAGATCGGTGAGCCGGCCCCGCGCAAGGTGGGCTTCGGCGCGCTGTAGGCGCATGCGTGAAGCGGGGCGGGACGGCTTCGGCCGACCCGCCCCGTTCGCGTACCCGGCCCGGTTCGCATACTCGGGCCGGTTCGCGCACCGCGGCCTGTTCGCATACCCGACCCGATTCGCGCACCGCGGCCTGTTCGCGTACCCGGCCCGGTTCGCGCACCGCGGCCTGTTCGGGTGCGCCGCTTCGCGTGCCACCCCTGTGTGGGAGGCAGGCTGCCCCGTTCGCACCACGACCCCGTTTGCGCCGCGCTCTCCCGGACACCCCTCCCGCGTAGCCCTCGGATTCCCCTTCCGGCGCACCGGTTTCTCCACGGATGGAGCACAAGTCGCCCACAGGGGTGGATTGGATTCCGCAGGTCAGGGGTAAGACGGGCTACGACCGATTTGGGCAGGCCGGCCATGTGGGAGGGACCCCGACATGCTCCTGGAAGCGCTGAGTTCCGCGATCCTCGGCCTCGCTCTGGCGTGGGCGGCGACCCAACGCCTGCCGCACCGTCTCCCGGCCCGCCCCATGGTCCTGTCGACCGGGGTCGCCGGTGCCCTCTTCGGGGCCTTCGTCATGCACAGCGCGCTCGACGCGGGGCATGTGCTGCTCGTCCTGCTCGGCGCGGCCATCGTCTCCGTCGCCTCGCTGTCGCTGCTGCTGCGCCCCGCGGGAAGACTGCGCCGCCGATCGGCGACCGCGTGACGAGTCGCCGATGGTGGCGGCGCTGACGACGCCGCCGACGGGCCTTTCCGGCGTCAGGCGGCCAGGCCCAGAGCGGCCATCCGCTTGGTGTGGGCCTCGGTGATCCGCGAGAACATCTTGCCGACCTCGGCGAGGTCGAAGCCGTCCGCCACCCCGCCCACCAGCATGGTCGACAGCGCGTCCCGGTCGGCGACCACCCGCTGGGACTGCGACAGGGCCTCGCCCATCAGCCGCCGCGCCCACAGCGCGAGCCGCCCGCCGACGCGCGGATCGGCGTCGATCGCGGCCCGCACCTTCTCGACGGCGAAGCCGCCGTGCCCCGTGTCGTCGAGCACGGCCAGCACCAGATCGCGGGAGTCGGAGTCCAGCCGGGCGGCGACCTCGCGGTAGAAGTCGCTGGCGATGGAGTCACCGACGTAGGCCTTGACCAGTCCCTCCAGCCAGTCCGAGGGGGCGGTCTGCTTGTGGAACCCGTCGTACGCGGCGACGAACGGCTCCATCGCCCGCGTCGGCTCCTCCCCGATCTCGGCGAGCCGGTCGCGCAGCCTCTCGAAGTGGTGGAACTCCGCCGAGGCCATCTTCGCCAGCTCCGCCTTGTCCGCCAGCGTCGGCGCCAGCTTGGCGTCCTCCGCGAGCCGCTCGAACGCCGCCAGCTCCCCGTACGCGAGCGCGCCGAGCAGATCCACGACGGCGGCGCGGTACTGCGGGTCGGCGGAGGCCGTCGCCCAGTCCTGGGCGGCGACCGAGGTGGGTTCGGCGGCGGCGGTGTCCGAGGCGTTCTCAGGCTTGTCAGAGCTCGTCATGAAGCGCACAATAGCCCGCCCGCCAGGAGGCGTAAGGCCCTGGTCAATCACTGTGACGACGACTACGTGACCGAATCGGCCATCGCATGTGCGCGAATCCGGGGTATGGTGGTAATGCGCCTGCTGGTACGTCGACGTACCTCGACAGGCCGCACGTATGAGGATGCCCGGTCGGTGGCCCGATCGGCTCCGACCCGACAGCCCTCCCCGGCCGTCCGCCACTGTGCGTACGAGACCCGGAGGGGGACACCCTCAGCGGCACGAGCGCTAGAGCGTCGGCGCGGTCCCGTGCTCTACGGCCCGCCCGTAGGCAGCCGACGTCCCCGGCACGGTCTGACACGACCCCGCGCTCGCCTCGCGCCGCCCACACAGAAGAGGCAGCACCCTGACTACGTTCCGAGAGCTCGGAATCCTCCCCGAGACCGCCGAGGCCCTTGAGGCCGTCGGCATCATCACCCCCTTCCCCATCCAGGAGATGACGCTCCCCGTTGCCCTGTCGGGCAAGGACGTCATCGGCCAGGCCAAGACCGGCACCGGCAAGACGCTGGGCTTCGGTCTCCCGCTCCTTGAGCGCGTCACCGTCCCCGCCGACGTCGAGGCCGGGCGCGCCGAGCCCGAGGACCTCACCGAGGCCCCGCAGGCGCTCGTCGTCGTCCCCACGCGCGAGCTGTGCACGCAGGTCACCAACGACCTGCTGACCGCGGGCAAGGTGCGCAACGTCCGCGTCCTCGCCATCTACGGCGGCCGGGCCTACGAGCCTCAGGTCGAGGCCCTGAAGAAGGGCGTCGACGTGGTCGTCGGCACCCCGGGCCGGCTCCTCGACCTCGCCGGGCAGAAGAAGCTCAACCTGAAGCACGTCAAGTCGCTGGTCCTCGACGAGGCCGACGAGATGCTCGACCTGGGCTTCCTGCCCGACGTCGAGAAGATCATCAACATGCTTCCGGTGCGGCGTCAGACCATGCTGTTCTCGGCGACCATGCCGGGTGCGGTCATCGGCCTGGCCCGCCGCTACATGTCGCAGCCCACGCACATCAGCGCCACGTCGCCGGACGACGCGGGCGCGACGGTCGCGAACACCAAGCAGTACATCTACCGCGCGCACAACATGGACAAGCCCGAGATGGTCGCGCGCATCCTCCAGGCCGAGGGCCGGGGTCTTGCCATGGTCTTCTGCCGCACCAAGCGCACGGCGGCCGATCTCGCGGACCAGCTGAAGCAGCGCGGGTTCGCCTCCGGCGCGGTCCACGGCGACCTCGGCCAGGGCGCCCGCGAGCAGGCGCTGCGCGCCTTCCGCAACGGCAAGGTGGACGTGCTCGTCTGCACCGACGTCGCCGCCCGCGGCATCGACGTCGAGGGCGTGACGCACGTCATCAACTACCAGTCGCCGGAGGAGGAGAAGACGTACCTGCACCGCATCGGCCGTACGGGCCGCGCGGGCGCGAAGGGTACGGCGATCACGCTGGTCGACTGGGACGACATCCCGCGCTGGCAGCTGATCAACAAGGCGCTGGAGCTGGACTTCAACGACCCGCCGGAGACGTACTCCACCTCCCCGCACCTCTACTCCGACCTCGGCATCCCCGAGGGCACGAAGGGTGTTCTGCCGCGCTCGGAGCGCACGCGCGCCGGGCTGGACGCGGAGCAGCTGGAAGACCTGGGCGAGCCGGGCGGTCGCGGACCGCGCGGGCGTGGCGACCGGGGTGGCCGGGGTGGCCGCGGCGACCGGGACGAGTCCCGTTCGAGCGAGCGCGACCGGTCGTCGCGTACGCCGCGTCGTCGCCGCCGTACCCGTGGCGGTGCCGCGGTCGACGGTGCGCCCGAGCCCACCGGCAGCACCGGCAGCACCGCGCCGGGCAGCACGGGCCCCGGTGGCGCCGCCGAGGCGGACGCCGTGACCGGTCCGCGCACTCCGCGTCGCCGTCGCCGCACCCGTGGTGGGGCGCAGTCCGAGCAGGCTCAGGTCGCGGTGGTCGAGTCCCCCGTGTCGGAGCAGGCGGAGCAGGCGGAGCAGGCGGAGACCGCCGTCGCCACGGCGGAGGGCACGGCCGCGGACGTCGTCGAGACGGCCGCGAAGCCGCGTCGTCGCCGCACCCGCCGGTCGGCGGAGACGCCGGCGGTGGCGACCGAGGCCGCGGTGACGCCCGCGGCGCAGACCGAGGCGTCGGCGTCCGCCGTGACGCCGACGACGGTGGAACCGGCGATCGTCGCCGAGACCCCGGCCGCCGCGGAGACGGCGCTGCCCGAGGCAGCCGCCGCCACGCCGCGCCGCCGCACCCGCAAGACCGCGGCGTCCGCTGCGTCCGCTGCCGAGGCGGCGGTCGACACGGCCGAGGGGACCACCGAGTCCACGCCGGAGCCCGCGGAGACGAAGCCGCGCCGCACCCGCAAGACGGCCGCGAAGGCCGAGGCGAGCGCCGACACGGCCGAGGCGACCGAGGCCAAGCCGCGTCGCACCCGCAAGGCGGCTGCCGTGGTGGAGGACACCGCCGCCGAGACGGCCGAGGTGACCGAGGCGAAGCCCAGGCGTACGCGTAAGGCGACGGCACCGGCCGAGACCGCGGTGGACACGGCGGAGGCCACCGAGGCCAAGCCGCGCCGCCGTACGCGCAAGGCCGCGGAGAGCGCCGAGACCGCGGGCGAGGCCGTGGCCGTCGAGGCCGCGGAGGCCAAGCCGCGCCGTACCCGTAAGGCCGCCGCTCCGGCGGAGGCCGCGGTCGACACGGCCGAGGGCACGGAGGCCAAGCCGCGCCGCCGCACCCGCAAGGCCGCCGAAGCCGCTCCGGCCGTCGCCGAGATCCCGGCCCAGACGGTTCAGGAGCCGGAGACCGCCGAGGCCAAGCCGCGGCGCACGCGGAAGACCGCCGCCGTCGCCCCGGACGCGGAGACCGTGGAGGCCAAGCCGCGCCGTACGCGCAAGACGGCCGCCACTGCCGTGGACGCGGAGGCCGCCGAGGCCAAGCCGCGCCGTACGTGGAAGGCCGCCGCTTCGGCGGAGGCCGCCGTCGACACGGCCGAGGGCACGGAGGCCAAGCCGCGCCGCCGCACCCGCAAGGCCGCCGAAGCCGCTCCGGCCGTCGCCGAGATCCCCGCACAGGCGGATCAGGAGCCGGAAGCCGCCGCCAAGCCGCGCCGTACGCGCAAGGCGGCCGCGAAGGCCGAGGCGAGCGCCGACACGGCCGCCGCTTCGGAGGATGCGGCGGAGGCGAAGCCCAGGGCCCGCCGCACCCGCAAGGCGACCGCCACCGCGGAGCCCACGGACGGCTGACCCACCCACCCCTCCACGACGGCCCGGCCCCCTCACAGGGAGCCGGGCCGTCGGCGTTCTCCCGGGGCACACAGGACCCGACGCAGCTCACAGCACCGGCCCCACCGATCCCCACCCGGGTCACAAGGCCCGGCCCGACCCGCCCGGGTAGGGCACCGGCCCCCTGCCGATCTCCACCCCGCGCACGAAGCCACTCCCCAACTCCGCCCACAGCACCAGCGCCACCCCACCACCCAGCCCACCCGCTGCCGACCCGCTACCCTCGCCCCGTGACCAGCCACTCCCCCTTCCCCCCGCCCCCGGGCGCCCGCGCCTACCCCCTGCGCACCGCACGCGGTGAGTTCGCCGTCGTCGACTCCTCCGCGTCGCCGGAGGCGGGTGTGGTGCGGGGAGTTGTGCTGATGTTGCCCGGGTTCACCGGCAGCAAGGAGGACTTCAGGCTGCTCCACGAGCCACTCGCGCGTCGGGGGTACCGGGTCGTCGCCGTGGACGGGCGGGGCCAGCACGAGTCGGACGGGCCCCTGGAGGATGAGTCCGTCTACGCCCAGCGGGAGCTCGCGCGGGACGTGCTCGCGCAGGCCGAGGCACTGGGCGGGCCCGTACACCTCGTGGGGCATTCGCTCGGCGGGCAGATCGCCCGTGCGGCCGTGCTGCTCGACCACGCCCCGTTCGTCTCGTTCACCCTGGTCTCGTCCGGCCCGGCGGAGATCTCCGTCTCCCAGCAGCAGCGCGTGAAGCTGCTGCGGGACGCGCTCGCCGTCATGTCGATGGCGGAGGTGTGGGAGGCCATCCAGGCCATGGGGCCGCCGGAGGAGGTCGGCGGGCCCGCTCGCGGCCTCGGCGACCAGGACCAGTTGCGCAGCCGCTGGCTGCGCCACAGTCCGGCCCAACTCCTGGCGACCGGGCGTCAGTTGTGCACCGAGCCGGACCGCGTCGCCGAGCTCGCCGCGATCCCGCTGCCGATCCACGTGCTGTCGGGCGCGCACGACGACACCTGGCCGGTGGCGATCCTGGACGACATGGCCCTGCGGCTGGACGCGCACCGCACGGTCATCACCGGAGCCGAGCACTCACCCAACGCCGACCAGCCGCTCCCGACGGCCCACGCCCTCGCCGACTTCTGGGACGGCGTCGGGCCGGGCCGGTGCCCGTCTGCTTCCGGAACGGCCTAGTACTGCGTCCGCAGGTGATCCCAGAAGCCGTCCCGCAGTGCCCGTCGTAGGTCCGCCTGCCCCCGCAGCGAGTACTGCAGAAGCCCCTCCGCCTCCACGAGCAGTTCCTGGTCCACCGAGCCGGGCAGGTACGGGTGACCGGGCAGCAGCTCCACCAGCGTGTCCCGGCCGCGTGCCGCCAGCCATTTCGCCGCGATCTGCGCGCCGACGAACCGCACGTCCTCGCGGGTGGGCCGGTTCACGGTCGTCTCGTAGCCGGGGGCGGTGCGGCGGGAGACGTACGGCTTGAAGAAGTCGAGGTCGAGGGTGCGCTGGCTGTCGACCTCCCACAGCAGGGGCTCGGCCTGGTTGCGGCCCTCCGGTGCCTCGATGCCCCACAGGTGGACCCGGGCGCCGTACCCCTGGGCCGCCTCGACCGCCGAGACCAGGTCCTCGTCGCCGCCGAGCAGGGCCGCGTCGCTGATGGCGCGGTGCCGGGCGAGGGATTCCAGGTCGGAGCGGATGAGTGAGTCGACGCCCTTCTGCTGGTTGTTGGCGTTGAGGTTGCCGAGGCGGACCTTGACGTCCGGCAGTTCCGCGATGGTCTGCTGCTCGGCCGTGTGGATGCGGCGCCGGGCACCGTCGTACCAGTAGACGCGCAGCAGCCTGCTGTCCGCGAAGATCGTGCGGGCCCGGTCGATGAGCGCGTCGATCAGGCCCTCGGCGTCCAGGTCGAAGGCGCGGCGGTCCTCCGTACCGGCGACGAGGCGTCCCGCGGCCGCGTAGAGATACCCGGCATCGACGAAGATCGCGTGGGTCGAGGGCGTCTTCGCCACCTCGGCGAGCATGCGCTGGAGCAGCTCGTTGGTGCGGTCGATGCGGGTGTGGAGGGCCGCGAGGTCGTCGTTCATCGCCCCCATTGTCCCGGCGGTCACGCTGCGAACACAACCGGTCCCCGTCGGTCCCGTAACAACACTCTTACGACTCAGTAATTAGCCGTTCGAAAAATTTCCTTAGCGTAGGGAATGTTTGACCCCCGCATCCCCGTTGACCCATACGGAACACCGGGCACGGGCCTGGTGGGCCGCACACCCAAGTAGTTCTCCTCAGGAGGATGACCAGACGAAGGGAGAAGCCCTTGCGCTTCGAAATCATGCGACTCGACGACGTCGACGGCACGCCCGTGGACTCGACCGTTGTGGACGCCGCCTCCGTCAATCGCATCGTTCAGCAGGCGGCCGCCATAGGGCAGCGCCTCTGGATCCGCCCGGCCGCGACCACGGCCTCATAACGCGCAGCTCTCCCACACTTCGCAGCCCCCGCCCGGCATCGGCCGTGCGGGGGCTTGCTGTTGCGGGCGGTGCCGGCCGGGGGCGTACTGACTGAGGGGGCACGGCGCGCACCCCAACGGGACGCGCGAACCCAGAAACAGGACGGTGGAGCATGTCGGTGACGGACCGGTCGCACAAGGAGCTGCACCAGCGGGCCGCCGACGAGGCCGCGCGGCGCTACGAGGACTCGGCCGAGGAGCGCGAGCGGGTGGAGGACCGTCTCGCGGCGGGCGAGCGGTTCCCGGACTCCCCGGACGCGCTGGCCGTGCGCGCGGACCGGATCCTCGACCGGGGCGGCCTTTCGCCCTCCGCGGTGAAGGCGGACATCCACCGCGAGGCCATGGATCTGCCGGCCGCCAACGAGCGGATCATCGACCTGTCCAACGAGCTCCAGGCCTGGAGCTTCCTGCCGCGCGGGGTCAGGGCCGGGGCCACCGTCGCCAGGATCACGCTGCGGCGCGGCGGCCGGGAGCTGCCGCACGGCACCGGCTTCCTGGTGTCGCCGCGACTGCTGATGACCAACCATCACGTCCTGCCCGACGAGACCTTCGCCCGCGGCTGCTTCGCCGAGTTCAACGCCCAGATCACGGCCGACAACCTGCCCGACACGGTCGTCCGGATGGAGCTCGACCCCGGGACGTTCTTCGCCGCCGACCGGCGGCTCGACTTCGCCCTGGTCGCGGTGCGGCCCACCCAGGACGGCCTCGCCCCGGGCGAGGTCTTCGGCTGGAACCGGCTGAGCGTGCAGATCGGCAAGCTGGTGCTCGGCGAGAAGGTGAACATCATCGGCCATCCCTCGGGGCGGCTGAAGGAGATCGCGCTGCGTGACAACGCGGTGCTGGTCCGCCTGGACGACTTCGTCCACTACAAGACCGACACCGAGCCGGGGAACTCCGGCTCCCCCGTCTTCAACGACCAGTGGGAGGTCGTGGCGCTCCACCACAGCGGCGTGCCGAAGAAGGACGCCCAGGGCCGCGTCCTGCGCAAGGACGGCCGGCCGTGGCAGCAGGGCGACGGCGACGACGCCATCGACTGGGTCGCCAACGAGGGCGTGCGGATCAGCTCGATCCTGAAGCACCTGGCCGGCCTGGACCTCGAGCCGGCCCGGCGCGCCCTGCTGGCCGAGATGGGGCCGGACGCGGGTCTGGACCAGACCATGACCATGGCCACCGCCCCGCCTGCCCCTGCGACGGCCCCGGTGACCCGGCCCGCTCCTGCGACGGCCCCCGGGACCCGGCCCGAGCAGGCGACGGCTGCCGGGACCCCGACCGCACCCACGAACGCGGTACCGGGCGTCACCACCCCGCCGGTCCCCGGGGTGCCGGTGACGGTCCCCATGACCGAGAGCGAGTCCGGGGCCCAGCGGCCCAGGGTCGGGCTCCGGGCCCGCGACACCGCCTTCGGCGGCCACCGGCACCTGGTCTTCCTGCACGGCCGGGACCAGCAGGAGAAGTGCCCCGACGATCTCCGCCTGTCCTGGACGGCCGGCCTGAACCGCGGGCTCACCCTCGCGTCCCTGCCCACGCTCGACCCGGAGGACATCTGGTTCCCGTTCTACGGCACGCGACTGCACGACCTCGTGACCGGCAGGGAGAGCACGGCGGAGCCCATCGGCCTGGACCGCGTGAGCGCCGCCGCTGCCGCCGAGGTGTTCGCCGCGGAGTCACCGACGGGCGCCTACGAGCAGCTGCTGTACGAGGCCGCGGCCCGGGCCGGCATGCCCCAGAACGGTCCGGCGACCACCGAGGGCTTCGGCTCGGGCCTGGTCGGGGTACTGCACCGGCCGCTGAGCTGGCTGGCCGCCCGTTCCGACCTGGACGAGTGGACCATCGCCACGTTCCTGCGGGACGTCGACCTGTACCTCGGTGACGACGCCGTGCGGCAGGCGGTGCTGGACAGCGTCATGGAGACGATGCCGACCAGCGGTGAGCTGGTGCTGGTCACGCACAGCCTGGGGACGGTCGTGGGCATGGACCTCCTGACCCGTCTCCCGGCCGCCGTCGACCCCGTCCTGCTGGTCACCGCGGGCAGCCCGCTCGGCCTGGACGGCGTCAACGAACGTCTCCTCACCCGCGGCCCGCACCAGCCGCCCCGGGTGCGTGACTGGGTGAACGTCTGGTGCCCCACCGACGCGGTCGCCATCGGCTGCCCCCTGGAGGACGAACGGTGGGGGAAGCTCACCCAACTGGCCGTCTCCAACGGCCGCGACCGCGCCCACAACATCGACGAGTACCTGGGCCACCCCAAGGCGGCCCAGGAGATCCGCGGCGTCCTGAGGGCCTGAGAACACCTCGGGAACCCAGATGCGTCAGCTCCCCTGGATCACCTGAGTGACGCCGTTGATGATCTGCTGCACGGCGATCGCGGAGAGCATCATGCCGGCGAGGCGCGTCACCAGGACCACACCGCCGTCCTTGATGATCCGGATGATCACCAGTGAGTAGCGCATCACCATCCACAGCACGACGTGGATGGCGAGGATCGCGGCCCACACGGACACCTGCGTGGCGACGCTGTGGGCCTTCTGCACCGCGAGGATCACCGACACGATCGCGCCGGGCCCGGCCAGCAGCGGCATGCCCAGCGGCACGAGGGCGACGTTGACGTCCTTGGTCTGCTTCGGCTCGTCGGTCTTCCCGGTGAGCAGGTCCAGCGCGATCAGCAGGAGCAGCAGACCACCCGCGATCATCAGCGCGGGCACGGACACGTGCAGGTAGTCGAGGATCTGGTGCCCGAGGAGCCCGAACACGGTGATCACACCGCCGGCGACACAGACGGCCTGGAAGGCCATCCGCTTCTGCACCTTGCCGGGGCGGCCGGCGGTGAGCGCGAGGAAGATCGGCGTGATCCCGGGGGGATCCATGATCACGAAGAGGGTCAGGAACAGGGAGCCGAAGACGGCGAGGTCGAACATGAGTGAGCCTTGCGGGATTGCTGAGAAGCGCGGTGGGCAGCAGCGAGCCACGACCGCTGTGGGCAGGCGTTCCGCGGGGCGGAACGGAGGGGCACGACCGGTGACACCGGGTGCCTGAAAGGGGATCCGGACGACAGGAACTCAGCGAGCCCCGCCGGTCCCCTTCGGGACTGGAGAGATACTCGGCGAGCCGCCGGCCCCCGTTACGGGAGACGGGACAAGCTCAGTGCGCCCCGCCGGCCCCCGGCACGGGAAACGCCCCGAAGGCCCGCCGGGTGATCTCCCCGTACACCTCGGGATCGGTCGTGTACTCCCCGAGCACGCACGTCTTGCGGCTGCCGTGGTAGTCCGACGACCCGGTCACCAGGAGCCCCAGCTCCTTGGCCAGGCCCCTCAGCCGCGCCCTGGTGTCCGCGTCGTGGTCCATGTGGTCGACCTCAAGGCCGTCCAGCCCGGCCGCGGCCATCTCGGCGATGGTGGCCTCCGGCACCGTGAGCCCGCGCTTGCTCGCGCCGGGGTGCGCGAACACCGCGACCCCGCCGGCGCCCTTGATCAGCCGGATCGCTTCGAAGGGGTCGGTCTCGTGCTTCTCCACGAAGACCCGGCCCCCGTCGGCGAGCCAGTCCTGTGTGAACGCGTCGTTCACGGTGGGCACGACACCCAGCTCGACGAGCGCGCTCGCCACGTGCGGGCGTCCGACGGACCCCTCACCGGCGATCCGCGCCACCTGCTCCCACGTCACCGGCACGCCCAGCTCCTGGAGCTTGGCGATCATCCCCTGGGCGCGCGGCACCCGGTCGTCGCGGACCAGCTCCCGCTCGGCGAGCAGCGCCGGCTCCTCGGCGTCGAAGAGGTAGGCCAGCATGTGCATGCTGATCCCGTCGGTCCGGCAGGAGAGCTCGGCCCCGGTGATCAGCGTGACACCCTCGGGCAGCGCGGCGATCGCCTCGGCATGCCCGCGGGTGGTGTCGTGATCGGTGAGTGCGACGACGTCGAGCCCGGTCACGGCTGCTTTGCGCACCAGCTCGGCGGGCGAGTCAGTGCCGTCGGAAGCGGTGGAGTGGGTGTGCAGATCGATGCGCACGACTCGGACTCCAGACGCGACGGCAGGAACAGGACCGCTCAAGGATAACCGGATTTTCAACGACCCCTGTCACACCTGAACCCGGCAGACGCCCCCTACATCAAGCACCCCGAAGGGGCGCGGGGCGGTGTCATCATGCGGCTCCGCCGCGGGGGCGCGAACAACCGCAACCAGCCGGCAGCCGCCAACACCCCCGCACCCCTGGGCGCTAAGGCTGAAGCAAGCGCGGCGACAACGCCCCGCAGGGCACCAGCTCCACCTCCGCCCCCGCCTCCCGGAGATCCGCCAGCACCAGTTCGTCGTACATCAGCAGCCCGGACTGCTCGGGCCACACCACGGCCCACAGCCACATCCCGAGCGCCTCCCCGGCGAACACCGCCCGGTCGCCCGGCGCTCCGGCCACGTGCCACAGCGGCGTGGGGCGCCCGGCGGCCAGCACCTTGGCCTGGGGTGGCTTCTCGACGTTCATGTGCGGTCCCGGGTCGGGGCCGTCCATGCCGGCGTAGCGGGCGCCGAGCCCGACCCCGAGCTCCTCGGCCACCAGGATCAGCTCGCCCATGCCGCCGAGTGGCCCGGGTCCCGTGCAGGCGACGGCGGTGGCACGGCCGCCCGTGCGGTCGTCCCCCGCACAGGCCACTCCCGTGAACAGCCATCCCACCGGCAACGGCCATGGCATCCACAGCGGCACCTGGGTGCGGTGCACCACGACGTTGAGGGCATCGACGCTGGGCGGTATCACCGGCTGCACCGGATGAACGGTGCCGTGCACATCGCACTGCCAGGAGTCGGAGAAGAGGCCGGGAGCCCTGACCCGGCCACCGCACTTCGGGCAACTGGGTTCGCCCCTCATAGGGCCCCACGGTCCTACCCCTGCCGCGCCGCGTCAAGGACGATCACCCATCCGGACGGAACCCTTCACCACCCGGACTAGATGTAGCTTGCATTAATTAGCTCGACTAACTTAGTGTGTGTATATGCCAACTAACTACGTCTGAGGGAAGGGAGCACGCAATGGACCCCTTCGACGCCGGGGCGGGCGGCCTCCTGAAGCAGCCCAGGTCCGTGTGGGCCACTGCCGGGGCATCGGTCGTCGCCTTCATGGGAATCGGGCTGGTCGATCCGATCCTGCCGTCCATCGCCCAGGGCCTGAACGCCACGGCGAGCCAGGTCTCCCTGCTCTTCACCTCGTACTTCCTCATCACCGCCGTCGCGATGCTGGTCACCGGGTTCGTCTCCAGCCGGATCGGCGGGAAGAAGACGCTGCTGCTCGGCCTCGCGTTCGTCGTGGTGTTCGCCGGCCTCGCGGGCACCTCCGGATCCGTCGGCGAACTGGTGGGCTTCCGGGCCGGATGGGGGCTCGGCAACGCGCTGTTCGTCTCGACGGCCCTCGCGGTCATCGTCGGCGCGGCGGCCGGCGGCAGTGCGGCGGCGATCCTGCTGTACGAGTCGGCCCTCGGCCTCGGCATGGCCTGCGGCCCGCTGCTGGGCGCCCTGCTCGGCGACGCCAGCTGGCGCTACCCGTTCTTCGGCACGGCGTTCCTGATGGCCGTCGGCTTCCTGTGCATCACGGTGTTCCTGAAGGAGCAGCCCAGGCCCGCCCGCAAGACCTCACTGCTGGACCCGCTCAAGGCCCTCGGCCACGGCGGTCTCGCCTCCGCGGCGGTCTCGGCGTTCTTCTACAACTACACGTTCTTCACCGTGCTGGCCTTCACGCCGTTCGTGCTGGACATGAGCCCGTACAACTCGGGTGCGGTGTTCTTCGCCTGGGGCGTGCTGCTGGCCGTCTTCTCGGTGATCGTGGCGCCCCGGCTCCAGAAGCGGTTCGGTTCGCTGAAGGTGCTCGGCGGTTCGCTGGTGCTGCTCGCGGCCGACGTACTCGTGCTCGGCTACGGCTCCCACCCGACCGCCGTCGTCTGCACGATCCTGTCCGGCGCGTTCATCGGCGTGAACAACACCGTGTACACCGAGCTGGCCCTCGGCGTCTCGGACGCGCCCCGGCCGGTGGCGAGCGCGGGCTACAACTTCGTGCGCTGGTTCGCGGCGGCGGCCGCTCCGTTCTTCGCGCCGAAGATCGAGGAGTGGACCGACGTCCACATCCCGTTCGTGGTGGCGGCCGTCACCGCCGTCGCCGGCGCGGCCGTGGTCGTCGTACGGCGCACGGCGCTCACACACCGGGCCGAGGAGCTGGAGCCGAAGCACGCGACCGAGGACGGTGTCGCGGTCTTCGCCAACTGACGTGCCGCGACTGGGATTTGGTGAGCTTCCTCACTCCAGCGGGACGGACTTGCGGGACGGATCCCGCAGGTCCGTCCCCTGGTTCAGCCACCGCTCCTGAAGCGCCTGCGCGCCGTGCACCCGCTTCCAGGCGGCCTCGTTCGGGGTCATCGGCAGCAGCGGCAGGAAGCGCACGGGGTCCAGCGGCTCGTCGAGCTCCAGGTCCTCCACCAGGCCGCCCGGCTCGGCGACCAGGACCGAGGTGAACGGGGCGCCGGGCCACAGCGGCTCACCGACGTCGAGCGAGGCGCCGGGCGCCACGACCAACCCCTCCACCTGCGGAGACGCGGCGAGCACGGCGAGCGGCCGGAGCACCTTGTCGGTGGCGGCGACCCCGGAGCGGACCGACAGGACCAGCTCGGCGCGCGGCCCCTTGACCGGGTCGGCGACGACCGCGGTGGGGTCCGTCATGGGGTGCACGGACATGCCGAGCGAGGCGTAACGGGCGATGCCGCCCTCCTGGAAGCGCAGCACCTCGATGCGGTCCGTGCCGAGGAAGGTGACCGCCGCGCGCGCGTCCGGTTCGCCCAGCGCGGTACGCAACCGGGCTTCGACCAGAGGAAGAACATCTGCCATGCGGCGAGCATAGAACTCGCCAGTAGCGGGCAAAGCAGCACCTTGACAGTTGTGTCGGCTGCTACTCTTGCCCGGTGGTTCGGGGCAGCACGCAGAAGCGTCGCGATCAAGCCCCGACGCCGAAGGAACTCCCTTACGAGGGACCGGCCGGAGGAGGTGGGGCTGCAATGGATCGAAGTCGACCGTGCAGTAGCACCACGCTCTTCGCGCCGCCGATGTAGCTGCTTCTGTCTCTGGCTGCCACCTCTCGCACTCGCTTCACCGCGGAAGAGCGCTTCGTTTCGCTTTGCCTGATCTGCCTCAGTAGCTGAATCAGTAACGAAGCCGGCCACCGCGACGGTGCGGTGCTCCCCGCTTTGTGGACGTGCCAAACATCCGTGGTCACTACGTCCTCATTCCGGGTGGTTCCACCCGTCGCCGGCGCCGTTCGTTGCACGCCCGCGAAGGAGCCCGCCATGTCGATGATCCGCGACCTGCGCGCAGCAGTCGTCCGTCCGTCCTGTGTGTCGCTGCGCAAGGACGGCGGGACGTACGACGCCACTCGCAGCCCCGCGGCCGCCTCGGCCGTCGTCGACTGCGCCGTCTACCGGGACGGCCGCCGCATCGAGACCGAGACCGCGCTGACCCCGCACGAGGCGGTGCGCCTGGTTCGCCGCGACGGGGGGTTCGTGTGGATCGGTCTGCACGAGCCGACGGAGGCCGAATTCTCCGGCATCGCCAGTGAGTTCGGGCTGCACCCGCTGGCCGTGGAGGACGCCGTCCAGGCCCACCAGCGGCCCAAGCTGGAGCGCTACGACGACTCCCTCTTCACGGTCTTCAAGACCATCCACTACGTCGAGCACGACCAGCTCGACGCCAACAGCCAGGTCGTCGAGTCCGGCGAGGTCATGTGCTTCACCGGACGGGACTTCTTCATCACCGTCCGGCACGGCGGGCAAGGCTCTCTGCGGGCCCTGCGGCACCGCCTCCAGGACGACCCCGAGCTGCTCGCCAAGGGCCCCTCGGCCGTGCTGCACGCCATCGCGGACCATGTCGTCGACGGGTACATCGCCGTCGCCGACGCGGTGCAGGACGACATCGACGAGGTGGAGACCGAGGTGTTCTCCCCGGGGCGCAAGGGCTCGCCGCGCGGTTCGGACGCCGGCCGGATCTACCAACTCAAGCGCGAGGTGCTGGAGTTCAAGCGGGCCGTGTCGCCCCTGCTGCGGCCCATGCAGCTGCTGAGCGAGCGGCCGATGCGGCTGATCGACCCGGACATCCAGAAGTACTTCCGGGACGTCGCCGACCATCTGGCCCGCGTCCAGGAACAGGTGCTCGGCTTCGACGAGCTGCTCAACTCCATCCTCCAGGCCAACCTCGCGCAGGCGTCCGTCGCCCAGAACGAGGACATGCGGAAGATCACCTCCTGGGCCGCGATCATCGCCGTGCCGACGATGGTGTGCGGGGTGTACGGCATGAACTTCGACCACATGCCCGAGCTGCACTGGCGGTACGGCTACCCGGTGATCCTGGGCTTCACGGTGGCCGTCTGTCTGGGCATCCACCGCACCCTGAAGCGCAACGGCTGGCTGTGAGCGGCCTGGATAGGCTGGTGCCCATGACAAGCGAGCTGCTCGATACGGCCCTCGTCGAGGAGGCCACGAAGAAGTCCGGCCTCGTCTGGGTCCAGGGCCCCGACGGCCCGGCGCGTGCACTGTGGCACGAGTGGCACGAGGGTGCCGCGTGCCTGGTCGGCGACGGGCCGGGCGAGCAGCCGCTGCCGGGCCTCGCCGACGGCTCCGAGGCGAGGGTGATGGTCCGCAGCAAGGACAAGGGCGGCCGGCTGGTCACCTGGACGGCGCGGGTCACCGAGCTCACGCCGGGCTCCGAGGCGTGGGACGCGACGGTCGCCGAGCTCAAGGGCAAACGGCTGAACGCGCCCGACGGCGAGGCCATGCCCGGGCGCTGGGCCCGCGAGTGCCGGGTGCTGCGCCTGGAGCCGACCGGGGCGACGGCGCCGCTGCCCGACGGCTCCCTGTCCGAGCCGCCCCTGCCGTCCCCGGCGCTCACCCGCCGGCCGGCCCCGGCGGGTCTGCCCCGCCTGCTGCTGAAGAAGCGCAAACGGGCCTGACGGGCTACGACGCCGGCAGCTGCTTGCCGTAGTCCACCGTCTCGTTGCGCTCCGGCTTCCTCAGGGAGAAGTCCTCGCCCCAGGCGGAGAACGTGAGCGTGCCCGCCCCACCGGCCCGCTCCAGGCGCAGCGGATACGGCTTGCCCTCCAGGGAGACCTCCAGGGTGCCGCCGGAGCCCTTGTCACCGGTGACGCGGATGGTGCGGACGCCCGCCTCCTCGTCGTGGCCGTCCGTCGCGAGCGTCCCGTGCAGGGTCAGCAGACTGTCGAGGAGGAGACCCTTGTCCGTGAAACCGCTGAACTTCTTGTACGAGGGGTCGCCCTGCGGCACCTTCACGTACTTGCCGCCGAGCTTGGAGGCCGCCGCCGCGTCCCCCTTGCCGCCGTCGCCCTTGCCGTCGCCGTGAGCCCAGAACTCGGCGTCCGCCTTGACGTAGAGCTGCTCGCCGATGCGCAGCAGCTTGAAGGTCGCGCCCTCGGAGGTGACCGAACCGTCGCCGCCGTCGTCCTTCAGCCGCACGTCGAGCGCGTAGGTCCGCCCGCCGCTGACGACGTTGCCGTGCATCCGGACCGCCCCGGCGGACTCGGCGGCCGACCGGGTCTTGCCCTGGATCTTGGCGGCGGGCAGTCTGCCGACCCCGTTGGTGCCCTCGTTCGGATCCTCCGCGCAGCCGGTGAGCACCGTTCCCGACACGAGCAGCGCGCACATCGCGCTCGCGAGTGCGGCACCGCGGCCACGGTTCTGGCGAATCGGAGTCACAGGTGGGGCTGCCTCTCTGACGGGAGACCTGAACGGCGTACCGCAGGGTACCGGGGTCGTACGGGCAGATCGGAGCCAGTCCGTCCGGACCGCCCGCCGACGCGTCACCGATCGGGACGGGCTAGCCTGAAGCCCACCCGAGCGGGCAATTCGGAAGAGACAGGCACAAGGAAAGCCACCCACACAGCCACCACGAACCACCCCGCACGAAAAGGAGCCGCGGCCATGGCAGCGGGCGCCCCCCGGATCTTCGTATCGCACCTCCAAGGTGTCGCCGTCTTCGACCCAGCCGGTGACCAGGTGGGGCGGGTGCGCGATCTGGTCGTCATGCTGCGGGTGGGGCAGCGGCCCCCGAGGCTGCTCGGCCTCGTCGTCGAACTCGCCACCCGCCGCCGCATCTTCCTGCCGATGACCCGGGTCACCGCCATCCAGTCCGGCCAGATCATCACCACCGGCGTGCTCAACGTGCGGCGCTTCGAGCAGCGGCCCACCGAGCGGCTGGTCTTCGGGGAGCTGCTGGACCGGCGGGTGACGCTCACCGAGACCGGCGAGGAGGTCACCGTCCTGGACCTGTCGGTGCATCAGCTGCCGGCCCGCCGGGAGTGGGAGATCGACCGGGTCTTCGTCCGCAAGGGCAGGAAGGGCGGTGCCTTCCGGCGCGCCAAGGGCGAGGCGCTGACCGTCGAGTGGACCGCCGTCACCGGCTTCTCGCTGGAGGAGCAGGGGCAGGGTGCCGAGAACTTGCTCGCCACCTTCGAGCAGCTGCGCCCCGCCGACCTGGCCAACGTCCTGCACCACCTCTCCTCCAAGCGCCGGGCCGAGGTCGCCGCCGCCCTCGACGACGACCGGCTCGCCGACGTCCTGGAGGAGCTGCCGGAGGACGACCAGATCGAGATCCTCGGCAAGCTGAAGCAGGAGCGCGCCGCCGACGTCCTGGAGGCCATGGACCCGGACGACGCGGCCGACCTGCTGGGCGAGCTGCCGACGGACGAGCAGGAGCGGCTGCTGAGCCTGATGCAGCCGGGCGACGCGGCCGACATGCGCCGCCTGATGTCGTACGAGGACCGCACGGCGGGAGGTCTGATGACCACCGAGCCGATCGTGCTGCGCCCGGACGCCACGGTCGCCGACGCCCTGGCCCGCGTCCGCAACGCCGACCTCTCCCCCGCCCTGGCCGCCCAGGTCTACGTCTGCCGGCCCCCCGACGAGACACCGACCGGCAAGTACCTGGGCACGGTCCACTTCCAGCGCCTGCTGCGCGAGCCACCACCGTCCCTGGTCAGCTCCATCCTGGACAGCGACCTCCAGCCGCTCGACCCCGAGGCGGAGCTGCCGGCCGTCGCCGGGTTCTTCGCCACGTACGACATGGTCGCGGCGCCCGTCGTCGACGAGGCCGGTTCGCTGCTGGGCGCGGTGACGGTGGACGACGTGCTCGACCACATGCTGCCGGAGGACTGGCGCGAGACGGAGTTCCACCTGGACGAGGAGGTGGCCACCGATGGCTCCTGAGCGCGAGAGCGTGCGCGAGCGCACCCTGGCGGGCGCCACGGCCGCCTCGCGGCCCCGCACCACCCGCCTCGACCAGCCGCTGCCGCCCCGGCGCCGGTTCCTGCCCGAGTACGACCCGGAGGCCTTCGGGCGGCTGTCGGAGCGCATCGCCCGCTTCCTGGGCACCGGCCGGTTCATCGTCTGGATGACGGTCGTGATCATCCTGTGGGTGGTGTGGAACGTCTTCGCGCCGGCGGTCCTGCGCTTCGACGAGTACCCGTTCATCTTCCTGACCCTGATGCTCTCCCTCCAGGCCTCCTACGCCGCCCCGCTGATCCTGCTCGCGCAGAACCGGCAGGACGACCGCGACCGGGTCAACCTGGAGCAGGACCGCAAGCAGAACGAGCGGTCGATCGCGGACACCGAGTACCTGACCCGCGAGATCGCCGCCCTGCGCATCGGCCTGGGCGAGGTCGCCACCCGCGACTGGATCCGCTCGGAGTTGCAGGACACGATCAAGGAACTGGAGGAACGGCACAACGGCCACCGTCACGACCCCGTCGTATTCCCGGCGGAACGGTCACGGGGACGTGACGCAGACGACCGCTGAGACGCTTTCCTAGGCACCGGTACGGCGCCGTACCATCGTCCTATGGCTACGGAAGACGCGGTGCGCGAGGCACTGGCGACGGTGAACGACCCCGAGATCCACAAGCCCATCACCGAACTCGGGATGGTCAAGTCGGTGGAGATCGGCGCGGACGGGGCGGTCGCGGTCACCGTGTACCTCACGGTCTCGGGCTGCCCGATGCGGGAGACGATCACGCAGCGCGTGACCGACGCGGTCTCGGCCGTCGAGGGCGTCACCCGCGTCGACGTCACGCTCGACGTGATGAGCGACGAGCAGCGCAAGGAGCTGGCGTCCGCCCTGCGCGGCGGCCAGACCGAGCGCGAGGTCCCCTTCGCCAAGCCGGGCAGCCTCACCCGCGTCTACGCGGTCGCCTCCGGCAAGGGCGGCGTCGGCAAGTCCTCCGTGACGGTCAACCTGGCCGCGGCGATGGCGGCCGACGGCCTCAAGGTCGGTGTCGTCGACGCCGACATCTACGGCCACTCCGTGCCGCGCATGCTGGGCGCCGACGGCCGTCCCACCCAGGTCGAGAACATGATCATGCCGCCGTCGGCGAACGGCGTGAAGGTCATCTCGATCGGCATGTTCACCCCGGGCAACGCCCCGGTCGTCTGGCGTGGCCCGATGCTCCACCGCGCCCTCCAGCAGTTCCTCGCGGACGTCTACTGGGGCGACCTGGACGTGCTGCTGCTGGACCTGCCGCCCGGCACCGGCGACATCGCCATCTCCGTGGCGCAGCTGGTCCCGAACGCCGAGATCCTGGTCGTGACGACCCCGCAGCAGGCGGCGGCCGAGGTCGCCGAGCGCGCGGGCTCCATCGCCGTCCAGACCCACCAGAAGATCGTCGGTGTGGTCGAGAACATGTCCGGCCTGCCCTGCCCGCACTGCGACGAGATGGTCGACGTCTTCGGCACGGGCGGCGGTCAGACGGTCGCCGACGGCCTCACCCGCACGACCGGCGCGACCGTCCCCGTCCTCGGCAGCATCCCCATCGACGTCCGCCTGCGCGAGGGCGGCGACGACGGCAGGCCGGTCGTCCTGACCGACCCCGACTCCCCCGCGGGCTCGGCCCTGCGCGCGATCGCCGGCAAGCTGGGAGGCCGCCAGCGCGGCCTCTCGGGCCTGTCCCTGGGCATCACCCCGCGGAACAAGTTCTAGATCGCGACGCCCCTGGGGGCATGGCAGCCCCCTCGGGGGCGCGGGGAACTGCGCGACAGGCCACCACGCACCCGCACCCGCCCCAGGGCTCAGGCAACACGGCGATGGGGCGCCGAAAACCCGGCGCCCCTCCGAATCACGCGTAGGCGGCGATGTCCTTGACCACGGCGAAGCCGAGCCCGTACGCACTCATGCCCCGCCCGTACGCCCCGACGTGAACCCCCGCCGACGTGGACCCGGCCAGCACCCAGCCGAACTCGGACTCCCGGTAGTGGAACACCGTCGGCACCCCGTCCACCGGCAGCGACAGCGTCGACCAGTCGTCCCCCTCCAGGTCGTCCGCCAGCACCCACGCCGTCTCGGTCTGCTGCTCCAGCCAGTCGTCCCGCAGCGTGTGGTCCATCTGCCCGGGCCAGGTGAAGGACAGCAGCCCCACCCCCGCGAGCCACGCCGCCGAGGACACCGAGGTGGCCTCCAGGAACCCCGTTCCGTCCGCCGTGCGCCGTGAGGGGTTCGCCGCCACGGTCACCACGACCGCGAACTTCTCCTTGGCGTCCTGATCGCCGCCCGCCGCGTGCTCGTTGCGCACCGTGGGTTCGTCCCCGTGTCCGATCGACCCGTGTTCCACGGCCCCGTCGGCCGTCATACCGACCTGCATCAGCCATCGCGGTCCCGTGAAGGCCTCGTCGAGGCCGTACCACGGGAAGGACGCACGCAAGTAGCCGTCGACCGTACGCCGGGCGGAGGGGACCTGTTGTCCACCCTCCGCGGCCGGCGCCTGCTCGACTGCCCGACTCGTCGTCTCCATGTGCCCGGACGCCTCCTCGCTCTAGTCGGACCGGAACGGCCCGCCCCCCTTCGGGCGTACTCGTCACGGTCCGCACAACAACTCGGCAGCATAGCCACACCGCTGCGAGCAGCAGGGAAAGCGCCCGGCGCGTGGGCCGCACGGGCGCCCGGTTCAGGCCGTAGACAGCCCGACCGGAGTATGAAACGCGTCACGCGCGCGGGGGCGTACGCCCCTGG
Organism: Streptomyces sp. NPDC007929; assembly: GCF_042959065.1. Lineage (NCBI taxonomy): Bacteria > Bacillati > Actinomycetota > Actinomycetes > Kitasatosporales > Streptomycetaceae > Streptomyces > Streptomyces sp. NPDC007929. The sequence continues at coordinate 762,310 of NZ_JBIBKD010000003.1, read as the reverse complement.
GCGACTCGCTCAGGTGGCGTCCGCGTCGAACGGCGGCCGGTCGTCCGCGGCGGGCGTCTCCGGCTTCTTGGTCATGTCGACGCGGCCACCGGAGGAGCCGGTGGACGACGCGGAGGACGTGTCGGAGTCACGGCTGTGGACGGCGTCGGTGACCTCGGCCATCTCCTTCTTGAGGTCGAAGCCGTTGCGGATCTCCTTGAGCCCCAGGTCCTCGTTGTCCAGCTGCTTGCGGATGAACGTCTTGGGGTTGAGATCCTCGAATTCGAAGTCCTTGAACTCCGGGCCGAGTTCCTCCCGGATGTCGTTCTTGGCGCTCTCCGAGAACTCACGGATCTTCCGGATCGTGCGCGTCACGTCCTGGATGACCTTGGGGAGCTTGTCCGGACCGAAGACGAGCACGGCGAGGACGATGAGCGTCACCAGCTCGAGTGGTCCTATGTCATTGAACACCTGAAGCTCCTAGCGATGTCCTCGGTCCTCGGCCCTCGTGGTCGGGGCGGGTCTCGCCGTGGTCCGGGCCGGATCCACGGTACCCGGCGATCCCGTCCGACCGGTACTGTCCCGGGACCTCCGAGTGCGGGAGGTGGGAGCGCTTTCCCGATTGTTTGCCTCGTTGGTCCCTTGTGGGACCTGTTGCGGCGTCTTGGCGAGTCCCCGGCCTCATGGCCTCAGCCATCGGACGATCCGAGGACGAGCGAGACCTTCCGTTCCTTGTCGCCGCGCTCGACGGTCAGCTCCAGCCGGTCGCCGGGGCGGTGCGCACGGGTCTTGACGATCAGTTCCTCACCGGAGTGCACCCGCAGGCCGTCGACCTCCGTGATGACGTCGCCCGGCTTGATCCCGGCCTTGGCACCGGGGCCGCCCGGGGTGACCGGCGCTCCGCCCTCGTTGCCCTTCGCGGCGACGCGCGCACCGTCGCCCGAGTAGTTCATGTCCAGGGTGATGCCGATGACCGGGTGGGTCGCCTTCCCGGTGTTGATCAGCTCTTCCGCGACGCGCTTTCCCTGGTTGATGGGGATGGCGAAGCCGAGGCCTATCGAGCCGGACTGGCCGCTGTCCTGCGTGGAGCCGCTGCCCGCCGAGCGGATGGCCGAGTTGATGCCGATCACCCGGGCCCGGGCGTCGAGCAGGGGCCCGCCGGAGTTGCCGGGGTTGATGGGCGCGTCGGTCTGCAGCGCGTCGACGTACGACACGTCGCTGCCGTCGCCCTTCTCGCCACCGGCGGTGATGGGCCGCTGCTTGGCGCTGATGATGCCGGAGGTGACCGTGCCGGCCAGGTCGAAGGGGGCGCCGATGGCCACGACCGGGTCGCCGACCTGCACGTTGTCCGAGTTGCCGAGGGGCAGCGGGGTGAGTCCGCCGACACCCTTCACCCTCACGACGGCGAGGTCGTAGCCGCTGTCCCGGCCGACGACCTCGGCCTTGGCGGTCTGCCCGCCGTTGAAGGTCACGGTGATCTCGCCGCCCGAGCCGCCGGGCTGCACGACGTGGTTGTTGGTCAGGATGTGCCCGCGGGTGTCGAGCACGAAGCCGGTGCCCGTGCCCTGCTCGCCGGAGCCGCTGACATGCAGGGTGACCACGCTGGGCAGGGCCCGCCCGGCGATCCCGGCCACACTGTCCGCGTCCCGCCCCGAGGCCTCCTTCCCGGCCTGCGGCAGCTCGACAGTCCCCACGCCGCCGTTCCGCTCCAGATACGTCCCGACGACGCCGCCGAAGCCCCCGGACACGAGCGCGAGCAGCACGGCTCCCAGCACCAGGGCCTTCCTGCCGCGCTTGCGCCGCTGCTCCGTGCTGAGCACGGCGGCGCCGTTCTGCTGGAAGGGGCCGTGTCCCCCGGCGGCGGGAGCGGCCCAGGGGTCGTAGCGCTGCCAGGGGTCGGGGGCAGGAGCGGGGGCAGGCGCGGGTGTGGGGGCAGGCGTGGGCGCCGGGGGCTCGGCATGGACCGGGGCGGCCGGAACGGGCGCGGGGGCGCCGGGCGGCGGCATGTCGGCGGGCACAGGCGGCGTGCCCGGCCCGGCCGGAGTGCCCGGCACAGTCGGCTGGCCCGGGATCGCCCCGCCCCGCACCGCGGGCGCCGGGGCGGCCGCTGGAGCCGCTGTGGCCCCTGTCGCCGGGTGCTGGACGGGCGGGGCGGGTGCCCAGGGGCCGGGTTCGCCGTAGGGCGGGGTGCTGTACGGGTCGGGGTCGTGCAGCGGCTTCGGAGCCCCCTCGACCGGTGCGGCCGTCGAGGCGACGGGAGACGCGGGGGCGGAGGCGACCGGAATCTCCCGCTCGCCCTCCCGGGCAGCGGGGACCGGGGCGGCGGCCTCCACAGGCGCCTCGCCGGAGGCGGTCGATGCGGCGGCCGGGGGCGTCTCGGGGCGCCTCAACTCGTAGTCACCGTCCTCCTCGGCCCGAGCCGCGGGACGGGCCAGCTCGAAGTCACCGTCCCCGTCCTGCGGCCGTGGACGGCTCCACCACTTCGCCTTCGTGGGCTTCCCCTCGTTCATGCTCTCCCCACAGCCGCGGCACGGCTCGTCGCGGTGGCCGCAGTTCGTCGAATCGGCGCCCGGCCACACCTCGGCGGCGGGCGACAACCCCCGGATTCAATCAGGTTCGCGGGCCACCGCGCAGAGCCCGGTCAGTGAGCCGTGCGCGAGGAGGCGGAGGACGAGGGGGACGGGGACGGGTCGGGAAGGGGCGCGGCGAACAGGGGGGCCGCCATCTCGGGGACCGACGACCACGAGGTCAGGGCGGCCGGTGTGGCCGCTTCGAGCGGTCGTATCAGCGGGGACATGACCGCGGCACCGGCCATCACCGGGGCGGTCAGCGCGTGCAGCGCCTGGTGCCGGGGGGTGGACGGCACCCCGGGCAGCAGCGGGGCGGACACCTCGGTCGGGGCGACCGGGACGTGGCCGAGCATGTTCTGGCCGTGCACCTGCCCGAGCAGCGGTGCCGTGCGGCGGCGCTGGGATTCGGGCGGGGTGGCGGCGCCGGTGCCCTGGGTGCGCAGCGGTGTCACGTTGCTTCCGGCGCCCTGGCCGCCGCGGGCCTCGGTGTCGGCCGGGGCGACCGTGCTGACGCCGCCGAGCGCGATCGCGGCCAGGGAGACGGCACCGGCGGCCGCGAAGGCGAACCGCAGCCGCGAGGAGGACCGGTCGCCGTCGGGCCGGCCGGCGTCATGGATGCGGAACCCCCTCCCCGAGGGGAGGCCGCGGTGCCCGGAGGGCAGACCGCCGGTGTCGGAGGGGAGGCTCCGGTCCCCCGGGGAGGCGGGCAGCACGGGCAGGTGCGGCCGGGACGGCGCGTACCCGAAGTCGAACCGCTCGCGTTTCACGCCGAAGGCGCCGGACGATCCGAACCGTCCGCTCACGCCTCCGGGCAGCCCTGCGCCGCCCGGCGGTGTGGCATCACCGTCCGGGCCGCCGCCCGCGGGTAGTCCCTGCAGGCGGGCCAGGAAACTCTCGGACGGGGGCGGCGGAGCCGCCTCCGCGAAGACGTTCTTCAGCCGGCGCTGGGCGTCCACCTCCGCCTTGCACTTCGGGCAGGTGGCCACATGCGCCAGTACGCGCTCACGCGCGTCATGACCGAGCTCTCCGTCCACCAGGGCGGAGAGTCGGTCTCCCAGATGCTGCTCTGCGAGGTGACCCTCGGAGGCTTTCGGCCGAGATCCGCTCACGCGCTCGCGCCCCCTCCTCCCAGGGCCGGGACACGGGGCACGAAGGAGCGGCGCTCGGCACGCGCCTGCGGGGAGCGGTGCGCGAGGGCCTTGCGCAGCTGCGAGCGCCCACGGTGGATCCGCGAGCGGACCGTGCCGAGCTTGACGCCGAGGGTCGCGGCGATCTCCTCGTACGACAGCCCCTCGATGTCGCACAGGACGACCGCGGCGCGGAACTCGGGGGCCAGGGTGTCGAGGGCCTGCTGGACGTCGGCGTCGAAGTGCGCGTCGTTGAAGACCTGCTGCGGGGTGGGCTCCTTGCTGGGCAGCCGCTCGGCCGCGTCCTCGCCGAGCGCGTCGAACCGGATGCGCTGCTTGCGGCGGACCATGTCCAGGAAGAGGTTCGTGGTGATGCGGTGCAGCCAGCCCTCGAAGGTGCCCGGCGTGTAGGTCGACAGGGAGCGGAAGACGCGGACGAAGACCTCTTGCGTGAGGTCCTCCGCGTCGTGCTGGTTGCCGGTCAGACGGTAGGCGAGCCGGTAGACCCGGCCGCTGTGCGTGCTGACGATCTCCTCCCACGTGGGCGGAGTCCACGCCTGCCCGTCCGCGTCGGTGGTGAAGGTCGCGGTCTGGGCGAAGTCAGCGGCGTGACTGTGGTCAGCAGCGGTGTCGTTCACGGATGTCGGCCTGCCCGCCGATCCGAGGAGGCGCCGGAGCACTCCTCCACGATCCACAGGCGCAGCCGCACCTCCCCTGTCAGCTCTGGTGGTGTCCAGTGGAGCCCCTACCATAGCCACCTCGCCCGTTAGGACCGGATAAGCGGTTTTACGAGAATTTGATGTGGGTGGATACCCCTCGTACTGCTGCGTCGGCACTTGCTCGCCGCTCCGATCCACCGCTCGCCCCCCGTCCCGGCCCACGCCGCTTGCTCATCCCTTTAAACGACCGGTCCCATCTGCGGGTTCCCGTGCCCAACGGATACAGTCACGCCGAGGCATTCACGGGGACAGGAGAGGGTCATTACCGGCAACCGGCAGACGAGCTGGGCGTTCGCCGACGCCTATGTCGCCGAGGACGAAGCGCTGCACTGGGCCCGGGACCGCGCCCGTGACGCAGGGCTGCGCTCGGTGACGCCCGGCACGGGCGCCGCGCTGCGGTTGCTGGCCGCGTCGGTCGACGCGAAGGCCGTCGCGGAGATCGGGACCGGCTGCGGCGTCTCCGGGATCCACCTCCTGCACGGTATGCGGCCCGACGGCGTCCTGACGACCGTGGACCCCGAGCCCGAGCACCAGCAGTTCGCCCGGCAGGCCTTCCGTGCCTCCGGCTTCGCCAGCAACCGGGCCCGCTTCATCCCGGGCCGCGCCCTGGACGTGCTGCCGCGCCTCGCGGACGCCGGCTACGACCTGGTGTTCTGCGACGGTGACCGCCTGGAGGTCATGGACTACCTCGCTGAATCGTTGCGGCTGCTGCGCACCGGCGGGCTGGTCGTCTTCGAGGGCGCCTTCGCCAACGGCCGGACGGTCGACTCCGGTCCGCAGCCGACCGAGGTGCTGCGCCTTCGGGAACTGCTGCGCGCGGTGCGCGAGAGCCAGGAGCTGGTGCCGTCCCTGCTGCCGGTGGGCGACGGGCTGCTGTGCGCGGTGAAACGCTAGGGCCGCACGTTAGCCGTGCGGGAACCTGGGCAGGCGCATGTCGTCAGCGGGAAAAACAGCCGCCCCGGCACCACCTGGGATGCCGGGGCAACTGAAAGGGTATGGTCGCTTGCGCGTCAGCCGACGACCTTCTTGAGGGCGTCGCCGAGCGCGTCGGCCTCGTCCGGGGTCAGCTCGACGACGAGCCGACCGCCGCCTTCGAGCGGAACGCGCATGACGATGCCCCGCCCCTCCTTGGTCACCTCGAGCGGGCCATCACCCGTTCGCGGCTTCATGGCCGCCATGCTCGTTCCCCTTCCTGAAACCCAGCTCATCGTCAAAGCCGACGGCCCCTGAGAAGGGCACACGTGCGGCCCTTGTGGCAGGACACGCGACACCGGCATCGAACACATTGCTTCCAAGCCATTATCCCGCATCTCAGGACCCGATGACCAACATCAGTAGGCATCGCTTGGGCAACGCACACGAGCAAAACCACTCAATTCGGCGATGAGACTGCGATACTCCGCCACCGCACACACGTCCGCCGAACGAATCCGGGCGAGAATTCTTTGACGCAGGTCACACGTCCGGTCCGGTTCCCCGTCGGCGATCTCCGTCATGCTGTCCTCCAGACCCGGGGCGTACCGGCCGGTACGCCCCCGATTCGCGACTCGGAGGGGATACGCCATGACCGACACCGTGCTCTACGAGGTGAGCGACGGACTCGCGACGATCACGCTGAACCGCCCGGAGGCGATGAACGCGCTGAACGTGGCGGCCAAGGTCGCCCTGCGGGAGGCGGTCCGGTCCGCGGCGGACGACCCGGCCGTGCGGGCGGTGCTGCTGACCGCCGCCGGTGACCGGGCGTTCTGCGTCGGACAGGACCTCAAGGAGCACATCGGCCTGCTGGCGGCGGACCGGGAGACCGGGTCGGGGCAGACCATGAGCACCGTACGGGAGCACTACAACCCGATCGTGCGGGCGCTGGCCGGGGCGGGGAAGCCGGTCGTCGCGGCGGTGAACGGGGTGGCGGCCGGGGCGGGCTTCGGCTTCGCGCTCGCCGCGGACTACCGGATCGTGGCGGACACGGCGTCGTTCAACACCTCGTTCGCCGGTGTCGCCCTGACCGCGGACTCGGGTATCTCCTGGACCCTGCCGAGGGTCGTCGGCCCGGGGCGCGCCACCGACCTGCTGCTCTTCCCGCGGACCATCAGCGCGCAGGAGGCGTACGAGCTGGGGGTGGCGAACCGCCTGGTGCCCGCCGGTGAGCTGCGGGCCGAGGCCGAGAAGGTGGCGCGGGCGCTGGCCGAGGGGCCGACGGTGGCGCTGGCGGCGCTGAAGGAGTCGGTGGCGTACGGGCTGTCGCACTCCCTGGAGGAGACGCTGGAGAAGGAGGACGAGCTCCAGACCCGGGCCGGCTCCTCCGAGGACCACGCGATCGCGGTGCAGGCCTTCGTCAACAAGGAGAAGCCGAAGTATCTGGGCCGGTGAGCTCGGGGTGGTGCGGCGCCGTCGGGGGCTGCGGGTTCTGCGTACGTGATCGCGCCCACGCGGCGGAGCCGCACAGGGACTCAGCCCCGCGCCCCTGAGGAGGCGCCCCTCACCACGCACGCCGCCAGGTGATCGTCCACCAAGCCGCACGCCTGCATCAGCGCGTACGCCGTCGTCGGCCCGACGAAGCGCAGGCCCCGCTTCTTCAGCGCCTTGGACAGCGCCGTCGACTCCGGGGTGACCGGCGGGACGTCGGCGAGGGTCTTCGGGGCCGGGCGGCCGGCCGGGTCGGGGGCGTGGGACCAGATCAGCTCGTCCAGCTCACCCGGGGACCAGGCGGTCAGCTCACGCGCGTTGGCGAGGGTCGCGTCGATCTTCGCGCGGTTGCGGATGATGCCGGCGTCGGCCAGCAGCCGCTCGCGGTCCTCGTCGGTGAAGGCGGCGACCGACGCGATCTTGAAGTCGGCGAAGGCGGCGCGGAAGCCGGGGCGGCGGCGCAGGATCGTGATCCAGGAGAGGCCGGACTGGAAGGCCTCCAGGCTGAGCCGTTCGAACAGGGCGTCGTCGCCGTGGACCGGGCGGCCCCACTCCTCGTCGTGGTACGCCACGTACTCCGGGGCGGACAGGGCCCAGGGGCAGCGCAGCGCGCCGTCCGGGCCGGGCCGGGCGGTCCCGTCGCTCACGGCCGGTCCTCCGGCCGCTTGTCCATGGACACGTGGTTCTCCCCGGAGGCGTGCGCAGGACCGGAGGCGTGCACCGGGCCGTGGGTGGCGGCCGAGCGGGCACCGGCCAGGGCCGACTCCAGGTCGGCGATGCGGGCGTCCCGCTCGGCGAGCTCGGCGCCCAGGCGGCCGAGGGCGTCGTCCACGTCGGCCATGCGGTAGCCGCGGGCGGCGAGCGGGAAGCGCAGGCCCTCCACGTCGGCGCGGTCGACCGGGCGGTCCGGGGGCAGTGGGTCCCGCAGCCGCTCGGGGGCGGCCTCGGGGAGTGGGCCGTTCTCACCGCCGCCCACCACGGCGAGCGTCACCGCGCCGACCACGACGACGAGCGCGACGACCAGGAACAGGAACATAACCATCGCGGGGCCCCCACGGTCGGATGGATCGGACTCCCCGGGAGTCCAGCGAGTCGGATGTTGTCAGGCTCCGATCGTGCCATGCGAGTCCGGCGGTTAGGGTCACAGGCGGCGGAAGACGGCTCGTACCAGGAGAGGTCACAGGGGATGCTCAGGCTGGGCAGGCGGGAATTCGGGACGCACGAGCCGGTGATCATGGCGATCGTGAACCGCACCCCGGACTCCTTCTACGACCAGGGCGCCACCTTCCGCGACGAGCCGGCCCTCGCGCGCGTGGAGCAGGCCGTGGCCGAGGGCGCCGCGATCATCGACATCGGCGGGGTCAAGGCAGGGCCGGGCGAGGAGGTCACGGCCGAGGAGGAGGCCCGGCGCACGGTCGGGTTCGTCGCGGAGGTGCGGCGGCGTTTCCCCGACGTGATCATCAGCGTGGACACCTGGCGGGCCGAGGTCGGCGAGGCCGTGTGCGAGGCCGGGGCCGATGTGCTGAACGACGCGTGGGGCGGTGTCGATCCGGGGCTGGCCGAGGTCGCCGCACGCTACGGGGTGGGGCTGGTGTGCACCCACGCCGGCGGGGCGGAGCCTCGGACGCGGCCGCACCGGATCGAGTACGACGACGTCATGGCCGACATCCTGGACGTGACGGTCGGGCTGGCCGAGCGGGCGCTCGCGCTGGGCGTGCCGCGGGAGTCGATCATGATCGACCCGGGGCACGACTTCGGGAAGAGCACGCGGCACAGCCTGGAGGCGACGCGGCGGCTGGACGAGATGGTCGCCACGGGGTGGCCGGTGCTGGTGTCGCTGTCCAACAAGGACTTCGTCGGGGAGACGCTGGACCGGCCCGTGAAGGAACGGGTCGTGGGGACGCTGGCGACGACGGCGGTGTCCGCGTGGCTGGGGGCGCAGGTGTACCGGGTGCACGAGGTCGCCGAGACGCGGCAGGTGCTGGACATGGTCTCGGCGATCGCGGGGCATCGGGGTCCCGCCGTTGCCCGGCGAGGGTTGGCCTAGCCCGGGTACCAGGAACCCCCTGGACCCCCGGACCTTTGCCCACCCCCGCCCGACACGGTCCGACAGAAGGCCGGGCTCGAGAAGCCTCCTAGCGGCCCGCCTCCTTGGACACCAGGGCCACCGCCTCGTCCACGTCGTCCGTCACATGGAACAGCAGCAGGTCCTTCTCCGACGCCTTGCCCTGGGCGATCACCGTGTCGCGGAGCCAGTCGACCAGACCGCCCCAGTAGTCGCTGCCGAACAGGACGATCGGGAAGCGCGTCACCTTCTGGGTCTGGACCAGCGTGAGGGCCTCGAAGAGCTCGTCGAGGGTGCCGAGGCCACCGGGCAGGACGACGAAGCCCTGGGCGTACTTGACGAACATCATCTTCCGCACGAAGAAGTAGCGGAAGTTCAGGCCGATGTCGACGTACGGGTTGAGTCCCTGCTCGAAGGGCAGCTCGATGCCGAGGCCGACCGAGATGCCCTTCGCCTCCAGGGCGCCCTTGTTGGCCGCCTCCATCGCGCCCGGGCCGCCGCCCGTGATGACGGCGAAGCCCGCGTCGACCAGGCCCTGACCCAGCCGGACGCCCGCCTCGTACTCGGGCGAGTCCGCCGGGGTCCGGGCCGAGCCGAACACGCTGATCGCGGGCGGGAGTTCGGCGAGCGTGCCGAAGCCCTCGATGAACTCCGACTGGATGCGCAGCACCCGCCACGGGTCGGTGTGGACCCAGTCGGAGGGGGCCCGCTCGTCCAGCAGCCGCTGGTCGGTGGTGCTGGCCTGCACCTGGTCCCGCCTCTGGAGGACCGGGCCCAGGCGCTTCTCCTCCGGCGGCTGCTTCTTCCCCTCGGGGTTGCCGGTCGCCATGTGCGCTCCCTCCGTCGTGCCTGTTTTTCCACCTCAGCGTAGTTCTACGCGGGTTACGAACGAGGGACGTGAGCATGTCCGCGATGAAGCGCCGTAAACCCGCCGGGTGGGCCGGTGGGGTCAGGCGGTCAGCCAGTTCCGCAGGCGCTCCTCGCCCGCGAGGATCTTGGCGATCTCCACGCGCTCGTCCCGCTTGTGCGCCAAGTGGGGGTTGCCGGGGCCGTAGTTGACCGCCGGGACGCCGAGCGCCGAGAAGCGGGAGACGTCCGTCCAGCCGTACTTGGGCATCGGGGTGCCGCCGACCGCCTCGATGAACGCCTTGGCCGCCGGGTGGGACAGACCGGGCATCGCCGCACCGCTGTGGTCGACGACCTCGAACTCCTCCACCCCGCAGTCCGCGAAGACCTCACGGACGTGGGCGATCGCCTGCTCGGGCGTGCGGTCGGGGGCGTAGCGGAAGTTGACCGTGACGACGCACTCGTCGGGGATGACGTTGCCGGCCACTCCCCCGCCGATGCCGACCGCGTTCAGGCCCTCGCGGTACTCCAGGCCGTCGATGACCGGCCGGCGGGGTTCGTAGGAGGCCAGGCGGGCGAGGATCGGGGCGGCCTTGTGGATCGCGTTGGAGCCCATCCAGCCGCGTGCCGAGTGGGCCCGCTCGCCCGTGGTCTTCAGCAGGACCCGCAGCGTGCCCTGGCAGCCGCCCTCGACCTGCCCGTCCGACGGCTCCAGAAGCACCGCGAAGTCGCCCTGAAGCCACTCGGGGTGCGTCTCGGAGACGTGCTTGAGGCCGTTCAGCTCGGCGGCGACCTCCTCGTTGTCGTAGAAGACGAAGGTCAGGTCGCGGTTGGGGGCGGGGACCGTGGCCGCGATGCGCAGCTGGACCGCGACGCCGGACTTCATGTCGCAGGTGCCGCAGCCCCACAGCACGCCGTCCTCGTCCAGCCGGGAGGGGACGTTGTCCGCGATCGGCACCGTGTCGATGTGCCCGGCCAGGATCACCCGCTCCGAGCGGCCGAGGTTCGTGCGGGCCACGACGTTGTTGCCGTACCGGTCGACCGTCAGGTGAGGCAGCGCGCGCAGGGCGGTCTCGACCGCGTCGGCGAGGGGCTTCTCGGTGCCGCTCTCGGAACGGAAGTCGACGAGCCGGGCGGTGAGCTCCGCGGCGTCCAGCGTGAGGTCAAGCGAGGTGTCGGCCATGCCGTCGACCCTAACGCGCCAGGCCGCGGCCTCACTGTCCACACCCGGCTCATGCCACTCCGTACTCTCCAGTACCTTGTACGGCGTGCCAGAGCCGTCCTCTCCCAAGCGTCGTGGCCGCCTCTTCCGATGCGGGGCCGCCTTCATGGCCCTGCTCGCGGTGGCCGGTTACCTCGCCGTGCAGTACATCACCGGGGGCTCGGGTGGACCGGGCTGCAAGGTGGTCTCCGGCAAGGGCGACGGAGCGTCGTACGAGTTCACGCCCGAGCAGGCGGTGAACGCGGCGACGATCACCGCCGTCGGGACCGCGCGCGGGCTGCCCGAGCGGGCCGTGACCATCGCGCTGGCGACCGCGCTCCAGGAATCCGCCCTGCGGAACATCGAGCACGGCGACCGGGATTCCCTCGGCCTGTTCCAGCAGCGGCCCTCTCAGGGCTGGGGAACGCCGAAGGAGATCATGGACCCGACGTACTCGGCCGGTGAGTTCTACGACCACCTGGTCAAGGTGCCCGGCTACACCCGGCTGCCGCTCACCGTCGCCGCGCAGCGCGTGCAGCGCAGCGGTTTCCCGCAGGCCTACGCCAAGCACGAGCCGGACGCCGCGCTGCTCGCCGCGGCCCTCACCGGGCAGTCGGCGGCCACGCTGACCTGCGAGGGCCGCCCGGCCGCGACCCGGGCCTCGGGGCCCGACGGGGTACGGGCGGCGCTCGTGCGGGACTTCGGGCGCGATGTGCTGGAGCCGGCCGGTGCGGAGGTGGGCGGCGGTCCGTCGACGGCCACGCCCGCGCCGTCCCCGAGCGCCGGGGGCGAGGCCGGCGGGCGGACCGTGACCCTGCCGGTGACCGCCGGCCCCGGCGCGGCGACCGGCCGGAACCCCGAGCAGCGGGGCTGGCAGCTGGCGCACTGGGCCGTGGCCAACGCCTCCGAGCTGCACATCGCGCGCGTCACCTACGCGGGGCGCGAGTGGGTCGCCGGGAACACCGCCAGCCAGTGGCGGGAGCCCACGGCGAAGGGCACCGCGGGCGCGGAACGGGACGCGGACGCGGTCCGTGTCGTCACGATGGGCTAGATCGCGCAGAGGTACGGGGTCTCACCCGAGGGGGTTACCCACACGGTGCCTCGGCGATGGTGTGCGCAGGTTTTCGCACCCTCACTCCGGAAACCGCGAAATCCCTTGCGCGCACAGGGCTGGAAGGATTCGGCAGGGTTTCCTCCGGAAGCCTCTTTGACCGTTTTTATCCGCAGCTGATAATGCGACGCATTACCAACTCTTTACGTTGCGGCGCCGCAACCTTCGCGGGCTTCGAGCGGTAGTCACTGCGTCCGAGCCGGGGTGATCCACAGCCGGTCGATCAACTGCCGGACTCGGTCGGACACTTCACGAAGCTCACCGTTCTCTCCCGTCGAAGGAGCACCATGTCCCTCCCCCTGACCCGCCGTATCGCCCGTGCCGCGCTGATCGTCGCTGCGGGAGCGGCTGCCGGGGTCGGTGCGGCCGGCTCCGCCAGCGCGGCCCCCGAGCTGCCCGCCACCCCGAACCTCGGCGGTCTGACCGCCCTGGACGGTGCCAACGTCGGCAACACCGTCGACGGCGCGGCGCAGAAGGTCACCGAGTCCGCGGGTGAAACCGGCGGCAAGACCGTCAAGAAGGCCGTGCCGGCCGCGGGCAAGACCGGCGGCAAGGCGGTCAAGAAGACCACGCCCGTGGCGCAGAAGGCAGCCGGTGACACGGCGGGCTCCGCCGGGCAGCTCGTCGGCGACACCGCTGGTTCCGCCAAGGGCGGCCTGCCGACGGACTCGCTCACCAAGGGCGGCGTGCCGTCGGCGGACTCCCTGCCGGTGAAGAGCCTGCCGGTCGGCTGACACAGCCGCGTCTGACGTCGAAGGGGTCCGGGGAGCTTTCCCCGGACCCCTTCGGTGTGCGCCTGGGCCTCTTCGGTGTGCGCCGGGCCTCTTCGGTGTACTCGGGGCGCCTCGGTGTGCCCGGGGTGCCTCGGTGTGCTCGGGACCGTTTCGACGTGCCCTGGAGTGGTCACAGCCGCTGTACGGCCGCCGCCACCCTCTCGTCCGTGGCCGTCAGCGCCACGCGCACGAACTCCGCGCCCGCCGGGCCGTAGAAGTCGCCGGGTGCCACGAGGATGCCCCGCTTGGCGAGGTGGTCCACCGTGTCCCAGCAGGACTCGCCCCGGGTGGCCCACAGGTAGAGGCTGGCCTCGCTGTGCTCGATGCGGAAGCCGTGGGTGACCAGGGCCTCGCGCAGCAGCTCGCGACGGGACGCGTAGCGCTCGCGCTGGACACGGACGTGGTCGTCGTCGCCGAGGGCCGCGATCACCGCCGCCTGCGTCGGGGCCGATGTCATCATGCCGCCGTGCTTGCGGATCTCCAGGAGCGGGCCGAGGACCGCCGGGTCACCGGCCAGGAAGGCCGCGCGGTAGCCGGCGAGGTTGGAGCGCTTGGAGAGCGAGTGGACGGCGACGATGCCGTCGTAGGAGCCGCCGTTGACGTCCGGGTGCAGCACCGAGACCGGGTCGGCCTCCCAGCCCAGCTCCAGGTAGCACTCGTCGGAGAAGAGCAGGATGCCGTGCGAGCGGGCCCAGGCGACGGTCCGGGTCAGCTCCTCCTTCGAGAGGACCTTGCCCGTGGGATTCGACGGGGAGTTCAGCCAGAGCAGCTTCAGGCCCTCGGGGTTCAGCTCCGTCGGGTCGTCGTAGGCCTCGTGCTCGGCGCGGGCCAGGCGGGCGCCGACCTCGTACGTCGGGTACGCCAGGCGCGGGTAGGCCACCCGGTCGCCCGGGCCGAGGCCCAGCTGGGTGGGGAGCCAGGCGACGAGCTCCTTGGAGCCGACGATCGGCAGCACGTGGCGGTGGGTGACCTCCCGGGCGCCGAGGCGGCGCTCGACCCAGCCGGTGATCGCGTCGCGCAGCTCGGGAGTGCCCCAGACGGTCGGATAGCCCGGCGAGTCGGCCGCGGCCACCAGCGCCTTCTGGATCAGCTCGGGCACCGGGTCGACCGGGGTGCCGACGGACAGGTCGACGATGCCGTCCGGGTGGGCGGCGGCCGTGGCCTTGTACGGGGTCAGCTTGTCCCAGGGGAAGGTGGGGAGGCGGTCGGAGACTGCGGACACGGGTTCGGGCTCACTTTCTGGCGCGTACGAGCCGGTCACGGCAAACGCCTCGGCCCCGTACGGCGATCAGCGGGCTGATCTGGCCGTACGGGACCGAGGCGGCACGGTGTGCGGGCCGCTTCTTACTGGTTCTGCGGCGGCAGCGCGGCGACGAAGGGGTGGTCGCGCTCGATCAGCCCCAGCTTGCTGGCTCCGCCGGGCGAACCGAGCTCGTCGAAGAACTCGACGTTCGCCTTGTAGTAGTCCTTCCACTCCTCGGGAGTGTCGTCCTCGTAGAAGATCGCCTCGACCGGGCAGACCGGCTCACAGGCACCACAGTCGACGCATTCGTCCGGGTGGATGTACAAGGACCGCTGGCCCTCGTAGATGCAGTCGACCGGGCACTCCTCGATGCACGCCTTGTCCTTGACGTCGACACAAGGCTGCGCGATGACGTAGGTCACGCTGTCGTTCCTCCTCGATAGGGCGCTGGCGGGCCTCCTCAGGCTCCGCCGCCTGGCGCGCGGGAGCGCGGCGTCGTCGATGCCCGCCCCTAGTATCTCCGTTCCTGGGCATGATCCGAACAGGAGGGGTGAACTGACCTGTGGAAATCTCTGCCGCCGGGCGACTCGAGGTCCGTATCACCGCTGCTGACGTGGGCAAACGGGTCTCCGTGCGGAGCTTGATCGAACATGAGGCTCCGGGTGAGAAGTTCACCGACACGGTCGGTGTTCTCACATCATGGGACAACGGTGTGCTGCTGATCACACGCAAGAGCGGCGAGAGCGTCCGCATCGCGGAATCGGCGCTGGTCGCGGGCAAGACCGTGCCCGCCGCACCGGCGCGTCGCCGTGGCCCGGCCACCTCCTACGAGGAGCTGGCCCGGGTCGCCGCGCGGGCCTGGCGGCCCGTGGAGAGCGAGCGGCTGGGCGGGTGGGAGCTGCGGGCCGCCTCCGGGTTCACCCGGCGGGCCAACTCGGTGCTGCCGCTGGGCGCGCCGGACGCGCCGCTCGACGAGGCCCTGGAGGCCGTGCGGCGGTGGTACGGCGAACGCGGACTGCCCGCCTACGTCCAGACCGCGACCGGCGCCGAGGGCACGCAGGAACTGCTCTGTGCCGAGCTGGAGCGGCGGGGCTGGGTGCGGGAGGTGACCGCCGAGCTGTGGACCGGGCCGCTGGCGCCGATCGCCGACCGGGGTGATCCGGCGGGCGTCGTGCTGTCCCGGCAGGCGGATGAGGGCTGGCTGGGCCGGTACCAGCGCAAGGGCGTGAGCGAGGTGGCGCTGCGGGTTCTGCAGAGCGGGCCGTCGGTGTGGTTCGCGACCGTTCCCGGGGCCGCCGAGGGCGCGCCTCCGGCCGCCATCGGGCGGTGTGTCGTCGACGGGCGGTGGGCCGGGTTCGCCGCCGTCGAGATCGATCCGGAGCTGCGGCGGCGGGGGCTCGGCACGGCCGTGATGGCCGCGCTGGCCCGGCAGGCGCTCGACGAGGGCGCGTCGGCCGCGTGGCTCCAGGTCGAGGCCGACAACACGGCGGCGCGGGCGCTGTACACCGGGATGAACTTCGCGGCGCACCACGCCTACCACCACTACCGGGCGCCGGAGGGCGCCGCGGGGGGTGCCACGGCGGGTGCCGCTGCGGACACCCGGGCGGACACCGCGGCCGGTACCGCGGCGGACACCGCGTCGGGCACCGCAGCCGGTACCGCGGCGGACACCGCGTCGGGCACCGCGGCCGGTACCGCAGCGGACACCGCGGCCGGTACCTCAACGGACACCCCCGCCGGTACCGCAGCGGACACCCCAGCGGGCACCGCGGCCCGTACCCCCGCGGGCACTGCGGCGGACACCCCAGCCCGCACCACAGCCGACACCCCGGCGGGCACCACGGCCGACACCCCAGCCCGCACCACAGCCGACACCCCGGCGGGCACCCCCGTGGGCACCGCGGCCGGTAGTCGTTCGTCGTGAGAGGGCACGAGCCAGTCATGCGTCCCCCGTTTCCCCCGTCCCCCGAGCGCTCCGCCGAACTGCGGCGGCGGTTCGCCGAAGAGGTCCGGTCCGAGCGGCCCGATCTGTCGACGCTGTGCCTGCTGGTGGGCGCGGAGGCGGACCGGGAGCTGGACGAGGCCGGCCTGGACGCCGCGCAGGTCGAGCTGGACCGGCTGGCCGGGCTGCTGCCGTACCGGCCCGGCGGGCCCCGGGCGTGGGCCCTCGCCCTGCGGGAGCTGCTCGGTGAGCGCATGGGGTTCCACGGCGCCCCGGCCGACTACCAGCGGCTGGAGTCCTCGCTGCTGCACGAGGTCCTGGAGCGGCGCAGGGGGCTGCCGATCCTGCTGTCCGTGGTGTGGCTGGAGGTGGCCCGGCGGGCAGGGGCCCCGGTGTACGGGGTGGCCCTGCCGGGGCACTTCGTGGTCGGGTTCGGGCCGGACGAGGGGCAGGTGCTCGCGGATCCGTTCGACGGCGGGCGGGTGCTGACGGGGGCGGACGCGGAGGTGCTGGTGGCCGGGGCGACGGGGGCGGGGATCGATCCGTCGATGCTGCGGCCGGCGGATCCGCTGGATGTGGTGCTGCGGATCCTGAACAACGTGCGGGCGTGGGCGGCGGCGCGGCCGGAGCGGTCGGATGTGGCGTTGTGGGCGGTGGACTTGTCGCTGCTGCTGCCGTCGCATCCGGCTCGGTTGCGGTACGAGCGGGCGCAGTTGCTGGTGCGGCGGGGGGAGTTCCTGGGCGGGGCCTCGGAGTTGGAGGCCTATGCGGAGGTGGTGGAGGCGGTGGATGAGGCCGCTGCCGAGCGGGTGCGGGGGGAGGCTTTCGCGGCTCGGGCGATGCTCAACTGACGCCTTCTCGCCCTAGGGGCTCGTGTGGTCCTGCGTGTGCGGGCGCGTGGGCCTGCTTCGCGCAGTTCCCCGCGCCCCAAGGCATTACAACCAGCCCTTTTCCCGTGCCACCCGGACCGCCTCTGCTCGGTTTCTCACCGCGAGCTTCTGGATGGCTGTGCTGAGGTAGTTGCGGACGGTGCCCTGGGAAAGGTGGAGGGATGCTGCCAGTTCGGCGTTGGTGGAGCCGTCGGCGGCGGCGCGCAGGACCTCTCGCTCCCGGTCCGTCAGCGGGTTGGCGCCCTCCGCCAGGGCCGCTGCCGCCAGGGTCGGGTCGATGACGCGTTCGCCGGTGAGGACCTTGCGGATCGCCTCGGCGAGCTGCGCGGCGGGGGCGTCCTTGACCAGGAAGGCGTCGGCGCCGGACTCCATGGCGCTGCGCAGGTAGCCGGGACGGCCGAAGGTGGTGAGGATGACTAGCTTCACCGCCGGGAGCTCCGCGTGCAGGAGGGCCGCGGCCTCGATACCGGTGGCGCCGGGCATCTCGATGTCCAGGAGGGCCACGTCCACGGCGTGCGCGCGTGCGGTTTCAAGGACCTCGTCGCCGCGGGCCACCTGGGCGACGACCTCGATGTCCTCCTCCAGGCCGAGCAGGGCGGCCAGGGCCTCGCGGACCATCGACTGGTCCTCGGCGAGCAGGACCTTGATCGTACGGCTCATGCCGGGGATCCTACGTCCGCCGGTCCGGCCGCCGGCACGCGGGCGACCAGGCGGAAACCGGACTTGAGCGGGCCCGCCTCCAGGGTGCCACCGGCCGTGGTGAGGCGTTCGGTGAGGCCCGCGAGACCGTTGCCCTGGCCGGTGCCGTCACCACCCGAGCCGTCGTCCTCGACGGTCAGTTCCAGCACCGGCCCGTCCAGGGTCTGGCGGCGCAGCAGCTCGACCGTGCAGCGGCGGGCCCCGCTGTGCCGTACGACGTTGGTGACCGCCTCGCGCAACGCCCAGGCGAGGGCCGACTCGCTCTCCTCGGGCACGCCGTCGAGGTCGGGTTCGTCGGGGAGCGCGGCGGTGACGCCGGCCGCGGTCAGGGCGACCCGGGCACCGGCGAGTTCGCCATGCAGCCGGGGGCGGCGGTAGCCGGTGACGGCCTCGCGTACGTCGACCAGGGCCTGGCGGCTGACCTGCTCGATGTCGGCGACCTGCTGGGCGGCCTCGTCGGGCCGGCCGGGCAGCATCCGTCCGGCCAGCTCGCTCTTCAGCGTGATCAGGGACAGCGAGTGGCCGAGCAGGTCGTGCAGGTCCCTGGCCAGCCGCAGGCGCTCCTCGTTGGCGGCCAGCTGGGCGACGGTGGCCCGGGCCTCGCGCAGGGCGATGGTCGTACGGACGAGTTCGCGTACGCCCGTCATCGCGAAACCGCCGAGCAGCGCCGGGATGAGCAGTCCGGCCAGGTAGGAGTGGCCGTCCGGCACGGCGAACGCCACGGCGGTCAGCAGCGCGCAGGCGCCCGGGATCGTCCAGCGGGCCATGCGCAGCGGCAGGGCCGCGCCCGAGGCGATCGAGACGTACACGAACAGCACCAGCCACTCGCGGCCCAGGGTGAGGGCGAGGAGCGTGGACTGGGCCGCGAGGACGCCGAGCGAGCCGAGCACCAGGCCATTGCGCTCGCCGCGGCCGGTGCGGAAGACCAGCAGCATGTACCAGGTGACGAAGGCGGCCAGGCCCAGCCAGCCGAGGACCCGCACGCCGGTGCTGTGGCCGCCGTGCAGCAGGTCGGTGACGGGTGCGCTCAGGTAGACCAGCCAGATGCCGGTCCACAGCGACTTCACGACCCGCTGCCTGCGGTTGACCGGGCGCTGCCCGATCCCGACGCCGACGTCGTTCACGCCTTCAGGGTGTCCTTCCGGTACAGCCAGGCCGCGCCGCCCGCGAACAGGACGAACGACACCACGAGGACGGCGAGGTCCTGGACGTGTGGGGCCCGGCTCTGCTCGATGGCCTGCCCCAGGGCAGCGTACGCGTGCGTGGGCAGCCACTTCGCGATCTCCTGGAGCCAGTCCGGGAAGGTGGTCGTGGGCATCCACAGGCCGCCGAGCATGGACAGGCCGAAGTAGGTGATCATCGTGATCGGGCGGACCGCGTCCCCGCTGGCCAGGTAGCCGATGGCGACGCCGAGCGCCGCGAAGACGAGGCTGCCGGCCCAGATCGCGCCGGTCAGGGCGAGCCACTGCCAGGCGTCCAGGCGGACGTCCTTCACGGCCGCCGCCACGGCGAAGACGATGACGATGGACGGCAGGCTGACGACGGCGGCGCTCGCGGTCTTGGCGAGGACGTAGCCGCGGCCCGGCAGCGTGGTCAGGCGCAGTTGCCGCACCCAGCCGCCCTCGCGTTCCTTGGCGATGCGCTCGCTGTTGCCCATGAGCACGGCCGTGAGGGCCCCGAAGGACGCCATGGAGACCATCATGTAGGTCGGGAGGGTCAGGCCGCTGCCGGGGACCTTCGTGGTGCTGTCGGCCTTGCCCGCGACGATCAGGAACAGCACCGACGGGTAGATCACGGAGAAGAACAGGAACTTGCGGTTGCGCAGGGCGCGGGCGAGTTCGAGCCGGATCAGGCTGTTCACTTCGACTTCGCCTCCTCGGCGGTGGTGATGGCGACGAAGGCCTGCTCCAGGCCGAGCCCGGCGACTTCCAGGTTGCGCGGGTAGACGCCCAGGCCGTACAGGGCGTGGACGGTGGCGTCGGCGTCGGCGGACTGGATGCGCACGGTCCGGCCGGAGATGTCGATCCCGGTCAGGAACGGCAGGGCGCGCAGGGCGGGTTCGTCGAGGGCGCCCTCCACGTCGAAGGAGACCCGGCGGGCGCCCGCCCTGGCCTTGATCTCGGCGGCCGTGCCGTCGGCGAGGAGCCGGCCGCGGTGCAGCACCAGGACCCGGTCGGCGACGGCGTCGGCCTCTTCCAGGTAGTGGGTGGCGAACAGGACGGTCCGGCCCTGGTCGGCCTGTTCGCGCATGGTGGCCCAGAAGGCCTGACGGGTGGTGACGTCCATGCCGGTGGTGGGCTCGTCCAGGACGATGAGGTCGCTGTCGCCAGCGGTGGCCAGGGCGAAGCGGACACGCTGGGCCTGGCCGCCGGAGAGCTTGTTGACCTTGCGGTCGGCGATCTGCGCGACGCCCGCGCGGGCCAGGACCTCGGAGGGCCGGTACGGCTTCGGATGCAGATCACAGGCGAGCCGCACCAGTTCGGCGACGGTGACCTCGTCCATCAGCCCGCCGCTCTGCAGCATGGCGCCCACGCGCCCGGCGACGATGGCGTCCCGGGGGCTGGTGCCGAAGAGCCGGACCGTGCCGCTGTCGGGCTTCTTGAGGCCGAGCAGCAGATCGAGGGCGGTGGACTTGCCGGCCCCGTTGGGCCCGAGCAGCGCCACGGTCTGCCCCGGGCTGAGATCGAGGGTCAGCCCGTCCACGGCCCGGACCGCGTCGTACACCTTGCTCACCTGGTCGAACGCGACCACGGAGGCTGTCTTTGTCATACCGACATCGTGGCTTCGGGGGCGGGGGCGGGGGCAGTGTCGGGCGTCCGGAGTGCCGTATGACGGTTGTCATGGGTGCGGGGTGACACCGAGAGCCCCCACCCTCAGCGGGCGGGGGCTCTCGTACGGCGGGTGGCGGAAGGTCAGTTCGGCTTGGTGTCGATGACTCCGATGCGCTCCGCGGGCGTCTTGCCGCGCAGGGCCTTGCGCAGGGCCGTGACGACGTCCTGCGGCGTGACGTCGCGCTTGCCGCTCGCGCCCTCGATCTGCACGCCGTCGAAGGTCGTGCCGTACGCCTCCTGGAGCGCCTTGAGGTTGTAGGTGTCCACGAGCTTGCCGTCGACGGCCTTGAAGCTGAGGATCTTCGGCAGGGACAGCGCGCCGAACGGAATGCTGTGCTCCGCGTCGGTCTGCACGATGGCCTTGGCCGACATCGCGGGCTGCGCGAAGTCCTTCAGGACCCGGTCGACCTCGGCGTTCGAGACCGTCGGCCGGCGGGTGGTGGTCGGGAGGTTCACGGTGCCGGCCGTGCCGGTCTCCACCTGGGTGCGGTACGCCTCCTCGACCGCGGTCGTCGACTTGGCGAGGTCGACGCCCTTGCCGGTCTTGCCGTAGACGGGGACGGCCTTGCCGCCCTTGAACTCGATCGTGCCGTCGGTCGTCGCCCCGGAGCCGCCCACGGCGGCCTCCAGGGAGGCGTGCAGCTTCTCCTCGTCGACGGGCATGACCGGGGTGACGACACGGTGGTTGCCGAAGAGGGAGCCGATCACGGAGACCGGGTTGTAGTCGCTCTTGGCCGCCGCGTCGGCCGTGGCGTCCATGTCGAACTGCAGGCCCGCGTTGTCCGGGTCGAGGGCGACGGTCTTGCCGCCCAGCGACAGCTTCAGCTCTTTACCGGCGTTCTTGTCGAAGGCCTCGTCGAGCTTCTTGACCGCGCCGTCGCGGGTGGTGCCGCCGATGTCGACGCCGAGCACGGTGGTGCCCTTGGGCACGTCGGTGCGGTTCATCAGCAGCCCGGCGCCGTAGACGCCACCGGCGAGGACGACCACGCCGACGGCCAGCAGCACGAGCTTGCTGCGGCCCTTCTTCTTCGGCGCCTTGGAGGAACTCGCCGGGGGCGGCGACACCGGCTCGGGCAGCTTCGGCGCCGTGTGGGGCACCGGGCCGTCACCGGGCGCGCCCGGGCCGAACGGCGACGCCGCGCCGGACGGTACGACGGGGATGCCGCTGGTGACCGTGTGCCCCGAGACGTTGTCGTGCCGGGGGTTGTAGCCCTGGCCGTCCGGCGGTTCGGGGGCCGGCTTCTGCGGGGTCAGGATGGCGGTGTCGTCGCTCATGCCGCCGCCGGGGCCGGGGCCTGGGCCTGGGCCTGCGGCGCCAGGAGCGGGGGTGGTCCCCCGGGTGCCCGGGCCGCCGGGGCCGCCGGGGCCGCCGCCTATGGCTCCGGGGCCTCCGGGCCGGCCGGGGGCGTTGAAGGCCTCGGGGGCGCCGGGGCGGCCGGGGTCGTTGAAGGCCTCGGGGGCACCGGGCCTGCCCGGGTCGCCGAAGCCGTCGGGGCCGCTACGGCCGCCGGGTCCACCGGGACCGCCGGGGCCGCCGGGACCGCCGGGGGCGTTGAAGGCGCCGGGACCGGCCGGGCCGCCCGGATCGTTGCCGAAGCCGCCGGGACCACCGGGGCCGCCAGGACCGCCCGGGGCGTCGAAGGCGCCGGGTGCGCCCGGGCCTCCCGGTGCGTTGAAGCCGCCGGGGCCACCGGGACCGCCCTGGTCGTCGAAGCCCGCTCCGGCCGGCGGCACCATCGGGCCGTCACCGGTGACGGGGCCGCCGGTCGGACCGGCCGGGCCCAGGGAGCCGGGACCGCCGGGCGTGCCGAAGGCGTCCGCGGCGCTCGGGCCACCTGCCTGACCGCCGTAACCGCCCTGCCCGCTCTGGCCGTTCTGACTGGTCTGCCCAGCCCGACCGTTCTGCCCGTTCTGCCCGTCGCGGCCGTTCTCCGAGAAGTACGGCAGGTCGTCGCGGCGCGGTTCGCCGCCGGGGGCCGGACGCGAGCCGCTGCCCAGCGGGCCCGCCGCCAGGGCCTCGGTGACGTCGAAGGAGCCGGTGCCGCCGCCGTGCCCGGGCGCGACGGGGCCGCCGGTCGCGCCGCCCGGGAGCCCGGCACCGTTCGTACCGCCGGAGCGGGAGCCGCCCGGCGCGCCCATGGAGCCGACCACGCCTCCGGGCCGCCCGGCACCCGGCCGCGCACCGCCGGACGCACCGGCCGCGGGGCCACCCGCACCCGAGCCACCCGCACCCGAGCCGCCCGGCGCCGGACGTGAACCGCCCGGCAGCCCGGCCCCGTTGGTGGAGCCGCTGCCCGGACCGCCCTTGCCGCCGCCCGACTTGCGGGGCGCGAACCAGTCGCTGGCCGGCTTGTCGTCGCCCTGCTGCGCGGGCTCGGCGGAGGGCTCGGCCGGGCTCACGCCCGCGGACACGGACGGGGCGTTGCCCGGCCCCGTGGACGTCCCACCGTGCGTGTCGGTGTCGGCCGGGGCCTCCGTCTCCGCGACGGGCTTGCGCACCACCACGGGCGGAATGGGCCGTGACCCGGGGATGTTGATCCGGATCCGGGTCGTCAGCGTGGTCTCGGTCTTGCGTTCCTCCGGCCGCGCGGCGGAACGGCCCGCGTCCGTACCGGCGTCGGTGACCGCCGGGGTCCCGTACGGCGGCGTACCCGACGGGTAGGCGGCTCCACCGCGCCCGTTGGGCCCGGAGGACGGAGTGTCAGTTTCACGACTCAAGGCAGGTTCTCCCGGTTGGCTCCGCCGCCCGACACAACCTCACGCGGGCAGCTCGGCGGCGCGCACCACCATACTGGCCACTTCTCGCTCGTATCCCGTGACCGCTGTGGAAACCCACACCGGACCCCCACGGCCAGGTCCTGGCGAAGTGGTACGTCACTTGGCAAGTCGGACGGGACCGCCGTCCGGTTGCCGCCCCGGGGCGAGGGTGGCGCAGATCACAGCCACGGCGATGCCCCCGAGCAGGAAGAGATAGGAGCCGCTTCCCGCGGCGAAGAGGAAGTCGCCCTCGGGGCGGCTGGCGGTCAGCAGGACGATCGCGAGCATCCAGCCCGCGGCGACCGCGACGCCCCCGGCCCGGCCGCGCAGCACGCGACTGGCACCCAGGACGGCTCCGGCCTCACCGGCGAGGGCGAGCAGCAGCCCACCCGGGAACAACCCGGGCTGCACCAGGGCCCCGGCCACGCCGATCAGCGCGCCGAGCACGAAGAATCCGAGGCAGGCACCGACGCGTCCGGCGGTGGGCGGGCGCATCGGCTGGGCGAGCATCGACGTACGGTCGCTCATGAGTCCTCCCCGACACCGGCGAACAGGTCCGTCTCCAGCGCCCCGGGACCCCGCTCGCCGCGCACCAGCTCGTAGTTCTCGGTGGTGAGGATCGGCTGGGCGAGCTCGTTGGACAGCACGAAGTAGGGCTCGGCCACGGTGATCTGGGTGGCGTGGGCGCGCATCGCGGCGGCCTTGGCTGCGGCGTGGGCGGTGCCGTCGATCACGGTGCTGATCCGCTCCTCGGGCACGACGCCCGGGACGTCGTCGACGTCGGCGGCCTTGGCGAAGGGCGTGCCGGGCAGGTCCTGCCTCAGCCGCGCGAAGGACTCCTCCACAACAGGACGGGGGACCCGGTTCCAGTAGACCTTGGGGACGGGCACTCCGGCGTCGGCGGACAGTTCCGCGGCGCGCATGGCGACCCGGTGGGCCTGGATGTGGTCGGGGTGGCCGTAGCCGCCGTGGTCGTCGTAGGTGACGAGGACCTGGGGGCGTACCTCGCGGATCACCTCGACGAGGTGGGCGGCGGCCTCGTCGACGTCGGCCTGCCAGAAGCAGCCGGGGTCGTCGTTGTCGGGCAGGCCCATCATCCCGGAGTCGCTGTAGCGCCCGGCGCCGCCGAGCAGGCGGAAGTCCGTCACGCCGAGTTCGGCCATGGCGGCGGTGAGCTCGCGGCGGCGGTGCTGACCCAGGGCGGCGCCCGTCAGATGCGCCAGCCCGGGCGGGATGACCTCGCCGCGCTCGCCGAGGGTGCAGGTGACCAGGGTGACGTGGGCACCTTCGGCCGCGTACCTGGCCATGGTCGCGCCGTTGTTGATCGACTCGTCGTCCGGGTGCGCGTGCACCAGCAGCAGACGCCGGTCGGGCAGTTCCGTCATGGGGCCAGCCTACGAGGCGCCGGAGAGCCGTCCGTCACCCCTCGTCATCGTGGCCGGGAAGGTCGTCGCCCTGGTAGCGCGGCAGGCCGCTGGTGGAGATGGTCCACTCACCGATGGTGACGTCCTCGCCGTAGACGAAGTTCTTGCGGGTGGCGTACCGAGGACCTTCCGGTGTGGGGTGGATGTCGGTGAGGACCGCACCGGTGCCGGTCCGGGGGTCGAAGATCGCGTAGACGGGAACGCCGAGCAGCGGATAGTCACGCATCTTGCCCACCCAGTCGTTGCGCGGATTCGACCGGGAGACGACCTCGATGGCCGCGATGAGCGTACGGGCGTCGAACGATCCCTCGATGTCCATGTCCTCTTCGGCGATCACCATGACGTCAGGGCGGCGCATGACGCCCTCGGGCTCGTCCTCCACATCGGGCTCGCCAGTATGGGCCACGAGATCTTCCGGCATTACCTTCTCCAGGCGCTTCCGGAGCCGCAGCGTGGTCAGCTCGTGGCGACCGCTGGGCGACATCATGTCGTGGACGATCCCTTCCTTGGTGATCTCGAATTTGCCCGGCAGCACGTCGTCCGTGGACTGAACGAAGTCGCGCATGGCCCGGTACAGGTAGGAGGCGCTCTGGTGCGCGCCGTCGGGTGCGACAGTCATGGCGCTCGCTCCTCGTCGTCTGTGCCCAGGGGCAAGGATCGTCACGTTCATGCTAGGCGGCCTCCTGAAGGTCGGGGCGGCAGTCGCGGCAGCGGCCGGGGCGGGGCGCCCGGAAGCCGCGGTCGCAGCCGTCGCAGTTCTGCATCGCGTGCCGCGCGGGCGGCGGGGCGGCGGCCGGTGCCCGGAACGGCGGTGGAGGCGGGAGCTGGGCGGCGAGACGGTGCGCCAGGAAGGCAGCCGGACGGCGTACACCCTCGGACGGCAGGTCGGCGCTCAGGGCCCGGCTCACGGCGGCGGGGGCGACGTCCCGCTCCAGCCAGGCGGCGACGCCGGGCGCCAGATGGGCGGTGTCGCAGGCGGAGAGGAGCAGCCGGGGATCGTGGCGGTGGAGAGCCGCGAGGAGGTCGGTGGCGGCTCGCAGGAGGGCGGGCGCGGGGTAGGCGGGGCGTGGCACGTCCGGGAGTGGCTTGCGGGGCGCTCGTTCCCCGCGCGATGCCCGCGTGGGGTGCGCCCTGCTCTCCTCACACGCCTCCCTCTGCTGAGGAGCCGTGGCGGCTCGGCCCTCCGGGCGGGGGCGGGCTGCCGCAGGCTGGTTGCAGGAGATCGTGCGGGTCACGATGCGGCCGGTGGAGGTCCGGGCACGTTCGCGGCGCAGGTAGCCGTGGGTTTCCAGATCACGCAGGGCGGCAGCGATCCGCGTGGCCCCCTCGGGGAACCGGGCGGTGAGGGTCTTGATGTCGGCCGGGGCGCCCTTCGGCAGCGACTGGAGGTGCGTGGCGAGCCCGATGGCGAGGAGCGAGAGCTCCCTGTGCTGGGCCAGGTGGTTGCCGATCACCGTGAAGCGGGTGGTGTGGCGGGTGTTGTCGTGTTGGAGGCCACCGGTGCGGGGCCCCGCGTCGGGCCGCCGATTCGGGTGCTTGTCGCCCGCAACTCGGGCCTGGGCGCGCGGGGGCACGCTAGGGTCCTGGGTAGCCATCGGGAAGCTCTTCTCTTCCTGGGTGGTCAGGCCCTCGCACTGGGATTGCAGTCCCGGCGGGGGCCGTTTCATGTCTGCGGTTGTGGTGGTGCGTTGCGCTGAGCGTCGGGCCTCGGGGGCCGCGAGATCCAGCCGGTTGGGGGATGTTCACCCGCCCGAGTGAGCGTGGGCCACGGGGCGGGGGGTGGGGCTTGGCGGGGTGCTTTCTCCGTGAGTTCTTTGTCTTTCAGTCGTCGACGGCACCGGGGCGCGAGGGTGCGGGTTCCGGTGGTGTGAAGCCCAGTGCCGGGGCCGGGCCTGGGCTGTTTCCCGATTCGCGTCGCTCGGCGTGGCCGACCGGACCTACCGTGATGTGTGATCGCCCCGCCACGGAGAGCTACCGCCCGAGGCTTGTCCGGTGCCGCCCGGACTGTCGACGCGGCTCCCACTGACGGGGCGCGACGGTACGACGCGGCACTACGAAAGGGGCGCACATGCCGGTGAACGGCGAGGCGGTGCGGGTCAGGACCGAGGTGGAACAGGCCGACGAGCCGGGCTGGGAGGTGGACCCGGACGACGACTGGGCGCTCGCGGTGGTGGCCACGGTGGGGCGGCAGTTGAGGCTCCGCCGGGAGGCGGTGGGGCTGCGGGCCGGCGAGTTCGCGGTGGCGGTCGGGTACGGCGAGGACCTCGTCTACAAGATCGAGGGCGGCAAGCGGATCCCCCGGCCCGAGTATCTGGACACGGCGGACGAGGTGCTGGGCGCCGGTGGGCTCGTCGCGGCGATGAAGGAGGACGTGAAGAGGGTCCGGTATCCCAAGAAGGTGCGGGATCTGGCGCAGATGGAGGCGCGGGCGGTGGAGCTTCAGCTCTACGATCCGTTGCACGTCCATGGCCTGTTGCAGACTCCGGAGTGCGCACGCGCCCTGTTGACCATGCGGCGTCCCGTCTACTCGACAGAGGAGGTGGAGCAGTTCATCGCAGCTCGCGTAGCGCGCAAGGCGATCTTCGAGCGTGACCCGGCACCCGACCTCAGCTTCGTCCTGGAGGAGTGGACCCTTCGGCGGCCTCTGGGGGGACGAGCGGTCCTGCGCGACCAACTCGAACATCTGCTTGAAGCAGCCCAGTTGCGCAACGTCGAGCTTCAGGTGATGCCGATCGAACGGGAGGCCCACGCCGGCGTGGACGGCAGCATCGAGGTACTCAAGTTTGAGGACGGGTCAGCGATCGGGCGTTCCCCAGCAGTGGCCAACGGACGACCGGTGTCCGACCTGCGGCAGCTCCGTATCCTGGAACTCCGCTATGGCATCATCCGGGCTCAGGCGCTCACACCACCTGAGTCGACTGCCTTCATCGAACAACTGCTGGGGGAGACATGATCCGCAAGATCTCGTCCGGAGACGCCTCCGGCCTGGTGTGGTTCAAGAGCAGCTACAGCAGCGGCAGTGAAGGCGACTCCTGCGTGGAGGTCGCCACAACACCCGGCACCGTCCACGTCCGTGACTCGAAGGACGTCGAGAGTGCCCGGCTGGCCTTCGCCCCCGCCGCGTGGGCCGACTTCGTGCCCTACGCGGTCAGGGGCTGACACAAAGGCGCGCGTCGCTCAGAACTTGATGCTGCCGATCATGCCCGCGATGTTCGTCGTCAGCTCGTTGATCGTGGGAGCGACGGTCGAGGAGGCGAGGTAGAAGCCGAGCAGCATGCAGACGATCGCATGCCCCGCCTTCAGTCCCGACTTCTTGATCAGCAGGAAGACGATGATCGCCAGCAGCACCACCGCCGAAATCGAGAGTGCCACGGCGGCTCACCTCCAAAGATCCACGAGGGCGCGGGGGGTCGGACTATGGGGGCATCAAATCCGTACAGCAGCCAGCAGGTTCATACCCACTATGCGACATTGATCATAACTATCCCGCTGCGCGCATCGCTCGGCGCACGGCCGCACAAGGGGGCGCATGGCCAATATGGTCAGGGCATGACGACCGAGCCTCACTCCTTCCCCCGACGGCACGCCCGTACCCAGCGCTTCACGCTCGGCGCGCCGCGTTCGTTCACCGTGGCGCCCGACGGTTCGCGTGTCGTGTTCCTGCGCTCCGGTTCCGGTACGGACCGGGCGAATTCGCTCTGGGTCCTCGACACGGAGGAGGGCGGGGAGCGCGTCGCCGCCGACCCGCGCGCCCTGCTGGGCGGCGCCTCGGAGGACCTCTCGTCCGAGGAGCGGGCCCGGCGCGAGCGCAGCCGCGAGGGCGGCGCCGGCATCGTCGGGTACGCCACCGACACGGCGGTCGAGCTGGCCTCTTTCGCCTTGTCAGGGCGGCTTTTCGCGGCCGAGCTGCGGGCCGGGACGGCGCGTGAACTGCCCACGCCGGGGCCGGTGATCGACCCGCGGCCCTCGCCCGACGGGCGGCACGTCGCGTACGTCGCGCAGGGGGCCCTGCGGGTGGTGGGCGCCGAGGGGGAGGGCGACCGGGCGCTCGCCGAGCCGGAGTCGGAGAATGTCTCATACGGACTGGCCGAGTTCATCGCGGCCGAGGAGATGGGACGGTCCCGGGGCTTCTGGTGGGCCCCGGAGTCGGACCGGCTGCTCATGGCGCGGGTGGACGACACGCCGGTGCGGCGGTGGTGGATCGCCGACCCCGCGCATCCGGAACGGGAGCCGCAGCGGGTGCCGTATCCGGCGGCGGGCACGGGCAACGCGGAGGTGCGGCTGTTCGTGATCGGGCTGGACGGGCCGCGCACGGAGGTCGCCTGGGACCGGGCGCGCTACCCGTATCTGGCGCATGTCCACTGGTCAGCGGCGGGGGCGCCGCTGCTGCTCGTACAGGCGCGCGACCAGCGCAGTCAGCTGATCCTGGCCGTGGATCCGGACACCGGCGCGACGCGGATGGTGCACGCCGACGAAGATCCAACATGGCTTGATCTTTTCCCCGGGGTGCCGTGCTGGAGCCCCTCTGGGCAGCTGGTGCGGATCGCGGACGAGGGCGGTGCGCGGGTGCTGGCGGTCGGGGACCGGCCGCTCACGGGAGCACAGTTGCACGTCCGGGCCGTGCTGGACGTCTCCGAGCACGACGTGCTGGTCTCGGCGTCGGCGGGCTCGGAGGCCGCCGGGGAGGCGGAGACGGGCCAGGTGCACGTCTACCGGGTGAACGAGCTGGGCGTGGAGCGGGTGTCCGAGGAGCCGGGCGTGCACGCGGCGGTGCGGGCCGGGGAGGTGACGGTTCTGGTCTCGGCGGCCCTGAACCGGCCAGGTTCACTGGTGCGGGTCCTGCGCGACGGAAAACCGACCAGGACTGTCCCTTCGTACGCCGAAGATCCCGGTATGTCCCCCCGCGTGACGCTCACCGAGGGGGGCGCACGCCGTGTCCCGTGCGCCGTGCTTATGCCTCGGGACTACGACGGTGACACCCCGCTGCCGGTGCTCATGGACCCCTATGGGGGTCCTCACGGCCAGCGGGTGGTCGCCGCGCACAACGCCCACCTCACGTCGCAGTGGTTCGCGGATCAGGGTTTCGCGGTCGTGGTCGCGGACGGCCGGGGCACCCCGGGCCGCTCCCCCGCCTGGGAGAAGGCGATCCACCACGACTTCACGCTGTCGCTGGACGACCAGGTCGACGCGCTGGAGGACCTCGCGAAGAGCCACCCCCTGGACCTGTCCCGGGTGGCCATCCGCGGCTGGTCCTACGGCGGCTGGCTGGCGGGCCTCGCGGTGCTGCGCCGCCCGGACGTCTTCCACGCGGGCATCGCGGGCGCGCCGGTGACCGACTGGAGCCTCTACGACACCCACTACACCGAGCGCTACCTGGGCACGCCCGCGGAGCACCCGGAGTCGTACGCGAAGAGCTCCCTGGTCACTTCCGACGGACTGTCCTCCCCCGCCGAGCCGCACCGCCCCCTGATGATCGTGCACGGCCTCGCCGACGACAACGTCGTGGTCGCCCACGCCCTGCGCCTGTCCTCGGCCCTGCTGGCCGCCGGCCGCCCGCACGAGGTGCTGCCGCTGTCCGGCGTCACCCACATCACCCCGCAGGAGCAGGTCGCCGAGAACCTGCTCCTGCTCCAGGTCGACTTCCTGAAGCGCGCACTGGGCATCAGCCGGGCCTGATCACGGCAACGGGCCGGGGCCACATGGCGCGCCCCGGCCCGTCTACGGCACCCGCACGGCCGTACGCCCACCAGCGTGCCGCGTCCGTATATCGGAACCGGGTCGGCGAAGTTGCCTGCGTGTTAACGCAGTTGACGGGGGCTTCCGGGGGTGTGGGCCCCGGCCGCGGAGTCGAACAGCCCACCGGGAAACGGAGTTGCCGTGTGCACCGCGGTCGAGTTCCCTGGGGCGATGTCCGACCTTCATATCGCGCGTCCGAGCGACGACGCGGGCCTCAGAGACTGGCAGCACGTCCACAACGTGATCATTCCGGCTCACACCCTCTCCCTGGACGAGGTCCGGGAGCGTGCCCAGCGCAACCACCTCGAAGTCGCCTACCTCGGCGACGTGCTCGTCGGTTGCAGCACGGTGCGCCCACCGACCGACGACACGCGCACGGCGACCGTGATCGCCCGGACGCTCCCCGCTCACCGCGGTCAGGGGTTCGGCACCGAGCTGTATGTGAGAGGCATCGGACGGGCGCGCGAACTCGGCGCCGAGGCGATCGAGACGGTCGTGCTCAGCAGCAACGAGGACGGACTTCGGTTCGCGCGCAAGCGGGGGTTCGTCGAGATCGACCGGTACCTGCTGCCGGGTGACACCATCCCCTGGATCGACCTGCGCCTCTCCTCGGATCTCCTTCCCCCAGGAGAGTAAGGAGAACGGCACGGCTGATTCCCGGCACCCGAGTGGGTGCCGGGAATCAGTGACGGGTCCGACGGCGGTTCACACCGCGTGGACGACGTTCTTCTCCTCGGCGAAGTGGCACGCCGACTCGTGTGCCGCCGGGGTGTCCACACCCTCGAAACGCCGGGGTACCGCCAGCAGGGGCACCTCCTGCGCGCACCGGTCCTCCGCCTTCCAGCAGCGGGTGCGGAAGCGGCAGCCGGAGGGCGGGTTGGCCGGGGACGGGACGTCGCCGGTCAGGATGATCCGCTCGCGGCCTTCACGGGCCTCCGGATCCGGCACCGGAACCGCGGAGAGCAGCGCCTGGGTGTACGGATGCGTCGGGTGGTCGTAGATCTGCTCGTCGGTCCCGATCTCGGCCATCTTGCCGAGGTACATCACACCCACGCGGTCCGAGATGTGCCGGACGATCGACAGGTCGTGCGCGATGAAGAGATACGAGAGGTTGAACTCGTTCTGCAGCTTCTCCATCAGGTTGATGACCTGCGCCTGGACGGACACGTCCAGCGCGGAGACCGGCTCGTCGCAGATGATGATCTCGGGGTTGAGCGCGAGGCCGCGGGCGATGCCGATGCGCTGGCGCTGACCGCCCGAGAACTGGTGCGGGTAGCGGTTGATGTACTCGGGGTTGAGGCCGACGACGTCCAGGAGGTCCTGGACCTTGCGGCGGCGGTCGCCCTTCGGGGCCACCTCGGGGTGGATCTCGAAGGTCTCCCCGATGATGTCGCCCACCGTCATACGGGGGTTGAGCGAGGTGTAGGGGTCCTGGAACACCATCTGGATGTTCCGGCGGACGGCCTTCAGCGCGCGCCCGGACAGCTTGGTGATGTCCTGGCCCTTGTAGAAGACCTCGCCCGCGGTCGCCTTCTCCAGCATCATCAGCAGCTTGGCGACCGTGGACTTGCCACAGCCGGACTCGCCCACGATGCCGAGCGTCTCGCCCTGGTAGAGGTCGAAGGAGATGCCGTCGACGGCCTTGACCGCCCCGACCTGCTTCTTGAACAGGATGCCCTGGGTGAGCGGGAAGTGCTTCACCAGGTTGCGCACCTGGAGGATCGGCTCGCCCCGCTCCACCGGCGCCTCGATCGCGGCGACCGCCTCCGTTTCGGAGGAGGCGTCGACGACCTCGACCTCGGAGACGTTCGGCGTGGCGTCCTGGGGCTCGTCGCTCTTGCGGAGCTCAGCCATGGATCGTCTCCTTCCAGAAGTGGCACGCGCTGCCGCGGCCGGCCAGCTCGCCGCCGTCCCGCTCGGTGACGGGGTACAGCTGCGGGATGTCCGTACGGCAGACGTCCTGGGCCTTGGGGCAGCGCGGGTTGAAGGCGCAGCCGGACGGGATACGCGTCAGGTTGGGCGGCAGGCCCTTGATCGCGTACAGGTCCTGGCCCTTCTGGTCCAGGCGCGGGATCGAGTCCAGCAGACCCTTGGTGTACGGGTGCGCGGGGCGCTTGTACAGCTCGTGCACGGGAGCGGTCTCCACGATCCGGCCCGCGTACATCACGGCGATCTTGTCCGCGACGTCGGCGACCACGCCGAGGTCGTGGGTGATCAGGATCAGACCCATGTTGTACTCGCGCTGCAGGTCCGCGAGCAGGTCCATGACCTGGGCCTGGACCGTCACGTCGAGGGCCGTGGTCGGCTCGTCGGCGATGATCAGGTCCGGCTCCAGCGCGAGCGCCATCGCGATCATGATGCGCTGGCGCATACCGCCCGAGAACTGGTGCGGGTAGTCGTTCACCCGGGCCGCGGCGGCCGGGATCTTCACCCGGTCCATCAGCTCGATCGCCTTGGCCTTGGCGTCCTTCTTGGACATGCCCTGGTGGACGCGGAACATCTCGCCGAGCTGGTAGCCGACGGTCAGCACCGGGTTCAGCGAGGACAGCGCGTCCTGGAAGATCATGGCGATGCGCTGACCGCGGATCTTACGACGCTCCTCGGCGGACATCTTCAGCATGTCCTGGCCGCGGAAGAGGATCTCCCCCTTCGGGATGCGGCCGGGCGGCATGTCGAGGATGCCCATGATGGCCTGGGCGGTGACGGACTTGCCGGAGCCGGACTCGCCGAGCACGGCGAGCGTCTCACCGGCGGAGACCGAGTAGTTGACGCCGTTGACGGCCTTGGCGACACCGTCGCGGGTGTGGAACTCCACGTGCAGGTCGCGGACTTCGAGCAGGGGGCGGCCCGTGCCCTCCGAGCCGTCCGGTGCGGGACTCTCGGCCACTTCATCGATGATGGTCACGTACGCCTCCCTCAGCGCAGCTTGGGATCGAGGGCGTTGCGTACCGCATCGCCGAACATCAGGAACGACAGCACCGTGATCGACACCATCACCGAGGGGATGATCAGGGTGTGTGGCGCGATACGGAGCTGCTCACGTCCTCGCGCCACGTCGCCGCCCCAGGATACCGCCGTGTCTCCGAGCCCCACGCCCAGGAAGGACAGAGTGGCCTCGGCCGCGATGTAACCGCCGAGGGCGATGGTCGCGACGACGATGATGGGTGCGAGGGCGTTGGGCAGGATGTGCCGGAACAGGATCCGGGAGGTGGAGGCGCCCAGTGCCTTGGCGGCCACGACGTAGTCCGCCTGCTTGATGGTGATCACGGCACCGCGGGCGACGCGCGCGATCTGGGTCCAGCCGAGGAAGGCCAGGGCCATGATGACGACCCAGACGGTGCGGTTGTCGAAGGAGTTGAGCACGACCAGGGCACCGAGCAGGAACGGGATGCCGAGGAAGATGTCGGTGACCCGCGAGAGCAGGGTGTCGGTCCAGCCGCCGAAGTAGCCGGCGATCATGCCGATGATCGTGCCGATGACGGTGACGGCGAGGGTGACACCCACACCGACGGTGATCGAGGCACGGGCACCGTAGACGACGCGTGCGTAGACGGAACGGCCCTGGACGTCGTAGCCGAGCCAGTCCGGGGCGAAGACATGGCCCCAGTTCGGCTTGCCCAGATAGTGCTTGGCCAGTTCGGCGTCACGGGGCGAGGCGCTGGTGAACAGGCCCGGCCAGATCGACATCACCAGCAGGAACACGATCAGCACGGCCGAGACCAGGAACAGCGGGTTGCGCCGCAGGTCGTGCCAGGCGTCGGACCACAGGCTGCGCGCCTTCTCGGGAGCCGGGCCCGCGTCGCTCACGACGACGCCCGCGGTGCTCACCGTGTCACCGGGAAGGGCTTCGACCTTCTTCTCGACGGTCTTGTCAGGCATACCGGATCCTCGGGTCCAGGACCGCGTAAAGCAGGTCGACGATCAAGCTGGCAACGAGGTAGATGACCACCATGAGCGAGGCGATCCCCACGACGGTAGCGCCCTCACGCCTGCTGAGGGCCTCGTAGATCTCGATACCGATGCCGCGCACGTTGAAGATTCCCTCGGTCACGATGGCGCCGGTCATCAGGCTGCCGATCTCGATGCCGAGGAAGGTGACGACGGGGATCAGCGAGTTGCGCATCAGGTGGACGCCGATGATCCGGCGGCGCGGCAGGCCCTTCGCCACGGCGGTGCGCATGTAGTCGGAGCGCAGGTTCTCCGCGATCGACGTGCGGGTCAGCCGGGCCACGTAGGCCAGGGAGAGCGACGCCAGCACGGTGGCGGGGAGCACGAGCTCGGAGATGTTCGTCGAGTCGCGCACGTTGGGTTCGGTGATCCCCCACTTGAACGCGAGCAGGTACTGCAGCAAGAAGCCCAGCACGAAGGACGGCATCGAGACGAGGACCAGGGTCAGCCCCAGCAGTCCGCGGTCGCGCAGCGTGTCGGGGCGCAGGCCGGCGACGATGCCGAGGCCGATGCCCACGATCGTGACGAAGGTGAAGGCGAAGATCGTCAGTCTGATCGTCACCGGGAACGCATCGGCGATGATGTCCGCGATGGGGCGCTGGCTGGCGATCTGGGTGCCGAAGTCGCCCTGGAACAGACCGGTCATGTAGTTCACGTACTGCTGAAGGAGCGGCTGGTCGAGCCCGAGTTCCTTCTTGATGCTCGCGACCACCGTCGGGTCGTACGCCTGATCCCCCATCATCGCCCGGACGGGATCGCCGGGCAGGGCGTACATCATGCAAAAGATGATCAAGGTTGACCCGATGAACACCGGGATCATCTGGAGCAGTCGTCGTGCGACATAGCGCCCCATAGGTGCCTCCGTGAGGGGTTAACGCAGGTGCGGGGGCCGTCTCCTGGTGACGAGACGGCCCCACGCACCTCCCACCGCCGCCTGAATCGGCGGTGGGCTTACGGCCAAGTGGGAAGAGCCCGAGGGGCTCCTCTTACTTCGTGGTGACGGCCCACACTTCGAGGTCACCGTGGAAGTCGACGTTGACGTTGTCGACGCCCTTACCGTGGCCGCCGTTGATGCGGTAGTACCAGAGCGGGATGGCCGGCATGTGCTCGACCAGCTTCTTCTCGACCTCCTGGAAGGCCTTCACCGACTCGTCGAGGGACTTGGCGTTGTCCGCCTTGTTCATCAGCCCGTCGATCTCCTTGTTGGAGAAGCGACCGTTGTTGGCCTCGGCGGTGGTGTGGTACAGCTCCTTCATGAAGTTGGCGTTGACCGGGTAGTCGGCGACCCAGCCACCGCGGTACATGCCCTTCACCTGGTCGTTGTCACGGGCCTCGAGGTCCGTGGCGAAGTCGGGCTTCGGGTCACCCGTGCAGTCGACGCCGGTGGCCTTGCGGATGGACTCGCAGACCGCGGTCACCCACTCCTTGTGCCCACCGTCGGTGTTGTACTGGATGGTGAACTTGTTGCCCGGGACGCCGCCACCCTCCTTGATGAGCTGCTTGGCCTTCTCCGGGTTGTACGTGAAGACGTCCGTGTCCAGGTTCTGGTAGCCCTTGACACCGGGCGGCGTGAAGCCCTTGGCCGGGGTGCGGGTGTTGTTCAGAACCGTCTTGGTGATCGTGTCGCGGTCGATCGCCATCGACAGACCCTGCAGGACCTTCGGGTCGATGTCCTTGAAGGTCTTGGAGTAGAACGCCGGGGTCAGCGTCTGGAGGGCCGCGTACGGCTGCTCGATGGCACCGTCGCCGAGGTCCTGCTTGTACTTCGGCAGGTCCGTCGGGCCGACCTGGCGGATCATGTCCAGGTTGCCGGAGACGACGTCCTTGTAGGCGGCCTCGAGCGTCGTGTAGGCCTTGAACTGGACGCCCTTGTTCTTCGCCTTGTTCGGGCCCTGGTACTCATCCCAGGCCTTGACCTGGATGAGCTTCTTGTGGTCCCACTTCTCGAACGTGTAGGGACCGTTGCCGACCGGCTTCTGGCCGAAGGCCTTCGGGTCGTCGTAGAAGACCTTGGGCAGCGGGGCCCACGTGGTGTAACCGAGCTTGTAGTTGAAGTACGGCATCGTGTACTTCAGCTCGATGGTGAAGGTGTGGTCGTCCACCGCCTTCAGGCCGGACATGGTCTCGGCCTTCGGGTCGCCCTTCTCCGGGTGGACATCGTCGTAGCCCTTGATGTCCTGGAACCAGAACGAGTTCTGCTGGTTGTTCTTGATGTTGGCGTACCAGTTCCAAGCGTCGATGTACGACTTGGAGGTGACTTCTTCGCCGTTGTGGAACTTCCAGCCCTTCTTGAGCTTGACCGTCCACGTCTTCGAGTCGTCGGTGGTGACCGACTCGGCGTTCGTGTAGACGATGTCACCCTTGGAGTCGAAGTCCAGCAGCTGGGTGAAGAGGGACTGGATGACGTACGAGCCGTTGCTCTCGTTGGTGTCGGCCGGGATGAGCGGCTTCTGCGGTTCACCGACGTCGATCGAGACGTAGCCCGCAGGCCCGGAACCCTTGCTCTCTCCCTCACCATCACCGTTGCCGCCACAGGCAGTGGCAGCCAGGGCGACGACTATCGCACCCGCGACCCACTTGGCGCTCTTGGCACCGCGCATGGGTTCCTCCTATGAAGTCATTGGTTCACCGCGAAGGGAGCACACGACACATCACGGCCCCCGCCCGTCGCCGGTGCCGGAATTCGTCGAGTGCCCCCGCGCTCGTGAGTCGCGCCGCTGCCGGCTACTGACCCGTACATCCGAGCTCTACGCGCCTAACTATCTGCCAAACGCCTGGACCGAACCACACTCTCGAGGTCTCGGTTCGATCACAGCTCTCGCCTACATCTTCCAAAATCCGGACAAAGGGTTTGGTGAAAGATCCCTGCGAAACGGACTTGTTACACATCTATCGGTGTCCACTGTCCGCATTCCGGACGCGAGAGTGAGATAAACCGGTTGCGACGTACCGTGGGTCCCGTGCAGGGTGCCACCGGAGTCTGTCGCCCGCTCAAGAACCTTGTGCGGCAAGGCCGTTGTGCGTTCCCCTGGGTGGGGGACGCCTGGCGCTTCCGGAGCAGGGTAGTGGGAGAAAACCGCCCCTGAGGGCCGTCACCGGCAAATCGAGGGTTTTCCCTACCCCTTCCTTCGGCGTTCCCTCCGCTTTACTCAAACGGCACCGGGGACCCCGCCTGAGCGGGGTCCCCGGTGCCGTTCGGGTACGCGGAGCCGGCGTCAGCCGTGCTTGGCGCGGCTCGCGGCGCGGGCGCGCTCGCGGGCGTCCAGGTTCACCTTGCGGATGCGCACGGCCTCCGGGGTGACCTCGACGCACTCGTCGTCCCGGCAGAACTCCAGGGACTGCTCCAGCGACAGCTTGCGCGGCGGGACGATCGACTCGGTCACATCGGCCGTGGACGACCGCATGTTGGTGAGCTTCTTCTCCTTGGTGATGTTGACGTCCATGTCGTCGGCGCGGGAGTTCTCGCCGACGATCATGCCCTCGTACACCTCGGTGCCGGGCTCGACGAACAGCACGCCGCGCTCCTGGAGGTTGGTCATCGCGAACGCGGTGACCGCACCGGAGCGGTCGGCGACCAGGGAGCCGTTGTTACGGGTCTGGAGCGCGCCGAACCAGGGCTCGAAGCCCTCGTGGATGGAGTGGCCGATGCCGGTGCCGCGGGTCTGCGTCAGGAACTCGGTCCGGAAGCCGATGAGGCCGCGCGAGGGCACCACGAACTCCATACGGACCCAGCCGGAGCCGTGGTTGGACATGTTGTCCATACGGCCCTTGCGGACGCCCATGAGCTGGGTGACCGCGCCCATGTGCTCCTCGGGCACGTCGATGGTCATGCGCTCGACGGGCTCGTACGTCTTGCCGTCGACCTCCTTGGTGACGACCTGGGGCTTGCCGATGGTCAGCTCGAAGCCCTCCCGGCGCATCGTCTCGACCAGGATGGCCAGCGCCAGCTCACCGCGGCCCTGCACCTCCCAGGCGTCGGGGCGCTCGGTGTCGAGCACGCGGAGGCTGACGTTACCGATCAGCTCGCGGTCGAGGCGGTCCTTGACCTGACGGGCGGTGACCTTGCGGTCCTTGACGGCCGCCTTGTTGTCGGCGCCCTTGCCGGTGGCGCCACGGCCGACCAGCGGGGAGGTGTTGGTGCCGATGACCATGGAGATCGCGGGCTCGTCGACCGTGATCAGGGGCAGCGCGACCGGGTTCTCCGGGTCGGCCAGCGTCTCGCCGATCATGATGTCCGGGATACCGGCGACCGCGCAGATGTCACCGGGGCCGGCCACCTCGGCGGGCTTGCGGGTGAGCGCCTCGGTCATCATCAGCTCGGAGATGCGGACGTTGCTGACGGACCCGTCGCGCTTCATCCACGCGACCGTCTGGCCCTTGCGCAGCTCGCCCTGCTCGACGCGGAGCAGCGCGATACGGCCGAGGAAGTTGTCGGCGTCCAGGTTGGTGACGTGGGCCTGGAGCGGGGCGTCCTCGTCGTAGGTCGGGGCCGGGATGTGCTCCAGGATCGTGGAGAAGAACGGCTCCAGGCTGGTGGAGTCGGGCGGGACCGTGCCGTTGTCCGGCTTGGTCAGCGAGGCGATGCCGTCGCGGCCGCAGGCGTAGACGATCGGGAACTCGATCTGCTCCTCGTCGGCGTCCAGGTCGAGGAACAGGTCGTAGGTCTCGTTGACGACCTCGTCGATCCGGGAGTCCGGGCGGTCCGTCTTGTTGATGCAGAGGATGACGGGCAGCCGCTGCTGGAGCGCCTTGCGCAGCACGAAGCGGGTCTGCGGGAGGGGGCCCTCGGAGGCGTCCACGAGCAGGACGACACCGTCGACCATCGACAGACCGCGCTCGACCTCGCCGCCGAAGTCGGCGTGACCGGGGGTGTCGATGATGTTGATGGTGATGACGTCCCCCCCGTCCTTCGGGTGGTACTTCACCGCCGTGTTCTTGGCCAGGATCGTGATGCCCTTCTCACGCTCCAGGTCGTTCGAGTCCATCATGCGGTCGTCGACCGAGTCGAGCTGGTGCGCGGCGAAGGCGCCGGCCTGCTTCAGCATGCCGTCGACGATGGTGGTCTTGCCGTGGTCGACGTGGGCGACGATGGCGACGTTGCGGATGTCGTGGCGCGTGGCCATAAAAGGCTTACTCCCGGAGTAGTGAATGCCCTGCGCGTACGTCAGTGGTGCGCGGGCCCTGCCGGGCTCAACATGCCACGGCCTCACCCCATGGTACGGGGCTGCGGCCGCAGGGGTTAGCCGGGATACGTCGGTGCAGGTCAGACCTTGTTGGAGGCTGCTCAGGGGCAGGCGTGCCGGGCGACCTCCCGGGCGAGGGCCGAGTCGGGGCGTTCATCGCAGTCGGTCAGGCCGGAGATGTCAACCGTCCAGTTCCGGGCGTGGCCCGAGGCCGTCCTGCCGTCCGGGCAGGTGTAGCGGAAGTCCGCCGACACTTCCCGCACCCCCGCGTACTGCACGAACTCTCCGGCCGCGTGGGGCGTGACACGGCCGTCGTCGAGGTCAGGGGCCGGGAGACGGACGTCGGTGAACGCCCAGGTGTCGCCGCCCGCCTCGGCCAGGGTGCGTGCCTCGGAGTCGATCTCGCCGGTCTTCTTGCCGAACGAGAAGAGGATCTCCGCCGGGGAGGGGGCGGGTCCGTCGGCGCGTACCGAGGGGCGGGGGGTGTACACCCGCCGCATCCGGTTCTGCAGGCTGCCGCCACCCTCGCCGAGCCGCTCGGGATCGGAGACCCCGGTCAGCCGGTCCCGCTTCGTGACGCGGGACCAGGCGAACGTGCCGTCCGCGCAGGCCTTCGCCTCGGCCTTGGCGCTCTTGCGGCCCTTTCCGTTCTCGTCGCCGCCCGCGTCCCCCGTACAGGCCGTCAGTCCCGTCACCAGCACCCCGATGACCAGCCCGGCCGTGCAGGCCCGCCCCACCATGCCGCGCATCCGCCGGCTCCCGTCCCCCGGGTACGGACACCGCCCGGCGTCCGCACCATGATCACTGCTGATCTCATGGTGCGGACGCCGGGCGCGGTACGGCAAGGCGTTTGAGCATGTACAGAGCTTGTGAGGCGTTCCCGGAGCTACCGGGCGGGTGAGCCCTTCGCCGACGGGCCGGACGCCGGCTTCGCGCCCTTCTTCAGGAAGCCCATGTCCTCGTAGACCGGGGTGCCGAAGCCGAAGGCGCCGGCGTTGACCAGGTTCTTGCGGGCCGCGAGGAGCTGGGGGCGCTGGAAGAGGGGGATCGAGCCGGCCGCGGCCCAGATGCGGGAGTCGGCCTTGCGGATCAGGGAGCGGGACTCGCCCTCGTCGAGCGTGGCCACGGCCTGGTCGAAGAGCTGGTCGACCTGGTCGGTACCGACGCGGGTGTAGTTCTGCTCGACGTTCAGCGAGCCGTCGGCGGCCGGGACGGGCTTGGAGTAGACGGGCCGGGCGTCGGTGGCGGGGTAGGCCGTGGCGGGCCAGGAGTACAGGGCGAGGTCGTACTGGCCGGAGGCGATGTGGTCCTTGAAGTAGGACTCGTCGGAGACCTTGGAGATCTCGGTGCCGATGCCGACGCGCTCCAGCATCCGGGAGATGCGGTCCGCGACCGTGCGCAGCGTCTTGGAGCCGGGCCCCGAGGGGAGCACGAAGCGCAGGGTGAGGGGCTTGCCGTTCTTGGCGAGCGGGGCGGCGGCCTCCTGCTTCGCCGGGGCGGCGGTGCCCCGGGGGGCGTACGCGCCGGGGGCTCCGCCCTGGTGCGGGGCCTGGTACTGCCTGCCGTCCTGGGCGAGGTGCCCGGCGGGGTCGTGGGCCTTGCTGTCGTCGTTGCCCTGGTCGTCCCCGCCGCCGTCGGCCTTTCCGCCCTCGGGGCCCGCGGCCTTCTCCTTGTCCTTCTTCTTCTCCTCGACCGGGCCGCCGCGTACCCACCCGGCGTCCGCGAGCAGCGCCTGGGCCTCCTTGGTGTCCTGTCCGCCGAGGGCGCCGCTGTTGTCGGCGTAGTGGGCCTGGCCGGACAGGGCGAGGTGGCTGCCGACCGGGACCGTGGGCAGGCCGAGAGGCTTCAGGACGACCTCGGCCAGTTCCTCGCGGTCCAGGGCGCGGGCCACGGCCCTGCGGACCCGCTCGTCGGTGAGCGGGCCCTCGGCGCCGTTCAGGGCGAGCTGGGTGTAGGCCGGCTCCAGGGACTTGCGGACCTCGAAGCCGCCGAGGGCCTGCTGCTGCCGGGCGTACTTGGCGGTGGCCTTGCGCAGCTTCCCGCGGGCGACGGTCTCCTCGTCGGCCGCCTCCTCGTCGGAGCCGTTGGCGACGGCCCAGGACTCCAGGGCGTCCGCGGCGGACCGGTCGGCGCCCGGGCCCATCAGCGGGCTGCCGGAGGGGTGCGGGCGGGCGGCGACGGTGATGCGGCGGGCCGCGGCGGGGTCGATCTCGGCCAGGTCGAGGGTCCCGGCGGCCAGTTCGGCGGCCCGCTTGTCGCGCGGGACGGTGCGCAGCACGATCTGGGAGAGCTTGGCGGGCTCGCCCCACCAGCGCGGGTTGCGGTCGAGGGTGATCTCCCCGTCCTCGCGGTCGGTCTTCTTCACCTTGAAGGGCCCGGCGGTGATCTTGAGCTTCTTGCGGGCCCCGTCGTTGAAGGAGTCCGGGGTGCCCATGACGTCCTTCGGGTACAGCGGCGAGAACAGCGAGCGCCAGTCCGCGTAGGGGCGGGCGAAGGTGACCCGGACCTCCAGGGCGTTGTCGCCGCGCTCGATCTTCTGGATGCGGTCGTAGCCGGCGTTGCGGGCGGTCCAGTACGCGGTGTCCTTGCCGGACAGGGCGCGCCACTGGGCGGCGAAGTCGGCGGCGCCGATCTCCCGGCCGTCGCTCCACACGGCCTGCTGGTTGAGCTTGTACAGGACGACCTGCTTGGGCTCGGTGTCGATGACCTTGGCGGACTCCAGGTAGTCGGCGTTGCGCTCCGGGCGGCCGGAGGCGTCCATGCGGAACATCGACGGCAGGACGGCCTGGGCGACGCGGGTGGTGGTGGCGTCGGCGTCCGACTGGAACGTGTTCAGGGTGTCGGGGACGGAGTCGACGGCCCAGCGCAGGGTGCCTCCGTCGGTGATCCGGTCGCGGGGGGCGGGCTGGATGTCCTGCCCGGCGAGCGGCTTGCCGGACGGGTCCTCGGAGCCGCATCCGGCGAGCGCGGGCACCGCGAGCACCCCCGCGGTGAGGAAGGCGACCGAGCGCGTGACCGCGCGCGGGCCGACGCCGTGCTGGGACATCTGTGCTACCTCCGGGAAGCCGCGGGCGTTATGATCACTTTTGGCGGTATTTGGAGTTCATCTGATGTATGCGGCCACTGAAGAGGAAAGGGTTCGGCAACACAGGGCGACACGGCGGTCACGGGCGGGAAGCCACCCGTGCGGCCCAACGCACCGGACGGTGCACCCATGCGCCTCGGCCAATCGATGCACATCCCTTCACAGCACAAGGTGTGACGCGCAACACTCGCAGGCGCATGAACGTTGCCGCCTTGGGCCACGAAGGACCCGCGGAAGTGAGGGCAAGTCATGTCCGTTCACGACGAACTGACGTCAGTCCAGCGCAGTCTCGACGAAGTGTTCCGCTCGCTGGGACGCCTGGAGAAGCAGCTCGGCACCGGCGGCCTGGAGATGCGCCGCGTCCGTGCCGACGCCAACCACCTGCGCGAGAGCGTCGCCCTGCTGCGCGACGCTGCCGCGGCACCGGCCGCGCCGACCCGCCCCGAGCTGGTCACCATCTCGGACACGCCGTACGACTCCACCCTGTGGAGCGACTCGGACGACGAGGGGCTCGGCGCCCGGGACCGGCGCGCTCCCTGACCCGGGGAGGAGTCGAGCGCGACCGGCACCTCCCCCGAACCCGACCGGAGTCGTCACGTGGCCACTGGTACGGAACCCCCCGCCACCGAACCCAGACCTGAGAGCGGCGGTGTGCGGGGTGCCGCGCGCGCCGCGATCGCCGCCCCGCATCTGCGCACCGACCGCTGGTGGCTGGCCCCGGCCGGCACGGCCGCGGGACTGCTCGCCTTCATCGTCTACTCCACCTGGCGGGCCTTCGCCAACGCCGACTACTACGCGGCGCCGTACGTCTCGCCCTTCTACTCCCCCTGTCTGGCGGAGAACTGCGAGCCGATGCGGGCCGGCCCGAACTGGGAGATCTTCGGGAGCTGGTGGGGCATCTCGC
This sequence comes from Streptomyces sp. NPDC007929, assembly GCF_042959065.1. Taxonomy (NCBI): domain Bacteria; kingdom Bacillati; phylum Actinomycetota; class Actinomycetes; order Kitasatosporales; family Streptomycetaceae; genus Streptomyces; species Streptomyces sp. NPDC007929. Next base: position 718,874 of record NZ_JBIBKD010000003.1, on the reverse strand, counting down.
CCGCGATCATCATCCTGATCTTCCCGCTCGGCTTCCGCCTGACCTGCTACTACTACCGCAAGGCCTACTACCGGGGCTTCTGGGCGTCCCCGCCGGCCTGCGCGGTGGCCGAGCCGCACAAGAAGTACACCGGCGAGACCCGCTTCCCGCTGATCCTGCAGAACATCCACCGGTACTTCTTCTACGCCGCGCTCGCCGTCGCCGGGATCCTGACGTACGACACCGTGCTCACCTTCCGCGACGAGAACTACGCCTGGGGCCACATGGGGCTCGGCACGCTCGTGTTCCTGGTCAACATCGTGCTGATCTGGGCGTACACGATCTCCTGCCACTCCTGCCGGCACATCGTGGGCGGCAAGCTCAAGCACTTCTCCAGGCATCCCGTGCGCTACCGGATGTGGCAGTGGGTGGGGAAGCTCAACGCCCGGCACATGCAGCTCGCCTGGGCGTCGCTGGTGAGCGTGGCGGTCGCCGACTTCTACGTCTACCTGGTCGCGTCCGGTGCCTTCGACGATCCGCGCTTCTTCTAGAGGGATGGGGCCTTTTTGATGTCCGTGGTCGACCGGCAGGAGTGGGACGTCGTCGTGGTGGGCGCGGGCGGCGCGGGCCTGCGCGCCGCCATCGAGGCCCGTGAGCGCGGCGCCCGTACGGCCGTGATCTGCAAGTCGCTGTTCGGCAAGGCGCACACGGTGATGGCCGAGGGCGGCATCGCCGCAGCGATGGCCAACGCCAACGAGAACGACTCCTGGCAGGTGCACTTCCGCGACACCATGCGCGGCGGCAAGTTCCTCAACCAGTGGCGGATGGCCGAACTGCACGCCCAGGAGGCGCCGCAGCGGGTGTGGGAGCTGGAGACCTGGGGGGCGCTGTTCGACCGCACCAAGGACGGCCGGATCTCCCAGCGCAACTTCGGCGGCCACGAGTACCCGCGCCTCGCGCACGTCGGCGACCGCACCGGCCTGGAGCTGATCCGCACGCTCCAGCAGAAGATCGTGGCGTTGCAGCAGGAGGACTTCAAGGAGACCGGCGACTACGAGTCCCGGCTGAAGGTCTTCCAGGAGTGCACGGTCACGCGCGTGCTCAAGGAGGACGGGAAGGTCTCCGGGGTCTTCGCCTACGAGCGCGAGTCGGGTCGCTTCTTCGTGCTGGAGGCACCCGCCGTGGTGATCGCCACCGGCGGCATCGGCAAGTCCTTCAAGGTGACGTCGAACTCCTGGGAGTACACCGGCGACGGCCACGCCCTGGCCCTCCTCGCGGGCGCTCCCCTGCTGAACATGGAGTTCGTGCAGTTCCACCCGACCGGCATGGTCTGGCCGCCGTCGGTGAAGGGCATCCTCGTCACCGAGTCGGTGCGCGGCGACGGCGGTGTGCTGCGCAACTCCGACGGCAAGCGGTTCATGTTCGACTACATCCCCGACGTCTTCAAGGAGAAGTACGCCGAGACGGAGGAGGAGGGCGACCGCTGGTACGACGACCCGGACCACAACCGCCGCCCGCCCGAGCTGCTCCCCCGCGACGAGGTGGCACGGGCCATCAACGCCGAGGTCAAGGAGGGGCGGGGCTCTCCGCACGGGGGCGTGTTCCTGGACGTGTCGACGCGGATGCCCGCCGAGGTCATCAAGCGACGGCTGCCGTCGATGTACCACCAGTTCAAGGAGCTGGCCGACGTCGACATCACGGCGGAGGCGATGGAGGTCGGGCCCACCTGCCACTACGTGATGGGCGGTATCGCGGTCGACTCCGACACGGCGGCGGCGCGCGGTGTGCCCGGCCTGTACGCGGCCGGTGAGGTGGCCGGCGGCATGCACGGCTCCAACCGGCTCGGCGGCAACTCCCTGTCCGACCTGCTGGTGTTCGGCCGCCGGGCCGGCTGGCACGCGGCCGAGTACGCGGCGGGGGCGGCCGGGGCGCGGCCGGTGGTGGACGACGTCCAGGTCGACGCGGCGGCGGCGGAGGCGCTGCGGCCCTTCTCGGCCGAGGCGGAGCTCGACGAGCCGAAGGGCGGCCCGCCGGAGAACCCCTACACCCTGCACCAGGAACTCCAGCAGACGATGAACGACCTGGTCGGCATCATCCGCCGGGAGCCGGAGATGGAGCAGGCCCTGGAGAAGCTGGCCGAGCTGCGGCTGCGGGCGCGCCGGGCCGGGGTCGAGGGGCACCGGCAGTTCAACCCGGGCTGGCATCTCGCCCTGGACCTCAGGAACATGCTGCTGGTCAGTGAGTGCGTGGCGCGCGCCGCTCTGGAGCGCACCGAGTCGCGCGGCGGGCACACGCGTGAGGACCATCCGGGGATGGACCGCATGTGGCGCCGGATCAATCTGCTGTGCGCGCTCACCGACCCCACCGGCGGCCTGGCGGCGACGGACCCGGTCCGCGGCCAGATCGCCCTCACCCGTGAGACCACCGAACCCGTCCGTGACGACCTGCTCGCCCTGTTCGACAAGGAGGAGCTGGTCAAGTACCTCGCCGAAGAGGAGCTCCACGAATGAGCGGCTATACGGCCCACTTCAAGGTGTGGCGCGGGGACGTGGGCGGCGGCGGCCTGGAGGACTTCAAGGTCGAGGTCAACGACGGTGAGGTGGTGCTCGACATCATCCACCGCCTCCAGGCCACGCAGGCGCCCGACCTCGCCGTGCGCTGGAACTGCAAGGCGGGCAAATGCGGTTCCTGCTCGGCGGAGATCAACGGCCGTCCGCGGCTGATGTGCATGACCCGCATGTCGGTGTTCGACCGCGAGGAGACCATCACGGTCACCCCCCTGCGCGCCTTCCCCGTCGTCCGCGACCTGGTCACCGATGTCGGCTTCAACTACACCAAGGCCAGGGAGGTCCCGGCCTTCGTGCCGCCGGACGGTCTCGGTCCCGGCGAGTACCGGATGATGCAGGAGGACGTGGACCGCTCGCAGGAGTTCCGCAAGTGCATCGAGTGCTTCCTGTGCCAGGACACCTGCCATGTGGTGCGTGACCACGAGGAGAACAAGCAGGCGTTCGCCGGGCCCCGTTTCCTGATGCGGGTGGCGGAGCTGGACATGCACCCGCTGGACGCGGCGTCGGAGTCGGGCCTGGACCGCAAGACCACCGCCCAGGACGAACACGGCCTCGGCTACTGCAACATCACCAAGTGCTGCACGGAGGTCTGCCCCGAGGGCATCAAGATCACGGACAACGCCCTGATCCCTCTGAAGGAACGCGCGGCCGACCGCAAGTACGACCCCCTGGTCTGGCTGGGCTCGAAGATCAGGAGGCGCTCTTCAGCGGGCTGATCACTCGTTGACCCAGTCTTCCTTGTAGGCACGCCAGTCCGCCTCGGTGGCGGTGAAGTCGATGTAGAGGGCTACGCCGAAGTTGGACCGGTCGGCGTCGGTGCGGGACAGGCCCAGGCGGACGCCCCGGACGGCCGCGGGGACGGTTTCGGCGTGGCCCCAGTGGTCGAAGTTGCTCTCGTAGTAGAAGGGCAGGCCCATCAGGAGGTCGGTGGAGGGCGGGGTGACCTCCAGGGCCAGGGAGGTCTGCTGGGCGACGTAGCCGCCGTAGGTGCCCTCCAGGGGCTGCGCGGTGTCGTACGACATCACGGCGATCTGGTCGACGCGGCGGGCGACTTGGCCGAAGAACTCCTGTGACCACCACTTGGGGTGCTCGGTGAACAGGCCGAACACGGTGTGCAGGTTCGGGAGCGGGTCGATCTGGTGCGCGGCGACGGAGAGTTGCGCGTCCCGGGAGCGGGTCTCGCGGCGCAGGGCGTCGAGAAGGGTGAGGTAGTCGCTGTCGCCGGACGGCATGGGCTCCAGGTCGAGGTGGACGCCCTCGTAGCCGGTGTCCAGGATCTGGCGGGCGGAGCGGACGACTGCGGAGCGGGTGTCCCGGTCCGTCAGGAGCATGCCCTCGGAGTCCTCGTCGGCCAGGACGTCGCCGAGGAAGGCCTGGACGCGGACGCCGGGAATCTTGTCGTGGACGGCGTCGATGAACCAACGCGCCTTCGGATAGACCGACTTCGGGAGTGTCCCGTCGTGCTCCAGCGGGCCCGAGTGGACGTACAGGTCGCGGATGCCGGTGTCGCGCAGGCGCCGGGCCAGGGCATCGACGTCGGCGTCCTTCTTGCGCCCGTCGACCCAGGCGTGGCCGAGCCAGAGGGCGTCGCGGTTCCTGCTGTACGTGCCGTCCGCCGGGTCGCCCGTGTAGTTGACGCGGAGGGCTGTCAGCACCGTGAGGAGGGGGAGCAGGAGGAGCAGCGGGAGGCCGATGGCCGTGCGTCTGATCCAGCGTCGGCGCCGCCCCTTGGGGGCCCCACCCTCCGTGACTTGCGAGTCCCGCGAGTCCTGCGAGTGCTGCGTGTCCTGCGCGCCTTTCGTGTCGTTCGTGTCGTTCGTGGCCTGCGTGTCCTCCATGCCGTCTCCCCCCGGTGGTGCGGTTGATGTTGCCGGGGAGGACGATCGGCACCTGCGTTCGGTTGCGGATCAGAACAGGCTCAGCAGCGCCTCCGCCGGGTCCGTCAGGCTCGTGTCGCCGCCGGGCAGGGGCAGTTCGAACCACACCGTCTTGCCCCGAGGCGTCCGGCGGGAGCCCCACGCCGCGCTGAGGAGGCCGACCAGCTGGAGGCCCCGGCCGCCCTCGTCGGTGTCGCGGGCCCGGCGGCGGCGGGGCTGGACCAGGCCGGAGTCCCAGACCTCGCAGACCAGGGTGCGGTCGAGCAGCAGGCGCAGCCGGATCTCGCCCTCGCCGTAGCGCAGGGCGTTGGTGACCAGTTCGCTGACCAGCAGCTCCGTGGTGTCGACCAGGGGTTCCATGTCCCAGGCGAGCAGCTGGGCGCGGGCGTACTCGCGGGCCCGGCCCACGCTGCGCGGCTCGCGCGGCAGGGTCCAGTCGCCGACGGAATCCGTGGGCAGTCCCTGTACACGTGCCATCAGCAACGCGATGTCGTCCTCGCCGTGATGGGTGTCGAGGGTGTTGAGGACGTGGTCGCAGACGTCCTCCAGCGGCTGGGTCGGGTCGGAGAGCGCGCTGACGAACGCCTGGAGGCCTTCGTCCAGGGGGTGGTCGCGGCTTTCGACCAGGCCGTCGGTGTAGAGGGCGAGCAGGGCGCCTTCGGGCAGTTCGACCTCGACCTCCTCGAAGGGCTCCCCGCCGACGCCGAGCGGCATGCCCGGCGGCACGTCGAGCATCAGCGCCGGTTCGCCCGGCTCGACCAGGACGGGCGGCAGATGGCCCGCGTTGGCGAAGGTGCAGCGCCGGGTGACCGAGTCGTAGACGGCGTAGACGCAGGTGGCGAGGTACACCTCCGACAGGTCGGCCTCGCGGGGGCGGCGGGCCGCCCGGGTCGCCTGCTGGACGCCGCCGGGGGCACCGAGGCCGCGGGCGATCTCGTCCAGCTGGGAGAGCACCTCGGCTGGTTCCAGGTCCAGCTGGGCCAGGGTGCGCACGGCCGTGCGCAGTTCGCCCATGGCGACGGCGGCGCGCAGGCCGCGGCCCATGACGTCCCCGACGACCAGCGCGGTGCGGTGCCCGGGCAGTTCGATGACGTCGAACCAGTCGCCGCCGACCTCGCTGGGCCGGCCGGTGTTGACGTTGCCGGGCAGATAGCGGCACGCGATGTCCAGGCCGGAGGCCTCCGGGTCGCCGGGCGGGAGCAGGGACCGTTGCAGTATCAACGCGCGTTCGTGCTCGCGGCGGTAGAGGCGGGCGTTGTCGATGCAGACCGCGGCCCGCGCGGCCAGTTCCACGGCGAGGTCGCGGTCCCGGTCGCCGAACGGCTCGCTGCCCTTGGTGCGGGCGAACTGCGCGAGCCCGACGACGGTGTCGTGGGCGACCATCGGCACGGCGAGCGTGGACTGCACGAGCCCGCCGTCCTCGCCCGGGACGGTCTGGGGCCGGGCGGTGCGCAGGGCGTCCGCACAGGGCGAGTTGAACGGGTAGTGGTGGACGGCGCCAACCGCGACGGGCACGCCGGTGCCGGTGAAGGGCGCGTCGGAGACGGCGCTGGCGAACGCCACGCGGCGCAGCTCGGCGCTGCCGTCGGCGAGCCCGGGCGGGGTCTCGTCGCCGGCCAGCAGGCCCTGGTAGAGGTCGACGGTGGCCAGGTCGCAGAAGCCGGGGACGACGACGTCGAGGAGCTGACGGGCCGTGGTCTCCAGGTCGAGGGAGTTGCCGATGCGGGCGCCGGCCTCGTTGAGCAGGGCGAGGTTGCGCCGGGCGGCGGCGGCCTCCCGGGCGGCGGCGCGGCGGGCGGTGATGTCGATGCCGAGCCAGGCGATCCCGATGGGGCGGCCCGAACCGCTGTGCACCCGGTAGAGGTTGACGGACCAGTGGCGGCGCTCTTCGGAGCCCGGCACGAAGCCCGTGACGTGCATGTCGGTGATGGAGCTGCCGGTTTCCAGCACCCGGCGCAGCGTGGCGGCGACGCGCTCGGCCTCGCCGCGCTGGAGGTAGTCGTGGACGCCCCGGCCGCGGTGGTCGTCGGGCGCGCCGCCGAAGATGGACGCAAACCTCTGGTTGACGCGACGGACCCGCAGGTCGGGGTCGATCAGCAGGAATCCGAACGGGGATTGACTGAAAATGGCCTGCGAGGCGGCGAGGTCGGTCTCGATGCTGCGCAGGGTGCGTACGTCGACGACGATGCAGACGGCGGCCTTCTCACCCGCGTCGGTGCGCGTCGGCATGACGTACACCTCGGCGAGCCCCTCGTGGCCGCACTCCCCCTCGACGCCCTTCGGCATCCGGAAGGGCACCACGCCGGTCCACTCGCGGCCGTCGAGGATCTCGGCCATCTTGCGCATGCCGCGCTCGTGGTGGCGCGGGTCGATGAACGCCTCGATGGGGTCCATGCCGACGGCGCGGTCGGCGGGGATGCCGAAGAGGTGCTCGGCGCGCAGGCTCCACTGCTCGACCAGTCCGTCGGGGCCGATGGAGAAGGACGCGACCCTGATGTAGTCGTAGATGGAGCCGGGGGGACTGCTCTGCCACATGGCGTCCCCGGTTCGCACCCCGTCGGCCGCGAGCGCACCTCCCACCGCGGAGGCCAGGCCGTCGGTGGCCCTCACCCTCGCGCCCTCCGACGGGTCCTCGGACTCCGTGGCCTTCGCTGGTATCTCGCTCACGCGAACCGTCCCCTCCAGCTCACCGCGTCCGGCACCGGTCACCGGGGGCGGCTGCCCGCAGTATCCAGCACTACGGTGCCGCACAACACGGTGTTCACGATCACAGCACGGTCCCGATGGTTTTCGGTCCGGACCGTGACAACACTTCCAGTCTTCTAACCAGGGGACACCTCGTCGAACCCCGTCCGGTCGCAACCGCCACTGGCCTGAACCAATCGCTCTACAGCGGTAGGACGTACGTACACCGGATTTTCACTCCGGCACCGCGAGTTCGAACCACACGGTCTTGCCTCCGGCGCCGGGCCGGGTACCCCAGCGGCGGGAGGAAGAGGCCACCAGACTCAGGCCGCGGCCGCTCTCGTCCTCCGGGCGGGCGGTGCGCTCGCGGGGCGGGTCCGGCAACGGGTCGGAGACCTCGACCAGCAGGACGCCGCCCAGGCCCGAGGGGCGCACCAGCCGGACCCCGATGGGGCCCGTGGCGTGCCGCAGAGCGTTGGTGACCAGCTCGCTCACGAGCAGGGCGGCGAGGTCGGCGAGGCTTTCGAGGCCCCAGCGGCGGAGTTGGCCGCGCACGGCCTGGCGGGCGGTGCGCACGGCACCCGGGTCGGCGGGGAAGCTCCACTCGGCGCGGTCACCCTCGGTGTCGATCACGCCGATCACTTCCCAGGCAGAGACCTCACCCATGTCCGGTTTCATGGGGTTAATGGGCACATACCCGATATCCGGGGTGGAGTATCGCGTGGGGCGGCGCACGGTGGCACGAAAGGCGCAGTGGCGCCTCCGCGGCGGTGCGACGAGGGCCGCGCGCCCCCGGCCGGCTTCAGCCGCCGGGCAGCTCCGGCCCGCCGGAGCCCGAGGGGCGGGCCTTGAGGGCTCCCAGGTGGGCGAGGGCCTGCCGAACGGCCGGGACGTCCTGGTCGAGCCAGGGCACGTCCCAGATCTCGTCGGGCCCGAGCCAGCGCAGTTCGTCGTGGTCCTGGAGGGGTTCGGGGGCGGCGGAGCCGGGGCGCAGCCGCGCGGTCCACACATGCAGGACGTACGGCGCCCTCAGCGGCCACTCCCCCGGGACGCGCCCGCCGACCTCGGCGTCGACGCCGAGTTCCTCGCGCAGTTCCCGCGCGAGTGCCGCGTCGGCCGTCTCCCCGGGCTCGACCTTGCCGCCGGGCAGCTCCCAGCGCCCGGCCAGCTCGACGGGCGCGCTGCGCCGGGCGGCCAGCAGCCGCCCGTCCTCGACCAGCGCGGCCCCTACGACGATCCGCTCACTCATGCGCGGAGCCTACGGGAGCCCTCCCGGGCGCACCGCGGTCAGTCGTGGGCCATCGCCGATCCGCCCTGACCGAGGCGCTCGACCCAGTACAGCTGCTTGTGGCCGCGACCGTCGAGGCTGTCCGCGATCCTCTGGGCCTCCGCCCGAGTCGCGTACCGGCCCACGCGGTAGCGGTTGCCGCCTTCGTCCTCTCGTATCACGAGCCAGGGAAGAGTGACCGTGCTGTCGTTCATCGCGCCCCTCCACTTCCCATCCGCGGCCTGTGCCGTGCCCCACCCGCTAAGGAAACCGCAATGCGCATATGCCCGACCCTACGCCCAACCTTCACGCAGCGAATACGGCTTTTCACAAAGAGGTACGCAACCAGCCAGAACGCAGGGGGCGCACGCCGATGAACGCGCCGTCGGCGCGCCCCGGCGCAACCCGCGCCGGGCCCATGGCAGATGTCACCGGCGACCTGCGCAAACGGCGGCCGACGGCGGGGCATGCGCCGCCCCGGCCCGTGACCGTCCGCAGGGCGAGCGGGTGAGCGGGGCGCGCGGGGTGCGCGCCGCGGGGGGGATGTGAGCGTGCGCTACTTGACCGGAAGGTGGTAGGCGACCCGGTACCGATCGGCCGGGACGACCACGTCGGCCGTCTCCACGGGGCGGCCGGAGGCGTAGAAGGTGCGCTGGATGACCAGGACGACATGGCCCGGTACACCGCCCAGGACGAGCAGTTCCTCGGCGAGGCCGGGGCGGGCGCCGACCTCCTCCGTGACGTTGTCCACGATCACGTCGATGGCGCGCATGCGCTCGACGACGCCCATGCCGCCGACGGGGCCCTCCTCCGGAAGCATGACCGGTGTGCGTCCCGTGACCGTGAGGGGTTCCCAGGACGTGGAGAGCATCATCGCCTCGCCGGCCTCGCGGTAGAGGTACCGCGTGCACATCACCCGCTCGCCCGGCTCGATGTCCAGCCGCTCGGCGACCGCGACACTCGCCTCGGACTGCTCGCTGCTGGACTCCCAGGTGCCGCGTCCCTCCCCGTCGGCCTGCTCCTGGCGGAACGGGGTGGCGCCTCCGGTCGGTCGGTAGCCGGAGCGGGCGATGCGCCGGGGCACGGGCCGCTCGCGCACATACGTCCCCGAGCCGGAGCGGCCCTCGACCAGGCCTTCCGCCATGAGCACCTTGCGGGCCTCCAGCGCGACCGTGTCCGATACTCCGTACTCCTGGCGGATTCTGGCCTGGGAGGGGAGGCGGGTGTGCGGTGGCAGCTGACCGTCGACGATCTTCTTGCGGAGATCACCCGCGACGCGCAGGTACGCCGGCTGCTCACCGAATGTCACTGGCCGCTCCCATCAGGTTGTACAGACAGCAACAGCGTGGCAACCGTAGGTTGTGCGGTGCAAGCAAAGGCCAGAGAATCACTCGATGTGATGACACGGCGGCCCTGAAGGCTTTACGCAGGCACTTTCTCCCCGCTATGGCCGCCGTCACACCTGCGCTTCGGAGGTGCCCCTCCCGTCCTCCCCGGAGGCGGGCGGGGTGGCGGCCGGACCGAGGGCCTTGCGCGCCGTGACGGTCGCCGGGCCGCCCAGCCACTGAGCCGTCAGCCGGAACCCCGGCGCAGCAGGACCAGTTCCGCGTTCATCTCGGCGAGGAAGCGGACGACCACGTCCAGTTCCTCGCGGCTGAACCGGCCCCGGGCCGCGTCGGTGCTCCGGGCCAGGGGGCGGAACCAGTCGCGGGCCACGACCCGGGCCGTCTCGGCGTAGTGCAGGTGCACCACGCGACGGTCGCCGGCGTCCCGGACCCGGCGGATGTGCCCGGCCCGCTCCAGCCGGTCGAGGCAGGCCGTCACCGCTCCGGAGGTGAGGTTGAGCTGCCCGCGCAGCCGGCCCGGTGTCATGGGCTCGCCCCCCGCGTCCGGGTCGGAGCCGGCGTCGAGGATCGCGATCAGGGCCTGCATGTCGGTGAGGTGCAGGCCCTGCTCCTGGGCGAACTCCTGGGCGATGCGGTTGAACTCGCTGTTCATCCGGCGCAACAAAACGGCGAAGGTCTGCAACCCGGTCGGGTCGTCCGCCGGAAGAGATGCCGTGGGTGTACCGGAGCCGCTCATGGCGCCAGCCTAGTATCTCTCAATGGTTGAGATACTTTAGGAGTGAGTTACTCCTCCGGTGGCTCATTTCCTACGGCTTGGGATGCGCATGAGAACCGCACAGCGTCGGGCCCGGTGGCTCGTACCGCTCGTCCTGCTCCTCGTCTGGCTGGGGGTGGGCGGAGCGACCGGCCCCTACGCGGGCAAGCTCGGCGAGGTCGCCACCAACGACCAGGCCGCCTTCCTGCCGCGAAGCGCCGAGTCCACCCGGGTACTGGAGGCCCGCGAGGCCTTCGACCAGTCCGAGACCGTGCCGGCCATCGTGGTCTGGACGGCGGACGGGGCCCGGTTCACCGAGGAACAGCAGACCGAGGCCACCCGGGCCGTCGCCGCGCTCGCCGGGAAGCCCGGCGTCGTGGGCCGCCCGTCGCCCGCCCTGCTCTCCGAGGACCGCCAGGCGATACAGGCCGTCGTCCAGCTGAAGCCCGACCTGGGCGACGAACTGCCCACCGTGCTCGACACGGTGCGCGAGGCGGCCCGGGCCGTGCCGGACACCACGGCGCAGATCGCCGGGCCCGCGGCCAGCCAGGCCGATCTGTCGGACGCGTTCGCGGGCATCGACGGACTGCTGCTCGGCGTGGCCCTCGGCGCCGTGCTGCTGATCCTGCTGCTGGTGTACCGGAGCGTGCTGCTGCCGTTCCTGATCATCCTGGGGTCGGTCTTCGCACTGGGCCTGGCCTGCGCGGTGGTCTACGCCCTGGCCGATCGGGACGTGGTCCGCGTCGACGGCCAGGTCCAGGGCATCCTGTCGATCCTGGTGATCGGCGCCGCCACCGACTACGCCCTGCTGCTGGCCGCCCGCTTCCGCGAGGAACTCGCCCTGCGCGGGGACCGCTTCGCGGCCGCGGTGGCCGCCGTACGCCGCTCGTTCGGGGCGATCACCGCCAGCGCCGCCACCGTCGCGCTCGGACTGCTGGCCCTGCTCGCCAGCGACCTCACCAACAACCGCGCCCTCGGGCCGGTCGGCGCCATCGGCATCGGCTGCGCCGTGCTCACCACCCTCACCTTCCTGCCGGCCGCGCTGGCCCTGCTGGGCCGCACCGCCTACTGGCCGTCGCGACCCAAGCCCCCGGAGGAGTCCGGGGAGGGAACCGGGGTGTGGCGCCGGGTCGCCCGGACGGTGAACGGCCGGCCGCGGCGCACCTGGGCGGTGACCGCGCTCGTCCTGGCCGTCTTCGCGGCCTTCTCGCCCTCCCTGGCCTCCAAGGGCGTGCCGCTCGACGAGATCTTCGTGAACGACGCCCCCTCGGTGTCCGCGCAGTCCACGCTCGGCGCGCACTTCCCCGGCGGTTCCGGCAACCCGGCCGTCATCATCGCCGACGCCTCCCGGACCGCCGAGGTGACCGCCGCCGCGCGCGGCACCGAGGGCGTGGCCTTCGCCGGCGCCGTCTCCGCCTCCGGCCGCCCCGGGGCGGGCAAGCCGCTCGTCGTCGACGGGCGGGTACGCGTCGACGCCACCCTGAAGGCGGCGGCGGACAGCGACGCCGCCAAGAAGACCGTCGAGCGGCTGCGCGCCGGGGTGCACGCGGTGCCCGGGGCCGACGCGCTGGTCGGCGGGTACACCGCGCAGCAGTACGACACCCAGCAGACCGCCGCCCGGGACCGGACGGTCATCGTGCCGGTCGTGCTCGCCGTCATCCTGCTGATCCTGATGCTGCTGCTGCGTTCCCTGCTGGTGCCGGTGCTGCTGGTGGCGACCGTGGGGCTCAACTTCCTGGCGACGCTCGGGGTGTCGGCGCTGGTCTTCCAGCACCTGCTCGGGTTCAGCGGCACGGACGCCTCGGTGCCGCTGTACGGCTTCGTGTTCCTGGTGGCGCTCGGCGTCGACTACAACATCTTCCTCATGTCGCGGGTCCGGGAGGAGGCACTGACGCACGGCAACCGGCAGGGGGTGCTGCGCGGGCTGACCACCACCGGCGGGGTGATCACCTCGGCGGGTGTGGTGCTCGCCGCGACCTTCGCGGCCCTGATGGTCATCCCGCTGGCGTTCCTGGTGCAGATCGCGTTCATCGTGGCCTTCGGGGTGCTGCTCGACACGCTGGTGGTGCGCTCCCTGCTGGTGCCCGCGCTGATGATCGACATCGGGCCCCGGGCGTGGTGGCCGAGCGCCCTGGCCCGCCAGGGGGTGCACGGGGCCGGTACTCCAACCTCCGGCGAGGCCCGTACTCCCTCCGGCTGAACCGCCGCCGTCGCCCGTGTCGTGCATCCGCGACGGGCCCCGGGCGGGAAGTGTTCGCCTCAGGGCCGGCCGTGATCCGACAGCGCGGCGACGGTGCCGGAGGACGGAGGCGCGACCATGACGACGGACGGGCAGCGGCTGCACTGCCTGGTCACCGGGGCGTCCGGCTACATCGGCGGACGCCTGGTGCCGGAACTGCTGCGGGAGGGCCACCGCGTCCGGTGCCTCGCCCGCTCCCCCGGAAAACTCCGCGACCACCCCTGGGCCGCGCGGGCCGAGACGGTCCAGGGGGACGTCACCGACCCGGAGTCGGTGGCCGCCGCGATGCGCGGGGTGGACGTCGCCTACTACCTGGTGCACGCCCTCGGCTCCGGCTCCCGGTTCGAGGACACCGACCGCGCCGCCGCCCGGGTCTTCGCCGAACAGGCCAGGGCCGCGGGCGTACGGCGGATCGTCTACCTCGGCGGACTGACGCCGCGTGACGTCCCCGCGGCCTCGCTCTCCCCGCACCTGAGGTCCCGGGCCGAGGTGGGGGAGATCTTCCTCGACTCGCCCGTGCCCGCGACCGTGCTGCGCGCCGCCGTCGTCATCGGCTCGGGCTCGGCGTCGTTCGAGATGCTGCGCTACCTCACCGAACGCCTGCCCGTCATGGTGACCCCCAGCTGGGTGCACACCCGCACCCAGCCCATCGGCGTACGGGACGTGCTGCGCTATCTCGCCGGGTCGGCCACCATGCCGGACGACGTCGACCGGGCCTTCGACATCGGCGGCCCGGACGTCCTCACCTACCGCGACATGATGCTGCGCTACGCCGCCGTCGCCGGACTGCCGCGGCGGTTCATCGTGCCGGTCCCGGTCCTCACGCCACGGCTGTCCAGCCACTGGGTCGGCCTGGTCACGCCGGTGCCCGCCTCGCTCGCCCGGCCGCTCACGGAGTCGCTGCGCCACGAGGTCGTCTGCCACGAGCACGACATCGCCCGGTACGTGCCCGACACCCCGGGCCGGCCCCTGCCGTTCGACGAGGCACTCGCCCTGGCGCTGCGCCGGGTGCGTGAGGCGCAGGTCTCCACGCGCTGGTCCTCCGCCGCGGTGCCCGGGGCGCCCAGCGACCCGCTGCCCACCGACCCCGACTGGGCGGGTGGCAGCCTCTACCAGGACGAACGGCAGCGGCCCGTCGACGCGTCACCGGCCGCGCTGTGGAAGGTGATCGAGGGCATCGGCGGCGACAACGGCTGGTACTCCTCCCCGCTCGCCTGGGCGGTCCGGGGGTGGCTCGACCGGTTCGCGGGCGGGGTCGGGCTGCGCCGCGGACGGCGGGACACCGAGCGGCTGCGGGTCGGCGACTCGCTGGACTTCTGGCGGGTCGAGGAGATCGAACCCGGCCGGCTGCTGCGGCTGCGCGCCGAGATGCGGCTGCCGGGGCTGGCCTGGCTGGAGTTGTACGCCGAGACCGACGGGGACGGCCGCACCCGGTACCGGCAGCGTGCCCTGTTCCATCCGCGCGGGCTGCTGGGGCACGCCTACTGGTGGTCCGTCGCCCCGTTCCACTCCGTCGTGTTCGGCGGCATGGCCCGCAACATCGCGCGGGCGGCGTCCGAGGGCGCGAGCGGGCGCCGCAGCGGCTCGCGCATCCGGCGGGCCCGTGAGCGGCGAAGTCTCCGGGAGCAACGCACGCCTTCCGCACCACCGCACCAGGAGTGACGCCATGACCGTCGCGGTCGTCCTGTTCACCTCGGACCTGCGTCTGCACGACCATCCGCCCCTGCACGCGGCGCTGCGATCGGCCGACGAGGTGGTGCCCCTGTTCGTCCGCGACCCCGCCGTGCACGCCGTCGGATTCGACGGCCCGAACCGGGCCGCGTTCCTCGCCGACTGCCTGGCCGACCTCGACTCCTCGCTGCGCCGGCGCGGCGGGCGGCTGGTCGTGCGGACCGGGCCTGTCGCCCGAGAGGTCCGCGCGGTCGCCGCCGCGTGCGGGGCCACCGAGGTGCACATCGCCGCGGGGGTCAGCGGCTTCGCGCACCGCCGTGAGGAGCGGTTGCGCACCGGACTCGGCGCCGACGGTGTCGCGTTGCGGGTGCACGACCGGGTGATCACCGCCGTCGCGCCGGGGGCCGTGACCCCGCAGGGCTCGGACCACTTCGCCGTGTTCACGCCGTACCTGCGCCGCTGGTCCGAGGAGCGGCTGCGCGACCCGCTGCCCGCGCCGCGTGCCGTACGGGTCCCCGAGGCGGTGCGCGGTGAGGAACCGCCGTCCCGTGCCGGGGTGGCGGACGTGTCGCCGGATCTCCCGCCCGGCGGCGAGTCGGCGGGGCGCGACCGGTTCGCGCGGTGGGCGGACAGCGGCCTCGCCCGCTACGAGGACGGGCACGACGACCTGGCCGGTGACGCGACCTCACGTCTGTCGCCCTACCTCCACTTCGGGGCGCTGTCGCCGGTGGAGGTGGTCCGGCGGGCCCGGGCGCGGAGCGGCGCCGGGGCGGAGGCGTTCGTCCGGCAGCTGTGCTGGCGCGACTTCCACCACCAGGTCCTCGCGGCCCGGCCCGAGGCGTCGGTACGGGACTACCGGCCCCGGGGGGACCGGTGGCGGGGCGAGGAGGACGCCGCCGAGGAGATCGCCGCGTGGCGGGAGGGCCGCACCGGCTACCCCGTGGTCGACGCGGGCATGCGCCAGTTGCGGCACGAGGGCTGGATGCACAACCGGGCCCGGCTGCTGGTGGCGAGCTTCCTGACCAAGACGCTCTACGTGGACTGGCGGATCGGGGCCCGGCACTTCCTGCGGTTCCTGGTCGATGGCGACCTCGTCAACAACCAGCTGAACTGGCAGTGGGTCGCCGGCACGGGCACCGACACCCGCCCCCACCGCGTCCTCAACCCCGTCCTCCAGGGCAGGCGTTACGACCCGGACGGCACCTACGTACGCCGCTGGGTACCCGAACTGGCGGACGTCGGCGGGGCAGCGGTGCACGAGCCCTGGCGACTGCCGGAACACGAGCGGTCCCTCCTGCCCTATCCGGAACCACTCCTCGACCTCGCCGAGGGACTGACCCGATTTCGCCGGGCGCGGGGGCGTGATTGAGCGGGCGGGGGTGGTGCGCGCGGCGGGGTGCGGCGGGGTGCGGGGCCGGTGTGTGGCTGGGTGTGTGGCTGGGTGCGGGGCCGGTGTGTGGCTGGGTGCGGGGCCGGTGTGTGGCTGGGTGCGGGGCCGGTGTGTGGCGGGGCGCGGGGCCGGTGTGTGGCGGGGCGCGGGGCCGGTGTGTGGCTGGGTGCGGGGCCCGGGCGCGGGGCCGGGCTCGACTGGCCGCGGGGCCGGTGCGCGATCGGTTGCGGGACCGGTGCGCCGCTGGCCGCGCGCGACCGGCTGCGGAGCCGGTGGCGACCGGCTCCGGGACCGGCGGCGACCGGCTGCGAGGCCCGTGCGCAGCTGGCCGCGGGGCCCGGGCGAGGCCTGCTCCAGGGCTGGTGGCGACCGCCCGCCGGGCCGGTGCGCGGCCGGGCGCGAGGCCCGGGTGCGGCCGGGCGCGAGGCCCGGGTGCGGCCGGGCGCGAGGTGCGGTGCGTCGGCGGGGGCTCGGGGGCGGCGCATCCGAAAGACCTTCGTCTGCGGAAGAACTGATGTGCGGATGACCGGAAGCGAGAAGGGGTTGCGCATGCTTGGACCGCGGCCGATGGTGGCCGGACCGGCGGATACGAACCACGCCCCGCTCACCGCTCCCGGGGCCACCCGGGCCATGGAGGCGGTTCTGGAGCGGGTACTGGAGGCGCGGCTGCGACAGGCCCGCGACACCGACGCGGTGTTCGCCGCCGAGATGGCCGACCGCCTGGCCGCGTACGTCCGGCGGGGCGGCAAGCGGCTGCGGACGGCGTTCGTGTGGTGCGGCTGGCGCGCCGCGGGCGGCTCGGGCGACGCGAGCGCGGTCCTGCGCACGGGCGCCGCGCTCGAACTGCTCCAGGCCTGCGCCCTCATCCACGACGACGTGATGGACGACTCTCCGCTGCGCCGGGGCGCCCCCGCGATGCACGTGGACTTCGCCGAACGGCACCGGGCGGGCCGGCTCGGCGGATTCGTCGAGGCCGCGCAGGGACACCGGGCGGGACGGACTGGGGAGCCGGCCCAGGTGGGTCCGGCCGGACGCACCGACGAGCCCGCGCACGGACACGCGTCCGCCCACACCGGCGAAACCCCCGACTCGGCCCAAGGACACCCGGCCGGAGGCACCGGTGCAGCCCGTGACCCCCGACCCCGGGCCGGCCAGACCGGTGGGCCCACCGACCCGGCCCACCAACCCCCAGCGGGCCACACCGACGGGCCCACCGACCCAGCCCACCAACCCCCAGCCAGCCACACCGACGGGCCCGCCGACCCGGCCCACCAACCCCCGGTCGGCCACACCGGTGGGCCCGCCGAGTCCACCCCCGGGCATCCTGCCGCCACCCACGCCAGCCGAACCCCCGCCCCCGGCCACAGCCACCCGACCGCCCTCACCAGCCAGCCCCCCGAGTCGTTCGGGAAGTCCGCTGCCGTGCTCGTGGGCGATCTCGCGCTGGCGTGGGCGGACGATCTGCTGGCCGAGACGGCGCTCGCGTCGGCGCACGGGCCGAGGCTGTTCGAGGAGTGGCGGGCGATGCGCACCGAGATGGTCGCCGGGCAGTACCGCGATCTGCGTGCGCAGGCGAACGGCTCGTCCGGCGCCGAGGAGGCGCTGACCATCGCCGTGCTGAAGAGCGCCCGGTACACGGTCGCGCGCCCCCTGGCGCTGGGCGCGTCACTGGCCGGTGCCGATGCCCGCACCCTGGGCGCGCTGCGGGCCGCCGGCCGGTGCGCGGGGCTGGCGTTCCAGTTGCGCGACGACCTCCTCGGCGCGTTCGGCGACCCGGCGCTGACCGGCAAACCGGCCGACGAGGACCTGCGCGCCCGCAAGCTCACCCCGCTGCTCGCCGTAGCCGTCCGGCTCGCGGAGGCCACCGGCGACCGGGACGCGGCCGCCGCGCTCGCGCCGGACGCGGACGCCCGGGCCGGGCACCGTGTCGAGCGGATGCGGGCGGCGCTGGAGCGGACGGGCGCCCGGGCCGAGGTGGAGGGGAGGATCGCCGACCTGGCGGCCTCCGCACTGCGGCACTTCGAGGCGACCGGCGCCGCACCCGGCGTACGGCGGGAGTTCGCCGCGCTGGTCGAGCGGGCCTCGGGCGTCACCCCGCGGCAGGCGGAGGAGCTCGTATGAGGACCGTGACGGGGCCGACGGACCATGTCGTCGTGGTGGGCGCCGGCCTGTCCGGGCTCGCGTGCGCCCTGCATCTGCTGGGCGCCGGCCGCCGGGTCACCCTCGTCGAACGGGACGACGGCCCTGGCGGAAGGGCCGGACGGTCGCGGCTCGGCGACTACCTTCTGGACACCGGGCCCACCGTGCTGACGATGCCCCACCTGGCCGACGAGGCGTTCGCGGCGGTCGGCGAGAGCCTCGACCGGCACGTCGAGCTGATGGCCCTGCACCCCGCCTACCGGGCGGGCTTCGCGGACGGGACCTCCCTCGACGTGCACACCGACGGCGACGCCATGGAGGCGGAGGTGCGGCGTTTCGCCGGACCGGCGGAGGCGGCCGGCTACCGCAGGCTGCGGGAGTGGCTGGAGCGGCTGTACCGGGCGCAGATGGGCCGTTTCATCGACACCAACTTCGACTCGCCGCTGCGGCTGGCACACCCGGACCTGGCCCGGCTGGCGGCGCTCGGCGGTTTCGGTCGCCTCGACGCCGCGATCGGCCGGTTCCTCTCCGACGCCCGGCTGCGCCGCGTCTTCTCCTTCCAGGCCCTGTACGCCGGGGTGCCACCGGCCCGGGCGCTGGCGGCGTACGCGGTGATCGCCTACATGGACACCGTGGCCGGGGTCTGGTTCCCCAAGGGCGGCATGCACGCCCTGCCCCGCGCGATGGCGGACGTGGCCGCCGCCGCCGGTGCCGAGCTGCGCTGGTCGGCCGAGGTGAGCGCGCTGGAGCGCTCGGCGGGCCGGGTGCGGGCCGTCCGCCTCGCCTCGGGCGAGCGCATCCCGTGCGACACGGTGGTGCTGACCTGCGAACTGCCCACCGCACACCGCCTGCTGGGCCGGGCCCCCCGGCGCCCGGTACGACTGCGGCACTCGCCGTCCGCGGTGGTCCTGCACGCCGGGACCGACCGCACCTGGCCCCACCTCGCCCACCACACCCTGTCCTTCGGCGCCGCGTGGGAGCGCACCTTCGACGAACTGACCCGCACCGGCACGCTGATGAGCGACCCGTCCCTGCTCATCACCCGCCCGACCACCCACGACCCCTCGCTCGCACCGCCCGGCCAACACCTCCACTACGTCCTGGCGCCCTGCCCCAACACCGACGTCGGCCCCTCCGCCCCCGCGTGGCGCGACCTGGGCCCGCGCTACCGCGACAGCCTGGTCGCCGAGCTGGAACGCCGCGGCCTGGACGGGTTCGGTGACAGCGTCCGGCAGGAAATGCTGGTGACCCCGCTCGACTGGACGGCCCAGGGTCACGCGGCGGGCAGCCCCTTCTCCGTCTCCCACACCTTCGCCCAGACCGGCCCGTTCCGGCCGCGCAACCTGGTGCGCGGGCTGGACAACGTGGTGCTCGCCGGCTGCGGCACCACACCGGGAGTCGGCGTACCGACCGTGCTCATCAGCGGGAAACTCGCCGCCGCCCGTGTCACCGGGGACCGCACCCGGGGTCCGGCCCGGGCGAGCCGGACCCCGGACCGCCGCCCGACCAACGCGACCGCCCCGACCGCCCCGACCGTCCCGACCGGAGCAGGTGCCCATGACCCGTCGTGAACTGGACGCCGCCGGGATCACCGACCCCGGCCTGCGCGCCGACTACGGCGTGTGCCGCGGGCTCAACGCCCGGCACGGCCGGACCTACTTCCTGGCCACGCGTCTGCTGCCGCTGGAACGCCGTTCCGCGGTGCACGCGCTGTACGGCTTCGCCCGCTGGGCCGACGACATCGTCGACGACCTGGACCGGCGTCTGACCCCCGACGAGCGGGACCTGCTGCTGAAGCGGCTGGAGGGCGACCTCGCGCACGCGCTGCGCACCGGCGGCGGGACCGAACCGGTGGTCCGGGCCGTGGCCGACACCGCCGACCGCCACGGCATCGGGGTGGACCTGTTCGCCGACTTCCTCGCCTCGATGCGCGCCGACCTGTCCGTCACGGACTACCCGACCTACGCCGATCTGCGGGCCTATATGCACGGCTCGGCCGCGGTGATCGGCCTGCAGATGCTCCCCGTGCTCGGCACGGTCGTCCCGCGCGAGGAGGCCGCGCCGCACGCGGCGGCCCTCGGGGTGGCGTTCCAGCTGACCAACTTCCTGCGGGACGTGGGCGAGGACCTGGACCGCGGTCGCGTCTATCTACCCGGCGATCTGCTCGCCGCGCACGGCGTGGACCGGCCGCTCCTGGAGTGGAGCAGGCTCAGCGGGCGCGGCGACCCGCGCATCCGGGCGGCGCTCGTCGCCGCCGAGGCCCTGACCAGGGGCGTGTACCGGGAGGCGGAACCCGGCATCGCGATGCTCGACCCGCGGGTGCGCCCCTGCATCAGGACCGCTTTCACGCTGTACGGCGGCATCCTCGACGCGATCGCCCGACACGACTACACCGTGCTGCACCGCCGTGCCGTGGTCCCCCGCCGGCGCCGGGCCGCCACCGCGGCGGCCGGTGTCCTCAAGGTGGCCCGCGCGCGGTGGCGGGCGCATCCCGCGGCGGGCGGCGCCGCACCGGCACGGAAGGGACAGGGCCATGGCTGACCGGGTGGACAAGGCGCGCTGGACCTCACCGCTGCGGCGGCGCCGCGGCCCCGGCTGGGCGGAGCAGAAACCGACCTGGCGCGCGGCCCGCCCGGCGCTGATCGCCGACACCCTCAAACGCGCGTCCGCCCGGCCCTCCGGCAACTGGTTCGTGGCCGGCGCCTCCCGGGACGTGCGCCCGGGCAGCCCCTACGGCAGGACCGTCGCCGGTGTCGAAGTGGTGCTGTGGCGCTCGCCGTCGGGGGAACTCCGCGCCGGGCCCGGGGCCTGCCCCCACCTCGGCGCACCCCTGCGGGACAGCCGCGTGGTGTGCGGCACCCTGGTGTGCCACTGGCACGGACTGGCCCTGGACGGCTCTGCGTTCGCCGACTGGCGGCCGTACCCCGCCCATGACGACGGGGTGCTGGTGTGGGTACGGCTGGACGCGGTCGGCGGTGAGGAGCCGACGGAGCTGCCCTTCGTCCCCGGCCGTCCCGCGCCGGGCAGCGGGGTGGACGCGGTGTACACGGCGTTCGGGCGGTGTGAACCGCAGGACGTGGTGGCCAACCGGCTCGACCCGTGGCACGGCTCCTGGTTCCACCCGTACTCCTTCGTCGATCTGACGGTCGTCAGGCAGCCGCGCGGCGACACGGACGGCCAGGGCGACGAGGGAGACGCGGGGGACGAGGGGGGCGCGGGCGACGCGGGGGACGCCTTCGAGGTGGACGTGTCCTTCCGGGTGGCGGGCCGTCTGGTGGTGCCCGTGCGGGCCGAGTTCACCGCGCCGGAGCCGCGCACCGTCGTCATGCGCATCACCGACGGCGAGGGCGCGACGTCCGTGGTGGAGACCCATGCCACGCCGGTGACCGCCGCGGACGCCGAGCGGCCGCGCACGGCCGTGATCGAGGCGATCGTCGCCGCTTCGGACCGGCCCGGCTTCGCCCTGGCCCGGGCCGCCGCACCCGTGCTGCGCCCCCTGATGCGGCGCACCGCCGGGCGCCTGTGGCGCGACGACCTCGCCTACGCCGAGAGGCGCTGGGAGTTGCGCAGCACCGGGCGGTTCCCCGGCTGACCCGACCCCGCCGGACGGGCCCGCGCGGAGCGGCCCGGGCCCGTCCGGCGGCCCCGCGTCACCGGCGTTCCCGGCGCTGCGCGAGGGCGGCCCGCGTCACCGGCGTACTCGGCGCTGCGCGAGGGCGGCCTGCGTCACCGGCGTTCCCGGCGCTGCGCGAGGGCGGCCTGCGTCACCGGCGTTCCCGGCGCTGCGCGAGGGCGGCCACGGCCCGCAGCACCGGGGAGCGGCCCTTCCTCGGTACGGTCCACAGCACCTGGCCGCGGACGCCCCACCCTGCGAGCAGGGCGTTGGAGGCCAGGAAGCCGGTGGTGGCGGCGCGTTCCATCAGGGCCACGGGCAGGTCGCAGCGCAGTCCGTCGCCGGCCAGGGTCAGCCACGGGTGCGGGGTCCGTACGGTGGGGCGCCGGTGGTGGGTGCCGACCGGGAAGAGCGGGCAGTCCGAGCGCCACTCGTGCCGGGCGTCGACGACCCGTGCCTCGCGCGTCTCCGGGTAGATCCGCCGCAACTGCCCGAGCAGCGCGTCCTGGACGCCCTCCCGGTCCGCGCCGGGGCCGACGGCGTAGGCGTGCAGTTCGACCACGGAACCACCCTGTTTCGCCGCCCAGCGGGCGGCCTCGCCCTCGTAGCGGTCCAGGACGCTGATGTTGTCCAGGCCGTCGTAGCCGCTGGTGCCGAGGAAGCCGGGGCGGTCGGCGTGGACCGGCCGGTCGAGCCAGAGCCGCGAGACGAGGAACGGCGGGGCGGTGCGCAGCGCGGCGATGTCGTCGCGCCAGGGGGCGGTGCCGAGGCCGGGTGACGCGGCCACGACCTGGCGCAGTCCCCCGCTGTCCAGGGCGAGGACCACCGCGTCGTGCCGGTCGATGCCGGTGGCGGCGGCGGTGCCGGTGCCGGAGGCGGTGTGCACCTCGGCGCCTCCCGCGGGCCGGGGCTCCACGCAGTAAACGGCCGTGCCGGTGCGGACGGTCGCGCCGAGGCGCTGGAGGTAGTCGCCGAGCGGTTCCCACAGCGCCTGGGGGAAGGGCTCGTCGGGCACGTCGAAGAGCAGCCCCTCCGAGGAGCCCAGGAAGTAGATGTGGAACATCAGCATCAACTCGGCGGCGGACAGTTCGCGCGGGTCGGCGAAGAAGCTGCGCGAGAACACCTCGAAGGCCAGGTGGTGCGCGGCCTCGGGGAATCGGATGCGCTCAAGGAACTCCGTCGCGCTGACCTGGTCGAAACGCGTAAACACCTCGGGCACGCGCACGTCCGTCAACGGCAGCGCGGCCCGGGCGTCCAGGGCGGCGAGGTCGCGCCGGCCGAAGGTGGGGCTGAGCGCGACGAAGCCGAGGGCGCTGAGGGGCGGGGTGCGCGGGACACGGGCGAAGCTGTCGGTCAGTCCGCCGCTGTGCCGCAGGGGGTAGTCGGGCAGCGGGGTGAGGCGATCGAGGGCGGGGTCGGTACGCCGTAGCAGGCCGCGCAGGTTGTAGTACTGGCGGAAGAAGGCGTGGAAGCCGCGGCTCATGGTCACCTCGGAGCCGTCGGCCAGCCGGGTGGGGTACCCGGCGAGCCGGCCGCCGAGGGACTCCCCGCGTTCGTAGAGGGTCACCCGGGCGCCGCGTTCGGCCAGTCCGGTGGCCGCGGCGAGTCCGGCGATGCCGCCGCCCACCACGGCGACGGACGGCGCGTCCCCGGGCGCGAACCGGTCCCGGCCGGGCACGGGCATCAGGACCTCGGCCTTGCGGTCCCGGCCGCGGCGGGCGGTCTCACGCGTGCTCATCAGGTGGCCTCCCCGGCCGCGGCCAGGAACGTGTGGGTGATGCCGGTCTGCCACCCGGCGAGCGGCAGGGCCCGCGCACCCGTGAACCCCGCGCGGGTCAGCCGCCCGGTGAAGTCGGCGGCGGTGTCGAAGTCGAGGACGCTGTGCCACAGGTGCCGGTACAGGGCCCGGTCCCCGGTGAGCGTGCCGGCCGGGATGATCACTCCCTGGCAGACGGCCGTCCACAGCGCCCGGTGCGCCGGGGAGCCGCCGAGGCTGTACTCGTGCACGGCGAGCCGCCCGCCCGGCCGCAGCAGCCGGCGCACGGTGCGCAGGACGGCGTCCGGGTCGGAGACGTTGCGGAACAGGTAGGCGGCGAAGACGGCGTCGAAGGGGCCGTGGGCGGCCGCGTCGAGTTCCTCGGCGCTCAGATGCAGGAACCGCACGTTGTCGGGCCATGATTTGGCCAGCGCCCGGTGCAGCATGCCCGCGCTGGCGTCCACCGCGGTGATACGCGCCCGGGGTGCGGCCCGCAGCAGGGCCCGGGTGGAGGCACCGGTGCCGCAGCCCAGGTCGAGCAGGCGCAGTCCCGCTCCGTCCCCGGGGAGTCTCAGCCGACGGGCCGAGCGCAGCAGGTCGGCGCGGTAGCCCGGGTTGAGGCCGGTGAGGCGGTCGTAGGTGCGGGACGCGTGGTCGAAGGCGTGGGCCAGGTCGCGGTCGCGCAGCAGGGTCATCGGGGGCTCTCTCCGGTTCCTGGGGCGGGGTGGGGGCGGCGGGGGCTCTCTCCGGTTCCTGGGGCGGAGTGGGGGCGGCGGGGGCTCTCTCCGGTTCCTGGGGCGGGGTGGGGGCGGCGGCGCAGGAAGGGCACTTCGAGTGCGGTGCGGAGCATCGGGCCCACGGGGGTGCGCAGTCCGATGCCCCACTCCTCCCGGATCGAGGTGGCACCGTCGAGGAAGCGCAGCAGCCGCTGCGGGGGCGTACGGCCGAACAGGCCGGTGAAGAACGCGGGGCCGTCGATCCGCCCGGTGTCCAGGGCCCGCAGCAGCACGGCGTCCATGGCGAGCGCCCGGCGCCCGTGCGGTGCGGGCAGGCTGTCGTGGCCGTCCCGCAGGGCGTCGGCGATGGCCCGGCTGTGCCGCTGCACGGCGGCGAAGGTGTAGCCGGTGGCGGGCCGGGTCGCACCGCCCGCCGTCCCGATGCGGTGGACGGCCGCCCCGGCGCGCCGGGGGAAACGGGCGTCGGTCATGGGGATGGCGCCCTGCTCGGCCGACTCCACGGTGAACTCGCCCAGCCGCAGCACCTCGCGGACGTAGTGCCCGAGTGCCGCTTCGTACGCCGTGGTGGTCAGCGGGGCCCGGGAGAACTCGGTGTACTCCACCAGCGCCCGGTCCGGTGCCAGCGGCAGGACGTAGCCGAAGGCGAGCCCGTGCCGCGGCTGGGGGACCCGGAAGTCCATGAGGTCGGCCACCGCCGGGTCGAACCGGCCGGTGCGGGTGCGCACGAACCAGCCGCGGAAGTGCTGGAGCAGGTGCGTACGGGCCGGGGGCAGGGCGGGCAGGGGCCGCGAGTCGAACACACGGCGGGAACGCAGCGTCAGCGTACGGCCGTCGGCCGCGGTGCAGCGGACCTCCGCGCCGCCGGGTACGTCGCACACCGAGTCCGCGGTGGCCCGCAGGATCCGCCCGCCGGGCGAACGCTCCAGCCGGGCGTGGACCAGCCGCTCGAACGCCGTGGAACGCACCATGCGGTAGCGCGAGGGGGCCGGGTCGACGGTGAGCGGGCGGCCGTCGGGCCCGTGCACCCGCAGCAGGGGCCAGGTGGCGGTGACGGCCTCCTGGAAGTCGCCGTGACCCTGGTCCCAGTAGCACCAGGTGCGTTCCGCGGGGCGTGCGGGACCGTCCGGCGGCTCCACCAGGGTCACGGTCGCGACGCCGGTCTCGACCAGCCGGTGCGCGAGGCTGAGTCCGGCGGCTCCGCCCCCGACGACCACCACGTCCGACGTACCGACGACGCCTTGGCTCACCGGGCCCACGCCCCGCTCATCTCCGCACCCCGCTGACTCTGTGTGGTCTGGTTTGTGTGTGGTCTGGATCTGTCGTGTTCCCCACCGGTTCCGGGTCAGGGGTGGTTACGGATGCAGCCGACCGTAGGGCGTATGGCGGGCGACGCCCCGCAGGCCCGCCACGGCGCTAGGGGGTGTCTGACAAATGCCCGCGGCGTTCCGGCGCCTTGCGATCGCACGCACCGGACGCCGCTCCTTCTCCCGCGCTCATTTGTCAGACACCCCCTTGCGCGACACCACCGACTCCAGCAGCGCGACGGCCTCGGCCAGCCCCTTCGGACGCGGCAGACCGGTGACGCCACGGCCGCTCCAGCCGGGCCCGATCGTCAGGACCACCGGCTTGCGGCGGGCGCCCCGCACTCCCCACTCCATCGCCGCCACGTGCTGGGCCAGCGGCCGGCTGGCGGTCGTCCGGGACTGCGCCCACAGCCCCACCGCCGCCGGCCCGGTCCTGCGTACGGCCGTCACCAGCGACTCCACGGGCAGGGCGCCGCCGAACATCCGTACCGGCAGCCCCCGTTCGGCCAGCGCGGCGGCGAGCACCTCCAGGGGCAGCGTGTGGTTCTCCCCCGGCACACAGGCGAGCACGATGGTCGCGCCCGGGCGGTCGGCGGCCGAGGGCGGGGCACCGCGCCGCAGGGCGCCGGAGACGTGCCAGGACAGGAAGTGCTCGACCTCGACGTACTTCTCGCCCGAGCTCTCCCACTTGCGGCCGACCGCCTGGAGGGTCGGCATGATCACCTCGGTCCAGGCGGCGACCAGCCCGTGCTCGGCGATCGCGGCCTCCAGCAGCCCGTCGAGCGCGACGGCGTCGAGGCGCAGAGCGGCACGGGCGATGCCCTTGCACTCCTGACGGACGTCACCGAGACGCAGCCCGCTGCCGGCGCGGCTGCGGGCACGGGCGGACGAGGTCGGTGGCGACGTCGGGGACATGGACGAGGGCGGCGAGGACGGCGAGGGCGCTGGCGCGTCGGAAGCTCGGCGGCCCGGGGCGTTCGTGGGCGGGGACGCGAGTGGGGGCGACGCGGGCACTGCCGAGGCGGCCGGCCCGCCCCCCGGTTCCCTCCCCGCTCCGCCGAGCACCGTACGCGCCGCCTCGGCGGGCGGTATCCCGGTCGCCGTGAGGGCGCACATCCGCTCCAGCCGTGCCACGTCCGTCGCCGTCCACCGCCGGTGCCGGCCACCCGTGTGGACGTCGGGGCCGAGGCCGTAGCGGCGGTCCCAGGTGCGGACCGTCGTCGGCGCGACCCCCAGTCGCCTGGCCACCTCGCCGGTGGTCAGCCCGCCGCCGAGCGGCGCGCCGCCGCGTCCGAGATCGTCACTGTCCCGTTCGTGTGCACCCATACCTCCGACTGTACGACGCACAAACGACGCATGTTGAGATGCGTCGTTTGTGCGCCGAACACTGGCTCCGAGCGCATGGTCGCGGCTCCTGACAGCGCGACCGGTGCGGTTCGGCAGACGGCCTTCCGTCCCCGCGCGACGCACTGCAGGAGGAACCAGGCCATGATCACGAACACCCGACCGACGACCCTCGCCGCATCCACAGCCCCCACCACCCCAGTGGCGCCCACCACCCCGATGGCGCCCACCGCGCCCACCGCGCCCGCGGAGGAAACGCGGTACGAGGAGCAGCTGGCCCGTGGCCTAGTCGCCGCCGACGAGGAGGCGTTCGCCGCGATCTACCGGCGCTGGGGCTCACTCGTCCACACCATGGCCACCCGACTGCTCGGTGACACCTACGAGGCGGAGGACGTGACCCAGCAGGTCTTCCTGGGCGCCTGGCACGGCCGGGCCGGATTCCGTCCCGAACGGGGCCCGCTCGGTGCCTGGCTGGTCGGCATCACGCGCCGCAAGATCGTCGACGCCCTGGCGGCACGGACGCGCCGGCTGACGCTGATCGACTCGGCCGGCCGCGACGCGGACACCACCGGACCCGACGAGGCGGCACCGGAACGCGTCCTGGACCGGGTGCTGCTGGTCGACGCCCTGGCACGGCTGCCACGGCACCAGCGGGAGGTGCTGTGCATGGCGTTCTACGAGGACCTGACCCAGGCGCAGATCGCGGAGCGCACCGGCATGCCCCTGGGGACGGTCAAGAGCCACGCCCGGCGCGGCCTGCACCGGCTGCGCCTGGTGATCGAGCAGCCACCGGTCCCCGAAGCGGATCTGTAGCGGAGACGCCGTACGCGCAAGCGGAGACGCCGTACGCGCATCCGCGGCGGCCCTCACACCTGAACACAGGATCGAGACTCCGCACCGTACGGAGCCTCCGTACGAAGGGATGATTCCCATGCTTTCTCACACCCGTATCGCCCTCGCCGCCTCCGCCGGTGCCTGCGCCCTGGCGCTCGGCGTCTGCGCCCCCGCCCTGGCCGACCAGGAGGACAAGGCGATGGTCTCCGTCTTCCACGGCATTCCCGGCCTGACGGTGGACGTGTACGCCAACGGCGAGGAACTGATCGGCGACTTCAAGCCCGGCACGGTGACGGACCCCCAGTCCCTCGACGCCGGCAGCTACGACATCCAGATCTTCGAGGCAGGACAGGGCCCGGACGGAACTCCGGCCCTGGAGAAGAAGATCGAGGTACCCGAGGGCGCGAACGCCACGGTCGCCGCCCATCTGTCGGCCGAAGGCAAACCGGAGTTGACGGCCTTCACCAACGACGTCTCCCAGGTCGACGCGGGCAAGTCCCGGCTGACGGTCCGCCATGTCGCCGCCGCGCCTGCCGTCGACGTCCGGGCCGGTGGACAGCCGGTCTTCGCCGACCTGACCAACCCCAAGGAGGACATCGCCGAGGTCGACGCGGGCACCCTCAACACCGATGTGGTGCTGGCCGGCACGGACACCGTGGCGATCGGCCCGGCCGACCTGAATCTCGGCGAGGGCACCAGCAACGTCGTCTACGCCTGGGGCAGCGCCGACGACAAGAACCTGGCCCTTGCGACCCAGACGTTCAGCGGCATGGAGTCCTCTCCCCGCGGCGTCCCCGCGGGCGGCAGCGGTGCCGCCGTCGCGGCCAACTCCTCCGACCTGGGACCGGCGTTCGCCGCCGGGGCCGGAGCGGTCGCGGTGACCGGCGTGCTGGTGGCCCGCCGCTTCGCCCGCCGGCGTGGCTGACGGCACACGACGGCTGACGGGACCGACGATGGCGGCTGCCGCCCTGGCAGCCGCCCTCGCCCTCCCGCCCACGCCGTCGCCCCCGTCCGACTCCTCGGCAGCCCCACCGCAACGCGGAACGACGACGACGCAACCCCCGCCGGACTCCGGAACGGCGCAGGCCCCACGTGACCCACCACCCCGGCGCGTAGTGGCCCCCCGCACCGGCCTGGACGCCATGATCGACCCGGTGGGCGTGACGACGCGAGGCGACATGGCCGTCCCCGACGACCCGTCCGAGGCCGGCTGGTACCGCCACGGCCCGGCCCCCGGCAGCGCCCACGGTTCAGCCGTCCTGGTCGGTCACGTCGACACCGACACCGGAGCCCTGGGCGAGTTCCTGGCGCTGTACGGCATGCGGCGCGGAGACCGGGTCGAGGTACACCGCACGGGCGACGAGCCGGTGACGTACCGAGTCACCTCCCGCCACACCGTCCCGAAGGAAGCCCTGCCCCCGACGACCTTCCGCCGCACGGGCCCCCCGGCCCTCACCCTGATCACCTGCGCACCCCCGTACATCCCCGAGCAGGGCGGCTACACATCGAACCTCGTCGTCACGGCGCAACCCGTCGGGAGGACGCAGTGGCCCACGTAGAACCCACACACCTGATGGAACTGGCCCTGCGCAACACCCCCACCCCGACCGAGGCCGACACGGACGCGTTGCGCCACATCGAGAGCTGCCCCGAGTGCCGCGACGAACTCCGCAGCCTGACCCGCCTGGTGACGGCAGCCCGCACCGCACGACTCGCGGACCTGCCCACGCCACCCCCGGCCCACGTCTGGCAACGCATCAACCGCGACCTCTCCCCGGCAATGCCGCCACCACCCCAGCACGCGGCCCACACCCCGAACCACGGGAAACGAATCGTCCTCGCCCTACTCGCCCTCGTAGCCGCCGTCGGCATCGCCCGCCGGTGCACGCACGAGCGCACCGCCCGGCCCCTCAGGCATCCGGTGCCTGGCCGATAACTCCCTGCCCACGCTGCCCACTCGTGGACTACCGTGGCCCCACACCACGTGCCCTCCTCGGAGGGGTGCACGACGTGACCCGGGGAATCACATTCCTTCGGTTCGGTGACACAGCCTCAGGGTGCGCTCCCGGCGGGAGCCAGCCGGCGCCGTCCGTCACCGAACAGAACCGAAGGGGACGCATTCCAATGGTTGCCGTCGAGCACATGCCCAAGCGCCGCACATGGGTTCGTGATGTCCTGGTTGGCATCGCGGCGGGCCTCGGCTCGAACCTGGCGTGGGCTCTGGCGCAGGTCGTGGTGCACCGCCTCGGCTGAGCCCGGGCGACGGGCGGGCCTCCAGGGGCCCGCCCTCCTCCCTTTTGTGACCGGGTAATCTGCAGGACGTCATTGCGGCCCGACGGGCTTCCGCTCCGCTTCGGCGAAGTCACGAAGGACATGCCCCCACCCGCACGAGTCATCTCGTGCCTGGGGACCCTTCGTGCTCCTGCAACTGCCCGCGGCCGAACTCGGCCGACTCATCGAGGCCCGAGCCGGATCTGCCCACCTTCCGCTCACCGAGCAACTCATGCGCGAGCATTGCCGGATCAAGGGAGGAGACGCCGGCCAGGGAGACATCGCTTCCTGGGACAACAGCGTCCCCGTGGTGGTCAAAGCTCTGCTGGACTGCGGCCTCGACGAAGTCGAGGTGCAGGTCGAGGTTGACCTGCCGCACACCAACTCCGCGGTCGACCTCGTACTGTGCGGTCGACGCCCCGGTGCGGACACGGATTCCTATCTCGCGGTCGAGCTGAAGCAAGTGCGGCACGCGACAGTCGACCCTTTGTGTCCCATCGCCGTCGATCTCGGGTTCGGCGACGGGAAGAACAAGCTGCATCCGGTGCGGCAGGTGCAGCGCTACTGCGAATACATGTTGCGCTATCTGCCGCATCTCCGTGAGAACGAAGACCAGTTGATGGGTGTGGCATTGCTCCACAACGCACGTGACGCGGACGTGGAGGCACTGTTCGATCTGCCTGAGACCGACCACGGCTTCCTCTACACGCTCGACGATCTGGCTCGCTTCCGGCGGGTGCTCACCTCGAGATTCGCTGCCGCGTCCGGGAAACGAGCGGCCTCAGCACTGGAGCAGGCCCGCCAGGACCCGTTGCTCAAAGTCACCGATGTGGCCCGTCAGCGGTCTGTCGTCGGCGGCGGTCTCACGCTCCTCGACGAACAGTACGTCGCAGTCGATCGGATCACCCGGCACCTGGAGAAGACCACCCACTTCACCGGCTTCGACGTCGGACTGTTCTACGACGCCGAAGCCGCCCACAAGCCGGCGCCCGCACCGGGCGTCAAGCGGGTCTACATCCTTCGGGGTGGCCCCGGCAGCGGCAAGAGCGCAGTGGCCCTCGAGCTGCAGCGTGCCCTCGGGATCAAGGGTCGCGAAGCCGTGCTGGCAAGCGGCTCCCACGCCTACACGGAGACGCTGCGCGAGATCATGCTCAGCACGGCTCGCCGAGGACAGATGGCCGACAAGCGTCGCGCGGCCAACAGGCTGTACCGCTACTTCAACAGCTTCAGTGAGGCCGAACCGGACAGCATCGATGTCCTCATATGTGACGAGGCCCACCGCATGCGACGCAGTTCGACCTACCGCTGGATGCCCAAGTCCCTGCGCGACGACGACCGGCCACAGGCGACCGAGGTGATAAGAGCCGCAAGAGTGCCGATCTTCCTGCTCGACGATCACCAGTCGATCCGCCCGGACGAGGTGGGCACGGCCACGTACCTGAAAGAGCTCGCCGAGGTCATGGGCTGCGAAGTCGAGGTGACCGACCTGGAGGGCACGTTCCGGGCGGGCGGCAGCAAGCGGTACCAGCGCTGGGTCCAGCAGCTGCTGGGCTTGAACGCCTCGGACCCGGTGGCCTGGCGACCGGACGGCAGGATGACGCTGACGGTCGCGGACTCCCCCGAGCAGATGGAGCAGTTCATCCGGGAGCGCCACGCGCAAGGAGCCACGGCTCGTATCACCGCGGGTTTCTGCTGGCCGTGGAGCAACCCGGACGGAGATCGGCTTGTCGACGACGTACACATCGGGGACTGGCGCTGGCCTTGGAACGTGAAGCCGGAGCACAGCGTTCCGCACGCACCGCGATCGGACCTGTGGTCGACCGATCGCCGCGGTGTCGACCAGATCGGCTGCGTCTATACGGCACAGACCTTCGAGTACGACTGGAACGGCGTCATCATCGGACCCGACCTGCTCTTCCGTGAAGGGAAGTTCACCGTGAACCGGAGTGCTTCTCGCGACCCCGCCTTCCGGGGGCCCGTGGACGACGCGATCATCACGCGGTGCGTCCTCAACGCCTACCACGTCCTTCTGACCCGCGGAGTGGTCGGCACCGTGGTGTACGCGGTCGACCCGGAGACACACAACGCACTGCGTCGGCTCGTCTCCGGCGCGATCGGCATGCAGCACTACGACGGCGCCCAGCCGAAGCTCACCGCCGAGGGATCACAGCTGCCACCTGCCCACCGCAAACGGCACGGGTAACCTTGATCCCGACGTAGCTGCGGCCCGCCGGGCTTCCGTTCCACATAGCGTGGCCACGAAGGAAATGCCCCCACCCGCACGAGATCTTCGTGCTGCCTGGGGGCATGTCTTGCTGTTCCGCGACTCTGCCGCAACGGTCGCCGCCGAGTGCCACTCCGGTGCCCTGTTCTTCCGTCTGACGGAGCAGTTCGTTCACGTGCACGGCCACAAGCCCGGTTCGTCCGAGGTGCGCTCGTGGGAGCGGAGCATCCCCGCGCTGGCGAGCGTGCTCAACGATGCCGGTCTCGGGGACGTGGAGGTGCTCCTGGAGTACGGACTACCGCTGAACAGCAAGCGGGCCGATGCCGTGCTGGCCGGTGTGCACCCCGTTACCGGTCTCCCGTCGTACGTCGTCGTGGAGTTGAAGCAGTGGAGCAGCGCGGAGCCTGACGACGACGATCCCTCGCTGTGCCGCATCGACTCTTTCGCCCGGGCGGTCCTCAATCCGATCGACCAGGTACGCGGCTACTGCGAGTACCTCATCTCCTTCAACGGCACTCTCGCCGCACATCCGGAACGCGTCCACGGTGCCGCATACCTGCACAATGCCACCGAGTTCGGCGTCAATGGGCTGTTCGAGGTCGAGCAGGACCAGTACGGCCAGCTCTTCATCGGGGCACGACGTGGCGAGTTCATCGACTATCTGCGGACGAAGCTGGGGCCGCGGGCCGGCACGTCCGCCGCGGACGAGCTGATCAACGGGAAGGTCGGCCCCTCGAAACAGCTGATGGCCGTGGCCGCTCAAGAGGTTCGAGAGCGTGAGCAGTTCGTGCTGCTGGACGAGCAACGGATCGCGTACCGCACAGTCCTGAACGCCGTACGTCGCGCCAAGCAGTCCGACCACAAGGAGGTCGTGATCGTCACCGGTGGGCCGGGCACCGGAAAGAGCGTCATCGCGCTTTCGCTTCTCGGTGAGCTGTACCGGCAAGGAAGCACCGCGCTGCACGCCACGGGCTCCAACTCGTTCACTACCACCATGAGGAAGGTCGCGGGCTCCCGGAAGCGTGAGGTGAAGGACCTCTTCAAGTACTTCAACAGCTTCATGACCGCCGAACGCAACAGTCTCGACGTCCTGATCTGCGACGAAGCTCACCGCATGCGTGAGACATCCGCCAACCGCTACACACCCGCGTCGAACCGTACCGGCAGAGCCCAGATCGACGAACTCATCGATGCGGCACGCGTCCCGGTTTTCCTGCTCGACGAGCACCAGGTCGTTCGGCCCGGCGAGATGGGCACAGTCGCGGAGATCATGGCGGCCGCCACAGCGAAGGGGCTCGACTGCCGGGTGGTGCACTTGGACAGCCAGTTCCGCTGTGGTGGCAGCGACGCGTATCTGCGCTGGGTAGTGCGGCTGTTGGGGCTTGAGCCAGGCGGCCCCGTGACATGGGAGCCCGACGACAAGATGCAGCTCATGGTCGCGGACAGCCCCCAGGAGTTGGAGGCATTCCTCGACACTCGCCGCTCACGGGGATACAGCGCGCGGATGTCCGCCGGCTACTGCTGGAGATGGACGAAGAAGGTGCCACCCGGGCAGGCGCTGCCGGCCGACGTCGTCATCGGGGACTGGGAACGGCCCTGGAACGTCT
Organism: Streptomyces sp. NPDC007929; assembly: GCF_042959065.1. Taxonomy (NCBI): domain Bacteria; kingdom Bacillati; phylum Actinomycetota; class Actinomycetes; order Kitasatosporales; family Streptomycetaceae; genus Streptomyces; species Streptomyces sp. NPDC007929. The sequence goes on along the minus strand of NZ_JBIBKD010000003.1, from coordinate 685,270 downwards.
TCGGTGACCGGTCCATCGGCGGAGCACCTCCCGCCGCTCTGTGGGCAACCGATCCGGCCGGTTTCGGACAAGTGGGCTGTGTATACACAGCTCAGGGCTTCGAGTACGACTGGAGTGGCGTCATCATGGGTCCCGACCTGGTGTGGCGCGGCGACCGCTGGATCACCGACCGTTCGGCGTCCAAGGATCCGGTGTTCAAGAGGTCCACCCCAGACGCGGATGTGGACCGGCTGATCCGCAACACGTACAAGGTCCTGCTGACGCGAGGGATGATCGGCACGGTGGTGTATTCGACCGATGCCGAAACCCGCCAGAAGCTCAGGACCCTGATCGGCGCAACCTTGAGTGTCCCGGCCGAAACCCGCTGAATCAGCGACGAGGAACGGCAAAGGGCCCGTCTCACTCGACGGGCCCCTTCCTGGTCGCCTCTGCGACTACACGTTGAACCTGAACTCCACCACGTCCCCGTCCTGCATCACATACTCCTTGCCCTCCATGCGGGCCTTGCCCTTTGCTCGGGCCTCCGCCACCGAACCCGTCTCCACCAGGTCGGCGAAGGAGATGACCTCCGCCTTGATGAAGCCCTTCTGGAAGTCGGTGTGGATGACGCCGGCGGCCTCGGGGGCCGTGGCGCCCTTCTTGATGGTCCAGGCGCGGGATTCCTTGGGGCCGGCGGTGAGGTACGTCTGGAGGCCCAGCGTGCGGAAGCCGACGTGTGCCAGGGTCGCGAGGCCCGGCTCCTCCTGGCCGACGGACTGGAGGAGTTCCAGCGCCTCGTCCTCGTCGAGCTCGGCGAGGTCCGCCTCCAGCTTGGCGTTGAGGAAGATCGCCTCGGCCGGGGCGACCAGGGCCCGCTGCTCGTTCTTGAAGTCGTCGTCGGTCAGCTCGTCCTCGTCGACGTTGAAGACGTAGAGGAACGGCTTGGTGGTGAGCAGGTGCAGGTCGTGCAGGAGCTCCTCGTTGCCGGAGCCCTGGACGATGCCCGCGGAGAACAGCGTGTCGCCCTTCTCCAGGATCTCCTTGGCCTCCTCGACGGCCTTGACCTTCGGCGCGATGTCCTTCTTGATGCGCGACTCCTTCTGGAGGCGCGGCAGGACCTTCTCGATGGTCTGCAGGTCCGCGAGGATCAGCTCGGTGTTGATCGTCTCGATGTCGTCCTTCGGCGAGACCTTGCCGTCCACGTGCACGACGTTCTCGTCCTTGAAGGCGCGGATGACCTGGCAGATCGCGTCGGACTCGCGGATGTTCGCCAGGAACTTGTTGCCGAGGCCCTCACCCTCCGACGCGCCGCGCACGATGCCGGCGATGTCGACGAAGTCGACCGTGGCCGGGAGGATCCGCTGGGAGGAGAAGATCTCCGCCAGTTTCGTCAGGCGGGGGTCGGGGACTCCGACCACGCCGACGTTGGGCTCGATCGTGGCGAACGGGTAGTTGGCCGCCAGCACGTCGTTCTTGGTCAGGGCGTTGAACAGGGTCGACTTGCCGACATTCGGCAGACCGACGATTCCGATCGTGAGCGACACGTTGCGACTTCCCGTGAGTGGAGGGCCAGGGGGCCAGGGGACCGGCCGATCCACCAGTCTACGGCGTGTCCGGAACCGCCCGGGCGACCTGTCGAACGCTTGGCCAAGCCGTGTCCGACGGCGTGTCTGAAGGCCTATTCGGCATATTGAACGACCTAAGTTGGTCCAGTGGAGCAATACAGGACGCGATCTCCCCAGTACGGACCGCGACGGGACCGGCCCCGGCCGCCCCGGCAACCCGTGCCGTCCCAGGCGGGACGGGGAGCGGGCGGCGAGCCCGTGCGCGCGGCCCGGCCGCCGGGGCCTCCGGGACCGCGGCGCCGCCCGATGCCGGTACGACGACCCGCGCCCGCTCCGGCACCCGCCGCGGGTGGGCTGCCGAACCCACGGTTGACGGGCCTGGGCAGCGGGCTGTTCTGCGCGCTGGTGATGTTCCTGCTCGGCGCGCTCTGCTCGGCGCTGTTCGGGGCCTCCCTGACGGCGTACGGCGTGCTGTTCCTGCCGGTGAGTGCGCTGACCGCGCTCTGGGTGCGCCGGGGGGACCTGATGACCGCGCCCGTGGTGGTGCCGATCGCGTTCGCCGTGGGGCTGCTGCCGGTGGCCGGCGGCGAGGACGGGACCGGCGGCACGCTGATGGGCCTGGTGACGGCACTCGCCACACAGGCCGGCTGGCTCTACGGAGGCACCCTCATCGCCGGGCTGATCGTGATCGTGCGGCGGATCCGGCTGGTGCATCGGCGGCGGACGGCGCGGTCCGCGTCGGCGTCCGTGTCCGCGTCCTCGTCCGCGCAGACGGCGGGGGCCCGGCCACGGGTGTGACCTCCCGTGGCCCGTCCGGGGTGGTCCCCGCCCATGGGTCCGGGTGACCAGCCCTGTGGTCCGGGGCAGCTAGCCCAGTGGCCCGGGTGACCCCCGACCCACTGGGCCGGGTGACCGACCCCGTGACCCGGGGTGGCCAGCCCCGGGACCGGCCGCCGGTCTGAACTCCTGGCGTCCGAGACGCCGCGCCCCGGCTTCCGTCGCCGCCGGATGCGGCTAGTGTCCGGCCGCCCGCATCGCCGCGCCCACGATCCCCGCGTTGTTCTGCAACTGCGCCGGGACGATCTCCGCCTTGATGCCCTCGATGTGGGGCAGGAACTTGTGGGCCTTGCGGCTGACTCCGCCGCCGATGATGAACAGCTCCGGCGAGAACAGCATCTCGACATGGGCGAGGTACTTGCGCACACGGTGCACCGCCCAGTGCTCCCACGTCATGTCGTGGTCCTCGCGGGCCTTGCTGGAGGCCCGCTTCTCCGCGTCGTGCCCGTCGAGCTCCAGGTGGCCCAGCTCGGTGTTGGGGACGAGTACGCCATCGACGAAGACCGCGCTTCCGATGCCGGTGCCGAGGGTCAGCAGGATCACCGTGCCCCGGCGGTCGCGGCCTGCGCCGAAGTGCATCTCGGCGACGCCCGCCGCGTCCGCGTCGTTGACCACCGTCACCGGCAGTCCGCCCAGCCGTTCGCCGAGCAGCGCGCGGGCGTCGGTGTCGATCCAGCTGTCGTCGACGTTCGCCGCCGTGCGGATCGTGGCGCTGTCCGTGACGACGCCGGGGAAGGTGACCCCGATCGGGCCCGTCCAGCCGAAGTGGTCGACGACCTGCTTGACGCCGTCGGCCACCGCGTCGGGTGTGGCCGGGTGCGGGGTGAGGACCTTGTGGCGCTCCTGGGCCAGGTCGCCCTTGTCCAGGTCCACCGGGGCGCCCTTGATCCCGGATCCGCCGATGTCCACTCCGAAGATCTGCATGGCCCTACGTTACGACGTACGACTGACAGTCACAGGCCGGACAGCGGTGCTGCCCGGCCCGTCCCCGATCACTCCTCGATCACTCCTCGATCACTCCCCGGAATTTTCACCGGTTCCTGCGCCGCCGCGCTCGGCGACCAGCGTCGCGGCTTCCTCGCGCAGGTCGCGGCGGAGCTCCTTGGGCAGGGAGAACGTGATGGACTCCTCGGCCGCCTTGACGATCTCGACGTCCTCGAAGCCGCGCCGGGAGAGGAACTCCAGGACCTGCTCGACCAGGATCTCCGGGACGGAGGCACCCGAGGTGACGCCGACCGTGGTCACGCCCTCCAGCCAGGCCTCGTCGATCTCGTCGGCGAAGTCCACGAGGTAGGCCTCGCGGGCACCGGCGATCTTGGCGACCTCGACGAGCCGCTTGGAGTTGGAGGAGTTGCGCGAGCCGACGACGATGACCAGCTCCGACTCGGCGCCCATCTGCTTCACGGCCAGCTGGCGGTTCTGCGTGGCGTAGCAGATGTCGTCGCTGGGCGGGGAGATGAGCTGCGGGAACTTGTCCTTCAGGGCGTCGACGGTCTCCATGGTCTCGTCGACGGACAGCGTGGTCTGGGAGAGCCAGACGACCTTGGAGGGGTCGCGGACCTCGACCTTGGCCACATCGCCCGGCCCGTCCACGAGCTGGATGTGGTCGGGGGCCTCGCCGGAGGTGCCGATGACCTCCTCGTGGCCCTCGTGGCCGATCAGGAGGATGTCGTAGTCGTCGTTCGCGAAGCGGACGGCTTCCTTGTGGACCTTGGTGACGAGCGGGCAGGTGGCGTCGATGGTGGCGAGCTTGCCGCGCTCGGCCTCTTCGTGGACGACGGGGGCCACGCCGTGCGCGGAGAACATGACGATGTTCCCCGGGGGCACTTCCTCCGTCTGCTCGACGAAGATCGCGCCCTTCTTCTCCAGGGTCTGCACGACGTACTTGTTGTGGACGATCTCGTGCCGGACGTACACCGGAGCGCCGTACTGCTCCAGGGCTTTCTCGACGGCGATCACGGCGCGGTCCACACCCGCGCAGTAGCCACGGGGGGCGGCGAGCAGGACACGGCGGCCAGGCGAAGCAGACATGCGTCCCATCGTAAGGCCGCGTTCGGCGGGTCAAAGATCGCGTCCGTGTGGAGTCCCCGGGAAGACTGAGACGGTGCGGCGCGTGTGACGTACGGCGGGAGCGGAGGCGCGATGTCCGAGGCCGGTCCCACGACCGGAACGCGGGGCCGGGCCAGCGACGGCGAGTCCGCGCTGCGGCGCAGTCTCGGCTTTCGTGACCTGGTCGTCTACGGGCTGCTGTTCATCGCCCCGATGGCCCCGGTGGGCGTGTTCGGCACGCTGGACGCCAAGTCGCACGGCGCGGTCGCGCTGGTCTACGTCGTCGCCACGATCGCGATGGCGTTCACCGCGTTCAGCTACGCGCAGATGGTCCGGGTGGTCCCCCAGGCGGGCTCGGTCTTCGCCTACGCGCGTGCCGGGCTCGGGAACGGGGCCGGGTTCGTCGCGGGCTGGATGGCGATGCTCGACTACGTCCTGATCCCCGCGGTCGCCTATCTGTTCTCCGGGGTCGCGATGAACGCGCTGGTCCCGGAGGTGTCGCGGTGGGTGTGGACGGCACTGGCGGTGGTGCTGACGACGCTGCTGAACCTGTGGGGCGTACGGGCCGCCGCCCAGGTGGGCTTCGTGGTGCTGGCGATGGAGGTCGTGGTCCTGCTCGTGTTCGTGGTGTCGGCGGTCGTGGTGCTGGCCCGGGACGGCACCCAGCGGGACTGGCTGTCGCCGCTGACGGGGGACGGCACGCAGGGGGCGTTCGCGCTGTCGGCGCTGCTCGGGGCGGTGTCGGTGGCGGTGCTGTCGTACCTCGGGTTCGACGCGATCGCCTCCTTCGCTGAGGAGGCCACGGGCGGCTCGGCGAGGATCGCGCGGGCGCTGTTGTTCTGCCTGGTGCTGGCGGGTGTGCTGTTCCTCGCCCAGACGTACCTGGTGGCCCTGCTGGAGCCGGTGTCGTCGGCGCGGCTGGCGGCGGAGCCGGGGCGGCAGGGGTCGGCGTTCTACGACACCCTGGACGCCTCGGTCGGCACCTGGCTGCACGACCTGGTCGCGGTGAGCAAGGCGATCGGTGCGGCGTTCGCGGCGCTGGCGGGGCAGGCCGCGGCGGGCCGGCTGCTGTTCGCCATGGGACGCGACCGGCGGCTGCCGCACGTGCTGTCCCGCACGAGCGATGGGGTGCCCCGGGTGGCACTGCTGTGCGCGGCCGTGGTGACCCTGGCGGCGGCGGTGTGGGCCGCCCGTCACGACGACGGGATGGACCAGCTGGTCTCGGTGGTCGACGTCGGCGCGCTGACGGCGTTCACGTTGCTGCACGCGAGCGTGGTGGGCTGGTTCGCGGTTCGGCGCCGGGGTGGGCCGGTGGTCCTGTGGCGCCATGTGCTGGCTCCGGTGGCGGGAGCGGCGATCACGATCGCCGTGATCGTGGCGGCCTCGGGAGCCGCCCAGGTGGTGGGCGCGGTGTGGCTGGCGGTGGGGTTGGTGGTGCTGGCGGCGCAGGGGAGCCGACGGGACGTGCCGCCGCCCGCGCCGCCCGCGTGACCCGTCGATCGCGTGACCCCTTGATCGCGTGACCCGTTCTATCGCGTGACCTGTCGATCGCGTGACCTGTCGATGCCGGCGGTACACGCGAGATCGCCAGCCCCCTGACGGGCCGACACCGGCAGCACAGGCGAGCCCGCGAGCCCCTGCCGGACCGCGAACCAGCAGCACTGGCAACCCCGCGAGCCCCTGCCCAGCCGCTTTCCGGCAGCACGGCAAGCCCGCGAGCCCGCGAGCCCCTGACGAGCCGATACGGCAACGCGGCTGAGCCTTGTTGTCGGTGGTGCCCACTACCCTCGCGGCATGGCTGTGAACACGACTCCGGAAGCACCGCTGCCCGTCGGCGAGGTGTCGCGGCTCATCGGGGGCTGGATCGACCGGCTCGGGGCGGTGTGGGTCGAGGGGCAGATCACGCAGTTGTCGCGGAGGCCGGGCGCGGGTGTGGTGTTCCTGACGCTGCGGGACCCGTCGTACGACATCTCCGTCGGCGTCACCTGCTACCGGCAGGTGTTCGACGCCGTCGCGGACGTGGTGAGCGAGGGCGCCCGGGTCGTCGTCCTCGCCAAGCCCGAGTGGTACGCCCCGCGCGGGCAGCTGTCGCTGCGGGCCGCCGAGATACGGCCCGTCGGGGTCGGTGAGCTGCTCGCGCGCCTGGAGCAGCTGAAGAAGGCCCTCGCGCGCGAGGGGCTGTTCGCGGCGGAGCGCAAGAAGCCGCTGCCGTTCCTGCCGCAGCTGATCGGGCTGGTCTGCGGGCGGGCATCGGCCGCCGAGCGGGACGTCCTGGAGAACGCCCGGCACCGCTGGCCCGCCGTCCGCTTCGAGGTGCGCAACGTCGCCGTGCAGGGCGTGCACGCGGTGCCGCAGGTCGTGCAGGCGGTGAAGGAGCTCGACGCGATCGACGACGTGGACGTGATCATCGTGGCCCGGGGCGGCGGCAGTGTGGAGGACCTGCTGCCGTTCTCCGACGAGCAGCTGATCCGGACGGTCGCGCAGTGCCGTACGCCCGTGGTGTCCGCGATCGGGCACGAACCGGACAATCCGCTGCTGGACCAGGTCGCCGATGTGCGCGCCTCCACCCCGACCGACGCCGCGAAGAAGGTCGTGCCGGACGTCGGCGAGGAGTACGAGCGGGTGCGGCTGCTGCGGGACCGGGCGCGGCGGTGTGTGGCGGCACTGGTGGACCGGGAGGAGCGGGGGCTGGGGCACGCGCTGGCGCGGCCGTCGATGGAGGATCCGCACCGGATGATCGACGTGCGGGCCGACCAGGTGGCGGATCTGCTCGACCGGGGTCGGCGCTGTCTGCGGCATCAGCTGGACCGCGCCGACTCGGAGCTGGCGCACACGCACGCGCGCGTGGTGGCCCTCTCCCCCGCCGCGACCCTGAAGCGCGGGTACGCCGTGTTGCAGCGGGCGGACGGGCACGCGGTCCGCGACCCGGGCGAGGTGGAGGCCGGCGAGGCCCTGCGCGCGCGGGTCTCCGAGGGTGAGTTCTCCGTACGAGTGGACACATAGGGTGGGTGGATGACCAGCGAGGTTGACGAGACACCGGGCACCGGCGAGGCGCTCGGGTACGAGCAGGCGCGGGACGAGCTGATCGAGGTCGTCCGGCGCCTGGAGGCGGGCGGTACGACGCTGGAGGAGTCCCTGGCGCTCTGGGAGCGCGGCGAGGAGCTCGCCAAGGTGTGCCGGCGCTGGCTGGACGGGGCCCGGGCGCGGCTGGACGCGGCGCTGGCGGAGGAGGCCGCGGAGGGCGAGGTCGCGGAGTAGCGCGGACCTCGCGAACTGCGGAGCAGCCGGCACCGCAGGAGCAGCGGAGCAGCCGGGACCGCAGCAGGGCAGCCGGGACCACGGGAACAGGGGTGACACACGACACCCTCACGTTAGTTGAACGTTGAACTTCACTCGCGTACGGTCGTGAACGTCAGCCGATCTTCCGGACCGACCGTCGCGAGAAAGTGCGCTCATGTCCCTCGTTCTTGACCCCGCCGCCCAGGACCTGCTGTTCCGTGAGGCCCGATCCGCCAACACCTTCACCGACGAGCCGGTGACCGACGAGCAGGTGCAGGCGATCTACGACCTGGTCAAGTACGGTCCGACCGCCTTCAACCAGACCCCGCTGCGCATCACCCTGGTCCGCTCCCCCGAGGCCCGCGAGCGCCTGGTGCCGCACATGGCCGAGGGCAACCGGCCCAAGACGGCGACCGCCCCGCTGGTGGCGATCCTCTCCGCGGACAACGAGTTCCACGAGGAGCTGCCGACGCTGTTCCCGGCCGCGCCGCAGATCAAGGACGTCTTCTTCACCGAGCGCCCGGTCCGCGAGAACGCCGCCGCGCTGAACGCCGCGCTCCAGGCCGCGTACTTCATCGTCGGTGTCCGTGCCGCCGGTCTCGCCGCCGGCCCGATGACGGGCTTCGACTTCGAGGGCGTCCGCAAGGAGTTCCTGGACGACGACCACACCCCGCTGATGGTCGTCAACATCGGCCGCCCCGGCCCGGACGCCTGGCACCCGCGCTCCCCGCGCCTGGACTTCGACCAGGTCGTCACGACCGTCTGACCGACGCCGTCCCAGCAGACGGGTACGAGGAGGGCCCCCGGCAGCTGCCGGGGGCCCTCCTCGTACGCCTCTACTTCGTCTCCAGCGCCTCGGCCATCTTCGTCAGCTGCGCGAACGACGCGGTGCCCGTCACGACCGTCGTGGAGCCCTTGGTGCCCTCCAGGACCAGCGCGTCGTAGCGGCCGCCCTCGTAACGGGTCCAGGTCTCGCCGCGGATCTTCTCGGTCTTCCCGGTCTCGTGCGCGCCCTGTGTCGCCTCGTCCAGGAACACGGGGCGGCGCTGAGTGGACTGCTCGACCGCCACGTACTCCCCTTCGGGGTCGTGGAAGCCGAGGTGCCATGCGTCGAACTTGTCGCCCTGGAAGCGTACGGAGGTGGCCTTCCACGCGTCGGACAGGCCCTCGGGCGCGGCCACGGGGTAGGAGGCCGCGCGGCGTGCCGTGAGCAGTTCGACCCGATAGTCGACGGCCTTCACGTCGGGCGCGCTGTCGTCGTGCGGGATGAAGAGGTACACGAAGCCCGCCACCAGGATGATGACCCCCATGGAGAGGATCATGTCCCGCGCCGTCTTCTGCTTGCCGTTCGTGCCTGCCACGCCCCCTATCGTCGCAGGTGCCTGCCGCGCTCATCCGTGGGGGCCCCTGCTCATTTTGCGGACTCGGAGATATATTCGGGCGACACACCCTCATCCGGCCGTCGTCGTACAGAAAGGTGCGCTCCGATGACCGAGCACCATCATTTGCCGTCCGAACTCGATGTGCCCTCCGAGGCTCCCGACCGCAACCTCGCCCTGGAGCTGGTCCGGGTCACCGAGGCGGCGGCGATGGCCGCGGGCCGTTGGGTCGGGCGGGGTGACAAGAACGGCGCCGACGGTGCCGCGGTGCGCGCCATGCGCACCCTCGTCTCCACCGTCTCGATGAACGGCGTCGTCGTCATCGGCGAGGGCGAGAAGGACGAAGCCCCGATGCTGTTCAACGGGGAGCGCGTGGGCGACGGAACCGGGCCCGAGTGCGACATCGCCGTCGACCCGATCGACGGCACCACGCTGACGGCGAAGGGCATGACCAACGCGATCGCGGTGCTGGCCGCCGCCGAGCGTGGGTCGATGTTCGACCCGTCCGCCGTCTTCTACATGGACAAGCTCGTCACCGGGCCGGAGGCGGCCGACTTCGTCGACATCAACGCCCCGGTGTCGGTGAACATCCGCCGGGTCGCCAAGGCCAAGCGGTCCGCGCCGGAGGACGTGACGGTGGTGATCCTCGACCGGCCGCGGCACGAGGGCATCATCAAGGAGATCCGGGAGACCGGGGCGCGCATCAGGCTGATCTCCGACGGCGACGTGGCCGGGTCGATCCTGGCGCTGCGCGAGGGCACGGGCGTCGACCTGCTGCTCGGCATCGGCGGTACGCCGGAGGGCATCATCTCGGCCTGCGCCGTGAAGTGCCTCGGCGGCACGATCCAGGGCAAGCTGTGGCCCAAGGACGACGAGGAGCGGCAGCGGGCGATCGACGCGGGGCACGACCTCGACCGCGTGCTGACGACCGAGGACCTCGTCACCGGCGAGAACGTGTTCTTCGTGGCCACGGGCATCACTGACGGGGAGCTGCTGCGGGGGGTTCGCTACCGGGCGGAGACCGCCACGACCGACTCGATCGTGATGCGGTCGCGCTCGGGCACGGTCCGCCGGATCTCCTCCGAGCACCGGCTGAGCAAGCTGCGTGCGTACAGCGCGATCGACTTCGACAAGGGCAAGTAGCCTCCGGCGAACCCAGGCCGGCCCGCGAACGCGGGAAGGGCGTCCCCGGTGCGGTGGGGACGCCCTTTCGTTGTGTGCGCGTCCGGCGGTGCTCGCCGTGGGCGGTTCGCGGCACGCGGCACGCCTCTCGTGGCGCGCCCGACGCGACGCTCGTTTCGTCGCGCGCGTTCCAGGTCGCGCCTTAGGCGGCGCGCCTGACGTGACGCTCAGATCCCGGCGCGCGGCTCGTCGGGTTCGTTCCGCAACCGCGATCAACGGCACCCGTTCCGGCGCGCGTTGAAGGACACGCGTTGCGTCGCGCCCGCTTCGCCGCGCCCGCTCCGCGTCGCGCGCTCCACGGCACGTCTTACCCGACGTGACGTTCGGCCGGCTCGCGTTCCGCGGCACGCGGTTCGCCGCGGCCTTGCGCGCTTGCGCGCTACGCCGGAGTCACCCCGCTGCGGCTATCTGGTTCGCCGGGCGGGTGGTTTTCTTCAGTTCCATGTCGCGGCGGCGGCGCCTGGCCAGGACCACTCGGCGTTCGGCGGCGGTGAGGCCGCCCCAGACTCCGTAGGGTTCGGGCTGGAGCAGGGCGTGTTCGCGGCACTCGACCATCACCGGGCAGCGGGCACAGACCCGTTTCGCGGCTTCCTCTCTCGACAGCCGCGCGGCGGTCGGCTCCTTGGAGGGGGCGAAGAACAGCCCCGCCTCGTCACGCCGGCACACCGCCTCGGTGTGCCACGGGGCGTCTTGGTCCCTGTCTCGCGCTGGCACCCGCGGGGCCGGAACGGCAGCTACCTGCACGGACGAATGCGGCGGTTGCAGCACGGTCTACTCCTGACGACGGCTTCGCGAGCGAGAGACGATGCAGCAAGGCCTACCCGCTGTACGCGCGCCTATGCACTGAGTTCCGAACCGCCGGATCGGAGGGATTCGCGACTGTCAATGCCCCAGGTGTTTGCGCAAACTCCTGTCGACCTTGCGGTGCACCCGGTCCAGGATGTCCGCCACGACCTTGCCCCGCCGTGGTCGCGCCTCGACGCTGCCGAGGACGGCCCAGCCGTCGACGTAGACGATGGGGGCCTCCGGGTCGCCCGAGTCGAGGGTGGCCACCTCGAAGCTGCCGAGGACGCCGCCGCCGGTGCCGCGCAGCGACACGTTCTCCGGGACGCGGATGTCGACGCTGCCGAAGATCGCGAACGACTTGACCATGACCTGCTGGTGGTCGAAGAGTGCCTCGCTGAGGTCTATCTCGACGCTGCCGAAGATCGCGTACGCGTGGATCCGGCGGCCCGCGCGCCAACGGCCCTTGCGGACGGCGCTGCTGAACACCGCGACCACGTTGTCGTCCGCGTCGATCGGGAGGGCGCCGGCCGTGGGGCGCAGAGGGGCCCGGGCGTGGGCGGGGCCGGGGCTGTGGTGGTGGGCCGCCGGCAGATCCCGTATGAACGCCTCCAGTTCGCCGACGGTCTTGGCGCGCAGCACCCCTTCGACGCGCTCGGCGTGCTCGTCCGCGGTGAGGCGGCCCTCGGCCAGGGCGTCGTGCAGGATGTCGGCGATGCGGTCGCGCTCGGCGTCGGAGGCACGGAGCGCGGCGCCGTCGGGCTCCTGCTCCTGAAGATCCCGTGCCTGAAGATCCTGTGCCTGAAGATCCCCTGCCTGGAGATTCCCTGCCTGGAGATCGCGTGCCTGAGGGTCCCGCTTCCGCAGGTCCGGCTTCTGAACTTCCCGCTTCTGAAGGTCCACGACAGCAGCGTACCGAAACACGATAGATCGCGACACCCCTCGTTCACACCTCCGGTGTGACGAACTGAGCCTTACCTCACAAGCTCACCCGCAGCGGCAGGTTCTACGCTGGTTGGCGCCCGCCAAAGGAGGCGGGCCGCGTCTGTCGAGTGAGGAATGGGCGAGATGCCTGAGTTCGCGTACACCGATCTGCTCCCCCAGGGAGAGGACACCACCCCCTACCGGCTGGTGACCTCCGAGGGTGTCTCCACGGTCGAGGGGCCGGACGGGCGGACCTTCCTCCAGGTGGAGCCGGAGGCGCTGCGCAAGCTCGCCGAGGAGGCCATCCACGACATCCAGCACTACCTGCGCCCCGCCCACCTCGCCCAGCTGCGCCGCATCATCGACGACCCCGAGGCGTCGGGCAACGACAAGTTCGTCGCGCTGGACCTGCTGAAGAACGCGAACATCGCGGCGGCCGGTGTGCTGCCCATGTGCCAGGACACGGGCACGGCGATCGTGATGGGCAAGCGTGGGCAGAACGTGCTGACGGCCGGTCGTGACGAGGAGGCCCTGAGCCGCGGCATCTACGACGCGTACAAGAACCTGAACCTGCGCTACTCGCAGATGGCCCCGCTCACCATGTGGGACGAGAAGAACACCGGCTCCAACCTGCCCGCGCAGATCGAGCTGTACGCGGCCGACGGCGGCGCCTACAAGTTCCTGTTCATGGCGAAGGGCGGCGGCTCGGCCAACAAGTCGTTCCTGTACCAGGAGACGAAGGCCGTCCTGAACGAGGCCTCCATGATGAAGTTCCTGGAGGAGAAGATCCGTTCGCTGGGGACGGCGGCCTGCCCGCCGTACCACCTGGCGATCGTGGTGGGCGGCACGTCCGCCGAGTACGCGCTGAAGACCGCGAAGTACGCCTCCGCGCACTACCTGGACGAGATCCCGGCCGAGGGTTCCGAGCTCGGGCACGGGTTCCGGGACAAGGAGCTGGAGGAGAAGGTCTTCGAGCTGACGCAGAAGATCGGCATCGGTGCGCAGTTCGGCGGCAAGTACTTCTGCCACGACGTGCGTGTGGTGCGCCTGCCGCGGCACGGCGCGTCCTGCCCGGTGGCCATCGCCGTGTCCTGCTCGGCCGACCGGCAGGCCGTCGCGAAGATCACCGCCGAGGGTGTCTTCCTGGAGCAGCTGGAGACGGACCCGGCGCGGTTCCTGCCGGAGACGACGGACGAGCACCTGTCCGCCGGCGACGACGACGTGGTGAAGATCGACCTCAACCAGCCGATGGACACGATCCTCGCCGAGCTGACCAAGTACCCGGTGAAGACCCGCCTGTCCCTGACCGGTCCGCTGGTCGTGGCCCGTGACATCGCGCACGCCAAGATCAAGGAGCGGCTGGACGCGGGCGAGGAGATGCCGCAGTACCTGAAGGACCACCCGGTGTACTACGCCGGTCCGGCCAAGACGCCCGAGGGTTACGCGTCGGGGTCCTTCGGCCCGACCACGGCCGGGCGGATGGACTCCTACGTGGAGCAGTTCCAGGCGGCGGGCGGTTCCAAGGTGATGCTGGCCAAGGGCAATCGCAGCAAGCAGGTCACGGCCGCGTGTGACGCCCACGGCGGCTTCTATCTCGGCTCGATCGGCGGGCCTGCGGCTCGTCTGGCCCAGGACTGCATCAAGAAGGTCGAGGTCGTCGAGTACGAGGAGCTCGGCATGGAGGCCGTGTGGAAGATCGAGGTGGAGGACTTCCCGGCTTTCATCGTGGTCGACGACAAGGGCAACGACTTCTTCCAGGACCCGGCCCCGGCGCCGACGTTCACGTCGATTCCGGTGCGGGGCCCCGGGCTGGCGTAGTGCCCCGGGCGCGGCGGGAAGCGGATCCCGCCCCCGCCGCCCCTACCCTTCCCATCCCCAGGGGCTACCGCCCCTTCAACCCCGCCCAGCAGCGGAGCCCCCGGCCCGGGGGCTCCGGGCGGCCGCCCCTGCCCGTTCCCACCTCCAGTTGCTGCCGCCCCGTCAACCCCGGGGGGAAGCCCCCTGGGCCCAAGCCCCAGACACCCGGGCCCGCACAGTGCCTCAGGCGCGACAGGACGCGGATCCCGCCCCCGCCGCCCCTACCCATTCCCATCCCCCGAGGGGCCGGCGCCCCTTCAACCCCGCCCCAGCGGCGATGCCCCCGCCCCCTGCCTCAGGGCCGGCCTGGTGCCTCAAGTGCGGCGGGGACGAGGACTCCGCCACCGCCGCCCGCCCCGGTTCCCGTCCGTTCCCGGGGCGGAGCCACCTGGCCCCCTGGTCCCCGACCCTGAGGCCCCCGGGCCCCGGGTCCCGAGCCCCGAGCCCCGGGTCCCGGGCGGCCCCGGGCGGCCCCGGGCCGGTCAACGCCGCACATGCCCATTCCCGTTCTCGTTTTCCCGTTCCCGTTTCCCGTCCCCAGGGGCGAGTGCTGAGCCCCCTCCCCTCCGGGCGCCGACGCGCGCACGCCCTCCCCCCCCCACGTCCATTCCGGTACGCAGCCCCGGACTCCCCCGGCAGCGGCGGTGATGAATCTGCTTCACAGGGAACAGTGGTCGCGGCGCTGACGCTGTGACACGTGGAGGTGATCGTCGATGACCGACGAGCAGGGCAGGACCGAGTACCGCATCGAGCACGACTCCATGGGTGAGGTGCGGGTGCCCGCGCACGCCAAGTGGCGGGCGCAGACCCAGCGGGCCGTGGAGAACTTCCCCGTCTCCGGGCAGCGCCTGGAGCGCGCGCACATCGAGGCGCTGGCCCGTATCAAGGGCGCCGCGGCCAAGGTCAACGCTGAGCTGGGGGTCCTGGACAAGGACATCGCCGGGGCGATCCAGGAGGCCGCCGGGGAGGTCGCCGAGGGGAAGTGGGACGCGCACTTCCCGGTCGACGTGTTCCAGACCGGTTCCGGCACCTCGTCCAACATGAACACCAACGAGGTCATCGCCACCCTCGCGAGCGAGCGGCTGGGCAGCGGCGTGCATCCGAACGACCACGTCAACGCCTCTCAGTCGTCCAACGACGTCTTCCCGTCCTCGATCCACATCGCCGCCACGGCCGCGGTGACGCGGGACCTCGTCCCGGCGCTGGAGCACCTCGCCGCCGCCCTGGAGCGCAAGGCGGAGGAGTTCGCCGACGTCGTGAAGTCGGGGCGGACGCATCTCATGGACGCGACGCCGGTGACGCTGGGGCAGGAGTTCGGCGGGTACGCCGCCCAGGTGCGGTACGGGATCGAGCGGCTTGAGGCCTCCCTCCCGCGGCTCGCCGAACTGCCCCTCGGCGGTACGGCCGTCGGCACCGGCATCAACACTCCGCCCGGCTTCTCCGCCGCCGTGATCGAGGAGGTCGCCCGCACCACCGGGCTGCCCCTGACCGAGGCGCGGAACCACTTCGAGGCACAGGGCGCCCGGGACGGCATCGTCGAGACCAGCGGGCAGCTGCGCACCATCGCGGTCGGGCTGACGAAGATCGCCAACGACCTGCGCTGGATGTCCTCCGGGCCGCGCACGGGTCTCGCGGAGATCGCCCTGCCCGACCTCCAGCCGGGGTCCTCCATCATGCCGGGCAAGGTGAACCCGGTCACTCCCGAGGCCGTGCTGATGGTCGCCGCCCAGGTCACCGGCAACGACGCCACCGTCGCCACGGCCGGTGCCGCCGGGAACTTCGAGCTCAACGTGATGCTGCCGGTCATCGCCAAGAACGTGCTGGAGTCCATCCGGCTGCTCGCCAACGTGACACGCCTGCTCGCCGACCGGACCGTCGACGGCGTCACCGCGAACCGCGAGCGGGCGCGGGAGTACGCCGAGTCGTCCCCCTCGGTCGTCACGCCGCTCAACAAGTACATCGGCTACGAGGAGGCCGCCAAGGTCGCCAAGAAGGCCCTGGCCGAGCGGAAGACGATCCGCCAGGTCGTCCTGGAGGGCGGGTACGTGGAGCGCGGTGACCTGACCGCGGAGCAGCTCGACGAGGCGCTGGATGTCCTGCGGATGACACACCCGTGACGCGAGGGCGCGTTCGTGTGCCCGGCGCGTGAACCATGACACGCGCCGCAGCGTCGTATGCCTGTGGCACCTAATATCTGTCCATGGCAGACGGTGGAGCGATGAGACGCGTGGAAACGGGTGGTGCGGCAGGCTCCTGGGCGCCCGGGAGCCGGATCCTGTGGCGGTACCGGGAGAACGGCGGCACGCAGGTGCACATCGCGCGCCCCGTCACCGTCGTACGGGACGACGCCGAGCTGCTCGCCGTGTGGTTGGCGCCCGGCACCGAGTGTGTGAAGCCCGTGCTCGCCGACGGCACGCCCGTGCACCTGGAGCCGCTGGAGTCGCGGTACACCAAGCCGCGGACCGTACAGCGCGGCCGGTGGTTCGGCACGGGCGTGCTGAAGCTGGCCCGGCCCGGCGAGCCCTGGTCGGTGTGGTTGTTCTGGGAGCCGGGCTGGCAGTTCAAGAACTGGTACGTCAACCTGGAGGAGCCGCTGTCCCGTTGGGCGGGCGGTGTGGACTCCGTCGACCATTTCCTGGACATCTCCGTCCATCCCGACCGCAGTTGGCACTGGCGGGACGAGGACGAGTTCGCCCAGGCCGTCAGGGACGGGTTGATGGACGACCAACAGGCGGAAAAGGTACGCGCGGCGGGCCGGGACGCCGTGAAGGTGATCCGCGCCTGGGGGCCGCCGTTCTCGGAAGGCTGGCAGCACTGGCGCCCGGATCCGTCCTGGGCGGTACCGTCACTGCCGGAGGACTGGGATCGTACGCCCGCGCATGTGTCCTCATGAGACCCTTGATGCGCCCCCGGGCAAGAAACGTAGGATCGTCCTCCGCAAGGGCGCGCGGCGGCAACTACCTGAGCACGCGCTGGGCTTGACCGATCGTCACCGAGGGGCGGCAGGACGTGAGCGAGGGGTACGAGGGCAACACCGGCAGGGCCTGCGCCACGGGCCCCAGGGGCCGTCGGACGGTCCCTGAGGGCCGCAGACGGTCCGCCGGTGGCACAGGAACAACCTCTGACCACGCGGGAATTCCGTTCCTGGGGCACGTAATCCGGGTATCGGAGTTTCGGCGGGACCAACTGCGTGCACGGCGCGCAGCCCCGGACGGATGGATTCGACACGCGTGACGGAGCAGCCGACCTCGTTCGAACGCCCCCAGGCGGGCGTCGACCCCGTGGATCCCCGCGGGGCGTTCGTGCATACCCCGGCACCGGCGCGTGCGCCCGGCGCCGGCACCTTACCGGTACAGGGCCGCCCCGGCGGCGACGTCAGCGTTCCGGTCACGACGGCACACAGCACGCCGGGCACGTCGGAGCCGGGCACCTCCACGCCGTTCGGCAAGGGCAAGGACACCGTGAGCGACCCCGCCTTCGAGCACTCCCAGCCAGGTGCCGAGCAGACCGCCGAGCGCGACACGCCTCGGCCACGCCCCGCCCCCGAGGGAATCCCGGTCCAGCCGGCCGACGAACAGGACCGTCCGGGGGTGAGCACCGACGGGCAGGAGCGCCGCAGCGGCCAGAGCCTGCCGCCCGGCCGGCCCACGCCCATGCGGCGGGACGGCGACCGGCTCAGGTTCGTGGGGGCCGCCACCCGGCGGATCGCCCGCGGCATCGACCTCGACGAGATCGTGATGGGGCTGTGCCGGGCCACCGTGCCCACCTTCTCGGACGCGATCCTGGTCTATCTGCGCGACCCGCTGCCCGTCGGCGACGAGCGGCCCACCGGCCCGCTGGTGCTGCGGTTGCGCCGCACCGACCGGATACCGGCGGAGCGCGACACCGAGAACGGCTTCCAGCCGGCCGCGCAGCCCGAACCGAACGAGCTGGACACGGTCGGCGCCGAGCTGTGCGAGGTGCGGCCCGGCAGCGCGCTCGCGGAGGTGCTGCGCGGGGTGCGCCCGGTGTTCACCGACGCCCCCGCGGCCCGTGCCGCCCTGCCGGAACTGCTGGGTGACGGCGGCGAGTTCGCCGTGCCCGACGGGCAGCGCGCGATCCTCGCCCCGCTGCGCGGCCGGCGCCGGGTCATCGGTGCCGCCCTGTTCCTGCGCCGCCCCGAGCGCATCGCGTTCGAGCCGGACGACCTCCTGGTGGCCGCCCAGCTCGCCACGCACAGCGCCCTCGGCATCGACAAGGCCGTGCTGTACGGCCGCGAGGCCTACATCGCGGACGAGTTGCAGCGCACCATGCTGCCCGAGACGCTGCCCCGCCCGACGGGCGTGCGGCTGGCCTCCCGCTACCTGCCCGCCGCGGAGACGGCCCGGGTCGGCGGCGACTGGTACGACGCGATCCCGCTGCCCGGCAGCCGGGTCGCCCTGGTCGTCGGTGACGTCATGGGCCATTCCATGACGTCGGCCGCCATCATGGGCCAGCTGCGCACCACGGCCCAGACCCTGGCCGGTCTCGACCTGCCGCCGCAGGAGGTCCTGCACCACCTCGACGAACAGGCCCAGCGCCTCGGTGTGGACCGCATGGCGACCTGTCTCTACGCCGTGTACGACCCGGTATCGCACCGCATCACCATCGCCAACGCCGGTCATCCGCCGCCCGTCCTGCTCCATCTGGGCGGCCGTGCCGAGGTGCTGCGGGTGCCCGCCGGGGCCCCGATCGGGGTCGGCGGCGTGGACTTCGAGGCCGTGGAGCTGGACGCGCCCGCCGGTGCGACCCTGCTGCTCTACACCGACGGTCTGGTCGAGTCGCGGCTGCGCGATGTGTGGACGGGCATCGAGCAGCTGCGGGAGAAGCTCGCCGCGGTCGCGCAGCTCACCGGGCCGGACCACCCGCCGCCCCTGGAAGCGCTGTGCGACGAGGTGCTCGACATGCTCGGCCCGGGCGACCGGGACGACGACATCGCGCTGCTCGCCGCCCGCTTCGACGGGATCGCGCCCAGCGACGTGGCGTACTGGTTCCTGGAGCCGGAGGACGCCGCTCCGGGCCGTGCCCGGCGGCTGGCCCGGCGTGCGTTGCAGCGTTGGGGCCTTGAGGAGCTCAGCGACTCCGTGGAGCTGCTCGTCAGCGAGGTCGTCACCAACGCCGTGCGCTACGCCTCGCGGCCGGTGACGCTGCGTCTGCTGCGTACGGACGTGCTGCGCTGCGAGGTCGGCGACGACGTGCCGCAGCTGCCGCGGCTGCGGCAGGCGCGTGCCACCGACGAGGGTGGGCGCGGGCTGTATCTGGTGAACCGGATGGCCCGGCGCTGGGGAGCGACCCGGCTCAGCACCGGCAAGGTGGTCTGGTTCGAGCTGAACCGCGGCTGACGGGGTCGTACGCACGAGACGAAGGGCGCCCGGTGTGCACCGGGCGCCCTTCGCGCGTCTCCTGGCCGGCTACTCGTCGTCGCCCGGCCTGATCGGGTCGAACGGGTCGCCTTCGTCACCGGGCGGTGTCGCCGGCGGGGAGGTCGGCGGGGTGAAGGTGGGCGGTGTCGTCGAGGGGGGCGGCGGCGGGGACGACGGGGGCTCCTCCGTGGTCGGCGGCGGGGACGACGACGGCTCCTCGGTCGTGGGCTCGTCGGAGGGCTTCTCGGACGGCGTCCGCGAGGGCGTCGGCGTCCAGGTCGGCTCGACGGCGGCGCCCTGCTGGGTCTCCAGGTCGAACTTGTCGACGTCGCCCATCACACCGAAGGTGTACGCCGCCCAGATCTGCGCCGGGAACGCGCCGCCGTTGACGCGGGGTTCGCCGCCGGCCTTGTACATCGGGACCTGGGCGTGGGTCTTGGGGTCCTCGCCGAACAGGCCGACCGAGGTGACCAGGTCGGGTGTGTAGCCGGTGAACCAGGCCGACTTGTTGTTGTCGGAGGTGCCCGTCTTGCCCGCGACCTGCTGGCCGTCGCGGCGGGGGTTGTTCGCCACGGACGCCTGGGCGGTGCCGTCGTCGACCACGCCGGTCAGCACCGAGGTGACGGAGTCGGCGGCCTCGCGGCTGATGACCTGGTCGCCGACCGGGTCGGGCATGGTGACGTTCTGGTTGAGGTGCTCCGCGGACTTCACCAGGGCGGGGGTGACCTTCCTGCCGTGGTTGTCGAGGGTCGCGTAGACACCGGCCATCTGCAGCGGGCTCGCGCCCATGCTGCCGAGGGTCTGCGCGGGCACGGCCTCCATGTTCTCGGTGTCCATACCGAGCTGTCCGGCGACCTTCACCACCTCGGGCATGCCGACGTCGACGCCCATCTGCGCGAAGACGGAGTTGACCGACTTGTTCATCGCCGTCTGGACGGTGATCGGGCCGTAGCTGCGGTCGTCCTCGTTCTCGGGGGCGAAGCCGACCTTGGTGCCGTCCTCCACGACAGGGCGCTTGCTGGTGCCGTCGTAGATCGTGTTCGCGGTGATCGGCTTGCCGCTCTGGGTCTTGGCCCGCTCCTCCAGGGCGGCGGCCAGGATGACCGGCTTGAAGGTGGAGGCGGGCTGGTAGTCGGTGCGGGTCGCGTTGTTCACGTAGTGCTTGAAGTAGTCCTCGCCGCCGTACATCGCGACCACCGCGCCGGTCTTGGGGTTCACGGACGCGGCACCGGCCTGGACGGCCGCGTCGACCTTGCGCTTGTCGGGGTCGAGTTTGCTGGTCAGCTGCTGCTTGACGGACTTCTCCAGCGCCGCCTGTTTCTTCTTGTCGATGTTGAGCGTCAGGGTCCAGCCGCCGGCGTTGACCATCGCCTCGGCTTCCTTGCTGCTGTCGGCGGTGCCGTCGGCGACGAGCCGCTTCTCCAGCGCGATGTTGGCCGCGTTGACCAGGTAGCCCTTCTGGCCCTCCATGCCGGGGGCGGGCTTGGGCTCCTCGGGCACCGGGAACTTCATCCCGGCCCGGTCGGAGGCGCTCAGCCAGCCCTCTTCGACCATGTTGTCCAGGACGTAGTTCCAGCGCGCCTTCACCAGCTTCTTACCGCCCTCCGAGGCGACGGCCCAGTCGTACTGGCTGGGGGCCTGGAGGAGCGCGGCGAGGTAGGCGCCCTGCGCGACCGTGAGCTGCTCGGCGTCCTTGCGGTAGTAGGCCTGGGCGGCGGCCTGGATGCCGTAGGCGTTGCGGCCGTAGTAGCTGGTGTTGATGTAGCCGGCCAGGATGTAGTCCTTGGACTTCTCCCGGTCCAGCTTCAGCGAGATGACCAGTTCCTTCAGCTTGCGCGTGACGGTCTGTTCCTGCGTCAGGTAGTAGTTCTTGACGTACTGCTGGGTGATCGTCGAACCGCCCTGCGCGCCCCGGCCGGAGACCGTGTTGAACAGACCCCGGGCGGTGCCCTTGAAGTCGACGCCGGCGTCCTTGAAGAAGGTCTTGTTCTCGGCCGCGACGAAGGTCATCCGCACCTCCTTCGGGACCCGGCTCAGATCGACGTTCTCGCGGTTGACCTTGCCGTCGCGGGCCATGATCGAGCCGTCGCTGTACTTGTAGATGTTGCTCTGCCGTTTGGCGTCGGCGTTCCCCTTAGGGATGTCGATCACCATGTACAGCACGATGAAGGCCCCCATGCCCAGCAGGCACAGGCCGAGGAAAGTGCCGACGATCTTCTTCCAGGTGAAGAGCCTGCGTATGCCGCTCTTCCCGGGCGCGGCCGACGAACGGTGGCTCTTGGGTGCCGCCCGGCGCCCACCGCGCTGTCGGGCGCGTCTCTCTTCCGCTCGTCCCATGAGTCCGATCTGCTCCGCTTCGTTCATGTGTGCTCACATGTCACACAGGTTCGCCGCTCAGGTCAGCTCAGAAAGCTAACACCGGGAGATAAGAGATAGGGCTGCCGATCCGGTCCTTTGCGGACGTGACAATCAGCACCCATCCCTACGGAACCGACGTACGAGACACCCGCAGGGTTGCCATAACGCAGAAAAGTGTTATCACTTAGCTAGGCAGAAGCTATGCAGGTGTGGCTTCGACAGAAGAACGGGGGACCACCCATGTCCACGCACGACACACAGGTCACCGCCGACGTGCCCGACATGCCGGAGCCACGCGTGCGGGAGTTCACCGCGCACAGCATCGGCGGCGGGCTCGCCCTGCTGCTCGGACTGCTCGGGCTGCTGGCCGGCGCGGGACTGATCGCTGCCGCCACCTCGGTGGACGCGACCGGCGCGAAGGCCGGGCTGATCATCGGCGGCATCCTGGTCGCCCTCGCGGCGTTCCTCGCCATGTGCGGCCTGAACATGGTGGCGCCGGGCGAGGCCCGCGTGGTCCAGCTCTTCGGCCGCTACCGCGGCACCATCCGCCAGGACGGCCTGCGCTGGGTGAACCCCTTCACCTCCCGCACGAAGATCTCGACCCGTGTGCGCAACCACGAGACGGCCGTCCTGAAGGTCAACGACGCCTACGGCAACCCGATCGAGCTCGCCGCGGTCGTGGTGTGGCGCGTCGAGGACACCGCCCAGGCCACCTTCGAGGTCGACGACTACATCGAGTTCGTCTCCACCCAGACCGAGGCGGCCGTGCGCCACATCGCCATCGAGTACCCCTACGACGCCCACGAGGAGGACGGCCTCTCGCTGCGCGGCAACGCCGAGGAGATCACCGAGAAGCTCGCCGTCGAGCTGCACGCGCGGGTGGAGGCGGCCGGGGTGCAGATCATCGAGTCCCGCTTCACGCACCTCGCCTACGCCCCCGAGATCGCCTCGGCGATGCTCCAGCGGCAGCAGGCCGGTGCGGTGGTCGCGGCGCGCCGCCAGATCGTGGACGGGGCGGTGGGCATGGTGGAGGCCGCGATCGCCCGGATCACCGAGCGGGACATCGTGGAGCTGGACTCCGAGCGGAAGGCGGCCATGGTCTCCAACCTGATGGTGGTGCTGTGCGGTGACCGGGCCGCGCAGCCGGTCCTCAACACCGGGTCCCTCTACCAGTGACCGTCCCCGGCGAAGGTCCGGGCCCGCGGCGCCGACCGCAGCAGCAGCGCAAGCAGGTGCTGCTGCGGCTGGACCCGGCGGTGTACGAGGCGCTCGCGCGGTGGGCCGGGGACGAACTGCGCTCGGCCAACGCCCAGATCGAGTTCCTGCTGCGCAAGGCGCTGGCGGAGGCGGGGCGGCTGCCGCGGGACACCGGACCGCTGCCCCGGCGCGGGCGACCCCCCGGCCCTTCCGGGGGGTCCGGACCCGGGCCTTCCGGGGGGTCCGGACCCGGGCCCTCCGGGGGGTCCGCCCCCGGTCCGCCGCCGGCCTGAGCGCCCGGGCCGCACGCCGGTCGCGGAACGCCCGCCCCGACACGGCCGCCGCGACATGGCCGTCGCGGAGCGCCTGTTGCCGAACCGCTGTTGCGGAACCGTGACAACCCGTCCCGACCTGCACAGCCCTACCGCCCGCCGTGAGCTGCACACTCGGCGTATACACATCGCGTATACACGCCATGTACAGTCCTGCTCATGTCCATCGGTCACACTCTCCTGGGGCTCCTGGAGTCCGGCCCGCGCCATGGTTACGACCTGAAGCGGGCCTTCGACGAGAAGTTCGGTCACGACCGGCCCCTGCACTACGGCCAGGTCTACTCGACGATGTCCCGGCTGCTGAAGAACGGGCTCGTCGAAGTCGACGGCATCGAGGCCGGCGGCGGCCCCGAGCGCAAGCGGTACGCGATCACCGAGGCCGGCATCACCGACGTCGCGCGCTGGCTCGCCACGCCCGAGAAGCCGGAGCCGTACCTCCAGTCGACCCTCTACACCAAGATCGTCCTCGCGCTGCTCACCCACCGCGACGCCGCCGACATCCTCGACACCCAGCGCTCGGAGCACCTGCGCAGCATGCGGATCCTCACCGACCGCAAGCGCAAGGGGGATCTGGCCGACCAGCTCATCTGCGACCACGCGCTGTTCCACCTGGAGGCGGACCTGCGCTGGCTGGAGCTGACCGCGGCCCGTCTGGACAAGCTCCGTGAGGCGGTGGCCCGATGACGATTCCCGCCGGTTCGCTCCTCACCGCCCAGGACCTGCGCAAGACGTACGGCCCGACGACCGCGCTCGACGGCGCCGGGTTCTCCATCCACCCCGGCGAGGTCGTCGCCGTGATGGGCCCCTCCGGCTCAGGCAAGTCCACTCTGCTGCACTGCCTCGCCGGGATCGTCATGCCCGACTCGGGCTCGATCACGTACAACGGGCGCGAGGTGACCGCGATGAGCGACGCCGAGCGCAGTGCGCTGCGGCGCTCGGAGTTCGGGTTCGTGTTCCAGTTCGGGCAGCTCGTGCCGGAACTGACCTGTGTGGAGAACGTGGCACTGCCGCTGCGGCTGAACGGGTCGTCCCGCAAGGAGGCCGAACGGACCGCGCTGGCGTGGATGGAGCGGCTGGAGGTCGACGACCTGCGCAAGAAGCGGCCCGGCGAGGTGTCCGGCGGTCAGGGGCAGCGGGTCGCGGTCGCGCGGTCGCTGGTGACCAACCCGCGGGTCGTCTTCGCCGACGAGCCGACCGGGGCGCTCGACTCCTTCAACGGCGAGCGCGTGATGGAGCTGCTGACGGACGCCGCCCGGTCCGCGAACGCGGCCGTGGTGCTCGTCACGCACGAGGCGCGGGTGGCCGCGTACTCCGACCGCGAGATCGTCGTGCGGGACGGCAAGTCCCGTGACATGGAGCGCGTCGTATGAGCGTCGGGCAGTGGAGCCGGGACCTCGCCATGGGGGCCCGGTTCGCCCTCGCCGGCGGGCGCGAGGGGTGGACACGGTCGCTGCTCACAGCGGTCGGTGTCGGGCTCGGGGTGGCGCTGCTGCTGCTCACCACCGCGATTCCCAACGCGCTGGCGGAGCGGGACCGGCGCGAGAAGGCGCGCAGCGACCACACGTTCAGCCAGGAGAAGATACCGAAGGCCGACGACACGCTGGTGGTCGTGGACGCGGACACCACGTTCCGCACCCTGGACGTGCGCGGCAGGCTGCTGGAGCCGGACGGCCCGAAGGCCCCGCTGCCGCCGGGCGTCTCCGAGTTCCCGGCGGTGGGCGAGATGGTCGTCTCCCCCGCGCTGAAGGAGCTGCTCGACTCCGACGACGGCAAGCTGCTGCGGGAACGGCTGGACTACCGCGTCTCCGGCACCATCGGCGAGCAGGGGCTCGTCGGCTCGCAGGAACTCGCCTACTTCGCGGGCGGCGAGGGGCTGGCGAAGCTGCTGGACGGCTCCGCGAGCGGCGCCCGGATCGACCACTTCGGCAACGACGACCTGGGGTCGTCCGACCCCTGGGACCCAGTGCTGCTCATGCTGGTCCTGGTCGTCTTCGTGGTGTTGCTGATGCCGGTCGCCGTGTTCATCGCCGCGGCCGTGCGGTTCGGCGGCGAGCGGCGTGACCGCAGGCTGGCGGCCCTGCGGCTGGTCGGTTCCGACAGCCGGATGACCCGGCGGATCGCCGCCGGCGAGGCCCTCGCCGGATCGGTGCTGGGACTCGTCCTGGGCACCGGGTTCTTCCTGCTCGGACGCGAACTGGCGGCCTCCGCCGAGGTGTACCGGGTCAGCGTGTTCCCGAGCTATCTGAACCCCTCTCCGGTCCTGGCCCTCCTGGTCGCGCTGGCGGTGCCGGCGGCGGCGGTCCTGGTGACGATCCTCGCCCTGCGCGGGGTGGTCATCGAGCCCCTCGGCGTGGTGCGCACGGCCAAGCCCGCACGGCGCCGGCTGTGGTGGCGGCTGCTGCTGCCGCTGGGCGGCGTGGCGCTGCTCTACCCGATGATCGGGCAGGGCAACGACAGCGGGGACTTCAACCAGTACCTCGTCGTCGGCGGTGTGATGCTCCTGCTGGTCGGTGTCACGGCGCTGCTCCCCTGGGTGGTGGAGACGGTCGTGGCGCGGCTCGGCACGGGCGGGGTCGCCTGGCAACTGGCGATCCGCCGCCTCCAGTTGAGCAGTGGCGCGGCGGCCCGGATGGTCAACGGCATCGCGGTGGCGGTGGCCGGGGCGATCGCCCTGCAGATGCTCTTCGCCGGGGTCGAGGACAACTACACCCGGTCATCGCGGTACGACGTCTCCCGGGCCCAGATGAGTGTGGACGTGCCCGACGGCGCCGACACCTCGGACCTCATCGGCAAGTACCGCGACACCGAGGGCGTACGCAAGATCATCGCCCTGTCGGACGTCTACCTCGCCGACCGTCCCGCCGACTCGGAGGGCCTGGCCCAGCTCACCGTGGCCGACTGCGCCGGGCTGCGCGAGGTGGCCACGCTCCCCTCCTGCCGTGACGGGGACGTCTTCGCGGCCAAGGGCTCTCAGTACAACAGCGACAGCGACCACCTCGCCGAGCCGGGCACGACCCTGTGGGCCGATGGGGACGGCGACACCGCCGGGTCGGACGAGCGCCGGGTCTCCTGGACGGTGCCGCGGGACATCCGCACGGTCCAGCCCCGCAAGGACCCCACCGGGGAGGAGCGCGGCGGCATCCTGGTCACACCGGGCGCGCTGCCCGAGAAACTGGCGGCGTTCGCGTCCACGCGGCTCTTCCTGAGCCTGGACCTGTCGATGCCGGACGCCTACGACCACGTGCGCAACACGGCAGCGCGGCTCGACCCCACGGTCCAGCCCATGACCTGGCGCAGCATCGAGAGCAACGACCGCTACGCCGCCATCCGTACGGGTCTGTCCGTCGGCTCGGCCTGCGTGCTGGCGCTGATCGGGGCGAGCCTGCTCGTCTCGCAGCTGGAGCAGTTGCGGGAACGGCGCAAGCTGCTGTCGTCCTTGGTCGCCTTCGGCACCAGGCGCCGCACTCTCGGCCTGTCGGTGCTGTGGCAGACGGCGATCCCGATCGGTCTCGGCCTGCTGCTCGCCGCGACGGTGGGCATCGCCCTGGGCGCGGTCCTGCTGCGGATGACCAGCACCTCGGTCCGGGTGGACTGGCCGAGCGTGCTGTCGATGACCGGCATCGGCGCCGGTGTCGTCCTCGTGGTGACGCTGCTGAGTCTGCCTCCGCTGCTGAGGCTGATGCGGCCGGACGGGCTGCGCACCGAGTAGCGGCGACCGCGCCCCGCCCGTACGGGCCGTCAGGTGTCCTGCTCCAGGACCCGTACGGGCAGCGGGCGCAGTGCCTGCCGCAGGGCGGCCGCCAGTTCCTCGTACTCCGCGCCGCGCGCGGCTCCCACCCGCATCGCCAGGGCGATCCGGCGGGTGGGGGCCGGGTCGGCGAAGTACCCGGTGAGGAGCTGGTTGCTGCGGGAGATCTCGACCTTCAGGGCGGTGCGCGGCAGCAGGGTGACGCCGAGCCCGCCCGCGACGAGCTGCACCAGCGTGGACAGACCGGCGGCGGTGGTGGTGACCGGCACGTCGTCGCGACCGGCGTCCCGGCAGATGTCGAGGGCCTGGTCACGCAGGCAGTGGCCCTCGTCCAGCAGCAGCAGGTTCAGCTCGCGCAACGCCTGGCGCGCAATGCCCTCCCGTCCGCCGAGTTCGTGGTCCAGCGGTGTGACCAGCACGAAGTCCTCGTCGAACAGCGGAAGTTCGCAGACGCCCGGCACGCCCAGCGGCACGGCGAGCAGCAGCAGGTCGAGCCGGCCGGCGGCGAGGCCGTCGAGCAGGCTGGCGGTCTGCTCCTCGTGCACCTGGAGGTCGAGGTGCGGATACCGCTCGTGGACGAGCCGTAGGACCGTCGGCAGCAGATAGGGCGCGACCGTCGGGATCACGCCGAGCCGCAGCGCCCCGGTGAAGGGTGCCCGGACCGCCTCGGCCTCCTCCATGAGCGCCTCCACCTCCCCCAGAACGGCCTTGGCCCGTACGGCGATCCGCTCCCCCTCGGGCGAGAGCAGCACCTTGCGCGTCGTACGCTCGAGGAGTGTCACTCCGAGTGACTCCTCCAGGGCCGACACGGCGCCCGAGAGGGCGGGCTGGCTCATGCCGATCGCGGCTGCCGCGTCCCGGAAGTGAAGGTGTTCGGCCACCGTGGCGAACGCCCTGAGCTGGGCCAGACTGGGCTGCCTGCGCTTATTACCGACAGTCACTGATAACTACCTCCGATCAACTCGACCGAGTGTAGCTATTTCCGTAATCAATCCAGGCTGTGCCAACATCAACACAGTCCAACCCATGGGAAACCCCCGCGATCCGGGAGTTTCTTCGCTGCAAGGAGTGTGTGTGCTCACCGTCGGTGACAAGTTCCCCGAGTTCGACCTGACCGCCTGCGTCTCGCTGGAGAAGGGCGAGGAGTTCCAGCAGATCAACCACAAGACCTACGAGGGTCAGTGGAAGGTCATCTTCGCGTGGCCCAAGGACTTCACCTTCGTGTGCCCGACCGAGATCGCCGCCTTCGGCAAGCTGAACGAGGAGTTCGCGGACCGCGACGCGCAGGTCCTCGGCTTCTCCGGTGACTCCGAGTTCGTCCACCACGCCTGGCGCAAGGACCACGACGACCTGCGCGACCTGCCGTTCCCGATGATGGCCGACTCCAAGCACGAGCTGATGCGCGACCTCGGCATCGAGGGCGAGGACGGCTTCGCCAAGCGTGCGGTGTTCATCGTGGACCAGAACAACGAGATCCAGTTCTCCATGGTGACCGCGGGCTCGGTCGGCCGTAACCCGAAGGAGGTCCTCCGGGTCCTGGACGCCCTCCAGACGGACGAGCTGTGCCCCTGCAACTGGTCCAAGGGCGACGAGACGCTCGACCCCGTCGCGCTGCTCTCCGGGGAGTGATCTGACATGTCGCTGGACGCCCTGAAGTCCGCCATACCGGACTACGCCAAGGACCTGAAGCTCAACCTGGGCTCGGTCATCGGCAACTCCGACCTGCCGGCCCAGCAGCTGTGGGGCACGGTGCTGTCGACGGCCATCGCCTCGCGCTCCCCGATCGTGCTGCGCGAGCTGGAGCCGGAGGCGAAGGCGAACCTGTCGCCGGAGGCGTACACGGCCGCCAAGGCCGCCGCCGCGGTGATGGCGATGAACAACGTCTTCTACCGCACCCGTCACCTGCTGTCGGACCACGAGTACGGCACCCTGCGCGCGGGTCTGCGGATGAACGTCATCGGCAACCCGGGCGTCGACAAGGTCGACTTCGAGCTGTGGTCCTTCGCCGTCTCGGCCATCAACGGCTGCGGCATGTGCCTGGACTCCCACGAGCAGGTCCTGCGCAAGGCGGGCCTCGACCGTGACGTCATCCAGGAGGCCTTCAAGATCGCCTCCGTCATCCAGGCGGTCGGCGTCACGCTGGACGCCGAGGCGATCCTGGCCGAGTGATCCTCGGCCGGCCGCCTCACACAGCAGGGCCCCGCCCACCTGACCGGTGGACGGGGCCCTGCTGTCGCTCTCGATGCCGCCCGGCTACTGAGCCGGCGGGGTCTCCTCGGGGGCCGGTTCCGAGCTCACCGCCGTGGCTCCGCGGGGGCGTACCGACTGGCGCAGGGCCGATCTCTGGGAGTACGACCGGAGATAGCCGGCGACCGTGTTCGTCACGGCCACCAGGGGCACGGCCACCACCGCGCCGCCGATGCCGGCCACCATGCCGCCCGCCGCGACCGACAGGACCACCGCCAGCGGATGCACCCGGACCGCACGGCCCAGGATGAACGGCTGGAGGATGTGCCCCTCGATCTGCTGCACCGCCAGCACCACCACCAGCGTCATGACGGCCGTGAACACCCCCTGGGTGACCAGCGCGACGACCACCGCCAGCGCCCCGGACACCACCGCGCCCACCAGCGGGATGAACGCGAACAGGAAGATGAACACCGCCAGCGGCACGGCCATCGGCACATCGAGGAAGTAGATGCCGAGGCCGATGAAGATCGCGTCGATCAGCGCGACGAGCACCGTGCCCCGCACATACGCCGTCAGCGTCCGCCACGCCGCCGGACCGGCCCCGGCCACTCCGGGCCGCGCCGCCGCGGGGACCAGCTTCAGCGTCCACTCCCAGATCCGCTTGCCGTCGTAGAGCAGGAACAGGGTGCAGAAGACCGCCAGCAGGATGCCCGTGAGCGCTTCGACGACGACCGTCACGCCTTCCAGGCCCGCCGAGGTGATCTGGTCGGTGTTGGCCCCGACCGCCTCGCGCAGGTTCTTGGCGATCTCGTTGATCTGCTTGTCGGTGACGTGGAAGGGGCTGTTCAGCAGCCAGTTCCGCAACTCGTCGATGCCGTCCTGGATCTGGTTCGACAGGTCGTCGATGTTCTCCATGACCTGCCAGGTCACGAACCAGCCGATGAGGCCGATGACGACGAAGCCGAACAACGCCGTCAGCGCCGTCGCCGGCCCCCGCGGCACCCCGTGGCGCCGCAGCCGCGCCACCGTCGGCTGCAGGATCGCCGTGATGAGCAGCGCGATGACGAAGGAGAACACCACGAGCTGGACGGCGCTGATGACGCGCATCAGCACCCACAGGGTCCCGGCGAGGACGAGGAGTCGCCAGCCCGCCTCGGCCGCGACCCGCACCCCCCACGGCACGGCCTGCGCGGGATCGGGGCGGGCGGGAACGGTGGGCGCGTAGTCCGGGGGCGGCGGTACGTGGTCGTCGATCGGGGGGTCGGGTTCGTCCCGCTCCCGTTCGGCCTCCGCGCGGCGCTGGTTGTACCGCTCGCTCATCTCGGTCAGCCCGGCACCCAGCCGGCCGAGCCACCCTGGCACTCGCGACATGATCCGTCCTCTTCCCCCGTCTTGGCGCACCACTCCCCCGGGGAGCCGTCCGTCCGACGTTACATCGCGCGAGCCCCGCACCGGACTGCGGTGCGGGGCTCGCGCGAAGGGCGGGATCGGCCGTGGGCCGGTCGGCTCAGTACCAGTGGTTGGCCTGCCAGAACGACCAGGCGTCACAGGGACTGCCGTAGCGGTCGTTCATGTAGTTGAGGCCCCACTTGATCTGGGTGGCCGGGTTGGTCCGCCAGTCGGCGCCGACGGACGACATCTTGGAACCGGGCAGCGCCTGGAACATGCCGTAGGCCCCGGAGGAGGGGTTGACCGCCTTGTAGTTCCAGTCGGACTCGTGGTCCACGATGTTGCTGAAGCACTGGAACTGACCCGACGGCACCACCTGGCGTGCCATCGCCTGGATCTGGGCGATGCTGTAGGAGCTCGCGACGGGGAAGTCGGAGATGTCCTTGGAGCGGCTGGCGGCGGCCTCCTTGGCCTCCGCGCGCTCCTTGGCGGCTGCCTCGGCGGCCTTCTTCGCGGCGTCCTTCTTGGCGATGGCCGTCTCGGCGGCGGCCTTGCGGGCGGCCTCCTCGGCGTCCTTCTTCGCGCTCGCGTCCGCCTGGATGGCCTGTGCGTCGGCCTGCTGCGTCAGCGACGCGGTCTGTACCTGGGCCTGCTGGCCCGCGGGGATGTCCGCGAGCAGCGTGGCGCCGGTTGCCGTCGCTTCCGCGTCGTTGTTCTGCGCGGTGCTGCCCGAGGCAACGCCGACGACGCTTCCGACAGCGGTGACCGCCGTGGCCGAAGCCACTGCGAATCCCCGGACCGAGATCCGGCTCACACGGTTTCCTTCCAGCATCGCCCGCTTCGGTGACCCTCGCGGACGCAATCGTGCCCCTGACACTGGCCTCCCCAACTGCGGGGTCACGGGAGGCGCGGGCCCGGTGGGCAACTCCCCCGGGGGGGAGCGCCGTGTGTAGCTCGGGCGGCATACGACATCGCTATGCAGTTGGTGCTGATGCTTTTGTGGTGCCGTACCGCTGGGGGTACAGCTGTGTCGTATGCGGGGCCTGACAGGAGTGAGACTCTGCCGTAACCGGACGGGGCAAGGCAATTCCGAGTTGCGTGTGAAAGCTCACATCCCGTTTGACGCTGGAGATTCACAGAAACGCCTACATGCGAAGGCGCCGCCCGGCTAGGCTCTTGGCCTTTTCCGAACGGCGCCAACTATCCGATAACCACCACGACTTGGTGTAGTCGGTCAGATCTGCCCGTCTTCGAGCATTTCGGTCACAAGCGCGGCGATCTGGGACCTCTCGGACCGCGTCAGGGTCACGTGCGCGAAGAGCGGATGCCCCTTCAGCTTCTCGACGACGGCGACGACACCGTCGTACCGGCCGACCCTGAGGTTGTCCCGCTGGGCCACGTCATGGGTGAGAACCACCCGCGAATTGGCCCCGATCCGGGACAGAACGGTCAGAAGTACGTTCCTCTCCAGTGACTGTGCCTCGTCCACGATGACGAACGCGTCGTGCAGCGAGCGGCCGCGGATGTGGGTGAGCGGCAGGACCTCCAGCATCCCGCGTGCGGTGACCTCCTCGATGACCTCACGGGAGGTGACCGCCGACAGCGTGTCGAACACGGCCTGCGCCCAGGGGCTCATCTTCTCGGCCTCGGAGCCCGGCAGATAGCCCAGCTCCTGCCCGCCCACCGCGTACAGCGGACGGAAGACCATCACCTTCTGGTGCTGACGGCGCTCCAGCACCGCCTCCAGACCCGCGCACAGCGCCAGTGCCGACTTGCCGGTGCCGGCCCGGCCGCCCATCGACACGATGCCGACGTCCGGGTCGAGCAGCAGGTCGAGCGCGATCCGCTGCTCGGCGCTGCGGCCCTTGATGCCGAACGCCTCCCGATCCCCGCGCACGACACGGATGTTGCCGTCGGGGGTGACCCGCCCGAGTGCCTTGCCGCGCTCCGACTGGATCATCAGGCCGGTGTGCACCGGCAGGCCGGCGGCCTCGGGGACGTGGACCCGCCCTTCCTCGAAGAGGATGTCCACCTGCTCGCCGGGCAGGGTCAGTTCGGACATTCCGGTCCAGCCGGAGGAGTCCGTGATGGCGAGCTCCGCGCGGTACTCCTCGGCGAGGAGTCCGACGGAGGACGCCTTGATCCTGAGCGGGAGGTCCTTCGACACGACGGTGACGTCGAACCCCTCGGCCTGCAGATTGCGGGCGACCGCGAGGATGCGGGAGTCGTTGTCCCCCAGGCGGTAGCCGCTGGGCAGCACGCTGGGGTCCGAGTGGTTGAGCTCGACACGGACGGTCCCGCCGAGATCCCCGATCGGGATGGGGGCGTCGAGGCGACCGTGCCGGACGCGGAACTCGTCGAGCAGGCGCAGCGCCTGCCGGGCGAAGTAGCCGAGTTCGGGATGGTGCCGCTTGGCCTCCAGCTCCGTGACCACGACGATGGGGAGCACGACCTCGTGCTCGTCGAAGCGGTTCAGTGCGTTCGGGTCGGCCAGCAGGACGCTGGTGTCGAGAACATAGGTGCGCCGGTCGGGCTTGTGGCGCTTTGTGCTGGTCACCACGGAAGGACGTACCCCCTCGGATGAGGTCGGGGAGCGACGGTATGGAGCTGGACCGGTCGTCGGCCGCCCTGCGCGGGCCGAGAACCGGCCCTCCGCCTCTTCGTCCGTGCTGTGACCGCACGATCGGGCTGGTGCAAAGGGCCTCCCGGGCGGACGGCCCCGTGCCGTCCGCTGAGATCCGACACCCGTGGTTCGGGCGTCGACCTGTCTGGGTTATGCCCTCGAACGAGCGTCGCCATGCCACGGCATATGACGGCGAGGCGGTGAACTCCGTGTGACGCCTGTCCTCGCCCGGGTGGCGGGAGGTGCGGCGGCGTTGTTCCGGGAGGTGCCGCGACGTGGGGCGTCCGGTGTCGGGGCGCCCTGCGGGGGATGCCCGGTGAGGGGGATTCAGCCGCCGTAGCGCCGATGGCGGGCCGCGTAGTCGCGCATGGCGCGCAGGAAGTCGACCTTGCGGAACGCCGGCCAGAACACGTCACAGAAGTAGTACTCGGAGTGCGCGGTCTGCCAGAGCATGAATCCGGACAGCCGCTGCTCGCCACTGGTGCGGATGACCAGGTCGGGGTCGGGCTGGTGGCTCGTGTAGAGGTGACGCCCGATCATGTCGATGTCGACGGCCTCGGCGAGCGCCTCCATCGAGGTGCCCTTCTCCTGGGCGTCGAGCAGCATCGAGCGCACCGCGTCGGCGATCTCCTGCCGTCCGCCGTAGCCGATGGCGACGTTGACCACTATCCCGTCGACGTGCGCCGTGGTCTCCTCGGCCTCCTTGAGGACCGTCTGCATCGCGGAGGGCAGCAGGTCGGGCGTGCCGACGTGGTGCACGCGCCAGCGGCCGTCGGCGGCCAGGGTGCGGACGACGTCCTCGATGATGCCGAGCAGGGGGACGAGCTCCTCCTGCGGCCGGTCGAAGTTGTCCGTGGACAGCAGCCAGAGGGTGACGACCTCGACGTCGGTCTCGGTGCACCAGCCGAGGAACTCCTCGATCTTCCCGGCCCCGGCCCGGTGACCGTCGACGGTGCTGGAACCGGCGGCCTTCGCCCAGCGCCGGTTGCCGTCCATGATGACGCCGATGTGCTTGGGCACCTGAGCGTGGTCCAGGTGGCCTTCCACCCGGCGTGCGTAGAGCCTGACCAGCAGGCCGCGCAGCTTGTCGCGCAGGTTCACGTGATTGTCAGCCCCTCCGTACGGATCGGACAGGCCGCGGCGTGCGGCCCGGTCGTGGCCGCGGGCGGTCCCTGCCCGTATGGCGGTCCCCGGGGGCGAAGCCTACCCCCGCACCGGCCCTGGGCCGCCAACTGGGGCGGAGCGGGCGGTTCCGCCCGGTGGGCCGAGCGGGGGTCCGGGAGGCGGTTCGAGCCGCCGGGCGGAACAAAGAAAAACGGGCCGGTCCGTGGGGGGGGAGACGGACCGGCCCGAGGGGGGGTTTCCACCATAACCCTTCGTAAGTGATGCTGCGCGCATCGGCGTGCCACAACTACTCTCCGGAGCCGTCCGGCGACGCGGCGATGCTCACGGAAGCCCTCGTTCAGGGCTCGCTCCTGGCCGAAACACCTCGCATACGCTGGGAAATCGGGCGCCACGGGAGGGGAACCGGAGGATTTACCGGATCTTGGGGTCCAGTCGGGTGACTTGTCACGGCATCCCCCCGACGGGTGAACCGGACCCGAACCCCCACTTGACCGCCACCCGGCCTTCACGGCGGCTCGGGCCGGCTCCGATTCTCGGCTTTGCCGACAGGACATCGCCGGGGCGCCGGCTCGATGGGGCTCGGCGGGGTGGCCTTGGCACCGCGCAGCCCCCTCCACTGCGCGGTACCGCCCGCGCAGCTTTGCTCACGCGAATTACCCTGGTCCGAACCTACGTGAGCGACGACGCGGAGGCGAGCTGTGGGCGATAACAATGTGAAAACCCTCGTCGGGAGATGCGCAAGTGCGGTGTGTGAAAGGAGTGAAGGGGCGACACACGAGCACGCTCCTGGGTCCGCGGTCAGTCAGACTTGCGTGCCTCGAAGAGGTGCCGGGTGCTGTGCGCGACGAAGGGGCCGTCGGTGCGGATGCGCTCGTGCAGCTCCCGCAGCCGCTGCCGGTAGGCCTCGACGGTGAAGCCCGGGACCATCCAGACCACCTTGCGCAGGAAGTGCACGACCGCGCCGATGTCGTGGAACTCCATGCGCAGCCGCTCCGCCCGCAGATCGACGACGTCGAGCCCGGCGGCCTCGGCGTCGGCACGCTCACGGTCGGGGTGCCGGGCGCCGCGCACGTCGTCCGGCTGGGGCCCGAGGAAGTACTCGACGAGTTCGAAGACGCTGGCCGGGCCGACGTGCTGGGCGAAGTACGTCCCGCCGGGCTGGAGGACGCGGGCGATCTCCTCCCAGTGCGGGCGGACGGGGTGACGGCTGACGACCAGGTCGAAGGCACCGTCGGCGAAGGGCAGCGGGTCGTCCTCGGCAGCGGCGACGACGGCGACGCCACGCGGGCGGAGCAGGGCGGTGGCCTTGGCGACGTTGGGGGGCCAGCCTTCGGTGGCGATGGTCAGGAGGGGCGGCTTCGCGGCGGCGACCCTGGCGAGGGCGAAGTCCAGTACCTCCCCTCCCCCGGTCTGCACGTCGAGCACGGCGCTCGCCCGGCCGAGACGCTCGGACAGCGACACGGCGTACCCCCAGGAGGGACGCGCTTCGGTCGCCCGCCCTTCGAACCAGGAGAAGTCCCAGCCTTCTGTGGGGACGGAGGCGCCTTCGGCGAGAAGGTCTTCGAAGGTGCCGGGGTGGGGGTTGCGGTGCTTTGCCATGGAGGGATCGTGGCAGGGATCGGACGGGGACGTCTTCCGATTTCCGCTCACGTGAGGACGAGCATGACGTGCTCGTTGTCGCCGTGCCGGAGGGTGCCGGTTCGCTGAGCGCGGGCTCAGGGCGTGAGCAAGCACTCAGGGCACGAGGGGGCGCACTTCTTCCGCCGCGAACCGCACGAAGCCCTCCGGGTCGGGTTCGTCCGCCGTCGGTTGCAGGACGACACTGTCGGCACCGGCCTCGACCAGCCGCTCGACGGCCTTGGCCACCGCTCCGGCGTCTCCGGCGACCCCGAGGTCCGGTACGGCGTCGTCGTTCTCGGCGACGAGTTCCGCGCGCAGCCGGGCGGCGGCGTCGGGCCCGGTGGCGGTGAGCAGGTAGACGACGAGGGGGTGATGCCCGGCTGCGGCGTCTCGGCCGGCCGCCGCCCGCCCCTCCTCGACGAGCCGCCGTGCCTGGCGCACGCCCTCGGCGTTGGTGGAGGCGGTGAGGATGGTGCCGTCGGCGGCCTCGCCGGTGAGCCGCAGCGACCGCGGCCCGGTGGCTCCGGCCAGCACGCCGCTGTGCCGGGCGGGGTCCGGTGGCCAGTCGAGAGCGACGTCGTCGAGCTTGACGTACCGCCCGTCGACGGTGACCCGCTCTCCGGCCAGCAGGGCCCGCAGCGTGACGAGGTGCTCTCGCAGCAGGGTGAGGGGCGACTCGACGCGGGCGCCGACCTGCCCCATCCAGTCCTGCACGCCGTGCCCCACACCGAGGATCGCCCGGCCCGGGAACATGCGGTGCAGTGAGGCGGCCTCCATGGCGGTGATGGCCACGTTCCGCAGGGGCACGGGCAACAGCCCGACCCCGACCCGCACCCGCTCGGTCCACGCGAGGGCAGCGGCGGCGGTGGAGATACCGCCCTCCCTGAAACAGTCCTCCCAGAGCCACAGCTCATCGAGCCCCGCGTCATCGGCGAGCCGGGCCACGGCGCGGAGCCGCTCGGGGGCGAGTTGGGGGCGGAAGACTGCGCCTAGGGGGGTCATGCTCCTCCTCCTACCCGGATGAGGGTGCGACGGACACTCGCTCAGCGGTTGACGGCCTGGATCTCCTGTACGACCACGTCCTGGGTGGCGCCGAACGTGCCGTCGGGCAGGTCACCGCCCGCGCCGCCGCTGCCGGTCCAGTCGATCTCCCAGGTGACGGTTGCCTGGAGCGGGTACGTGCCGTTGCCCGAGGAGCGCAGGTATCTCACTCCGCAGGGTGGCGTGCGGTCCGCCTTGCCCTTCGCGTAGGGCTCACCGATGCGGCCGTTGTTGATCTCGCAGACCCCAGAGGCCGGGTAGGTCTCGGCGTCCTTGGTACCGGGTTCGATTCTGAGCGACGTCGGTCTCGCCGTCGCGGTCGCCGTGATGCCGATCACCGGTACGGACGCGGTGACGGAGACCGGCTTGAAGTCGGCGGCGTCCAGCCAGGCCCAGGTCGGGAGGTTGACCTTGGTCTGGGCGGCGGGGGCCAGGGTGACTTCGGTACCGGGGACCCGGATCTCGGCGTAGGCGAGTTCGGCGAGGACCTCGGGTGTGACGGCGTTCTCGATGTCCGCGGGCGGGGGGTCGCCCTGGTCCACCCAGAAGATGGGCTTCTCGCAGGAGTCCCAACCCGGGGGGAAGTCCTTGTCGACGAACGAGTCCCAGAAGTAGCCCTTGCCCGCCTTGTCCTTGTTGAAGTCCTTGTAGGGCTTTCCGTTGACGTACCGGTCCCGCTGTTCGGCGTCCCACTGGTAGCCCGTCGAACCGGCCTCCCAGGTCGGCTCGAGGTACTTCTTCAGCTGGTCCGGGGTGTACTTCGGGGCGTACCAGCAGGGGGGCGGGGACCAGGACGTGGTCGAGGTCAGCGCCCCGGCGGAGTTGCCGCTGCCGTTCTTCGAACGGTCGAAGACGACGCCGCCGACGGTGACGGAGACGGTGCCGTCTTTGCCTGCGTCGGCGCTCTGCCGGCTGTCCCCGTTGTTGCCGTGCTTGTCGCGCTTGGCGAAAGCGGTCTGGGCAGCGAAGACAGAGCAGCACACCAGGGTCAGGACCGTTATGACTCTCGTCGAGTTTCTTACGGCTGGCACGCCTTGTTCCCCCTGTCCGAGCCGATGTTGGACGTCTGCCAGACTCCATCGGCGTTCTTGGTGAGACTGGTGTTGTACAGCACGTAGGAGTCCGCATCCGCCGGCGACCTGTCGACCTTCTTGGTCTTCCGGTTCTTGATGTAGGACTTGCTCTCGTCGGAGCAGTAGGTGACGTAGGCCTTCTTCTCGCCGGTGAGGTTCACCTTGTAGTTGAAGTAGCGCGTCTCCCCGATCCACGTGTCGCCGTCGTTGATGTACCGCTGGGCGTAGGAGATCGAGGATTCCAGTGCCTTGCCGACGTTGTAGAAGCCGAGGGCCTTGGTGTCGGTGTTCCCCTTGAGGATCGCCTCGTCCACGGAGTTGACGCTGAGGGTGCTGTCCTTGAGGACCGCGTCCTTGGCCGCGTCGCCGGTCTTCTCGTACTCGAAGACGTTCTTGGCGTCGGACGGGAAGGTGATCGCAGGTCGGCCGGCAGGCGCCGCTTCGCTCTCACTCGGCGAGGGCGAAGCCTTGTCGCCCGTGTCGGCTCCCGCGATCTTGTCGTTGTCCTTGGCCGCGGAACTGTCGTCACTCCCGCACGCGGACAGCGTCAGGGTCGCAGCGGCGGTCAGGGTGAGCGCTGCGAGGAGGGTGGGGCGGCGGTTCACGGTCGGCTCCCGGTCAGAGGCGAGGCTTCTCTTGAGCGAACCAAAGCTATCCAGCGGGGTGCGGCGGCACCAGGGTGAAGGTTGTCAACGGGCGGGGTGTATGGGGAGGAATCGGCGTTTCGCCGCTCGGTTGGAGCCGTAACGGTTGAATAACGCGCCCATGGTGAAGACCAACGTTGGTGCCGTGTACGGCGTTCCAGTCAGGAATCAGCAAAGGGCGGGGCTCCTGGGCCCATGCGAGGGGTGCTGTCTGCGGATAGCTTGGCTGACGGGACGTCGTGTGGCGTGCGGCGCGGTCGGAGGGGGCCCGGATGGGGCGGCGTTGGCGGGACGGGCGCGGAGAGCTGGTCGTGCGCGGGGCTGGTGGGGAGGTGTCCGTGCGGGTGCCGTTGGAGATCGCCGCCTCCTACCGGGCCCGGACCAAGGGGCTGTTGGGTCGCGACTCCATCGACGGGGCGATCCTGCTCTCCCCCGCCAACAGCGTGCACACCTTCCGGATGCGCATGGCGATCGACGTCGCCTACCTCGATCGGCGACTTCGCGTCATCGCCGTGCGGACCATGCGGCCCGGGCTGCTGGGGATGCCCCGGTTGCGGGCCCGGCATGTGGTGGAGGCGGAGGCCGGGGCGATGAGTGGGTGGGGAGTGCGGAAGGGGGCTCGGGTGGAAGTGGTCGTGGCGCGGAGCCAGGCGCAC
This sequence comes from Streptomyces sp. NPDC007929, assembly GCF_042959065.1. Lineage (NCBI taxonomy): Bacteria > Bacillati > Actinomycetota > Actinomycetes > Kitasatosporales > Streptomycetaceae > Streptomyces > Streptomyces sp. NPDC007929. The sequence goes on along the minus strand of NZ_JBIBKD010000003.1, from coordinate 646,059 downwards.
GACCCCGGCGCCAGTGGTCCCCGCTCGTGACCTGGGTGACGGTCGGCCGATTAGGTGGCCTGCCGCCGCGCGCAGTGTGTCGGCGGCCGGTGCTGTGGAAGCGCCGCCGCGACACGGGTGCCTCAGTGCGTGCCAGGCCCAGCGGCCCATGCGCCTCCCCTGGAGCCGCCGGCTCCTCCGTGGGGAATCCCTCCATGGAACCGGTCACCCCCGCGAACAGCACGACCGGCTCCTCCTGCCCTCGTGGCCGACGCTCGCGGCGAGCATACGGTCGCCGACCCGCCAGTTCAGGAGGTCGCCGAAGTATCCGCTCTCGCAGAGGTGCCGGAAGAAGGGCGGGAGGTCGTCGCCGTTCGGATCCATGAAGGCATCGGCGCACCCCTCCATGGACACGGTGGCGTGCGGGCCCCATCGGGCGTCCAAGGCGGCGGCCAGGTCGATCCGCCACTCCGGCTCGCCCCCTGCGGCGGCGTGGAACGAGTCAGCCGCACAGGTACGACCTCGCGCTCTCCCTCGGCAGTACCGCCCACATCCGGGTGCCGCCGCCCGGTTCGCGGGCCTCGTCGAATCCCCAGTCTCCGCGGCAGGACTTCACCACGCAGGACAAGACCCGCAAGGTGGCTCGGCGACGGGACTCGCAGGCCGCGGCGAGGCGGGGGTTGAGATGGCGGGGATGGCCGTCGTAGAGGATCACGCGCAGGTCGCCGTCCCGGTAGCGGAGCGACACGTAGACCTCGGCGGCGGGGGTGAAACGGCAGGCGCAGGAAGCCAGTTCACTCACCACCTGGACCGCCGCGTCCGTCACGTCGTCGAGGGAGTGGGCTCGCAGGACCGTTCTGGTTGCGGCGCGTGCGATGAACGGGCTCTGCGGGGCCGCGGGGAGGGTGAAGCTGTAGGCGAGGGTTTCGGGGGTGGGGCGGTTGGGTGGCAGGTCCGTGTCCGTGGCGGACGGAGACGGGCAGGTCGTGAAGGGTGCGGGCATGGCGGCAACTCCCTTGGCGTACAGGTGGATGGTGAGGAACTCCGACTCCGAGCGGTGGCCTGTCTCCCTGACGCGAGCCAAGCCCTCCCAGGGCAGGAGATTGCGGGCGGGCTCACGCGATGCGCTTCCGGTGAGGCGGGGCGGTGTGATCGACCTGTCACTGACCGTAGGCATTGTGGAGTCACCGTGTCCAATGATTCAGAGATAATTACCCCTATCTGTGGTGAGACGGAGGCGCGACCCACCGGCAGACTGAAGCTCACACGGTGACGAAGGGGCGGTATGGGGACGAGAAGCACGCCGACGGAGCGGCAGAAGCGACTGGGCGCGGAGCTGCGCAGGATGCGGCTCGCGGCGGGTGTCACCACGGAGTACGCCGCCGGCCTGCTCGGCATCGACCGGACACGGCTGTCCAACATGGAGTCGGGAATCCGGCCGTTCTCGGCGGAACGCATCCGCACGCTTTCCTGTAACTATGCCTGTACGGACGAGACTTACGTCTCAGTGCTGGTCTCCATGGCCGAGGGCAAGGAGCGGGGGTGGTGGGAACAGTACCGAGGCACGCTGCCCGCCGGACTGCTGGACATCGCCGAGTTGGAGTGGCATGCCACGCGCGTGCGGACGGCTCAGGTCATGCACGTACCGGGGCTGCTGCAGACCGAGGAGTATGCCCGCGCCGTCTTCGTTGCCGTACTCCCCCGGCTGAGTCGACTCGAAGTCGAGTTGCGAGTGGCCCATCGTATGGAGCGGCAGCAGGTGTTCGACCGGGCCGTGCCGCTTCCGTACGTCGCCTACGTCCACGAGGCCGCGCTGCGCATGCCTTACGGCGACACTGAGGCGACCCGGCGACAGCTGGAGCACCTGGCCGCGCAGTCCGAGCGCGAGAGCGTCAATGTGCGAGTCGTTCCGACGAGCGTGAGCGGCTTTCCAGGGGCCGGACACGCACTGCTGTACGCCGAAGGGGCCGTACCCCAGCTGGACACCGTGCAACTGGACTCCGCCCACGGGCCGGAATTCACCGGCGCGGAGGCCCAGCTCACGAAGTACCGTGCCCATCTGGACTGGATGGACGACGCGGCGCTGAGTTCAGCAGCCTCCCGCGACCTCATCCGCAACATCGCCCGCGAACTCTGAGGGAGCCACCATGACACCCGGCATCACCTGGGAAGAGCCCTTCTGCGGTGAGGGAAACAACTGCTTTCGCATAGGCACCGACGCGCAAGGCAACGCCTATATCGCCGTCGCCGGGCAGGAGGAGCACCATCTGACCGACAGCCGCGATGCCCTCCGGACGCTCATCCGGGACATCAAGGCGGGCAAGGCCGACCACCTCCTGTAGGGCGCCCGCGGGCGTGGCCTGTCGGTCGCCCCCTTGGCGGAGCCGTCCGCCGAGGGCCCGCCTGGCCTGCCCGCCCCGCGACGCGAGTGTCGCGGCTGCAGGAATCGCCGCGCTCCGCGGTCTCGGAGAGGCACCGCAGCATCTCCTGCCTCCGCCGCCTCTCGTTCCTCCCGGCCTGGCCGGGACCAGCCCATCAGGCTCTTCGAAGTCGAGCGGTGGATGCGCCACGAGATTGGCAGGCCCGTTCCATTGCAGGCACGGAAAACACCTGGTCACATACTCCGGACCGGGAACGAATCTGCCTATCACCGTCCCGGGCCGCCCTGCGATCAGTGCGCGTGCACCGCTCCATTTCGCAGACCCACGGTTTTCGCCAGTCTCGGGCAACTCCTGCGGCCACCGGAAGCCGGAGCCCCACGTGCAGGGAAGCTCTTGTACAGGTAGGGCAGGAGAGGCTACTCGCCCTTTCCTTCAGCTTCCGGGCCTACTGCCGCTCCGCCTCTCCGTCCCCAGATCGAAGAGCTTCCCCTGTGCCGCCTCCGCGTTGTCCCAACTCGCCGGACCGCCCGGCTTCACCGACAGGCGATCCAGAGCCGCCCTGGCCTCAACGCTCCCCATCGCGCCCAACAGCTCGATGGCAGAGTCCGCGCCGATGTCCTCGATCACGCAGCGCTCGGCCGTATCCACCGCCCAGTCGGCGAAACGGCCGGGGTCGGAGTCCAGGGCCAGCCAGCGGAACACCGAGTCGGCGATGTCGTCCCGCAGCCGCGGGATCATGGCGAGTATCGCCGCTTCGGCGTGCTCAACGACATGCCGCTGAAGCGGGTACAGCCTCTCCCGTCCCCGCCACTCGCGCACCAGCTCGTCCACACCGGCCCACGTCACCTGGCTCGTGCAGGGCATCCTCCTCCCCACCGCCTGGTGGAACTCCTCCCACACGTGCCACAACAGGCCCGGAGACGGCGGCTGAGGCACATCCGGCGCCAACTCCGGGTCCTCCAGCAGCTCGGTCACCACCTGCCGAGCCTCCGCCACCCGCTCATCGGTGCGCGGCAGGTCCCCGATCCGACCCCAGTCGCCCTCGTCCCAAGGCTGTGGCAAGGACCGAAGGGCGCGGGGCAGAACGTAGTCACCCTCCGGATCACGCCATCGCGCGACCTGCGGATCCCACATCTCTTCGGCACTCAACTCCGCGTCCGACTCGCTCATCTCCGCCGTCCTGCCACGATTCGTGGCTGTCGTCCACTTGTTCGTCTCATTCAATGCCCAGGTACGCCTTTGCGCTGTCCGGGTCCTTCATCTTCGACCAGTCCATCGTGCCGTTCGCCGTCCGCTCGTCGATGGAACGCTGCATCCTGCCGAGCTGGTCGGCGGACAGACCCTGGCCCGCCACCTTCACGTCCACACGGTTCTTGGCCATCTCACCGGCCGCCGTCCTGGTGTCCTTCGCCGGCTTGCCGTTCCGGGCGGGTTTGAACTCGCTGAAGACCGACGTCCAGCGGTCCGCTGTCTCGATCTCCACGGTGGCCTTGCGGCCCGGCTCCTTGCTCGCCCACTTCTTGAGCCTCTCGACCTGATTGGCGAAGTCCGCCTTGCGCGTGGCCGAGCCGGCGTTCTTGACCTCCTTGACGTGCACGGTGCCGTTCTTGTCCTTGTAGACCACGTCCGCGTCCGGGATCTCGTCGAGATTCACCTTCTCCCCGTTGCCCAGGTCAGCCTCCTTGCGGTTCATCTTGCCTCCGACTCCGGCGTCCACGTGGGTTCCGGGCGCCGCGTCGTCGGCAGCGCGGCGTACGGCGTTCACCTCCGCGCGTGCCTCGGCGAGCTTGTTGGAGTCGGAGGCATTGGCGACCTTGCCTTCCAGCGCCGCGGCGGCATCGCCGTTGACGTTTTCGCGGCGTGCGAGGTCAGTGATCTCGTCGAGCGAGTCGGCCGCGTCCTTCTTGCTGATCTCACCGGATTCCGGGGGGTCCTTGGCGCGGTTGACGAGCCCGTCGATCTGGTCCTCAGGCACCGAAGAGCCCCGCTCCCGCAGCGCGGCCTTCGCCGCTTCGGCCCTGGCGTCGAGCGCCTCCTGCTGGGCCTGGCGTGCATCATCGGCGTCGTCACCCGTGCACTCCTTGCCGCCCGCGGCGACGACGATCCGGCCGGCCTGCGGGGCCGCCAGGACGCCTGTGCCGGTGCCAGGGACTCCGCGCAGGCCGCCGCCACCGCTGTACGGAATGCGCCCGATCGCGATCGTGCAGCTGCCGTTCTTCTCGGCCTTCTTCTGCGCCTCGTCGGCGTGACTCTGCGCCTCGTCCGCGGCCTTCTTCGCGCCGTCGAAGTCGCCCGCCCTGGCCGCCTTGCGCGCCTTCTCGGCCGCGTCCGCCGCCTTTTCGAGGGATTCACCGACCTCGGCCAGCTTCTTGAGCTTGGTGAACTTCGTGATGGTCTTCGGGCTGAAGATGCCGATGACGCCGACAACGGTGTTGCCGATGAAGGCGCCGTAGTTCCCCTTGTCCCACTCCTCGCCCAGTTCGTCGGCCTTGTCGCCCCACCAGTTCGTGGTGTAGCCCTTCAGGCCGTTCCAGGTGTCCTTGATCGAGCCGACCGGGTCGCTGACGACGTCCATCGTGCTGGCCAGGAAGCTCTTTGTCGGGGCCACGAAGAAGCCCCGGACATGGTCCATGAAAGTCTTGTCGTGGCGTTCCTGGTCATGTACGTCGTCCCAGAGCGACCTCTGGTCGAACGGCCCCGGAGCGAGCGGAACCGTGTCGTTCGCCGCCGCGCCCTCATAGGTGATGATCCGAGTCGACCAGGCCAGACCACCGCTGCTGTCGTTGCCGCCCGTATCACCGTCGGCGCCCGTGCCTTCCTGGCCACCAGCACCACCCTCGGTGGCCGGGTCGCCTTCGGCATCCGCCTCGTCGTTCGCGCCGGCACCACCGTCTGCCGCCGCGTCACCGCCCGCGTTCGCGCCGCCATCCGGGTCGGCGCCGTTGCGGCCGTCGGCGCCGGCGTCCGAACCACCCGGCTGCCCAGCGTCGTCCCCGGCCGCACCCGTCTCCGTACCATCGCCCTGCGGAGCGGGGCAGGCCGTGCCCGTCACCGAGCAGACCGCCGACTGGATGCCGTCGGCGATGCGCCCGCCGAGGCCGCCCACCGACAGCGCGACGATGATCGCCGCCACCACTGCGATGAGCCCCGCGTACTCCACCGCGGTCTGGCCCTCGTCCCGCCGCCAGCGGATCATTCTCCCCAGGCTGAACGTCCGCCGCTCCTCCCTGTCCTGGGGAGCGCTCTCGAACCACTCACGCGACCGGGCCCGGCGCAACAGCACGATGACAGCCACCGGCATCGCCGCCTGCGTGATACCCCTCAGATCACCGTGCAACAGCGTGCCGAGCGACAGCCACACGATCCACGCCTGTACGGCGATCAGTGGGCGGCTCGTCCACACCCCGCCCTGCCACAGCCGCCGGGCCAGGTAGACCCCGGCCAGGCTGGGCAGCGAGTCGTACACCAGGATCCCGAAGATCTCCCCGGAGTAGTACGTCACCACCGACAGCACGGTGGCCACATACAACACCGTCAGCGCGAGCTGCACCCACAGCAGTACCTGCGCCCAGCCCAGCTCCCGTGGCAACGGCGACCGCCGGTCCCAGGAGGGGGTGTTCTGCGCGCCCCACATCCCGCTCGGGGGTATCGGGTTACCGGCACCGGACATGCATGACCTCAACTCGTTGAGCGGCAGTCAAGACGAACGCCCGGCCGAGGCTAAGGAAACTAGATCACTCGCACATGGGCCCGTGGCCCTATCCCTGGGCCCATTTGAGCCACAGGGGTGCGCTGGGCGTCTCAATGCCCGCCCTGCACCTGAGAGGCACGCGGAAACGGGCGGCGCCCATCCTCGACGGCGATGACGCGAGGACAGGCCCCGTTTCGGTCGGTGGTGGTTCAGCTCTCCGTGCGCGGGAAGGAGACCTCGACCCGGCGGTTCTTCTTGCGGCCGGTTTCCGAGGAGTTGTCGGCGATGGGGTACTGCTCGCCGTAGCCGCGGACCTCGTAGGTGACGTCGGAGTCGGTCAGTTCCTGGTCGAGGACGTTCTGTACGGCGTCGGCTCGTTTGCGGGATAGCACGTCGCCGTGGGCGGAGGAGCCGAGGTTGTCCGTGAAGCCGAAGACGCGGATCTTCGTGGCGTTCTGCGTCTTGATCTCCTCGGCGATCGAGGCGATCCGGGCCTTGGCCTCACCGCTGAGTTTCGCGCTGTCCTTGCCGAAGAGGACCTCGGCCTGGAGGGCGAACTTGACGTCGGCGTTGGTGTCTTCACGGCGCTCGTCGCCGCTCTGGTCTTCGACGACCTGTTTGATGTCGAGCACCTTGGGTTCGGCGAGGGTGGCGCCTTCGGGGAGCTTTAGGTCGGGGTCGTTCGGGTCGACCTCTACGGGGGCTGAGGCGGATGCCTCCGTGCCGGGGGGCACGCCGGGGGTTTCGTCGGCGTGGGCCGAGACGGCGCCGTAGATGTTCGTGGCGACCATGAGGCCGGCGGCGGTGAGGACCAGGGCGAGACGCGGAGTCGCCCTTCGGGTGCGGGTGGGGGTCATCATGGCCGACCTCACCCGGAGATCTTGATGGTGCCGCTGGAGAATGTCGGCAGTTGCAGGGTTACGTCCGTCGTACTGGTGGGTGGTGCGGGGAATTGCATGAATACCGGAAGAGTCTGGCCCGCTTTGAGCGTTCCGAAGCCGGTTGTCGTCAAGGGCCGTCCGTCCGTGTCGCGGAGCACGTAGTAGCGCTTCTTCCCCTTCGAATCCACGAGAGTTGCACCCCCGAGGGAAGGCCCATGCTTGATGACTTCCGTTTCGTCGCCACTCATCTGGGAGGGGATGACGACTGATTTCGCTCCATCGTTCTTGAGGTTCCCGCTCACCGTGAAGAAGCCGCCCGCGTCCCTTGCCGCGGAAGTGACCTGGAGGAGAATGCCGTCTGTTCCTTTGAGTTCGGCCAAGGGTGCCTCGGACTGCCCTTCCTGAGCACTCGGCTGGGATCCGCCTCCCTTGGAAGCGGAAGCCGAGGAGTTCGGCTTCTTGTCTTCACTGTCACCACCCCCGCCGCAACTGGCTGCCCCGAGGGCCAGTCCGGCCACTACGGTCAACGCGACGATCCCCCTGCGGGCGTTCCCAGTGAACCGAATGCTCATCTGTAGGCTTCCTTCATCACTCGTCGTTCGCTAGTCAGTCGGCCAGGTGGACGTCGAAGAGGTCCTCGGGCGCTGGGAGATCGGTCAGATCATCGGGCTTCAGGACCCACTTCTGGCCCTCGCAGTCCAGGGTGGGCAGCGCATCCGCTGGGGCATTCCCCAAAGGAAACTCGAAACTGCAACGCGATTCGATCACAGCTATCGCGGAGGCTTCGGCGTGCTGGTTCTCCGTGCCGGGGACGATGGAGTCCCCAACGGATTCACTGGACTGGACGTCAACTCTGTAACTCAAGAGTTGCGGGCCCTGCCCACAGCTCCGCACTTCGGCGTCGTTCTGCACCGCAAGTTGGTTCGCTCGTCCGCACCCGTCGAGTGCCGCGTCACGCCCGTTGAAGATGTCATCCCACGTGGCTGGGTCGAGCACCTTCGCAAGCCACTCGTCTGCGAGCTTGTCCCGAGTGTCCTGGGCTGCCGCGAGCGCGGCCGCATCGGCGGCCGTCTGAGCACCGTTCCGATTCACCGCGGCCTGGCCAACCGCAAAGTACGCCAACGCAAGGAAGAGCAGGCCTGCCACCATCGTGATGTAGATGGGGAAGGCCTGCCCTGCGTCGCCGTACCTGCGGGTGTGCATCAGGTAATTTCGTTGATCTTCTCCTGGATCTTGTTGAGGATCGTCTGGCCGATGTTCGTCCCCGTAATCGCCAGCACGATCGCCACCACCACCGCGATGATGCCCAGGTACTCGACCGCCGTCTGGCCGCTGTCGCCGGTGCGGCGGCGCATCGCTTCGGTTGTTGTGTTCTTCCAGCCGTTCACGCGGACCTTGGTCGCGACGGCGGTCTTCAGCATCAGGTCGCTCATGGTGTTCCCCTCCGGGTTCGGCTGTGTCGCCTTCGGCATGGGGAACGTACGGCGGGAGGAGCTGTCCGGCAGAGGGTCCCTGGGCCCAAATCCGGGCCCAATCCGGCGGGCTCGGGAGTCCGTTGTGCACCGGGTGCGTCACCGGAGGTCACGCCCGTCCGGCGCCGTGCCGAGCCACTTCGCGGCGGCCTCGGAGCGGCTGGTGCTGTGGAGCTTGGCGAAGATGCGGTTGATGTGGTTCTTGACGGTCTTCTCGCTGATGAAGCACGTGGCGGCGATCTGCTGGTTGTTCATGCCGGACGCGATGAGGTCCATGATCTCCGCCTCCCTCGTGCTCAGTTGGAACCGCGACCTGTCGGGAGCGGCCGGGCGGCCGCTGCTCGTCCACTCAGACGACGACTGTCCCATATGTGGTTGCATATGCGAAAGCACTTCGGGGGAAGTGGGTGTGGGTTGCGCCCTCCAGGACTCCGAATGGGCTGATGGAGGTGGTTGTTGAGGGTTCATATGCGACTGTGCGGACGTGGAAATTCCGTATGCAGTCGCACTCAACGGCCCGCCCAGGCCGTCCGGGAGGGGTGGCGCCGGGGCCCGGTTCTGGCGGAGTTGGGCCAGGAGGGCGCCCGCCGCCGTGGGAGTGAAGTGGGCCCGGCCCTCCTTGATGTCCCGTACGGCGTCCACCAACTGGTCCGCCGTGAACTCGCCGTGGACCAGGTAGCCGCCCGCCCCCCGGCGCAGGGCCTCCTGGACGATCTCCGACTCCCTGCTGTACGTCAGCATCATCACCGGCGCGATCCCCACCAGGTACGGGAGCGCCGAGATGCCGTCCACGCCGGGCATGCGGACGTCGAGGAGGACGACGTCCGGGCGGTGTTGGTGGGCGGCCTCGTAGGCCTGGCGTCCGTCGGCGGCCTCCGCCACGACCTCGATGTCCGGGCGGCCGGAGAGCAGCGCGGTGAGGCCGGCGCGGACGACCGGGTTGTCGTCCGCCACGACGACCCGGAGCCGACGGGCCGGCCGCGCCGGTTGTGGGAGGTCGGCGAACGGATGGTCCGGTGGCGGCTGCGGGGCGCCGGGGGGCTGGGGCGTCTGGTCCGGCATCGGGGGCCTCCTCTCGGGTCGTGGGGCGGGTCGTGGGGTTATGCGGCGGGGGTGGTCAGGGCGGCCAGGGGGAGTTCCAGGCGGACCTCCGTGCCCCGGGGATGGCCGCCGCGGCCGATGCGGATACGGGCGCCGACCGAGGCGGCGCGTTCGACCATGCCGACCAGGCCGAAGTGGCCCGCGCGGCGCAGTTGTTCGAGGCTGGTACCGGGCGGGAGGCCGCGGCCGTCGTCGTACACGCTGATGCGGAGCAGGTCACCGTGGACGCCCGCGCTGACGTCGACGCGGGTCGGGTGGGCGTGCCGGTGGGCGTTCTCCATGGCCTCCGAGGCGATGGTGAGGAGCTGACGGGCCACCGCCGGGGGGACGGGCGGCACGGCGTGGGCGCCGGTCGGGCGGTAGGCCGCCGGGAGACCGGTGCGGGCGCTGAAGTCACGGGTGCGGGCGGCCAGTTCGACCAGGACGTCGGTGGCCTGCGCCGGGTCCGACTCGCGGCGCAGGTCGGCCAGGAGTTCGCGGGATTCGGCGGCGGCCCGGCGGGCCGAACGGGCGACGAGCGCCGCCTGCCTCCTCACCAGGGCCGGGTCCATGCGGTCGGCGTCGGTCGAGGTGGTCAGGCCGTCGGCGGCCAGGGCCACGCCGTGCAGGGTCTTGGCGACGGAGTCGTGCATCTCGCGGGCCAGGCGGGCTCGCTCGGCACTGACCGCTTCCGTCACGGCGAGGCGGGCCTGGACGGCCGTGAGGGCCTGGGTGGCCGCGCCGAAGCGGAGCATGAGGTTGCGCAGGCTGGAGCCGACGGCTCCGGCGATGACACAGAGGCCGGGCAGGAGCGCCGACTCGGTGATGCCGGGGGCCGGGTCCTCCTGTGCCGCGTGGATCAGGAGCAGCAGCAGGGCCTGGAGGGAGGCGAAGACGGCCGCGCCGCGCCAGCCGTAGACCAGGCCTGCCAGCAGGGGGGTGCAGACGCTGACGTAGGCGAGGGTGCTGTCGGGGCCTGCGGCGATGAGGAGCAGGGCGCCGAAGACGGTGTCAGCGGCGAGGAGGGAGGGGTGGCGCAGGAGGAGGGGGCCGAAGCGTTCCCAGTCCCTGAAGAGGACGTAGGAGGTCATGAACGTGACGACCACGGCCGCGCCGACGAGGCGGGTGGGCACGCCGTCGTTGGCGTTGACCAGGGCGGTGGGGGTGGCCAGGGCGATCATCGCCAGACGGAAACCGAAGACCTGACGGCACATGGCTTGCAGCGCGTTGACCTGAAGGTCGATCGCGGGCTTCGCGGCAGCGCCCGGGCCCGCGGCGGGGGTTGCCGGGTTTGGGGCGCCGTCCTGGCGTGCGGCGGGGGTTGCCGGGTTCGGGGCGCCGTCCTGGCGTACGGCGGGGATCGCTGGGGGCGTTGCACCGCCACTGCTTGCGGCCGGGATCGCCGGGGGCGTTGCACCGCCACTGCTTGCGGCGGGGGTTGCCGGGTTCGCAGCACCCGACGGACCTGCGGCGGCGATCGGGGCTTCGGCCGGAACACCCCCACCACCGCCCGCACCACCGCCCGCACCACCACTCCCACCACCGCCCGCACCACCGCCCCCGCCACCGCCCCCACTGCCGTCGCCGTCGGGCCCGACCGGCTCCCACGGCTCCCCTCCGCCCCCCTCACCCCGCGGCGTCGGTCCCCCGGCCGCCTCCCACCCCGGCGGCAGCGCGGGTGTCGCCGATGTCACCGGGACGTCCGGCGCCCCCGTGCGGATGTGCGGGGACAGCACCGTGCCCGCCGGGGGCGTCGTGATCTCCGGGTTTCGCGCGGCCCGGCGGCGTCCCAGCAGGCCCGGGCGTTCCCCTGTCATCGCCATACCGTCGCCCTCCCCTACTTGCCCGTCACCGAACCGAAGTCCGTGCCCGAGCCGAGGATCAGGCCCGCGCCGAGCAGGAGCATCGTGGCCGGGACCATGAAGGTCGTGATCATCATCGTGGCCTTGGGAACGGCCCGGGCGGCCTTGCGGCGGGCGTTCTGCGCGTCCGTGCGGCGCATGTCCTTCGCGAGGGAGACGAGCGTGTCGACGATCGGCGCGCCCAGTTCCTCGCCCTGCTGGAGCGCCGTCACGAACATCGCCACCTGTTCGGAGTCGTTGCGGCGGCGCAGTTCCGCGAAGGCCTGGCGGCGGCTCATGCCGAGGTCCATCTGGCGCAGGGTGATGCGCAGTTCGTCGGCCCAGGGGCCCTCGTAGCGGGACGAGACGCGGTCCAGCGCCTGGCGGAAGCCGAGGCCCGCGCTCACCACGACGGCGAGGACGTCGAGGAAGTCCGGGAGGGTCCGTTCGATGACGTCCTTGCGGATGCGGATGGCCGACCAGATGCCGACCTCCGTCCAGAACGCTCCGAAGGCCAGCAGGAGCAGGGCGACCAGCAGTTGGCCCCGCATCAGGAAGACCAGGAAGCCCACCCCGCCGAGAGCCCCGTAAACCGCCCGCCGGGCCGCGTAGCGGTCGATCGTCAGGCCTCCGGGGTTGCCCGCGAGGTCGATCTTGCGGCGGTACTTGGCGACCTGTTTCGGGCCCATCAGGCGCAGCACGGCGGGGGCGTAGCGCATGCCCATGCGGTCGATGAGGGAGTCGACGGCGCCGGTGCGTGTGGAGCCGACCTCCAGGGCCAGGGCGAGGTCGCCGGGCAGTTTGGCCTCCGCGCGGTACATGCGCAGGCCGGCGAAGACGCCCCAGACCCCGAGGCCCATCAGCAGGGCGAGAAGCAGTCCCATGGTTGCCTCCTGGCTCTCAGACGTCGATGCGGGACAGGCGGCGGATGAGGACGAAGCCGACGGCGTAGAGCGAGAAGGCGATGATGACCGCCCCCTGGCCGAAGGGGGAGCCGGTCATGCGGTCCAGGGCGCCGTCCTTCACCCCGTTCATCAGGAACAACGAGCCGACGCCCAGGACGGGGACGGCGTACGACGTCATGGTGACCTGGGAGAGCTGGGTGCGGACCTCGCGCCGGGTCTCCTTGCGTTCCTCCAGCGTCTCCGTCAGGTTGCGCAGGGCGCTGACGACCTGGCCGCCCGCCCGGTTCGACAGGACCAGGGTGGTGACGAGGACGACCAGTTCGCGGGAGGGGAGGCGGTCGGCCAGTTCGCCCAGGGCGTCGTCCATCGAGGCGCCGACGGCCAGCTGGGCGGAGACCTTGGCGAGTTCCTCGCCCGCCGGGGCCTCCATCTCCTCGGCCGCCATGCCGATCGCGGTGCGCAGGGCCAGTCCCGCCTGGGTGGCGTTGGCGAGGATGCGGGCCATCTCGGGGAGCTGGTTGATGAACTTCTCGATGCGTTTCTGGCGTTGCCAGTTGAGGAACTGGACCGCGACCCCGATGCCGAGCAGGCCGGCCAGCGGGCCGAAGAACGGGGCCAGGGCCGCCTGGCCGATCAGCCACAGGCTCGCGACCGTGGCGAGCATGGCGACGAAGAACTCGCCCGGGGTGACGTCCAGGCCGGTCGCCGCGAGCCGCAGCTCCAGCTTCCTGCCGAGCCTGGTGCGGCGCAGCCGGCGGTCGATTCCGCGGAAGCTGCGGCGCCGGCCGCCCACCGGGACCTGGCCGGTGGCGGACAGGCGGTCGACCAGGGCCTGCCGCTGTGCCTTGCCGGTGGTGTAGGAGTGCAGGCCGACGACCGCGAGGAGGCAGGTCAGCAGCGTGACGCCGGTGGTGAGCGTGATGAGCTGGTGCAGTTCCATCGGTCGGTCCTACCTGGCTTCTCGGGTGGCTAGCTGGTCCTCGGACCGGGCGATGCCGAAGGCCTGCGGGAGGGGCTGGTTGGCCATGTAGAGGCGGTCGGCTGCGCGGCGTGGGAGGGGGTGGTACTCGAAGGCGCCGTGGATGCGGCCGTCGGCGGTCATGGGCTGTGCGTGGAAGCGGGCGACCGTGACCAGGCGGTACGGGTCGCTGCCGTGGCTGTCCATCAGCGCGATCTCGGTGATGCGGCGGGCGCCGTCCGCGAACCGGGTCAGCTGCACGATGACGTCGACCGCGCTGTTGATCTGGTCGTGCAGCGCCACGAAGGGGATCTCCACGTCCGACATGGAGGCCAGGGTCTGCAGCCTCATCAGCGCGTCCTCGGCGCTGTTGGCGTGGACGGTGGCCAGGGAGCCGTCGTGGCCGGTCGACATGGCCTGGAGCATGTCGAGGGACTCGCCGCCGCGGACCTCACCGACGACGATCCGGTCCGGGCGCATGCGCAGGGAGTTGCGGACCAGGTCGCGGATGCTGACCTGGCCCTTGCCCTCGACGTTGGGCGGACGCGACTCCAGGCGGATGACGTGGGCCTGCTGGAGCTGGAGTTCGGCGGAGTCCTCGATGGTGATGATGCGTTCGCCCTCGGGGATCAGCCCGGAGAGCGCGTTGAGCAGGGTCGTCTTCCCCGTGCCCGTCGCGCCCGAGACGATGACGTTGAACTTCGCCTGCACCAGCCCCGCCAGCAGGTACAGCATGGGCTCGTCGAGCGAGCCGAGCCCGATCAGCTCGTGGAGGGTGAAGGAGCGCGGGAAGCGGCGGATGGTGAGGGTGGCGCCGGTCAGGGACAGCGGCGGGATGATGACGTTGACGCGCTCGCCGGAGGGGAGCCGGGCGTCCACCATCGGGTTGGACTCGTCGACGCGGCGGTTGACCGTCGAGACGATCCGCTCGATGGTCTGCATGAGCTGGTCGTTGGAGGCGAAGCGCAGGGGCAGTTGCTCGACCCGGCCGCCGCGCTCCACGAAGATCGCGTCCGGGCCGTTGACCATGATCTCGGTGATGGAGGCGTCCTCCAGCAGCGGCTCCAGGATGCCGAGGCCGAGCGCCTCGTCGACCACCCTGCGGATCAGCTGCGCGCGCTCCACCGTCGACAGCACCGGGCCCTCGCGGCTGATGATGTGCCCGAGGACCCGCTCCAGCCGTGCCCGGCGCTCGGCGGCGGCCAGCGAACTCATCTCCGCGAGGTCGATCTCCTCCAGGAGCTTGGCCCGGTAGGAGGTGACCATGTGGCCGTCCTCGCCCCGGTTGCCGTTCTCCTCGGGGGTGTTGATCCGTGCTCGCAGGCTCATGAGTGCGGTGCTCCTCGCTCGTCGCTCAGTGGTCGCGCGGCATCGTCGCGGTCTTGACGGCCGGGTCGAACTCCCAGCCCGGCACGAGGGACGGGATCCGCACGGTGGCCGTGACGGTGACCTCGTCCCCGCCGAACGACGCCGGGCAGGTCGTCCCGTCGGCCAGCCAACTGCTGATCGCGGCCTTGCAGTCCGCCTCGTGCGGCCCGTCCAGCGACGCGCTGCGCGCCCCGGTCCGGGCCGCCGTGCCGGCCTGCTGGGCCGTGTAGGCGATCAGGCCGAGCTGCACCGCCCCCAGGGCGACGATCAGCAGGATCGGCAGGAAGCCGATGTACTCGATGGCGACCTGGCCGCGGTCGCGGCCCCTGCGGACACCGGTCATCAGGGTTTCGCCTCCTCGACCGCCCCGGCGTGGCCTTCGACCGTGAACCCGAAGGTCAGGGCGCCGGGGAAGAGGACCGGGACCTTCAGGGCCACGTCGGCCGTCACATAGCCCGAGCCGCCGCAGGTCACCTCGGCCCCGGAACGCCACGCGTCCGACAGCTTGTCCTTGCCCGCCTGCTCGCACACGCCCTGCCGCGCACCCGGCTCCGCCGCCGTCCCCTGCCGTACGGCCTCGTCCGCCGCGTTGCCCGCGAGGGTGTAGGTGTAGCCGATGAGGACGACCTGCCACAGGGCGATCAGTGTCACGATGATCGTCGGCATCATCCCCAGGAACTCGATCGTCACCTGGCCCTTGTCCCGCTCCCGTAAAGGCACCCTCACCCCTCCCTTCTGCGCCGGAAGCTCACCGGCCCCCGGCCGCCCTTGTGGCCGCCGTCGGCTGCCTTGACCAGGCCCAGCTCCCCCGCCAGCCCCCACAGGGCCTGTTTCACCGCGCTCTTGCTCTCCAGCTCGTGGATCCGGCCCGCGTCCACGACGCTCTGCAGTTCCTTGAAGTTGGCGGGGACGACGGTCGCGGCGACCGCGGTGCCGGTGATCTTCTGGATGAGGGGCGGCTGGATCTCCGTGGCGCGCGAGTGCCGGTTGACGACGACGGTGGTCTCCTCGGCCTTGCGGATCTGGAGCCGGTCCCACATCCGCACGGCCCGTTTGGCGCCCCGTACGGCGACCACGTCGGGGGTGGTGACCAGCAGGGCCCGGTCTGCCATCTCCACGGCCGCCGCCCCCGCGCCGCCGAGTTGGGCGCCGCAGTCGATGACGACGACCTCGTAGCGGGAGCGCAGGGCGCTGACGATCTGGCGGGCGGCGCGGTCGGTGACGTCCTCGCCGCGTTCCCCTTCGGCGGGGGCGAGCAGCAGGGCGAGGCCGGTGTCGTGGCGGAAGACCGCGTCGGCCAGGACGCGCGGGGAGATGTCGTTGATGGCGGCCAGGTCGACGACCGAGCGGCGGAACTGGACGTCCAGGTAGGAGGCGATGTCGCCGGTCTGGAGGTCCATGTCGAGCAGGGCGGTGCCGCGGCCGGAGGCCTGGGCGGCCAGGGCGAGCTGGATGGCGGTCAGGGTGGTCCCCACACCGCCCTTGGCGCCGCTGACCGTGACGACGGTGCCGCCGACGCCGGTGAACACGTCGCCGCCCGCGCCGAGGTGGCGTCGTACGCCGACGGACCACTGGGCGACCGCCTGGACGCGGCTGGCGAGTTCCTCGTAGCTGAGGGGCAGGGCGACCAGGCCGCGGGCGCCGTAGTCCATGGCGGCCTGGAAGAGGCCGGGGCTCGCGTCGGAGGTGACGAGGATGACGCCGACGGCCGGGAAGCGCAGCGCCACTTCGCGGATCAGCTCCAGGGCGGGGACCGGGCCGATCCGCTCGTGCACCACCACGACCTCGGGCAGTTCGTCGACGGACTCGGCGGCCAGGCGCGCGAGGGTGTCGATGAGCTGGGTGGAGTCGACCACGGGGGCGACGGGCTCGGCGTCCGGGAGCTGGCTGAGCAGTGTCGTGATCGAGCGGACCGCGTCCGCGTCACCGACTGCCGGGAGGATCCTCGTGGGCATGGCAGCCTCTCACTTGTCCTTCGCGAGTTCGTACGTCCGGTCCCGCTCGGGGATGGTGGTGTCGCTGCCGGGCGCGACGAGGGCGAGCCGGACGCGCTTGGCGAACGACTCGGCGTAGGTGATGCGCTGCGCGTCGATGGCGGACAGTGCGAACGTGATCGGGACGGCGTCGGTGGGCTGCTGGGTGCGGTTGCCCTCGTCGGGCTTGAGGGCGCTGATCTGTCCGACGTCGAGGACCTTGGCGTCGGTGACGATGATCTTCGACTGGTCGGGATCACCCTCCCGGGCACCTTCGAAGGTGGCGTAGACGTTGACCGAGGCGCCGGGGGTGATCTTGCCGGCCACGCCGGTGGCCGCGTCGATCATGATGGCGACCTCCTGCTGGCCGGGCTGGAGGGCCGGGCGGCGGACGATCATGTCGGACTGGAGCAGCGATCCGGCCTTGAGCGTGGTGACGGCGATCTTGTCCTGGATCTCCCGCAGATCGGTGACCGCGTTGCCGGACAGCCATCGTTCGGGCATTTCGATCTTCTCGAACTGGCTGGTGGTGAGGGTGGTGTAGGGCGGCACGTCGGATGTGAGCCGGTAGGCGGTGACCTCGGGGCCGACCTTCGATTTCACGTCGCTGATGACGGAGAGCACGCCGGCGAAGGCGCCGAGGGCGCAGACGATCGACAGGAGCAGGAGGATCACGCCGCGGCGCTGACGGGAGTTCATGAACCGTGCAACCTCGTTGGGGATATCGGTCGAGCGGGATCGGGACAGTGCTGACGTGCGGTGCCCGGCCTCAGCCGACGGCCGTTCGGTTCTCGAGCTGCTTGCGGGGCGGGCTTTCGTGTGCGGGTGGCGTGGCCGAACAGAACACGCAGCGGTCGCCGATGACGTCGATGCCGCACCAGTGGCACCGGCCGCGCCGGACGGAGGTGACCAGCTGGTACAGCACGGACAGGTCGGGCAGGTAGCTGCAGAACTCGATGAGCTTGCCGGTGCCCCACCAGGCGGGCGACTCGGCGGGGAGCGGGATCTCGCGCAGCCCCTGCACCTTCCAGGAGGGGGCGAGGGTGGCGGTGACCCAGTCGGACTGGAGCTGCCCCTTGGCGAGAAGCATCCAGGTGCCGAACTCGGGCCCGGGGAGGGCGGCTTCGGGGGTGATCCTGACGAGCTGCGGCTCGGGGTGGGCCAGGACGCCGAACTGGCTGCCGGGCACCCAGGACTTGGCGTGGGACTTCAGGCCGACGGGGACGCGGTCGAGTCGGGCGACGGAGTTCAGCAGCGCGCCGGCGTGGATGTAGTGGACGAGCAGCCGGCCGGCGGAGGCGAGCACGCCGGGGCTGATGTCGCAGGAGGCGAGCTGCCGTAACTGCCGGGCCAGGACCGCCAGTCCGAGGGGCGGCAGGTCCGGCAGGAAGAGGGCGATGCGGTCGCTCTCCATGAGGGAGCGCAGGGTGTGCAGCCGTCGCCGTACGGCGGTGGGCGCGGCCTGTGAGCAGACCACGATGACGTGTCCGTGGTGCTCGACCAGCGCCTGCATCTCGGCCAGCGTCTGCTCCAGGGGGCGCCGGTCGACGTCCCGCAGCACTACGGCGGGCAGGGTGCGTTCGTCCTGTGGCGGCAGCGCCATGTCGGCGCTGGTCACGGCAATGGCAGTTGGCACGCGCAGCTCCCCGTTTCCCCATGCCCGGCGGAACGCCGGCTGTCACTCCGGCGCACCGTGTCGACTTCACTGCGTGACTACCTCAGCACTGTATCCACGGCTCTGTGACCGGAGAACAGCGTTTGTGTAGGTGAGGAACAACTGCCGTTGCACAAGATGCGTCAAAACGGGGCAGGTTGAGCATCTTGCCGGTCGAATCGGCGAGCCCGGGTGGTCCGCCGACCGTTCGACCGGTTGGTCTGGACCTCTTGACAGCCGCTTTGGTCTGGACCATTTTCTTGTCATGTCCCCACACAGACGATCCCTGCGGTTCTGGTCGGGTGCCGTCACGGCTGCCCTGGCCCTCACTGTCACGACCGTCGGCCAGGCGAGCGCCGCCGACGTCAACAACGCCAGGAACGCCGGCTTCGAAGCGGGCCTGAGCGACTGGACCTGCTCGGCGGGCAGCGGTACGACGGTCTCCTCCCCGGTGCACACCGGCACCGCCGCGCTGCGGGCGACCCCCGCCGGGCAGGACAACGCCCGGTGCGCCCAGACCGTACGGGTGAAGCCCGGCTCCACCTACACGCTGGGCGCCTGGGTCCGGGGCGGGTACGCCTACCTCGGCGTCACCGGCACGGGCACGACGGACGTGTCCACCTGGACGCCCGACTCCTCGTCCTGGAAGCAGCTGTCGACCACCTTCACCACCGGCTCCTCGACGACCTCGGTGACGGTGTACACACACGGCTGGTACGGGCAGTCGGCGTACTACGCGGACGACGTGTCGGTCGTCGGCCCCGACGGCGGCGGGGGCACGGACCCGGGCCCGACGATCCCGTCCGCACCGGCCGGCCTGAACGTCTCCGGCACGACCTCCTCGTCGGTGTCGCTTGCGTGGAACGCCGTCTCCGGGGCGACGGGGTACACCGTCTACCGCGACGGCACCAAGGTGACGGCGGTCTCCGGCACCTCGGCGACCGTGACCGGGCTCGCGGCCTCGACGTCGTACTCCTTCCAGGTCGCCGCGACGAACGGCGCCGGTGAGTCGCCGAAGTCGGCGGCGGTGACAGGCACCACGAACAAGCCGAACGGACCGGGTCCCGCGCTGCCCGAGCACGCGGTGACCGGCTACTGGCAGAACTTCGACAACGGGGCGACGGTCCAGAAGCTCGCCGACGTCCAGGCGCAGTACGACATCATCGCCGTCGCCTTCGCGGACGCGACCTCGACGCCGGGCGCGGTCACCTTCAACCTCGACTCGGCCGCTCTGGGCGGCTACACCGTCGACCAGTTCAAGGCGGACATCCGCGCCAAGCAGGCGGCCGGGAAGAAGGTCATCGTCTCGGTGGGCGGCGAGCGCGGCACGGTGGCCGTGAACGACTCCGCCTCGGCGGCGAACTTCGCGAACTCGGTGTACGCGCTGATGCAGACGTACGGCTTCGACGGCGTCGACATCGACCTGGAGAACGGCCTCGACGCGACCTACATGACGCAGGCGCTGCGGTCGCTCTCGGCGAAGGCCGGCTCGTCCCTGATCATCACCATGGCGCCGCAGACCATCGACATGCAGTCGACGTCGAACTCCTACTTCCGGACGGCCCTGAACATCAAGGACATCCTCACGGTCGTCAACATGCAGTACTACAACAGCGGTTCCATGCTGGGCTGCGACGGCAAGGTCTACAGCCAGGGCTCGGTGGACTTCCTGACGGCCCTGGCCTGCATCCAGTTGGAGGGCGGCCTGGCCCCGTCCCAGGTCGGACTCGGCCTGCCCGCCTCGACCCGGGGCGCGGGCAGCGGCTACGTCTCACCGGCCGTGGTGAACAACGCCCTGGACTGCCTGGCCAAGGGCACCGGATGCGGGTCCTTCAAGCCGCCCCGGACGTACCCCGGCCTGCGCGGCGCGATGACCTGGTCGACCAACTGGGACGCGACGGCCGGCAACGCGTGGTCCGACGCGGTGGGGCCGCATGTGCACGGGCTGCCGTAGCGGCGCCTATCCCGCCGGGCGGTAGTGGCCGAGGACCCAGGCCAGCTGCGGGAACCACTCCTGGAGCCGCGCCCTGGGCCTGGCCTGCACCACGCACTCGAAGAACCGGCCGTCCATGTGCACCACGGCGACCATCAGCGCCTTGCCGTCCGGGCTCGCCCGGTAGTGCACGGCGCGGATCTCCGGCCAGCGGAACTCGACCGTGAGGCCGGAGGTCTCGAAGGCCACGCCCGAGGCGTCGACGACGACCGCGTTGCGCTTGTCCACGGCCAGGAAGTCCGGGCCCGCCGCCGGTTGCGGCGGCGGCGCCTGGGTGTACGGGGGCGGCGCGGGGGCGTACGGAGACGGTGCGGGGGGCGGCGGTGGCGCCGGGGCGTACGGCGGCGCCACCGGGGCGTACTGCGGGGGTGGGGGCGGCGCGTACTGCGGCGGGGGCGGGCCGAAGCCCGGGCCGGGTGGCGGCTGCTGGGTCATCCGGCCATTGTCCCGCCTCAGAAGAACTCGCCCCACGGCTGGTCCCAGATCTGCTTCACGCACAGGATCAGGAACAGCAGGCCGGCGACGGCGAGCATGACGTTGCTCAGCGGGCCGTTGCGCCACTCGCGGGGCGTGCGGGCGGAGTTGAGGAGCCAGATCAGGGTGGCCGACAGGAACGGCATGAAGGCCGCGCCCAGGACGCCGTAGATGATGATCAGGCGGAAGGGCTGGCCCTCGAAGAGCAGGATCATCGGCGGGAACGTCAGCCAGAGCAGGTACGCGCGAAACGGCCAGGAGCGCTCGCGGGTGCCGGAGGCGACCTCCTCGCCCCTGGCCTGGCCGGTGCCCCTCAGGCGGGTCACGAAGTCGGCGAACATCAGGCTCACACCGTGCCAGACGCCGATCAGGGAGGTGAAGGACGTGGCGAAGAAGCCGATCAGGAAGAACTTCGCGGTGGCGGAGCCGTACTCCTTCTCCAGGATGTCGCCCAGCTGGATCAGGCCCTTGTCGCCGCTGGCGATCGCGACGTTCGCCGAGTGGAGCAGCTCCGCGCCGACGAACAGCATGGCGATGACGAAGACGCCGGTCGTGATGTAGGCGACGCGGTTGTCCAGCCGCATGACCTTCATCCAGCCGGTGTCGGTCCAGCCCTTGGCGTTGACCCAGTAGCCGTACGCGGCGAGCGTGATCGTGCCGCCCACACCGCCGATCAGGCCCAGGGTGTTGAGGATCGAGTCCTTCTCGTCCGGGAGGACCGGCAGCAGACCGGCGAAGGCGTCGGCGATGTTCGGCGTGACCCGGATCGCCAGGTAGACCGTCACCACGAACATGACGCCGACCAGGATCGTCATGACCTTCTCGAACACCGCGTACTTGTTGAACCAGACGAAGACCAGGCCGACCAGACCGCAGGCGATGCCCCACCACTTGAGGTCCATCACGTCCGGGAACAGCGCCTGCAGCGGCAGGGCGCTCGACGACATGGCCGCGGCGCCGTAGACGAAGCCCCAGACGACGACGTACACCGCGAAGAACCAGGTGGTCCAGCGGCCCAGGCTCGCCCAGCCGTCGAACAGGGTGCGGCCGGTGGACAGGTGCCAGCGGCCCGCCGCCTCGGCCAGGGAGATCTTCACCAGGCAGCCGAGGACGGCGGCCCACAGCAGGGTGTAGCCGAAGTTGCTGCCCGCGATCAGCGTGGCGACCAGGTCACCGGCGCCGACACCGGTCGCCGCGACGACGATGCCGGGGCCGATGTGTTTCCAGCTGGCCTTCCGGGGTCGGGGCTGCTGCGTACCGGTGTGCTCCGTGGTGTCGGCCATACAGATCAAGAAACCTCAAAGACCGGGACCCGACAAGAGGGCCTGAGCGGGATCGTCTCCATGGGACGGGAACGGCCCCCCGGCGGCCGGACGGGCCGCCGAGATGGCCGAACCCAGCGGAGCGTCACGGCTGTCGCCGACCGCAGCCGTCCGATCCGCAGGTGCCGAGCTCGAACCACACGGTCTTGCCCGGCCCGTCCCGGTGGCAGCCCCAGCGCTGGGCGAGCGTGTCCACCAGGAACATTCCCCGGCCGCTCTCCCCGGTGCCCGCGTCCACCACCCGCGGCACACGACGTTCGGCGTCGGCGACCTCGCAGCGCAGGATGCCGTGCGCGGCGAAGAGGGTGAGACGGAAGGGGCTCCCGGCGTGCACCAGGGCGTTGGTGGCCAGTTCGCCGACGAGCAGTTCGGCCACGTCCGCGACCTCGCCGTCCTCGCCGAGCCCCCATTCCTCCAGCTGCCTGCGGACCTCCGCGCGTGCCTCGCGGACGGCGGAGGGCCGGGGTGCGTACTCCGCACTCAGATGGCCGGCTCCCAGGGGCGGTTGCGGGAACGGGCCGTAGTGGGCGTCGGGGTCCGGGAGGTGCCGCCCGGAGAGTTGCAGCATGACTCCAGGGTGATCCCCGGGGGTGGTCCGGCGCAGGGGGAGGACTACCTGATCCCCTACCTGCTTGTGCAGGTAGGGGGCTATGCGTACTGAAGGCGGACCGTCGCTCCCGCGGTGTCGTCGCGGACGTCCACGTACGCGCAGACCTGACGCGCGTACCACAGCCCCGGGCCCGGGTCCGGGCCGTCGGCCGGCGGCACGAAACCGGCGAGGGGGTCGTCGAGCCGGCGTGCCGAGCGCAGTTCGGCGACGCAGGCGGGGGCCTCGCCCCACAGCAGGAGTTCTCCGCCGAGGGGCGCGAGGGCGGCGGCCGTCTCCGTCACGGCGGCGGCGAACAGCTCGGCGTCCGCGGCGGGCAGTCCCCGCCCCACCGCCCAGCTGTGCACGGTCGCGGCGTGCGGTTCCGCGAGGGACAGGGCGCCGGCCGGGGGCAACGGCAGCGGCATGGCGTCGAGTTCCGCGACGAGCCGCAGCGGGTCGGCGTAGACCTCCGTGTCGGGGTGGGTGCGGCGGGCCGCGGCGACCACGGCGGGCCCCGCGGTGCGGGTGTCGTAGGCGCACAGGGCGGTCGTGGCCATGGGGGCGAAGAGGAGGTTGGCGAGGGCCTCGTAGCGGATCCACTCGGTGGTCTCGCGGGCCGAGCGTCCGGCGCGCCCGCCCCACACCGGCTCCATGACGAGGTGGAGGCCGCCGCCGGGGCCGGCGTGCGCGGTGAGGTACGCCGCGGCTTGGGCGATGGCGTTGGCGGCCGAGCCGGTGTACCACTCGGTGTGCGGGATGCAGGTGACGTCCTTCGCGTCGGAGCCGAGGGCATCGCGCAGGAGGTCGAGGTGGTGCGGGGCGGCGATGGCCACCGGCGGCGGCTCGCCGGAGGCGCCGAGGCCCTCGCCGAGGAAGGGCAGGGCGGCGGTCAGGAAGCCGTCGTCGGAGTCGAAGACGGCCATGCGGTGATCGAACGGGCGGTGTTCCGCGGTGGTCACGTGTTCCCCTCGGGGTGCGAGTGCGGGTGTGGGTGGGGGTGTGTGGGGTCAGCGTTGTGCCGTCATCCAGGCGGCGATCTGGCTGCGGTTGCTGAAGCCGAGCTTGCTGAGGATGCGTTCCACATGGCCTTCGGCGGTGCGGCGGGCGATCACCAGGCGGTCCGCGATCTGCTGGTTGGCGAGCCCCTCGGCGACCAGCCGGGCGACCTCGGTCTCGCGGCGGGTCAGCCGGACGGTGGTGTCGTCGTACGGGGGTGGGGCGGCGGTGGCATCCGGGGGGTGGGGGCGGCCCGGCTCGTGGAGGGCGTGGCCGACCAGGTCCGCGAGGCCGAGGGCGTGGCCCCGCCGGTGGGCCCGTTCGAAGGCCTCGCGTCCGAGGGCCCGGGCCGCCCGCTCCTCGCTGTCCCGGCGTACGGAGTTGAGGGTGTGGGAGCCCCAGCGGCCGGTGTCGATGTCGGCCCAGACGCGGTCGGCGCCGCCGAGCAGCAGGGCGGCGTGCTCGTGGGCGCCGCGTTCGGCGGCGATCGACGCGAGCAGGTCGAGGGTGAGGGCGATGCCGATGACGTCGTGGACGGCGTGTTTCAGCCGCAGGGCCTCGCGGCCGTGGCGTTCGGCCCGGGGCCAGTCGCGGCGTACGGCGTGGGCGAGGGCGAGTATGCGCAGCACATAGGACCTGACCCATTGCTCGCCGTGCCGTTCGCACACCGCGAGGGCCTGTTCGCAGACCTCGACGGCCCGCTCCGCCTCGCCCAGGTAGCCCAGCGCGCAGGCGAGTTCGACCTGGTCGAGGCCGGCGAGGCTGAGATGCTGGCCGGGTACGGGGCCGCGGGCGACGGTGGTCTCGAAGTGCCGCAGCGCGCCGGGCAGATCGTCGCCGAACAGCCGGATGACGCCGATGACGTACTCGGCGTGCGCGGCCTCGGCGTCGTCGCCGAGGGTACGGGCCAGGGCGAGGGACTCGGTGGCGTGGCGGTGGCCCCGGGGGAAGTCCCGGGTGGCGGCGGCGAGCAGCCCGGCGACCCACAGGCCGCGGGCCCGTTCCCGGGTCGGCTCGGGGGCGGCGGTCAGGGCCCGGTCGAGCCAGTACAGGCCTTCCCGGGCGGCGCCGCAGGCGTGCCAGTGGAACCAGAGTGTGCCGGCGAGACGCAGTCCCGCGAGGGTCTCGCCGGGGTCGGAGAGGCTGAAGTCGAGGGCGGCGCGCAGGTTGTCCCGGTCGGCGCGCAGCCGGGCGGCGGTCTCCGGCTGCCCGGGTCCGAACCAGCCGTGTTCGCACTCCTGGGCGCGCCGCAGCATCCAGTCACGCTGCCGCCGCCGGGCGGCCTCCTCCTCCCCCGGCACCCGCCTCAACTGCTCCAGCCCGTACTGCCGCAGCGTGTCGAGCAAGCGGTACCGCACCCCACCGGGTCCGGGCTCCCGGCACAGCACGGACTTGTCCACCAGCCCGGCGACGGCTTCCAGCACGTCGTCGGCGCGCAGGCCCGGGGACGGAAGCAGGGCGACGGCGCCCTGGGCGGGCGCCGCCACGGGGTGGGCGCGGGCGCCGGACCCGTGGCTGGGCCGGACGCGTGGACCGGGACCGCTCACCGGCCCGAAGCACGCACCGGACCCGCCGACCCGCCCGGCGCACGCCCCGGGCCCGCCGACCGGCCCGGCACTCGCGTTGGATCCGCCGGCCGGCGCGACACCCGCAGCGGCGCCCTCCGTTGCCCCACCGCACGCCTCGGCACCACTTCCGGCGCCGCCACCCGCGGAAAGCCCGTCCGTCGGCAGAGGCGGCAGCGGCGGCTGGGCGGTCGGGTGCGGGTGGGCGGCCGGGTGCGGGTGGGCGGTCGGGTGCGGGCCGGGAACGAGGTGCCCCCCGTCCTCCGGTGTCGCGTCCGCGCACACCGCCTCCGCCGTTTCCAGGTCGAAGCTGCCCGCCAGGACCGACAGGCGGGACCAGACCGTCTGTTCGGGGAGGGTGCACAGGTCGTGGCTCCAGGCGACCGCCGCGCGCAGGGTCTGGTGGCGGGGCAGGGCCGCGGGGCTGCCGGTGGTGAGGAAGCGGTAGCGGTCGCCGAGGCGGTCGAGCAGCTGGTCGACGTCGAGGACGCGCATGCGGACGGCGGCGAGTTCGATGGCCAGGGGCAGGCCGTCCAGGCGGTGGCACAGCCGGGCGACGGAGGCGCGGTTGGCGGGGGTGAGGCGGAAGCCGGGGACGACGGCGGCGGCCCGGTCGGCGAAGAGGGTGAGGGCCGGGTAGCCGTCGGCGGCGGACAGGTCGGCGTCCGGGTCGGGCACCGGCAGCGGCCGTACCTCCAGCAGGTGTTCCTCGGTGAGGCCGAGCCGGTGCCGGCTGGTGGCGAGGATCCGGACGCCCCCGGTGCCGTGCAGCAGGGCCGCGGCGAGCCGGGCGCAGGCAGCCGCCAGGTGCTCGCAGTTGTCGACGACGAGCAGCAGCCGCCGGTCGCGCACCTGCTCGACGAGGGCGTCCAGGGCCGGCTGGGCGGAGCGGTCGTGCAGGCCCAGCGCGTCGGCGGCGGCCAGCGGCACGAGGGCCGGGTCGTGCAGTCCGGACAGGTGCACGAAGCGCACGCCGTCCGGGAAGGCCCGCCGCACCCGGGCCGCGATGCGCGCGGCGAGCCGGGTCTTGCCGACGCCGCCCGGTCCGGTCAGCGTCACCAGCCGTGCGCGGGCCAGCAGTTCGCGGCCCTGGGTCAGTTCGCCACGCCGGTCGACGAAGCTGGTCGTCTCGGCCGGCAGGTGGTGATCCCGTCGTGGCGCTGATCCGCCCATGATCAGCCAGTCCTCTGAAGGGGTGGGGGTCCGGGGATCCGGACACTCCGGCTCCCCTTGCGCGAACCCTCACCCTCTCCCGTCGCGTACATATATGCACGCCAGGGCCACTCCTGAGGGTGTACTTCCGGCGGGACCCCTCGACCGGGGCGTCGCACGCGTACACTGCGCGGCCACTTTCAGTCTTGACCTGCTCATGCCATCAGCAGAACGATATGCGCCACCCGCACCACGCACGTCGCACGGAACAACCCCACCTCCCACAAGGAGATTTCATGCGACTTCGCATACGAGGCTCCGGTGCCCGCACCGGCAGACGCACCCCCACCCTCGCCGCCGGACTCCTCGCCCTCGCCCTCGCGGCGCCCCTGTCCGCGACGACGGGCGACGCCACCGCCGACAGCGCCCGCAAGGCCGCCGCCTCGGCCGACGACATCCGCCAGTACGAGGTTCATCTGCGGTCGACGGCCAAGGACCGCACGGCACTTCAGCGCACGGGCGTCACCGTCGACGAGATCCACGGCCACGGTGTCGTGGTCTCCGGCCGCGCGGACCAGATCAAGAAGCTGCGCACGCTGGGCTACGAGGTCACCCGGCTCGGCGCGGTCCCCGACCGTTCCGCGGGCGAGGACGGCCTCCGCCTCTTCGACTTCCCCTCGGGGGACGCGAAGTACCACAACTACGCGGAGATGACGAGCGAGATCAACTCGATCGTCTCGGCCAACCCCTCCATCGCGAGCCGACGCGTGATCGGCAAGTCCTACCAGGGCCGCGACATCGTCGCCATCAAGATCAGCGACAACGTGGGCACCGACGAGTCCGAACCGGAGGTGCTGTTCACCCACCACCAGCACGCCCGCGAGCACCTGACCGTCGAGATGGCGCTCTACCTGCTGCGCGAGCTGACCTCCGACTACGGCTCGGACGCACGCGTCACCGGCATGGTGAACAACCGCGAGATCTGGATCGTCCCGGACCTCAACCCGGACGGCGGTGAGTACGACATCGCCACCGGCTCCTACCGCTCCTGGCGCAAGAACCGGCAGCCCAACTCGGGTTCGTCGTACGTCGGTACGGACCTCAATCGCAACTGGGACTACCGCTGGGGCTGCTGCGGCGGCTCCTCGGGCTCGAAGTCCTCCGAGACGTACCGCGGGGCCTCCGCCGAGTCGGCCCCCGAGGTGAAGGTCGTCTCCGACTTCGTGCGCAGCCGGGTCGTCGGCGGCACCCAGCAGATCAAGGCGGGCGTCGACTTCCACACCTACAGCGAGCTGGTGCTGTGGCCGTTCGGCTACACCTACTCAGACACCACGACCGGGATGACCGCGGACGACAACGCGGCGTTCAAGGCGGTCGGGCGGAAGATGGCCGCGAGCAACGGGTACACGGCGGAGCAGTCCAGCGACCTGTACATCACGGACGGCTCGATCGACGACTACCTCTGGGGCGCGCACAAGATCTTCGCGTACACCTTCGAGATGTATCCGCGCTCCGGCGGCGGGGGGTTCTACCCGCCCGACGAGGTGATCGAGCGGGAGACCTCACGTAACCGCGACGCGGTGCTGCAACTGCTGGAGAACGCGGACTGTATGTACCGGTCCATCGGGAAGGAGAGCCAGTACTGCGCTTGAGGACCCCTTAGTCCGCGTCCGCCTCGGTCGGGGACTCGGTCTCGGACTCGGACTCCGTCTCGAAGTAGGCGTCCAGGACCGCGTCCAGTTCCTCGTCCCACTGCGTGAACCGGCTCCTGGCCGGCGCCTCGATCTCGATCGGGTACCAGCGCCGGTCGGGGGTGTGGACGGTGACGGTGTACCGCTTGCCGAAGCGGGCCGTCTCCGTCTCCACCGCGCCGATCTCGTCCCAGCGGAACTCGCACTCCTGGTCGTCCAGGGCCATGCGCACGCCTCTGTGGTCGGCGACCAGCCGGGCGCGGCGGTCGGACGCCTCGAAGACGGGGCCGTCGGCCGGGGCGTCGGCTTCCGGCTCGGTGTCCTCCTCCGGCTCGGAGGGGGACGCCTCAGCGGGCTCCGCCGCGTCGACCTCCTCGGTGTCCGCGGACTCAGGCTCCTTCTCCGGCCCGTCCTCCTCCGTCCGTCCGGACGCGGGTGACGTGAGCCCGGGGATGAAGGCCGGGTCGAATCCGGCGCCTTCCAGGGGCTGGCTGCTCGAACCTATGCGCTGCTCCACAGGGGAGCAGTATGGTCGAGAAACCTGTGCGGCACACAGTCGGCCCCGACTTCGTTATCAGACGCCTACACGAACGGGCTCAATACCGCCGCCACCGCGAACCCCGCCACGGACAGCACGCTCTCCAGCACCGTCCAGGTCCTGAGGGTGTCCCGCTCGCTGATGCCGAAGTACTTGGCGACCATCCAGAAGCCTCCGTCGTTGACGTGCGAGGCGAAGATGGAGCCGGCCGAGATGGCCATGATGACCAGGGCGACGAAGGCCTGGGAGTGGTCGCCCTCGGACAGCAGCGGCGCCACGATGCCGGCCGTCGTCACGATCGCCACCGTCGCCGAGCCCTGGGCCACGCGCAGGACCACGGAGATCAGGTAGGACAGCACGAGCACCGGCAGGCCCACGTCGTGGAAGGTGTCCGAGAGGGCCTGGGCGACGCCGCTGGCCTTGAGTACGGCACCGAAGACGCCGCCCGCGCCGACCACCAGCAGGATGTTGCCGACCGGCTTGAGGGACGCGGTCGACACCGTCTCCAGGGACTTGCGGGACCAGCCGCGGCGGATGCCGAGCAGGTAGTAGGCGAGGAGCAGGGCGATCGTCAGCGCCACGAAGGGGTTGCCGAAGAACTCGATCACCGAGCGGAGCGTGGAGGGGTCAAGGGCGATCGAGGAGAAGGTCGCCGCGAGGATGAGGACCAGGGGCGTGCCGATGATGCCGAGGACCGTGCCGAGGGACACCGGCTGCTCGCTGGGCGCGACCCCGGCGGCGCGCTGCTCGTCGACGACGGCCCGCTTGGCCTCCTCGGCCGCCTCGACCATGTCCTGCGGCACGGGGACGAAGATGCGGCGGCCGACCCACGCCGCGTAGCCCCAGGCGGCCACCACGGCGGGCAGACCGCAGACGATGCCCATGAGGATGACCCAGCCGAGGTCGACCTGGAGGAGACCGGCGGCGGCGACCGGGCCGGGGTGCGGCGGCAGGAACGCGTGGGTGACCGACAGGCCCGCGAGCAGCGGCAGGCAGTAGAGCAGGATCGACTTGCCGGTGGGGGTCCCCCCTGGACCGGAGCTTGTCGGAGGCCCTTGGGGGCGCTTGGCGGCGGCGTAGACGATCGGGGCCAGGACGAAGATGCCGACGTCGAAGAAGACCGGGATGCCGAAGATCAGGCCGGTGAGGCCCATGGCGAGCGGGGCGCGCTTCTCGCCGAACAGGCCGAGCAGACGTCTCGCCAGCACCTCGGCGCCGCCGCTGACTTCGAGGATCGCGCCGAGCATGGTGCCCAGGCCGATGATGATCGCGACATGGCCGAGGATGCCGCCCATGCCGGCCTCGATGGTGGACACGGCGTCCGACTTCTGGACCGTGCCGAAGAGTTCGGTGACCGAGAGTCCGGCGGCGAGGCCGACGGCTATGGAGACCGCGAGCAGGGCCACGAACGGCTGGAGCCGCATCTTGATGATGAGGAACAGCAGGAGCGCGATGCCGAGCGCGGCGGTGAGCAGGAGTCCGGCGGTGCCGTCGACCAGGAGGAGCAGTCCTCCGGTGTGGGGTGGGGCCTCGGCGGGGGCGGACGCGGCGAGCGAGGGGGACATTCGGGGGTCCTCTGCTTGACTGCATGCTGCTTTGGGCAGGGGGGAGCGCGGCGCGGCGCATGGGGAGGGCGCCGCGCCCGGGTGAGACGGAGGGTGGGGGTGGGTCAGCCGAGGACGGCCAGGGCGTCGATCTCGATGAGGAGGCCCGCGGGGAGTCCGACGTAGACGGTCGTGCGCGCGGCGGGCGGCTGGGTGAGGCCCTGCTCCTCGAAGTACGCGTTGTAGATCGCGTTCATCTCGGCGAAGTGGTCGACGTCCGTCAGATAGACGCGGATCATCATCACGTCGTCCCAGGAGGCGCCGCCCTCCTCCAGGATGGCCTTGACGTTGGCCAGGGTCTGGAGGGTCTGTTCGCGCAGGGTCGGTCCGGCGGGGGTGGGCGCCTTGCCCTCCTCGGCGGGCAGGAAGCCGACCTGGCCGGCGACCTGGAGGATGTTGCCCTTCTTCACACCGTGCGAGAACTTGGCCGGCGGGGTGGTGTGGGTCTTCGGGGTGAGTGCGATCTTGTCCGTCATACGGTGCCCTTCACTGGTGTTCTGCCGGAGTACTCCCCGCTGATGGCGTCCGCCGTACGGCGCACCAGCGGCAGGAGGGTGAGGAGTTCGTCGGCGGTGACGACGACGTTCGGCGCGGAGACCGACATCGCGGCGACGACCCGGCCGTCGGCGCCGCGGATGGGCGCCGCGACGCAGTTGATGGACTCCTCGTGGCCGCCGAGGTCGGTGGCCCAGCCCTGTTCGCGCACCTTCTCCAGCTCGCGCAGGAACGCGCCGGCGTGGGGTGTCGAACGGGACGTGTACGTGGGGTAGTCGAGCTTCTCGGCGACCGCCCGCCGCTCGTGCTCGGGCAGGTCGGCGAGCAGCAGCTTGGCGACCGCGGCGACGGTGATGGCGACGGGCTTGCCGATGCGGGAGTACATCCGCACCGGGTAGCGGCTGTCGACCTTGTCGATGTAGAGGACCTCGTTCTCCTCGTACACGGCGAGGTGCACGGTGTGGCCGCAGCTCTCGTTGAGGCGGACCAGGTGGGGATGGGCGATCTCGCGGACGTCGAGGTTCTCCATCGCCTCCTGGGCGAGGGCGAAGAGGCGGGCGCCGAGGCGGTAGCGCTGGTCGGACTGGCGGTAGACGAGGCCGTGCTCGTGGAGGGTGCGCAGCAGCCGCAGGGCCGTGGACTTGTGCACGCCGAGGCGGTCGGCGACCTGCCCCAGGTCGGCGGGGCCCTCGGCGAGCAGCGGCAGGATGCTCAGCGCGCGGTCGACGGTCTGGCTCATGGTGTTGGTACCTCCTCGTCGGCCCGCTGTGTCCCCTCGGTCCAGCCCGGGCCGAGTCGCAGTCTCCCCCATGCCGCGTCGTCCAGGGCGACGAGCCGGTCGGCGTGCTCCCGGGCGGGTGGGGTGGCGAGGTCGCCGGGCACGGTGAGCGCGGCGGCGGCCATCAGGTGCCCGTGCCGCAGCCGGTCGCGGACGGGCAGGGCGCGCAGGGTGGCGGAGAGGAACCCGGCGGCGAAGGCGTCGCCCGCGCCGACCTCGGCGACGACGTCGACCCGGGGTGCGGGGACGAAGGTGACGTCCCGCCGCTGGAAGACGGTGGCTCCGGCGGCGCCCTGCTTGACGACCAGCACCTCGGGTTCGGGCAGGGCGGCGCGCACCTCCTGCGGGTTGTGCAGGCCCCAGGCCTCGTCCTGGCCGACGAAGACGAGGTCCGCGCCCCGGGCGAGGTCGCGCAGCACCGTCGCGGCGTCGTTGTCGCGCCACAGGCCGGGCCGGTGGTTGACGTCGAAGGAGATCAGGGGGCGGCCGGGGCGGCGGGCGGTCAGCTCGCGCATCAGGTCGAGGCAGGTGCCGGAGAGCGCGGCGGTGATCCCGGACAGGTGCAGCACGCGTCCGGCGCGCACCGCATCGGGGCCGGGGTCCGTCACGCTCATCGCGGAGGCGGCGGAACCGGTCCGGTAGTAGGCCACCTCGTGGGCGTCGCCGGACCGGTCGCCGGCGGTGCGGAAGTAGATGCCGGTGGGGCGGCCGGGGTCGCGCCGGACGTGGGCGACGTCGACTCCGTAGCCGCCGATCGTCTCCACCAGGTGGTCGCCGAACGGGTCGTCGCCGACCCGGCTGACCCAGCGCGTGGAGTGCCCGGCGGCGGCCAGCACGCACGCCACGTTCGACTCGGCACCGCCGATCCCCCTCTCGAAGGAGGGCACGTCGGCGAGGCGTCCCGGCCGGGCGGGCCGGAACGTGACCATGGATTCGCCGAGCGCCACGACGTCCACGACGCCGGGTGCGTCGCCGGATGCGTCGCGGGGTCCGGTGGGGGTCACGATGTTCGTAGCTCCTCTGCGGGGCCGGTGGCCGGCGGTTTCATTGACCGGGGGTGGCCGAGATGTTAGACAGCGTTCAGCGACATACGCAATGAAGGTTGCAGAGGTTGCAACACCGCAGATCAGGGAGATTCATGACTGCCGACACCGCTCAGGCCCTCGCCCGGCTCGCCGCCGAGCGCGTCGATCACCGCTTCAAGGGCCTCCCGCCGGACGCCGACGGGCTGACCGTCGCCGAGCTGGCCGGCCGGCGCCTGAACCTCTTCACCGGCGGCTTCGCCACACCCGTGCTCGCGCTGTCCGCCGAGCGCCTGGAGCACAACCTGAAGCTGATGGAGACCTACGCGGCCCGGCACGGCCTCGCCTTCGCGCCGCACGGCAAGACCTCCATGGCGCCGCAGCTCTTCCAGCGGCAGATCGAGCACGGGGCGTGGGGCATCACGCTGGCCGTGCCGCACCAGGTGCGGGTGGCGCGGGCGTTCGGGACGCGTCGGGTGTTCCTGGCGAACGAGCTGGTCGACGCGGCGGCCCTGCGCTGGATCGCGGCCGAGCTGGACGCCGACCCGGACTTCGAGCTGATCTGCTACGTCGACTCGGTGCGCGGCGTGGAGCTGATGGACGCCGCCCTGCGCGGTGCCTCCCGCCCCGTGGACGTCGTCGTCGAGCTCGCCGCCGGTGAGGGCGCCCGCACCGGCGTCCGTACGGAGGCGGAGTGCGCGGCGGTCGCGGACGCGGTGGCGGGCACCCGCACGCTGCGGCTGGTCGGCGTCGCGGGCTACGAGGGCGAGGTGCCGAAGGCCGACGCCGAGCGGGTGACGGCGTGGCTGCGGCGGCTGGTGGCGCTGGCCGCCGACTTCGACACGGCGGGCCGTTTCGCGGGCCTGGAGCAGATCGTGGTCAGCGCGGGCGGCAGCGCCTGGTTCGACGCGGTCGCCGAGGTCTTCGCGGAGATCCCCGAACTGTCCCTGCCCGTACTGAAGTTGCTGCGCTCGGGCGCCTACGTCTCGCACGACGACGGCCACTACCGCAAGCTGACCCCGTTCAACCGGGTCCCCGAGGAGGGCGCCCTGGAACCGGCGTTCCGCCTGTGGACGCAGGTGGTGTCGCGGCCCTCTGCCGAGCAGGCCTTCGTCAACGCGGGCAAGCGGGACGCGGCCTACGACCTCGACCTGCCCTTCGCCCAGGTGATCCGCCGGGACGGCGCCGAGCGCCCGGCCACGGGAGTGTCGGTGACGGCCCTGTCCGACCAGCACGCCTGGCTCGCCACCACGCCGGAGGCGGATCTGGAGGTCGGCGACTGGGTCGGGCTCGGGCTGTCCCACCCGTGCACCTCGTTCGACAAGTGGCAGCTGATCCCCGTCGCGGAGGCGGACGGCACGGTCGTCGACTACGTCCGCACGTTCTTCTAGGAGGCCGGGCGCGATGGAGGAGCTGGTCATCCGGGACGCCGACGTCGTCGACGGGTCCGGCGCGGACGCGTACCGGGCCGATGTCGTGGTCGACGGCGGCCGGATCACGACGATCGTCAAGGAGGCCGCGGCAGCGGGCTGTCAGCGGCCGAAGGCGCGCCGGGAGCTGGACGCGGAGGGACTCGTCCTCTCCCCCGGCTTCGTCGACATGCACGCGCACAGCGATCTGGCGCTGCTGCGCGACCCGGACCACAGCGCCAAGGCGGCGCAGGGCGTCACGCTGGAGGTCATCGGCCAGGACGGGCTGTCGTACGCGCCGGTCGACGACCGCACGCTGGGCGAGGTGCGCCGGGCGATCGCCGGGTGGAACGGCCCGGGGGACGACATCGACTTCGACTGGCGCACGGTCGGCGAGTACCTGGACCGGCTGGACCGCGGGATCGCCGTGAACGCGGCCTATCTGATCCCGCAGGGCACGGTCCGGGCGCTCGCGGTCGGCTGGGAGGACCGCGAGGCGACCCCGGCCGAGCTGGACCGGATGCGCCGGCTGGTCGCCGAGGGCCTGGAGCAGGGCGCCGTCGGCCTGTCCTCGGGGCTGACGTACACGCCGGGCATGTACGCGCGGGGCGCCGAACTGACCGAGCTGTGCCGGGTGGTGGCCTCCTACGGCGGCTACTACTGCCCCCACCACCGCTCCTACGGCGCCGGGGCGCTCCAGGCGTACGAGGAGATGGTGGCGCTGACCCGGGAGGCGGGCTGCTCCCTGCATCTCGCCCACGCCACCATGAACTTCGGCGTGAACAAGGGCCGGGCGCCCGAGCTGCTGACCCTGCTGGACGAGGCCCTCGCGGCCGGATCGGACATCAGCCTCGACACCTACCCGTACACCCCGGGCTGTACGACGCTGGCGGCCGTGCTGCCGAGCTGGGCGAGCGAGGGCGGCCCGGAGCGGACCCTCGGGCGGCTGGCCGACGACGGCACGGCGGAACGCATCCGCCACGACCTGGAGGTGACCGGCTCGGACGGCTGCCACGGCGTGCCCGTCGAGTGGGACACGATCGAGATCTCGGGCGTGGGCGATCCGGCCCTGGCCGATTTCGTCGGCCGGACGGTCCTGGAGTCGGCGCGGCGGCGGCGCGAGGAGCCCTGGGTGACCGCGCGCGGACTGCTGCTGGCCGACCGGCTGGCCCCGACCATCCTCCAGCACGTCGGGCACGAGGAGAACGTCCGGGCGATCATGCGCCACCGGGTGCACACCGGCGGCTCGGACGGCATCCTCCAGGGCGCCAAGCCGCACCCGCGCGCCTACGGCACGTTCCCGCACTACCTCGGGCACTACGTCCGGGAGTTGGGGGTGCTGTCACTGGAGGAGTGCGTCGCGCACCTCACCTCGCGCCCGGCCGCGCGGCTCCGGCTGCCCGACCGGGGGCTGGTCCGCGAGGGCTACCGGGCCGACCTGGTGCTCTTCGACCCGGCGACGGTCGCGGCGGGCTCCACCTTCGCGGAGCCGCGCACGCTCCCGACGGGCATTCCGCACGTCCTGGTCGACGGCCGGTTCGTGATCGAGGACGGCCGCCGCACGGATGTGCTGGCGGGCCGGGCGGTCCGCAGGACTCCTGCCACGTGACCGCCCGGCCGTCACCCTGCCTGCCTTACGGCTTGGGCAGGGTGCAGCCGCTCGCGCTCAGGTCGAGCTTGTTGTCGATCCCGAAGCAGGCCGGGATCCCGTAGGTCTCCTGGGCGTAGTTGATGCCCTTGCGGACGGTCACGTTGCCGTTGGCGTCGACCTCGCACGGGTTGTTCACCGTGCAGCGCTCACCGTCCTCGTTGCCGGTGTTGTTGATGGCGACGACCTTGTTGGTGGCCTGGTCGACGACGGGCGAGCCGGAGGTTCCGCCGATGGTCTTGCAGGCGGAGGTGTAGCGGACCGAGTCCTTCCAGCTCCAGTCGCCCTCCTTCAGGGTGGGGACGAAGCCGTCGATGGCGCAGCTGTAGATCCGCTTCCAGTAGCCGGAGGGGATGCCGATGGCGGTCCCGGCGACCGGGTGACTGTCGTTCAGCGTCAGCGCGTTGATGTTGTACGAGCTCTTGATCTGCGCGTACGTGGTGGTGAGCTGGTACAGCGCGACGTCCGTGTCGGTCATCGTGCCGTAGGCGAGCTTGGCGGCGCGCAGGGTCGCGACGCGCGAGCCGGAGGCGTTCAGCAGGCTGAAGGTGCGGCTGGACGCCTTGTCGACCAGGACCTCGCCGGGGCCGGGGAATCCGGACTCCAGGCAGTGGCCGTTGGTCATCACGAGCGCCGGGTCGTCGGCCTCGGAGTCCGGCATGCGGACGACCGAGCCGGAGCAGTTGCTGAGCGCGACGGTGCCGGCGAAGTTCACGGCCTTGGCCTTGGGGCCGGCGAGCCCGGACAGCGTCTGCTCCACGGACGAGACCACATTCGCGACGGCGGATGTGGCCGTGCCCGTGTCCGCGGCCTTGCCGACGCCCGTGGGGGCGGCATCGGCGGCGGTCGCGGGGGCCGCGCCGGCCCCGGCTATCGCCAGGGCGCAGAACGCGGCGGCGAGAGGTTTTCTCATGGGGGGTCCCCTCTTGCGACGGAGGCGACCGGAAATCTTCCGGCCGCCCGCACTGTTGTCATGTGCATTGTGATCGTCGCGAGGGGACCGCACAAGAACCTGTTCCACAACCGGAATCCCGGCGTCCGGCCCGACCCTACTCAACCACCGCTACGAGCCGGTCACTTGGGGCCCTTGGTCACACCGTGACCACGTCCGGGGTTCTGCCCCGACCGACCGGGCGCCGAAGTGGGGACGCCGGGACCGGGATCCGCCGGGGCGCTGCTCACGGGGCCGGAGACCGGGGGCGACGCGCTGTCCGTACCGGACGCCGAGGGGCCCGACTCCCTTACGCGCCGGTCACTTGGGGCCCTTGGTCACACCGTGACCACGTCCCGGGTTCTGCCCCGACCGACCGGGCGCCGAAGTGGCCGCACCGGGACCGGAATCCACCGGGGCGCTGCTCACGGGGCCGGAGGCGGGGGGCGGCGCGCTGTCCGTAACGGACGCCGAGGGGGTGCGGCTCGTTCCGGAGGACGGGGGCCCGGAGGCCTCGCCGGACGGTTCGGCGACGAGTGGGGCGCCGGAGGCCTCGGCCGGACCCGACGGGGTGTGCCCGGCCGTCGGCGACTCCCCCGCCGTCGGACCCGTGCGGCCGCCCTCGCCGCCGCGCGGTCCGCCGGAGGGCGAGCCCGAGAGGGAGAACCCGGCGATCAGAGCGACGGCCGACACCGCGCCCACCGCACCGGCGGCGACCGCCACGCGGCGCGCGAGCCGGGGAGCGGGCTTGCGGCGGGCCCGGCGCCCCGCACCGGTCCGACCCCGGACGGGCCCCGGCCCTACCCCTGCCCCTGGGCCCGGCCCCGGCACTGGCACTGGCACCGGCACCGGCACCGGCACCGGCACCGGCACCGGGGGCAGCTCACGGGTGTCACCGGTGCCGCCGTCCGTGTCCGCCGGGCGTGAGGGGCCGCCCGCGCCGGTCGGGTCGTACACGTCCTGCCAACCGTGCGCCGCCGCCGGATCCGCGTACGCGTCGTACGCGGGAGGCGCGGCGGCCTGCGGCAGGTACACGTTCGGTGTGTCCTGCGGCTCGGGACCGGTCACTCCGTCGGCGTACTCAGATGGCTTGAACATGGCGGCGCATTCTAGGGACCGAAGGTGCTGGTGGGACAGTGCGCGGCGATATCGCCCCAAATCCCCGCGTCTCACGTGGCGGAAAACACGACCCGGGACCCATTACCGGGCCGTAAGCTCCCAGACATGCAGGTGATCCAGTCGACCAAGCTCGCCAACGTCTGTTACGAGATCCGGGGCCCGGTTCTCGAGGAGGCGATGCGCCTGGAAGCGGCAGGGCACCGCATCCTCAAGCTGAACACGGGCAACCCGGCGGCGTTCGGCTTCGAGTGCCCGCCGGAGATCCTGGAGGACGTCCTCCGCAACGTGTCGTCGGCCCACGGCTACGGCGACGCCAAGGGCCTGCTGGCCGCGCGCCGGGCCGTCGTGATGCACAACCAGACCCTCGGCATCGAGACGGACGTCGAGCACGTCTTCATCGGCAACGGCGTCTCCGAGCTGATCGTCATGGCGATGCAGGGCCTGCTGGACGACGGCGACGAGGTCCTCGTACCGGCCCCCGACTACCCACTGTGGACGGCGGCCGTCTCCCTCTCCGGCGGCACGGCGGTCCACTACCGCTGCGACGAGCAGGCCGACTGGATGCCGGACCTCGCCGACATCGAGCGCAAGGTCACCGACCGCACCAAGGCGCTCGTGATCATCAACCCCAACAACCCGACCGGGGCCGTCTACGACGAGGCGATGATCAAGGGCCTGACCGACATCGCCCGCCGCCACAACCTGCTCGTCTGCTCCGACGAGATCTACGACAAGATCCTCTACGACGAGGCCACGCACACCCCGACCGCCTCCGTCGCCCCGGACCTGCTCACCCTCACCTTCAACGGCATGTCGAAGGCCTACCGGGTGGCCGGATACCGGGTCGGCTGGATGTCGATCTCCGGGCCGCGCGCCCACGCCGACTCCTACATCGAGGGCCTGACGATCCTGGCGAACATGCGCCTGTGCGCGAACATGCCAGGGCAGCACGGGGTCGTCGCCGCGCTCAGCGGACGGCAGACGATCAACGACCTGGTGCTGCCGGGCGGGCGGCTGCGCGAGCAGCGGGACACGGCGTACGAGCTGCTGACCCAGATCCCCGGGGTGTCCTGCGTGAAGCCCAAGGGCGCGCTGTACCTCTTCCCGCGCCTGGACCCCAAGGTCTTCAAGATCAAGGACGACCGCCGGATGGTCCTGGACCTGCTCCGGCGCGAGAAGATCATGGTCGTCCAGGGCACGGGCTTCAACTGGCCGGAGCCGGACCACTTCCGGGTGGTGACCCTGCCGACGGTCGGCGATCTGACCGACGCGATGGGACGCATCGCGCACTTCCTGGACGGCTACAGCCAGCCCTGATCCCGCCCGGCCCCGCACCGCCGACTGCCTGTTCACGCTTCGTGTGCAGGCAGTCCTGTTTTGTGAACAAATCAACTTTAGACGAAATCTAAGCTAGGATGGTTTCCTGTAAGAATTCAGGAGGCCTTCCCATGTACGAACCGATCCGCGCCAAGTCGGTCCACAGCACGGTGGACGGCCCCAACCCGGACTTCCCGCACCGTTCCCGCGAGGAGGAGCTGGACATCCAGCTCGCCGGCCACCTCGCCGCGCTGCTCGCCGTCACGGACGAGCTGCGCGCGGCGCAGGCCTCGGCCGACCTGGACGCGGCCGCGGAGCGGCTCGCGGAGCAGGTGGGCCGGCTGCGCGGCGGGCGCGCTCCGGTGCGCGCGGCCACGAGCGGTCGGCGCGAGCGCGGTACGGCGGCCCTGCACCGACGGGCGCACGCCCTGGCGGGCCGGGCGCTGGTGGTCGCCGCCTCCCGCGCCGACACGGCGGCGGCGATCCTGGCCGCCGAGCGGATGGACGCGCACACGGCGGCACTGGACCCGCGCGAACTCGCGTCCCACTGAGGGGTCCTTTCACTATGCCCGTCCGGGTCGCGCGGCCTGGCACCGCACCTCGCCGCGTTGCCGAAAAGCCCTAGTAGCTCCGCTACGAGGGCTCTCCGGCGCCTTGCGATGCACGGCACCAGACCACGCGACCTGATCGGACGCTCATAGTGAAAGGACCCCTGAGCCCTGCCGGGGCTCCCTCCCACGGCCCCGGTCCGCGCGCACCCGCAGCGACGCGCGGGCCGGGTGCCACAAGCCCCCGCGGACGACCTTCCCGAGGCCGCACGGCATGCCGGGATGTCAGGAACCGTGGTACAGCCGTTGCAGGTCGACGAGGACCACCTCGCCCCGGCTCTCGGCCTCCCGCAATTCCGGGTCAAAACCGGCACCGCTGTAGCAGGCGGGTCTGGCATGACGGATGTCGACGCCCTTCGCCTCCAGCAACTGCAGGATGCGACGCAGGCGTTGCAGATGCCCAAGATGCATGACCTTGTGCCACTTCGCCTCTCCCACGGAGAGCAGGATGCCCTGGTCCTGGCCGATGGCTCCGTGCACCACGACGTCGGCCTCGAGTGAGGTCCGGTTCACCGGGTCGGCCACGGTCCCGGAAGCGACCTGGATCGGCATGCCCCCGAACGTCGCGGGATCCGCGTGCCACTCGACCCACTCACGGCACAAGCGCTCGAAGTGCGGACCGACGACCTTGCTGAGGAACGTGGATCTGCTGTGTTCCCACATCCTGGCCGCACCTCGGCGGCGACTCAGCAGAGCCGTCTCGGGGCGGACGACGGCATGGTGAAAGGTGATCAGCGGCTCGGCGACGTGATAGGTCGTCCGGTTGGCGCGGAAGGCGTCGGGCTCGGCGGTGAGCAGGCCGCAGCTCTTCAGGACGGACAGCGGCAGCGAGATGTCTGTGGCCTTGCGGCCCACCGCGCTCGCGATGCCACCGCTGGTGCGGTTGCCGCCCGCCACTGCGGCCAGGACCGAGTGGTACAGCGACCGGTTGCGCAGGTCCGGTTCGACGGCCAGCAGGTAAGGCGCCTCGCCGTGGAGGGGACGGGCCGGGTTGAGTACGGTCCGGCAGACCCAGGCGTCGAAGTCGTCGGGCCCGTCCGGCACGTCGTCGTCGATGAACTCCCGTCGGTACGCCGGGGTACCGCCGACGATCGCGTGGACGAGCACTGCCAGCCGCGGGTCCCGGATGCCCCAGAACTCGGCGGCCTCGCGGAAGCCGAGGGAGTGGACCACGAGATCGAGGCCCGCCCGGCCGTAGAGCGGGGAAGCCCCGGAGAGGAGCCCGCCCATGAAGGACATCGCGCTGCCGCAGAGCAGGATCCGGGGCCGCTCCTTGCGGTTGCGTTCGGAGCGCACCCCGATGGCGGCCTGCAACTGGGAAGGGAGGGCTGGGGCATTCCGTACCAGGTAGGGGAACTCATCGATCACCACGGGCAGCGGTCTGTCCCTCGCCAGCCCGAAGAGCAGCTCCAGCGCCTGTTCCCAGTTGGCCGGCGCAGGCGGGACGGCGGCACCGGTGAAGCGTGCGACGGCGTCACCCAAGAGGTGCAGGGACTCGGTGGCCGATGCCTCGACCGCCGCGTAGTAGAAGCCGTCGGTGGCGTCCGCCAGCGCCTGAAGAAGGAAACTCTTGCCTTGCCGACGGCGGCCGGACACCACGCCGAGCCGAGGACCCGCGCCCTCGGCGGTTGCGAAGGCGGTCAGCTCGCTCCACTCCCACTCTCTGTCGAACATGTCCGGGGGTCTCGGCAGATTGCGCGCTACGGGGCGGGCCATGACGCTCCAGTCTTTAGAGACGTACCTCTTAGAAGTACACCGGTAAGAACGAGCAGGCTCGGAATCCGTTACGCAGTGCGCACGAGGGAGGCGTCTCTTGTCAGAGGGGAACGTGGGCGAACATCCACCGAGTCATTCCGGAGTGGTACTGATGCCCCGGACTGCGAAGGCGCGGTGGCTCAGCGCCGTGGTCGTCGCTCTCATCCAAGACTCTCGACCTCACCCGCGACGACGGAGTGTGGTGGCTGGCCATCGGGAACGGCGACCCGGTGAAGCCGTAGAGGCAGCTGGCGCTCGGCCGGGGAATCCCAGTCGAGCGCCGCTGTGCCATGTGGCGGTCAAGCGTCGGGGGCCGACCTGAGGGATGTGACGAAGGACGTCCAGGCCGGGGCCGTGATGGTGAGGACCGGGCCATGGGGGACCTTGGAGTCACGGACCGGGACGACGGCGGTGTGGGCGTCGCAGACTTCGACGCAGTCGCCGCCGTCGCCGTTGCTGTAGGTGCTCTTGCGCCAGGCGCCTTCGGCTACCTCGACGCAGTCGCCGCCACTTCCGTTGCTGTAGGTGCTCTTACGCCAGACGGCTGTGCTCAAGTCAATCCCGTTGCTTGCCATTTCCGCCATCCTCAGCCGCTTGCTCAATCAGGGCGAGGGACGCCTCCCGAGGTAGCGCGGCGGCCCTGAGCAGATCGTACGACCCTCGGTAATCCTTAACGAGGCCCGGATCCTCGATGGTGTCCCCACTGTGCAGAGCCTCCGTGTACACCAGCGGTGGCGCATCGGGGAACGTCATGATCTTGGCTGTGCCCAGCATGAAAGGGTGTGCTCCGCAGTTCCACGGAAGGATCTGGGGAACAATCCGGTGCCGCCGGGCCAACCCGGCGATGTGCTGCCATTGTTCGGTTGCCTGGCCGGGCGGAACAATCGGCTGACGGAGCAGAGTCTCGGACAGGATGGCCCAGTACACCGGCGTCTTGTGGTTCTCCTCGAAGAGACGGGCTCGGGCCAGCCGGGCGGTGACCTTCTCCTCGACCTCCTCGTTCGGAGCAAGTGGGTGCGTTGCCCGCACCACCGCCCTCGCATACGCCTCCGTCTGCAACAACCCCGGCACCAGCGTCGGGCACCACTCCTCGATCGTTTCCGCGTGCTGCTCCGCCTCCAGGACCCGCTCGAAGTAGCTCGCGTGCCCCCGCCGTTTCGCGCGGCGTACGTCCTCGCAGCGCCGCCTGAAGAAGCCGTCCGTGCCCAGCACCCTGTCCACGTGCTCGGCGAGTTCCGCCGGCATCCGGCGCGTCCCCCGCTCGATCTCGCTGAGGTGGCTCGGGCCGTAGAAGCTGCCTTCGACGAGCTGCTGGAGGGTGAGGCCCGCCTCCTCCCGCTTCCACCGCAACTCGCTGCCGTAAAACGTCGGGACGCCCGTCGAACCGTCGATGTCCTTGCGCTGACCCATCGTTCACCGTCCTTGGTGTGCCGTTACCGCCCGCTACCAGCCCCCTCAGCGCGCAGCCGCAGTTCAGGAGCGGGAGGCCGAAGGGCTGTCACGCTACGGCGGTCGGCGTCAGAGTGTGAGGAGTTCGTCACACAGCGCACTGGAAGGTATGAACCCCATGCCCAGTCCCTTCCCTCACCTCACCGCACAGGACCTGACACTGGAGTTGCTCGCGAGTCCCGCCGAGGTGTCCGGCGTGCGGCGGGCGCTGCGCTCGTACGGGATCGATGTGCAGCTGTGCGCGAGCGAGCTCGTGACGA
Source organism: Streptomyces sp. NPDC007929 (assembly GCF_042959065.1). Classification (NCBI taxonomy): domain Bacteria; kingdom Bacillati; phylum Actinomycetota; class Actinomycetes; order Kitasatosporales; family Streptomycetaceae; genus Streptomyces; species Streptomyces sp. NPDC007929. Next base: position 603,161 of record NZ_JBIBKD010000003.1, on the reverse strand, counting down.
ACGTGGTCCGGCATGTCGGGGAAGGTGTTCCCGTCACGGTGCGGGTGTGGCGGGCGGAGGGCGGGCGGATCCGGCTGGGGGTCAGCGATCCCGATCCACGGGGCCTGCCCGTCCTGGTCGCGGGCGTCGGCGCCGAGGCCGAGTCGGGCCGCGGGCTGGCGCTGCTGGAGGCGCTGGCCGTGCGGTGGGGCGTGGAGCGGGAGGCCGGTCGTAAGACGGTGTGGTGTGAGGTGTTCGGCGACGCCGGAGACGAAACCCGCACGGACGCCCCGGACACCCCGGACATGCCCGAGCGCCCCGGTCGGCGTGAGCCGTCGGCCGGGGCGCTCGGTCATTCATCGGCACGTTCGTGAGCCCGCCTGGGGGCCGCGCCGAAGCGGGCGGGAGGGGGCCTGTCGCCACCGGGTTCCGTCGGGGCGGACGGAAGGCGGCGACGGGCCCTGAACCCCACACGCCGTTGTGCGGGTCCCGCCAGTCTGATCCGCGGCCGGCCGTGACGATATTGCTGGTCAGGGCACTCTCGGTTCGAGCCGGCCGCGGAGTTTCAGGGGTGGGGCTCAGCCCAGGCGCTGCACCAGCGCGCGGTACTGGTCCCACAGCTCCTTCGGCGTGTGGTCACCGAAGGTGTTGAGGTGCTCGGGGACCAGCGCGGCCTCCTCGCGCCAGACCTCCTTGTCGACCGTGAGCAGGAACTCCAGGTCGGAGTCGGCCAGTTCCAGGCCTTCGGTGTCGAGGGCCTCCTTGGTCGGCAGGACGCCGATGGGGGTCTCGACGCCCTCGGCGGTGCCGTCCAGGCGCTCCACGATCCACTTCAGGACGCGGCTGTTCTCGCCGAAGCCGGGCCAGACGAACTTGCCCTCGTCGTTCTTGCGGAACCAGTTGACGTAGTAGATCTTCGGCAGCTTGGACTGGTCCTTGTCCTTGGCCACGTCGACCCAGTGGGCCATGTAGTCGCCCATGTTGTAGCCGCAGAACGGCAGCATCGCGAACGGGTCGCGGCGCAGCTCGCCGACCTTGCCCTCGGCGGCGGCGGTCTTCTCGGAGGCCACGTTGGCACCGAGGAACACGCCGTGGTTCCAGTCGAAGGACTCCGTCACCAGCGGCACGGCGGTGGCGCGGCGGCCACCGAAGAGGATCGCCGAGATCGGCACGCCCTTGGGGTCCTCCCACTCCGGCGCGATGATCGGGCACTGCGAGGCCGGGACGGTGAAGCGGGCGTTGGGGTGCGCCGCGGGGACACCCGACTCGGGCGTCCAGTCGTTGCCCTTCCAGTCCGTCAGGTGGGCCGGGGTCTCCTCCGTCATGCCCTCCCACCAGATGTCGTTGTCGTCGGTGAGGGCGACGTTGGTGAAGACGGAGTTGCCCCACAGCGTCTTCATCGCGTTGGCGTTGGTGTGCTCGCCGGTGCCGGGGGCGACACCGAAGAAGCCGGCCTCGGGGTTGATGGCGTACAGGCGGCCGTCCTCGCCGAAGCGCATCCAGGCGATGTCGTCGCCGATGGTCTCGACCGTCCAGCCGGGGACGGTCGGCTCCAGCATGGCGAGGTTGGTCTTGCCGCAGGCGCTCGGGAAGGCCGCGGCGACGTACTTGGCCTCGCCGCGCGGCGGGGTCAGCTTCAGGACGAGCATGTGCTCGGCGAGCCAGCCCTCGTCACGGGCCATGACGGAGGCGATGCGCAGGGCGTAGCACTTCTTGCCGAGCAGGGCGTTGCCGCCGTAGCCCGAGCCGTAGGACCAGATCTCGCGGTCCTCGGGGAAGTGCGAGATGTACTTGGTCTGGTTGCACGGCCACGGCACGTCCTCCTGGCCGGGCTCCAGCGGGGCGCCCAGGGTGTGCACGGCCTTGACGAAGAAGCCGTCGGAGCCGAGCTCGTCGAGGACGGCCTGGCCCATGCGCGTCATGGTGCGCATCGAGACGGCGACGTAGGCCGAGTCGGTGATCTCCACACCGAGCGCGGACAGCGGCGAGCCGAGCGGGCCCATGCAGAAGGGCACGACGTACATGGTCCGGCCGCGCATCGAGCCGCGGAACAGGCCGCCCTGGCCGCCGGCGCCCTGGAAGATCTCCCGCATCTCGGCGGGGGCCTTCCAGTGGTTGGTCGGGCCCGCGTCCTCCTCCTTCTCGGAGCAGATGAACGTCCGGTCCTCCACGCGGGCGACGTCGGTGGGGTCGGAGGCCGCGTAGTAAGAGTGGGGGCGCTTGATCGGGTCGAGTTTCCGGAAGGTGCCCTTCTCGACGAGCTCCCCGCACAGGCGCTCGTACTCGGCCTCGGATCCGTCACACCAGACCACGTTGTCCGGCTGCGTCAGTTCGGCGATCTCGTTGACCCACGAGATCAGTCCCTGATGGGTGGTGGGGACGGTGGGAGCCGCGATGTCGCGCGCCACGATTGCTCCTAAATGAGGGTTTTTTGTGATGTGGAGGCCCCGTGGGGGCTGCGACCCGGATGCTTCAGGGTGGATCTTGGCGCTCATCCGGTGCCGACCGCACTCATTTGATCATCCGACGTGCGCGCCCATCTGTCCAGAGGAGCGCACAGGTGAGCAACGTGAGGCTCGCCACGGTTTCCAACGGCCTCTTTACGTGCACGTTGCGTTCACCTGGGAGTACGTTTGCGTGACCGCCGCGGGGCCCCGGTGAGAGGATGGCCACTCTTCACCGGCCAATCGACGGCGCTGATACGTGACTTACGGTTCCGTAGCTACCATTTGGCCATGACTGCGTTCGTCCCCGACGCGCCCACGGACTCGGCGGCCGACGGCCACGGTCCGAAGGCGCTCTCGCTGCCGCACCCCGTGAAGCCGAAGCTGCGCGGCTGGCTGCACCTCGGCATGTTCCCGGCCGCCCTGATCGCGGGCCTGGTGCTGACCGCTCTCGCCGACTCCACCAGAGGACGCATCGCCTGCGGGATCTTCGCCCTGACGGCATGCCTGCTGTTCGGTGTGAGCGCGCTGTACCACCGGGGCAACTGGAGCCCCCGCATGGACGGCGTCCTGCGGCGGCTGGACCACGCCAACATCTTCCTGATCATCGCAGGCACCTACACGCCGCTGACCATGCTGCTCCTGCCGGGTGCCAAGGGGCAGTGGCTGCTGTGGGGCATCTGGGCCGCCGCCGTGGCCGGGATCATCTTCCGCGTCTTCTGGGTCGGCGCCCCGCGCTGGCTCTACACGCCCTGCTACATCGCGATGGGCTGGGCGGCAGTCTTCTACCTGCCCGACTTCATGCGGACCGGCGGCATCGCCGTCCTCGTCCTGGTCATCGTCGGCGGTCTGCTCTACAGCGCCGGGGGCGTGATCTACGGGATAAAGCGGCCCAACCCGTCACCGCGCTGGTTCGGCTTCCACGAGGTGTTCCACTCCTTCACCCTGGCGGCGTTCATCACGCACTACGTCGGGATCTCGCTGGTGGCCTACCAGCACGGATAGCGCCGTCCCCCTTCCCGCGGGTCTCTCGGGCCACGGCTTCCAGCCGTGGCCCTTCGCGCGCCCGGGTCACTCCGATGGCCGACAATGACCTTCATGACGGCCCCTCGCACCACCCCCGCCGACCAGCCCGCTCCGGGGCTGCGGGAGCGCAAGAAGATCAAGACCCGCCGGGCGATCCGCGCCGCGACCTACGCGCTGATCGAGGAGCAGGGGTACGACGCCACGACGATCGAGCAGATCGCCGACCGCGCCGAGGTCTCGCCGTCGACCGTCCTGCGGTACTTCCCGGCCAAGGAGGACATCGTCGTCTCCGACGAGTGGGAGCCGGTGATCACGGCGGAACTACGCGCCCGGCCGGTCGCCGAGTCGTGGGCCGACACGGTGCGGCACGTGATGCGCACGGTCCTCGGCCTGGCCCTCGCCGAGGAGCCCGCCGTCACCCGGCTGCGCACGCGGCTCGGGGTCGAGGTGCCCGCGGTCCGGGCCCGTATGCGGGAGGACGCCGCGGTCACCGGGCGGCTGCTCCGGGACACGCTGGCGGAGCGCTCCGGGCTCGACCCCGACAGCCTGGAGCTGCGCATCCTGGCCATGTCTGTGATGGGCGGACTGATGGAGACCTGCCACTACTGGGCCGAGACCGGGCACCGCGACGACATCCGGGACCTCGTCGACCGTGCCCTGGATGTGCTGGAGCACGGCCTTCCGGCCGTGAAACCTTGAGGCCGGCGGCCCGCGTCGTGGCATCCTGACCGGGTGAACGGTCCCGAGATCCACGTCGAGTTCGCCCCCGAGCTGCATGTGTTCGTGCCCCGGGCCCGAGCGGAGGGCACGGTGCGGGCCGCCACCGACGGTGTCTCCAGCCTCGGCCATGTCGTCGAGTCGCTGGGCGTGCCGCTGACCGAGGTCGGCGCGCTGCTCGTGGACGGGCGCGAGGTGCCGTTCTCGCACGTCCCGGTGGCCGGTGAGTCGGTGGCCGTGCGGACCGTCGCGCGCCCGCAGCGGGTTTTGGGCGCGCCCTTGCGTTTCCTCCTCGACGTCCACCTTGGCACGCTGGCCCGTCGGCTGCGGCTGCTGGGTGTGGACACGGCGTACGAGTCCACCGACATCGGTGATCCGGCCCTCGCGGCGCGTTCGGCCGCCGAGCGGCGGGTGATGCTGAGCCGCGACCGGGGGTTGCTGCGGCGTCGGGAGCTGTGGGCGGGGGCGTTCGTGTACAGCACGCGGCCGGAGGAGCAGGTGCGGGATGTGCTGGAGCGGTTTCGGCCGGAGTTGCTGCCCTGGACGCGGTGTACGGCCTGTAACGGGGTGCTGCGTGCGGCGACGAAGGACGAGGTCGCCGATCAGCTGAAGCGGGGGACGCAGGTCACGTATGACGTCTTTGCGCAGTGCACGGTGTGTGGGCGGGCGTATTGGCGGGGGGCGCATCATGAGCAGCTGGAGGCGATCGTGGAGGAGGCGGTCGCTTTCAACCGGAGCGGGGTGGAGGGGTGAGCGGTGTTGAAGGGTGAGCGGTGTTGAGGGACGAGCGCCGTTGAGGTGAGCGGTGTGGGGGCGGGTGCGGGCTGTGTGTGGCTTGTCGCGCAGTTCCCCGCGCCCCTGACGGGGTGAGCGCCGTGGGGAACCGCGGCGCCGTCGTGGCTTGTCGCGCAGTTCCCCGCGCCCCTTTAGGGCGTGCCCCTGGCGGGGGTGAGCGCTGTGGGGAACTGCAGCGCCGTTGTGGCTTGTCGCGCAGTTCCCCGCGACCCTGAGAGGGGCGTCAGCGTCTGGTCAGGTCCCGTTTGTCGCAGGCGATTCCGTTGTTGTTTCTGTCCAGGGCCAGGGGGTCGTCCTTGCCGTTGATCTTCAGGCGGCCGTAGTCGTTGGACTTGAGCCACTCGCAGCGGGCCGCCGTCGTGTTCTTCACCTCGGCCGGGAAGTCCGTCGGTACGCAGACGTTGATCGAGCCGTAGTGGCGGTCGCAGCCGGAGACGGTCGGGCTGACCTTCTGGGACGTGCGCTTCTTGCCGGGCTTGACCACCTTGCCCGTGGGCTCGTCCGCGAAGTCGTGGACGTGGGCCGAGGCGTCCGTCGCCTTCAGGGCCTGCGGGCCCTGGAGGTGCACCCACTTCGCCACCGAGGGCACGCCGTTCGCGTCGACCGCGAAGAGCATGTACCAGCCCGGCGGGGCCAGGTTGGGGTTGCTCGTGACGTTCAGGTCGACGTTGTCGCCGTCGACCGACAGCGGCAGGTCCACGAAGCGCTGGTTCGGGTCCGAGGAGTGGGTGACGGCGGCCGGGCGGATCAGCTGGGCCTTGGCGATGGGCCGGTCCACCGTGATGCGCTGGGTGTCGCCGTAGTTCCACTCGGTGTCGATGACCGAGGTGATGGCCGGGCGCTCGCCCTTGAACAGGTACGGCGGGCTGTAGACCGACACGTCGTGGTTCCAGGAGCCGTTGCCCGGGTTGTCGCCGGTCGTCATCACCCGGCCGTCGGGGAGCAGGAACGCCGACGAGTGGTAGCCACGCGCCTCGGGGTCGACGGCGACGGGGTCGAAGGTCTCCGACGCGGGGTCGAAGATCGACGTCTCGTAGACGGGGTTGGCCCGGTTGTGCAGCGCGCCGCCCGTCTCCAGCACCTTGCCGTCGGGCAGGAGCACGGCGGAGACGTACATCTTGCCCTGGTTCCCGGTCTGCGGGACCGGCCCGTTGCCGAGGTCGACCGTGCCCTGCGGGATCGGCGGCCCGGCGACGTACGACGGGTTGGGCTGCTTGAGGTCGATGATGTCGGTCAGGCGGTTGGCCTCCGGGTTGGAGTCGATGTTGCCGCCGCCGAGGGTGAGGACCTTCTGGTCCTGCGCCGGAGGCAGCAGCACGCTCGCCGACTGGTCGCGCTCGTCCTTGTTCTGGAGGCCCGGCACCTGGGTGGTGGTGTTCGCGTCGTAGTCGTAGATCGCCGAACCCGTGCCGGGGATGTTGTTGCCGAAGACATGGCTGCCCGAGTAGAACAGGCGGCCGTCCTGCATCAGGATCATCGACGGGTACAGGCCCCAGTACGACCAGGTCTGGTTGACCTTCCACAGCGGCTGCCACTGCTGCTCGGCCTCGGAGAACAGCTCGGCGGTGACCGAGCCGGTGGAGTCCTCGCGCAGTCCGCCGAAGGAGATGACGTCACCGTTGCCGAGGATCGTCGCCGACGGGTACCAGTGGCCGTCGTTCATGTCGTTGGTCTTGGCGTAGGTCTCGGTCTCCGGGTCGAAGACGTACGAGTCCTTGTAGCCCTGGTAGCCGACGGTGCCGTCCGCCGACGGGTAGCCCTTGTTGCCGCTCATCACCAGGACGCGGCCGTCCTGGAGCTGCACATGGCCCGCGCAGAACATGTCCTTCGGCGTCGGGATGACCTTGTACGAGCCGTTCGCCGGGTCGTAGACCGCCGAGGTGAAGGTGCCGGCCTCGAACATCGACTCGTCGTTGCCGGAGCCGGCGATCAGCAGCACCTTGCCGTTGTGCAGGACGACCGAGTGCATGGAGCGGACCGGGTTCCGCGTGGGCAGCACGTCCCACTTGCCGTTCGCGCACTGCTCCGCCGTGCCGGTGCACTCGGGCGGCAGGACCGGGTCGGGCACCTGGTCCATCGTGTAGTCGTCGGTGGTGGCGGAGCCGGTGCCGTAGACCGAGACGCCCCAGGAGATGCGGTCGGTGCCGGCCGGGACCTCGGGCGTGCGGACGGTGGCCTCGGTCCAGTCCCCCGCCAGGTCCAGCGTCTTGAGGTCGGTCCAGTACTGCCACCCGGCCGTGCTGTCGTGCCGGAACAGGGTGATCGCCGCGTCCGGGGTCGTCGTCTTGTACCAGAGGCCGAGGTCGTACTGCTTGCCCGGTGTCACCACCGGCGCGCACGCGGCGGACTCGGTGATCAGCGCCTTGCGGTCGCCCTCGACGCGGCGGGTCAGCTCGACCTTCATGGCCTTGGCGCCGGTGTGCGCGTCGGCCGTGGTGGTGAAGGTGAAGTCGTTGTCGCCCCAGCCGGACTTCTCCCAGCAGTAGGGCATGTCGTCGGCCCCGGCGGTCTCGAAGCCGGGGTTCTTGATGAGGTTGGCGGCGGACGCGGGCTGCGGTGCGGTCAGCAGCAGCCCCGAGGTGAGGGCTGCCACGGACAGGAGTGCGGTCGTTCTGCGACGAGGTCTCACACGGCTCTCCTTGCTGTACGGCCGTCGCGCGAGGGCTTCTCCCGGCCCCGGCGCGGCAGGTAGACCAGCGCTTCGGTCCCGGCGAAGCGCAGGACGAACGTCGTCACCAGCGCGAGCGCGGTGGCGGACAGCACGCCCAGGTGGAGCTGGTGCACGAACAGCGCGATCAGCGGGATGCGCAGCACCAGATCGGCGTTGGCGAGCAGCGCGAACCGCCCGGCCCGGTCCCACCAGCGCCGGTGCCGGCGCCGCTCGCGGAACAGCAGGTGCTCGATGAGCACGAAGTTCCAGGCGACACCGAGCTGGTTGGCGAGGATCTCCGCCGGTACGTAGTGCATGCCGGAGGCGGTCAGCGCCCACAGGCCGACCAGGTTCGGCAGGAAGCCGGTCAGCCCGATCAGGCCGAACCCGACCATGCGCGCGACCGGGGAGGCGGTGCGCAGCCCGGCCAGGTGGCGCAGGAAGCGCAGGCCCTCCTGTGCGGTCGACTTGGACTCCCCGGCGAACCGGTCCTGGAAGACGAACGGCACCTCGGTGACCCGGCGCGGACGGCTGCGGACGGCGAGTTCGAGGAGGATCTTGTAGCCGAGCGGCTGGAGGACCTCGGCGGTGACCGCGCTGCGGCGGATCGCGAAGAAGCCGCTCATCGGGTCGCTGATGCCGTGCAGCCTGCGCGGGAACAGCGCCTTGGTCAGCCAGGTCGCCCCGCGCGAGACGAACACGCGGTAGCTGCCCGCGAGTCCGGCCCGGCTGCCGCCCTTGATGTACCGGGAGGCGACGACCAGCCCGGCGTTCGCCCGCTCGCCGGTGGCGACCAGGTCGGGCACGAGGGACGGCGGGTGCTGGCAGTCGCCGTCCATGACGACGATCCAGTCGGACGTGGCGGCCTTGAGCCCCTCGACGACCGCGCCGCCGAGCCCGCCCACCGGCTCCTCGCGGTGCAGCACGGTCACCGGGAAGGGGCAGTCCTGCGCGGCCTTCTCGATGACCTCGGGCGTGTCGTCCGTGGAGTCGTCCACGAAGAGGACCTCGCAGGGCAGCCGAGCGGGGACGGCCTCGGTGATCTGGTGCAGCAACTGCCGTACGTTCGCCGACTCGTTGAACGTCGGTACGACGATGGTGACGGCGCCCGGCTCGGGGACCTCGGTGGTCTCGGTCTCGACGACCTCGCCGGGGACGGTGGACTCCTGGCTCATCGCGTGCCTCCGGCGGGCGTCTTGATCTGGCGGATCTCGATGCGGTCCGCGCCGGTGCCGAAGGTGGCGACGGGGTCCGAGTGCTCCATGGCGGCCTTGACGTTGGGCAGGTCGGCCGCGTCCCGGCGCACGGTTGGCGAGGCGACGACGTAGTCGAGGTCCTTCCAGCCGCGCGGCATCGTCTTGGTCACCGCCGGGTCGAGGTCGGCCTTGTAGAACCAGATGACGCCGAGGCCGGGCCGGTAGCCCTGGTGCACCAGGTCCAGCCAGAGCGCGTCGTCGACCAGCACCCGGGTGCGCTCCGGGTGCTCGACCTCCGTGGCCAGCCACTGGGAGGCGGCCTTGTAGGGGGCGTTGGCGTCGGTGGTGACGGCCGTGCGGGCACCGTCGTACCAGTGCGGGACGACGTAGGCTCCGGCGGCCAGGGCGAGGACGGCGGCGAGTGTGTACCGGCCCACGCTGACGTACCGCTTCTCCGCCTCGGAGCGCCAGCGGCTCAGCACGGCGTGGGCGACCGAGGCGGTGCCTCCGGCGAGGACCAGCGCGAGGAACGGCAGGGCCTGGATGACGTACATTGCGGGCAGGTAGCCGTTGGGGCGCAGGGCCAGGGCCGCGAGGATCGCCACGGCCAGGGCCGGTCCGGCCAGGGCGCGGGCGGTGACCGACCAGCGCCAGGTCAACAGCAGCAGCAGGGCGCCCGCGAGGCCGCCGAGGGGCAGGATGCGGTCGTAGTACAGCCACGACTGGAGCACGCCCCAGGAGCCGGAGCCCTGGTCGAGGATGAAGCCCGAACCGGGTCGGGTCATCTGGTACTTGACGCCGTCCCAGAGGGACACGTGCCCGGCGCCGGGCAGCAACTCGCCCTTGAGCAGGGCGAACAGCGGATAGGAGAAGCCGATCAGGGCGCAGGCCGTGACGGCTCCGGTGAGGGCGAACTTGCGGGTGTCCTTGTGGCTGTGGCGCCACATGGTGAGGAACAGGGCGGGCAGGACGACGAGCATCGTCTCCTTGGTGAGCACGGCCGTGGCGGCGGCGATGCCCGCGCCGAAGTGGTGCCAGAGGTGACGGCTCGGGGAGGCGGCCAGGGTGAAGGCCAGCAGCGTCCACATCACCGCGAGGTTGTCGAGGAAGATCTCCCGCTGGAGCACCACCGACAGCGGTGAGAGGCCGAAGAACACCATGCCGAGCGCGGCGGCCCAGCGGGGCAGCGCGAGCCGCCGGCCCAGCACGTAGATCAGGACCGCGCTGATGCCGCTGATCACGAGCATCGCGGCGCGCATGGTGCCCACCGTCATCGACTCGGGGCTGATCAGGGCGGGGATCCAGGTCAGGACGGCGATCTGGATCCAGCCGAGCGGCGGATGGTCGTACCAGTAGGTGTAGTGGGCGAGGCCGTTGCCCTGCTGGACCGACCAGGCCTGGGCGAGATAGGTGCCCTCGTCGTCGCTGAGGGCCGGGTAGTCGGCGATGTTCCAGCCCTGCACGACGAGGATCGCCACCAGGAGGACACCGCACAGGAGCAGGTCGGGCCGGGAGGAGCGCAGCCGGCTCGGCGGCTCGGGGCGTCGGTGGGCGCCGGTGCCGGGCGCGGGACGGCGCTGCGCGGGGACCTTCGTGGCGGTCACCGCGGGAAGGGTGGAGGTCACGCGGGAACGTCCTCTCGGGTCACGGGAACGTCCTGGCGGCTCGCGGCCGTCTCGTCGAGGTGCGCGCCGACATGGGTCGTCAGCTCCCAGTCGTTGCGGCCGCGCTGCTCGCGCCACACGGCCCGCACGGCCGCACCGGCCAGCAGGACCTGGTAGAAGGGGCCGCCCACGATCAGCTTCAGGTAGTGCGCGAGGCGCACGCGCAGTCCGTACTGCTTGCCGAAGTCGTGCAGTCCGACGATCTCGAAGACGAAGGTGACCAGGGCCGTGACGGCCGGCAGGAAGGTGATGAAGGCGATGCCGACGGGCACGTCCAGGAACAGGGCGATCGCCACGTTGAGCGGGATGATCAGGCCGGTGAAGGCCTGCATGAACGGCGTCATCAGGGTGTAGCGGGCGAGCAACCGCTGCCCGAGGGTGGGCAGTTGCTTCCAGTCCTTCTTCCGGTACACCTGGAGGAACCCCTGGTTCCAGCGGGTGCGCTGCTTCAGCAGGGACATCAGCGAACCGGGGGTCTCCTCGCGGGTGACCATGTCCGAGTCGTAGGCGACGACGACCTTCTTGCCGACGCTGGACAGGCGCACGCCCAGGTCGCAGTCCTCGGCGAGGCAGTTCGGGTCCCAGCCGTCGGCTTCCCGCAGGACGTCCGTGCGGACGAAGACGGTGTTGCCGCCGAGCGGAATGAAACCTTTCTGCGCGTGCAGGTGGAGCCGCGAGCGGAACCAGAAGAAGTACTCCAGGCAGTTGCGCAGGCTGTACCAGCTGGAGTGGAAGTTGATCAGCTGCACTCCGCCCTGGACGACGTCCGCGCCGGTGGTGCGGAAGGCGTGGTCGACGTGGGCGAGGAGCTCGGGGTGGACCTGGTCCTCCGCGTCGAAGACGCCGACGACGTCGCCGCGGCAGTGCGGCAACGCCGTGTTCATGGCCTTCGGCTTGTTCTTCTTCTCGTGCGTGTCGACGACGACCCGGACCCGTGGGTCACGCGCGGCGGCCGTCTCGGCCACCGCGGTGGTCTCCGGGTCGTCGTGCCCGACGATCACGATGATCTCGAAGTCGGTGTGGCTCGACTCCAGCAGCCGCTGGATCGTGTGGTCCAGCACCGCCTGTTCGTGGCGCGCGGGCAGCAGCAGCGAGAAGGAGACGTGCTCGTCCCCGTCCGGACTGCTGAACCGCGTGGAGGCGAGCACTTCCGGCGTACGCCAGGCGTGCATCTGCCACCACAGGGTGAACGCCGCCATCCAGAACAAGGCAAGTGAAACGGCAGCGATGAAGACAGACGTCAGCAAGCAGATCCCCCCAGATCCCAGAACCCCCATTCGCGACGGTGGGCCGATGCGGCCTCGTCCGCCACGTCACTGTGCAGAGATTAGGGGGGAACCGTGAAGCCTGGGGGCTGTTCAGATAAAGACCATGTTTCCGTTGATACGTGACTTCAGCCACTCAAGACCGTACGCAGCCGGTCAGGCTCGGTCGTCGGGGCGTCGCAGGTGAAGTTACGGCAGACGTACGCGGCCGGTTCACCGCCGACCAGCGGACGGTCCGCGAGCAGCGGGAACTCCTCGCTCTCCGGGGTGCCCACGGCGACCACCGCACCGGGCGCGGTGCCCAGAAGTGCCGTGCGGTGCAGGGTCCTTGTGCCCTCGTCGTCCAGCGCCGGACCCACGACCGCGACCTCGCGCGGACCGTCCAGCACCGCCTCCGCCGCGGCCAGCCCCCAGCCGATGAAGCGGGGCACCCGCGGCCCCAGCGCCTTCACGACGCCCAACGCCCGCTCGGCGGCGGTGCGGTGAGGTTCGGAGCCGGTGTGCGCGGCGTAACTCAGCAGGGCGTTCGCGGCCGCCGTCCAGCCTGACGGGGCCGCGTTGTCGGTCGGGTCCTGGGGACGGCGGATCAGCCGCTCGGCGTCGGCCGCGGTGTCGTACAGCGAGCCCGACTCGGGATCGGTGAAGCGGACCAGGACGTGATCGAGGAGGAACCCGGCGAACTCCAGCCAGACACCCTCCCCGGTGACGGAGGCGAGCGCGAGGAAGCCCTCCGCCACATCCGCGTAGTCCTCCAGGACACCGGCGTTGGCGCCGGCGTGGCCGTCCTTGCTGGTGCGGGTGAGGCGGGCCTGCTCGTCGAGGTGCAGCCGGACCAGGAGGTCGGCGGCGGCGACGGCGGCCTCGACCAGGTCGGGCCGGTCGAAGTAGGCTCCGGTCTCGGCGAGCGCGGCGATCGCGAGGCCGTTCCAGGCGGCGACGACCTTGTCGTCCCGGCCCGGCGCGGGACGCTCGGCCCGCGCCGCGAGCAGCCGCTCCCGGATCGAGGCGACCTTCTCCGCGTCGAACACACCGTCCCGCACGGGCAGTTGCAGCACGGACGCGCCCTCCTCGAACGTGCCCTCCTCGGTCACGCCGAAGACCTGCGCCGCCAGCTCGGCGTCCTGCTCGCCTAGGACCTCCCGCAACTGCCCGGGCGTCCACACGTAGTACGCGCCCTCGACGTGCCTGCCCGTGCCGTCGTCGCTGTCGGCGTCCAGCGCGGAGGCGAACCCGCCCTCGTTCGTGCGCAGTTCCCGCACCATGAAGTCGGCGGTCTCCAGGGCGACACGGCGCGCCAGGTCCGAGCCGGTGGCCCGCCAGAGGTGGGCGTACACCCGGCACAGCAGGGCGTTGTCGTACAGCATCTTCTCGAAGTGCGGCACGACCCAGTCGCGGTCGACGGAGTAGCGGGCGAAGCCGCCCCCGAGCTGGTCGTACATCCCGCCCCGGGCCATCCGCTCACAGGTGTCCCGCGCCATCTGCAAGGCCCCCTCGGCGCCGGTGCGGGCGTGGTGGCGCAGCAGGAACTCCAGCACCATGGACGGCGGGAACTTGGGCGCCCCGCCGAAACCGCCGCGCTGCGCGTCGTACTCGCGCGTCAGCGCGAGCAGCGCCTGCGCCAGCTCCTCGGCGCCGGGGGTCTGCGCGTCGCCGTAGGAGATCTCCCGCCCGGCCAGGTCCCGGACGATCTTCCCGGCGACCTCGGCCACCTCGTCCCGCCGCTCGTCCCACGCCTGGTGCACGCCCTGGAGCACCTGCCGGAACGAGGGCATGCCCTGGCGGGGGCCGGGCGGGAAGTACGTGCCGAAGTAGAACGGCTCGGCGTCCGGGGTGAGGAACACGGTCATGGGCCAGCCGCCCTGCCCGGTCGCCGCCTGCACGGCCTCCATGTAGACGGCGTCGACGTCGGGGCGCTCCTCGCGGTCGACCTTCACGCTCACGTAGTGCGCGTTGAGGTACTCGGCGGTCTGCTCGTCCTCGAAGGACTCGTGCGCCATGACGTGGCACCAGTGGCAGCTGCTGTATCCGACGCTGAGCAGGACGGGCACGTTCCGCTTGCGGGCCTCCTCGAAGGCCTCGGACGACCAGGGCCACCAGTCGACGGGGTTGTCGGCGTGCTGAAGGAGGTAGGGGGACGTCTCGTGCGCCAGTCGGTTCGGCATGGTGTCCATCCTGCCGCACGGCGGCCGCCCCGCCGCGGAACGCGTCCCGGTGCGCGGGTGAGCGGCTCGCGGGTCACCGGACCGCGTCCGTTGATCGTCGCCCCCTCGCGCTCACGCCTCCCACCAAGGACACTCGTAGGCACGGGAGTTGCCGCAGGAGTCGCAAGAGTTGCCGCCGGAGGGGGACCTGACATGCGGGACAGTCATCGGGCGGAGGCCGAGCGGCTGCTGGCGCGGGCCGTCGAGGAAGAGGTACGCCGCTCGGGCGGGCGCAGCGACGGGAACGTGCTGCTCGCCCGGGCGCGCGGAGGCCTCGACGCGATGGCGCGCAGCGCGTCCGAGGAGTACGAGGCCTACACGCGCGCCCTGGACGAGGCGGCGGCCGGACAGCTGACCTTCGGGCAGCGCTACGCCCGGGACGGCGCCGGGACACCCCTGCTGGTGGCCGGGGTGGCGGCGGTCGCGGCCGTGGCCGCCGACATGGCGCTGGGCACGGGGACCGGGACCGCTCTCGGGGCGGGTGTGACGGTGGGTGTCGTGGGGGCCGCGGCGACGGTGGTGAAGGTCGTCGGGTCGCATGTGCCGGCCGCGAGCCGACGCGCCGGGGCGGTGAGCCAGCCCGGCGGGCCCGAACAGCTGCGGCTCCAGTGGCTGACGGCGCTGGAGGTGCGGGGCATCCGGCCGTTCCTGGACCAGCAGCGGGTGCTCGCGGCCTCGACCGGGCCGAAGAGGACGGCACCGCGGCTGCGGGGCGCGGACAAGAGCGCGGCGGCGCGCGGGCGCAACGTACTGGAGCAGTCCTTCGCGCAGCTCCCCGACCCGGCGGAGCCGTTCGCGGGGCGGCGCACCGAGCTGGCGCAGATCCGGCAGTGGGTGCAGTCGGCCCGGGCGAGCACGGAGACCCAGCCGACCGTGGTCGTCCTGCACGGCACCCCGGGAAGCGGCCGCACGACCCTCGCGGTGCACGCCACGCACGATCTGAAGGACTACTTCCGCGGCGCCTGCGTCGTCGACCTGCGCGCCGACGGGCCGGGCGAGTCCCCGCTGTCCACCCGCGAGGCGCTGCTGCATCTGCTGAACCGGCTCGGCGCGCCCCGCGAGCAGCTGCTGTTCCGCGAGCGCTCCTCCCCCGACCAGCAGGTCAAACGACTGGGCGAGCTGTACCACCAGCATCTGACGGGCTTGCCGGTCACGGTCGTCCTCGACGACGCCTCGGACCCGGAGCAGATCCGCGCCCTGGTCCCGGAGCGGTCCGACAGCCTGGTGCTGGTCACCGCACGGGGCCCGCTGGAGCTGGAGGGCCTGCCCGCGCGGGTGCACCAGCTGGCGGTGGCGCCGCTGGACGCCGCGGGTGCGGAGGAGCTGCTGGGCGCGGCGGCCCAGGATCGTTCCGGGCCGTACGACGCGGAGTCCGCCGACCGGGTCCGGGAGCTGTGCGGCGGGCTGCCGCTGGCGCTGCGCATCGCGGGCTCGTGCCTGGGCCCGCGCTCCCCGCGCGCCCTGGCCACCGACCTCGACGCGTACGGCCCGGTCGAGCCGGTGGAGCGCGCCCTGTGGCTGCGCTACACCGACCAGCCGGAGACCGTACGGCGGCTGCTGCGCCGGCTGGCCCTGGCAGGGCGGGCCTCGCTGGGGGCCGCCGCTGCCGCCGCGCTGCTGGCCACGGACGAGGCGGAGGCCACACGCCACCTCCAGGTGCTGACCCGCGCCGGCCTGATCGACCATGTCCGGGGCGACCGCTACCGGCTGCACGACCTGGTCCGTTCCTTCGCCCAGGCCCGCCTGCTCGACGAGGAGGATCCGGCCGAGCGGACGGCGGCGCAGGAACGGCTGATCGTGAACTACGCCGAGCTGGCCGACTCGGTGCTGCGGATGGTCGACGGCAACATGTCGACCCGCACCAACCGCTTCAGCCCGTACGGCTTCACCTCCCTGGACGAGGCACTGCGCTGGCTGGACGACGAGTCGAGCTTCATCACGGCGGCGCTGCGGCACGCCGAGGGCGTGGACCAGGCGGCGGTGCTGAACCTCCTGGGCGCGCTGTGCGACTACTGCCTGCTGCGCGGCGACCTCTACCGCCTGGGCGAGATCAGCGAGCTGGCCCAGGCGGTGGACGAGGGGCTGCTGGTCCGCTCGGTGCAGTGGCGCACCGGCATCGCGGCACGGCAGCTCGGTGAACTGGACAAGGCCCGCACCACCCTCACCTCGGTCGTCGACCTCTACCGGGAGGCCCACCACGACGCCGGGGCCGCGCGTGCCCTGTGCTCCCTCGGCATCACCCTGCACCACCAGGGCAATCTCACGGAGGCGTCGGCGAAGCTCCGCGAGGCCCTGGCGTTGCAGGCCTCCGCCGAGCTGGCGACCGACCGGGCCTGGACGATGCACGCCCTGGCGGCCGTGGAACGCGACCGCGCCCACGTGGCGGAGGCCCTGCAGCTGCTGGAGGAGTCCCTGGTCCTGCACCGCCGGGGCGAGTCCGTGCACGGCCAGGCGTGGGCGCACTTCCAGCTAGGCCAGCTGGGGCTGCGCATGGGCGACGTACCGCGGGCCGAGTCGGAGCTGCGGGCGGCCCTGGAGCTGTACGGGCGCACCCGGGACGCCCGGGGCGAGGCCTGGGCCCTGACGCAGCTGGCCCGGGCGCTGCTGGTCGCGGGGGACGCGTCACCGGCGGTGGAGGAGCTGCGCGGGGCGGCCGCCCGGCACCGCGACAACGAGGACGCGCGCGGTGAGGCCTGGACGCTGTACTACCTGGGCCAGGCTCTGGAGGAGGCGGGCGATCTCGACCAGGCCGTCCGCGAGCTGGAGCGGGCCCGGACGATGTTCTCCCGGATGCGGGACGTCTACGGTCTGGCCTGCGCCCGCCACCACTCGGCCCGCGTCACCCGCGACCAGCGCGCGGCCCAGACCCTCTCCCTGCGCAACTCGGGCTTCGCCCGGCAGCTGCTCGTCGACGCCCGGGCCGACTTCCAGCGCATCGGCGTCACCCACGGCGAGGCCTGGACGTGCCTGGAACTGGCGGTCGTGGACGCGGGCAACGCCCGCACCCAGCAGGCCCTGGCCCTGTGCGACGAGGCGATCGGCCTGTTCGCCTCCTACGGCGACCGCCGCGGCGAGGACTGGGCCCGCTTCCTGCGCTGCACCCTCCTGCCCTACGCGGCCCCGGGCGGCACGGAGGTGGGCACGGCGGTGGCCCAGGAGGAACTCTCCCAGCTGTCCCGCACACCCCACCCCCTCCGCGACCGCAAGCTGGACGACTACCTCGACGCCTTCCAGCTCCTCCTGGAACGAGGCGTAACCCTGGAAGCAGGCTGGCAGGCCTGGCGCCTCGGCATGACCCCGAACCGGCATGCGCGCGAGGTGATGGGGGTGCCGGTGAAGCGGGAGGGGTAGGGACGGGGGTCCAGGGCCGCAGGACCGCAGGCCCGCGCCCGGAGGACCGGAGGCCGGGCGCCCGATGCCGGGGCCCGGGCCGGGGGCCGCAGGCCCAGAGGCCGGGGCCGGAGGCCGCAGGCCGCAGTCCGGAGGCCGGGCGCCAGGGGCCGGAGGCCGCAGGCCCAGAGGCCGGGCGCCAGAGGCCAGGGGGCCGGAGACCCGGGCCCGGGAAACCGGGGGCCCGGGGACCAGGGCCGGGGGCCCGGGGGCCGGGCGCAGGGGCCAGGGCCGGGGGCCCGAGGGCTAGGCGCCAGGGCCCGGGGCCGGAAGCCCGGGCCCGGGGGTGTTCGTTCAGGGAGGCTCCCGCCGGCGGTGGGTGGTGGTGGCCGCCGGCGGGTGGGGTCCCTGGTGGGGTCAGGCCTGCTTCTTGGGGGCCTGGCCGGAGGGCTCCGCCTTCGAGCGGGACGGCTCCGCCCCCGGCTGCTCCGGCAGCTCCGCCTGCTCCTGCTGGTCCGCCTTCGGGTCCGGGACCTGGGTGAAGTCGACGCGGTTCATGTGGCGGCTCATGGACTTCATCAGGGCCCACACCGCCAGGGCCATCGCCGCGAAGACGATGAAGCCGAGGACGCCGGGGGTGACCTTGTCCTCGTCGACCTCCTTGGCGAAGGAGACGAGGTGCGTCATTGCCAGGCTTGCGCTTGCGCTCATGTCAGGCATTGTCGCGGATGCCCGCGAAGAGGTCGTCCTCGGGGAGGGACGTATCGACGAGGGCCTTCGCCAGCTCGTACTCCTCCGTCGGCCAGACCTCCTTCTGGATCTCCATGGGCACCTTGAACCAGCCGCCGTCCGGATCGATCTGCGTGGCGTGGGCGATCAGCGCCTTGTCGCGGATCTCGTAGAACTCGGCGCACGGGATGTGCGTGGTGAGCGTGCGCTGCTTCATCCCGAACTCCTCCCAGCGCTTGAGCCAGTCCCCGTAGGGCGACTCCATGCCGCGGTCGAGCATCGCCTGGTGCAGGGCCTCGGTGCGCGGGCGGTTGAAGCCCTGGTTGTAGTAGAGCTTCTGCGGCTGGTAGGCGGGGCCGTACTCCGCCTCCGGGTACTTCTCGGTGTCCGCCGCCGACTCGAACGCCACCATGGAGATCTTGTGGGTCATGATGTGGTCGGGGTGCGGATAGCCGCCGTTCTCGTCGTACGTGGTGATCACCTGCGGACGGAACGCACGGATCTTGCGCACCAGCTCACCGGCCGCGTGATCCACGTCCTCCAGAGCGAAGCAGCCCTCCGGCAGCGGCGGCAGCGGGTCGCCCTCGGGCAGCCCCGAGTCGACGAAGCCGAGCCATTCCTGCTTGACGCCCAGGATCTCCCGGGCCTCGTCCATCTCCTTCTTGCGTACCTCGTGGATGTGCTCCTCGATGTACGCGTCGCCCTGGAGCTTCGGATTGAGGATGGAGCCCCGTTCCCCGCCCGTGCAGGTCACGACCAGCACGTCCACCCCCTCGGACACGTACTTCGCCATGGTCGCCGCGCCCTTGCTCGACTCGTCGTCGGGGTGTGCGTGAACGGCCATCAGTCGCAACTGGTCAGTCAAGACTCAATCCTCAGTAAGTCGGCGCCCTGTGTGCGTCGGCGCAATCAGCGGCTTCTATAGTGACCGAATCGGGGGGCGATTAATTCCGGGGCCCGCTCCCGGAGCCCCGCCCGGGACCCTCGTCCCGGCCCCTGCCAGGAGGACGATCATGAGCACGGCGAGCACGCGACCGCCCGAGGGCCGATACGGCCGCTCCTCGGACGAGCGCGCCGACCGCACCCTCAAGATCGTCGGCGCCGTCCTCGCCGTGGCGCTGCTGGGTCTCGTCGGCTGGTTCGGCTACCACTACGTCGCCAAGAACGAGATCAGCGCCGAGGTGATCAGCTTCGAGCCGGGCAAGGAGTCCGTGCGCGTGCACCTGGAGGTCCACAAGGACGCCGGCACCGACGGCTACTGCACCGTGCGCTCGCAGGCCGAGAACGGCGCCGAGGTCGGCCGGGCCGACTTCCGCTTCGACGGGGACGGGACCCGCATCGACAAGGTCGTCACGCTCCGCACGACCTCCCCGGGGACGACGGCCGAGCTGCTGGGCTGCCACACCGGCTGACAACAACCGGGCGTCACCTGGAATACGTACCGCGTGACCTGCATTGACGTGATTCTGGTGGCTTATGTCCTCCCCCTTGGGCCCTCGAATTGTTAGGCTCGTGGTTTCGCCCTTCCGTGAAGGAACATTCTTCTGGGTAGGGCGATGCTTTGTATTCCCAGTACCTACGAGGAGCACCTGTGACCCAGACCAGCGAGAACGTCACCTGGCTGACCCAGGAGGCGTACAACAAGCTCAAGGCTGAGCTTGAGCACCTTACTGGTCCCGCGCGGGCGGAGATCTCCGCGAAGATCGCCGCGGCGCGCGAAGAGGGCGACCTGCGTGAGAACGGCGGGTACCACGCGGCCAAGGAGGAGCAGGGCAAGCAGGAGCTCCGTGTGCGCCAGCTCACCCAGCTCCTCGAGAACGCCAAGGTCGGCGAGGCCCCCGCGGCGGACGGCGCGGTGGCTCCCGGCATGGTCGTCACGATCGCCTTCGACGGCGACGAGGACGACACCCTGACGTTCCTGCTCGCCTCCCGCGAGTACGCCAGCTCCGACATCGAGACGTACTCGCCGCAGTCCCCGCTGGGTACCGGCGTGATCGGCCACAAGGTCGGCGAGGACGCGGAGTACGAGCTGCCGAACGGCAAGAAGGCCCTGGTGAAGATCCTCAAGGCCGAGCCGTACGAGGGCTGAGCCGCCCCCTTCGACGTGACCTGGTCTGCCCCCGGTGCCGCAGCGGCGCCGGGGGCATTCTCATGCCGTCGCCGAGCGGTACTTACGCACCGCCAGGGTCCGGAAGACCACCAGGATCAGGATCGAGTAGATCAGCGAGGCCCAGACGGGGTGCTGCATGGGCCAGGCGTCCGACGGGGACTGGCCCGGGTTGGCGAACAGCACCCGGCAGGCCTGCACCGTGGCACTGAAGGGGTTCCACTCGGCGATGTGGCGCAGCCAGGGGGTCATATGGCTGGTGTCCACGAACGCGTTGGAGATGAACGTGACCGGGAAGAGCCAGATCAGGCCACTGGACGTGGCCGCCTCGGGGGTCCGGACGGACATGCCGATCAGGGCGCCGATCCAGGTGAACGCGTAACCGAGCAGGAGCAGCAGGCCGAAGGCGGCGAGGACCTTGGCGGCGTTGGTGCTGCCGTCCGAGCCGACGCGCCAGCCGACCAGCAGGGCGACCACGGCGAGAACCACCAGGGTCAGGGCCGTCTGCACGGAGTCGGCGAGGGTGCGGCCGGTGAGCACCGCGCCGCGTGCCATGGGCAGGGAGCGGAAGCGGTCGATGAGGCCCTTGTGCATGTCGTCGGCGATACCTGCGCCGGAGCTGGCGGTGGCGAAGGTGACGGTCTGCGCGAAGATGCCCGCCATCAGGAAGTTCTTGTAGTCGGCGGCGCTGGTGCTGTTGCCGATCTGCATGGAGCCGCCGAAGACGTAGGTGAACAGCACCACGAACATGATCGGCTGGATCAGCCCGTAGATGATCATCTCGGGGATCCGGGACATGCGGATCAGGTTGCGTTTGGCGACGACCATCGAGTCCCGGATGGACTGGCTGACCGGGTTCGCGGTGGGCGCGACCCGCACGGTGTCGGTGACGGCGCTCACTGGGCGGCCTCCTTGTCGTTCTCCTGGTCCTTGATCTCGGCCACGTGTCCTGTCAGGGAGAGGAAGACGTCGTCGAGGGTGGGCCTGCGCAGGCCGATGTCGTCGATCTCGATGCCCCGGGTGTCCAGCTCCCGGATGACCTCGGCGAGGAGCTTGGCGCCGCCGGTGACGGGGGCGGTGAGCTTGCGCATGTGCTCCTCGACCGTGGTCTCGCCCTTGCCGAAGCCGGCGAGGACCTCGGCGGCGGCCTGGATGTGCTCGCGCTGGTGCACCACGACCTCGACGCGCTCGCCTCCGGTGCGCGCCTTGAGCTGGTCGGAGGTGCCCTTGGCGATGACCTTGCCGTGGTCGACCACCGCGATGTCGTGCGCCAGGTGGTCGGCCTCCTCCAGGTACTGCGTGGTGAGCAGCAGCGTGGTGCCGCCGGAGACGAGCTGCTTGATGACCTCCCACAGCTGCTGGCGGTTGCGGGGGTCGAGGCCGGTCGTCGGCTCGTCCATGAACATCACGGGCGGTGAGACGACCAGGGCCGCCGCGAGGTCGAGGCGGCGGCGCATGCCGCCCGAGTAGGTCTTGGTGGGGCGGTCGGCGGCGTCCGCGAGGTGGAACTGCTCCAGCAGTTCGGCCGCGCGCTCCTTCGCCGCCTTGGCCCGCATCTGGTAGAGCTGGCCGACCATCTGGAGGTTCTCCCGGCCGGTCAGATATTCGTCGACGGCCGCGAACTGGCCGGACAGCCCGATGGAGCGGCGGACCGCGTCGGGCTGCTTGAGCACGTCGATGCCCGCGACGACCGCCCGCCCGCTGTCGGGGCGCAGCAGGGTGGTCAGGCAGCGGACGGTGGTGGTCTTGCCCGCGCCGTTCGGCCCGAGCAGGCCGAGGACCGTGCCTTCGGGCACGTCCAGGTCGACGCCGTCCAAGGCCTTTACGTCACCGAAGGTCTTGACCAGACCTTCGGCGTAGATGGCGCCTGGCATATGAGTCTCCACGTCTTCGGGGATGACCGGACAGACGTCCGGTGAGGCTTCTCACCGACACACCATAACGCGATGTATCGCGTCTCACAATGAGTTTTTCCGCGTTGCTCTCCGTGAGACGAAAGGATCTTGAACCAGGTCTCGAACCGGGGCATGGACGGGTTCGGGGACCGTCTCGCGACCGGGGCGGGAGCCCGCTCAGCCGATGACCGTGTAGCCCGCCTCGCGCAGCGCCTGACCCACCTCGGCGCAGTGCGCCGGGCCCTTCGTCTCCAGGTGCAGCTCGACCTCCGCCTCCGTGAGCCCGAGCCGCGGATCGGTTCGGACGTGGCTCACATCGAGGACGTTAGCGTCGACCACTGACAACGCGCCCAGAAGAGTGGCGAGAGCGCCGGGCCGGTCCGTCAGCCGCAACCGGACCGCCAGGTAGCGGCCCTGCGCGGCCATGCCGTGCCGCAGCACCCGCTCCATCAGCACCGGATCGACGTTGCCGCCGGACAGCACAGCCACGACCGGCCCCTCGAAGACACCCGGCTCGCTCAGCAGCGCCGCGACCGGGCTCGCCCCGGCCGGTTCGACGACCAGCTTGGCCCGCTCCAGGCACAGCAGCAGCGCGGCGGACAGCTCGTCCTCGCTGACCGTGCGCACCTCGTCGACCAGCTCGCCGACGATCCCGAACGGCACGTCACCGGGCCGCCCCACCTTGATGCCGTCGGCCATCGTCGCCGGGTTCTCGACCGACACCGGCCGGCCCGCCGCCAGCGAGGGCGGATAGGCCGCCGCGCCCGCCGCCTGCACACCCACCACTCGCACGTCAGGCCGCAGCGCCTTCACCGCCACCGCGATCCCGGCGGCCAGCCCGCCCCCGCCGACGCCGACCAGGATCGTCCGCACCTCGGGGCACTGCTCCAGGATCTCCAGACCCACCGTGCCCTGGCCCGCGATGATGTCGGGGTGGTCGAAGGGGTGGATGAACACCGCGCCCGTCTCCGCCGCGTACTCCTGCGCCGCGGCCAGCGTCTCGTCGACCACCTGGCCGTGCAGCCGCACCTCGGCGCCGTACTCCCGGGTGGCACTGACCTTGGGCAGGGGGGCGCCCTTCGGCATGAACACCGTCGAACGCACGCCGAGCAGGGCGGACGCGAGGGCGACGCCCTGCGCGTGGTTGCCGGCGCTGGCGGCGACGACACCGGCGGCGCGCTCCTCGGGGAGCAGACCGGCGATCCGGACGTACGCGCCGCGCAGCTTGAACGAGCCGGTCCGCTGGAGGTTCTCGCACTTGAGGTGCACCGGAGCGCCGACCGTCTGGGACAGGTGCCTGCTGCCCTCCATCGCGGTCACCCGCGCCACACCCGAGAGCATCTTCTGCGCGCCGCGCACGTCGTCGAGGGTGACGGGCCGAAAGGAGTCAGCCGTGCTGTAGCTCATGACTCCAGCATCGCAGTTCACAGGCGGGAACGACCGTTGTGACCAACCTCCGAGACCCGCTTTGCGCAGCGCCGGTACGGCCCGCCTTCCAGCCGCGTACCCTGTCCCCCAATCTGCCAGCCCTCCACGAAGTGAGCCCCCGGCCATGCCCACAACACCTGAAATGTCGATGGACATGACGACCGTCGGTGACACCGGTCTTCTCGACACGCTGCAGCACGAGGTGGCGCTGTTCGCCCGCCGTGCCGAACAGACCCGGCTCGGTGGAGTCGGGCAGGTGCGCAACTCCATGGACCGCGCCGCGTATCTGCTGCTCAACCGCCTCGACAAAGAAGGCCCGATGGGCGTCAAGGCACTCGCCGCGAGCATGGGGATCGACTCGTCGACGGTCACCCGGCAGGTGGCTCCCCTCGTCGACACCGGCCTGGTCAAGCGCACCTCCCACCCCGAGGACGGGCGCGCGGTGGTACTCCAGCTGTCCCCGCGCGGGCAGGCCCGGCTGGAGGAAGTGCGCTCCTCCCGGCGCCAGTTGATGGCCGAGCTGACCCACGACTGGGAGCCCGACGAGCGCGAGGCGTTCTGCGGCCTCCTCACCCGCTTCAACACCGCGCTGTCCTCCCGGATGACGGCACAGGGGGTCCCCGGGCCAGAGGCTCAGCCGGAGTCGTGACCGGCCGCGGCGGCGCCGTTGCGCACCGGATCCCGTGCCGCCGTCCGGGCCGTACGCGTGCGTGGCGCCGTCAAGAGCCGTGCGCGGCTCTTGACCTCGGGGCCGTGTCTGGCCTGATATGAGACCGGGCCCCGCCGCGCGCGGCCGGGTGCCCGCATCCTCAGGGTCGCCGTCAGGCGGGAGGCGCGGTGCTGGAGCGGCATGCGTCCCGGGCCGCGCGTCACGCCCGGGAGTTCGAGGCGTTCGTCGCGGGCGCGGCCGGGCGGCTGCTGCACGCCGCCACCCTGCTCACCGCCGAGCCCCCCGACGACAACCCGCGCGCGCGGCGCCTGCTGACGCTGTCGCTGGCGCACACCTACGCGTCCTGGGACCGGCTGCACGGCGAGGACCCCTACGACCGCACCCGCCAGTACCTGGTGACCCGCTTCGCGCGCGGCACATGGCACCACTACGGCGCGCTCGGCCGCTCCCGGCCGGATCCCGCGAGCCCCCTGGCGCCGCTCACCCCCCAGGAACGGCTGATCCTGGTCCTCAGGCTCTACGAGGGCGTGGCCGAGGAGCAGACGGCGGCCCTGCTGGGCCTGTCCCCCGAGCGGGTGCGGGCGATCCGCCACCGGGCGATGTCGGTCCTGCTGCACCGGCAGCGGGGCCCGGCGCCCGCGATGACCGCCGCGAAGGCGGCGCGGTCATGAGATCCGACGGCCGCCAAGGCGGTGCGGTGATGAGCCCGTCCGGCGATCGGAGAGCGGCATGAGCGGGAACGACCGGGAGGCGGCCGTACGGCGGCTCCTGGAGCAGACGCCGCGGCCGGTGCCACCCGAGATCCACACCGAGGCGGTACGCCGCGGCGGGCGCATGCTGCGGCGCAGGACGCTCACCCGCCGCCTGCTGTGGCTGCTGCTGCTCACGGCGGCCGTGGCGTTCACCGTGTGGGCGCTGACCGCCCGCCCGTGGGTGGAGCCGCCGTCCGAGACGACCCCACCCCTCACCGGCTGGTGACCCCGCGAGGGGAGCCCGGCTAGCCGAGCGCCTGCTGGAGGTCTTCCAGCAGGTCGTCGGGGTTCTCGATGCCGACGGACAGCCGCACCAGGTCGGCCGGGACCTCCAGAGCCGAACCGGCCACGGAGGCGTGCGTCATCCGGCCGGGGTGCTCGATCAGCGACTCGACACCGCCCAGGGACTCGCCCAGCGTGAAGATCTTCGCCCGGTTGCACACCTCGACGGCCGCCTCCTCGCCGCCCGCGACCCGGAAGGAGACCATGCCGCCGAACGACTTCATCTGCTTGGCGGCGACCTCGTGCCCGGGGTGCTCCGGCAGACCCGGGTACAGCACGCTGCTCACGCGCGCGTGCCGCGTGAGCATGTCGGCGACCTTGACGGCGTTCTCGCTGTGCCGGTCCATGCGCACGGAGAGGGTCTTGGTGCCGCGCAGCACCAGCCAGGAGTCGAAGGGCCCGGCGACCGCGCCCATCGCGTTCTGGTGGAAGGCCAGTTCCTCCCCGAGGCCGGCGTCGGCGGTGACCAGGGCGCCGCCGACGACGTCGGAGTGACCGCCCATGTACTTGGTCAGCGAGTGCACGACGACGTCCGCGCCCAGCGACAGCGGCTGCTGGAGGTAGGGCGTGGCGAAGGTGTTGTCGACGACGAGGCGGGCGCCCGCGTCCCGGGCGACCTGGGCGACGGCGGCGATGTCGGTGATGCCGAGCAGCGGGTTGGAGGGGGTCTCCACCCAGACGACCTTGGTCTTCGGGGTGAGGGCGGCCCGCACCGCGGCCGGGTCGCTGGTGTCGGCGACCGACCACTCCACGCCCCAGCGGGCGACGACCTTGGCGAACAGGCGGAACGTGCCGCCGTAGGCGTCGTTCGGGATGACCACGTGGTCCCCGGGGGTGAGCAGCGTACGCAGCAGGCAGTCCTCGGCCGCCAGCCCGGACGCGAACGCGAGGCCGCGGCTGCCGCCCTCCAGGGCGGCGAGGTTTTCCTCCAGCGCGGTCCTGGTGGGATTGGCGCTGCGGCTGTACTCGTAGCCGCCGCGCAGTCCGCCGACGCCGTCCTGCTTGTAGGTCGAGACCTGGTAGATCGGCGGGACGACCGCGCCCGTCAGGGGGTCGGCGGTGTTGCCCGCGTGGATCGCGAGCGTCTCGAAATGCTGACTGATGTGCCTGTCGCTCATGAGCACCGAGGGTAGTGCGCCGACGCGAAGCGTGCGGGGGGACGGAACGAGCCGGAGTTTTCCACAGGGCCGGGTTTTCCACCGGGCGGAGGGGGCGCGTGTCAGGAGTTTTCCACAGCTTCCGGGAGCAGGTTGGCCAATTGTCGGCGCGGTCTGGTTCGCTTGACGCATGGAGATTCTGTGGGTCCTGATCGCGCTGGTCATGCTGGGCTTCGTGCTGCTCCCCTTCCTGCGGCGCAAGCGCGGTGGTGCGATAGGGCTGGTCTCGCCCGACCACCCGGACGCCGCGGACCCCGCGAACTACGGCTTCGTCCGCGAGGAGGAGCTCGACATCCGCATGCCCGGCCCCGACCAGGACCTGCTGGACGTCCTGGACGTGGTGCAGAGCACGCAGGACTACCGCGCCGCCCAGCAGCTCCTGGCGGGCACCGAGTCGGAGGGCGAGCGGCGCTGGCAGCGGGTGCAGGCCTTCGCGGGCGCGGCCTCGCTGGAGCTGTCGCGGCGGCCCGGCGGGGTGAGCGAGACGCCGGGCGGGCAGTGGCTGCGCGTATGGCGGTCCGAGGCACCCAAGGACGCGGGCGGTGCCGCGGTGCACGCGGAGTTCCTGGTGCAGCAGGCGTGGCGGACGGCGACGCCGGGCACGGACGAGTTCCGGATCATCATGGAGGAGGCGCGGACGGCGTGCGGCGAGGCGGCGCTGCTCGCCCCCGGTGACCCGATCCCGTACATCGTGGAGCTGTCGGTGGCCCGCGGGCTCGGCTACGCGCAGAAGGACTTCGAGCAGGTCTGGCTGAAGATCCTGGACCGCGCCCCGGCCCATATGGGGGCGCACCTGGCCGCGCTGCACTACTGGTGCGAGAAGTGGCACGGTTCCCGCGCCGAGGCGTACGCGTTCGCCGAGGCCGCCGCGGCCCGGGCGCCCCGGGGCTCCCTGCTCTCGGCGATGCCGCTCTTCGCCGTGTTCGAGCACCTGCCCGAGGTGACCATGGTCGCGAGCTTCTGGCAGAGCGAGGTCGTCACGAAGGCGATGCACGGCGCGCTGCACGCGGTGCACTCGGCCCGCCCCGACGACCCGATGCTGGCGCATGTGCGGCACCTGCTGGTCTTCTTCCTGGTCCGCAGTGAGCGCTGGTCGGAGGCCATGAACCAGCTGATACACATCGACGGCCACGTGGGTGCCCTGCCCTGGACCCTGTCGGCCGACCCGGCGGCGGAGTTCGCGGTGTACCGGGCGCTGGCGGTGGCGGGCTTCGAGGCGAACGGCGGCAGCCCGGCGAGCCTGCCGCACTGAGTCCCGACCGGGGCCCGGCCTGCGCCCCGCCCTAGCGGCCGCGCCGGAATTCCGGGCGGGCGCACCGCGTTGAGCAGGGCGTCGCCCCGATTGGAGACCGCATGTTCCTGCACCGTCGTACGCCCCAGCTGCCGACCGCCGAGCAGGCGCTGACCGGACGCCCGGAGCCGGTGTTCACGGTCCCCGACCGCCACACCGTCCTCGGCACCCCGCTGCTCGGCCCCTACCCCGAGGGCCTGGAGACCGCCGACTTCGGCCTGGGCTGCTTCTGGGGCGCCGAGCGTAAGTTCTGGCAGCTCCCGGCCGGTGTCTGGACGACCCTCGTCGGCTACCAGGGCGGCCACACCGAGAACCCCACGTACGAGGAGGTCTGCTCGGGCCTGACCGGCCACACCGAGGTCGTGCGGGTGGTCTTCGACCCGGAGCGGATCTCGTACGAGCGCCTGCTGAAGACGTTCTGGGAGTCGCACGACCCGACGCAGGGCTTCCGCCAGGGCAACGACGTGGGCACGCAGTACCGCTCCGCCGTCTACACCCACTCCCCCGCGCAGGAGGCCACCGCCAGGTCCTCCCGCGAGGCGTACCAGAAGGTCCTCACGTCCTCCGGCTACGGCACCGTCACCACGGAGATCGTCACGGCCGAGGGCCGCCCCTTCTACCCGGCGGAGGGCTACCACCAGCAGTACCTGGACAAGAACCCCGCGGGCTACTGCGGCATCGGCGGGACGGGCGTGTCCTGCCCGGTCGGCGTGGCGAGGGCCGGTGGCTGAATCGGAGAGCTTCGGCGGGGGCTGGATCTTCGAGGAGGGGCTGCGGCCGTTCTGCGAGGCCATCGCGGAGTTCTCGGGCTGCGAGTTCGACGACCTGGACTGGCAGGCCGTCGGCAGCGCCCTGCCTCACACCGACGTCGAGAAGCCCGACGGCTGGTACGACTACCCGCTGTCGGGCCGGGTGCCGCTGACGCTGTGCGTCGCGGACGATCCCGGCTCGGCCGTGGTCTTCGTGCGGGTCACGGGGAACCCCGACGACCGCACGCGGGCGCAGATCGAGGCGGCCGTGCACATCTTCAGCATGTACACCGTGCGCTGACGGTCCGTTCCCGGGGTACGGGACTGCTGCCGGTGCCCTGGCAGCCCGTAGGGTGCCCTGCGTGACTGCGCCCCTGAATTCCGACAGGTCCCGTGCCGCGCTGCGGATATCCGCGCGGGTTTCCGCCGAGTTGCTGCTGGTGTTCGCCATGTCCGCCGTGGCGTTGTGGCTGCTGGGCCGGATGTGGTCGGTGGTGTGGCCGTTGGTGGTCGGGCTGCTGCTGACCACACTGACCTGGCCCGCGGCCCGCGCCCTGCGCAAGCGCGGGTGGCCCCCGGCGCTGGCCGCGTCGCTCGTGACCGTGCTGTTCCTGCTGGTCGCCGTGGGTGTGGTGGCGCTGATCGCCGTACCGGTGGCGTCCCAGTCCGGGGAGCTGACGGACGGGGTCGTGGAGGGCATCCAGCGGCTGCGCGAGTGGGCCGCCGGGCCGCCGCTGAACATCGGGGACGCACAGATCAACAAGGCCTTCGACAGCGCGGTCTCCCGTGCCCAGGAAGGCGTCGGCAGCATGGTGGGGGCGGTCGTCACAGGCGTGAGCACCGTGGTGAACGGCGTCGTCACCGCCGTCCTCGCGCTGTTCCTGATGTTCTTCTTCCTCAAGGACGGACCCCGGTTCCTGCCCTGGCTGTCCCGTCAGCTGCCCGGCCGGCTCGCCACCGACGTCCCCGCCGTGTTCGACCGCGGCTGGGCCACACTGGGCGCCTTCGTACGGTCCCAGGCGGCCGTCGGTCTGCTCGACGCGGTGCTGATCGGCCTGGGGCTGTGGATCCTGGGGGTCCCGCTGGTGCTGCCGCTGGCGGTGCTGACGTTCGTCTCGGCGTTCGTACCGATCATCGGCGCGCTGTTCGCCGGCTTCGTCGCCGTACTCATCGCGCTGGTCTCCAACGGCCTGACGGACGCGCTGATCGTGCTGGCCATCATCGTCGTGGTGCAGCAGCTGGAGGGCAATGTCTTCCAGCCCATGATCCAGAGCCGCGGTCTCGGCCTGCACGCCGCCGTGGTGCTCCTCGCGGTGACCCTGGGCGGCAGCCTGGCCGGCATCGTGGGCAGCCTGCTCGCCGTACCCGTGGCGGCGCTGATCGCGGTGGTCTGGAACTACGTGCGCGAGCAGCTCGTCGATCCAGCGGCCGATCCGGGCCCCGACGAGGACCAGGCGAAAGCCGCCGTCCCGTCATAGCGGCATGGGGGACGACGCCGCGCAGGCGGCGCCCGCCGCGCGAACGGCCCCGCTCAGGTCGCGGGGCTCCTCCCCGCTTGCGAGTCTGCAGGCGGAGAGGAGGGCCGTGACATGGTCCCTGTCACCGCGTCGCCCGTGCGCCTGGAGGCGTCCGTCGACCCCCGGCTGTCCCGGTGGATGTGGCTGGTGAAGTGGCTGCTCGCCATCCCCCACTACATCGTGCTGGCGTTCCTGTGGCTCGGGTTCGTCGTCGTGACCGTGATCGCCTTCTTCGCGATCCTGTTCACCGCCCGCTACCCGCGGGCCCTGTTCGACTACAACGTCGGCGTGCTGCGCTGGAACTGGCGGGTCGGCTACTACGCGCACACCGCCCTCGGCACCGACCGCTACCCGCCCTTCACCCTCGCCGACGTGCCCGACTACCCGGCGCACTTCGACGTCGCCTACCCCGAGCGGCTGTCCCGCGGGCTGGTCCTGGTGAAGTGGTGGCTGCTGGCGATCCCGCAGTACATCGTCGTCGGGATGATCGTCGGGGGCGGCTGGGGCGGCGAGAACTGGCGGGGCGGAGGGCTGCTGCCCTTCCTCTCCCTGGTGGCCGTCGTCATCCTTCTCTTCACGGCCCGCTACCCCCGGCACCTCTTCGACTTCATCATCGGCCTCGCCCGCTGGGCGGCCCGGGTGACGGCGTACGCGGCGCTGCTGACGGACCAGTACCCGCCGTTCCGGCTGGACCAGGGCGGGCAGGAACCCTCGCGGACGCCACCCCCGGCAGCGCCCCCGGCCACCCCGCTGACCAAGCCCTGACCCGGTCCGCAAACCGCGCGATCCCCAGCGGAAGCGTTTCCTCCCGCCCTACGCTCCCTCGCATGGTTCTCAGACGAGCGTTACAGCTGATCATGGTCATCGCCCTGGCCCTCGCGGGGGCGGTCCAGGGCGGCGTGGGCACGGCACGGGCCGGGGAGGACGAGACGTCGGGCGGGCGGCAGCTGCTGTTCTACAACCACGCCTACGGCGTGCTCGACCGGGCGACCGCGGACGCCATCGAGCACTCCCCGTATCTGCGGGACTTCGCCGACTTCGAGGTCCGCACCACCACCGGTTCCGGCGGGCAGACCTGGACCGGCCGCTATCTGCGGGGGCGCGAGACCTACGTCGAGCTGTTCGGCGTGGGCGACGTCCCCGGGAAGGACGGCACCCTCGGCGCCACCGGCCTCGGCGTGTCGACCGAGCGCGCCGGTGACCTGCCCACGGTGACCGAGCGGCTACGGAAGGCCGGGATCAGCGACCCGATCGAGTTCCGGCAGACGCGCGACTTCGGCGACGGCGTCCCCGTGCCCTGGTTCGACGCGGTCTTCACCACCGAGGAGTACGACCTCTTCGGCGCGTGGGGGATGGAGTACCGGCCGGAGTACTTCGCCGACCCGCGCGGCGGCACCGAGCCCGCGTCCCACCCCGGCGACGTGGGCCGGGAGCGGTATCTGCCCGACGCCTACCGCGACCACCTGATGCGGGACGTGACGGGCATCCGGCTCGCGGTGACCGCCCGGGACCTCGCCAACACCGTGCCGCTGCTGAAGGCCGGCGGCTTCGCGGTCCGGTCCCTGCCGGGCGGGGGCGCCGTGGCCAAGGGCGGCGGCACGACGATCCGGTTCGACGCGGTGCCCCTGGACCAGGTGGGGCTCCGGCGGATCGAGATGGCGCTGAACGATCCGGTGTCGTACCGGCACGTGGAGCGGATCGGCCACTCGGCCCTGGTGGTCGGCCCGGGGTCCCGCGCGGTGTGGGATTTCGAGACGGTCGGGTGATGCCGCCCTCACCGGTGTGCCGGGCGGCGGGGCGGCCACGGGGTGGGCCGGGTTGCTGACGGTTCAGCCGCCGCTGCCGTAGGGCCTGGTGATGATCTCCAGGCGGTGGCCGTCGGGGTCGTCGAAGTAGGCCCCGCGGCCGCCGTCGTTGTGGTTGATCTCGCCGGGACGGCTGTGGAACGGGTCCGCCCAGTAGGTCAGACCGGCCTGCCGGATGCGGCCGAAGATCTCGTCGAACTCCTCCTCCGAGACGAGGAAGGCGTAGTGCTGCGGCGTGATGGCGCCGGGGCTGTCCATGAAGTCGAGGGTCACGCCGTTGGGTATCTCGACCGGCAGGAACGGGCCGTAGGGCGGGCTCACGTCGAGCCCCAGGAGATCGGCGAGGAACCGGGCCGAGGCACGTTTGTCGTGGGCGACGACGATGGTGTGGTTGAGCTGCACGGTCATGGCGGCCTCCCCTGACGTACGCGGCGGCGGAGCCCTGTGGTGCACTCCCCTCGTGTACCCCGCGCGCTCCCTGTCGTGCATCCGGAACGCAACCCTCGTGCGTCAGGAACGCACCCCCGTCGCGCAAACCCACGCACCCCGCCCCCCGCCGTGCGTCACCGACACCCCTGAGGGCCCCGGCGCGCGGCCAGGGCCCTCAGGGGTGTCGCACAGTCTGTACGGGTCAGATCGTCGCCGTGTCGATCACGAACCGGTAGCGCACGTCGCTGGCCTGGACCCGCTCGTACGCCTCGTTGATCTGGTCGCCGCGGATCAGCTCGATCTCGGCGCCGAGGCCGTGCTCGGCGCAGAAGTCCAGCATCTCCTGGGTCTCCGCGATGCCGCCGATCATGGACCCGGCGAGGGTCTTGCCGCCGCCGATCACCGAGAAGAGGTTGAGGGAGATCGGCTCCTCGGGGGCGCCGACGTTGGCCAGGGTGCCCTCGGTCTTCAGCAGCGACAGGTAGGCGTTGAAGTCCAGCGGGGCGGACACCGTGGACACGATCAGGTCGAACGTGCCGGCCAGCTCCTCGAAGGTCTTCGGGTCGCTGGTGGCGTAGTAGTGGTCCGCGCCCAGCCGCAGGCCGTCCTCCCGCTTGCGCAGGGACTGCGACAGCACGGTCACCTCGGCGCCGAGGGCGTCGGCGATCTTCACGCCCATGTGACCGAGGCCACCCAGGCCGACGATCGCGACCTTCTTGCCGGGACCCGCGCCGAAGCGGCGCAGCGGGGAGTACAGGGTGATGCCGGCGCACAGCAGCGGCGCGGCGACGTCGAGGGAGAGGCCGTCGGGGATGCGGACGACGAAGTTCTCGTCGACGACGACGTTCTGCGAGTAGCCGCCGTAGGTGGGCTCGCCGTCGTGGCCGATGCCGTTGTACGTCGGGACGTTGCCCCGCACGCAGTACTGCTCACGGCCGGCCTTGCAGTTCTCGCACGCGCGGCAGGAGTCGACCATGCAGCCGACGCCCACGCGGTCGCCGACGGCGAACTTCGTGACGCCCGGGCCGACGGCGGAGACGACACCGGCTATCTCGTGGCCGGGGACCATCGGGAAGATCGCCTCGCCCCAGCCCTCCTGGGCCTGGTGGATGTCGGAGTGGCAGATGCCGGCGAACTTGATGTCGATCAGGACGTCGAACTCGCGGACCTCGCGGCGCTCGATGGTGGTGCGCTCCAGCGGGGCCTTGGGAGCGGGAGCGGCGTACGCGGCAACAGTGGTCATGCCGGGGGTCCTCCTAGCGGGGTTGCGTGCCCGGCTGCCTTCTGGATCTTCTGACCGGGCACGATCACCAGCGTGCAGGATTCGTTCGTACTCACCCAGACCACGGTTTTGCGTACGCACACGGTGCGTACCACTGGCGGGGTCAGGCTCGTGCGCGTACGACCGTGAATACTGGACGGCATGGACGAACAGCCCGGATCCGGATCGGCGGCCGGTGGCGGCCTGGACCGGCGCGCCGAACTCAGTGAGTTCCTGCGCACCCGGCGGGCCCGGCTGAAGCCCGAGGACGTGGGACTGCCCGACTTCGGGCGGCGGCGGGTGCCCGGGCTGCGCCGCGAGGAGCTGGCGCAGCTTGCCGGGGTGTCCGTGGCGTACTACACGCGGCTGGAGCAGGGCAACGGCCGCAACGTCTCCGCGGACGTGCTGGACGCGATCGCGCGTGCCCTGCGGCTGAGCGACGCCGAGCACGCGCACCTGATGCATCTGGCGAAGCCGAAGCAGCACAAGAAGAAGCCGGTGGCGCGCAGCCGGCAGGTGCGGCCGGCGCTGCGGCATCTGCTGGACTCGATCGAGTCCGTCCCGGCGTACATCGTGGGGCGCCGCTCGGACATCCTGGCCTGGAACCGCATGGCGTCGGCGCTCTTCGGCGACTGGGCGGAGCTGCCGGCGCAGGAGCGGAACTGGGCGCGGATGGTGTTCCTGCGGCCCGAGTACCGCGAGCTGTTCTTCGCGTGGGAGCAGAAGGCGGCCGACATCGTCGGTTACCTGCGCATGGACGCGGGCTGCCACCCGGACGACCCTCAGCTGTCCGCCCTGGTGGGCGAGCTGTCGGTGAAGAGTGAGGAGTTCCGCCGGTTGTGGGCCGCCCACAACGTGAAGGAGAAGAGCTACGGCGTCAAGCGCATGCACCACCCGCTGGTCGGCGACCTGACCCTGTCCTTCGAGACGTTCCGCCTGGTCGACGACGGCGAGCAGTCCCTGGTCACCTACCACGCGGAGCCGGACACCCCGTCGGCGGAGGCGCTGCGTCTGCTGGCGAGCTGGGGGGCGGACGCGACCCGCTCGGGCACCAGGGCCTCGACGCCCTCGGAGTGACGAACGGCCCGCCGGAAGCCGAGGCTTCCGACGGGCCGTCAACGCGTATGCGTAATGGCCTACTTGCCGTAGTACGCGTTGTAGATCGAGATCGTCGACTTGTTGCCCTTCTTGTCGGCGATCTTGGCGTGGAAGGAGACGGCCTTCCCCTTCGCCGGGTTCTTGACGCTCACCTTGCCGTCCTTGACGGTGAGCTTCTTCCAGGTCTTGCCGTAGTCGTACGACACGTACACCGACAGCGACTTCAGATTGCGGCCCTTGGCCGCGCCCTCGACGGAGACCGGGACCTTGACCGTCTTGCCGGCCGCGACCTTGCTGTCCAGGCCGGTGGTCGCGCCGAAGCGGGCCGTGGAGACGGGCAGCTTGGTGATGTCGCTGGTCTTCTTCGAGCGGAACGTCCAGCTCGCGTCGACGCGGGTGGAGGCCGCCGCGACCTTGACGCTGCGCTTGACCGACGTCGTCAGCTTGTACGCGGCGTCACCGGCCGGAACCTTGAACTGCTTGTCACCGAAGAGCGGGTCGTCGTTGCTGCCGACCTTGGTGCCGTTGCGGTACAGGGTCGTGTCGACCGCGGAGAACGTCGAGTAGCCCACGTTGCCCTTGCCGTCGGCGAACAGCGGCAGGGAGCCGTAGATCTTGTTGCCCTCGCGGAAGACACCGAAGTCGCCGGCCAGACGCGGCCCGAAGACGGCCGTGTTGACGGTCTTGGAGTAGCTCTTGCCGGCGGCGAAGGTGTGCGTGCCCATGTCGTAGCCGGCCTCGTCGACCGGGAAGCCGTCCTCGTCCACCCCTCCGGACTGGGCGAACTCCAGCTGCCACGTCACGCCGCCCTGCGCGGACAGGTGCAGTGTGCGGGTGCCGGGCAGGGTCTGCTGCAGGCCGATGGAGGAGGCGGTGGAGCTCCACGGCAGCCAGCCCACCGCGTTGAGCGAGCCCTTCTTGCCGCTCGCCGCGGCGCCGAGACCCGCCTTCACCGTGGCGAGGTCACTCGCCTTGTAGTGCTTGGTGAAGCCGGTGGCGAGCTGCTTGACCTTGCCGCCGGCGACCGTGTCGTACTGCTCCTTGGCGCCCTTGGACCAGTGGCCGTCCCACTGCTGGGTCACCGAGCCGTCGGTGATCGGCGGGCCGACGTGGGCGCTGCGGAAGCCGTCGTAGGAGTCCAGCCACCAGCCGAAGGAGTAGCTGCTGTCACCGGCCTCGACCGTGTAGTCGGCGGATGCGAACTACGACGTGACGCCGGTGGCCGGGACGGTGATGTCCACCGGCTTGGCCTTGCGGGCGTCCAGCGTGATCGTGGTGTTCTTGGTGAGCTTGAGCTTGGGCTGGGCGAGCCAGTCGGCGCCCTCGAACTTCTCGGGGTCGTCGCCCGCGTAGATGCTCGTGTTGAGGATGTAGGTGCCCTTGGGGACCCGGGCGGTGACGGTGCCGTCCTCGTCGTACGGCGCAGCCGCCTTGCCCTTGCCCAGGCCGGCTATGCCGGTCAGGTCGGCGCTGTAGTTCTTCGCGGCCTTGCCGTCGCGGCCCAGGAACTTCAGCGTCACGTCGTACGACTCGACCTCGCGCTGCACCGCCGCCGCCGTGCG
The DNA here is from genome assembly GCF_042959065.1 of Streptomyces sp. NPDC007929. Lineage (NCBI taxonomy): Bacteria > Bacillati > Actinomycetota > Actinomycetes > Kitasatosporales > Streptomycetaceae > Streptomyces > Streptomyces sp. NPDC007929. The sequence continues at coordinate 567,162 of NZ_JBIBKD010000003.1, read as the reverse complement.
GACCGTCTGGCCGCCGCCCGTCGCCGTCACATACGCCGAGTACGCGCCGTCGACCGTGCCGCCGAGCTTGGTGTTGACGGTGAAGGGCACGGAGGCCTTGCCGCCGGCCGGGACCGTCACCGAGGTGGCGCCGAGCTTGAAGAAGCCGGACGGGACGGCCTGGCCCTTGGGGTTGGTGGCCGTCGACGCCAGCTTCAGCGTGACGTCCTTCGTCCCGAGGTTGCGGTACGTCAGTTCCTTGGTGACCGGCTTGTCGTCGGTGTGCGGCCACTGCTGCACCCCGAAGCTCACCGAGGCCGGCTCGGCGACCACGGACTGCTTGATGGCCTTGTCGACCTGGATCCGGCCCGAACCCTGCTCGAAGGGGGTGTACTTGCCGCCCTTGGTGGAGCCGGTGAGGGCGCCCTTCAGTTCGGCGTACTTCCAGTCCGGGTGCTGCTGCTTGAGGATCGCCGCCGCGCCCGCGACATGCGGGGTCGCCATCGACGTACCGGAGATCGTCATGTAGCCGGCCGGCTTCTCGCCGACCTCCTGGGCTATCTGGTTGCCCGGGGCGGAGGCCGCGGTGATGTCCACGCCGGGCGCGGTCACATCGGGCTTGAGAGCGCCGTCCATGCCGGGGCCGCGGCTGGAGAAGTCGGCGAGCTGGTCCTTGTCGTCGACGGCGCCGACGGTCAGGGCCGCGGCGGCGCTGCCCGGGGAGCCGACGGTCTGCTCGCCGAATTCGCCCTCGTTGCCGGCCGCGATGGCGAACAGCACGCCCTTCTCGTCGGACAGCTTGTTCACCGCCGCTTCCAGCGGGTCGACGGCGGGCGTGTCGCCGCCGCCCAGGCTCATGTTGATGACGTCGGCGCCCTCGGCGGCGGCCCACTCCATGCCGGCGAGGATCTCGGAGTCGCTGCCGAAGCCGCCGTCGTCGAGGACCTTGCCGTTGAGGATCTTCGCGCCGGGCGCGACGCCCTTGTACGTGCCGCCGGACTTCTTGCCGGTGCCGGCCGCGATGGACGCGACGTGCGTGCCGTGCCCGACCTTGTCGGAGGCGTCGGGCGCGGTGGTGAAGTTCTTGGCGCCGACCACCTGACCCTTGAGGTCGTCGTGGGTGGCGTCGACACCGGTGTCCAGGACGGCGATCTTGGTGCCCTTGCCGTCGTACCCGGCCGACCAGGCCTTGGGCGCGCCGATCTGCTTGACGGACGTGTCGAGGCTGGCCTTGCGGACACCGTCGAGCCAGACGTGGGCGATGCCGGAGGCGGTCTTCTCGCCGTTGGTGACCGCGTCCCAGAGTTCGGGCGTGTCCTGCTGCGACGTCTGCACGGCGTCCGCGTTCACGGACTTCAGCGCGTGGCGCAGGGTGCCGGCCTCGCGGACGTCGGCCTTGGTGGCCGCGGCGCTGCCCCGGTAGCCGACGATGACCTTCAGGCCCCTCTTCTGGGCCTTGCGGGTCGCGGACTTGTTGAGCTCGGTGACGTCGAAGAGCCGCTGGTCGAGCTTGCCGGTGGCGACCAGGCGGGCCGCGTCGGCCGGGATGACGAGGGTGTGGCCGCCGGCCTTGCGGATCTGGACGGGTACCTTCTCGCGGCCCTTGGCGTGCTCCAGGCCGATGACCCGGCCCTTGGCGTCCAGCACGACGCGGTCGCCGGTGATGAGTGTGACGCGGTGCTTGACGGTGAAGGACGCCGGCCCGGCGGCCGCTGCCGCCTGCTGCCCGTCGGCCGACGCCGGGCTGGTCATGCCCGCCGCCAGTGCCACGGCCGCCGCTGTGGCGACGGTGGCCGCGTACGCCCTTTTCACTTGTCTGCGCAAGTTTCCCCCTTGCAGAAGAACCGGGTGAATTCCCCGTTCACCCGGCCGGGGGTGGTCTCGCACGCATGCCCGTACGCCCCCCGGAATAGGCAGTATGCCGAGGGGTGATCAGGTGCTCAATAGATGAGAGGACGGTAAGAATTCCGTCCGGCGGACTGTTACACGGCCGCCGGAACTCCGTTACGAAGCCGCGGGGTTGGGCATGTGTGTTCCCCTCGCTGCCTTACCGGGCCGCATGATTTCGCCACGCACGGCGAAAGGCCGCCATCCACTCCCGACGAGGGGTGGATGGCGGCCTTCAGTCAGCGTCAGCGCTGTGGTGCAGACCCGCGGGTCGTCAGAGCGCGGAACCGGCCTTCCAGTCGGCCCAGTTCATGTTCCAGCCGTTGAGGCCGTTGTCCGGGGCGATGGTCTTGTCGCCGGTGTTCTGGACGACGACCACGTCGCCGAGCATCGCGTTCTTGAAGAACCACGCGCCCGGGGTGTTCGGGTCGTTGGCGCCCTTGGCGTCCTGGAGGCCGACACAGCCGTGGCTGGTGTTCACGTTGCCGAAGATGGACTTCGCGCCCCAGTAGTTGCCGTGGATGAACGTGCCCGAGCTGGAGAGGCGGATGGCGTGCGGCACGTCCTTGATGTCGTACTCGCCCTTGCCGTCGTCGTCGGTGAAGCCCACGGTCGCGCCGTTCATGCGCGTCTCCTTGAACTTCTCGGACATCACCATGATGCCTTCGTAGGTCTTGTTCTGGGGCGAGCCCGCGGAGATCGGGATCGTGCGGACGGTCTTGCCGTCCTGCGTGACCTTCATCTGCTTGGTCTTGGCGTCGACGTACGAGATCTGGTTGCGGCCGATCTTGAACGTGACCGTCTTCTGCTGGACACCGAAGACGCCCTTGGCTCCCTCGACGCCGTCGAGCGCGAGCTTCAGCGTGACGGTGGAGCCTTCCTGCCAGTAGTCCTCGGGCCGGCAGTCCATGCGGTTGGCGTTGAACCAGTGGCAGGCGACTTCCTGGCCGCTGGTCGTGCTGACCTTGATGCCCTTCTGGACCGCGGCCTTGTTGGTGATCGCCTTGTCGAAGTTGATCGAGACCGGCATGCCGACGCCGACGGTGGTGCCGTCGTCCGGCGTGAAGTTGCCGATGAAGCTGTTGGCCGGGGAGACCGTGGTGAACGAGGCGTTCTCGTGGGCGACGCGGCCGTCGGAGTCCTTCGCCTCGGCCGACAGCTTGTAGGTGGTGGACCGCTCCAGCTGGGCGGTCGGCTTCCAGCTGGTCTTGTCCGCGGATATCTGGCCGCTGACCTCCGCGCCCTCCGACGTCGTCATCTTCACGTCCGTGAGCGTGCCCTTGCTCACGGTGACGGCGGCGGAGTTGTTGATGGAGGCGTTGTCCGAGCCGTCCTCGGGCGTGATCTTGATCTGGGCCTCGGAGGTCTTCTTCGCCGCCGCCTCGTCGACCTTCGACTGGGAACTGTCGCCTCCGTCGCCCCCGGAGGCGCTGTCGTCGCCTCCGGAACACGCCGAGAGCACCAGCACTCCGCCGAGCAGTGCGGACGCGACCGTCAGGCCCTTGCGCCGCTTACTGACCGTCATCACACGCTTCTCCATCGTTGCCGATTTCCCCAAAACCCCGAGTGTCCCCGTCAAAACCTGAGTGCCCCCGTGGGGACCCGTGAGTCCTTGCCGGGACCCGTGAGTCCGCGCCGGACCCAGGAGTCCTCGCCAGGACTCGAGAGTCCTCGTCCGGAACTTTCAACGCTACGACCGGTTCGTCCGGTTCCCCAGATCGCGCAGGTGTGGGGATCACCACGTCCGTGACGGACGGGCCGGGCGTTACGGGTGCGGTCGGTGCGTCGCTTGAGACGTGAAAACCCCGGGCGGCGGTTGCCGCCCGGGGTCACGAATCCCGGACAGTTCAGCCGTCGCTGTCCTCGCCATCATCCTCGTCGAGGTCCCAGTCCGGCGAATCGGGGTCGTAGTCAATCCGTTCACTGCTCCAGGAGGCCTGCTGGAGTTCGACCCCCGGCACCTGGCTGACCAGGTCGAACGGGTCCACGAGGTACGCGAGGGCCTCGGCGGTGTCTTCCGTCACAGCGCCCTCGGCGTGGGCCCGTTCCGCCGCCGGCATCTCCGCCTCGTCGGCGATCCGGCGCAGCGCGGACTTGGTGACCGCGTCCGCGTCGTCGACCTCGAGAACGAGTTCCACCCGAAGCCGTACAAACCGTGATGTCTCTGGAGTGCTCATGGCGGGAGCGTACGGCCAGGCCCTCCCGTGACTTTCCCGTGACCCGCGACTTTCACTAACATCGCCCCACACGGCCAATTCGCCGACGTCACAAGGGGATCGATATTCCGTGTCATCCGCTCGCCGACCGTTGCTGACAGCCACCGCCGCGGCCTCCCTGCTGGGCGCCCTGTGGTTCGTTCCGTCCGCGAACGCGTCGTCCGACTCCCCGGTGAGAGACGCGGTGTCGACGAGCCCGTCGCCGCAGGTCACAGAGCAGGCACGGATCGCGGCGACGACCGCGGACACCTCCGTCCCCGGCACCCGCCTCGCCGACACCGGCAGCTTCGACAGCACGCCGTACGTGATCGGCGGCACCTTCTGCCTCACGCTCGGCGCCGGGTTCGTCGTGTACTCGGTGCGCCGCGAACGCCTCGGTCTCTGACCCGCGAACGTCTCTTCAGACAGGCGAACGCCTCTGTCACTGACAGCCGTTGACGCGGGGCCCCGCCGGACGACAGGGCCCCTGCCACCGGCCTACTGAAGCGGCCCGGTGACCTTCTCGACCGCGGCGAGCAGCCGCCCGTCGCGCACGAACGCGTTCGCCGCGGCGAGGTCGGGCGCGAGGAACCGGTCCGGCCCTGGGCCCTGGACCCCCGCCTCCCGCACGGCGTCGATGACCGCCTGCGAGGCGGGCGCCGGGGTCAGGCCCTCGCGCAACTCCACCGCGCGCGTGGCGGCGTAGAGCTCGATGGCGATCACCCGGGTGAGGTTGTCGACGGCCGTGCGCAGCTTGCGCGCCGCCGACCAGCCCATCGAGACGTGGTCCTCCTGCATCGCGGAGGACGGGATCGAGTCGGCCGAGGCCGGTACGGCCAGCCGCTTCAGCTCGCTGACCAGCGCGGCCTGCGTGTACTGAGCGATCATCAGGCCCGAGTCCACACCGGCGTCGTCGGCGAGGAACGGCGGCAGGCCGTGGCTGCGGTTCTTGTCGAGCAGCCGGTCGGTGCGCCGCTCGGCGATGGAGCCGAGGTCGGCGGCGGCGATGGCGAGGAAGTCCAGGACGTAGGCGACGGGCGCCCCGTGGAAGTTGCCGTTGGACTCCACGCGCCCGTCAGGCAGTACGACGGGGTTGTCCACGGCCGAGGCCAGCTCGCGGTCGGCGACCAGCCGGGCGTGGGTCATGGTGTCCCGCCCGGCGCCGGCGACCTGCGGGGCGCAGCGCACCGAGTAGGCGTCCTGGACGCGCGGGGCGTCGTCCTGGTGATGCCCGGTCAGACCCGACCCCTTCAGCACGGCCAGCATGTTCGCGGCGCTGGCGGCCTGCCCCGGGTGGGGCCGGATGGCGTGCAGTTCGGGGGCGAGGACCCTGTCGGTGCCGAGCAGGCCCTCCAGGGACAGGGCGGCGGTGACGTCGGCGGACCGGTAGAGCCTCTCCAGGTCGGCCAGAGCCATCACCAGCATGCCGAGCATGCCGTCGGTGCCGTTGAGGAGGGCCAGGCCCTCCTTCTCGCGCAGTTCGACCGGCTGGATGCCGTGCGCGGCGAGGAGTTCGGCGGCCGGGCGCACGACGCCGTCGGGGCCCTCGGCGTCGCCCTCGCCCATGAGCGCCAGCGCGCAGTGGGACAGCGGCGCGAGGTCGCCGGAGCAGCCGAGGGAGCCGTACTCGTGCACGACCGGGGTGATCCCGGCGTTGAGGAGGTCGGCCATGGTCTGCGCGACCTCGGGGCGGACGCCGGTGTGCCCGGAGCAGACGGTCTTCAGCCGCAGGAACATCAGCGCGCGGACGACTTCCCGCTCCACGGCCGGGCCCATCCCGGCGGCGTGCGAGCGGACGATGTTGCGCTGGAGCTGCGCGCGCAGCTCCGGGCTGATGTGCCGGGTCGCCAGGGCACCGAAGCCGGTGCTCACGCCGTACACGGGGTCCGGCTTGGCCGCCAGCGCGTCCACGATCTCGCGGGCCGCGGCGAGGGCGGCCACGGCCTCCTCGGAGAGCTCGACACGGGCGCCGCCGCGCGCCACGGCGAGCACGTCGGACGCGGTCACCCCGGACGTCCCCACCACCACAGTGTGCATATCCATATTCAGGAGCGTACGCAGTGAATTCGATGATGTCACCACTGGGGGAGCCGTTCACCCCTTACCGAATGCGTCACACCCGGCCGGCCACGGTCACCGATCACCGGTCATCGATCACCGGCCACGGTCACCGATCACCGGTCACGCCCCGGACCCGGGGTCGGGCACGTGCCGGCCGCGGAACCGCCGGCGCTCCCCGCCCTCCTCCCGGGACGGCTCGTCCGCGAGCCGTACGACGGGGTCGTCGGGCCCGGCCCGCCCCGCCACCACCGGCCGGTCCGCCCGCTCGGCCTTGGCCCGGTACTGCGCGGCGTCGGCGAGCCGGAACAGCCGCCGGGCCGAGCGCACCGGCCCGATCGGGTCCTCGGTGGAGGCGACCCCGCAGGCCACTCCGTCCCCGAGCTCCAACTCGGCGGCCCTGCGGCACAGTTCGCCCGCCGCCTTCACGACCTGGTCGGCGGGCGGCCCGACCGCGAGCAGACAGAACTCGTCCCCGCCCAGCCGCGCGGCCAGCGCCCCCGGCAGCATGGCCCCGCACAGCGACAGCACCGAGCCGAACCGCTCCAGCAGCCGGTCCCCGGCGGCGTGCCCATGGGTGTCGTTGACCCGCTTCAGCCCGTTCAGATCGCAGACGACGAGACTCACCACGGCACCGTCCCGGCGGTGCCGCTCGATGGCCCGCTCCAGGCGTACGTCCACGGCGCGGCGGTTGGCCAGACCGGTGAGGGAGTCGGTGAAGGCGAGCCGCCGGGCCTCCTCCAGCCGCTCGGTCTGGGCGATGCCGGCGGCCACGACGGAGGCCAGGACCGTGGCGAAGTCGGCGTCGGCCCGCCCGAAGACGGCCTCACCGGCCGGGCGGGCCACATACAGCTCGCCCCAGGCCCGCCCGTGCAGCACGATCGGCGCGACGACGCAGCAGCCGCGGCCCCGGCGGCGCAGGGCGGCGACCCGCTGATGGCAGTACCCGGGCTCCCGGCCGGCGGCGGGCCCCTCGGCGGTCTCCACCCACGCGTCGGGCTCCCCGCCGCCGGCCCACTGCTCGTGCAGGAACTCGGTGATCTCCGCGAACTGGTGCACCGGGTAGGCCTCGTCCTCGGGGAACTCCTCCTCCCCCTCGGCCAGCTCGCCCACGTTCACGAGGACCCTCAGCCGCCCGAGCTCCCGCTCCCAGACCGACAGCGCGGCGAAACTCCCACCCAGCGCCCGGCACGCCCCTGCGGCCGCGGCACGCCACGCCTCACGCGACCCGTGCGCGGCCGCCATCCCCTGAGCCAACGCGACGACGGCCACCAGCCGTCTGTCCTCACCCATCACTCCAGGCTAGGGAGTTTCCAGCCAGACTGACCTGTTTACGACGCGAACGGGGACGACGGGTTGCCACCGGGACCGGGCTCCGACGCGCCTGGCGTTCGGTCCGGTGCCACTGGGGCCTGGTCCGGTGCGCTGGGCTTCGGTCCGGGTGCGCCGGGGTTCGGTCCGGGTGCGCCGGGGTTCGGCCCCGTGTCACTGGGGCCTGGTCCGGTGCGCCGGGCTTCGGTCAGGGTGCGCCGGGGTTCGGTCCGGCCACCGGGGTCCGCTCCGGTGGCCCCCGGGCCCGGCCCGGCGACACCGGGATCCCCCTCCGGTGCTACGAGGGTCCGCACCGGTGCCGCCGGACTCCCCGGCACCACCGGGGCACACTCCAGCGCCACCGGACCCGATCCGGTCGCTACTCCCCCGGCCACTGCGGCTCGCGGCGTTCGTTGAAGGCTGCGACGCCCTCCGCGCGGTCTCCCGAGAACGCCGTGGTTCGCCACGCCGCGTCCTCGACCTCCAGCCCAGCCCGCAGGTCCAGCCCCTGCCCGAGCCGCAGCGCCCGCTTCGCCGCACGGAGGCCGACCGGGGAGTTCCGGGCGATCCGGCCCGCCAGGGTCAGGGCCTCCTCGCGGTCCCGCCCCTCCTCCACCAGCTGGTCGACCAGCCCCAACTCGCCCGCCTCCACGGCCTCCACCCGCCGCGCGGAGAAGATCAGCTCGGCCGCCCGGGCCGCCCCGACCCGCCGCGGCAGCAACTGCGTACCCCCGCCCCCGGGAATCACCCCGACCGACACCTCCGGCAGTCCCACCACCGCCGTGCGGTCCGCCACGATCACGTCGCAGGCCAGCGCCAGCTCGAACCCGCCTCCGAGCGCGAACCCGTGCACCGCGGCCACCGTCGGCACCGGCAGCTCCAGCACCCCGGTGTACGCCCCCCGCGTCACCGGCCGCTGGCGCAGCAGATCCGCGTCGCTGAAGGAGTTGCGCTCCTTCAGATCCGCCCCGACGCAGAAGGCCCGCTCATGCGTCGAGGTCAGTACGACCACCCGGACGTCCCGGTCCTCCCCCAGCGCCGTACAGGCCCCGGCGATGGACCGGGCCATCTCCGTCGACACGGCGTTCATGGCCTTGGGCCGGTCGAGGACGAGCTCCGCGACATGCCCCTGCTCATGCCGCCGCACCAGCACGAACTCCCCGAACCGTTCCTCACTCATGACACCCTCCGGTTAACGCGGGTTAACAAGGTCGACGCTCAGATCATCGCAGCCGCACCCCACCCGCGAAAGGCCCGACGGGCCCGGTTCCCCTCGCCACCCCCCGCCCACCCGTTCGAGTGACATCACCCCAACTCCGACCCAACCGCCCATGGGAGCGCATAGCGTGCGTCCCCCACGGCGCACAGGGGGCGCGAGTGCATCGGGGAGGGATCGTTCCGGGGAGGGACCGTGATGACGACGAACACGACGGCGAAGCCGCGAGAGCACACCAGGACCACCACGGCACCCCTCCGGCGTGACCCGCCCGCGCCCCACGGCCCGGCCCCCGCCGAGGCCGTTCCCTTCCCGCCCCGCGCCCGGGGCCGCCACCGCAAGCCCCGCCCCCGCAAGGTCCTGCTCGCCGCCGGTGGCCTCGCCCTCGCCGCGGGCGCCCTGAGCCTGCTGCGTCTGACCTCCGGCCCGGGCGCCGGCACCGGCACCGCCGAGGCCGGGCCCCGCCCGGATCCGGTCACCACGGCCACGGACGACACCACCCAGACCGCCGCGACCTTCCCGGCGGTCCCCGACGCGAGCCCCTCGTCACCCACCGCCCTCGGAGCCCTGCCCTCGTCGCCGGTCGTCAAGGGCGCACGGCCGGCGCCGTCCGCCCCCAGCGGCGGCACGACGGCGAGCCCCCCGGCCGCCACGACCATCCCCGACACACCGAACACCCACGCCCCGGCGCCACCGCCGACCGCCTCGGGGGGCGGCGACGCCCAGCGGCCCGCCCCGGCCCCGACGACCGCACCGCCCCGCCGCACCCCACCGGCACCGGCACCGGCGCCCCAGCCCGAGGAGCCGAAGCAGCCCCACGACCCGGGCCTGTGCGTACCGGTCATCGGCCTGTGCGTGGACACCCCGGTCGGCAACCGCTGACAGCCCGCGGCTACGACCCGCGAGCGGTTACGGCGCCCCGTCCCGGCGCGTGAGCAGCCACGGCTCCACCACGCCCAGGCCACGCACCGGCCGCTGCCACATCGGCTGCAGCCCGAAGCGGTACACCGGGGGCTCCTCGCCCTCCTTCTCGGCCGCCGCGGCCTCCTCGGCCGCCTCCGCCTCCGAGGCCGGGGCGTCCTGCGTCCGGATCAGTTCCTCGGCGAAGGCCGTGTCGACGAGGACGGCGTCCTTCGGAGCTATCGAGGTGAGCCGGGACGCCAGGTTCACGGTCGTACCGAACACATCACCCATACGGGTGGTCACCGTGCCGAACGCCATGCCGACGCGCAGCTCCGGCATCGTCTCGTCGTGCGCCATGGTCTCGATCAGCCGCAGGGCGATCTCGGCGGCCGTGCCCGCGTCGTCGGCGGCGTAGAGGACCTCGTCGCCGAGGGTCTTGATCAGCCGCCCGCCGTTCGCGGCCACCAGGTCGGCGGCCGTCGTCTCGAAGGCCTCGACGAGCTCACCGAGCTCCTCCTCCTCCATACGGCGGGTCAGCCGCGTGAACCCGACCAGGTCGGCGAAGCCGACGGCCAGGCGCCGGTCGACCATCTCCTCGTCGTCGGCCGCCTGCACGACCCGCCCGGCCGAGGCGGCGAGCTGCCGACGCCAGACGTAGACCAGGAACTCCTCCAGCTCGGGCAGGAGCAGCTCGACGATGGGGTACGTCACCTCGGTGCGGGTCATGCCGGGCTCCGGCGGCTCGGTCAGCCCCTCCAGGAAGGAGTCGATCTGCCACTCGGCGAGCCGGGCGGTGGTCTGGCCCGTGGACCGGGCGACCTGCACGGCCATCGCCTCGCTCAGCAGCCCCGCCTCGACCAGACCGGCGAGGCGCCGCAGGGCGAGGACGTCGGCCTCGGTGAGGGCCTTGGCCTGGCCGATGTCGGCGAAGCCCATGGCCCGCCAGAAGCGGGAGGCCAGTTCCATGGAGACACCGGCGCTGCGAGCCGCCTGAAACGGGGTGTAGCGGCGCTCGGCGCCCAGGATGAGCCCTTCGAGGCGCAGGGCGAGCGGATCCTCGCCGGAGTCGGCGCCCTGCGCGTCCTCGCCGGAACCCGAGTCGTCGACGGTCACGCGTGTTGCCCTTCCGATCTGTCACGGTCATGTATCGACCGGCCTCAACTCTACGGCAGGTGTGCGCCAGCTCACTCCGTCAGGTTCAGCCGAGGGGTGGGTGCTCGGGGTTCGCCTGGTGCTCGGCGTTGGTGCCGGGCCCTCCGGGGCTGCCGCCCCCAGGCCCCCGGCTTCGGCCCGAACGGCCTCGTCCTCAAGCGCCGGACGGGCTGGAAGCCGCCGCTGCGGGCAGGCGCAGCCGCCCAGCTGCGGGCAGGTGTGCCGCCAGGGGCGGCACGGGTGGGCGGTGGGGGTCGCGCTGCCCGAGCGAAGCCGAGGGCTTGGGAGAGGCACTCCGCTCCGCCGGGCTGCGAAACGCCCCGCGCTCAGCGCCCACCCGCAGCACCTCGAGACGCCGGGCTGCGGACCAGCCCGGCCAGCACCGACGCCGCAGCACCTGACGACGCCGGGACTCGAACCCGCTCACGCCGGCCTCAGGTGCACGATGTCCCCCGCCCCGACCGGCTCCTGCACCCCCTCCTCCGTCGCCAGCACCAGCCGCCCGTCTCCGTCCACCGCCACCGCTTCCCCCACCACGGCCCGATCCCCCGGCAGCTCCGCCCGCACCTCACGGCCGAGCGTCGCGCACCCCGCCACGTACGCCTCCTGCAACCCGCAGGCCCCCGCGTCCCCCTCGGCCTCGCGCCACTTCCCGTACCACTCCTCCAGCGAGCGCAGCATCCCCCTCAGCAGCGGATCGCGGTCCGTGCTCACCGCCCCGGCCAGCCCCAGCGACCCGGCCGTCGGCACGGGCAGCTCGTCGGCCTTCAGGGAGACGTTGACGCCGACCCCGATCACGACCCCGTCGTCACCGGCCCGCTCGGCCAGGATCCCGCCGGCCTTGCGCTCCGCGCCCCCCACCGTGACCAGTAGGTCGTTCGGCCACTTCAGGGCCGTGTCCACGCCCGCCGCCCGCGACAGGCCCGTCGCCACCGCGACCCCCGTGAGCAGCGGCAGCCAGCCCCACCGCGCCACCGGCACCTCGCCAGGCGTGAGCAGGACGGAGAAGAAGAGGCCGGAGCGTGGCGGCGCCGTCCACTGGCGGTCGAGCCGGCCGCGGCCCGCCGTCTGCTCCTCGGCGACCAGCACCGCGCCCTCACGCGCCTCGCCCTTCGCCGCCCGGGCCACCAGATCGGAGTTCGTGGATCCGGTGCGCTGCACCACGTCCACCTCGGACCACAGCCCTCCCGGCCGTACCAGACCCCGGCGCAGGGCGGTGATGTTGAGGGGCGGGCGGTCCAGATCCGACCACCGGCTCCCGTTCGGCTCTGATGCATCTCGCGGCGTCATGCAAGCCACCCTAGGTGTGGCAAACGCCGCACTGCCGATGTGGAGGCACCCCACTACTCTACGGATGAGTAACCGTCCCCCCTTTTGAGCAGGCAGGGAGCCGCATCCCGATGTCCGAGCCGGAAGAGCAGCAGCAGCCCGACATTCACACGACCGCGGGCAAGCTCGCGGATCTTGAGCGACGCATCGAGGAAGCGACCCACGCCGGCTCCGCTCGCGCCGTCGAGAAGCAGCACGCCAAGGGAAAACTGACGGCCCGTGAGCGGATCGAGCTGCTGCTCGACGAGGGCTCGTTCGTCGAGCTCGACGAGTTCGCCCGGCACCGCTCCACCAACTTCGGCCTCGACAAGAACCGCCCGTACGGCGACGGCGTCGTGACCGGGTACGGCACCGTCGACGGCCGCCCGGTCGCCGTGTTCTCGCAGGACTTCACCGTCTTCGGCGGGGCCCTCGGCGAGGTCTACGGCCAGAAGATCGTCAAGGTCATGGACTTCGCCCTGAAGACCGGCTGCCCGGTCATCGGGATCAACGACTCCGGTGGCGCCCGCATCCAGGAGGGCGTGGCCTCCCTCGGCGCCTACGGTGAGATCTTCCGCCGCAACACCCACGCCTCGGGTGTCATCCCGCAGATCAGCCTGGTCGTCGGACCGTGCGCGGGCGGCGCGGTCTACTCCCCGGCGATCACCGACTTCACGGTCATGGTCGACCAGACCTCGCACATGTTCATCACCGGCCCCGACGTCATCAAGACCGTCACCGGCGAGGACGTCGGCTTCGAGGAGCTGGGCGGCGCCCGCACCCACAACGCGACCTCCGGCGTCGCCCACCACATGGCGGGCGACGAGAAGGACGCCATCGAGTACATCAAGCAGCTGCTGTCGTACCTGCCGTCCAACAACCTCTCCGAGGCGCCGGCCTTCCCCGAGGAGGCCGACCTTGAGGTCGGTGACGAGGACCGCGAGCTGGACGTGATCGTCCCGGACAGCGCGAACCAGCCGTACGACATGCACGCGGTGATCGAGCACGTCCTGGACGACGCCGAGTTCTTCGAGACGCAGCCGCTGTACGCGCCGAACATCGTCACCGGCTTCGGGCGGGTCGAGGGCCACCCGGTCGGCATCGTCGCCAACCAGCCGATGCAGTTCGCCGGGTGCCTGGACATCAAGGCCAGTGAGAAGGCCGCCCGCTTCGTGCGGACCTGCGACGCGTTCAACGTGCCCGTCATCACCTTCGTCGACGTGCCCGGCTTCCTGCCCGGCGTCGACCAGGAGCACGACGGCATCATCCGCCGCGGCGCCAAGCTGATCTACGCCTACGCCGAGGCGACCGTCCCGCTCATCACGATCATCACCCGCAAGGCCTTCGGCGGCGCCTACGACGTCATGGGCTCCAAGCACCTGGGTGCCGACCTCAATCTCGCCTGGCCCACCGCCCAGATCGCCGTCATGGGCGCCCAGGGCGCGGTCAACATCCTGCACCGCCGCACCCTCGCGGAGGCCGAGGCGAACGGCGAGGAACTGGAGGCGGTCCGGGCGCGGCTGATCCAGGAGTACGAGGACGCCCTCCTCAACCCCTACGTGGCGGCCGAGCGCGGCTACGTCGACGCCGTGATCCGGCCCTCCGAGACCCGCCGGCACGTCGTACGGGGTCTGCGTCAACTGCGTACGAAGCGGGAATCCCTGCCTCCCAAGAAGCACGGCAACATCCCCCTCTAGCCCGCAGCGAGCCCAGGAGGCCCACATGACGATCAAGGTCGTACGGGGCAACCCGACCCCGGAGGAGCTGGCCGCCGCCTTGGCGGTGGTCAGGGCGCGCGCCGCGGCGGCGGCAGCCGTCCCGCCCGGCGCGCCCGCGTCCCGCGACTCCTGGTCCGACCCGTCCCGCATCGCGGCCCACCGCCTGCCCCAGCCGGGGCCGTCGGCGTGGGGCCGGACGTACTGGCCGGGCTAGAGCCCGGGGGCGCGGGGAACCGCGCGCGGCGGGACGACGCGGGGCGCCGATTTGAGTACCTCTACTCAGGCGCCCCGCCCTCCCGAGCCGCACGCTGGACTCATGCTGTGGTCCGACCCCGAGAACGAACCGCCCGAGGAACTGCGTGACATGCAGGACATGCTGCGGCGGCTGAGCGTTTTCCTGGCCCTGGCCATGGTGCTCGTGATGATCGTGATCGGCGTCAGGTGAGACCGGCACCGGCCGGGTGACTAACCTGACCGCATGACCGCTCAGCGCCGCAGGCGACTCGTCCTCGCCTCCCAGTCCCCCGCCCGGCTCGGGCTGCTCCGCCAGGCCGGCCTCACCCCCGAGGTGATCGTGAGCGGCGTCGACGAGGACGCCGTCACCGCCCCCACCCCCGCCGAGCTGGCCCTCGCCCTGGCCGAGGCGAAGGCCTCCGTCGTGGCGGCCCGGCCGGACGTCAAGGGCGCGCTCGTGATCGGCTGCGACTCGGTGCTGGACCTGGACGGCCAGGCCCTCGGCAAGCCCGCGGACGCCGAGGAGGCCACCGCCCGCTGGAAGTCGATGCGCGGCCGCGCCGGCACCCTGCAGACCGGCCACTGCGTCTACGACACGCTCACCGGCCGCTATGCCTCCGCCACCGCGTCCACGGTCGTGCACTTCGGCGAGCCCACCGACGAGGAGATCGCCGCCTACGTCGCCTCCGGCGAACCCCTCTACGTCGCCGGGGCGTTCACGCTGGACGGCCGCTCGGCCCCGTTCATCGACGGCATCGACGGCGACCACGGCAATGTGATCGGCATCAGCCTGCCGCTGCTGCGCCGGCTGCTGGCCGAACTGGGCGTCGGCATCACGGAGTTGTGGGCGCCGGCGGAGAGCTGACGGGGGTCCCGTCGCCGCCCCGGCCGCCCTCGGGCCCGGCGGCGGCGTCGGCGGGCCCGGCCGGACGGTCGTACGTCATCAGCAGCAGCACGATCAGCGCCAGGACCAGCACCATGAACAGGAACGCGGTCCAGCCGACGAGGCCCCAGGTGAACGCGCCCAGCATGCCGTGCACGACGGCCGCGCTGATCAGCAGCACCCGTCCGAGGCCCGCCGGGGGCCGGTCCCGCAGCGCCACCAGCAGGGCGACCAGGCCGCACAGGGCGAAGTAGAGGCCGAAGACGATCCCGCCGACCTTCGACGACACCGACATCATGTGCGGGTCGAGACCGGCCAGCGACATGTCCTGCCGGTCGACGACGACCCCCAGGAACCAGTTGAGCGCCGCGAGACCGAACGCCTCCGCGAACAGCACCACCGCCACGACCCACGCCACCGGCCTGCGTATCACCGGGCCCACCCTCTTCCCCTCTGAGACACCGCGAACGCTACTAACCGGTAAACCCCGGGACAAGGGTCCGGCAGCGGGCAAAGAATCATTGGGCCATTCGTAGGGACTCGACAAAGAAACCGAGTGGCCCGCAGCACGTGATGACAGAGACCTTGACCACAGGAGACGGCTAGGGTTTCCCGCAGGAGTACTGCGTACCGCGGTGCGACAAGGGATTTCGCCGCTCGAGCGAGCCTCGCATCACGCTCCGTGTGGGCAAGCTCACCACTGGGGACGGGTCGAAGTGTCGTGTCGGCTGTCCCTAAACTCGGCTTGTTTCAAGGAGGGAGCCTCAATCGTGCGCAAGGTGCTCATCGCCAACCGTGGCGAAATCGCTGTCCGCGTGGCCCGGGCCTGCCGGGATGCCGGTATCGCGAGCGTGGCCGTCTACGCCGACCCGGACCGGGACGCTCTGCATGTCCGCGCCGCGGATGAGGCGTTCGCCCTGGGCGGTGACACGCCGGGCACCAGCTACCTCGACATCGAGAAGGTGCTGGGCGCCGCCCGCGAGTCGGGCGCGGACGCCATCCACCCGGGTTACGGCTTCCTCTCCGAGAACGCCGAGTTCGCGCAGGCGGTCCTGGACGCGGGTCTGATCTGGATCGGCCCGCCGCCGCAGGCGATCCGCGACCTCGGTGACAAGGTCGCCGCCCGGCACATCGCGCAGCGCGCGGGTGCCCCGCTGGTGGCCGGCACGCCCGACCCGGTGTCCGGCGCCGACGAGGTCGTCGCCTTCGCCGAGCAGCACGGGCTGCCGATCGCGATCAAGGCCGCGTTCGGTGGTGGCGGTCGTGGTCTGAAGGTCGCCCGCACGCTCGAAGAGGTGCCGGAGCTGTACGACTCGGCGGTCCGTGAGGCCGTCGCCGCGTTCGGCCGGGGCGAGTGCTTCGTCGAGCGCTACCTGGACAAGCCGCGGCACGTGGAGACGCAGTGCCTGGCCGACCAGCACGGCAACGTGGTCGTCGTCTCGACCCGTGACTGCTCGCTCCAGCGCCGCCACCAGAAGCTGGTGGAGGAGGCTCCGGCTCCCTTCCTGTCCGACGCGCAGGTGGATGAGCTGTACTCCGCCTCCAAGGCGATCCTGAAGGAAGCCGGTTACGTCGGCGCCGGCACGGTCGAGTTCCTCGTGGGCCTCGACGGCACGATCTCCTTCCTGGAGGTCAACACCCGTCTCCAGGTGGAGCACCCGGTCACCGAGGAGGTCGCCGGCATCGACCTCGTGCGTGAGATGTTCCGCATCGCCGACGGTGAGGAGCTCGGCTACGGCGACCCGGAGCTGCGCGGTCACTCCTTCGAGTTCCGCATCAACGGCGAGGACCCGGGCCGCAACTTCCTCCCGGCTCCCGGCACGGTCACGACGTTCGCCCCGCCGTCCGGCCCGGGTGTCCGTCTGGACGCGGGCGTGGAGTCCGGCTCGGTCATCGGCCCGGCGTGGGACTCGCTGCTGGCGAAGCTGATCGTCACCGGCCGCACGCGCAAGGAGGCCCTTCAGCGGGCCGCCCGTGCGCTGGAGGAGTTCCAGGTCGAGGGCATGGCTACGGCGATCCCGTTCCACCGCGCGGTGGTGAAGGACCCGGCGTTCGCGCCCGAGCTGACGGATTCCTCCGACCCGTTCACGGTCCACACCCGCTGGATCGAGACGGAGTTCGTCAACGAGATCAAGCCGTTCGCCGCGCCGGCGGACGCCGCGGACGCGGACGAGGAGCCGGGGCGCGAGACGGTGGTCGTCGAGGTCGGCGGCAAGCGGCTCGAGGTCTCCCTGCCGTCCTCCCTGGGGATGTCCCTGGCCCGTACGGGCCTCGCGGCGGGCGCCAAGCCGAAGCGCCGCGCGGCGAAGAAGTCGGGCCCCGTCGCCTCCGGCGACACCCTGGCCTCGCCGATGCAGGGCACCATCGTCAAGGTGGCCGTCGAGGAGGGCCAGGAGGTCAAGGAGGGCGACCTGATCGTCGTCCTGGAGGCCATGAAGATGGAGCAGCCTCTCAACGCCCACCGGTCGGGCACGATCAAGGGTCTGAGCGCGGAGATCGGCGCGTCGGTGACGTCGGGCGCGGCCATCTGCGAGATCAAGGACTGACCCCAGTCAACGACCCCGACGGCGCGACCCCTATCGGGTGCCGCGCCGTTCGGGTTGCGGAGCGCCTACGGCGGGGTGGGGTCGGGGCCGCGCCGGGGGGTATCCGTCCTCGGAACGGCGCGATGGGCTCGGACACCGACTCACTCCCCGTCGACGCGCCAACCGCTGCGGGCGGACACCCCCCGACACGACCCCTTACGACGTACCTAGCTGCGGGCATGCGTGCCGCTAGGGGCGGCACGGGTGGGCGCAGCGGCACCCCGCTACGCCGGGCTGCGAAACCCCCCGGCCCCAGCAGCAACGCGGCAGCACCTGGCAACACCGGGACACGCACACACCCGGCATCAGCGGCAGCGGCAGCGGCAGCCGCGTCAGCGCCGGCGCAGGTCAGCCACCCGCGCCCGCTCCGCCCCGCCCCCCTGCTCACCCAGCATCGAGGCAGAAGCAGACCTCAACTGCCCCCCGCCCCCCGGCACCTGCCGCCGAGGCCCGGGCAACGGCACATCCCGGCGCTGCTGGCGCGCCGGGACCGCATCACCCCCCGGGCCTCCGGCAGAACCCCCCGGCCCCCCGGCGACAGCGATCTGCACACCCTGGTCGGCCAGCGCCTGCAACTCCGTGGCGGCACGGTCGTCATGCGCCGGCGGCTCGTCCGTGACAAGCCGCGTGATGAGATCCGTCGGCACGGTCTGGAACATGGTGTCGGTGCCGAGCTTGGTGTGGTCCGCGAGGACCACGACCTCAGCGGCAGCCTGCACCAACGCCCGGTCGACGGACGCCGACAGCATGTTGGACGTGGACAGCCCCCGCTCAGCGGTCAAACCGCTCCCGGACAGGAACGCCCGCGACACCCGCAGCCCGTGCAGGGACTGCTCGGCACCACTGCCGACCAGGGCGTAGTTCGAACCACGGAGCGTGCCGCCGGTCATCACGACCTCGACCCGGTTGGCGTGGGCGAGTGCCTGCGCCACCAGCAGTGAGTTGGTGACGACGGTCAGGCCGGGCACCCGGGCGAGCCGGCGAGCCAGCTCCTGGGTCGTCGTACCCGCCCCGACCACGATCGCCTCTCCCTCTTCCACGAAGTTCGCGGCGAGGTCGGCGATGGCGGTCTTCTCGGCGGTCGCGAGATGAGACTTCTGCGGAAAGCCGGACTCCCGCGTGAAACCGCCCGGCAGTACCGCACCGCCGTGCCGGCGGTCGAGGAGTCCTTCTGCCTCCAGCGCGCGCACGTCCCGCCGTACGGTCACTTCGGAGGTCTGGACGACGCGGGCGAGCTCACGGAGCGACACGGCCCCGTTCGCTCGCACCATTTCGAGGATCAATTGGCGACGTTCTGCAGCGAACACGAAACTGACAGTAACGCCAGCGACCGTCTGCTTTCAGCAGTTTGCGCTGAATAGCAGAAGATGTTCGCACCGAGCAGCGGGAAGTGGTATAGGGCCTAGTCCCGCCGCCTATGCCGTACGAATGGTCGAACACTCCCCGTGACCAGGGAGGAGTCGATTTCGGCCTCAGCCGTGGCCGTTCTCCTTGCGCGTGTGCAACTGCCGTGCCACCTCGGCGATCGAGCCCGACAGGGAGGGGTAGACGGTGAAGGCGTTCGCGATCTGTTCGACGGTCAGATTGTTGTCGACCGCGATCGAGATGGGGTGGATCAGTTCCGAGGCGCGTGGTGAGACGACGACACCGCCGACCACGATGCCCGTGCCCGGGCGGCAGAAGATCTTGACGAAGCCGTCGCGGATGCCCTGCATCTTGGCGCGCGGGTTGCGCAGCAGCGGCAGCTTCACGACCCGGGCGTCGATCTTCCCGCCGTCGACGTCGGCCTGGGTGTAGCCGACGGTGGCGATCTCCGGGTCGGTGAAGACGTTCGACGAGACCGTCTTCAGGTTCAGCGGGGCCACCGCGTCGCCCAGGAAGTGGTACATCGCGATACGGCCCTGCATGGCGGCCACGGAGGCCAGCGCGAACACCCCGGTCACGTCACCGGCCGCGTACACGCCCGGCGCGCTCGTGCGCGAGACCTTGTCGGTCCAGATGTGGCCCGACTCGCGCAGCCGGACACCGGCGTCCTCAAGACCCATGCCGGCGCTGTTGGGCACGGCGCCGACGGCCATCAGGCAGTGCGAGCCGGTGATGACCCGGCCGTCCGCGAGGGTGACCTCGACCCGGTCCCCGACCCGCTTGGCGGACTGCGCCCGGGAGCGCCCCATGACGTTCATGCCGCGCCGCCGGAAGACGTCCTCCAGCACCGCGGCGGCGTCCGGGTCCTCGCCCGGCAGCACCCGGTCGCGCGACGACACCAGCGTCACCCGCGACCCGAGCGCCTGGTAGGCACCGGCGAACTCGGCACCGGTCACACCGGATCCGACCACGATGAGCTCCTCGGGCAGCTCGTCGAGGTCGTACACCTGCGTCCAGTTCAGGATCCGCTCGCCGTCGGGCTGGGCGTCGGGCAGCTCACGGGGGTGCCCGCCGGTGGCGATGAGCACGGCGTCGGCGGTCAGGGTCTCCTCGCTCCCGTCGGCGGTGCGCACCACGACCTTGCGCGACCCGTCGAGCGCCTGCATGCCCTCCAGCCGCCCGCGCCCGCGCATGACACGCGCCCCGGCACGCGTCACGGCGGCGGTGATGTCGTGCGACTGGGCGAGCGCGAGGCGCTTCACACGCCGGTTGACCTTGCCCAGGTCGACACCGACGACCCGGGCGGCCTGCTCGATGTGCGGGGTGTCGTCGGCGACGATGATCCCCAGCTCCTCGTAGGAGGAGTCGAAGGTGGTCATCACCTCGGCCGTGGCGATCAGGGTCTTCGACGGCACGCAGTCGGTGAGCACCGACGCCCCGCCCAGACCGTCGCAGTCGACGACGGTCACCTCCGCGCCGAGTTGAGCGGCCACCAGGGCCGCTTCGTATCCGCCGGGTCCGCCACCGATGATCACGATCCGAGTCACGTACTCCATTCTCCCGCACCGCTCAGCGTGCCACCGCCCCGGGGGCCCGCCGATGCGCCGGTTGTTACGACAGTGACGCCGGGGCCGCCTGCCGTACCCTTCCCCCATGTCGCTCTACGCCGCGTACGCCGGCAACCTCGACGCGCGGCTGATGTCCCGCCGCGCCCCGCACTCGCCGCTGCGCGCCACCGGCTGGCTGAACGGATGGCGACTGACCTTCGGCGGCGAGCACATGGGCTGGGAGGGCGCACTGCCGACGATCGTGGAGGACCCGCTCTCCCAGGTCTTCGTCTCCCTCTACGACATCGCCCCGATGGACGAGGACTCCCTCGACCGCTGGGAGGGCGTGGGCCTCGACATCTACCGTCGTACCCGCGTACGGGTCCACACCCTGGAGGGTGAGGACTCCGCCTGGGCCTTCGCCCTGAACGCCTACGAGGGCGGCCTGCCCTCCGCCCGCTACCTGGGCGAGATCGCCGACGCGGCCGAGTCGGCCGGCGCCCCCCACGACTACGTGATGGAGCTGCGCAAACGCCCCTGCTGACGGCGGCCCGCGCGCGACCCCTTCGTCGGAAACGACAAGACAACGATCGCCACCCCGTGAGCTCTGCCATCTACGCGCGTAGGCAAACAGCGGCTACCCTCATCGGCGTGAACGCATCTCTTCTTCCGGACGACATCCAGGGCGACCCCCACGCGGCCGCCGACGCCGCCGCGGCCCGCCTGCGCGAACTGACGGGCGCCGAGACCCACGACGTCGCCCTCGTGATGGGCTCCGGCTGGGCCCCGGCCGTGGACGCGCTGGGCGCCCCCGAGGCCGAGTTCCAGGTCACCGAGCTCCCCGGTTTCCCGCCCCCGGCGGTGGAGGGCCACGGCGGCAAGATCCGCTCGTACCGGATCGGCAACAAGCGCGCGCTGGTCTTCCTGGGCCGTACGCACTTCTACGAGGGCCGTGGAGTGGCCGCGGTCGCCCACGGTGTCCGCACCGCGGTCTCGGCCGGCTGCAAGACGGTCGTCCTCACCAACGGCTGCGGCGGCCTGCGCGAGGGCATGCGCCCCGGCCAGCCGGTCCTCATCAGCGACCACATCAACCTCACCGCCACCTCCCCCATCATCGGCGCGAACTTCGTCGACCTCACCGACCTGTACTCGCCGCGTCTGCGGGCCCTGTGCAAGGAGGTCGACGCGACGCTGGAGGAGGGTGTCTACGCCCAGTTCCCCGGCCCGCACTACGAGACTCCGGCCGAGATCCGTATGGCCCGGGTCATCGGTGCGGACCTGGTGGGCATGTCGACGGTCCTCGAGGCGATCGCCGCGCGCGAGGCGGGTGCCGAGGTGCTGGGCATCTCCCTCGTCACCAACCTCGCCGCGGGCATGACGGGCGAGCCCCTCAACCACGAGGAGGTCCTCCAGGCCGGCCGCGACTCCGCGACCCGCATGGGCTCCCTCCTGACCCAGGTCCTGGGCCGCCTGTAGCCACGACGTACAGGCGGGTGGGGACCGGGGGGTTTCGCAGCCCGGCGGAGCGGGGTGCCGCTGCGCCCACCCGTGCCGCCCCGAGCGGCACGCATGCCCGCAGCTAAGCGCGCCCGCAGCCGCCGTCGTACGTAAGGGGTCGTGTCGGGGGGTGTCCGCCCGCAGCGGTTGGCGCGTCAACGGACAGTGAGTCGGTATCCAAGCCCATCGCGCCGTTCCGAGGACGGATACCCCCCGGCGCGGCCCCGACCCACCACCGGCGTCACGCGAAGCGAACCCGCACCCCCACCACGTCGCACCCCACCCCACCGCACCGCCACCACACCGGAGAGGCTGACACCACACCGTGCACGACGAACTCATCGCACAGGCCCAGGCGTGGCTCACCGAGGACCCCGACCCGGACACCCGCGCCGAACTCGCCCGCCTCATCGACGCCGAGGACGAGACCGAACTCGCCGCCCGTTTCAGCGGCACCCTCCAGTTCGGCACCGCCGGCCTCCGCGGCGAACTCGGCGCCGGCCCCATGCGCATGAACCGCTCGGTCGTCATCCGCGCCGCCGCGGGCCTCGCCGCGTACCTGAAGAAGCAGGGCCACGACGACGGCCTCGTCGTCATCGGCTACGACGCCCGCCACAAGTCCCATGACTTCGCCCAGGACACCGCCGCCGTCATGACCGGCGCCGGCCTGCGCGCGGCCGTCCTCCCCCGCCCCCTCCCGACCCCCGTGCTCGCCTTCGCGATAAGGCACCTCGGCGCGGTCGCCGGCGTGGAGGTCACCGCCAGCCACAACCCGCCCCGCGACAACGGCTACAAGGTGTACCTCGGCGACGGCTCCCAGATCGTCCCCCCGGCGGACATCGACATCGCGGCGGAGATCGCCGCCGTACCGTCCCTCACCACGGTCCCGCGCCCCACCGAAGGCTGGGACACCCTCGACGACAGCGTCCTGGACGCCTACCTGGCCCGCACGGACGCGGTCCTGTCCGAGGGCTCCCCCCGCACGGCCCGCACGGTCTACACGGCGATGCACGGCGTCGGCAAGGACGTCCTCCTGGCCGCCTTCGCCCGCGCCGGCTTCCCGGCCCCGGTCCTCGTCGCGGAGCAGGCCGACCCCGACCCGGAGTTCCCGACCGTCGCGTTCCCCAACCCGGAGGAGCCCGGCGCGATGGACCTGGCCTTCGCCAAGGCCCGCGAGACCGGCCCCGACCTGATCATCGCCAACGACCCGGACGCCGACCGCTGCGCCGCCGCCGTACAGGACGGCGCCGACTGGCGCATGCTGCGCGGCGACGAGGTCGGCGCTCTCCTCGCCGCCCACCTGGTCCGCCGCGGAGCGACCGGCACGTTCGCGGAGTCGATCGTCTCGTCGTCCCTCCTCGGCCGTATCGCCGAGAAGGCGGGCCTCCCGCACGTCGAGACCCTCACCGGCTTCAAGTGGATCGCCCGCGCCGAGGGCCTGCGCTACGGCTACGAGGAGGCCCTCGGCTACTGCGTGGACCCCGAGGGCGTACGCGACAAGGACGGCATCACCGCCGCGTTGCTGATCACGGAACTGGCGTCCCAGCTCAAGGAGGAGGGCCGCACCCTCCTCGACCTGCTGGACGACCTGGCGGTGGAGCACGGTCTGCACGCGACGGACCAGCTGTCGGTCCGCGTCGAGGACCTCGCCCTCATCACCGCCGCGATGGGGCGCCTGCGCGAGCAGCCCCCGACGGAGCTGGCCGGCCTGCCGATCACCAGCACGGACGATCTCACCAAGGGCACGGCCGAACTCCCGCCCACGGACGGCCTGCGCTACACCCTCGACGGCGCCCGGGTGATCGTCCGCCCGAGCGGCACGGAGCCGAAGCTGAAGTGCTACCTGGAGGTCGTGATCCCGGTCGGCTCGCACCAGGACCTCCCGGCGGCCCGCGCGAAGGCGACGGCGCTGCTGGAGTCGATCAAGCGCGACCTGTCGACGGCGGCGGGCATCTGAGGCCCGAGGCCTCGCACGACCACCCTTACCCCTTCCGGGCGGCCTCCCGCCGCTGCCGCTTGCCGAGAGGCGCCTGGGAGAGGTCCTCGGCGGTGGACCGCAGGTTCTTGTAGCCGTACCCGCGCTGCTCCAGCCACGCCCGGGCCGAGTCCTCGGCCCGCTCGGTCGCCTCCAGGATGTCCTCCTCGGCCTCCCCGGAGTCCAGGAAGCGGAACGTGAAGGCGGGCCGCACGGCCACGTCGTACGTCAGGCTCCCCTCGGGCGTGAACGCGGCGCGCAACACGTCGTGCTCGGCGGCCCGCTCCAGCAGCGCGGCGCGCTGGTCGGCGCTCAGCCCGTCGAAGACGCCTCGGACGGTGACACGGAAGGTACGACTGCTCATGCCCTGAACGTAGGCGCGAGCAGCGATGTGACACCACCGCTTTTCCCACGGACGACGCGCCACCGAGAGCCCCGGCCCGGGCCCAGCAGAATCCGGCCACAGAACCGCCACCCCACCGCCGACCCAGCCGTCAGCCGAACCGTCAGCCCACCCGCCAACCCAGCCCTCAGCCCGCAACCCTCAACCCTCAGCCCTCAGCCCTCAGCCGAACTACCGACCCACCGCCACCATCACCCCACCCCACCCCTCACCCCACCGCCACAAGAATCAACACCAGCACCGCCCCCGCCAGCGCAGGAGCCAGCACCTCGTAGGCCCACCGCACGGTGACCTCGCCCCGCGCCGACTCCACCTCGTGCCGAGCCTCGTGCAGCCCACGCAGCTCGTCCATGATCCGGTCGGTCTCGGCCCGCGCGGCGCCCTCGGACACAGGTCCCCCGCCGAGGCCCCCGTCCAGCCCCGCCCGCATCCCGAGCGCGCTGCCACGCCCCTCGTCCCGTCCGAGCTCCCGCCCCATCTCCCGCCGGGCCTGCGCGGTCGCCCGCATCTCCTGCCGCGCGGCCTTCTTGCGGGCGCGCAGCGACACGGGCACGGCCCACAGCTGGTACTTCGCACCGGACTCGGTGAGGACCTCGTTCGAGTAGGCGGAACGCAGCGAGGCGACCTGCCCCCAGGGCAGGACGATGTTGCGGAAGGGGTTGCGGATCCGCAGCCGGTCGTCGCCCGCGTAGACGGCGGGCCGCAGCGTGAAGGCGATGACGAGCGGTACGACGAGGAGCAGCACGGCGAGGGTGAGCCACGGCGTGCGTCCCTCGCCCGAGACGATCGCGTCGATTCCGAGCCACCCGGCGATGGCCAGCAGCATCGCGCCACCGAGGATCGCCGGGGCCGACCGGTACACCCGGTCCTTGAACTCGGGCTCCGGCGGCCGCGGCGCCGGGGACTGGGGTTCGGGGCTCGTCATGTCTCGATTCTGCCGGACCCACCCGGGACCTGACCTCCACCCCCTCCCCAAGACCAACCCAAACTCCCGCGACGCCGTCCCACCCGGCCCCGGCCCCGGCTCCTCCAGAACCCCACCCCGCACCACCCCGCCCCACCTCCCCCCCCCGTAGAAGAGAACCCGGGGCTGTACAGCCGCTACGCGCGTAGATATGCTCGTCTGGTGACCATGCCCAGTTCTGCACTCACCGCAGCTCACCCCCTCAAGGACGTCGCCTCGTCCGACAGCACGCTGCGCCGCTTCCTCCACGGGCTCCCCGGCGTCGACGCGGTCGGACTAGAGGGCCGCGCGGCCTCCCTCGGCACCCGTTCGATCAAGACGACCGCGAAGGCGTACGCCATCGACCTCGCGATCTCGATGGTCGACCTGACGACGCTGGAAGGCGCGGACACCCCGGGCAAGGTCCGGGCGCTCGGCGCGAAGGCGGTCAAGCCCGACCCGACGGACCGTACGACGCCCGCCACCGCGGCGGTCTGCGTCTACCCCGACATGGTGGCCGTGGCCAAGGAGGCCGTCGCCAGCTCCGGCGTGAAGGTCGCCTCGGTGGCCACGGCGTTCCCGGCCGGCCGCGCCGCGCTCGACGTCAAGCTGGCCGATGTGCGCGACGCCGTCGCCGCCGGTGCCGACGAGATCGACATGGTCATCGACCGCGGGGCGTTCCTCGCGGGTCGATACATGAAGGTGTACGACGAGATCACCGCCGTGAAGGAGGCCTGCGGGACCTCAGCCCGCCTGAAGGTCATCTTCGAGACGGGCGAGCTCTCGACGTACGACAACATCCGCCGCGCGAGCTGGCTCGGGATGCTGGCGGGCGCGGACTTCATCAAGACCTCCACCGGCAAGGTCGCGGTGAACGCCACCCCCGCGAACACCCTGCTGATGCTGGAGGCGGTGCGCGACTTCCGCGCCCAGACCGGCATCCAGGTCGGTGTGAAGCCGGCCGGCGGCATCCGCACCTCCAAGGACGCCATCAAGTTCCTCGTGCTGGTCAACGAGACCGCGGGCGCGGACTGGCTGGACAACCACTGGTTCCGCTTCGGCGCCTCGTCGCTGCTGAACGACCTGCTGATGCAGCGCCAGAAGCTGGCCACCGGCCGCTACTCCGGCCCCGACTACGTGACGGTGGACTGAGACCCCATGAAGATGGAAAACGTGTCATCGGTATTCGCATACGCCCCGGCCCCCGAGTCGCGCGCGATCGCCGACATCGCGCCCTCGTACGGCCTGTTCATCGACGGTGAGTTCGTCGAGGCGGCGGACGGCAAGGTCTTCAAGACCGTCTCCCCGTCCACCGAGGAGGTCCTCTCCGAGATCGCCCAGGCCGGTTCCGAGGACGTCGACCGTGCGGTGAAGGCCGCGCGCCGGGCCTTCGAGAAGTGGTCGGCGCTGCCGGGCGCGGAGCGCGCGAAGTACCTCTTCCGCATCGCCCGCATCATCCAGGAGCGCTCCCGCGAGCTCGCCGTTCTCGAGACCCTCGACAACGGCAAGCCGATCAAGGAGACCCGCGACGCCGACCTGCCCCTGGTCGCCGCGCACTTCTTCTACTACGCGGGCTGGGCCGACAAACTCGACCACGCCGGCTACGGGGCGAACCCGCGGCCGCTGGGCGTGGCGGGCCAGGTCATCCCCTGGAACTTCCCGCTCCTGATGCTGGCGTGGAAGATCGCCCCGGCCCTCGCGACCGGCAACACGGTCGTGCTGAAGCCGGCCGAGACCACCCCCCTGTCGGCGCTGTTCTTCGCGGACATCTGCCGCCAGGCGGGCCTGCCCAAGGGCGTCGTCAACATCCTCCCGGGCTACGGCGACGCAGGCGCGGCGCTGATCGCCCACCCCGACGTTAACAAGGTCGCCTTCACCGGCTCCACGGCCGTCGGCAAGGAGATCGCCCGCACGGTCGCCGGGACCCGCAAGAAGGTCACGCTGGAACTGGGCGGCAAGGGCGCCAACATCGTCTTCGACGACGCCCCCATCGACCAGGCCGTCGAGGGCATCGTCAACGGCATCTTCTTCAACCAGGGCCAGGTCTGCTGCGCGGGTTCCCGGCTGCTGGTGCAGGAGTCGATCCAGGAGGAGCTGCTCGACTCCCTCAAGCGCCGCCTGTCCACGCTGCGTCTCGGCGACCCGCTGGACAAGAACACGGACATCGGCGCGATCAACTCCGAGGAGCAGCTCACCCGCATCACCTCGCTCGTCGAGCAGGGCGAGGCGGAGGGCGCCGAGCGCTGGTCACCGGCGTGCGAGCTGCCGGAGAGCGGCTACTGGTTCGCCCCGACGCTGTTCACGAACGTCACCCAGGCGCACCGGATCGCCCGCGACGAGATCTTCGGCCCGGTGCTGTCGGTGCTGACGTTCCGTACTCCGGACGAGGCGGTCGCGAAGGCCAACAACACGCCGTACGGCCTGTCGGCCGGCATCTGGACGGAGAAGGGCTCGCGCATCCTGGCGGTCGCGAACAAGCTCCGCGCAGGTGTCGTCTGGTCCAACACGTTCAACAAGTTCGACCCGACGTCGCCGTTCGGCGGTTACAAGGAGTCGGGCTTCGGCCGCGAGGGCGGCCGCCACGGCCTGGAGGCGTACCTCGATGTCTGATGCACGACTGTCGGTGTTCAAGACCTACAAGCTGTACGTCGGCGGGAAGTTTCCGCGTTCCGAGAGCGGCCGGGTGTACGAGGTGACCACGAAGACATCGGCCGCCGGCGCGGCGGGGAAGGGCAAGTGGCTGGCGAACGCGCCGCTGTCGTCCCGCAAGGACGCCCGTGACGCGGTCGTCGCGGCGCGCAAGGCGTTCGGCGGCTGGTCCGGGGCGACGGCGTACAACCGCGGTCAGGTGCTCTACCGCGTCGCCGAGATGCTGGAGGGCCGCCGCGGCCAGTTCACCCGTGAGGTGGCCGACGCGGAGGGCCTGTCGAAGTCCAAGGCGGCGGCGGTCGTGGACGCGGCGATCGACCGCTGGGTCTGGTACGCGGGCTGGACCGACAAGATCGCCCAGGTGGTCGGGGGCGGCAACCCGGTCGCGGGGCCGTTCTTCAACCTGTCCTCCCCCGAACCGACCGGCGTGGTCGCCGTTCTGGCGCCGCAGGAGTCGTCGTTCCTCGGCCTGGTGTCGGTGCTCGCCCCGGTGATCGCGACCGGCAACACGGCGATCGTGGTGGCGAGCGAGAAGTCCCCGCTGCCCGCCCTGTCCCTGGCCGAGGTCCTGGCCACCTCGGACGTCCCGGGCGGCGTCGTCAACGTCCTGTCGGGCCGTACGGCCGAGATCGCGGCCCCGCTGGCGGCCCACCAGGACGTCAACGCGATCGACCTCGCGGGCGCCGACGAGGTCCTCGCGAAGGAACTGGAGATCGCGGCGGCCGACAACCTCAAGCGGGTTCTTCGTCCACAGCCTGTGGATTACACGGAGACGCCGGGAACCGACCGTCTGACGGCCTTCCTGGAGACCAAGACGGTCTGGCACCCCACGGGGTCACTGGGCGCGTCGGGTTCCTCGTACTAGGCGCCCTTCACAGTCGAAGCCCCGGCCCTCCTCCGTCCAGGAGGCCCGGGGCTTCTCCGCGTCCCGTCCCCCTCAGCTCCAGCCGTGGCGTGGCTGGTCCGGGAGGTCCCGCTGCCGGGCCGGTGGGCTACTGCTGCGACAGCAGCCCGACCGCCTGGCCGACCACCGGGATGCTCCCGATCGACTGGGCCTGTGCCACCGGGCCCGTCAGGGCCTGGGACGTCATCGGCTTGAAGTCGGCCAGGCCGGTGCCGACGCCGTTGTCGAGCGGGTCGACTCCGGTGCCGGCGAGCGGGTTGGGCTTGAGACCGGCGACCGGGCCGGTGACGTAGCCGAGGGTGCCGGTCGCGGCCTGGAGGCCGGACTGGGGGTCGATCTTGCCGAGGGAGGTGGGGCGGGAGTTCACCACACCCAGGACCGACTCGGTGTCCGCCGCGGCCGACGCGGTGCCCGCCCCCAGTGCCACGCCCGCGGTCGCGAGGACGGCCAGGGCACGCTGGGCGGCCGGCTTCTTGGGAGAGTCGTGTCGGGCCATGACTGCCACCTTCTGATGCACTGGGTAATCGTTTCGGGACCGAGGGTAGTTTAGGTGTGACGCGCGCATCAAAGCCGACCCGCGGGGTCGTACGGCCCCCGGTGGATGCCTCACACTGGTGTCCCGTGAGTTCACCTCTGCCCATACCGACGCGAGTCGTGCTGCTCTGCGGCCCTTCCGGCTCCGGCAAGTCCCTCCTCGCGGCCCGCTCCGGCCTCCCGGTGCTCCGGCTCGACGACTTCTACAAGGAGGCCGGCGACCCGACCCTGCCGCTCGTGGCGGAGAGCTCCGACATCGACTGGGACCACCCCGACTCCTGGGACGCGGACACGGCCGTCGCCGCGATCACCCGGCTGTGCCGCACGGGCCGCACGGACGTGCCCCTCTACGACCTCTCGCTCAGCGCCCGCACCGGCGTGGAGACGGTCGACTTCGGGCAGCCGCCGCTGTTCATCGCGGAGGGCATCTTCGCCGCGGAGATCGTCACGCGCTGCCGCGAACTCGGCGTTCTCGCCGACGCGCTGTGCCTGAGCCGCGGCCCGGTGAAGACGTTCCGCCGCCGGTTCCTGCGGGATCTGAGGGAGGGCCGCAAGTCGGTGCCGTTCCTGCTGCGCCGCGGCTGGCGCCTGATGCGGCAGGAGCGCACGATCGTCGCCCGCCAGACCGCGCTGGGCGCGTACGCCTGCGACCGCGACGAGGCGATGGACCGCCTGGCGGCAGCGGCGGACGGCCGCTGCGCGAGCCTGCGTACGGCGGCCTAAGCCGGGGCGCACAGAGGAAAGCGGGACCGGACGGACCCCCCGGCCCTCCAGTCCCGCTCCCGTGCTCCCCCGTTGTCCTCCCCCGAGTCCCCCGTCGTCCCGCGAGGACGCCCCCCGGCATCCGCGCGGTCCCCCACTCTCCTGCCAGGACGCCCCCCAGCGTCCCCGCAGTTCCCCAGTGGGCCCCCTTTGTGGTGCTCCCCCCCGAACCTTCAGGCCACGAGCTCGCCGAAGGCGTCCTCCTCGTCACGGCCGAAGCTGAGGACCTCGTCCTCGCGCAGCCGGCGGAGCGACCGCCAGATGCTGGACTTCACCGTGCCGACACTGATGTCGAGGATGTCCGCGATCTCCGGGTCCGTGCGGCCCTCGTAGTAGCGCAGGACCAGCATGGTGCGCTGGAGTTCGGGCAGCCGGGCCAGCGCCTGCCACAGGACCGCGCGCAGCTCGGTGCCGCGCATCGCGTCCGTGTCACCGGCCGTCTCCGGCAGTTCCTCGGTCGGGTACTCGTTCAGCTTGCGGCGGCGCCACGCGCTGATGTGCAGGTTGGTCATGGTGCGGCGGAGGTATCCGCCGACCGCGGCCTTGTCACTGATCCGGTCCCACGCCCGGTAGGTCGAGAACAGCGCGCTCTGCAGCAGGTCCTCGGCCTCGAAGCGGTCACCGGTCAGGTGGTAGGCGGTTGCGTACAGGGAGGCGCGGCGCTCCTGGACGTAGGCGGTGAACTCCGCCTCCGTCAGCGAGCGGCGCTCCCCCGAGCCCTCCCCGTACACGGCTCCCCCGTGAGCCGCCCCCGTCCCCTTGCTCTCCCCCGTGGGTGCGTCAACCACCGTCATGAACACGGTGTGCTGACGCCCGGCACCGCGAGCGCACCCCCGCCCTCCCCCGAGCTCTCGGCTGCGCTCGAGCAGGGAGGTACCCCCATCGACACCGGACTTCTCGCAAGCCCTGTGCACGTCGTGCAGACGCGTGACAACTGCGCTGGTGCTGATGCCGTGCAGCGTGTTCATCTCGCGCCCCCCGTCGTGGACTTCCGGTGTGCGGCCCGCCGGTTGGGGCGGGCTTCCTTGCTTGTGCCGAAAAGCTTGCCGCGGCACTTTCATGGCCGTGTCCGCCGACTGTCACAGACCTGTCACAGGGGTCGGCCACAGTTCCCCCACAGCTCCCGCACACGTGTCGGCGGTACCGGCCGCACCGAGTGGGCCCCACCGGTCGAACCCCGACCCCTCCATGGGCCAGAATGAGCGCGTGCCTTCCCTGTTGCTGATCGAGGACGACGACGCCATCCGGACGGCCCTGGAGCTCTCACTGACGCGCCAGGGTCACCGCGTGGCGACCGCTGCCACCGGTGAGGACGGTCTGAAGCTCCTTCGCGAGCAGCGGCCGGATCTGATCGTGCTGGACGTGATGCTGCCCGGCATCGACGGGTTCGAGGTGTGCCGGCGCATTCGGCGCACGGACCAGTTGCCGATCATTCTGCTGACCGCGCGCAGCGATGACATCGACGTGGTGGTCGGGCTGGAGTCCGGCGCCGACGACTACGTCGTCAAACCGGTCCAGGGCCGGGTGCTCGACGCCCGGATCCGGGCCGTGCTGCGGCGTGGCGAGCGGGAGTCGAACGACGCGGCGAGCTTCGGCAGCCTCGTCATCGACCGCTCGGCGATGACCGTGACGAAGAACGGCGAGGACCTCCAGCTCACGCCGACCGAGCTGCGGCTGCTGCTGGAGCTGAGCCGGCGGCCGGGCCAGGCGCTGTCCCGGCAGCAGTTGCTGCGGCTGGTGTGGGAGCACGACTACCTGGGCGACTCGCGGCTCGTGGACGCGTGTGTCCAGCGGCTGCGTGCCAAGGTCGAGGACGTGCCGTCGTCCCCGACGCTGATCCGTACCGTGCGGGGTGTCGGCTACCGGCTGGACGCGCCTCAGTGACCCAGGCGCACCAAGGGGGGGCCCGCGGCTGGACCGGGGCGCGCAAGGGAGCTCTGTCGCGGCTGCGTTTCACCAGCCTGCGGCTGCGGCTGGTCGTCGTCTTCGGCCTGGTGGCCCTGACGGCCGCGGTGTCCGCGTCGGGGATCGCGTACTGGCTCAACCGCGAGGCGGTGCTCACCCGCGCCCAGGACGCCGTGCTGCGTGACTTCGAGCAGGAGATGCAGAACCGGGCGGGCGCGCTGCCCGAGCGGCCCACGCAGGACGAACTGCAGCACACCGCCGGCCAGATGGCGGGCAGTGACCAGCGCTTCAGTGTGCTGCTGGTGGGCCGCGACCCCGGAGGCCGGACCGTCTACGGCAGCTCCGGCGGGCTGAACGGCTTCTCGCTCCAGGACGTGCCGAGGTCGCTGCGCACGGCGGTGAACCGGACGCAGAAGGTCGACGGGGCCGACAAGACTCCGTATCACCTGTACTGGCAGCGGATAGTCGACCACGACACCCCGTACCTGGTGGCCGGTACGCGGGTGATCGGCGGCGGTCCGACCGGTTACATGCTCAAGTCGCTGGAGCCGGAGGCCAAGGACCTCAACTCGCTGGCCTGGTCCCTGGGCATCGCCACGGCGCTCGCGCTGCTCGGTTCGGCGCTGCTCGCGCAGGCCGCGGCGACGACCGTGCTGAAGCCGGTGCAGCGGCTGGGGGCGGCCGCGCGGCGGCTCGGCGAGGGCAAGCTGGACACCCGGCTGCGGGTGTCGGGTACCGATGAACTCGCCGACCTGTCGCGGACGTTCAACAACGCGGCCGAGGCGCTGGAGAAGCGGGTCGCCGACATGGCCGCCCGCGACGAGGCGTCCCGGCGGTTCGTGGCGGACATGAGCCATGAGCTGCGCACGCCGCTCACCGCGATCACCGCCGTGACGGAGGTGCTCGAGGAGGAGCTGGAGGCGGAGACGGGCAGCATGGACCCGATGATCGAGCCCGCGGTCCGGCTGGTGGTCAGCGAGACGCGGCGGCTGAACGACCTGGTCGAGAACCTGATGGAGGTCACCCGCTTCGACGCGGGTACCGCCCGGCTCGTGCTGGACGACGTCGACATCGCCGACCAGATCACCGCCTGCATCGACGCCCGTGCCTGGCTGGACGCGGTGGAGCTGGACGCCGAGCGCGGTCTGCACGCCCGGCTGGATCCGCGGCGCCTGGACGTCATCCTGGCGAACCTGATCGGCAACGCGCTCAAGCACGGCGGCTCCCCGGTGCGGGTGTCCGTGCGGGAGGCGGACGACTCGATCGTCATCGAGGTGCAGGACCACGGGCCCGGCATCCCCGAGGACGTCCTGCCGCACGTCTTCGACCGCTTCTACAAGGCCAGCGCCTCCCGGCCGCGTTCCGAGGGCAGCGGCCTCGGCCTGTCCATCGCGCTGGAGAACGCCCACATCCACGGCGGCGAGATCACCGCGGCCAACTCGCCCGACTCGGGTGCGGTGTTCACGCTGCGGCTGCCGCGTGGCACCTCCCCCGCGGAGGAGCAGCCCGCCGAGGACGAGCCGGCGCCCGGCAGCGACACCGACCGGGCCAAGGGCGAGGACACGAAGGGGGACGCACGATGAGCGCACGTCGCGCGGCCGTGCCCCGGCTGCTGGCTGTTCCGGCGCTCGCCGTGCTGCTGGCCGGCTGCGGGATCCGGGCCACGGAGGTGCCGACGAACTTCGGGCCGGCGCCCTCGCGGGTGCGGTGCTCGCTCGCCGAGCCGGACGTCTCCACGCAGGCGGCCCGGGGGCTGCCGGTGCAGGTGTTCCTGCTGTGCGGGTCGTCGCTGGTGACCGTCGACCGGACGGTGCGGGTCCCGGACGGCGCG
Organism: Streptomyces sp. NPDC007929; assembly: GCF_042959065.1. NCBI lineage: Bacteria > Bacillati > Actinomycetota > Actinomycetes > Kitasatosporales > Streptomycetaceae > Streptomyces > Streptomyces sp. NPDC007929. The sequence continues at coordinate 533,418 of NZ_JBIBKD010000003.1, read as the reverse complement.
GCCGACTCCGAGCGGCGCATCCTGGTCGCACAGGGCCTGCTGGATCAGCTGGCCGCACCGACGTCGGCCGCCGAGAAGGAGGCCGGGTACAGCACGGACGTGCGCGGCGGCATCACCGTCGGGGGTCCGCGCCCGGGCGACCCGGACGACACGCTGCGCCTGAGCACGGCACCCGCGGGTCTCACCTCGTACGCCCTCGCGCAGGTCGTCTGCACCTTCTCCGACTCGGCGGCGGCCGAGGGGGACGGCTCGGTGGTCCTGGGCGGGCCGGGCCCCGACGCGCCGCGCCGTTACGAGTGCACCGACGAGGTGCGGGCCCGGCCGGGCGGCACGGAACCGCCGTCGAAGGAGGTGGCCGGGGAGTGATCCGTCCCGTCTGTGGCGTATGCCTCACAGGGCAACCGGGGTCCGTCCCGGAACCGATCCTGCCGGAGGCGGCGTCTTGGGGGTCGTGCAGCGTCAAGGCTTCATCGGCGGCAGCGCCGCGTTCCGCATCCGTGTGACGGGGGGTGTCCTCCTCGTCGCCCACCTCGCGTTCGTCGCCTGGTTCACGCTGCGGCCGCTGGACGTGCCCTGGGTGATGCCCGCCAATCTGCGGCCGTTCGCCGGTATCCGGGCCGATCTCGCCCTGGGCTGGCCGCAGGCGGCCCGGCGGATCGGTGAGGGGCTGGCGCTGCTCGCCCCGCTGGGTGTGCTGCTGCCGTTGGCGGGCGGCAGGCTGGTCGTCTCGCCGCTGGCGTCCCTGCTGCGCACCGTCGCGGCCGGTGCCCTGCTCTCCTGGGGCATCGAGCTGGCGCAGACGGGCGTGCCCGGTCAGGTCGTCGACGTGGACTCGCTGTTCCTGAACACCCTGGGCGTGGCCCTCGCGCATCTCGCGCTGGTACCGGCGGGCCGCTCCTGGCTGCGCCGTCGTGGCACCGTCCGCCCGCTGCGCGCGCCCCTGACCCCGGAGGAGCCGGCTCAGGGTCGGACCCCGACGATTCCCAGGGTCGGGATCGCCCCGTGGAGCGACGTTTTGCCCCCTTCGTCTCCGTAGCGTGGAGTGCAGATGGGGTACTCGGACGGGAGGCCTCACACACGCTCACGAAGGAGTCGCACATGTCCCGCCTCGCCCGCCCCACCCACGGCCGCATGATCGGCGGAGTGTGCGCCGCGCTGGCACGGCGCTTCGGCACCTCCGCGACCACGATGCGGGTGATCTTCCTGATCTCGTGCCTGCTGCCCGGCCCGCAGTTCCTGCTGTACATCGCGCTGTGGATCGTGTTCCCCTCGGAGGACAAGGTCCACGGCAAGACGCAGACGGCCTGGTGACGCGTTCCACGTAGGAAAGCCGATGGGGCGCACCCCGTGCGGGTGCGCCCCATCGGCGTGTTCACCTCGGCGGCGGCTCAGCCGACCGGCACGCCGTTCACCGGCAGGCCGTGCGTGGGCAGGTTCTGCACCGGGAGGCCGCCCAGGAGCTTGGCGGCCGGGCCCGTCGGGCCGTTGGCGAGGACCTGCTCGGCGATGGGCTGGGCGGCGGCAAGTCCGGCACCGGTCGCCGTCTGAGCCTGACCCAGCGCCTCACCCGAGCCGGGCGCCGCCTGGGAGAGCTGCTCCGCCGGGAGCGCCGCGGTGACGGTCTCCAGCGTCTGGGCGGTGTCCGGGAGGGCCGGGGCGGCGTTGGCGGCGCCCGCGCCGACGGCGGCGAAGGCGGCACCGAGAGCGGCGACACCGAGGGACTTGGCAGCAGACTGCTTCATGAAATGCGTCCTCGTAACGGGATGACGGGGTGGGTGAGCGGTCCAGCGACCGTAAACACCCCGTGCCGCCCGCCGCAAACATCGAAATGCGGACGGATTGTGAACACCGTCCGCATCCGCGGTGCGCGCAATAACCGCCGGTCAGCCCTCCGAACCCTCAGAACCGCTGGTGGAAGCGGTCTGCCGGAACAGCCATTCGGATTTCAGCTCGGCATATCCGGGCTTGATGACGTCATTGATCATGGCCAGTCGTTCATCGAAAGGAATGAACGCTGATTTCATCGCATTGACGGAGAACCACTGCATGTCGTCGAGCGTGTATCCGAATGCCTCGACGAGGTGCTCGAATTCCCGGCTCATGCTGGTGTGCGACATAAGACGATTGTCCGTGTTGACGGTGGCACGGAAATGCAGTCGGCGCAGCAGCCCGATCGGGTGCTCGGCGTACGAGGCCGCCGCCCCGGTCTGGAGGTTGGAGCTCGGGCACAGCTCCAGCGGGACGCGCTTGTCACGGACGTAGGAGGCGAGCCGCCCGAGTTCGACCCGGCCGTCCTCGTGGACCTGGATGTCGTCGATGATTCGCACCCCGTGCCCGAGCCGGTCGGCGCCGCACCACTGGAGGGCCTGCCAGATGGAGGGCAGGCCGAAGGCCTCACCGGCGTGGATGGTGAAGTGGTTGTTCTCGCGCTTGAGGTACTCGAAGGCGTCGAGGTGCCGGGTGGGCGGGTAACCGGCCTCGGCGCCCGCGATGTCGAAGCCCACGACACCCAGGTCGCGGTACCGGTTGGCGAGTTCGGCGATCTCCAGGGCGCGGGCCGCGTGCCGCATGGCGGTGAGCAGCGCGCCGACGCGGATGCGCTGCCCGTTCTCGCGTGCGCGCCGTTCTCCTTCCCTGAAGCCCTCGTTGACGGCCTCGACGACTTCTTCGAGTCCGAGGCCGCCCTCCAGGTGCTGTTCGGGGGCGTAGCGCACTTCGGCGTAGACGACGCCGTCCGCGGCCAGGTCCTCGGCGCACTCGGCGGCGACCCGGACCAGGGCGTCACGGGTCTGCATGACGCCCACGGTGTGGGAGAACGTCTCCAAGTACCGTTCCAGGGAGCCGGAGTCGGCGGCTTCGCGGAACCAGAGGGCGAGCTTCTCGGGGTCGGTGTCGGGGAGCTGGGTGTAGCCGCTGTCGCGGGCGAGTTCGATGATCGTGCCGGGGCGCAGACCGCCGTCGAGGTGGTCGTGCAGCAGAACCTTGGGCGCCCGGCGGATCTGGTCCGGTGTCGGGGTGTTCGCGATGGTCTGGCTCGTCATTTCCGCACTCTAACTCCTACGCGCGTAGATGGCGCGTTCCGGGATGCTGCGCTTTCTCGTCGATACGTAACGGTGATCGCGAGGACGGGTCGTGTACACCCGCGCTTCTGACACTGTTCTGTCATGGCACACCAACCGACGCCGGTTCGCAGGGCCCGGCTGGGCAGGGCACTCGGTCCGGAGCCGACGGCGGTGAGCGGCGCGGTGCTGCTGCTCCCCGGCGGCGACGAGGTATCCGGCCGCAAGCCGTCTCCCCTGCTGGCGACCGCCGCCATGCGCGGCGTCGGACGCCGGCTCGCCCGCGCGGGCCGGGACGAGGGGCTCGCCGCGCACGTCGTGCACTACCGCTACCGCGGGTGGAACGGCGACGAGGCCCACCTCGCGCGGGACGCGACCTGGGCGGCCGACGAGATCGTACGGCGTTACGGGGACGTCCCGGTCTGTCTCGTCGGGGTCGGGATGGGCGGCCGGGCGGGCCTGCGGGCGGGGGGCCACGAGGCCGTCAACTCCGTGCTGGCGCTTGCCCCCTGGCTGCCGGAGGAGGACACCGCGGCGCCCCCCGAACCAGTGAAGCAACTGGTCGGGCGGCAGGTGCTGATCGTGCACGGCACGAACGACGGGCGGACGGATCCGGAGCTGTCGTTCCGGCTGGCGGCGCGGGCGAAGAAGGCGAACCGGGACGTGTGCCGGTTCGAAGTGCACGCGGACGGGCACGGGTTGCGGCAGTACCGGGACGAAGTGCTGGCGCTCGCCGAGGACTTCGTGATGGGGGCGTTGTTCGGGTGGGCGGTGTCGCGGCCCGTGCGGGATGCGTTCGCGGCGCCGCCGCCGCTGGGGTTGCGGATGCCGCTCGCTGCGGGGTTCAGTCCTTCGCGGCGGTAGCGCCGTCGGGGTGCTTGTGGTGTGCGGGGTGCAGGTCCGCCGTGGCTGATCGCGCCCACGCGGCGGAGCCGCACATCGATACGGCCTCGCGCCCCTCAAGTCGGCAGCAGGCTGCCCCTTCTCGAGAGCAGGAACCTCTTGAAGGCCGCTACCGGCGGTGTGTCCGGGTGGCCCTCCAGCCAGGCCACGCCGATCTCGCGGGCCGCTCTCGGGGCCGTCACCGTCAGTTCCACAACTCCTGGGCGGGGGACCGCCGGCGGGGGCAGGAGGGCCACTCCCAGGCCCGCCGCCACCAAGCCCCTCAGGGTTTCGGCCTCCTCTCCCTCGAAGGCGATGCGGGGTTTGAAGCCGGCCTCCTTGCAGAGGTCGTCGGTGATACGGCGCAGGCCGTAGCCGGGTTCCAGGGTGACGAAGGTTTCGTCCGCGGCCTCGGCGAGGCGGATACGGCGGCGGCCGGCCAGGGAGTGGTCGGCGGGGACGACCAGGCGCAGCTTCTGCTCGTCCAGGCGGCGGGCCACGAGGTCGGGGGCGTCCGGTACCGGCGATGTCAGGCACAGGTCGAGTTCGCCCGCGCGCAGGCGCTCCAGCATGGCCTCGCCGTAGTTCTGGACGAGGCTGAAGCGGACCCGCGGGTGGTCGGCGCGGAAGGCGTGCAGCAGGCCCGGGACGGTCTCGGCGCCCATGGTGTGCAGGAAGCCGAAGGCGACCTTGCCGGTGGTCGGGTCGGCGTCGGCGCGCACCTCCTCGGCGGCGCGCTCGACCTCGGCCAGGGCGCGTTCCACGGAGGCGAGGAAGGTGCGGCCGGCCGGGGTGAGGGAGACCGTGCGGCCGTGCCGGGCGAACAGGTCGACGCCGAGGTCCTGCTCCAGGCGGGCCATGGAGCGGGACAGGGTCGACTGGGGGACGTTCATCTCCTGGGCGGCCCGGGTGACGTGTTCGGTGCGGGCGACGCCGGCGAAGTAGGCGAGGCGCGGCGCCAGCACCTTCGACATCTGCGCCATGTCTTCTGTGTCACTACTTGGTGACAGGCGGCCCTGTGAACTCGGTTGATGCACCATGGGAACGATTATGACCGTTCCATGCATTGGACGGATGAGTACCCGGTCCGTACGTTCGAGGCATGTCTCCCGCCAGTACCGGGGCGTCCACCGTCGTGGGCGCCGATGTCCCTGTCCCCACCGCCGACTCCCGTGTCTCCCCGGGCGGACCCGGCTACCGCCGGATGAGCTTCGCCCTCTTCCTCGCGGGTGTCGCGACCTTCGCGCTGCTGTACTCCACCCAGGCCCTGCTCCCGCTGATCTCCGGCGAGTTCGGGGTGGCGGCGAGCGACGCGAGCTGGACGGTGGCCGCCGCGACGGGCGGGCTGGCGCTGTTCGTGCTGCCGATGAGCGCCCTGTCGGAGCGCTTCGGACGCCGGGCGGTGATGACCGCGTCGCTGGCGGTGGCCGTCACGCTCGGGCTTCTGGTGCCCTTCGCCCCCTCCCTCGGTGTGCTGATCGCGCTGCGGGCGCTCCAGGGCGCCGCCCTGGCCGGGCTGCCCGCGTCGGCGACCGCGTACCTCGCGGAGGAGGTCAGCCCCAAGGCGCTGATCACCGCGATCGGCCTGTTCGTCGCGGGCAACAGCGTGGGCGGGATGAGCGGCCGGGTCATCACCGGCTGGGTCGCGCAGGAGTGGGGCTGGCGGGTGGCCGTCGGCGTCATCGGGGTGATCGCGGTGGCGTGCGCGGTGGCCTTCCGGCTGCTGCTGCCCGCCCCCAAGCACTTCAGGGCCGGTTCGCTGCGGCCGCGGGTGCTGGCCGGTACGGTCCGCGACCACCTGTCCAACCCGCTGCTGCGCCGGCTGTACGCGATCGGCGCGCTGTTCATGACGGTGTTCGGCGGCGTGTACACGGTCATCGGCTACCGGCTCACCGAGGCCCCGTTCTCGCTGCCGCAGGGCATCATCGGCTCGATCTTCCTGGTGTACCTGGTCGGCACGGTGTCGGCGTCCACGGCGGGCCGGCTGGTCGGCCGGCTCGGCCGCCGGGGCGCGCTGTACGCGGGCGGCGGTACGACGGCGGCGGGCCTGCTGCTGTCCCTGGCGGACTCCCTGCCACTGGTCCTGCTGGGTCTGGTGCTCATCACGGCGGGCTTCTTCGCGGGCCACGCGGTCGCCTCCTCGGCGGTCAGCAAGACGGCCACGCACGGCAGGGCCCAGGCCTCGGCGCTCTACCAGTCGGCGTACTACATCGGCTCCAGCGCGGGCAGCACGGTCGGCGCGATCGCGTTCCACGCGGGTGGCTGGGCCGGGACGGTCGGGGTCGGACTCCTCGCGGTCCTGGGCGTCGTGGCGATCACCGTCGTCGGGACGCGGGCGGCCCGGCTGGAGCGCCGGCACCTGGCCACGGCTGCCTGAGCCCGGCGCCACTCCCCCTGTCCGGACCCCGGGCAGGGGGATTTCCTGTTCTGGATCATGCCTTTCCACCTGCGCTTTTGTCCGCTCGGGGGGCCGTTGTCAGTGGGCTGCGGTAGCTTCCGAAGTGCTGGAGCGCAATGGTGCGTGAACAGGACTTCCACAGGGGTGGGTGGAGATGGCGAACGGCACGGCGGCACCGACGGACCTGGACACCAGGCTGGAGGCACACCGAACCGAGCTCACGGGGTACTGCTACCGGATGCTCGGCTCCTCCTTCGAGGCGGAGGACGCGGTGCAGGACACGATGGTCCGCGCCTGGCGCAGCTACGACAAGTTCGAGGGCCGCTCCAGTCTGCGCTCCTGGCTCTACCGGATCGCGACGAACGTGTGCCTGGACATGTTGTCCGCGGGCAACAAGCGCGCCCGGCCCATGGACCTCACCGAGTCCACCCCGCTCGCCCAGGCCGCTCTCTCCCCCCGCCCGGACAACACCTGGCTGGAGCCCATGCCGGACGCCCGCGTGCTGCCCACGACCCATGACCCGGCGGAGGCGGCGGTCGCCAAGGAGTCCGTGCGGCTGGCCTTCATGGCCGCCCTCCAGCAGCTCCCGGCCAAGCAGCGGGCGGTGCTGATCCTGCGCGAGGTCCTGGCCTGGAAGGCCAGCGAGGTCGCCGAGCTGCTGGGCACCTCGGTGGCGTCGGTGAACAGCGCGCTCCAGCGGGCCCGGGCCACCCTGGCCGAGCGGCAGGAGCCGGGCGCAGAGGCGGCCGTCTCCGACCCGCTGGACGAGGACCAGCAGAAGCTGCTGGACCGCTATGTGTCGGCCTTCGAGGGCTACGACATGGCGGCGCTGACGGCCCTGCTGCACGAGGACGCGGTCATGACGATGCCGCCGTTCGACCTCTGGCTGACCGGCACGCGGGACATCACCGGCTTCATGACCACCCTCGGCGCTCCCTGCGCGGGCTCCCGGCTGGTGCCCGTCCAGGTCAACGGCCTGCCGGGGTTCGCCCAGTACAAGCCGGACCCGGACAAGGGCGGCTTCACGCCGTGGGCGGTCCAGGTGCTGGAGATCTCAGACGGCCGCATCACCGGGTTCCACTGCTTCCTCGACACACAGCGGTGGTTCCCGCTCTTCGACCTCCCCCTCCATCTCGAAGCGGAGACCGACCAGGTCGAGCAGGGCGCGTAGAGCGGGGTCGGGGTCGCGCAGCCGTATCCGTCCTCCGGCGCGGCGGGCGGCCAGCTGGAGCCTCGCCAGGAGGTCGACGGCGGCGAGGCCCGGTGGTCCCAGTCCCGCGACGTCGCACACCACGACCCGGGCGCCGCTGCCGTGCAGCAGTGCCCGCACATCGTCGCTGAGCCCTCTCACCTCGTCCCGGGTGACGGGGCCGGGCAGTACGAGTACGGGCGGTGTCATGGCGTCCACGAGCGGTAGACCGGACGGGCGGCCGTAACTCATCGCGGCCGTCCGTCCTGTCGGCGCCGTGAAGATCACATTGACCTGGGGCGCGCCTCCCCCGGAGGGTTGGCTGTATGCCCCAACCATCTCCCCCTGCCGCGCTGCCCGATGCCCGCTTCGCCGGTGCGGGGGTGCCGTGCAGGGGGTGCTGAGCGGGTTCGCGGTCATCGCCGTCGTCATCGGCGTCGGCTATCTGATCGGGCGGCGGGGGTATCTGGGCGAGGGCGGCCGAGAGGTCCTGACCAAGCTCGCCTTCCATGTGGCGTCCCCGGCGCTGCTCTTCACGACCCTCGCGCAGGCCGACCTGTCGGTGATCTTCTCCGACCGGCTGCTGGTCACGGCGATGAGCACGGCAGCGGCGGCGGGTGTCTTCGTGGCGGTCGGCGCGGCGCGCGGCTGGGGCGTCGGCCGGACGACGATCGGCGCGCTCTGCTCCAGCTACGTCAACTCCGGGAACCTGGGCATCCCGATCGCCGTGTACGTGCTGGGCGACGCCTCGCTGGTGGCGCCGGTGCTGTTGTTCCAGCTGGTCGGGGTGACACCGGTGGCGCTCACGGTCCTGGACCTGGCGAGCGGCGGGGCGAAGCGGCCCCTGTGGCAGCGGCTGCTGACGCCGTTGCGCAATCCGATAGCCCTGGGCTCGCTGGCCGGGGTGGCGGTCTCGGCGTCGGGCCGCACGGTGCCGGGCCCGCTGATGGACCCCCTGACCCTGATCGGCAACATGTCGGTCCCGGCGGTGCTGCTGGCCTTCGGCATCTCGCTGCGCGGCAGCACGCTCCCGCTGCGCGGTGCGGAACGGGCCCCGGTGCTGCTCGCCGTGGTCCTGAAGTCCGTGGTCCAGCCCCTGGTCGCCTGGGCCCTGGCGGCGGGCGTCTTCGGCCTGCGCGGGGCCCTGCTGCTCGACGTGGTGGTGACGTCCGCACTGCCGGCCGCCCAGAACCTCTTCACGTACGCGAGCAGCTACCGGGTGGGCGAGGTGCTGGCGAGGGAGGCGATCCTGCTGTCGACGGTGGTGTCGGTGCCGGTGCTGGTGGTGGTGGCAGCTGTGTTGGGGTGACTCAGTTCTCGGCGAACTCGCCGGTGTCGAGTTCGAGGCCGAAGGGCTCGGGCAGCGCGATGTGTTCTCCGAACTTGCCCGCGTCGAGAACCCGGTAGACATCCCGTTGCGGTTCGCCGTAGAGCGTGATGGTGGGACCGCCGGGGGCCCAGCCGTCGATGAGGAGGTACAGCGGCACACCCGCCTGGGCGTAGCCCGCGGCCTTGGTGATCCGGTCGTGCGCCGCGTTCGACTTGGACGTGATCTCGACGATGAGTTCGGCGGCAGCCGCTGGGATGAAGTTGCCACCCTCGTCCCGCAGCACCTTCCTGGGGGCCACTGCGAGATCAGGAATGTACAGCCCGTCACGGGACGCGACCGCCGTCCCCAGAGTCTGGTAGATGCCCCAGTGCTTGGGGATGACCTCGTACAGGGCTCGCTGAACCAAGTCAGCGATGTCGTTGTGGGCGTTGGACGGCGGTGGTGCCACGGTGACGATCCCCTCGATGATCTCCACCTTGCAGCCCGCTGGCGCGTCCGTCTCCTGCCAGATCCGGACGAGGTCGTCCCACTCGTGCCCGTTGCTCGGCGAGTGGTCGACGGTGAGTGCGCTCATGGCGGTACTCCAATCAGTGCGTCACCGATCCCAGCATGCCGAACGGGACCGGTGGCGGTCCACCGGTCCCGTTCACCCGTACGAGAGAACCGCAGGTCAGGCGATACGTTCCCGCACCACCGGGGACGCCGTGAAGGCCGTGCCGGGCGCCGCGATGTCGTAGGAGCCCTCGATCGACTGGAGGGCGTACTCGAAGCGCTCGGGGGTGTCGGTGTGGAGGGTCAGGAGGGGCTGGCCCTCGGTGACCTCGTCGCCCGGCTTGGCGTGCAGCTCGACGCCCGCGCCCGCCTGCACCGGGTCCTCCTTGCGGGCGCGGCCCGCGCCGAGGCGCCAGGCCGCGACGCCGACGTCGTAGGCGTCGAGGCGGGTCAGCACGCCGGAGGACGGGGCCTTGATCACGTGCTGCTCGCGGGCCACCGGAAGCGTCGCGTCCGGGTCGCCGCCCTGGGCCGCGATCATGCGCCGCCAGACGTCCATCGCCGAGCCGTCGGCCAGGGCCTTCGCCGGGTCGGCGTCCTTGAGACCGGCCGCGTCCAGCATCTCGCGGGCCAGCGCGATGGTCAGCTCGACGACGTCCGCCGGGCCGCCGCCCGCCAGGACCTCCACCGACTCGCGGACCTCCAGGGCGTTGCCGGCGGTCAGGCCGAGCGGGGTCGACATGTCGGTGAGGAGCGCGACCGTCTTCACGCCGTGGTCCGTGCCGAGGCCGACCATCGTGGAGGCCAGTTCGCGGGCGTCCTCGATCGTCTTCATGAAAGCGCCGGTGCCGACCTTCACGTCCAGCACCAGCGAGCCGGTGCCCTCGGCGATCTTCTTGGACATGATCGAGGAGGCGATCAGCGGGATCGCCTCGACCGTGCCGGTGACGTCGCGCAGGGCGTAGAGCTTCTTGTCGGCGGGGGCCAGGCCGTCGCCCGCCGCGCAGATCACCGCGCCGGTGGTGTCGAGGACGTTCAGCATCTCCTCGTTGGACAGCAGAGCTTGCCAGCCGGGGATGGACTCCAGCTTGTCGAGGGTGCCGCCGGTGTGGCCGAGGCCGCGGCCCGACAGCTGCGGGACGGCCGCGCCGCAGGCGGCGACCAGGGGGGCCAGCGGCAGGGTGATCTTGTCGCCGACGCCGCCCGTGGAGTGCTTGTCGGCGGTCGGGCGGGACAGGGACGAGAAGTCCATGCGCTCGCCGGAGGCGATCATCGCGGCCGTCCAGCGGGCGATCTCGCGGCGGTTCATGCCGTTGAGCAGGATCGCCATGGCGAGGGCGGACATCTGCTCGTCGGCGACCTCCCCGCGGGTGTACGCGTCGATGACCCAGTCGATCTGCGCGTCGCTGAGCTCACCGCGGTCCCGCTTGGTGCGGATGACGGAGATGACGTCCATGGCCATGGCTTGGCTTCCTTCCGAGGGTTCCAGAAGCCGTACGGCCCCCCTGAGCCGGTCGCGTGAGCAACTCAGAGGGGCCGCACGGAGATTACTTGCGGAGGTGTTCCGGGCCGAAGGCCTGGGGCAGCATCTGCGAGAGCGGCAGGATCCCCGCCGGGGTCTCCAGCAGCAGGTCCGGACCGCCGAACTCGTGGAGCAGCTGGCGGCAGCGCCCGCACGGGACGAGGATGTCGCCGTCGCGGTCGACGCAGGTGAAGTGCGTCAGGCGGCCGCCGCCGGTGTTGTGCAGCTCGGAGATCAGGCCGCACTCGGCGCACAGGCCGAGGCCGTACGAGGCGTTCTCGACGTTGCAGCCGGAGATGGTCCGGCCGTCGTCGACCAGGGCCGCCACGCCGACCGGGTAGCCGGAGTAGGGGGCGTACGCCCGGGACATGGCGTCCCGGGCCACCGCGCGCAGCTTCTCCCAGTCGACGGCCGGGCCGGAGCCGGTCACTTGCCCTGCCCCTTCCGGTACGGCATGCCGTTCGCCCTCGGCATCCTCAGCCGCTGCGCGGACAGGGCGAGGACCACCAGGGTGATGACGTACGGCGTGGCGGAGACGACCTGGTTCGGGACCTCGTCGGTGGTGGCGTACCAGGCGAAGACCAGGGCGGCGACGACCGCGGTGATGATCGCCGGGGTGTACTTCTTGCGGACCACCAGCCAGATCGCGCCGATGATCAGCAGCAGCGCGCCGAGCAGCAGCAGGGCGTGCACGTTGGCGGAGCCGCCGCGCAGGTTGAGGCTGTCGGTGTAGCCGAACAGGCCCGCGCCGAGGGCGAGGCCGCCCGGCATCCAGTTGCCGAAGATCATCGCCGCGAGGCCGATGAAGCCGCGTCCGCTGACCTGGCCCTCCAGGTAGAAGGGGTTGGCGACGATGGACAGGAAGACACCGCCGAGGCCGGCCAGTCCGCCGGAGATGACGACGGCGATGTACTTGTACTTGTAGACGTTGACGCCGAGGGACTCGGCGGCGACCGGGTTCTCGCCGCAGGAGCGCAGCCGCAGGCCGAACGCGGTGCGCCACAGGATCCACCAGGTGGCGGGGATCAGCGCGATGGCGATCAGGGTCAGCCAGGACACGTTGGTGACCAGGCCGCCGAGCAGGCCGGCGATATCGGAGATGAAGAACCAGCCCTGGTTGTTCAGGTCGCGCAGCGCGTCGGACAGTCCCGGGACGGTGAAGTGGCCGAGGGAGTCGACCGCCGGGGACTGCTTGGCGGAGCCGCCGGTGTGGCCCTCGAAGGCGAGGGGCGCGAGGTAGCGGGTGGCGCCGAGGGCGAGGATGTTGATGGCCACACCGGAGACGATGTGGTTGACGTTGAAGGTGACGGTCACGAAGGCGTGCAGCAGACCGCCGATCGCGCCGCCGAGGATGCCGACCAGGACACCGGTCCAGGGGCCCCACTGGAAGCCGGCCCAGGCGCCGAACCAGGTGCCGAGGATCATCATGCCCTCAAGGCCGATGTTGACCACGCCCGCGCGCTCGGCCCACAGGCCGCCCAGACCGGCGAGGCCGATCGGCACGGCGAGCTGGAGCGCGGTGGACATCTGGCTGACGTTGGTGATGCCGTCGGCGCCGGTGACGAGGCGGACGATCGAGGTGAGCGCCAGGCCTCCGGCGATGATGAGCAGCAGCACGGGCCACGACAGGCGGCGGCCGGTCGGCGCCGCGGGCTGCAGCGTGGGCTGGTTGACGTCGGTCGCGGTGGTCATCGGCCAGCCACCTCCTTCGTGTTCTGAGCGCCGAGGACGTGTCCGGCGGCGAGTTCGGCGCCGACGCGACGCTGCTGGCGGCGCAGACCCCATTCGCGGACGGCCTCGTAGGAGACGACGACCGAGAGGACGATCAGGCCCTGCATGATGACCGCGATCTCCTTGTCGTAGCCGTGGAAGTCCAGTTCGGGCGAGGCCTTGTCGAGCCAGGCCCACAGCAGGGCGGCGAAGGCGATGCCGACGGGGCTGTTGCGGCCGAGCAGGGCGATACCGATGCCGAGGAAGCCGATGCCGGTGGGGAAGTTCAGGTCGTACGTGTGGGTGTCGCCGAGCAGGATCGGCAGGCCGGCGAGGCCCGCGATGCCGCCGGAGATCAGCATGGCGCTGAGCACCATGCGCCGGGGGTCCACACCGCTGGCCGCGGCGGCGGTCTGCGAGGCGCCGGAGGCGCGCAGGTCGAAGCCGAAGCGGGTGCGGTTGAGGACGACCCAGTAGCCGATGCCGAGCAGCACGGCGAGCAGCACCAGGCCGTAGATCTCACCGGCGTCACCCATGGGGATGCCGGGGATCCAGCCGGACTCGTACATCTCGCCGGTGGTGTTGTTGTTGCCGACCTTCACGCCGAAGACGTCCGGCAGCCACAGGTAGGCGATCACGGAGGTGGCGATCGCGTTGAGCATGATCGTGGCGACGACCTCGCTGACGCCGCGGGTGACCTTGAGGACACCGGCGATGCCGGACCAGAAGGCGCCGGTGAGGACGGCGGTCAGGAGCAGCAGCGGGACCTGGAGCGCGGCCGGCATGTTCACATGGGCGCCGACGACGGCGGCCATCATGGCGCCGAGCTGGTACTGGCCGTCGACACCGATGTTGAACAGGTTCATCCGGAAGCCGATGGCCACCGCGAGGGCCGCGATGTAGTACATCGAGGCCTGGTTGATGATCAGGACCTGGATGTCCGAGAAGCCGATCTGCTCGAACATCAGGGCGAACGGCTCGAAGGGGCTCTTGCCCGAGGCGAGCAGCACGATCGCGCTCAGCACGAAGGCCACGGCCAGCGCGATGACCGGTCCGGCCACCGCGAGGAGCAGGCGCTCCTTGTCGAACTTCTTCATCAGCGGGCCTCGTCTTCCGGAGACTCGGGGGTGTCGACCTTCGAGATCTCGGGGGTGTCGTCGTGCGCGAGGTGCCCGGTGGCGGCACCGGTCATGGCCGAGCCGAGCTCCTCGGGGGTGATGGTGGCCGGGTCGGCGTCCGCGACCAGCTTGCCGTTGTAGATCACGCGCAGCGTGTCGGACAGTCCGATCAGCTCGTCGAGGTCGGCGGAGATCAGCAGCACGGCCAGGCCCTCGCGGCGCGCCTCGCGGATGTGGTCCCAGATGGCGGCCTGGGCACCGACGTCCACGCCCCGGGTGGGGTGCGCGGCGATGAGGAAGCGCGGCTTGTGGCTCATCTCCCGGCCGACGATCAGCTTCTGCTGGTTGCCGCCGGACAGGGAGGCGGCGGTGACGTCGATGCCGGGGGTGCGGACGTCGTACTCCGTGACGATCCGGCGGGTGTCCTCCTGGGCCGCCTTCGGGTCCAGCCAGACGCCCTTGGCGAGGGGCTTCTCGGTGACGTGGCCGAGGATGCGGTTCTCCCAGAGAGGTGCCTCCAGGAGCAGGCCGTGGCGGTGCCGGTCCTCGGGGATGTAGCCGATGCCCTGCTCGCGGCGCCTGCGGGTGGGCCAGGCGGTGATCTCCTCGTCGGCCAGCCGGATGACGCCGGTGTCGGCGGAGCGCAGTCCGATGAGGGCGTCGACCAGTTCGGTCTGGCCGTTGCCCTCGACACCGGCGATGCCGAGGACCTCACCCGCGTGGATGGTGAAGCTGATGTCGTCCAGGAGGGCCTTGCCGCCGGGGGCGGCGAGGCGCAGCTTGTCGACGCTGATGACGGGGCGGTCGGTGACCGTGGACTCGGCCGTCTCGGGCGTGGGCAGCTCGCTGCCGACCATCATCTCGGCGAGCTGACGGGGCGTCGTCTCGGCGGGCACGGCGGTGCCGACGGTGGTGCCGCGGCGGATGACGGTGATCTCGTCGGCGACGGAGAGCACCTCGCCGAGCTTGTGCGAGATGAAGATGACCGACAGGCCCTCGGCGCGCAGTTCGCGCAGGTTGGCGAAGAGCGCGTCCACTTCCTGCGGCACGAGCACGGCGGTCGGCTCGTCGAGGATGAGGGTGGTGGCGCCGCGGTAGAGGACCTTGAGGATCTCCACGCGCTGGCGGGCGGCGACGCCGAGTTCCTCGACGAGGAGGTCGGGCTTGACGTCGAGGCCGTAGCGCTCGGAGAGGTCCTTGATCTTGCGGCGGGCCTTGGCGCCGATGCCGTAGAGCTTCTCGCTGCCGAGGACCACGTTCTCGAGGACCGTGAGGTTGTCGGCGAGCATGAAGTGCTGGTGGACCATGCCGATGCCGCGGACGATGGCGTCGGCCGGGGACGAGAAGGCGACCTGCTCGCCGTTGACCGCGATGGTGCCCTCGTCCGGCTTCTGCATGCCGTAGAGGATCTTCATCAGCGTGGACTTGCCGGCGCCGTTCTCACCCACGAGGGCGTGCACGGTGCCCTTGCGGACGCTGAGGTGGATGTCGTGGTTGGCCACGACTCCGGGGAAACGCTTGGTGATCCCGGCGAGTTCGACGGCGGTCACCGATTTGTTGACCGCCGCTCCGGCCGGAGGGCTGCTGGACGCGTTGATGGCGCACTCTCCTGGGGACGGGGGCCGTCTACGCGCGTAGCGCCCCTACGGCATACAAAGGGGTCGACACCCCGCGCCAACGGGGTACGGGGAGCGACTCCCCGTACCCCGCCGAGCGGACGTAACCCCGGGGGTTACCGCCTGCTTCGAGGCAGTCGCTCGTCAGCTGCTCTTGACCTTGATCTCGCCGCTGATGATCTTCTCCTTGGCCGTCTTGATGGCTGCCTGGAGCTCGGCGTCGTCCGCGAACTTCGGGTTGGAGTTCGACAGGCTCACCTCGCCGGTCTTCAGATCGCCACGAACGATACCGGTCTCGGGCTTGCCGTCCTCGACCGACTTCGCCAGGTTGTACACCGCCTTGGCGACGTCCTTCATCGCCGAGGTGAGGATCGAGTCCTTGTACTTGGCGAGGGCTTCCTGCTGGTACTGGTCGGAGTCGACACCGATGGCCCACACCTTCTCGGTGGCGGCGGCCTCGATGACACCCTGACCGGACAGGCCGGCCGCGGCGTAGACCACGTCGGCCTTCTTCTCGATCTGACCCTCGGCGGCCGTCTTGCCCTTGTCGGGGCTGGCGAAACCGCCCTCCTCGGCCGTCTGGGTGAGGTACTGGGAGAGCACCTTGACCTTCGGGTCGGTGTCCTTGACGCCCTGCGCGAAGCCCGCCTGGAACTTGTGGATCAGCGGGATGTCCACGCCGCCCACGAAGCCGACGACCTTCGTCTTGGAGGTCTTGGCCGCGGCGACACCGGCCAGGTAGGAGGCCTGCTCCTCGTTGAAGACCAGGTCGGCCACGTTCTTGGTGTTGATCGTGGCGTCGTCGACGATGCCGAAGGTGGTGTCCGGGAACTTCGCCGCGGCACCCTTCACGGCGGCGGCGTAGGCGTAGCCGACACCGATGACCGGGTTGTAGCCCTGCTTGGCCAGGGAGGCCAAGCGCTGCTCCTTGTCGGCGTTCGTCTCGCCCTCGGTGGGCTCCACGTCGGCCGTCTGGTACCCGAACTCCTTCTTCGCCTGCTCCAGGCCCGCGTACGCGGCGTCGTTGAAGGACTGGTCGCCCTTGCCGCCGACGTCGTACGCGATGGCGAGCCCCTTGTCGCCCTTCGAGTCGGACGACCCGGAGGTCGAGGTGCTGCCGCAGGCGGAGAGGGCGAGGGCCAGGGAGGCGGTCGCTGCGCCTGCGACCGTGATCCGGGAAATCCGGCGCATGTGTGGGTGCTCCTGTCGTACAACCGAGGTCGCACAGCGCCGGGACGGTTCAGCTTCAGCGCTGGCTTCGCCGCAGATTAACGCGCGTAGACCTGCCTGAAAACCCCTTCTGTCCACCTTGTTATGCGCCCGTGGCCAAGCCATCACCCGGACTTGGCGGGGGCGTTGCCTCCTGCGAACGAGGGGTGGCGCTGGGTGATGCGCTTTCGGCTGCCCCGGGGGCCGGAAACGCGGAGCGGGCGGACACCCTGGGGTGCCCGCCCGCTTCGGCTGTCAGGTCCGTCGGATCACTCCGTGTTGACCTTGATCTTGCCGTCGATGATCTCCTGCTTGGCCTTGTTCACGGCGTCCTGGAGACCCGCGACCTTCGCGAACTCCGGGTTGGACTCCGACAGGCCCACGCCGTTGACCTTCAGGTCGAAGGTCTGCGTGCCGGTCAGCGGCTTGCCGTCCTCGACCGACTTGGACAGGGCGAAGACCGCGCCGCCGACGTCCTTCAGCGCGGAGGTCAGGATGTAGTTCTTGTACGGGGCGAGAGCGGCCTGCTTGTACTGGTCGGAGTCGACTCCGATCGCCCAGACCTTCGCCTTGGCGGCGGCCTCGATGACACCCTGACCGGACAGACCGGCCGCGGCGTACAGCACGTCGGCCTTCTTCTCGATCTGGCCCTCGGCGGCGGCCTTGCCCTTGTCGGGGCTGGAGAAGCCGCCCTCCTCGGCCGTCTGGGTGAGGTACTGCGACAGCACCTTCACGCCGGGCTTGGTGTCCTCGACGCCCTGCTTGTAGCCGGCCTCGAACTTGTGGATCAGCGGGATGTCCACGCCGCCCACGAAGCCGACGACGTCGCTCTTCGTGGCCTTCGCGGCCGCGACGCCGGCGAGGTAGGAGGCCTGCTCCTCCGCGAAGACGAGGGAGGCGACGTTCTTGCCCTCGACGACCGAGTCCACGATGCCGAAGGTGGTCTTCGGGTACTTGGACGCCACGGCCTTCATCGCCGGGCCGTAGGCGAAGCCGACGCCGATCACCGGGTTGTAGCCCTGCTTGGCCAGCGACGCCAGGCGCTGCTCCTTGTCGGCGTTCGTCTCGCCCTCGGTGGGCTCGATGTCGGCCGTCTTGTAGCCGAACTCGTCCTTGGCCTTCGTCAGGCCCGCGAACGCGGCGTCGTTGAAGGACTGGTCGCCCTTGCCGCCGACGTCGTACGCGATGGCGACGCCGCGGTCGTTGCTGTCGCTGTCGCCGCTGTCACTGCTGGTTCCGCCGCAGGCCGTGGCGACGAGCCCGAGCGACGCGACCCCCACCGCGACACGGGTCAGTTTGGAAATCCGACGCATCTGAAGTTCCCCATTCTCCAAAGCCCCGCGATGGGTGCTCGGTTCGGCGCACATTAACGCGCGTAGACACTCCTGGGAACGGTTCGCCGCGGGGCCGTTATCCATTCGTGCCGATGGCCGGTTACGCCCTTGTGAACCACGGGATCGAACGGGGTCGAAAGGTGTAGTCGGGCACGGCGTGTGCCTACCTTGTGACGGGCACCAGGCTGCCGTTTGGGGGTGGGGTGCGCAACCGGAGCGTTTGGCGGGGGTGGTGGGTGTTGCTCCGGGTGGGTTATGTGGTTAGGGGGGCGTGGGGGTGAGGGATGGGGGGCGTGGGGTTGTCGGTCCGGTGCGGCGGCGTCGTGGCTTGTCGCGCAGTTCCCCGCGCCCCTGAGGGGCGTTCAGCGGAGGCCGTTGACCAGGGCTGCTGCTGTGAAGAGTTCCACTCCTACCGTGATGGCCGATTCGTCTACGTCGAAGTCGCCCTGGTGGAGGTCGCGGATCTGGCGTTCGCCGGGGGTGCGGACGCCCAGGCGGGCCATGGCGCCGGGGACGTGTTCCAGGTACCAGGAGAAGTCCTCGCCGCCGAGGCTCTGCTCGGTGCCCTCGACGGACTCGACTCCGCGTCGGGCGATCATGGCCTCGCGCAGCAGTTCGGTGACGCCGGGCTCGTTGACCACGGGCGGGACGCCGCGTACGTAGTTGATCTCCGACTTGGCGCGGTAGAGGTTGGCGATCTCGTCGATGGCCGCGACGACGACGTCGGGGGCCTGCCGCCAGGCCTCCAGGTCGAGGCAGCGCACGGTGCCGGAGAGCTCGGCGTGCTGCGGGATGACGTTCGGGGCGTGGCCCGACTCGACGCGGCCCCAGGTGATGGCGAGCCCGCTGCGGCTGTCGAAGCGCCGGCCGACCAGCGCGGGCACGTCGGTGACGACGCGGGCGGCGGCGGTGACCAGGTCGGTCGTGAGGTGGGGGCGGGCGGTGTGGCCGCCCGGGCCGTCGAGGCCGATCTCCAGCCGGTCACAGGCGGAGGTGATGGGCCCCTCGCGCAGACCGATCCTGCCCGCGTCCACCCGGGGGTCGCAGTGCACGGCGATGATCGCGCCCACGCCTTCCAGCGCCCCGCACTTGATGACGTCGGCGGCGCCGCCGGGCAGCACCTCCTCGGCGGGCTGGAAGATCAGCCGGACCGGGCGGGGCAGCGCGCCGCGCCGGTGCAGTTCGGCGAGGACCAGACCCGCGCCAAGGACGACGGTGGTGTGCACGTCGTGACCGCAGGCGTGCGCGCGGTCGGGCACGGTGGAGCGGTACGGGCACTCCGACTTGGTGTCCGGGATGGGCAGGCCGTCGATGTCGGCCCGCAGGGCGAGCATGCTGGGGCCTCCGTCCCACTGCTCGCCCTCCACGCCGATGTCACAGACGAGTCCGGTCCCCACGGCGAGGACGCGCGGCTTGAGGCCGGCCCGCTCCAGCCGCTCCTTGATCGCGGCGGTGGTGCGGAACTCCTGGTTGCCGAGCTCCGGGTGCATGTGCATGTCGCGCCGGAACGCGATGAGCTCGGCCCGCAGGGCGTCGGGCAGCGCACCGGGGAGTACGGCTCCACCGGGAAGATCGACCTCGGACTC
The DNA here is from genome assembly GCF_042959065.1 of Streptomyces sp. NPDC007929. NCBI lineage: Bacteria > Bacillati > Actinomycetota > Actinomycetes > Kitasatosporales > Streptomycetaceae > Streptomyces > Streptomyces sp. NPDC007929. The sequence continues at coordinate 513,973 of NZ_JBIBKD010000003.1, read as the reverse complement.
CAGTGACATCAGTGGCTTCACCCTTTGAAGGGTAGGGCGCCGAGGCGGTCGACCGACCCTGGATCAACAAAACTTCAACCCGAAAGGGGAAGAAAATATGACCGCCGGACGCATAGCTATCAATCGAGATGGGTAAACTGACCGGCTTTTCGGGCCGGACCGGCGCACCCACCCCCCGGAGTGTGACTTCGGCCACATGGGCGTCACGACTCCGTTCTCCATCCATCCTCTCCACGGATACCACGCCCTGCGCGGCGAACACGGGCGTGTTCATCTGCCGGACGGCGTCCCCGCTAGTCTGCGCCCCGTGTCCGCCCCCGAGTTCTTGCAGTCGACCCAGGCCTCGTACGACGCCATCGCCGACGCCTACGCCGCCGAGCACCCCGACAGCCTGGCGGGCAGACCGCTGGAGCGGTCGCTGCTGACGGCCTTCGTGGAGCTGGTCCGGGCCCCCGGGGTGCCGGGGACGCCGCCGGTCGCGGACGTCGGCAGCGGGCCGGGGTATGTGACGGCGCGGCTGCACGAGGCCGGGCTGGCGGTGTTCGGGGTGGACGCGTCGCCCCGGATGGTGGCCCTGGCCCGCCGGGCCCACCCGGAACTGCGCTTCCACGTCGGTTCCATGACCGCGCTCGACCTGCCGGACGAGACGCTCGGCGGCATCGTCGCCCTCTACTCGATCATCCATGTGCCGGACGATCACCTGCCGGCCGCCTTCGCCGAGTTCCGCCGTGTGCTGCTGCCGGGGGCGCCCGTACTGCTCGGTTTCCAGTCCGGGGACGAGGACGGGCAGCTGCGCCTGACCGAGCGCTACGGGCGGGAGATCGCGCTCGACTACTACTGGCGCACCCCGGACACGGTCGCCGCGCACCTCGTGGCGGCGGGCCTGGAGCTGTACGCCCGTGTCCTGCGCGAGCCCGGCCCCGGGGAGAAGCTGCCGCGCGCGTTCCTGCTGGCCCGCAGGCCCGGGCCGGTGCCGCGGGAGGGGTGAGCGGGGCGCGTCAGGGCGCTGCCGGGCCGACCAGACCGGTGGAGGGCGGCGTGGCGGCGAGGGGTGGTGTGGCGGTGAAGGGCGGTGTGGCGGTGAAGGGCGCCGGGCCGGACGGGCCCGCCGCGTGCGTCGGGTCCGGAGCCGCCGGCGACAGCCGGTGGACGTCCCGGGCCGTGTCCGTGACCCCGGACAGGAAGCCCTGGGCCCGCGGGGAGGCGTGCTCGGTCAGCCAGGCGGGGTCGATGTCGCAGACGGCGACCCGGACGTCCGTGCCGGACAGGGCGAGCGGGAGGGTGTGGACGACCGTGGAGGGGAAGCTGAGGATCGTCCGGCCGATGGGGCCGCGGCGGGCGATCAGTTCGAGGGGGAGTTCCGGGCGGACGATCTCCAGGCCGGTCCTGGCCGCGAGCCGGTGGAGCTTGGTGGTGCTCTCGCGGCGGTGGGCGAAGTAGCGGGTGACGCCGTGGGCCGTGGCCAGGGCGTGGACGGCGTCCAGATAGCGGCCGTCGTCCACGACCCCGGTCTCCACCAGGGACGTGCCCACCAGGTCCGCGCCCTTGGTGATGCGGGGCGGGCCGAAGCGCGTGCGGGTCCAGGCGAAGGTGTGGGCACGCACGGTCACGCCCGCCGGGGTGTCCTCCATCGGCATGGAGGAGAAGATCTCGACGCGGCGGCGCTCGCCGGGGGTCAGCCGACGGCGGGCGGAGGCCGACACCGGCGCGAAGATCACGTCCCGTGGGCCGGGGCGGCCGCCCTTGCGGTGCCAGCGCACCAGGCGTTCGCCCCGGGCCAGCTGCCCGACGAACTCCATCGTCGCCGTGCCGTCGTCGACGACGACCAGGTCCCGGGCCCGGGTGATGGTCAGCAGCAGCTGGACGTAGCGGGAGAAGGGGTCCCCCAGTACGACCCGGTGTGCCCTGCGGAGCGGGCCGGTCAGGCCGCCGACGGTCTGGAAGGGCGCCAGGGGACCGCCGCGCGCCTCCTCCCAGCGGACCTGGTGCCCCTCGTCGCGGGCCAGGTCGGACATCCGCCGCAGCTGGCCGCGCGTCATCGGGTCGAGGGGTGACAGCACCACGAGGGTGAGGCCCACGCCGGGCGCGTGCGCGTGCGCCCACTCCAGCACGTTCAGCAGCTGTACCGGGCTCTCGACGAAGGCGAGAGTGTGGGGGCCGGCGTTCCCGGCGCGGGGGCTCATCGACGTACGACCGTCCCGTGTGGTGAGGGGGGGTGATCGGGGTGGGGCTCAGACGCCGACCGGCTCGCCCGCCGCGTCGGCGATCTCCGCCTCGGCGACCACACCGCTGACGCGGCGCAGCTTCTTCATCGGGCCGAGCTCGGACTCGTAGACCTTCTTGACGCCGTCGCCGAGGGAGTTCTCGATGGTGCGGATGTCGCGGACGAGGCGGGTGAGGCCCTGCGGCTCCACGGAGGCGGCCTGGTCCGAGCCCCACATGGCGCGGTCGAGGGTGATGTGGCGCTCCACGAACGTGGCGCCCAGGGCGACGGCGGCGAGGGTGGTCTGCAGGCCGGTCTCGTGGCCGGAGTAGCCGATCGGGACGTTCGGGAACTCCTGCTGGAGGGTGTGGATGACGCGCAGGTTGAGCTCCTCGGCCTTGGCCGGGTAGGTCGACGTGGCGTGGCACATCAGGATGTTGTCCGAGCCGAGCACCTCCACCGCGTGGCGGATCTGCTTCGGCGTCGACATGCCGGTGGACAGGATCACGGCGCGGCCGGTGGAGCGCAGGGCGCGCAGCAGCTCGTCGTCGGTGAGGGAGGCGGAGGCGATCTTGTGGGCGGGGACGTCGAACTTCTCCAGGAAGGCGACGGCCTCGGTGTCCCACGGGGAGGCGAACCAGTCGATGTTCTTCGACGTGCAGTAGTCGTCGATGGCGCGGTACTCGTCCTCGCCGAACTCCACGCGGTGGCGGTAGTCGATGTAGGTCATCCGGCCCCAGGGGGTGTCGCGCTCGATGTCCCACTGGTCGCGCGGGGTGCAGATCTCCGGGGTGCGCTTCTGGAACTTGACGGCGTCGCAGCCGGCCTCGGCGGCGGCGTCGATCAGCTTGAAGGCGTTCTCCAGCTCGCCGTTGTGGTTGATGCCGATCTCGCCGCAGACGTAGACCGGGCGGCCGGGGCCGACCTCGCGAGTACCGAAGCGGCGGATGCGGGAGTTGGTGCTCATGGCTCAGCTGTCCTTACCTGGTGAGGGAATCGAGAGAGGGGCCGAGGATCCAGCTGGCGATCTCTCGGATCGCGCCGTCGCCACCGGGGACGGTGGTGACCGCGCGTGCGGCGCCGCGCACGACGTCGTGGGCGCTCGCGACCGCCACGGGCCAGCCCACGAGGGCGAGGCACGGGAGGTCATTGACGTCGTTGCCGACGTAGAGCACGCGCTCCGGCGCGATGCCCTGCTCCTCGCACCACTGCTTGAGTGCGAGGTCCTTGCGGTCGATGCCGTGCAGCACCGGGAGCCTCAGCTTCCGGGCCCGGGCGGCGACCACGGGGTTCTGTTCCGTGGACAGGATCAGCATCTTCAGGCCGCTGTCGCGCAGGGCCGCGATGCCGAGTCCGTCCCCGCGGTGCACGGAGACGAACTCCCGTCCGTCGGAGTCGATCAGCACCCGGTCGTCGGTCTGGGTGCCGTCGAAGTCCAGGACGACCGCGTCGATGTCGTCGGTGGTGGGGAGCGCGCCGGGCCGGTTCGCGTCGAGGAGCGGGGCGAGGGCCCGGGCGCGGGCGAGGTCGTGCGGGTCGTCGATCTCCAGCACCCGCGCGGGGTCGGTGCGGACCAGCTCGGTGCGGCCGAAGAAGCGGTGCCGGTGCTCGCGGAAGCCGGAGGCGTCCATGGCGTAGGCGGCGCCGGTCTCCAGCAGGTCCTGGGGGCGGTCCTGGCGGCGGGGCCGGAAGGACTTGTCGTGGTTGACGCCGTAGCCGCCGGGGGCCTCCGTGGGTGAACCGGCGGCTACGGCGTCCTCGGCGGTCTCGGCGTCCCGCCAGACGAACCCGTGGAAGGGGGCCACCGTCACCGCCGTGTCGGCGCCGTTCTCGGCGATCGCGCCTGCGACCCCGTCGATGTCCTCGCGGACGAGGAACGGGCTGGTGCACTGCACGAGCAGGACGACGTCCACGACCGCGCCGTGCAGGGCCTCGTGCGCGTCCACGGCGTGCAGGACGGCGGCCTCGGAGGTGGCGGTGTCACCGGCGATGGCGGCGGGCCGCAGCACCACCTCGGCGCCGGCCTGCCGGGCCGCGGCGGCGATGGCCTGGTCGTCGGTGGAGACCACGACGTCGGTGACCAGCCGGGCGGCCCGGCACTCGCGCACCGCGCGCGCCACCAGCGGGACGCCGCCGACGGGGAGGAGGTTCTTCGCGGGGACGCCCTTGGAGCCGCCGCGGGCGGGGATCACCGCGAGCACACGGCGCACGGCGGCGCTTTCGCCCGCTTCCGGTCGGGGCATGGGGTCTTCTCCTTGGACAACGGGGACAAGGGCCTGGGGGCGGTGGCTCACAGCTCGCCCATCCGCCGGATGACGGGCGCCACGCGCTGAACGCCGTGCCGGTAGGCGCCGCGCGCGGCCCGGCGCACGATCTGCCGGACCGGTCCGGGTTCGCGGTCGGCGGCGGGCGCGCCGGGCAGCGGGGTGCCGTCGGGGCCGAGGTGGTGGCGGGCGAGGATCCCGGGGAGATAGCCGGGGGCGGTGCGGGGTGTGTAGTACGGGGTCAGCGGGGGCAGGCCGCCGGGCCGGTCGAGCAGTTCGGCGATGCGTGCGCGGGCCGCGTCGAAGGCGGAGGCGTACGAGCCGTCGGTGGCGACGCCCTGCCGGGTGACCCACTCCTCGTCCGGTGTGGGCCGGTGCCCGGCGTCGAGCCGGTCCCAGGAGGCGAGGCAGCCGGAGCCCACGAAGTGGTGGTTGCCGAGGGACTCGCGGACGCCGAGGTCGGTCAGCACCACCGTCGGGATCCGGCGGTGCAGCGCCTCCAGGGCGGCCGTGGAACTGACCGTGACCAGCAGGTCGGTCCGGTCCAGGACCTCGCCCATGTTGCCGTACACCAGGCGGAAGTTGGCGGGCGGATCAAGGCTCCGCACCAGCTTCTGGTACGGCAGTTCCTCGATGTGCGTGGTGTGTTCGCCGGGCTTGGAGCGCAGCTTCAGCAGCACCTCGCGCTCGGGGTGCCGGCGGGCGTGCCGCACCAGCCGGTCCAGCAGGTACGCACGGTCCGTGCGGCCGGCCGGGACGGAGGGCTGGGCGGCGAACACCACCGTGTAGGGGTCGTGTTCGCCCCCGTAGGGCGCGCCGCCGAGGAACGGCAGGGCCACTTCGGTCACCGCGGAGGAGTCGGCGCCGACTCCTTCGTAGACGGCCCGGAAACGCTCCGCGTCCTGGCGGGAGTTGGCGAGGACCAGGTCAGCGCCGTGCCGCAGCAGCAGGCCGTCGGCGAGCTTCTCGTAGACGACGCCGACGTAGCCGGTGACGACGACGGGCCGCGTGGGGCGGTGCTCCCAGACGCGTGCCAGGCCGTGCAGCATCGCCTGCACTCCGCCGCCGACGAGGGAGAGGACGAGGATGTCGTACGGCTCCTCGGCCATGGCGCGCAGGAACTCGGCGGCGGTGACCTCCCGCAGCGAGTCGGCGCGTACGCCCACTTCCTCCAGCTGGCGCGGGGTGGGCGTGGCCCGGCCGCGCAGCAGGAACCCGTCGAGCAGGTGGCCGCCTTGCGCGCCGGGGCGCGCCGCGGTTTCCATGGACGGTCCCGGGGCGATGCGGTCCGCCGTCAGCGCACCCCATTTCCATCGGGTGTCGCTGTCCGCGAGGACCGCGATTCGCAGGCGTTTCGATGTACTTGCTGGCACGTCGACGACGCTAGGAAGCGAATTCTAGGTATGGCGGAACCACGACTCAACGAAAAGTTAACAACAGCCCACCGAGAACCGAACTGGCCTGCTGGGGGCCGGAAAGTACACGGGGTGCACCGTTCTGACACACGGAGTTCACCCGGTGTACCTTCCTCGGAAAGTTCCGCTGCCGGGCGGGTCTCCTAACGTTTTGCGGGTGCCCAAGCTTTCCGTGATCGTGCCGTTCTACAACGTGCAGCAATACGCCCCCGACACCCTCAGAAGTCTTCGGTCGAATGCCGACCGCGATTTCGAGTTCATCCTGGTCGACGACCATTCGAAGGACGGAACCCCGGCTGTTCTCGAGCGAGCGGCCGAGGACCTCTCACAGGTCGCCCAGGTGCGCTACATCCGCCATGAGCGCAACGGTGGGCTCGCCACCGCCCGCAACACCGGCCTGGACGCGGCGCGGGGCGAGTACCTGACGTTCCTGGACGGCGACGACTGGCTGGCCCCCGGCTATCTCGCCGAACTGGTGTCCGCGATGGACGACTTGGGGTGTGACTTCGTGCGCACCGACCATGTGCAGGCCACCGCCCGGGCCCGTTCCGTGAGCAGGGTGCCGATCGGCCGGCGCCGGGAGGTGTTCAGCCCGCGTGAGGCGATACTGCCCGCGCACCGCTCGACCTCGGTGGACTACGCCTACGCCTGGGCGGGCGCCTACCACCGCCGTCTGGCCGACCGGGGCCTGCTGCACTTCACCGACGGGCTGCGCACGGCCGAGGACCGGCCGTGGATCTGGAAGCTGCACCGGGAGGCGGAGTCGTTCGCCGTGGTGAGCCTGCTGGGCGTGTTCTACCGGCGCGGGGTGGCCTCGTCCCTGACACAGATCGGCGACGTCCGCCAACTCGACTTCATCCGCGCCTTCGACCAGGTGATCGAGGAGACGGCCGCTGACCGGGACGCCGACCTGCTGCTGCCGAAGGCGGTGCGGACGTACTGCGCGATCATCGCCCACCACCTGTCCCACGAGGACCGGTTCGAACCGGCCGTGGCCCGGCAGCTGCGGTCGATGAGCGCGGCGGCCATCAAGCGCATGCCGCAGGACGCGCTCCGTGACGCACTGGAGGCCATGGACATGGACCGTTCGGCCAAGCTGCGGCGGCTGCGACGCCGGGTCACCACGACGGGAGCGGCCGCCTGATGCCCGGGACCACTCAGATCTTCTGCGCCTCGACGCTCTACGGCGTCGCCACCCTGGCCGCCGCGATCGACTCCGGCCTGTTCGAGGAGCCGGACCGCCGGGTGCTGCTGGTGTTCAACAACGCCGCGACCCCGGAGACCACTCCGGCCCTCGACGCGATGCCCGGTTTCGCGCCGCTGCGCGAGCACTTCGACGAGGTGCTGTCCTGGAACGAGGCGATCCGCCCCTTCCACCCCGGGGCGTGGGCGCCGCGCGCCGACGACGTCCCGCTCTTCGAGCGCCATCTGCGGCTGCTGTGGAACCTCGGCGACGACCGGGTGAGCCTGGTGCTGGAGTCCCTCCAGGTGGCGCCCGCGCTGACGGTGGCCCAGCTGTTCACCGACGCGCCCGTCGACGTCTACGCCGACGGGCTGATGAGCTACGGCCCCACCCGCAACAAGCTCGACCCGCTGGTCGGCACGCGCGTGCGGCGGCTGCTGCACCTCGATCTGGTGCCGGGGCTCACGCCGATGCTGCTCACCGAGTTCGGTGTGCCGGCGCACCTGGTGCCGACGCCCGCGTTCCGCAAGGTGCTCGGCGAGGTCACCGGGACGGTCCCCGAACTGCCGGACGTGCCCGGCGACTCGGCGCTGCTGCTCGGCCAGTACCTCTCCGCGCTGGACATCCTCTCCCCCGAGGAGGAAGAGGACCTGCACGTGCGGATGATGCGGGGCGCCGTCGACCGCGGCCACCGCACGGTCGTCTTCAAGCCCCACCCGACCGCACCGGCCCGCTACGGCCGCGCCCTGGAGACCGAGGCCGAGAGGCTCGGCGTGGACCTCACGGTGCTGGACACGCCCGTCCTCGCCGAGGTGCTGTTCGACCGGGCCCGGCCCGCGCTGGTCGTCGGCTGCTTCTCGACCGCGCTGTTCACCGCGTCCGCGTTCTACGGCCTGCCGGTCGCCCGTATCGGCACCGAGCTGCTGCTGGAGCGGCTGACGCCGTACCAGAACAGCAACCGGGTGCCGGTCACGCTGGCGGACGCGCTGCTGCCCGGCCTGGAGAGCGGCGAGGACGGCGACGTCCTGCCGGGCGAGCTGCTGTCCGGCCTGCTCACGGCCCTCGGGTTCACCATGCAACCGCGGATCCACCCGGACCTGCGCCCGCGGGCCGAGCGGTTCCTCGCCCGGCACCTCGGTCCGCGTACCCGGCGCTACTTCAAGAAGCGCCGCCTCACCGCGCTCGGGCTGCCGGGGGGCGTTCCGCGGCGGCTGGCGTTCCTGCCGCGCAACTCCACGGCACGCCGGGTGGTCCGGCGGGCCCGGGCCCTGCGCAAGGCGGTACGCCGCTGAGCCGGTCCCGGCACCCGGACGACACCCGGACGGGCGAGGCCCGTCGCCGCCGCACGTGATCCCGTCAACCGCCGTCCCTCGTGACCGGCGCCCGCCCACCGGCGGCCCGGGCGAAGGACGTCCGAGCCCCACAGAGGTTTCCAGCGTGACCGAGACGGTCGTCAGCACCCGCAAGCAGCCACCCGGTACCGCCGTGCCGGCCGAAGCGCCCGGGGCCAGGCCCGTCCCACGGCGCGCGAAGGACTCCGGCGGACGGCTGCGCGCCCTCGACGGACTGCGGCTGGTGGCCGCTCTGATGGTGGCGGTGTACCACTACGGCGGCCGCGACGGCGAGGTCGCCCGGGCCTGGGGCACCTCGCCCCAGGAGCAGTTCCCCACCCTGCACCCGTTGTTCGCCTACGGCTGCCTCGGCGTCCAGGTCTTCTTCGTGATCAGCGGTTTCGTGATCTGCATGAGCGGCTGGGGCCGTTCCCTGACGTCGTTCCTCGCCTCCCGCGCCGCCCGGCTGCTGCCCGCGTACTGGGCGGCCGTGCTGCTGGTGACCGGCGTGTTCGCACTGCCGGTCGTCGTCTTCGAGGCCGTGTCGCCGAGCGACGCCCTGGTCAACCTGACGATGCTCCAGATGCCCCTGGGCGTCGACCGGGTGCTCGGGGTGTGCTGGACCTTGTGGGCGGAGGTCCGCTTCTACGCCCTGTTCGCCCTGTGCGTCGTGCTGCCCGGCGCGAACCGCCGCCGGGTGATCATGTTCTGCGCGGGCTGGACGGCGGCCGCGGTGATCGCCGAGAACGCGAACACGCCGCTGCTGGACATCGTCCTGATGCCCGAGTACGCGCCGTTCTTCATCGGCGGTGTCGGCCTCTACCTCGTGCACCGGGACCGGCGGGACGTCCACGGGTGGGGCATCGTGGCCGTGAGCTGGCTGATCGGCCAGCACTACGCGGTGCGGGGGCTGTGGCACGCCCCGGACCCGGAGGCCTTCTCCTACCGCTCCTCGTTCGGGATCGTCGCCGTCGTCACCCTCGGCTTCGTGGCGGTGGCAGCGATCGCGCTGGGCCTGCTGAGCCGGGTGAACTGGCGGTGGCTGACGGTCGCGGGCGCGCTGACGTACCCCTTCTATCTGGTCCACGAGCATCTCGGCTGGGTGGTGATCCACGCCCTGCACCGCGGCCTGGGAGTGCCCTCGGGGGTGACGTTCGCGCTCACGGTGGCGTCAATGCTGCTGCTTGCGTGGTTGCTGCACAACTATGTGGAGAAGTCCCTGACGCCCCGGCTGCGGACGGCGCTGGCGAAGACCCGCTGACCCCGTTCACGGGGCGTTCAACCGGCCGTCGGTTCGGGCAAGGCGCGAGGAGAAGGCTCGTCTCATGACCATCGCACAGACAACCGACACGTACCCCGGCGAACTCGCCGACGTCCCGGGCTGGTTCCCGGCGCTGGACCAGATGCTGTTCACCTGGTTCCTCGAACAGCAGAAGCGGTCCGGCACCAAGGGCGACCTGCTGGAACTCGGCGTCTACATGGGCAAGAGCGCGATCCTCCTCGGTCACCACCTCCAGGACGGTGAGCAGTTCACCGTCTGCGACCTCTTCGAGGGCGACGCCCCCGACGACGCCAACCAGGCGGAGTCGGCCCAGTCGTACTCCTCGCTCACCCAGCAGGCCTTCGAGCGGAACTACCTCTCCTTCCACGACACCCTGCCGACGGTGATCACCGGCCCCAGCTCCCTGGTGGACGAGAAGGTGGCCCCGGACAGCTGCCGCTTCATCCACATCGACGCCTCGCACCTGTACGAGCACGTGTACGGCGACATCGGCGCGGCCCACGACATCCTGCTGCCCGACGGGGTCGTGGTCCTCGACGACTTCCGCTCCGAGCACACCCCGGGCGTCTCGGTCGCCGCCTGGGAGGCCGTCCTCAACCGCGGACTGCGCCCGATCTGCCTCAGCACGCAGAAGATGTACGCCACCTGGGGCGACCCCGCGCCGCTCCAGGAGGAGCTGCTGGAGATGCTGCGGCAGCGCTCGGACGTCGGGCTGAGCGTGCAGGAGGCGGCCGGGCACCGGCTGATCCGGACCCGCTCCCGGAGCATGAAGCCGCCGGCCTTCCCGCGCTCACGGCACTACGTGGCGCCGGTGCCCGCACCGGCGCCCACCCCCGAGGTCACCGAGACGCGGGCGGCCGGCCCGGCCCGCCCCGCCCCCTCCCGGGCCCGCCGGCTCGCCAAGGACCTGCTGCCGCCCGTGGTCCTCCGTACCGTACGGCGGGCCCGCGCGAAGCGGTCCCGAGGCGCCGGACCGGGTCATGAGACCCCGTAGCGCGCCCCGATCCCCTCGATCACGAGGGCGAGTCCCTCCTCGAAGTGCCGGTCGTAGTCCTCGAAGATCTCCGCGCCCGCCTGGGCCGACAAGGGAAAGTCGGCCATCAGGCGGGCGCGTTCGTCCATGTCGTAGCCCTCGCGGCGCTCGCCCGGCAGGGGCTGGACGCCCTGTTCCTCGGTGACGAAGCCCAGTGTGTACAGGTAGGCCGTGGTGAGCGCGCGGGCGGCCTGGGCGAGGGTGAGCCCGGCGGCCGTGAACAGGCGCAGGTTGTCCTCCATCGGCCCGGCATGCTCGATGCCGGTGAAGCGTGAGCCGCTGAAGACCTTCGCGCCGTCCCGGTAGCCGAGCAGGGCCGTGCGCAGTCCCCGGTTGGACTTGAGCAGCCGTTCCCGCCAGGTGTCGGACGGGTCGAGGGCGGTCCCGGCGACCATCCGGCGGAACATCTCCGTCGCCATCTCGTCGAGCAGCGCCTGCTTGTCCTTGAAGTGCCAGTAGAGGGCAGGCGCCTTCACGTCCAGCTCCCGGGCGATGGCGCGCAGGGTCAGGCCGTCCAGGCCCACCTCGTTCAGCAGCCGCAGCGCGGTGTCCGCGACCCGGCGGCGGTCCAGGGGCTCGCGTCGTTCCGTACTCACGCTTGACAACTTAACACCGTTAAGGCAACCCTCGTGGGGCGGAGCTACTTAACAGCGTTAAGGACGGGTGGCCGATGACGATGCCGACGGACACGGACGTACTGGTGGTGGGAGCGGGCCCGACGGGCCTGGCACTCGGGATCGACCTCGCCCGGCGGGGCGTGGCCGCGCTGGTCGTGGAGCGGGAGCCGACGCTGTTCCCCGGCTCGCGCGGCAAGGGGCTCCAGCCGCGCACGATGGAGGTCTTCGACGACCTCGGTGTACTGGACGCGATCCGGGCCGGGGGCGGCACCTACCCGGTGGGGATGATCTGGCAGAACGGCGGGCGGGCGGGCGAGCACCGGATGTTCGACGCCGCCGAGCCGACCGAGGACGCGCCCTACAACGAGCCGTGGATGGTCCCACAGTGGCGCACCCAGCAGATCCTGCGGGCCCGCCTGGAGGAACTGGGCGGCGAGGTGGCCTTCGACCGGGAACTCGTCGCGCTGACGCGGCACGAGGACGAGGGTGGGGTGGGCACGGAGGTCGGGCCGGGCGAGGGCGTCGTCCCCGGGGTGCGTGCGGAGTTCGCCTCGGGTGAGGTCGTGACCGCTCGGTACGTCGTGGCGGCCGACGGTGGGCGGTCGACCGTGCGCCGGCTGCTCGGCATCGGCATGACCGGCGAGACCGTCGACCCGCACCCCACGCTGGTGGCGGACGTCCGGATCAGCGGCCTGGACCGGGACAACTGGCACGTCTTCCCGCCCGGCGAGGCGGACGGCTTCCTCGCGATCTGCCCGCTGCCCGGCACCGAGGACTTCCAGCTGGTGGCGCGGTTCCCGGAGGGTACGGCCCCGGACCTCACCCTGGAGGGCGTCCGCAAGGTCGTCGCCGCCCGCTCGCACCTCGCGCCCGAGTCCGTGACGGAGCTGCGCTGGGCCTCGGACTTCCGGCCCCGGGCGGCCTTGGCGGACCGCTTCCGCTCCGGGCGGGTCTTCCTCGCCGGCGACGCGGCGCACGTGCACTCCCCCGCCGGTGGCCAGGGCCTCAACACCAGCGTCCAGGACGCCTACAACCTGGGCTGGAAGCTGGGCGCGGTGCTGCGCGACGGCGCGGACCCGGCGCTGCTCGACTCCTACGAGGAGGAACGGCGGCCCGTCGCCGCCGAAATGCTCGGCCTGTCCACCCGGGTGCACCGCGGCGAGACCCGGCGCGGCGAGGCGACCCGCCAACTCGGGCTCGGCTACCGGGAGTCTCCGCTCACCCGCGAGACCCGGACCGACCCGGGCACCCCGCGGGCGGGCGACCGCGCACCGGACGGCAGGGTGGACGGCGTCCGGATCTTCGACGCGTTCCGCGGCCCGCACTGGACGCTGCTGGCCCTGGGAGACGCCCAGGCACCGGACCTCGGCGCCGGGATCCCGGTCGTACGGGGGCCCGCACCCGGCGCGTACGGGCCAGGTCTGTACCTCGTCCGCCCCGACGGTTACATCGGCTGGGCGGGAGAGACAGCGGCCGGACTCCCGGAGTACCTGGCCCGCTTCGGCCGGTGCTAGCGCGGCCGCGCTAGGAACTCGCCAGCGACAGCTTCACCGCGAAGCCCAGGAACAGCGCGCCCGCCGCCGAGGTCGCCCCGGCCGACAGGCGCCTGCGGCGGCGGAAAGCCGCGGCCAGCCTGGTGCCGCCGAATATCAGGGCGCTGAGGTAGAGCACGCTCGCGAGCTGGGCGAGGACGCCCAGGACGACGAAGGACAGGGCCGGGTAGGCGTACTGCGGATCCACGAACTGCACGAAGAAGGCGACGAAGAAGAGGATCGCCTTGGGGTTGAACAGGCTGACGACGAAGGCACGGCGGAACGGCCGCTCCTCGGCGGCCACGGGCGCCTCACCCTCGGCGGTCCGCTCGCCGCGCGTGCGCCACATGCCCCACGCGGCCCGCAGCATGCCGATGGCCAGCCAGGTCAGATATCCGGCCCCCGCGTACTTCACGAGGGCGAACAGCACGGCGTTGGCCTGGAGCAGCGAGGCCACCCCGGCCGCGGACAGCGTCATCAACACGGTGTCCCCGCACCAGACTCCGGCGGAGGCGGTGTACCCGGCACGCACGCCACGGCGGGCGGCCACCGACAGCACGTACAGCGAGTTGGGCCCGGGCAGCAGAATGATCAGGACGAGGCCCGCCAGATAGGTGGGCAGATCGATGACACCGAACATGCGCACGAGTGTCGCACGCAGGTCCGACATCGCCGCCCCGGCCGTCGCTCAGAAGGCGTCGGTCGGGATGTACGCACCCCACACCTCACGCAGCGCGCCGCACACCTCGCCGACGGTGGCCCTGGCCCTGAGCGCCTCCTTCATGGGGTGGAGCACGTTGTCCCGGCCCTCGGCGGCCTTCTTCAGGGCCGCCAGGGCCGCGTCGACGACCCGCTGGTCGCGCCCGGCGCGCAGGGCGGCCAGGCGTTCGGCCTGGCGGGCCTCGATGGCGGGGTCGACGCGCAGGGGCTCGTAGGGCTCCTCCGTATCGAGCCGGAATCGGTTGACGCCGACCACGACCCGTTCGCCGGAGTCGGTCTCCTGGGCGATGCGGTAGGCGTTGCGCTCGATCTCGTTCTTCTGGAAGCCCCGCTCGATCGCCTCGACCGCGCCGCCCAGCTCCTCGACCCGGCCCATCAGCTCCACGGCCGCGGCTTCGACGTCGTCGGTCAGCTTCTCGACGGCGTAGGACCCCGCGAACGGGTCGACGGTGGCGGTCACGTCGGTCTCGTGGGCCAGGACCTGCTGGGTGCGCAGCGCCAGCCGGGCGGACGTGTCGGTGGGCAGGGCGATGGCCTCGTCGAAGGAGTTGGTGTGCAGGGACTGCGTGCCCCCCAGCACCGCGGCCAGGCCCTGGACGGCGACCCGGACCAGGTTCACCTCGGGCTGCTGGGCGGTCAGCTGCACCCCGGCGGTCTGGGTGTGGAAGCGCAGCATCATCGACTTGGGGTCGCGCGCGCCGAACTCCTCGCGCATCACCCGGGCCCAGATCCGCCGCGCGGCACGGAACTTGGCGACCTCTTCCAGCAGGGTGGTGCGGGCCACGAAGAAGAACGACAGGCGGGGCGCGAAGTCGTCGACGTCCATGCCCGCGGCGACGGCGGTGCGCACGTACTCGATGCCGTCGGCCAGGGTGAAGGCGATCTCCTGCGCGGGCGAGGCCCCCGCCTCGGCCATGTGGTAGCCGGAGATGGAGATGGTGTTCCACCTCGGCATCTCCGCCCGGCAGTACCGGAAGATGTCCGCGATCAGCCGCAGGGACGGCTTGGGCGGGAAGATGTAGGTGCCGCGGGCGATGTACTCCTTCAGCACGTCGTTCTGGATCGTGCCGGTCAGCCGGTCCGCGGCGACGCCCTGCTCCTCGGCGACCAGCTGGTACAGCAGCAACAGCACGGCGGCCGGGGCGTTGATCGTCATCGACGTCGAGACCTGCTCCAGGGGGATCCCGTCGAACAGCACCCGCATGTCGTCGATCGAGTCGATCGCCACACCCACCCTGCCCACCTCGCCGTGGGCGAGCGGGGCGTCGGAGTCGTGGCCCATCTGGGTGGGCAGGTCGAAGGCGACCGACAGTCCCGTCGTGCCGTGCGCGATCAGCTGCCGGTAGCGGGCGTTGGACTCCGCCGCCGTACCGAAACCGGCGTACTGCCGCATCGTCCAGGGGCGGCCCGTGTACATCGACGGATACACACCCCGGGTGTACGGATACGCCCCCGGCTCCCCCAGCTTCTCGGCCGGATCCCAGCCCTCCAGGGCCTGTGGCCCGTAGACCGGCTCGATGGGCAGTCCGGACTCCGACTCACGCGCCATGGTGGTGTGCCTTCCGAGAGCTTGTGACCTGGGGCCTGTCGTCTGGATCAGCCCGCAGACGCGGGGCCTGGCACGGGCATCTGCCGCGTTGTCGTCACTCGCCGATGCTCCGCATCGACTCCCTCCTCCGCCTTGCAGCTACCCGCACCAGGCCCCGCTCACCGGCGTTGACCAGCACCGCCGACTCCCTGCGACCTGATCCAGACGACAGGCCCTAGCTCACCACCATGCCCCGTGGTTCGCGAGCGGTCACGTCCGGGGAACATCTCAGGTGACATCCGGGCACACCGGTGAGACGAGCGGGGGGCCGTGTGCGTACCACGGGCATGGGAAGAGCGTTCGTAGCGGGGCTCGCCGTGCTGGCCGCGCTGACCGGCTGCACCGTGCAGACGCCCGACGGCGAGAAGCGCCGCTCGCCGGTGCACATCGAACTGCCCGGCGGAACCCCGGCCCCGGCCCGCTCGCCCGCCGGGGGCGGCGGCACTCCGAGCGCCGCGCCCACCGCGGACGACGACAAGCCGAGCGCCGCACCCGCCCCGGACGACGACGAGCCGAGCGCCGCACCCGCCCCGCCCCGCGTGCTGTGGTCGCGTGGGGACACCGGCCGGGACGTCCGGGAGCTCCAGGCCCGGCTGCGGCAGGTCGCCTGGCTGTTCGAGGGGCCGACCGGGACGTACGGCGAGCAGACGGAGCGGGCGGTCAGCGGCTTCCAGGGCAAGCGCGGGCTGCCGCGCACCGGGAAGACCGACGCCGTCACCTGGCAGCGGCTGGTGGGCATGACGCGCGAGCCGGGCCGGTGGGACCTGTATCTGATGGGCGGCCAGCAGGCCGATCCGCCGGACGCGCGCTGCCGGACCGGCCGGGTGCTGTGCATCGACAAGACCAGCAGGACGCTGCGCTGGATGATCGACGGCCGGACCCTGTCGACGATGGCGGTCCGCTTCGGCTCGAAGGGCACCCCGACCCGGGAGGGCGTCTTCTCCGTCTACTGGAAGTCCCGCGACCACGTCTCGACGCTCTACGACTCGCCGATGCCCTACGCGATGTTCTTCAGCGGCGGCCAGGCCGTGCACTTCTCGGCGGACTTCGCCGCCCGGGGCTACGCGGGCGGCTCGCACGGCTGCGTCAACGTCCGGGACGAGCCGGCGATCGCGGAGCTGTTCTCCCAGGTCCGCAACGGCGACCGGGTCGTCGTGTCCTGGTGACGGCGGGGAGAGGGAGTAAGGGGCGCGGGCGGGACCGGGGGAACGTGTCCCGCCCGCGCTCAGGTGCACGAGCCGTAGGTACGGGGGGAACCCCGGCTCTGTGCGACGGCCGATGACCAGTCGGCTCACTCATTACTGCGCCGGGGCGGCCGAAAACGTCACACCGTCGGCCAGGAGATTTTCAGAGAGGGCGAAACCGCAGGTCGCAGCGGTGCGAGAGAGGTGCGCAGGCCCTCCTCGCGGTCCGCGTCGGCACCGTCGTCGTCCCGCTTCCCGGCGCGATCCCCCGACTGCTTCCCGGACTGCTTGCCGGATTCCTTCCCGGACCGCTTCTCGGATCCCTTCTCCGCCTTCCGGCCGGCCTTGCCCCGCTCCCGGTCGTCGTCCCGGCCGGATCCCTTGCCGTGGTGCCGGCCCTTGTCCGCGTGGTCGTCGCTCCCGTGCCCGCCGGAGCGCGGGGCCGAGGCCAGGACGCCCTTGCAGTACTTCCCCACCCGCAGGCCGTCCGCCGCGTCGCGCAGGGCACGTCTGCGGTCGTGATCCAGCCGCTTGCCGTCGCGCAGTTCGCGGCAGGCCGCGGTGATCTCCGCGCGGCGATCGCCGGAGCCGTCCTTGCGGCCGTCCGGCTTCGCGGCCGCGTCGTCCCGCCCGGTGTCCCGGCCGCCGGTGCCCGCCCCGCCCTTCGAGGAGTCGCCCGGGGCGTCGTCGGGGGTGGAGCCGCCCTGCGGGGCGTCGCTCGGGGGCGGCGACACCATCGGGCGTTCGGGGTGGGTGACGGAGGCCGAGACGGAGGTGCCGGGTTGGGGCTCGTCACCGCCGAACGGTGCCTTCAGGGCTCCGGTTCCGGCCGCGAGGGCCGCGCCGCCGACCATGCCGACCGCCAGCACGGCGGCCAGCGCGAGGCGTGCGGGACGGGCCCGGCGGCGCGGCCGGGCGGGGGCGGCGGCGCCGTCGCCGGGGGTGCCGATCCGGACCAGTCCGGCGTCGGGGACGCCGGCCGCCGCGCTGGCGCCGGTGGCCGCGAAGGCCGAAGCCGCGTCGGCGCGTTCCGCGCGCGCCTTGCGGAACGCGGCCATCGCGGCGGCTTCGCCGGGGAGTTCATCGCTGGTCAGCGGGGGTGTGGCGGACAGTGCGCGGAGGGTCCTGGCGAGGTGTTCGGCCTGCTCACGGCCGGCGCCTTCGACAGCTTCGGGTGGCTCTCCGCTCAGCAAACGCTCCGCCGTTTCGCGGTCCAGCCACCTGTACTGCTCGTCGGCCATCACACATCCTTCTGCGTCCGCGCGACGCTGTGCGTCACACCTGCGGACGTCACGGCACCGCCACGCGGTTCTCGCTGGGGCGGCAGGGCGTCGAGCACCCCGGCGGATTCCGGATCGGCCTGAGGGTCGTCGCCGAGGAGTTCGGCGAGCCGCTTCAGACCTCGGTGCGCCGCCGTGCGGACCGCGCCGGGGCGCTTGCCGAGCGTCTGCGCGGCGGTCTTCGCGTCGAGCCCCACCACCACGCGCAGCACGACCGCTTCGGCCTGGTCCTGCGGCAGCCGGGAGATCAGGGAGAACGCGCCGTCGGTGGCGAGCGCCTCGATGGCCTCGCCCGCGGTGTCCGACTCGGCGGCCCGGCCGGTCAGCTCGGTCTCGTCACCGCCGATCGCGGGCCGGCGCCCGCGCATCCGTATGTGGTCCAGCGCGCGGTTGCGGGCGATCCGGGCGGCCCAGCCGCGGAACCGGTCCGCGTCGCCGGTGAACCGCTCCAGATCGCGGGCTATCTGAAGCCACGCCTCGGACGTCACGTCCTCGGCGTCGGGGTCGCCGACCAGCGTCCGTACGTACCCGAGCAGCCGCGGATGCACGGTGCGGTACACAGTCCGGAACGCGTCCTCGTCCCCGGCCTGTGCCGCGCGCACCGCGGCGGTCAGCTCCGCGTCGTCCCCCAGCACCGCGCGCCCTTCTGCGCCTGAACCGGTGCCGCTCTCGCGGACCGGGATCTCGCCGTCGTGGTTGCTCAATTGGTGGTTGCGGTATCAAGACCGCAGGTGGTTGCGGTGGTCGTACCGCCTTCGCGTTGGCGCGAATGGCACGTTACGACTTCAAACCATGCCCCGTCCATGTCCGTCCGGGATGCAACTGAGCCGTGACGCAGCGGGGTGTGACACAAAACGCACCTCGGACGCTGTAGGTAGTACGGGCCGCCGCGCGGCCCGTGCCGCGCGACGGCCGGGGCCTCTCCTGTGGGGGGTGGCGGCCTCGGCCGTTGCCAAGGCGGGCCCGGGCGGGCTCGCGCGATCGACCGGCCGTGACGGCCCGTGATCGTGAAATCCCTTACTTGTGACGGCCGTTGGGCTGGGAGCGCTTGCTCCGGTTGTCGTCCGGGCTCTGGTCCGGGCTGTTGTCGCCGCCGTTGTCCGAGCCGCCCCGCGCCCGGTCGCCGGCGGCCGGTGCGCGCTCGCCCTCGCCCTCGGCAGGACCGCCGTCACCGGCCCCGCCGCTCCTGCCCTTCGGCTCGTCCAGTCGTTCGGCGCAGTACGCCGTGACGTTCCTCTCACCGCCCGCGGCGGCCACCAGACGCTGCCAGGACGTGGCCTCCATGGCCTTGCCGCGGTGTCCGACCCGTTCGTAGGCGCGGCAGTGCGCCTCGGTGTCCTGGGCGGGGGCCGGCCGGTCCGGGGTGGAGCCGGTGCCGGGGGCGGTGCCGTGGCTGTCCCGGGAGGGCTGCTCCGAGGGGACGCGCGGGGCGCTGCTCGGGGCGGGCTTGCGCAGGGGGGCATCCTCGGTGCCGTCCTGCGGTGAGCCCGCCACGCCGATCGCCGCCACCGCGACACCGCCCAGCGTGAGACTGGCGAGCAGCACGGAGAGCGTCGCCTTCAGGGACCGGCCCAGGTGCCGCCGTTTCCGGCCGCTCCAGTCGTCCCGGCGGCGGGTGTGCGTACGCGGGGCGCCGGCGGCCCGGGCGGCCCGGAAGGCGGCCACGGCCCGCTGTTCGGCCTCGGCGTCGACGCCCTCACGGATGAGGGAGGCGATGATCAGCGCCTCGACGTCGGCGTCGAGAAGGGCGTGCCGGGAACCACGGCCGGACAGCCCGCCGTCGCTCTGCCGTTCACCCATGTCCGTTTCCGTCCCTGCTCGATCCGATCGATCCTCTGCCCCGGCGGGCCGGGGCCGGTCCGCCGGGCCCCAGTACGTCCCGCCGCCGCGCCCTGTTCAGGGCACCGACTCCGTGCGGCCCGGCCGGGCCGCACGCGAAACCTCCGGTTCCGCTACGTCGACTCACCCAGCGTCCGGGGAGCCTCATCCGTCACACTCTCCGCGCCCAGCTGCCCGGCCAGGCGCTTCAGGCCCCGGTAGGCGGCCGTGCGCACCGCGCCCGGGCGCTTGCCGAGAACCCGCGCCGCGGCCGGGCCGTCGAGGCCGACCACGACCCGCAGCAGCACGGCCTCGGCCTGGTCGCGCGGCAGTCCCCGGACCAGCTCCAGGGCGTGCTCGGTGGAGATCGTCTCCAGCGCCTGGTCGTGCGTGCTCTGCGGTCCCGGCAGGTCCAGGACGTCCTGCTCCAGCGCGGACGGCCGGGGCCGTACCCGCTGCCGGCGCAGATGGTCCAGCGCCCGGTGCCGGGCGATGGTCGCCGTCCAGCCGCGAAAGCCGGCCCCGTCGCCCCGGAACCGTCCGAGGTCCCGGGCTATCTCCAGCCAGGCGTCGGACGCCACGTCCTCCGCGTCGTCCCCGACCAGGCCGCGCAGGTAGCCGAGCAGCCCGGGCTGCACGAAGCGGTAGGCGACCGCGAAGGCCGCCTCGTCGCCCTGCTGGGCCCGCGCGACGGCCGCGCCCAGTTCCCCGTCGTACGCCTGCCCACGCCGGGGTTCCGTTCCCTGACCCAAGTACCGTCCTCGTCCGTGCCGGCTGCGCGCCCTCCCACGGTCATCAGCGCCGGTCCGCGCGGAAGTGTCACAGCGCGTCAGGCGCCGGGCGTCCGCGACCGTTCGGGTCAACCCGGCCCGCCGTCCTCGGGAGCCCTGCCCCAGGGAGGTTTCGGCCAAGTGACGTACCGGGGACCTCTGCTCGCGATGCCACCGCCCACGAAAGGCGAGCGCCGTATGACACCCCGCCTCCTGCGCACCGCCGTCGCCACCGCCCTGGCCCTCGGCGCGCTCGGACTGTCCCAGCCCGCCCGGGCCACCTCCTCGGACGGGGTGCACACCGTCCGGGTGCCGGACGGCGACCCGCACGACCGGTCCCTCGCCCCGCGCACCACCGAGCCGTTCAGCATGATCGGCGTCACCTGGGACGACCCGGACGAGGCCCTGGAGGGCACCGTCCAGGTGCGCACCCGCTCCCGGGAGAGCGGCGCGTGGAGCACCTGGCGCCCCCTGGAGGCCGACAGCCGTACGCCCGAGACCGGCCCCGACCGTGACCGGGCGGGGGTGCGCGGCAGCACCCAGCCGCTGTGGACCGGGCCCTCGGACGGCGTCCAGGTGCGCGTCGCGGGCTCGCGCCTGCCGGAAGGAATGCGCGTCGAGCTGGTCGACCCCGAGGCCGGGCAGGACGCCGTGCACACCGGGGTCGTCGACCCGGGAGTCGTCGACCCCGGCGTCGTCCCGCCCGCCGCCGGTCCGCAGGCGGCCGAGCGGCCCGCCATGACCTCGCGCTCCGCCTGGGGCGCGGACGAGTCCCTGGTGAAGGACCCGCCCACCTACACGGGCGCCACCAAGGCGGTGTTCGTCCACCACACGGCGGGCACCAACGACTACACCTGCTCCCAGTCGGCGTCGATCGTGCGCGGCGTGTTCCTGTACCACGTGCGGAGCAACGGCTGGAACGACATCGGCTACCACTTCCTCGTCGACAAGTGCGGCACCGTCTTCGAGGGCCGCGCGGGCGGCGTCGACAAGCCCGTCCAGGGCGCGCACACCTACGGGTTCAACACCGCCACCAGCAGCGTCTCGGTGCTCGGCAACTACTCCACGGCGGCCACCAACGCCGCGGTGCGCGCCTCGGTCGCGAAGGTCGCCGCGTGGAAGCTCGGTCTCTACGGCCTCGATCCGACCGGGACGACCGTGCTGACCTCCGGTGCCGACAACGGCAAGTACAAGCTGGGCCAGAAGGTGACCTTCCACCGCATCTCCGGCCATCGCGACGGCTATCCGACCGAGTGCCCGGGGCAGCACCTCTACGACGACCTGCCCGAGATCCGCACCCTGGCCGCGAACGCCGGCCCGCAGGCAGAGCCCACTGCGGAACTGCCGGAGCTCCCCGACGAGGACGCGGCCGAGGCCGTCACCTGGGCCGTGCCCGGGCGCTGACGCTACCGCCGGGGCCCGGCGCTCACCGCGTCCCGGCACAGCAGCCGCAGCGATCCATGGCCGGCGTAGCAGCGGCGGGCCTCCTCGATGGGGTCCCACAGGCGGCCGTCGGGGGTGCGGATCCAGTGGTCGCCGCCGGTGGCCCACCACTCGGCGCCGGACTGACGCGCCATCACCTCACCGGCGTAGGCGCCGAAGCCCCGCAGTACCTCCTGGACGGCGGCGTCGGGCGCGCCCTCCCGCCGTATCCCCTCGATCATCCGGTCGATGCTCCACAGGCTCTGCGCCGAGTAGTCGAGGCGCAGCCGGGCTCCCTCGCGCATCGTCGCCACTGTGTCCGCGGCCCATCGCAGCGGCTTCGCAGCCGCCGATGGCCTGGTCTCCGCTTGAGTCGTCACACCCCCCAAAGCGCTGCGGAGAAGCGTTTCGTCACGCGGAATCGGCGGCTTCCCCGAAGCAGCGCAGGACCGCCCCACCGCGCCCAAGGGACAGTCACAGGACTCTTCCACGAAGCGGGTTTGGGGCGGCGGGACCCGCTCGGGCTCAGCCTTGCTGCCGGCTCCGCCGGGAGACCACCGCGCGCAGCACCCGGCGTCCCTCGACCGACACCTCCAGCGCCCGGCGCAGCCCGGCCGGGCCGTGCCCGGCGAGGACCTCCAGGACGGTGATCTGGCGGCGCAGTTCGGCGGCGACGAGCGGCGACATGCCGTCGGTGCGGCCCTCGCGGCGGGAGTCGACGGAGGAGGCCTCGTCCGCGGCGGTGTCCAGGAGCCGGTGGATCTGGAGGGAGGCGACGGAGCAGGCGTCGGCCCACACCCTCAGCCGCGCGGCGGACCGCTCGGCGGGAGCGGCCTGGAGCATCCGGTGGGCGAGCGCGGTCGCCTCGTCACCGGCGGCCGCGTCCAGCTTGCCGCGCACCTGTTCCAGCCGCTCGCCCCACTCGGCGGCACCGACGCCGTCGCCGAGGCTGGCCCACACCGGCCGCAGGGTCTCGTCGTCGCCGCCCAGCAGGGGCACGCACCGATCCAAACAAGCCAGCCCGCTCGCGGCCAGCCCACGCTCGTCGGCCTGTGCGATCAACTCCACCAGGCTCATCCACGTCTCCCTCCGCGGGCCTTCTCCAGGGCCCGATCAGGCCGCTACCGGCCTTCACCCCTCACGGAACCCGCACTTCCCCTTACTGCGTGCGACGGCCCCGGAGTGTCACAGGGGCACCACGCCCAGTCGGTCGAGGAAGCGGAACAAGAGGTTTTCGGCCAGGGGATCGGGGTCTGAGGTCAGTACGTCCGCGACGGCGTCGGCGTTCACCTCGTACCCGGCCTCGGCGGCCCAGCGCACGGCACGCCCGGCGGCGTCACCGGGTTCCAGGAAGTAGTCCTCCAGGGTGAGGCCCTCCCGGCCCGCCCCCAGGTACCCGGCCATGGCCGAACGCGCGAGGCAGGTCGTCCACGCCCCGCTCTGCGGAGCCGCGGCCTCCACCACCACACACTCGCTGTTCATGACGTACCCGAACAGCGCGGGCGCCCCGGTCTCCCGGGCGAGGTCGTTCATGTTCCCGATGTCGCCGTCGCTGCTCGGGTACTCCCACAGCTGCCATCCGCCCGGTGCCGAGGCGCGCCGTGTCAGGCCCTCCCTGACTGCCGCCAGCGCCTCCAGCTCCGGCAGCGGCCGTTCCCCCCGGCCCACGACGAAGTATCCCCAGTAGCCCATGTCCCGGTTCCCCCCGGCATATTCGGTGCTCTTCGCCAGAAGACCACCACAGCCGTACGGGAGTTCGCAGCCGTATGCGGCAATTCGTGCCGGTCAGCCGAGCCTGTCCGCCAGCGCCCGGAACTGCGCCCAGCTCAGCTCGGGCTCGCCCGGGTCCCACAGCTTCTGGACCGTCGCCCGCAGCGGCATCCGGATCCCGGAGGCGACCTGGTCTTGCGTCTGGGAGTTGGCGAGGTCGCACCAGACGGCGAAGTTCCCGCCGAGGATCTGGCCGTCGTAGCGGGCCGGCACGGCCGCGGTACCGCGCAGCACCCGCGGCGTCCACTGCTCGTAGATCCGCTGGCCCGTCGGGTAGACGAAGGTCTGCGGCTCGCCGAGCACGTAGTACAGGAACTCGTCGTTGTAGTTGATCACCTTGCGGCCGGCCTGGAGGTACTCCAGGGGCTCCCGGGCGCCGATCTCCTTGCCGGTCCAGTAGGCGACCTGGATGTCCTTGGCGGGCTCGACGGACGTGCCGCGGAAGAAGCCGTCGTTCCAGGCGCGCGGGGTGCGGTCGTGCTTGCGGACGGTCGCCGCCCGGTCGTTGAGCCATCCGGTGGTGAGGTCGGCGACCGTGGCACCGGAGCCGTACTTCTCCCGCGCGGCCGCGGCCAGCTGCGGGAACGTCCCCTCCGGGTCGGAGCGGACCAGCGCCTGGTACTCGTCGGCCCCGAGGTGCCACGGCTTGCCGGGGAAGAGGTCCGCGTACTCGTTCAGCAGCCCGTCGACGATCTCGGCGCTCTCGGGCTTGGAGATGTCGATGGCGCCCTGCACCGGCGACCCCTGCGCGGTGCGCAGCTGCAGGTCGGGGTGGGCGCGCAGGACCGCGCCCAGGTGCCCGGGCGAGTCGATCTCGGGTACGACGGTGATGTGCCGGCTCTCCGCGAGGTCGATGATCTTCCGCACCTGCGCCTTGGTCAGATGCGGCTCGGACACGATCTCCGGCTGCGTGTCGGACTCGATCCGGAATCCCTGGTCGTCGGAGAAGTGCAGCCCCAGCTGGT
This sequence comes from Streptomyces sp. NPDC007929, assembly GCF_042959065.1. Lineage (NCBI taxonomy): Bacteria > Bacillati > Actinomycetota > Actinomycetes > Kitasatosporales > Streptomycetaceae > Streptomyces > Streptomyces sp. NPDC007929. The sequence continues at coordinate 489,596 of NZ_JBIBKD010000003.1, read as the reverse complement.
TGAACTTCAGATCGCCCAGTTCACGGACGCGGTCCTCGATCCAGCCGGCCGTGAAGTTCTTGCGGGCGATGTCCAGCATGAACCCGCGCTGCGGCTTGGCCGGTTCGTCCTTCACGACGCCCTCGGGCGCGGTGCCGCCGTCGCGGGTCTCCTGCTTGAGCGTGCGGGTGCCGTAGAAGACCCCCGCCTCGGCGGGCCCGTCGATCCGCACCCGCCCGTCGCGCACGGTCATCGTGTACGACTCCGGGTTCGCGCCCTTGTCGTCGTTGAGCGCCAGCAGCAGGTCCCCGGCCTTCTCGTCGCCCTTCTCGCCCGCGTACGTCATCCCCAGCTCGCCGGCGACCAGCCGCCCCTCGTCGGCCAGCGCCGAGTCGTCCACGACCACCCGGTTGCCCTTCTCGGGCTTCCAGCCCGGGCCGCGCGCCGGCTCGTGGTCGCGCACGGCGGGGATGGTGCGGGGCGCCTCGGACAGGGGGTAGGAGCGGGTCGGGCTGGGGGCCGCCTCCGGCGCTCTGTCCGGGGGCGCCGCCGCGCTGGCCCCCCGCGAGGAGCCGGCCTGCGAGCCGGTGGACCCGCCGTCGCCGCCCGAGGCCGCCCAGAGCCCGAGACTCACCCCGGCCGCCACGACGACCAGGGCCACGGCCATGGCCACGACCAGCACCTGCCGCTGTTTGTCCTGCTTCGCCGACGTCCGGCGCCTGTGCTGACTCACATGGCCAACCTAAAACCCGGGGCCGCTCGGCGCGCGTCCACCACGCGTTCCGAAACTCTCCCTCCCGGGTGAAATTCAGGCATCCTTCGGACACGCCGTGGTCGTACTCGATAGCGTGACGTCACATCTCTCACACCTTGTCCTGCCGACACACGTGACGCCCACGAGGACCCACGCTGCCTGCGCACCGTCTCCCAGACCTCCCCGGCCGGCTGGCCATACCGGTGGAGCACGTCAACACAGCCTCCGAGGAGGACCTGGAACAGGCCCTCCTCTCCTGCTTGCGCAGCCACCGCTGGGCCGGGCGTGTCGCGACCCACCGCCCCTACCCGGACCTGGACGCCCTGCTGGCCGCGGCGGACGAGGCGGCCTACGACCTCGACTGGTCCGACCTCACCGAAGCACTGGCGGCCGAGCCGCTGCCCGCCCTCCCCCCGGACACCTACGCGGCGGCGCACACCGCCCTCAGCGCCGCCCACGCCGCCTACGAGGCCCGCTTCGGACACGTGTTCGTCATCTGCCTGGACGGGATGTCCCCCTCCGAGACCCTGGACCGCCTCCTGGAGGCCATCCGGTCACGATTGACAAACGATCCGGAGGACGAGCGGGCGGTCGTGGCCGATGAACTCAGGCGCCTGGCGAGCGGGCGGTTGGTCAGCGCCCTCAGGGGCGCGGGGAACTGCGCGAACGACCACAACGCACCCGCACCCGGCCGATAACAGGGCACCCCACCCCAGAAGCCGTTTCCGCTAGCCCGTACGCATGCCAGTTTGATCACACAGCCAAACCCCGGCGCAGCCCGGCCGCGGCGCATGGCTACGATGCTGGGGGCCGGTGGACCGTACCCGGCCGGGCCCGACCGACACACCAAGCCGGCGCGGCCCCAATCCCCGCTCCCGGAGGAAACTTCCGTGCCGGCTGGAACGCTGTACCGCGGCCGGGAAGGAATGTGGTCCTGGGTGGCTCACCGAGTCACCGGCGTCCTCATCTTCTTCTTCCTGTTCGTTCACGTGCTGGACACCGCCCTCGTCCGTGTGTCCCCGGAGGCCTACGACAAGGTCGTGGCCACGTACAAGACGCCGATCGTCGCGCTGCTGGAGTACGGCCTCGTCGCCGCCATCCTCTTCCACGCGCTCAACGGTCTGCGCGTCATCGCTGTCGACTTCTGGATCAAGGGCGCCCGCTACCAGAAGCAGATGCTCTGGACCGTCGTCGCCCTGTGGGTCGTGCTGATGCTCGGGGCCATCTACCCCGTCCTCGGGCACGCCGCTCGTGAACTCTTCGGGAGCTGACGCACATGTCCACGACTGACAAGACCGCTGCCGGCGTCGGCCCCGTCGAGGGCGGTGCCGTCTACACCGTCGACAACCCGGCGCCCTTCATCGAGGCCCCGCGCCAGCGGACCAAGAAGACCCCGAAGACCACCCGGGGCAACTTCGAGCTCGCCGCCTGGCTGTTCATGCGCCTGTCCGGCGTCGTGCTGGTCGTCCTGGTCCTCGGCCACCTGCTGATCCAGCTCGTGTTGGACGGCGGCGTCTCCAAGATCGGCTTCGCCTTCGTGGCGGGCCGCTGGGCGTCCCCGTTCTGGCAGGTCTGGGACCTGCTGATGCTGTGGCTCGCGATGCTGCACGGCGCCAACGGCCTGCGCACGGTCATCAACGACTACGCGGAGCGCGCGAACACCCGGCTGTGGCTCAAGGGCCTGCTCTACACCGCCACGGTGTTCACCATCCTGCTGGGCACGCTGGTGATCTTCACCTTCGACCCGAACATCCGCTAGGCACGGGGTTGCGAGAATCATGAAGATCCACAAGTACGACACCGTCATCGTCGGCGCCGGTGGCGCGGGCATGCGCGCGGCCATCGAGTCCACGAAGCGCAGCCGCACCGCCGTGCTGACCAAGCTGTACCCGACCCGCTCCCACACGGGCGCGGCGCAGGGCGGCATGGCCGCCGCGCTCGCCAACGTGGAGGAGGACAACTGGGAGTGGCACACCTTCGACACGGTCAAGGGCGGTGACTACCTGGTCGACCAGGACGCCGCCGAGATCCTGGCGAAGGAGGCCATCGACTCGGTCCTCGACCTGGAGAAGATGGGCCTGCCGTTCAACCGCACCCCGAACGGCACGATCGACCAGCGCCGCTTCGGCGGTCACAGCCGCAACCACGGCGAGGCCCCGGTCCGCCGGTCCTGCTACGCGGCCGACCGCACCGGCCACATGATCCTCCAGACGCTGTACCAGAACTGCGTCAAGGAGGGCGTGGAGTTCTACAACGAGTTCTACGTCCTGGACCAGCTGATCACCGAGGTCGACGGCGTGAAGCGGTCGGCGGGTGTGGTCGCCTACGAGCTGGCGACCGGCGAGATCCACGTCTTCCAGGCGAAGTCCGTGGTCTACGCGTCCGGCGGCTGCGGCAAGTTCTTCAAGGTGACGTCGAACGCGCACACGCTGACCGGTGACGGCCAGGCGGCCGTCTACCGCCGCGGGCTGCCGCTGGAGGACATGGAGTTCTTCCAGTTCCACCCGACCGGCATCTGGCGCATGGGCATCCTGCTGACGGAGGGCGCCCGCGGTGAGGGCGGCATCCTCCGCAACAAGGACGGCGAGCGCTTCATGGAGAAGTACGCGCCGGTCATGAAGGACCTCGCGTCCCGTGACGTCGTGTCCCGCTCCATCTACACGGAGATCCGTGAGGGCCGCGGCTGCGGTCCCGAGGGCGACCACGTCTACCTCGACCTCACGCACCTCCCGCCGGAGCAGCTGGACGCGAAGCTCCCGGACATCACGGAGTTCGCCCGCACCTACCTCGGCATCGAGCCCTACACGGACCCGATCCCGATCCAGCCGACCGCGCACTACGCCATGGGCGGCATCCCGACCAACGTCGAGGGTGAGGTCCTGGCGGACAACACCACGGTCGTCCCGGGCCTGTACGCGGCCGGCGAGGTCGCGTGCGTGTCCGTGCACGGCGCCAACCGCCTGGGCACCAACTCCCTGCTGGACATCAACGTCTTCGGCAAGCGCGCGGGCATCGCCGCCGCCGAGTACGCGCAGAAGGCGGAGTTCGTCGAGCTGCCGGAGAACCCGGCGGAGCTCGTGGTCGAGCAGGTGGAGCGGCTGCGCGACGCCACCGGCACCGAGCGGGTGGCGGAACTGCGGCGCGAGCTGCAGGAGACCATGGACGCCAACGTCATGGTGTTCCGCACCGAGCAGACCATCAAGACGGCGGTCGAGAAGATCGCGGAGCTGCGCGAGCGCTACAAGAACGTGTCGATCCAGGACAAGGGCAAGCGGTTCAACACGGACCTGCTGGAGGCCATCGAGCTGGGCAACCTGCTCGACCTCGCCGAGGTCATGGCCGTCTCCGCGCTCGCCCGCAAGGAGTCCCGCGGCGGTCACTACCGCGAGGACTACCCCAACCGCGACGACGTCAACTTCATGCGGCACACCATGGCGTACCGCGAGGTCGGCGCCGACGGCTCCGAAACCGTCCGTCTCGACTACAAGCCGGTCGTCCAGACCCGCTACCAGCCGATGGAGCGTAAGTACTGATGGCTACCCCCGTTCTGGACAAGGGAGACGCGGCCGGCAAGCCCGAGCCCGGTTTCGCCGACTCCCCCTACATCACGGTCACCTTCCGCATCCGCCGCTTCAACCCGGAGGTCGCGGCGGAAGCGGTGTGGGAAGACTTCCAGGTGGAGATCGACCCCAAGGAGCGTGTCCTCGACGCCCTCCACAAGATCAAGTGGGACCTGGACGGCACGCTGACGTTCCGCCGTTCCTGCGCCCACGGCATCTGCGGCTCGGACGCGATGCGGATCAACGGCAAGAACCGTCTTGCCTGCAAGACCCTGATCAAGGACATCAACCCCGAGAAGCCGATCACGGTGGAGGCCATAAAGGGCCTCACGGTCCTGAAGGACCTCGTGGTCGACATGGAGCCGTTCTTCCAGGCGTACCGCGACGTCATGCCCTTCCTCATCACGAAGGACACGAACGAGCCGACGCGTGAGCGTTTCCAGACGGCGGAGGACCGCGAGCGCTTCGACGACACCACGAAGTGCATCCTGTGCGCGGCGTGCACCACGTCGTGCCCGGTCTTCTGGAACGACGGCCAGTACTTCGGCCCGGCCGCCATCGTCAACGCCCACCGCTTCATCTTCGACTCGCGCGACGAGGCCGGTGAGCAGCGCCTGGAGATCCTCAACGACCGCGACGGCGTGTGGCGCTGCCGCACGACCTTCAACTGCACGGACGCCTGCCCGCGCGGCATCGAGGTCACGAAGGCGATCGCAGAGGTGAAGCGTGCGCTGATCACGCGCCGCTACTGAGATCGACCGCTTGCGTTTGAGGGCCCCGTCTCCGCTGGAGACGGGGCCCTCTGGCGTAGGCCACGCCATCGGGTGAACGAGTCCGAGACCCGACTCGCGGGCGGTGTCCGACCTACGATGATGCTCTCGACACCAGTTCCCAGGAGGCACCTGATGTCCGCAGCTTCCGTCGAGCAGCCCTTCGCGCACGAAGAGCCGGTCACTCTCACGACCATCGCCGACGAGATCATGGAGCGCCATCCGGGCTACCGCGTCGAGATCATCGGAGGCCATCTCCTCGTGACCCCGTCCCCGGATGCGCCCCACGCCCGTGCCCTGACCAGACTCATGCGTCCATTCATCGCAGCAGGACTGGCCGACGGCGAAACCGAGGTCCTACAGAACGTCGGACTCTGGCTCCCCACGGGCGGCGAGGACTACGCCATCCCCGACCTCGTGGTGGTGGACGCCGACATCGACGACCACTTCGTCGAGAACAACGCGTACGACCCGGTCTGCTTCCGTCTCGTCCTCGAGGTCACCTCCGCCAACTGGAAGGACGACCTCAAGACCAAGGTCACCGCGTACGCCGAGGCGAAGATCCCGGTGTACGTGGTCGTGGACCGCAAGCACCAGCGCCTGCACGTCCTGACCGACCCGGTGGGAAGCGGCTACGAGAAGCACCGTCCGCATGCTTCCGGCGAGATCGTGACCCTCCCCGACTCCATCGGCGCCAAGGTGACCCTCGACGTGACCGAGATCCTCACCGCGGGCCGGCCGATGACGAACGACTGATTCTGCAGGTCGGGAGTATGCCGCCTCAGTAATATTCGGCCACGCTGCAGCACCATCTACTGTGGCCGCCGTCACAGTGAGTACTGCCGGTTGAGCCTCAGAGGCCCTCTGGGCTTTCACCGGCTACCACGGCGCCACGGTCGACCAAGCCGTCCGCCTCAACTCCTCCGCCTGGAAGGAGCGCGACGTCGTCGTGCCCCAGGACCTCTCCGGTGACGGCGTGACCGACCTCGTCTACCGGTCGGAAGTCTCCGGGATGTTGCGGCTCCGCAAGGGCATCGCCGCGTCCGGTGTCCCCCTGTGTTGAACATGTTCAAAAGTAGGTCTAGAGTCATCCTCGACAGCGTTTTGAACGTGTTCAAGAAGGGTGGGGCTATGGACCGCACGGTCATCGCCTATGTCATCTATCTGCTGGTCAGCATCGGTCTGACGGTCTGGGTGGCTCGCACGCTCAGCCGTAACGGGAGGGTCTTCCTCGCCGACGTGCTGCACGGCAACGAAAAGCTCGCCGATGCCGTCAACCACCTCCTGGTCGTCGGCTTCTACCTCGTCAACCTCGGGTTCGTCGCGCTGTACCTGAGCGACGACGGCGCCATCACCGACGCCCGCGGCGTGTTCGAGGCCCTGTCGACCAAGCTCGGCGTGGTGCTGCTGGTGCTCGGCGTGATGCACCTGGCCAACGTCTACGTGCTCAACCGGATCCGGCGCCGGGGCGCCATGGAGCGGGAGCAACTGCCGCCGGTCCCGCCGCAGGGCTGGGTCGCCCCGCAGGCACGGGCCTGAGCGGAATACGGAGAACGGCATGAACGCACACCCTCCGGTCCGTCGGCTCACCGTCCTGTACGACGCCGAGTGCTCCCTGTGCGCGTTCCTGCGCGACTGGCTCATGCGGCAGCCCCAGCTGGTGCCGCTGGAGCCGGTCCCGGCCGCCTCGGAGGAGGCCCGGCGGCGCTTTCCCGGCCTCGACCACGGCACCACCCTCGACGAGATCACCGTCGTGGGCGATGCCGGGCAGGTCTACCAGGGCCCGGCCGCCTGGATCGTCACCCTGTGGGCGCTGCGCGAATTCCGGCCGCTCGCCCACCGGCTGAGTACCCCCTCCGGCGCCGTGCTGGCCCGGGGCGCGGTGCTCGCCGCCGCCAAGTGGCGTGGGGCGCAGGCGCACCGGGGGCAGCGCGGCGGCGCGCAGTGGGGCGGCCAGGTGTACCGGCGCGCGGACGGCTGGTCGTACGACCCGGGCAGGGGCTGGAGCCACACCGCGCCCGCGCCCGGCTGCGCCGACGGCACCTGCGCCCCTCGGTGACCGCACCCCGGCTGACGTTAGGCTCTCTTTCCGTGCCCGCGAAGAACGACGGCCCCGACGACGGCGCCCCCACCAAGTCCGAGCAGACCCGCGCCCTGATCCTGGAGACGGCCATGCGGCTGTTCCAGGAGCGCGGCTACGACAAGACGACGATGCGGGCCATCGCCCAGGAGGCTGGGGTCTCCGTCGGTAACGCGTACTACTACTTCGCGGGCAAGGAGCACCTGATCCAGGGCTTCTACGACCGGATCGCCGCCGAGCACCAGGTGGCGGTCCGGGAGATCCTGGACCGGGAGCGCGACCTGGAGACCCGTCTCGCGGGGGTGCTGCGGGCCTGGCTGGACATCGCCGCGCCCTACCACGAGTTCGCGGTGCAGTTCTTCAAGAACGCCGCCGACCCGGACAGCCCGCTCAGCCCCTTCTCGCCGGAGTCGGAGCACGCGCGCGAGGAGGCCATCAGCGTCCACCGGGAGGTGCTCGCCGGGGCCACGAAGACCAAGGTGCCCGAGGAACTGCGGGACATCCTCCCCGAGTTGATGTGGCTCTCCCAGATGGGGCTCGTCCTGTACTGGATCTTCGACCGCACCGAGGGGCGCGAGCGCAGCTACCGGCTGGCCGAGCGCGGCGCCCGGCTCACCTCGCGGGGTGTCGTCCTGGCCCGCTTCCGGGTGCTGCGGCCGCTGGTACGCGAGGTGCACGAGCTGTTCACGGAGTTCCTGCCGGGCATGACGAACGCCATTCCGGACCCGGCCCGGCGGCGCTCGGACTCCTGATTCCGGGGCGGGCCGTCAGAGGTCGGTGAGGCTCCACAGGCGGAACACGCCCGTGCCGTCCGAGAGGTACTGGCCGCCGCCGACGTCCTCGGTGGTGACGACGTACTCCTTGGCCTGCCACAGCGGCAGCACCGGCACGTCCTCGGCGACGGTCTGCTGGACCGAGCGGAAGTCCTGGTCGGCCTCGGAGCGTTCGGCGAAGCGCCTGCTGTCCTTGATGAGCCGGTCGACGGTCTTGTTGCTGTAGCCGGTGTTCATGGCGCTGCCGGTGCCGACGAGCGCGGCGCCGAAGGTGTCCGGGTCGGGGAAGTCGGCGACCCAGCCGACGGCGTACGCGTCGAGCTCGCCGCTCGCCCACTGCTTCTGGAAGGCGGTCCACTCGTAGCCCCGCAGGGTGACCTTGAACAGGCCGCTCGCCTCCAGTTCCTTCTTGATCTCGGCCGCCTCCTGCCGGCCTGCGCCGCGGCCCTCGGCGTAGCCGTAGGTGAAGCGCACCGGCAGGCTCACACCGGCCCGGGTGAGCAGTTCCCGGGCCTTCTCGGGGTCCGGCTTCGGGTAGTCGTCGAAGAACGAGGCGGTGTGCCCGGTGAGGCCCGCCGGGATCAGGGAGTACAGCGGGTCGACGGTGCCGTCGTAGACGGTGGCGGCCAGCTGCTCGCGGTCGATCAGCCAGGCCATGGCCTGCCGGACCCGCGGGTCGTGCAGCGGCTTGCCCGCGCGGGTGTTGAAGTACAGGTTCCGGGTCTCGGATCCGTCGGCCTCGTAGACGCGGTGGGCGGGGTCGCTGGGGTTGAGCCCGGCGAGGACGCCGGGCGGCAGCTGGTCGGTCGCGACGTCGACCCGCTTGTCCTTCCAGGCGGTGTCCAGGGCCTCGGGGGTCGGGTAGTAGCGCAGGTCGACGGGTCTGCCGGTGGCGCTGACGGCGCCCCGGTAGTGCGGGTTGGGCGCGAGGACCGCCTCGTGGTCCTTCGTGTACGAGGTGAGGGTGTACGGGCCGGTGCCGTCGGCGCCGTTGCCGGTGCGCAGCTGGGCGGCCGGGTAGGCGGTGTGGTCGACGATCGAGCCGGCGCCGGTGGCGAGCTTGAAGGGGAACGTCGCGTCGGGCGAGGTCAGGTGGAAGGTGGCGGTCATGCCGTCGGCGTCCACGGAGCCCAGTGTGCCGAGCAGGGAGGCCGGGCCGACGGGTGCCTTGATCTTCAGGATCCGGTCGAAGGAGTACTTCACGTCCTCGGCGTCCATCGCCCGGCCGCTCGGGAAGGTGAGGCCGTCGCGCAGCTCGCAGCGGTAGGTGGTGAGGTCGCCGTGGGCGAACGCGCAGCTCTTCGCCGCGTCCGGGACGGGGGCGGTGCCGCCCGGCGCGAACGTCAGCAGCGACTGGAAGACGTTGCTGAACAGCGCCCAGGAGCCCGCGTCGTAGGCGCCGGCCGGGTCGAGCGAGGTGACGCCGTCCGTCGTGCCGACCGTGATGGTCTTCGCGTCGCCCTTCGACGGCAGCAACTGCCAGGCGCCCACGCCCGCGGCGGCCAGGACCAGCAGCCCCGCGAGTATCCGTATGCGAACTGATCGCATCGGCTTGCCCTCCCAGGCCCTTTGAGGCCTGTTGAGGCCCTTGTGCGTATGCCACACCCTTCGTGGCGGGCTCACACAATCACAGGATTTCGGGCAGAGGGAAGGGAGATCTGGCGAGTTGGGAAAGACCTTACCTATGGGCGATTGGGGGCGGTTTCACAGCGTTCTCACAGGGTGCGCGCCTCAGGCCTGCCTCGACGCCAGCTCGATCACGGTGATGTCCGACGGGGCGCCGACCCGGGTGGGCGGGCCCCAGGCGCCGGCGCCGCGCGAGACGTAGAGCTGGGTGTCGCCGTGGCGGTCCAGGCCCGCGAGGGTGGGGTTGGCGCCGGAGGCGATGAGGTTGCCCGGCCAGAGCTGTCCGCCGTGGGTGTGACCGGAGAGCTGGAGGTCGACGCCGTGCTCGACGGCGTCGTGGATCTGGACGGGCTGATGGGCGAGCAGGACGCACGCGCGCGTGGTGTCGCGGTCGCCTAGCGCCTTCGCGAAGTCGGGGCCCTGGCCCTCGTCCTCGCCGGCGATGTCGTTGACTCCGGCCAGGTCGAAGTACGGCATCTCCCGGCGGTCGTTCTCCAGGGGGTTGATGCCCAGGCGGCGGACCTCCTCGACCCACTGCTCGGCGCCGGAGAAGTACTCGTGGTTGCCGGTGACGAAGTACGAGCCGTGACGGGCCCTCAGCTGGGCGAGCGGGGCGGCGGCGGGGCCGAGGTCCTTCACGCTGCCGTCGACCAGGTCGCCGACGACCGCGATCAGGTCGGGCTGGGTCGCGTTGATGGTGTCGACGACCTTCTGCGCGAAGCCGCGCCCCAGGACCGGGCCGAGGTGCACATCGCTGACCACGGCGATCCGGTACCCGTGCGCGGCCCGCGGCAACTTGGCCAGCGGCACGGTGACCCGCTTCACCTTCGGCCCGCGCAACACCCCGTACGTCCCGTACCCCACGGTCCCGACGGCAGCGGCCGCTGCGGCCCCGGCGACGACCCGGGACACGAACAGACGCCGGGAGGGGGCGGCGGTGTCGGGGGGCCGGGGGGAGTCGTCCTCGGGCGCGGTGGCAGCGCCGCTGCCGTTCGCCTGCGACGCGGCGGCCTCGGGCGTGGAGGCAGTTCCTCCGACCGCGGTCCCGACCGAGAGCGGGGCGGCGTCACTGCCGTTCGCCTGCGGCGCGGTCGTCTCGGGCGTGGGCACGTGGGCGGCACGGTCGGGGTGCGAAGTCACCCCCGACGCCGCCGCGGAAGCGGTCGCGCCGCCACCCGCCCGCGAGGCGGACGCGGGCACGGCCGTCGTGGCGGAGGCCGTGCCGACACCGCCGTCGGGCTGCGAGGCACTCCCGGGGACGGCGGCTTCGCCGCTGTCCGAGCGCGCACCTGCCGCCGTCGCGGGCGCGGGGGCGCCACCGGCATCGTCGACCGCGGTCCCGGCCGCGCGGGCGGCGTCACTGCCGTTCGCCTGCGGCGCGGTCGTCTCGGCCGTGGGCACGTGGGCGGCACGGTCGGCGTGCGAAGTCACCCCCGACGCCGCCGCGGAAGCGGTCGCGCCGCCACCCGCCCACGAGGCGGACGCGGGCACGGCCGTCGTGGCGGAGGCCGTGCCGACACCGCCGTCGGGCTGCGAGGCACTCCCGGGGACGGCGGCTTCGCCGCTGTCCGGCCGCGCACCTGCCGCCGTCGCGGGCGCGGGGGCGCCACCGGCATCGCCCGGCGCGGGGCCGGCGCCCTTGCCGTTCGCCTGCGGCGCGGCTGGCGCGGCCGCCGTGCCGCCTGCCCGTGAGGCCGCCTCAGCGGCGCCGTCGTCGCCGTTCGCTCGGCTGTCGCGGTGTTCCAGGTAGCGGCGCAGGAGGGGGCGGACCAGTTCGCCGGCCAGTACTGCCAGGAGCAGGTATATCGACAGGGCCAGCCACAGGAAGCCCGGCCAGGCCAGGGTCTGCTGGAGCCAGAAGGGGGCGCCGGAGCGTTCGGCGATCAGGGCCGTGATCGCCAGGACCCACCCGCCGGCGATCAGGGCCGCGCCCGCGCGGCGGCCCGGTCCCGGGCCCCGGGTCGTGTCGCGGAACAGGCGGCGCCACACGTACCAGTTGGCCGTCACGATGACGGTCAGGACCAGTACGGCGACGAGTACGAAGACGATGACCACGGTGCCGTTTCTCCCGATCGCCGCTATGACGTCCGGCGCAGTGCGCGCAGACCACGCAACCCGATGGCCCCGACGACCGTCCCCAATACGAAGGAGACGATCGCGAGCAGCAGGTGCACCCAGAAGTAGGCCGTGGGATCACCGTCGTCGAAGGCGAGCCCGCTGCCGTCGTTGACGAGGTTTTTGACGAAAGTGATCCAGATGACCCAGCTCCACACCCCGAAGGCGAGCAGGAACCAGGAGACGGGGCGGCTGAGCTTCATGAGACCAGTATCGCCAGGCCGTGTCCGGTTCCGTTCCCGGGGTGGGGCCGGAGGCGGGACTTCCCCCCGTACGGCATGTACGTTTCCGATCGTGCCCGCTCCGAAGAAGACCGCCAGGCGATCCCTGCTGGTCACCTCCGCCGTCCTGTCGTCCCTCGCCCTGGCCGCGCCCGCCGCCGTCGCCACCCCGAAGCCGTCGGACAGCCCGTCGGCGAGCGCGAGCCCGTCGGCGACTCCCCCGGCGTCGATGTCGACCGTGGGCGGCGCCCGGCTCGGCAGGCCGGGCACGCAGGTGAACCTCGCGAGCGGCGTGCCGGTGCTGCCCAAGGACGTGACCGCCCGCTCCTGGATCGTCGCCGACGCCGAGACCGGTGATGTGCTGGCCGCGCACAACGCGCACTGGCGCCTCGCCCCGGCGAGCACGCTGAAGATGCTGTTCGCGGACACCCTGCTGCCGAAGTTCCCCAGCGACACCAAGCACAAGGTCGTGCCCGCGGACCTGGCCGGCATCGGCGCGGGTTCCAGCATGGTCGGCATAAAGGAGGAGGAGACGTACACGGTCCACGACCTGTGGCTGGGCGTCTTCCTGCGCTCCGGCAACGACGCCGTGCACGTGCTGTCCGCGATGAACAAGGGCGTGGAGAACACCGTCCGGGAGATGAACGAGCACGCCGAGGAGCTCCAGGCCCTCGACACGCACGTGGTCAGCCCGGACGGCTACGACGCCGAGGGGCAGGTGTCGTCGGCGTACGACCTGACGCTGTTCGCCCGCTCCGGGATGCAGAAGAAGGACTTCCGCGAGTACGCCTCGACGGTCCGCGCCAAGTTCCCCGGGCAGACCAAGAAGGGCAAGAAGGGCAAGAAGGTCCGCGAGTCCTTCGAGATCCAGAACACCAACCGGCTGCTGTCCGGTGACACGGACGTGCCCGTCTACGAGGGCATCGCGGGCGTCAAGAACGGCAACACCACCAACGCGGGTGCCACCTTCACCGGCGTCGCCGAGCGCGGCGGCAAGGTGCTGCTGGTGACGGTGATGAACCCGGAGAAGTCCGAGCACAACGAGGTCTACAAGGAGACGGCCCGGCTGTTCGACTGGGGCTTCAAGGCGGCCGGGAAGGTGCAGCCGGTGGGCGAGCTGGTGCCGCCCAAGGGCGCGACGCAGGCGAAGCCCGGCGCGAACCCCTCCGGCGAGGCGGGCGGCTCCGGGGACGGCGGCGGCACGGCCGGGACCGGTTCGAAGCCGGTGGCCGGCGCCCCTGCCGTGGACGGCTCCAGCGGCATCGGGACCGCGCTCGGCATCACGGGCGGCGTGCTGGTGCTGCTCGCGGGCGGGGCGTTCCTGGTCAACCGCCGTTGGCCGCTGCCGGATCTGGTGCGCCGCCGCACGCGTCCCTGATCTCGGGGACCTCGTCCTCCTTGCTCCCTGTCGCCGTCCAGGCGGCGCAGAACAGCACCAGCTTCGAGGTGAAGTTGATCCACAGCAGCAGGGCGACGGGCACCCCGAACGCGCCGTACATGCTCTTCGCGGCCACGCCCTGCAGATAGCCGCTGAGCAGCAGCTTCAGCAGTTCGAAGCCGATCGCGCCGGTCAGCGCCGCCACGAACAGGCGGTGGCGGGTCGGCTCGACGCCGGGCAGCAGGGTGAGGACGTAGAGCAGGAGCAGGAAGTTGGCGAGGACGGCGATCAGGAACGCGGCGATGTGCAGCAGGACCCCGCCCCAGCCGCCTTCGTCGATGCCGAGTTGCCGGGTGATCCAGCCGATCATCGCGGAGGCGACGGCGGAGGCGGCGATGGTGACGAGGAGCGCGCCGCCGAGGCCGACCAGGACGCCGGTGTCCTTGGCGTAGCGCAGGAGCGGGTTCTCCTCCTCCTCGGGCAGCTCCCACACGGCGCGCAGGCACTCGCGCATCGAGCCGGCCCAGCTGATGCCGGTGAACAGCAGCAGCGCGCCCGCGATGAGGCCGATGGTGCCGGCGTTGTCCACCAGGCCGGCGACGTCCAGCTGGTCGGAGATGCCGGGGACCTGCTCGGCGAGCTTGTCCTGGAGCTTCTCCTCCTGCTCCGTGCTGAGGGTGGCGGCGGCGATGGTGGCGGACACCGTGAGCAGCGGGAACAGCGCGACGAAGCTCCGGAAGGTCATCGCGGCGGCCAGCCGCGGCCATTTCACGCGGTCGAGCCGCTCGTACGACCGCCACGCGTGGGTGATCATCAGCCGCTGTGACCACGGTCCGATCACCGGGAGCTTTTTCAGCCAGTCCATGATCCGACTCTGCCCTCCGCCCGGAACACCCATGTACGGGTACCCCAGAACCGCAGGACTGTGGCCAGCGCCATGCCGACGACCGCGCCCGAGACGGTGTCCGCGCGCTGCGAGGTGAGACCGAGGCCGTAGTGGCTCAGCGCCAGGCAGAGCAGCTGTACGGCGGCTCCGGCGAGGTTGACCGCGAAGAACACGGCGTAGGGGCGCAGGCCCGGTGCGCGGGCGGTGTGGTAGGGGCCGAGGGCGTTGCCGGCGTAGGCGACCGTGCAGGCGGCCAGGAAGGACAGGGACTTGGCGGTGAGCGGGTCGAGTCCGGCGGGGCCACGCAGGTAGGTGAAGAGGGCCAGGTCGACGGCGTAGGCGAGGAGTCCGGCGGCGGCGAAGCCGATCAGTTCCCGGCGGCACGGCGGCGTGGGGTTGCGCCACGCGCGCGTGCTCACCAATTGGCCACGGCCAGGCCGTACATCGCCATCCAGGCCACGCCGATGAGCGCGAGGGCGCGGTCGCGCAGGACGACGTCCTCGGGTTCGCCGGCCGTGCCCCGGTCGGCGAAGACGGCGTATCTCAGGATGGCCAGGATGAAGGCCACCATGGACAGTTGGCGCCAGGGCAGCACGCTGGTGTGCGGGACGCCGCCCTCCTCCATGGCCCACAGGCAGTAGCCGAGGACGGCGACACCGGCCGCGAGCTGCCAGACGAAGCGCAGGTAGCCGGTGGTGTACTCGGTGAGCAACGCCCGTGTGGCGCCTGCCTTCGAGGCCATCTGGACGGCTTCCGAGTAGCGCTTGGCCGACACCATGAACAGCGCGCCGAAGCCGGTGGTGATAAGGAACCAGCGGGACAGCGGGATGCCGAGGGCGAGTCCGCCGATCATGGCCCGCATCAGGAAGCCGGTCGTGACGACGGCGAGGTCGACGACGAGGACGTGCTTGAGGCTGATGCAGTAGGCCAGTTGCAGGGCGAGGTAGGCGGTCAGCAGGGCGGCGACGGCGGGTCCGCACAGCCAGGCGGCGGCGGTGGGCGCGAGGACGCCGAGGCAGCCGCCGACGGCGTAGGCGACGGGTACGGGGACCTGTCCGGCGGCGACGGGGCGGTGCCGTTTGACGGGGTGGGCGCGGTCGGCGTCGGCGTCGCGGGCGTCGTTGACCAGGTAGACGGCGGCGGCGCAGGCGGTGAAGAGGACGAAGACCAGGGCGAGTTGGACGAGGGCGTGCCGGGAGAACAGCTCGCCCGCGGCGGCCGGGGCGGCGACCACGAGGACGTTCTTGACCCACTGCCTGGGGCGCGCGGTCCGGAGGAGACCGGCCGGGATGCCTCCCTTGCGGGGTGGTGCGGACCGCTCCTGGTGGGTGCGCTGCCGCAGGACGGCCGTCTCAGTCATGGTCGGCGCCTCCCCGCATCCAGCGGGCGCCGAGCCGGGCCGTGAGGGCGCCGAGGGCCGCGCCGGCGGCGATGTCCGTGGGGAAGTGGACGCCGGCGACCAGCCGTGAGACGCACACCAGACCGGCGAGCGGCGGGACGGCGTGGGCGCCCAGGGCGCCGAAGGCGACGGCGGCGGCCGCCGCTGAGGTGGCGTGCGAGCTGGGGAAGGAGTGCCGGCCGGCGGTGCGCACCAGGGGCACGACGTGCGCCGGGCGCGGCCGGCGCACGACCCGCTTCACCCCCATGCTGACCAGATGCGCCCCCGCGGTCAGCGCGGTGCCGCGCAGCCAGGCGCCGCGCCTTGGGCCGTCGACGGCGGCTCCGGCGAGCCCCGCCGCCAGCCACAGCGCCGCGTGCTCCCCCGCCCAGGACAGGGCGCGCGCGGCGCCTGCCACGCGCGGGTCGGTGCCGCACTCCCTGAGCGCCGAAACGATCCGGTGGTCCATGTCGTGCAGGTCGTCGAGGTCGTCCATGTGGACTCACTGTTCACGCCCATCAGGCCTGAACTCCGGCAATATTGAGCGACATCCCATTAATCACCCATTTCGGGGAGGGATGCCATGTTTCCGAACTGATAGTCCAGACTAGGGCGATACGGTCACGCACATGTCTGCCGACACCGATTACGACCCGGACGTCATGGGCCTCGACCACACCACCGTCACGGGCTGGGGCCGCACCGCCCCCACCGCCGCCCGGCTGATCCGCCCCCGGTCGTACGAGGAGGCCGCGGCAGCCGTCCGGGGCTGCGGAGCCCGCGGCGGGATCCCCCGGGGCCTGGGGCGGGCGTACGGGGACGCGGCGCAGAACGCGGGCGGATCCGTGCTCGACATGACGGCCCTGGACCGGGTGCACGCGATCGACGCCGACGGCGGGACCGTGCTGTGCGACGCGGGCGTCTCCCTGCACCGGCTGATGGAGGTGCTGCTGCCGCTCGGCTGGTTCGTGCCGGTCACCCCCGGCACCCGCTACGTCACCGTCGGCGGGGCGATCGGCGCCGACATCCACGGCAAGAACCACCACGTCTCCGGCTCCTTCGCGCGGCATGTGCTCGCCCTCGAACTGCTCACCGCCGACGGCGAGATCCGCACGGTGATCCCCGGCACGCCGCTCTTCGACGCCACGGCCGGCGGCATGGGCCTGACCGGGGTGATCCTCACCGCGACGATCCGGCTCCAGCCGGTCGAGACCTCGCTGATGTCGGTCGACACCGAGCGGGCGACGGACCTCGACGACCTGATGGCCCGGCTCGCCGCCACCGACCACCGCTACCGCTACTCGGTCGCCTGGATCGACCTGCTGGCCCGGGGCGCCGCCACCGGCCGCGCCGTCCTCACCCGCGGCGACCACGCCCCGCTGGACGCGCTCCCCGCGCGCCTGCGCCGCGACCCGCTCGCCTTCCGCACCGCGCGCCTCCCGGCCACCCCCGAACTCCTCCCCGAGGGCCTGCTCAGCCGGACGAGCGTGGGCCTGTTCAACGAGCTCTGGTACCGCAAGGCCCCTCGCGCGCAGACCGGCCGCCTCCAGCGGATCTCCCCGTTCTTCCACCCCCTGGACGGCGTGCCGCACTGGAACCGCGTCTACGGCCGCGGCGGCTTCGTGCAGTACCAGTTCGTCGTCGGCTACGGCCGTGAGGACGCCCTGCGCCGCGTCGTGCGCCGCATCTCCGAACGCCGCTGCCCGTCCTTCCTGGCCGTCCTCAAGCGCTTCGGGGAGTCCGACCCGGGCTGGCTGTCCTTCCCGGTGCCGGGCTGGACGCTGGCGCTGGACATCCCGGCGAACCTGCCCGGCCTCGGCGCGTTCCTCGACGAACTCGACGAGGAGGTCGCCGCCGCGGGCGGACGCGTCTACCTCGCCAAGGACGCCCGGCTGCGCCCGGAGCTGCTCGCGGCCATGTACCCGCGTCTCGACGACTTCCGCGCGCTGCGCGCCGAGCTGGATCCGCGCGGGGTGTTCGTCTCCGACCTGGCCCGCCGCCTCAGTCTCTGAGCAACCTCTAGGAGCTGCTGTCATGAAGGACGCCTTCGGCCTCCCCCAGTCCCTGCTCGTCCTCGGCGGTACGTCCGAGATCGCGCTGGCCACCGCCCGCCGTCTGATCGCCCGTCGCACCCGTACGGTCTGGCTGGCCGGCCGCCCCTCCCCCGCCCTGGAGGAGGCCGCCGGGCAGCTGCGCGGGCTCGGGGCCGACGTGCACACCGTCGCCTTCGACGCGCTCGACCCCGCCTCCCACGAGGCCGTGCTCGGCAAGGTCTTCGCCGAGGGCGACGTCGACATGGTGCTGCTCGCCTTCGGGCTGCTCGGCGACCAGGCCCGCGACGAGCGCGAGCCGGAGGCGGCGGTGCGGGTGGCGCAGACCAACTACACCGGCGCGGTCTCGGCGGGACTGGTGTGCGCCCGTTCGCTCCAGTCCCAGGGGCACGGCTCGCTGGTCGTGATGTCCTCCGTCGCGGGCGAGCGGGCCCGCCGGGCGAACTTCATCTACGGCTCCAGCAAGGCCGGCCTGGACGCCTTCGCCCAGGGCCTGGGCGACGCGCTGCACGGCACGGGCGTGCACGTCATGGTCGTCCGCCCGGGCTTCGTGCGCACCCGGATGACCGCCGGGCTGCCCGAGGCGCCGCTCGCGACCACGCCCGAGGCGGTCGCGACAGCCGTGGAGCTGGGCCTGCGCCGCCGCACGGAGACGGTATGGGTACCGGGGACGCTCCGCGTGGTGATGGCGGCGCTGCGGCACCTGCCGCGCGCGGTGTTCCGGCGGCTGCCGGTCTGACCTCGCGAGCGGGGTCAGCGGGTGGGGACCGAGCCTCGTTCCGCCCGACCGGTCTGTGGGGGGACCACCGAGCCGCCGAAGGGGAACTCGCGGAGCTTGCGCCAGACGCCGTCGGCGCCCTGCTCGTAGAGGGCGAAGCCGGTGCAGGACCACTCCGCCTCGTAACCGGCGAGTTCCTCGAAGGCGCGGTCCATGGCCGTCTCGTCGATGCCGTGCGCCACGGTGACGTGCGGGTGGTACGGGAACTGCAGTTCGCGGGGGGCCGGCCCGGCGGGGTCGCGGACCTGCTCCTGTAGCCGTGCGCAGGCCTCCGCGCCCGCGACGACCCGGACGAACACCACCGGCGACACGGGCCGGAACGTGCCGGTGCCGGACAGCCGCATGGGGAACGGGCGGCCGGCCGCGGCGACCTCGGCGAGATGCGCCTCGACGGCCGGCACGGAGGCTTCGTCGACCTCGGTCGGCGGCAGCAGGGTGACGTGCGTGGGGATGCCGTGAGCAGCGGCGTCGCCGAAGCCCGCGCGCAGCTGCTGGAGCTCGCTGCCGTGAGGCTCCGGGACCGCGATCGAGACACCGATCGTTACGGTCCCCACGTCGTCTCCTGTCATGTCAGTGTGGCCGCTGATACGACCACCCGGTTATCGACTGTACGGCCACGACCGGGTTACGGGCAGGCGCAACCGGAGTGATGTACAGCGCTGTTCGGTGGTACGGCTGTGCGCGCGGGTGGCGTTCAGTGCTTGGCGGGCAGGAAGCCGACCTTGTCGTACGCCTGCGCGAGGGTCTCGGCGGCGACCGCCCTGGCCTTCTCGGCGCCCTTGGCGAGGATCGAGTCGAGCGTCTCGGGGTCGTCCAGGTACTGCTGGGTGCGCTCCCGGAACGGCGTCACGAACTCGACCATGACCTCGGCGAGGTCCGTCTTGAGCGCGCCGTACATCTTGCCGGTGTACCGCTCCTCCAGCTCGGCGATGCTCTCGCCGGTGAGGGTCGAGTAGATCGTGAGGAGGTTGCTGACGCCCGGCTTGTTCTCGGCGTCGTAGCGGATCACCGTGTCGGTGTCGGTGACTGCGCTCTTGACCTTCTTGGCCGTGGCCTTGGGCTCGTCGAGGAGGTTGATGAGGCCCTTCGGCGTGGACGCCGACTTGCTCATCTTGATCGACGGGTCCTGGAGGTCGTAGATCTTCGCCGTCTCCTTGAGGATGTACGGCTTGGGGAGGGTGAACGTGTCGCCGAAGCGGCCGTTGAAGCGCGTGGCGAGGTCGCGGGTGAGCTCGATGTGCTGGCGCTGGTCCTCGCCGACCGGGACCTCGTGGGCCTGGTAGAGCAGGATGTCCGCGACCTGGAGGATCGGGTACGTGAACAGGCCGACCGAGGCGCGCTCGGCGCCCTGCTTGGCGGACTTGTCCTTGAACTGGGTCATCCGGCCGGCCTCGCCGAAGCCGGTCAGACAGTTCATGATCCAGGCGAGCTGGGCGTGCTCGGGGACGTGGCTCTGCACGAAGAGCGTGCAGCGGTCCGGGTCGAGCCCCGCGGCCAGCAGCTGGGCGGCGGCCAGGCGGGTGTTCGCGCGGAGGTCCTTCGGGTCCTGCGGGATGGTGATCGCGTGCAGGTCGACGACCATGTAGAACGCGTCGTGAGTCTCCTGCAGGGCCACCCACTGGCGGACGGCGCCGAGGTAGTTGCCGAGGTGGAACGAGCCGGCGGTGGGCTGGATCCCGGAGAGCACGCGAGGTCGGTCAGAGGCCATGCTCACCATTCTCTCAGGTCCCGGGGGCCGATCCGGAACCGGCCGGAAACAGACGGGCTCCCGTTGGGCCCCGGCGGTGTAACAAGGGTGAGGCACGGGTGCGGCTGCCCCCGGGCCGGCTCGGGCGGGGGCCGTTGTGGCCGTCGTCGGGCCGATGGGGAGGGGGAAACCGATGCGGGCACGGGGCGGGGTGGACAGACGCCGGGGCCGGGCCCGCGGCGGGCCGCGAGCCGGGCTGGGAGTTCCACGTCGCCGGAGCCGGGTGGGTCCGGCACTGTTCCGGGGCCGGGCGGGATCGGCCCGGTGGCGGGGGCGTGTGGCGTGGTGGGCGCTGGTGGGGTGCGTGGCGGCGGTTCTGGCCGGGGGTGCGTCGGTTTCGGCCGCCGCTGCCGTCCCGGCGCGTGGGCGGGACGTTCCCGACGTGGCCATGGTCGTCGCGGGCGGGACCGGGCGGACCACGGCGGTGCGCTCGGGGCAGCGCGACTTCGCCCGGCTGTGGCAGCTCCTGCAGCCCATGCACAGGGAGACGGAGCGGGTGCCGGACGACTGGGCGGAGGGGGACTTCCCGCAGGTGCGGCTCACGGTGCTCTGGGGGCTGTCCGGGGTCGGCGGCTGGCCGAGCACGAACCGGCCGCCGGGCGGGGACGTGGCCGTCGAGCGGCAGGACCAGCTGGTGGTGGCCGAGGACGGCACGCCCTGGGTGCGCTCGGATCCCAGCCCCACCGTGGAGGACGACGACATCCGCTGGCACCGGGCGCCGCGGTCCGTCTTCGAGCGGTTCGACCTGGCCCGGCTGCTCGGTGACACGGCGGGCGGGCCCGTCGCGAGCCCGGCCGCCGCGGCGGACCTGGACGGTCCGGTGCGGGGTGACGTCCGGTGGGCGGTGGCGGCGGGGGTGCTGGGGCTCGCCGCCGGGGCGGGCGGCACGCTGCTGGTGCGCCGCGCGGCGGCCCGGCGCGAAGCCGGACCGCCGCGGGAGGAGCCGCGTCAGGTGCTGATCGACCTGGACGAGTGACGGGCCGGGTACGTCGGCCCGGGCCCTGAACGGGTGAGGACCCCGGGCGTCAGCCCAGGTCGATCTCCGGGTAGAGCGGGAAGCCGGCCACGAGGTCGGTGGCGCGCTGGGAGATCTCGTCGGCGACCTTGGCGTCGAGGACGTGGGACGCCTTGGAGGGAGCACCCGACTTGGTCGTGCCCGGCTCCGCGGTGGTCAGGACGCGGTCGATGAGGCCCGCGACCTCGTCCATCTCGGCGGTGCCCAGGCCGCGGGTGGTCAGGGCGGGGGTGCCGATGCGGATGCCGGAGGTGTACCAGGCACCGTTCGGGTCGGCGGGGATGGCGTTGCGGTTGGTGACGATGCCCGAGTCGAGCAGCGCGGCCTCGGCCTGGCGGCCGGTGAGGCCGTAGGAGGAGGCGACGTCGATCAGGTTCAGGTGGTTGTCCGTGCCGCCCGTCACCAGGGTCGCGCCACGGCGCATCAGGCCCTCGGCGAGCGCGCGGGAGTTGTCGACGATGCGCTGGGCGTAGTCGCGGAAGGACTCCTGGCGGGCCTCTGCCAGGGCCACGGCCTTGGCGGCCATGACGTGCGGCAGCGGGCCGCCGAGAACCATCGGGCAGCCGCGGTCGACCTGGTCCTTCAGCGAGTCGTCGCACAGGACCATGCCGCCACGGGGGCCGCGCAGCGACTTGTGGGTGGTGGTCGTCACGATCTGGGCGTGCGGCACCGGGTCGAAGTCGCCGGTGAGGACCTTGCCCGCGACCAGGCCCGCGAAGTGCGCCATGTCGACCATGAGCGTCGCGCCGACCTCGTCGGCGATCTCGCGCATGATCCGGAAGTTCACCAGACGGGGGTAGGCGGAGTAGCCCGCCACGATGATCAGCGGCTTGAACTCGCGGGCGGAGGTGCGCAGCGCCTCGTAGTCGATGAGGCCGGTGGCCGGGTCCGTGCCGTAGGAGCGCTGGTCGAACATCTTGCCGGAGATGTTCGGGCGGAAGCCGTGGGTGAGGTGGCCGCCGGCGTCCAGGGACATGCCCAGCATGCGCTGGTTGCCGAAGGCGCGGCGCAGCTCGGCCCAGTCGGCCTCGGAGAGGTCGTTGACCTGGCGGGCTCCGGCCTTCTCCAGGGCGGGGACCTCGACGCGCTGGGCGAGGACCGACCAGAAGGCGACGAGGTTGGCGTCGATGCCGGAGTGCGGCTGGACGTAGGCGTGGCGGGCGCCGAACAGCTCCTTGGCGTGCTCGGCGGCGAGCGACTCGACGGTGTCGACGTTGCGGCAGCCGGCGTAGAAGCGGCGGCCGATGGTGCCCTCGGCGTACTTGTCGCTGAACCAGTTGCCCATGGTCAGGAGCGTGGCCGGGGAGGCGTAGTTCTCGGAGGCGATCAGCTTGAGCATCTCGCGCTGGTCGGCGACCTCCTGGCCGATGGCGTCCGCCACGCGGGGTTCGACGGCGCGGATCACGTCGAGGGCGGCGCGGTAGGCGGTGGAAGCGGGGGTGAGCTCTGCTGACATGGGGACCTCCGGACGTTGCGTTCAGCGTTCACGGTACGGCCCAGGCGCACGGCTCTGACTGCTCGGGCCGCTCCCCGATGGTTGGTCCCATCCCAGCGCGCCAGTCACGGCCCTCGGTCAGCCTACCGGGTGGGGTGGGCGGGGAGCGTCTGCCGGGTTGTTCTTCGTCGCCGGGTGCGGGTGCTCTGTGGTTGATCGCGCAGTTCCCCGCGCCCCCGATGTACCTCCCCCTGCGCTCCGTTCACAAGATCACGTGCGGCAGGAAGCGGGCGTACTCGTCCGTTATCAGGCCCGAGGACTCGCGGATGCCGAGGCCCGCCGACTCGTTCTCCACCACCCAGGCGCCCAGGACCACGCGGTTGCCGTCGAAGTCGGGGAGGGGGGCCAGTTGCTGGTAGCAGCAGGGTTCGTCGCGGAGGACGGGGGCCGTGCCGGGGTCGTGGATCGTGACGCCCGCGCCCTCGCGGCCGAGGAGGGGCTTGGCCACCCAGCCCGTGGTGGACAGGTCGCGGGGGCCGTCCAGGTACGCGGGGAGGAGGTTCGGGTGGTCGGGGTGGAGCTCCCAGAGGATCGCCAGGAGGGCCTTGTTGCTGAGGAGCATCTTCCAGGCCGGTTCGATCCACAGGGTGGAGCCCGTGCCGCCGCCGTTGTCGAGGGTGTCCAGGACGTGGTCGGCGAAGCGGTCCGTGGTGAGCCATTCCCACGGGTAGAGCTTGAAGACGCTGCGGATGAAGCGGAGGCGGTGGTCGACGAAGCGGCGGGAGAGGCGGTCCCAGCCGATCTCCTCCATGGCGATCCAGTCGGTGGCCAGACCGGCCTGTTCGGCGGTCTCCTTGAGGTAGGCCACCGTCATCATGTCCTCGCCGAGCTCGTCGGCCGAGGAGTACGCGAAGTACAGGGGGCTGCCCGGCGGGAGGAGGGCGGCCTGCTTCTTCCAGGCGTCGACGAGGCGTTCGTGGAGGGAGTTCCACTGGTCGGCGCCGGGGAAGCGCTCCTCCATCCAGAACCACTGCGGGGACGCGGCCTCGACCAGGGAGGTCGGGGTGTCGGCGTTGTACTCCAGGAGTTTGGCCGGGCCGGTGCCGTCGTAGCGGAGGTCGAAGCGGCCGTAGACGGAGGGCAGTTCGGCGCGGCGGTGCCAGGCCTCGGCGACCGCCCGGGCCACCCGGGGGTCGGTGATGCCGAGGTCGGCGAAGCGGTCCTCGGTGACGATGTGGCTTGCCGCCGCCAGGCACATGCGGTGGAGGTCCTCGACGACCTCTTCGAGGGCCTCGACCTCCTCCAGGGAGAAGACGTAGTGCGCGCTCTCGTCCCAGTAGGGGCGCAGGGAGTCGTCGGGGTAGCGGGTCAGGGGGTAGATCAGGCCCTGTTCCTCGACGGTCTGCTGCCAGCCGGGGCGGGGGTCGATGGTCCTGCGTTGCATCTGCCGTGCCCGCCCGTCAGCCGCCGCCGCTGCCGGAGCAGCCGAAGCCGCCTCGGTCGACGGCCTCGCTGCGGCTGAAGGTGCCGTCGTCGGCGTAGCCGCCGCTGACGTCGGCGTCGTAGTACCAGTCGGCGTCCGCGGCCCTGGTCTTGCCGGTCTTGCGGCCCGTGCCGACGGAGGACGTGCCGGACGAGCAGTTCTTGTCGGCGACGACCTTGTAGCCGTTGATGTAGTCGTAGCTGTCCCGGTCGACGCAGCGGCGGTCCGGGTCGGAGCCGCAGGCGGACAGGGCCGCCGCGAGGACGCCCATGCCGCCCAGCACCACCGTGCTCGAGCGCAGCCTTCGCCGTGTTTCGGCCATGTGCGTGTCTCCCCCGTGTCGCCGCGTCGTGCACTGCCAGCGGTCAGCCTAGAGATCGGTGCGATCGGGCGCGCATGGCCCCCCGTCGACGGGCGCTGTCCTACTGTCGATTTGTGATCTTTGGAATGGTGTGTGCCCTCGGTGCGGCGGTCTGCTTCGGTACGGCGACGGTGTTGCAGGCGATCGCGGCGCGCTCGGCGGCGGCGACCGGGCCGGGCGGGGACGTGGCGCTGCTATGGCGGGCGCTGCGGCAGTGGCGGTATCTGGCCGGTCTCGCGCTGGACGGGCTCGGTTTCGTGCTCCAGATCCTCGCGCTGCGATCGGTGCCGATCTATGCCGTGGGGGCGGCGCTGGCCGCGGCCCTGGCGGTGACGGCCGTGGTCGCGGCGCGACTGCTCAAGGTGCGGCTGAGCCGGGTCGAGTGGGCGGCGGTGGCGGTGGTGTGTGCCGGGCTCGCGCTGCTGGGGCTGGCGTCGGGGGCGGAGGGGGACGAGCCCGGGCCGGGGTGGCTGCCGTGGGCGATGCTCGGGGCGGCGGCGGGTGTGCTGCTGCTCGGGGCGTTCGGTGGGCGGCTGCCGGAGCGGGGGCGGGCGCTGGCGCTCGGGCTCGGGGCGGGGCTGGGGTTCGGGGTGGTGGAGGTGTCGGTGCGGCTGATCGACGGGTTCTCGCCGGGTGAGCTGTTTCCCAACCCGGCGACGTACGCGCTGCTGCTCGGCGGCGGGGCGGCGTTCCTGCTGCTGACCTCGGCCTTGCAGCGCGGGTCGGTGACCACGGCGACGGCGGGGCTGGTGCTCGGGGAGACGGTGGCGCCCGCGCTGATCGGTGTGGTGTGGCTCGGGGACCGGACGCGGCCGGGGCTGGGGTGGCTGGCGATCCTCGGGTTCGCGGTGGCGGTGGCGGGGGCGCTGGCACTGTCGCGGTTCGGGGAGGCGCCGGTGGCGGCGGAGGAGGACGCGGTCGCGCCGCGGTGAGCGGCGGTGTTATCCCGGCTGTTGGGTTTCTTCGCCTTCCGGACACATGCACGGACGGGGATGTGTCGAGTCCGGCTTGCGGGCGTTCCCGCGGACGAGCGGAAAATGTTTGTTGAATCTTGAACGCGGGGTGAGCGCTTTCCGTAAAGGACGGCGTGACCAGTAATCCCGTCACGGTCACCGTGGCCTATCACGTGACGCCGGGCCGTGCGGCCGACTTCCACTCCTGGGGGTGGGCCATGCTGGGCGCGACCGCGCGGCAGCCGGGGTTTCTGGGGGGTGGGGTACTTGTCGACGGAGGGGCGGAATGGCATGTCGTCTATCGCTTCGCCAGCGAGGGTGCGGCCCTGGCCTGGGAGAAATCGTCCTCCCGGGAGCAGTGGGACGCCTGGTTGGACGGGGTCGCCCGGGAGGGCGAGCGGCGCCGGGTGCCGGGCGCCCGGGCCTGGTTCGACGCGCAGACGCTGACGCCCGCGCCGCCGGCTCCGCCGTCCAAATGGAAACTGTGGTTCGTGAATATGAGCGCGGTTTTTCCGCCGGTGCTCCTCTTCAATCTGACGGTGCTTCCCTATCTCGGTGACCTCAACGCACTGTTTCGCACGCTGTTGTTATGCCTGTGTGTGACGGCCCTGGTCACCTGGATTCTCATGCCGCGGCTCCAGCGTTTCTTCAGGAAATGGCTGTACCCGTCGCTCCAGGCACTGCGGGGGCGGCACAAACGCCGGGCCACATAGGCCCGCGAACGAACAGAGGGAGGTGGGCGGGTGAAGACCCTGCTCATCGACAATTACGACTCGTACACGTACAACCTGTTCCAGCTGATCGCCGAGGTCAACGGCGAGGAGCCGGTGGTGGTCCGGAACGACGCGTCCGTCGACGGCCTTCCCGATCTGCGGGCGTTCGACAACCTCGTGGTCTCCCCGGGTCCCGGGCATCCGGGCGTGGCGCGCGACTTCGGCATCGGGAGCAGGCTGCTCGCGACCTCCCCGGTTCCGGTGCTCGGTGTGTGTCTGGGGCATCAGGGCATCGCGCTCGGGGAGTCCGGGCTGGTGGGGCCCGCCCCTGAGCCCCGGCACGGGCATCTGTCCACGATCCGGCACAACGGGCGGGACCTGTTCCACGGGCTGCCGCAGCACTTCACGGCCGTCCGCTATCACTCGCTGGCCGTGCGCGAGCCCCTGCCGGAGACGCTGGAGGCCACGGCGTGGGCGGAGGACGGCGTCCTGATGGGGCTGCGGCACCGCGACCGGCCGCTGTGGGGGGTGCAGTTCCATCCCGAGTCGGTCCTCACGGAGTACGGGCACCGCATGCTCGTCAACTTCCGCAACCTCACCGCCGAGCGGGCGGGCAAGCTGCGCACGAAGAACACGGCGGTGACGATGCCTGCGGCGGTTCGGCGCCGGGCGGTACCGCCGGAGTGCGAGACCGGGATCCGGCGCGCGCCGGGGGGTCTCTTCGACACCGCCGCCCTTCGCCGGCCCGTGGTCGCGGCGGTCTTCCAGGTCACCGCGGTCAGCCGAGGCACCGCAAACCCACCCACCCGGGCAGGCTCGGCCGCCCTGCCGGGCGATCCCCCCACCCGGGCAGGCTCGGCACCCCGGCCGGGCGATGCCCCGACCCGAACCGGCTCGGCACCCGTGCGGGGCGATCTCCCCACCCGGATCGGCTCGGCACCCGTGCCGGACGATCTCCCCACCCCGAACGAGACAGCGGCCGCGGCGCCCGGCGGTGCGGACGGGGCCCCTTCACCGGCCTGGGGCATCACGGCCGCGGGACGCGGCACGGACGCCCGAGGCATCCCGGGCGCGGGGCGGGAGGCCCATGCCGAGGGCACTCCCAAGCCCGGCGGCACCGAACCGGTCGGCGCGGCCACTCCTGTGCCCCAGGGCATCCCGACCGCGGAGCGGAGCACGCGCGCCGGAGGCATCCCGGGCGGGCAGCCCGAAGCGCACGACGAAGGCGGCCCGGGCGGGCAGCCCGAAACGCGCGACGAAGCCGCCCCGAGCGCCGGGCCGAAGGCGCACGCCAAGGCCGAGCCCGAGCCCGGCGGCACCGAACCGGTCGGTACGACCGCGCCGGCGACCCAGGGCATCCCGACCGCGGAGCGGGGCACGCGCGCCGGAGACATCCCGGGCCGGCAGCCGGAGCCGCGCGACGAAGCCGCCCCGGGTGCAAGGTCGGGGGCTCATGGCGAAGGTGTCCTCAAGTCCGGTGGCGGACCGGCCGGTACAGCCGCCTCAGTGGCTCGGGGGGTTCCGGGCGCGAGGGCGGGAGCGTGCGCCGGAGGCGTCTTTGGGCCCGGCGGGTCGTCCAGGTCGGGCGTTGCCGAAGAGGGTGGGCACGGGGCCGGAGGCGGATCGGCGGGGTCCGTCGATGTGGCCGCCGCCATCCCCCGCCCCCGGCGCCCCGGCCGGGTCGGGTATCGGCTGCATACGCGGCGGGTTGTGGGGGCGGTGGATGCCGAGGGGGTGTTCCGGCGGATGTTCGCGGGGTCCCGGCGGGCGTTCTGGCTGGACAGTTCGCTCGTGGAGCCGGGGCGGTCGCGGTTCTCGTTCCTGGGGGACGACCAAGGGCCGCTGGCCGAGTTCGTGCGGTACGACGTCGAGGCCGGGCGGTGTGAGATCGAGCGGGCCGGGCGGCCCCTGCGGCGAGTCCGGGCGAGCGTGTTCGACTATCTCAAACGGCAGTTGGGCAACCGCCGGGTGGACGCGACCGGGCTGCCGTTCGACTTCACCGGCGGTTACGTCGGGTACTTCGGCTACGAGATGAAGGCCGACTGCGGGTCGTCCAACCGGCACCGCTCCCCCACCCCGGACGCCGCCTGGCTGTTCGCCGACCGGGTGATCGCGGTGGACCACGAGGAGGGCTTCACCTACGCCGTGTGCCTCGCGGAGGACACCCCGCAGGCCGCGAGGGAGGCCGCGGACTGGCTGGAGGGCGCGCTCGCCGCTCTGTCCTGCGTGGCCGATGAGAGCCGACCCGCGCCGCCCGCGCCCGCGCCGCCGCCCCCGGCGGATTCCGGCGCCGCCGAGCCGTGGCTGGTGCGCGACCGGGCGACGTACCTCGCCGACATCGAGGCGTGCCGGCGGGCGCTGCGGTCCGGCACCAGCTACGAGGTGTGCCTGACGAACGCCGCCCGGTTACCCGCCCCGCCCGACGCGCTGGAGTACTACCGGACGCTGCGCCGCGACAACCCGGCCCCCTACGCGGCGTTCCTGAGCTTCGGTGAGCTCCAGGTGGCCGGTTCCTCACCCGAGCGGTTCCTGCGGATCGGCCGGGACGGCACCGCCGAGGCCCGGCCCATCAAGGGCACCGCGCCTCGGGGCGACGGGCCGGAGGAGGACGCCCGGCTGCGGGACGCGCTCGCCTCGGACGCCAAGACCCGGGCCGAGAACCTGATGATCGTGGACCTGCTGCGCAACGACCTGGGGCAGGTCTGCCGGACCGGCAGTGTGCGGGTGTCCAGGCTGATGGCGACGGAGACGTACGCGACCGTGCACCAGCTGGTGTCGACCGTGGAGGGCAGGCTGCGGCCCGGGACGGACGCGGTGGACTGCGTGCGGGCCTGCTTCCCGGGCGGGTCGATGACCGGCGCGCCGAAGCTGCGCACACTGGAGATCATCGACTCGCTGGAGACCGAGGCCCGCGGCGTGTACTCCGGCGCCCTCGGCTACTTCGGCTGCGGCGGCGGCGCGGACCTCGCCATCGTGATCCGGACCGCGGTCGTCACCGACGGCGTGATGCACCTGGGCGCGGGCGGCGCGATCGTGCTCGGCTCCGATCCGGAGGCGGAGTACGACGAGATGCTGCTGAAGACGGCCGCCCCGATGCGGGCCCTGCACCGGCACACGGCCGACCGGACGCGGCAGGACCCGCCGGGGCGGACGGCCCGGGCGGCCGGGGAGGCCCGGCGATGACCAGTCCACAGGTCGCCCTGGACCCGGCCGCGACCGAGGCGCCCGGCAATCTCGCGGCCCACCTCGCGGAGCTCGCCGAGCGGCGCGGCTGGACCGGGCGGGCCGCCTTCCACCAGGGGCACCGCGCCTGGACCCACGGCGAGGTGCACGACCTCGCCGCCCGCGCCGCGACCGTGCTGGCCGGGCAGGGGGTCGGCCCGGGCGACCGGGTGCTGCTGGCGCTGCCGGACTCCCTCGCCTGGGTCACGGCGTTCCTCGCCACCGCCCGTCTCGGCGCCGTCGCGGTCCTGGTCAACCCCGATCTGCCCGCCGCCGACCACACGTTCCTGGCCGGCGACGCCGACCCGGCGCTGTGTGTGACGGGGCCCGGCCTGGAGACGCGGTTCAGCGGCCGGGCGGGGCTGGGGGCCGACCAGCTGATGGCCCTCGCCCCCGCCGCCGGGCCCGCCGACGCCCACCAGGTCGGCGCGCACAGCCCGCTCTACGTGCAGTACACGTCCGGCACCACCGGCCGCCCCAAGGGTGTCGTGCACACGCACGGCGATCCACGGACGTACCACGACCTGGTCGGGCGGCGGGTGCTGCGGATCACCGCCGAGGACGTGACGCTGTCGGTGTCGAAGCTGTTCTTCGCCTACGGGTTCGGCAACTCGTTCGTCTTCCCGCTGTTCTCCGGCTCGTCCGCGGTGCTCGTGGACCGGCGCCCGGCGCCCGCCACCATCGACGAACTCGTCGCCCGGCACCGGGTGACACTGCTGTACTCCGTGCCGTCCGCCTACGCCGCGCTGGTCGCCGAGCGGGGGCACGGGCACGAGGGCTGCTTCGCCTCGGTGCGGGCCGCGGTGTCGGCCGGCGAGGGGCTGCCGGAGGGGCTGGCGCGGCAGGTGAGCGCGCTGCTGGGCGCCCCGGTGCTGGAGCAGATCGGCTCCACCGAGGCCGGGCACGCGTTCTGCGCCAACGGCTTCGCCCACAACCACCCGGGCACCGTCGGCCCGCCCGTCCCCGGCTTCGAGGTGGTACTGCGCGACCGTGACGGCCACCCGGTGCCGGACGGCGACGAGGGCGAGATGTGGGTGCGCGGGCCGACGGTGACGCCCGGCTACCTCGACCGGCCCGAGGAGACCGCCCGGACCCTCGTGGGCGGCTGGCTGGCCACCCGGGACCGGGCCCGCCGCGAACCGGACGGCACCTACCGGCACCTGGGACGCGCCGACGACATGGAGATGGTCGGCGGCATCACCGTCTCGCCGCTGGAGGTGGAGGCCGTGCTGCGCGGCCATCCGGCGGTCCGGGAGGTGGCGGTCGTGGCGGTTCCCGACGGGCGCGGCGCGAGCCGGCTGCGGGCGTTCGTGGTCCCCGCCCCGCCGGTCCGGGACGGTCTGGCGGAGGAGCTGCTCGCCCTGGCGCGCGAGAGCCTCGCCGCGTTCAAGGTCCCCCGCAGCGTCAGCTTCGTGCCGACGCTGCCCCGCACCCCGACCGGGAAGCTGCGCCGCCATCTGGTCCGGAAGGGCGCCTGGTGAACACCACGGAGAGGAACGACCCCATGCGACAGCCCCTGTTCGCCGACCGAGGGTTCTATCTGGGACCGGTCTTCCGGCGTGCGGCCGACCGGCACGGGACGGTGTTCGTCACGCTCGACCGGCCGCTCGACGTCGCCCCCGACCTCGGGGTCGATCTGAGCTACCGGGTGCTGGCCGAGGTGGTCGAGGAGGTGTCCGGCCGGTTGTGGCAGGCCGGGGTGCGCCCCTCGGAGCAGGTCGTCGTGCACAAGGCGGACAACGTCGACATCATGCTGCTGACCTGCGCGATCTCCCGTATCGGGGCCGTGCCGGTGCTGCTGTCGCCCGCGCTGGCC
Organism: Streptomyces sp. NPDC007929; assembly: GCF_042959065.1. Classification (NCBI taxonomy): domain Bacteria; kingdom Bacillati; phylum Actinomycetota; class Actinomycetes; order Kitasatosporales; family Streptomycetaceae; genus Streptomyces; species Streptomyces sp. NPDC007929. Next base: position 458,502 of record NZ_JBIBKD010000003.1, on the reverse strand, counting down.
CCCGAGGTGGCCGGGCAGCTCCTGGCACGGCTGCGGCGGCCCTGGCTGATCACCGACGGCGCGACGCTGGCCGGCCTGGCGGACGTCGGTCTGTCCGGGCTGGTGCGGCGGACACTGACCGTGGACGAGGCGCCCGGGGCCGAGCCGCTGGCGGCCCACTCCGGCGCCGAACCGCCCCCGCCCGTCCGGCTGCACCCGCGTGAACCCGCCCTGATCACCCACAGCTCCGGCACCACCGGCGTCCCGAAACTGGCCGTGCACTGCGCGCAGACGATGTGGAACCGGCTGGTGCCGCAGCAGGTGATGGGCCGGCCCACCCGGGGTGAGACGGCCGCGCTGCACATGTCGTTCGTGCACTCGCGCTTCTACCATCTGCTGGGCGTGCTCCTGCACTTCGGCAGCCCGCTGGTGCTGATCACCGACCCGGACCCGGCCGCGGTCGGGCCGCTGCTGGCCCGGCACCGGCCCGGCATCGTGGAGACGCACCCCAACACGTTCGTGCTGTGGGAGGAGCTGGCCGGTGCGCCCGGGGCGCCGCTGTCCCGGGTGCGGTCGTACGGCTCGACGTTCGACGCGATCCATCCGCGTACCGTGCGGCGGCTGCTGGACGCCTCCCGGCGCCGCACGCCCTGGCTGATCCAGCTGTACGGGCAGAGCGAGACGGGGCCGGTGGTGTTCCAGGTGGTGACCCGGCGCAGCGCCGCGCGGGCGGACGGGCGCCGGGTCGGGTTCTCGATACCCGGCTTCACCCGGGTCCGGGTCACCGACGCCGACGGCGTGCGGGTCCCGCCGGGCACCCCGGGCCGTATCGAGGCACGCACCCGCGGCCGGATCCTCACCTACCTCGGCCTCCAGGAGCGCTACGACCGTCAGCTCACCGACGGCTGGTGGGACATGGGCGACCTGGGCTACCGCGGGCGCCTCGGCGCGCTGTACCTGCTCGACCGGGAGGCCGACCGGATCGACGCCGTGCACAGCAATCTGGAGGTCGAGGACGCCCTGATGTCCCGGCTGGAGGAGTTGCGCGAGGTCGTGATCGTGCGCGGGGCGGAGCGCGAGCCGGTGCCGGTGGTGTGCGTGCGCGGCGAGCGGCCCCTGGATCCGGAGCGCTGGCGGCGGGCCACGGCCGGGCTGCCCGCGCTGGCCGAGCCGCGGCAGTGGCGGTTCGAGGAGCTGCCGATGACGGCGACCTGGAAGGTCAAGCGCGGGGAGGTCGCCCGGATGCTCATCGAGGGGGTGCGGGCATGACCCCGGTCCTCGTCGTGGGCGCCGGGCCCGTGGGCCTGTCGGCGGCCCTGGCGCTGCGGGCCCACGGCCTGCCGGTCACGCTGCTGGAGGCCGACCCGCGGAAGCGTGAACGGCCGGGCAGCCGGGCCCTGTTCGTGCACCGCGAGACCCTCGCCCTGCTGGACGCGATGCTGCCCGGCCTCGCCGCCGAGATCACCGCGTACGGACGGACCTGGCACACCCGGCGCACCCTCTACCGGGGCCGTGAGGTCTACGCCCGGACCTATCCGCCCGTGTCCGGCCCGCCGCCCTTCACCAGCCTGCGCCAGCGGGACACCGAGCGCTTTCTGCGCGCGGCCTGTGAACGGGCCGGGGTCGACGTCGTGTGGGACGCCCGTGTGACGGGTGTGCGGACCACGCCGACCGGCGTGTCGCTGACCGGCGAGGACGGGCGGGTGTGGAGCGGCCCGTACGCGGTCGCCGCCGACGGGGCGCGCTCCGCGGTCCGCCGCGCGCTGGGCATCGAGCTGGAGGGGACGCGCGGCGAGGGCTTCCACGTGGTCGCGGACATCGCCGATGTGCCGGGCGCCGAGCTGCCGTTGGAGCGGGTCTTCCACTACGAGCATCCCGGGGCGGGCGGGCGCAGTGTGATGCGGGTGCCGTTCACCGGGGGCTTCCAGATCGACCTCCAGTGCCGCGACGGCGACCGGCCGGAGGACTTCGGCACCGAGGAGGCCGTACGGCGCCGGCTGCCCGCGCTCGTCGGGGAGGGGTACGGCGAGCGGATCCTGTGGGTGTCGTCGTACCGCTTCCTGCGCATGGTGGCGGCCTCGTTCACCGATCCGCACCGGCGGGTGCTGCTCGCCGGTGAGGCGGCGCACCTCTTCCCGCCGTTCGGGGCGCGCGGGATGAACAGCGGGATCGCGGACGCGGCGGCGGCCGCCGAGGCGATCGCCGCGGGGACCGGCGCGGCGGTCGGGCACTTCGCCGAGGTGCGGCGCGCGGCGGGCCTGTTCAACATGGCCGCTGCGGGCACGGCCCTGGACCATCTGCGGCCGCGCCGCCGGATCGTCCGGGCCCGGCAGCGGGCCGCGGCGGCCCTGGCGCCGGTGCTGCCGTGGTGTGGATCATGGCTGGAGCACGCGCCCTACGGACCCCGGCGCGGGGCACCGGCGGTCGCGGGCCGCACGTACTGAGGAGGCCTGGTGGAGACAGGACCGGCGCCGGCGGAAGGCCTGTGGGCGTGGACGCCCGGCCGTGGCCTGGCCCCTCAGCGGGCGGCGGGTGGGCGGCTGCTCGTCGCGGACTCGTGGCTGCTGCGCGAGGGCCGGGTGCGGGCCTACGCCCGGCACCGGGAGCGGTTCTCGCGGTCCTGCGGCGAGTGCGGCGGGCCGGAGCCGGTCCGGCTCGCCGCGTTCTGGCGGGACGTGACGGCCGCGCTGCCGCGCTCGGGGGTGTGGTTCCCCCGGGTGGAGCTGGCGGCCGGGTCCCTGGAGCTGCGGCTGCTGCTGCGGCCCGCCCCGCCGCTCGGCACGGGGGTGCGGCTGTGGGCGGCCGGCCAGTCCGACCCTCGGAGCGTGCCGCGTCGCAAGGGCCCCGACCTGGACACCCTGGCCCGGGTGCGGCGCCGGGCCGCGGGCGAGGGCGCGGAGGAGGCGGTGCTGATCGCCCCGTCGGGCACGGTCCTGGAGTCGGCGACGGCCGGTGTCCTGTGGTGGGAGGACGACACCCTGTGCCTGCCCCCGTCGCGGCTGCCCGTGCTGCCGAGTGTGACGGCCGGACTGGTGCGGGAGCGGGCGCTGCGCCTCGGGCTTCGGATCGCGCACCGGGAGCGGACCGTGGCCGGGCTGGACGGCCGTGAGGTGTGGCTGGTGAACGCACTGCACGGAATCAGGCCCGTGACGGGCTGGGCCGGACGGCAGCTGCGGGTGCCTGAGGCGGAACGGGCCGGGGAATGGCGGGAATGGCTGGACGGCATGATGGAGCCGCTGCCTGCCGAATGAAAGGGACGAGCGAGGCAGATGGAACGCCGGGCCGAATTCGACCCGGCGCGCATTCCGTTCGCTCTCTTCAGTTTTTCGGGGCCATGCGCGTCGCTGTCGCGATGCGGTTGTAGGCGTTGATGACGGTGGCCGCCCAGATGAGGGCCGCGATCTGGTTCTCGTCGAAGACCTCGGCCGCCCCGGCGTACACGGCGTCCGGGACGCGGCCGTCGTGGATCAGCGTCACCGCCTCGGTCAACTCCAGTGCCGCCCGCTCGCGTTCGGTGAAGAACGGCGTCTCCCGCCAGGCGGCGAGGGTGTGCAGGCGCTGCTCGGTCTCGCCCCGCTCGCGAGCGTCCCTGGTGTGCAGGTCGAGGCAGAACGCGCAGCCGTTGATCTGCGAGGCGCGGATCCTCATCAGTTCCAGCAGTTCCGGTTCGAGTTTCGCTTCCTGGGCCGCGGATACGGCGGCGGCATGCAGGGAGCCCATGGCCGCTGAGACGTCGGGGGTGATTTTCTTCAGGGCGACACGGGACATGGGAGAATTTCCACTCATGGATTGACCATATCCTTCGGCGCCTATTCCGGAGGGCAATTCGCGTAATTATCCGGGCAGGACCGCGCACAGCGCGTCGAGCGCCCCGGACCAGGCGTGGTCGGGGGGTGTGCCGTAGCCGACGACCAGGGCGTCGGGGGGCTCGGCCGGTGCGTCGGGGTTGCTGTAGCGGGCGAGTCCGTGGAGCGCGAGGCCCCGCCAGTGCGCCGCCTGGACGACCGACTGCTCGGTGCCGGGCGGCAGGCGCAGCAGGACGTGCAGACCGGCCGCGATGCCGGTGACGCGGGCTTGTGGGGCCCGGGCGGCGACGGCGGCGACCAGGGCGTCGCGGCGGCGCCGGTAGCGCAGCCGGGTCGCGCGCACGTGCCGGTCGTAGGCGCCGGAAGTGAGGAACTCGGCCAGGGTCAGCTGGTCCAGCGCCCCGCAGGAGTCGACACCGCCCTTCGCCGCCGCCACCTCCTCGGCGAGGCCCGGCGGCAGCACCATCCAGGCCAGCCGCAGTCCGGGCGCGAGGGACTTGCTGGCGGTGCCCAGGTAGACCACCCGGTCGGGGTCCAGGCCCTGGAGCGCGCCGACGGGCTGCCGGTCGTAGCGGAACTCACCGTCGTAGTCGTCCTCCAGCACCAGTCCGCCGGTGCGCCGGGCCCAGTCCACGACGGCCGTACGGCGGTCCCGGTGCAGGGGCACGCCCATGGGGAACTGGTGGGCGGGGGTGAGGAGGACGGCTTCGGCGGCCGCCGCTGCGCCCGGGTCGGTGCCGAGCCGGTCGAAGGGCAGCGGGGTGGTGCGCAGTCCGGACGCGGCCAGCACCCTCCCGTGCGCGTCGAGGCCGTACGACTCGACCGCGACCGTGCGTGCCCCGCGCGCCCGCAGGACCGTGCCGAGCAGCCGCAGGCCGTGCGCGAACCCGGCGCACACCACGATCCGTTCGGGGTCGGCGCGTACGCCCCGGGCCCGGGAGAGGTATCCGGCGAGCGCCGCCCGCAGCTCGGGGCGGCCTCGCGGGTCGCCGTAGTCCAGGGCCTGGTACGGAGCGGCCGTCAGGGCGCGGCGGGCGGCCTTGAGCCACTCCGCGCGCGGGAAGGACGCGAGGTCCGGGCTGCCGGGGCGCAGATCGTAGGCCGGGCGGGTGAGGGCACGGGGAGGGGACGCCGTGCCGGACGGCGGGACGACCTCCCGCTCCGCGACCCGGGTGCCCGAGCCCTGCCGGGCGGTGAGCCAGCCCTCGGCGACGAGGTCGGCGTAGGCGTCGGCGACGGTGTTGCGGGCGATGCCCAGGTCGGCGGCGAGCGCGCGGGAGGAGGGCAGCCGGGTGCCCGGGGCCAGCCGGCCGGAGCGCACGGCCTCGCGCAGGGCGTCCGTCAGGCCCCGGCGCAGTCCCGGCCCGGTCGGCTCCACCAGCAGGTCGAGCCCCAGAGTGGCCCATGCTTCCGCCATGGAAATGGACCATACTCCTGGGCTGCTTCCCTCCTAGGGTCGAGGCATGACGACACACACCGACACCCCGACGACCGTGGAGTACGCCCCGGAGCGGCCCGCCCGCCTGGAGTGGGCCAAGCACGCGCCCGAGGTCTACAAGGCGATGGTCCGGCTGGAGACCGCAGCCCGTAAGGGCCTCGACCCCACGCTGTACGAGCTGGTGAAGATCCGCGCCTCGCAGATCAACCACTGCGCGTTCTGCCTCGACATGCACACCAAGGACGCCCTGGCGGCCGGTGAGAGCGTCGAGCGGATCGTGCAGCTCGGCGCCTGGGAGGAGTCGCGGCACTTCTACACCGAGAAGGAGATCGCCGCGCTGGAGCTGACCGAGGCCGTCACGGTCCTCACGGACGGATTCGTGCCGGACGAGGTCTACGAGCGGGCCGCCGAGCACTTCGAGGAGGCCGAGCTGGCGCAGGTCATCGCCGCGATCACGGTGATCAACGCCTGGAACCGGTTCGGGGTGACCTGCCGGATGGCGCCGGGGCACTACGAGCCCGGCCAGTACAAGTGACGGTCCGGACCCGGCTGCTGGATCCCGCGGTCGGCCGGGCCATGTCGGCCGTCAGCGCCACGGCGAAGCAGGGCCTCGGCGACCCGGCCCTCGCCGAACTGGTCGTCATCCGCGCCTCGCAGCTCAACCACTGCGCGTTCTGCCTCGACATGCATCTGACGCTCGCCCGCGAGTACGGGGTGAGTGAGCGGCAGCTCGATCTGCTGGCCGCGTGGGCGGAGGCGGAGGACGTCTTCGACGAGCGGGAACGGGCCGCGCTGGCGCTGACCGAGGCCGTCACGGTCCTCACGGCCGGGTTCGTGCCGGACGACGTGTACGAGCGGGCCGCCGAGCACTTCGACGAGACGCGGCTGGCCCATCTGATCGGGCTGGTCGTCGCCATCAACAACTGGAACCGGGTGATGGTCGCCCGCCGGATCCCGCCTGGGGGGAACACGCCGTGAGCAAAGTGGAGGCTTTCCGCGCGCTGCATCATCACCGGGCGCCCGGCGACCCGCTGGTCCTGCCCGGACCGTGGGACGCGGCCAGCGCGCGGGTGTTCACGGAGGCCGGGTTCCCCGCGCTCGCCACACCCAGCGCCGGGGTCGCCGCCTCACTCGGGTACGAGGACGGGCAGGTCCCGGCCGACGAGATGTTCGCGGCGGTCGCCCGGATCGTCCGGGCCGTCGACGTGCCCGTGTCGGCGGACGTGGAGGGCGGTTACGGGCTCGCGCCGAAGGACCTCGTGGAGCGGCTGCTGGAGGTGGGGGTGGTCGGCTGCAACCTGGAGGACTCGGCGGACGGGGTGCTGAAGGACCCCCGCGCGCACGCCGCCTGGCTGGCCGAGGTGCGCGAGGCGGCCGGCGACCGGCTGTTCGTGAACGCGCGCGTGGACACCTTCGCCTGTGGGATCGGCGACCCCGGCCCGGCGATCGAGCGGGCCGCGCTGTACGTCGCCGCCGGGGCCGACTGCGTGTATCCGATCGGGGCCCCGCCGGAGATCCTGCCGCTGCTGCGGGCCGGGATCCAGGGGCCGGTCAACGTGGGGGCCCCGGCCGACGGTGGCCCCTCACCCGCCGAACTCGGCGCGCTCGGGGCCACCCGGATCACCTTCGGGCCCGGACTCCAGCGACGGGCCGCCCAGGCCCTGCGGGAGATCGCCGGCCGGCTGGCGCGGTGAACGTCAGGACAGCCACGCCTTCCACGTGGACTCGTGGCTGTCCACCCACTTCTTCGCCGCGTCCTCGGGCGTCATCTTCTGGTCGGCGATCATCAGGGAGACCTCGTTCTGGTCCTCGGTCGTCCACTTGAACTTCTTCAGGAAGGCAGCCGCCTTGCCGCCGTTCTTCGCGAAGTCCGCGTTGAGGTACTTCTGCAGCGGGGTGTGCGGATAGGCGCAGGCGACCTTCTCCGGGTCGGCGTCGCAGCCCTCCTTGTACTCCGGCAGCTTCACCTCGGTCATCGGGACCTTCTCGAAGAGCCACTGCGGGGAGTACCAGTAGGTGAGGAAGGGCTTCTTCTCCTTGGCGAACTGTTTCATCTGCGTGATCTGCGCCGCCTCGGACCCGGCGAACACCACCTGGTAGTCCAGCTTCAGGTTCTTCACCAGCGCTTTGTCGTTGGTGACGTAGGACGGCGAGCCGTCCATCAGCTGGCCCTTGCTGCCGCTCTCCGGGGTGCGGAACTGGTCGGCGTACTTGTTGAGGTTCTTCCAGTTCGTGACGTCCGGGTGCTTCTTGGCGAAGTACGTCGGGACGAACCAGCCGATGTGGCCGGTGACGCCGAGGTCGCCGCCGGGCGCGATCGTCTTCTTGTCCTTGACGTAGCGCTGTTCCTGCTCGGGGTGGCCCCAGTCCTCCAGGAGCGCGTCGACGCGGCCCTGGCTCAGGGCGTCCCAGGCGGGCACCTCGTCGACCTGGACGGTGTCGACGCGGTAGCCCAGCTCGTGCTCCAGGATGTACTGGGCGACGGCCACGTTGGACTGGGCGCCCACCCAGGACTGCACGGACAGGGTCACGGTCTTGGCGCCCTGCGCATTGGCGAACGGCGACGCCTGCTTGGTCATGTCGGCGGCGCCGCAGCCGGTGAGCAGCGCCAGGGAGCTCACCGCGGCGACGGCGGCAGTGGTACGGACGCGCATGTCACGCTCCCTTCTTCGCACGGCGTTCGGTGGGCTGCGTCACCCGGTCGAGCATCAGGCCGAGGCAGACGATCGCCCCGCCGGCCACCAGACCGGTCGCCAGGTCGCCCTGGGCCAGGCCGAAGACGACGTCGTAGCCGAGGGCGCCACCGCCGACCAGACCGCCGATGACGACGACGGCGAGGACCAGGACGAGGCCCTGGTTGACGGCGAGCAGCAGCGCCGGTCGGGCCAGCGGGAGCTGGACCTGCCGCAGCTGCTGCCAGCTGGTCGCGCCGAGCGAACTGGAGGACTCCAGGGCGGCCGGGTCGACCTGGCGCAGGCCCTGGGTGGTGATCCGGACGACGGCCGGCAGCGCGTAGACGATCGCGGCGGCCACGGCCGGGGCGCGGCCGACGCCGAACAGGGCGACGACCGGGATCAGGTACACGAACTGCGGCATCGTCTGGAACACGTCCAGGACCGGGCGCAGCGCCCGCTCCAGACGGTCGCTGCGGGCCGCGGCGATCCCCACGGCGAAGCCGACGACCAGGGTGACGGCGACGGCCGCGAGGACCTGGGAGAGGGTGTCCAGGGACGGCTTCCAGACGCCGAGGACGCCGATCGCGGCCATGGCGAGGACGGCGGTGAGCGCGGTGCGCCAGGTGCCGATGACCCAGGCCAGGGCGGCGACGATCAGCAGGACCGCCCACCAGGGCAGCCACTGGAGGCCGTCGCGCATCGGGTCGAGGACCCAGGTGGTGAAGTGGCCGGCCCAGTCGGCGGTGCCGCCGACGACGGGGACGCCCGAGTACAGGTGCGCGGTCATCCAGTCGACGGCGCGGTTGACGGGCTCGGCGATGCCGACGACCCAGGAGTCGGGCCAGTCGAGGCGGCCCGCGAGCCGCCCGGCGACCGCCACGGCGACGACACCGGCGAGCGCGTAGAGCCAGCCGCGCCCGCTGTGCGGCTCGGGTTCGGCGCCGAGCTTCTCCCCCGCCGCGCCGGTGACGCGGTCGAGGACGACGGCCAGCAGCACGATCGGGATACCGGCGGCGAGCGCGGCACCGACGTCGACGGAGGCCAGGGCCTGGTAGACGCGGTCACCGAGACCGCCCGCGCCGATGACGGCGGCGATGACGGCCATGGACAGCGCCATCATGATCGTCTGGTTGAGTCCGAGGAGGAGTTCCTTGCGGGCCAGCGGGATCCGGGCCGTCAGCAGGCGCTGGCGTGCCGTGGAGCCGAGCGACTCGACGGCCTCCAGCACCTCCTTGTCGGCGCCGCGGAGCCCGAGCGAGGTGAGGCGGGCCATGGGCGGGGCGGCGTAGACGACGGTGGCCAGTACGGCCGCCGGGACGCCGATGCCGAAGACCAGCACGACCGGCAGGAGGTAGGCGAAGGCGGGCAGTACCTGCATGGTGTCCAGGACCGGCCGCAGCACGCGGTCCATCCGGTCGGACAGTCCGGCGGCGAGACCCAGCAGCACGCCCACCACGGCCGAGGCGAGGACCGCGACGACCATCAGGGCGAGCGTCTGCATGGTCGGCACCCACATGCCGAGCAGCCCGCAGGCGAGGAAGGCGGCGCCGGTGCCCAGGGCCAGTCTCACGCCCGCCACGCGCCAGGCGACCAGCGCGCCCAGCGCCGTGACGCCGGCCCAGCCGACGGCCAGCAGGGTGAGGTAGACGGCGCGTACGGCGATGACGACGACATTGCTGACGTGGCCGAAGAAGTACAGGAACAGCGGGTGGCTGTCGCGGTTGTCGATGATCCAGTCGCTGGTCCTGGCGAGCGGCTCGGAGAGGTCGACGGTCAGCGCGCTCGGCCAGGTGCCGCTCGCCCAGCGGGCGTTGGCCAGCGGCACGAGGATCGCGGCGGCGAGGGCGAGCAGCAGCAGCTTGTGGACGGCCCGGTGCCTGAGGAGGCCGGGCAGGCCGACGCGGGGCGGGTTCGCGGTGATGGTCGCCATCAGACCGCCTCCTTGGGCTGCTCCGTGCCGGGCGGAGCGGGCCGCTCCGTGCCGGCGACGACGGCGAGGAGCGTGTCGGAGTCGACCACGCCCACGCACCGGCCCTCGTCCATGACCCGGGCCGGAGCGCCGGCGCGGGCGACCGCCTCGATCGCCTCGGACACCGTCGCGTCGGGGCGCACGGCCGGTCCACTGCCGTCCTGGTCGCCCGACGGGCGGCGCATGGCCGTACGGACGGTCATGACCTGCTCGCGTGGGACGTCGCGGACGAACTCGCGGACGTAGTCGTCGGCGGGCGAGCCGACGATCTCCTCGGGCGTGCCGAGCTGCACGACCCGGCCGTCGCGCATCAGGGCGATGCGGTCACCCAGCTTGAGGGCCTCCTGGAGGTCGTGCGTGATGAAGACCATCGTGCGTCCCTCCTCGTGGTGGAGCCGGATCACCTCCTCCTGCATCTCGCGCCGGATGAGCGGGTCGAGCGCGCTGAACGGCTCGTCGAAGAGGAGGACCTCGGGGTCGACGGCGAGCGCCCGGGCCAGGCCCACGCGTTGCCGCTGGCCGCCGGAGAGCTGGCTGGGGCGGCGGTGCTCCATACCTTCGAGGCCGACCTTGGCGACGACCTCGGCGGCCCGCTCGCGCCGCTCGGCCTTGCCCATGCCCTGGATCTCCAGGCCGTAGGCGACGTTGTCGAGGACGGTGCGGTGCGGCAGCAGGCCGAAGTGCTGGAAGACCATCGCGGCGCGGTGGCGGCGCAGTTCGCGCAGCCGGGCGCGGTCCATGGCGCGGACGTCCTCGCCGTCGATGGCGATGGTCCCGGCCGTCGGCTCGATGAGCCGGGTCAGACAGCGCACCAGCGTGGACTTGCCGGAGCCGGACAGGCCCATGACGACGAAGACCTCGCCCTTGCGCACATCGAAGCTGACGTCGCGGACGGCGGCCGTGCAGCCGGTGCGGGAGCGCAGCTCGGCGGAGTCGAGGGCGGTGAGCTCGGGGTCGCCGGGAACGCGCTCGGCCTTGGGGCCGAACACCTTCCACAGGCCCTCCACCGAGAAGACGGGGGTGGTGTCCGTGGCCATGGTCTGCTCCGTGGGGGGTTCGAGGGTCGCGGTCACTTCACACCACCACCGATCAGCTCGGCGGCCTTCTCCCCGACCATGAGCACTCCGATCATCGGGTTGACGGTGGTCATGGTGGGGAACACGGAGGCGTCGGCGATCCGGATGCCCTCCAGGCCGCGGATGCGCAGCTCGGGGTCGACGACCGCGAGCCCGTCGTCCGCGGCGCCCATCTTGCAGGTGCCGGCGGGGTGGTAGACGGTGTGCGCGACCTTGCGCGCGTACTCACTGAGCTCCTCGTCACCGGTGACGTCCGGGCCGGGGGCGACCTCGCGCTTGAGCCAGCCGGCCAGCGGCTCGGTCCTGGCTATCTCGCGGGCGATCTTGATGCCGTCGACGAGGGTCTTGCCGTCGTAGTCGTCCTCGTCGGTGAAGTAGCGGAAGTCCAGGGCGGGCTTGACCTCGGGGTCGGCGCTGGTCAGGTAGAGCCGGCCGCGGCTCTTGGGCTTGGGGATGTTCGGGGTCATCGAGACGCCGAACTCCGGCCGCTGGTAGCCCAGTCGCTCCGGGTTGTCCGTGAACGGGATCTGGTAGAAGTGGAACATCAGGTCGGGGTGCGGCTGTTCGGGGTCGCGGCGCACGAACAGGCCCGCGTCGGAGTCCATCGCGGAGTTCTCCGGGAGGGGGCCGTTGGTCTCCCAGACGATGACCGACTCGGGGTGGTCGAGCAGGTTCTCGCCGACGCCCGGCAGGTCGTGCGTGACGGGGATGCCGAGCTTCTCCAGGTCGGCCTTGGGGCCGATGCCGGAGTGCATCAACAGCCGGGGCGAGTCGACGGCGCCGGCACAGAGCAGGACCTCTCCCCGGGCCTTGACGAGGATCTCCTCGCCGTCCTTGGTGCGCACGTGCACGCCCTCGGCGCGGTTGCCGTCGAGCTGGAGCTTGTACGCCCAGGTCTCCAGCATGATCGTCAGGTTGGGCCGCTCGTCCATCACCGGGTGCAGGTACGCCACCGACGCGGAGGAGCGCTTGTTGTTCTCGGGGTGGTAGGCAAGGTCGAAGAAGCCGACACCCTCGGTGAACGGCTTCTTGTTGAAGCCCTCCACACGCGGCACGCCCAGGGCTTCCTGGGCCGCGTCGACGAAGTCGCGGGCGATGGCGTTCCGGTCCTTCTCGTCGACCGGGACGATGTTGTTGTTGAGCCGGGCGAAGTACGCCTCCATCTGCACCGCGCCCCAGCCCTTGGCGCCCGCGGCCTCCCACTCGTCCCAGTCCGCCGGCAGCGGCTTGAAGGCGATCAGGGTGTTGTGCGAGGAACAGCCGCCCAGCACGCGGGCCCGGCTGTGCCGGATGTGCGAGTTTCCGCGTGGCTGCTCGGTGGTGGGGTAGTCGTAGTCGAGCTCGCCGCCCAGCAGGCCCATCCAGCGGCGCAGGGTCAGCACGTCGTCACGGCCGACGTCGCTGGGGCCGCCCTCGATGACGGCGACGGTGACGTCGGGGTTCTCGGTCAAACGGGAGGCGATCACGGAACCAGCGGTTCCGCCGCCTATCACGACGTAGTCGTACTCATGGCTGGTGTGGGACATGGCGTACTTGCTCCAGTGGGGATGAAGTGAACGGGCTGGGGGCGGGCGGTACGTCAGCGCGGGGTGGGTAAGGGGATCGGCCCGGGTCTGGGGGTGGCCCGGGTTGGCGGTCGGGTGGTGCCTGGCGGGGTGGGCGGGCTGGCGGGGTTGGCGGCCTCGCGGGGTTGGCGGACCGGGGCGGGTTGGCGTCCCCTTCGGATCGGCGTCCCCTTCGGATCGGCGTCCCCTTCGGATCGGCGTCCCCTTCGGATCGGCGTCCCCTTCGGATCGGCGTCCCCTTCGGGTCGGCGGCCCGGTGCGGGTTGGTGGCCCGGTGCGGGGCGGCGGTCCCGGCCGGAGTCGGCGTCTCCTCCGGGGCGGCGGCCCCTCGGAGGTCGGCGGCCCGGTGGGAATCGCCTGTCTCTCAGGAATCGCCCGGCCCCTCAGGGGTCGCTTCCCCTTGAAGCCCGGCATCGCCTGCCGACGGCCCGGCGAGGGCGGGGGTCAGCCCGCGAACCAGCGCACCGGCTTCGGTGCGAGGTTCTGGTAGACGTGCTTGGTCTCCCGGTACTCGGCGAGGCCCGCGGGGCCCAGTTCACGCCCCACTCCGCTCTTGCCGAAACCGCCCCACTCCGCCTGCGGCAGGTAGGGGTGGAAGTCGTTGATCCAGATCGTGCCGTGGCGCAGCCGGCCGGCCACCCGGCGGGCGCGCCCCGCGTCGGCGGTCCAGACGCCGCCCGCGAGACCGTACTCGGTGTCGTTGGCGAGGGCGACGGCCTCGTCCTCGGTGCGGAAGGTCTCGACGGTGACGACCGGCCCGAAGACCTCCTCCCGTACGACACGCATCTCGCGGTGGCAGTGGTCGAGGACGGTCGGCTCGTAGAAGTAGCCGTTCTCCGGGCGCTGCGCGGACGGCTCGGGGCGCTTGCCGCCGGAGCGCAGCACCGCACCCTCCTTGAGGGCGGACTCGACGTACATCTCGACCTTGGCGCGCTGCTGCTCGGAGACGAGCGGCCCGCACTCGACGCCGTCCTCGGTGCCGCGGCCGAGGCGGATCTTCTCGGCGCGCCGGGCGAGTTCGGTGACGAAGCGGTCCCGGATGGACTCCTCGACGATGAGGCGGGCACCGGCCGAGCAGACCTGGCCGCTGTGGATGAAGGCGGCGTTGAGGGCCTGGTCGACGGCGGTGTCGAAGCCCTCCTCGGTGGCGCAGGCGTCGGCGAAGACGACGTTGGGGTTCTTGCCGCCGAGTTCGAGGGCGACCTTCTTGACGGTGGGCGCGGCGGCCTGGGCGACCTTGGTGCCGCTGACCAGGCCGCCGGTGAAGGACACCAGGTCGACGTCGGGGTGCTCGGCCAGGCGGGCGCCAACGGAATGGCCGGGCCCGGTGACGATGTTGGCGACCCCGGCGGGCAGCCCTGCCTCGACGAGCAGGTCGATGACCGCGATCGTCGTCATCGGCGTGATCTCGCTCGGCTTGATGACGAAGGTGTTGCCGGCGGCGAGGGCGGGGGCGATCTTCCAGCTGGCCTGGAGCAGGGGGTAGTTCCAGGGCGTGATCATCGCGCAGACGCCGATGGGCTCGTGCACGACGACGCTGTGGATGTCGGTCGAGCCCGCGTCCACGACCCGGCCGGGGGCCTCGCCCGCGACCAGGTCGGCGAAGTAGCGGAAGGCGTCGGCGACACAGTCGATGTCGACACGGCCCTCCTCGACGGTCTTGCCCGCGTCCTGGGCCTCCAGACGGCCCAGCTTCTCCCGGTCACGCACGAGGAGGTCGGCCACGCGGCGCAGCAGCGCGGCCCGATCGGCGACGGGCGTGTGTGGCCACGGGCCCTCGTCGAAGGCGCGCCGGGCGGCGGCTATCGCCAGATCCGTGTCCTTCTCGTCGCCCTCCGCGACCACGGCGAAGGGCAGCGCGTCCGCGGGGTCGAGGATCTCGCGCGTGGCCCCGGAGGTGGCCGCTCGCCACTCTCCTCCCGCATGGATGGTTTCACGCGCCTGAAGTTCGGTACTTACCGCCATGATCGCTCTTCGCCTTCCGTTCCTGATCAGCGCCCCTGTGTCACATACGTGTCACTAAGGGACCGAGTTCGCCTGCCCTGCTGCTCGGGATGCATGCGTGTCCGTGACCGAAAGTGGGCTGTGTCACGGGAGATGCGGACAAACGGAACGATTAGGACAACGCGAAGGCCCCGCACCGGAGAACCGGTGCGGGGCCTTCGCGGGAGACCCGGAGGGGATCCGATCAGATGAGGCCGAGGCCGCGGACCGCCTCGCGCTCCTCCTCGAGCTCCTTGACGGAGGCGTCGATACGGGCGCGGGAGAACTCGTTGATCTCCAGGCCCTGGACGATCTCGTACGAGCCGTCCTTGGTGGTGACGGGGAAGGAGGAGATGAGCCCCTCCGGCACGCCGTACGAACCGTCGGACGGGATGCCCATGGAGACCCAGTCGCCGTCGGCGGTGCCGTTGACCCAGCTGTAGACGTGGTCGATGGCGGCGTTGGCGGCGGACGCGGCCGACGAGGCGCCACGGGCCTCGATGATGGCGGCGCCGCGCTTGGCGACGGTCGGGATGAAGTCGTCGGCCAGCCACTTCTCGTCGTTGACGACCTCGGCGGCGTTCTTGCCGGCGATGGTGGCGTGGAAGATGTCGGGGTACTGGGTGGCGGAGTGGTTGCCCCAGATGGTCAGGCGCTTGATGTCGGCGACCGTCGAGCCCGTCTTCTTCGCGAGCTGGGTCAGCGCGCGGTTGTGGTCGAGGCGGGTCATCGCGGTGAAGCGCTCGGCCGGTACGTCCGGGGCGGCGGCCTGCGCGATGAGCGCGTTGGTGTTCGCCGGGTTGCCCACGACCAGGATCTTGACGTCGTCCGCGGCGTGGTCGTTGATGGCCTTGCCCTGCGGCTTGAAGATGCCGCCGTTGGCCTCCAGCAGGTCACCGCGCTCCATGCCCTTGGTGCGGGGGCGGGCGCCGACGAGCAGACCGACGTTGGTGCCGTCGAAGGCGACGTTCGGGTCGTCGGTGATGTCGATGCCCTGGAGGAGCGGGAACGCGCAGTCGTCCAGCTCCATGGCCGTGCCCTCGGCCGCCTTCAGGGCCGGCGTGATCTCCAGCAGGCGCAGCTTCACCGGCACGTCCGCGCCGAGCAGCTGACCGGAGGCGATGCGGAAGAGCAGGGCGTAACCGATCTGGCCGGCCGCGCCGGTGACGGTGACGTTCACGGGAGTGCGGGTCATGGCGTTCTCCGTATGACAGCTGGCGGTGGGGCGGGGTCCCTGCCCCGGACGTTTGATCGATCTCTTGGCGTCAAGAGATCCATCCAGCGGTCAGGCTATCGCGCATCCGGGATCCCGGACGTCCGGGTCGGTGTGGCCCGGCCCACAACCCCGTCCCCCACACAAGAGACGGCCGCCCGTCCGGGAGAGGAGGACGAAGGCGGCCGCCTGAGGGATACCGACCATGCCGGACTCCCGTGGGGGTACGTCTCGCGTGCCCCCGATCCCCCCGGGCAGTCCTCCCGTTCGGAATTTTCTTCGCGGGGGCCGGGAAGCGCGCGGGCGACCGACGGGGCCGGGCCGTCCGCGGGTAGAGCCCCCGGCAACGGGCAGGCCGTGCCATCTACCGCAGCTCCCCGGCGACCGGCGGACCATGCCATCTTCCACAGCTCTCCGGCAACAGGCGGGCCAAGCCGCCCACCTGCGCAGCCGCCCCGCAACCGGCGGGGTGGAAGCCGCCCTGTCGACGGAACCACCCAACGACCGCCCGACGACCAGCCGACGCAGCCGCGGACCGGCGGAACAGCCCAGCAACCACTCGGCGCAGCCCGTTGACCGACCGACACAGCCCTCACCCCAGCGAAGCCGCCCGCCCTACCGACCGACACAGCCCTCACCCCAGCGGGACCGCCCGCCCTACCGGCCGACACAGCCCTCGGCCCGGCGGGGCCGCTCGCCGCGAAGCCGACGGGGTTAGTCCGTGCAGCCCTTCTGGCCGGCGGCCAACGTCGTGCAGGCCTTGGCGTCCGCGGCGGAGTCGACCGACACCATCGGGGTGTAGGCGATGGCGTCACCGGCCGCGGTGATGCTGCCGGTCTCCTTCGCCTTGCCCGAGCTGATCTGGACCTCGTCGCCCTGGGTCGCCTGGGTGATGCGGCCCCAGGCCGCCTTGCAGGTCTCGCTGTAGCGGACCTCGACGACGGTCGTGCCGACGGTCGCGGTCTGGGCGGTGGTCACCAGGTCACCGCTGCACCCCATGGCCTCCGCGTCCTTGCCGGTGCAGCTGTCGCCGACGCACTTCACGCCGGGCGGCAGCTTCTGGTCGCTGCTGACGGTCGGCGAGGGCGAGGTGGTGCCGCCCTTGGCCTCGTCGTCGCCACCACCCCCGGTGAGGTAGAACGCACCGGCGATCACCACCAGCACACCCACCACCCCCGCGAGGAAGGTCACGGTCCGCTTCTTGCCCGCGGAGCCGGCCCCGGCCCCGGAGGCGGAACCGGCCCGGCGGCTCCCCCCACCACCGACGCCGGCGGCACCGGCGGCACCCGCGCCACCGGCCCGCCCCGGGACGGCGTCCTGGGGCTCGGCATACGGATCCGACCCGAGGCCGGGCGTCCAGCCGGGGCCCTCGGGCGATCCGGCGGAGGCCCCTGACCCCGCACCGGGCCGGGATCCCCGGCCCGTACCGGCTCCCGCCGAGCGCCCCCCGCTCGGCGACGGCCCCTGGTACCCGGCGAGGCCCCACGAGTTGACCTCGGGCTCGGCGGCCCGGCCGCCCTCCCCCCGCAGACCCGCGCCCGTGGAGTCCTGGACCTCCGGCGCCGTCGGCTGCGACGGCACGGTCGGGGCCACACCGGCCGGTCCCGCGATGCCCGGCGTGACCGTGGTGCCGCCGCCGCGGCGGGCGGGCTTGGCACCACCCGCGGAGCCGGCCCGGCCCTCCCCCGCCGAGCCCGCCTTGCCACGGGCCGCGGGGTCGGAGAAGTCCTGCCCGCCGAATTCCCCGAGCGCGGCGCGCGCCTGGGAGATCCGTATGGCCTCCATCGTCATGTCGTGCCGCATCTCCGAGCGGCTCCAGGCGCGCTCGGCGAGCTCCCACATGGTGGTCACGTGCAGCGGATTGGTGCCGGTGACCTCGGCCAGAGCGACGATCGCGCCCTTCGGCGCGAGCAGCCGGCCGTTCAGATATCGCTCCCACGACGTCTTGCTGTAGCCCGTGCGGTCCGCGACCGACGCGATGCTCAGACCGCTGCGGTCCACGAGTCTGCGCAGCTGGCTGGTGAACTCCCTGATCTGTGGATCGAGCTCATCCGGCAAGGCCTTCCAACGAGGCATTGCTCCCCCTCTTCCCCCCGGTCGTGCTGATATTTCTCGCGCTGTTCGCCCCGCGCGCGGCGGCCTTGGCCGAGTCCCCGTGTGGATACCCACAGGGATGCGTCCACTCAGGATCTCAGTTCCCTGACGGGGGGCGCACAGGAGCACGGTGTCCGCGCGCGCTGCACCCTGGACCGTCCTGATTGTCCCTGCCAACCCCGTCGTCGCACCACTTTGTGCGGTATCGGATCCGAACCGGAAGCATGACGTACCGGAACTGTCACTTCCGTGCCACAGCGCTCTGACAGCCGTTGAACAGGCCGTTCGCCGTGCCCGAGGGTGGGTGGTGACGGCGGGCCGTCCTTCCTCGGGGGAGAGGACGGACCGCCGTCCTCGTCACTCGCTGGTGACCGTGAAGTGCAGCGTGTCCTTCAGGAACGGGATCTGCAGCCACGGACTCGGCTGTGCCATCAGCGCCAGCAGCACGATCACGGTGCCCAGCAGGCCGTAGGTGACGATGTCCGTGAAGCGGGAGCGTACGGCCAGCATGCCGACGTCGGGCAGCAGCCAGCGCAGCGCGCCGCCGCCCAGCAGGGCGACGCCGATCAGCAGCGTCCCGATCCGGAACTGGCCGAACGCCGTCACCAGCAGCCCGAGCCCGGCCAGCCCCAGTACGGCGAGGACGGGCCACTGCCGGGCGGGCGCGGGCGCGTCCCCGGGCGCGGCCCGGCCACCACCCTCGGGCCGCGCGGTGTCCTTGGTGAACAGCGGGAAGCGCCGGGTGACCCGCCGCGGCCGGCCTTCGGCGTCGGGCGCGCTGACGGGGTCCCGGACGGTGAGGTCCTCCGGCGACTCGTGCCCCTCGGACGTTCCGTGCCCGCCCGCGGCCCGGTGCTCAGCCGACACTGCGCTCCGCCGCCTCGACCACGTTGACGAGCAGCTGGGCACGGGTCATCGGGCCGACTCCGCCGGGGTTGGGGGAGATCCAGGCGGCGACCTCGGCGACGTCGGGGTGGACGTCGCCCACGATCTTGCCCTCGGCGCTGCGCGAGACGCCGACGTCGAGGACGGCCGCCCCGGGCTTCACGTCCTCGGCCCGGATCAGATGGGCGGAACCGGCCGCGGCCACGATGATGTCCGCGCGCTTGAGGTGCGCCGACAGATCACGCGTGCCGGTGTGGCACTGCGTCACCGTGGCGTTCTCGCTGCGCCGGGTGAGCAGCAGCGGCATCGGCCGGCCGATGGTCACCCCGCGTCCGACGACCACGACCTCGGCGCCCTTGATCTCCACGCCGTAGCGGCGCAGCAGCGTCAGCACGCCGTTCGGGGTGCAGGGCAGCGGGGCGGGCTCGTTGAGGACGAGGCGCCCCAGGTTCATCGGGTGCAGCCCGTCCGCGTCCTTGTCCGGGTCCATCAGTTCCAGGATGCGGTTCTCGTCGATGCCCTTGGGCAGCGGCAGTTGCACGATGTACCCGGTGCAGGCCGGGTCCTCGTTGAGCTCGCGGACGGCCGCCTCGATCTCGTCCTGGGTCGCCGTGGCGGGCAGTTCGCGCTGGATGGAGGCGATGCCCACCTGCGCGCAGTCGCGGTGCTTGCCGGCGACGTACTTCTGGCTGCCGGGGTCGTCCCCGACCAGGATCGTGCCGAGGCCGGGCGTGACGCCCTTCTCCTTCAGCGCCGCCACGCGGGCGGTCAGATCGGACTTGATCGCGGCTGCGGTGGCCTTGCCATCGAGAATCTGGGCGGTCATGGCCCCATCCTCGCGGATGACCCCGCCGTGGTTCCAATCCGCCCGCAATCCGGGCACCGGGGGGTCCGTCCTGCCGTATCCGCCCATGATCAGCGATGTTGCACTTGCACAACACATCGGGAATGCGGCTGGACAAGCTGGTCCGCGGTGAAGAACGATGACCCGACAAGTGCCGCGGGCAGCTCAACGGGGGGACGGTCGCAATACTGAAGGTTTTCCTCCGTGCGGATGTCACGCGTCGTCCCCGCACTCGGACCAACGGAGGAAAGTCCCCCATGAGCTACGGCGACCCGAACAACCCCTACGGCGCCCCCCAGGGGCAGCAGCCGCAGCAGCCGGGCTACGGATACCCGCAGGACCAGGGGCAGGCGCCCGGTTACGGCTACCCGCAGGCCCCTCCGGTCTCCCCCTACGGCGGCCCCGCCGCGCCGACCACCATGCCCGGCTCGGTGGGCGCGGCCCGCGTGATGCTGTGGGTGATCGTCGGTCTGCAGGTCGTGGGCGTGGCCATCTTCGCGTTCGCCGCCGCGGCCCTGAACGCCGCGAAGGACGACGAGTCCCTCAAGGACAACACCGCCTTCCAGGACCTGGTCGGTGACTCGACCGGCGTGATCTGGGGCTACGTGGTCTTCGGTCTGGCCTGGCTGGTGTTCGCGGCCGTCCTGGCGACCAAGTTCAAGAACGGCGGCAACGGCGCCCGGGTCACCATCCTGGTCTTCGCCATCATCACGGCGGTCCTCGGCATCTACCCGTTCGTCATCGTGGGCCTGGTGCACACCGTTCTCGCCATTCTGGTGGCCGTGTTCGTCGGCAACGCGAACGGCAAGGCCTGGTTCAACCGCCCCCGCTACTGAGCGGACACCGAGCGGACCCGGTCGACGACCGGAGCGGTTCACGCCAAACACATCCAAGGGCCGTGTCTCACCCGTACGAGGGGGGCACGGCCCTGGTGCGTCGCCCTACTCTGACGGTGGTAGCTGTTCAGGCACGGGGAGAGCACCTTGTACAGCGTCATCGCGGTACCTCCGCCGACCACGGAGGACGAGCGGAACCCCACCCCCGACAGGCTCGCGCCCGGCGCCCTCCGGTTCGTCGGCGGCCTTCGGATCGTCGACGGCCTCGAACTTGTCGGCGGCCTCCGGTTCGTCGGCGGCCTGCGCCCGGCCGGGCCGGTCCGGTGACCGAGGCGTACGCCGTGCCGGTGCCCAAGGGCTACCGGGTCGGCGACTGGGAGGTGCGCGAGCCCCTCGCGACGGGCGCCTTCGGCAGTGTGTACGCGGCCCGGCGCGTCGGTGACGGCACTCGGCGCGACGGTGACGGGGCCGGGGGTGACGGGGCCGAGGCCGGAGCCGGGGCCGGACTGCCGCCCACGGCCGCGCTGAAGTTCCTGCCCACCGGGACGGCCACGCCCCGCCGGCTGACCCACCTGCGCGAACTGGTCGAGCGGGAGGTCGAGCTGTACCGGCGGCTGCGGCACCCGCGGCTGGTGCGGATGTACCAGACGCTGACGGTCGACGACCCGGGCCGGCCGGAGCTGGACGGCGCGACCGTCCTCGTGCTGGAGAAGGCCGAGGGCTCGCTGTCGGCGCTGCTCGCCGCGACGCCCCGGCCCGCGGCCGGCCCCGCGCTGCTCGCGCAGATCGCCGAGGGCCTCGCCCAGTTGCACGACGCCGGCTGGGTGCACGGCGACCTCAAGCCGGCCAACGTGCTGCTGATGGCGGACGGTTCGGTGCGCCTCGCCGACTTCAACATGGCCGCGGAGCTGGAGGGCACCCACGCCTACACACCGGCCTTCTCCACCCCCGACTACACCCCGCCGGAACTGCTGTGGACCGAGATCGGCGAACGCGGCCGCCGTATCCGCCCGTCCGCCGACATCTGGGCCTTCGGCGTCCTCGCCCACCTCGTGCTGACCGGCTCCTTCCCGCTGCCCGGCGCGACCCCGACCGCCCGGCGCGACGCGGCTACGGCCTACGCCCGCGGGGCCGACGAACTGCGCCTGTCACCGGAACTGCCCGAGGACTGGCGGGAGATCGTGCGCGCCTGCCTGACCCGGACGCACCGGCAGCGCATCGGCGGCGCCGCGCTGCTGCGCCGCGCGACGGCGGCCGCGGGCCCTGACGGCCGCGCCTTCCGCCTGCCCCGACTGCGCGGCGGGCGCCGGATGCGGACCGCCCGCCGCCCGCGCCGCCGGTCTCTCGTCCCGTCCGTCACGGCCGTCGTGGCCGGGGCCACCGGGACCCTGGCCGCCCTCGCCTACGGCATCAGCGTCTGGGTGGGCGCGGGCGGGGCCGGTGGCGGTACCGGGGCCGGGTCCGGCGCCTCCGCGAACGTCTCCGCCGCGGCGTACGGCGCCTCCGAACTCCGCACCGACCGGGGCGTTCCGCCCGCCTACCGGCTGCTGATCGTCGAGACGGCGCACGACTGCGACCAGAAGGAGGTCACGCCGGTCCTGATCGCCGCCATGCTGAAGGTGGAGAGCGACTTCGATCCGGACCTCGCCGACCCCGGCAACGACGAGTACGGCATCGCCCGTTGGACCCCGCGCGTCCTGCGCTGGTGGATGCACGAGGACGGCACCCCCGGCGAGACGGTCCCCGAACCGCCCTTCCCACCCGCCGAGTCCATCCCGGCGATGGGCCGCTACCTGTGCTGGATCGCCCCACGCCTCCACCAGGACCTGCCGGGCGACCGCCAGGTCCTGATCGCCTCCGCGTACCGCACGTCGTACCGCACGGTGAACGCGACGAAGGGTGTGCCCGAGGATGTGCGCACCTACGCCGGACGCGTCGCCCACTTCCTGGAGGAGTACGCGCCCGACGCCCACAAGTGACCTCGCGGGCAAGGACATTGCCCTGTCGCCGCGCATGGACGGACCCACCGAGCGAGGCATGGGGACATGCTCATGCATGAGACTCGCCAGCGGTGCCCTGCTCGTCGCCGCCGGCGCCCTGGCCCCCGCCCTCCTGCTCACCACTCCGGCCTTCGCCGCCGGGCGTCAAGCGCGAAGCCAACAAGACCCTCGACACCAACACCCCCGCAGCCCTGCGCGCCTTCCTGGAGACCGGGCGGTACGAGGTCGCCGCCTGACGTTCGCCCAAGACTCTCACCGGGTCCCGCGACGCGGCCTCCGGGTCCCCCACGGGAGGGCCGGAAGCCGCGACGCGCCATGCTGTCTCAAAGCTTCGCTGCCGCACTCAGGCCCCGCTTACCCTTTCTCATGTTGAACGTTGAACTGGGGATCTTGAGGGGGACGGGTCCATGTACAGCGTCATCGTCGTGCCGCCCGACAGCGGCAGAGTGGACGACCAGCTGCGGATCGCCACCGGGGAGCGGCTGTCGTTCGGCCGGGCCGTGCCGGACGGCGGACTGACCATCAGCCACGACGGGGTCTCCCGGGTCGCCGGGGAGATCACCGCCCACCGGTCCTTCTGGCTGCTGAGCAACCTCAGCGAGCACCAGACCTATGTGGTGGACAACCCCGAGGGCGCCGGAGAGCATCTCAAGATCCCACCGGGCCGACTGGAGGCGCCGGTGCCGTTCGAGTTCGCGCGGGTGGTCCTGCCCGCCGCGGGTGACCTGCTCAGCTTCGACGTCTGGGCGCCACGACACGCCTTCCGCAGCGCCGACCGCCAGGGCATGCCCGGCACCATCACGGCGCCGGCGTTCGCCCTGGACCACACCAGCAGGTACTTCGCGGTGCTGGCCGCGCTGTGCGAGCCCCGGCTGCGCGGCGCGCCGCACGCGCCGCTGCCCGCGGTGGAGCAGCTGGTGGAGCGGTTACGGGGCGTCTGGCCGACGGTCAGCCGGTCCGCCGTGTACTGGAACATCGACTACCTCGCGCTCAAACTCCGGTTGCGCCCCGGCCCCGACACCGCCACGCCCGGCAGGCGGGTCAACGGCAAGAAGGAGTCCCTGGTCTCCCTCGCGCTCCGCTTCGACCTGGTTCGCGAGGACGACCTGACCGTGCTCGCGGAGCCCGTCGCCGTCGTCGCCGAGACGCTGCGCGACGTTCCGGAGGTCGGCCGGTACCAAGTGGACGCCTAGGTCGTGTCCGGACGGGGAGGGGACAGATCCGTGAACAGCATGTCCGGACAGCAGCCGCACGCGGTGCCCGTACCTCAGGGCTACCGCGTGGGCCAGTGGGAGGTGCGGGAGGCTCTCGGGTCGGGTGCCTTCGCGACGGTGTACGCGGGCAGGGCAACGGGTGAAGCGGATCCGGCTCTGCCCCGCCGGGTGGCCCTGAAGTTCCTGCCGACCGGCACCCGCACTCCGCGCCAGCTGCGCCATCTGCGTGAACTGGCAGAGCGTGAGGTGGAATTGCTCAAACGGCTGCGCGCGCCCCGCCTCATCCGCATGTACGACACCCTGACCGTCGACGATCCGGACCACCCCGAGCTCGACGGCGCCACCGTCCTCGTCCTAGAGCGCGCCGAGGGCTCGATGGACGCCGTACTGGAACACGACCCGACGCCCGGCTCGGGCCCGGCGTTGCTCGCCCAGGTCTGCGAGGGCCTGCACCAACTGCACCACGCGGGCTGGGTGCACGGCGACCTCAAGCCCGCCAACGTCCTGCTGATGAAGGACGGTTCGGTACGGCTGGCCGACTTCAACCTGGCCGCCGAACTTCAGGGCACACACGCGTACGCGCCCGTCTTCGCCACCCCCGACTACACCCCGCCGGAACTGTTCTGGGCGGAGATCGACGAGCGGGGCACCCGAATCCGCCCCTCTGCCGACATCTGGTCGTTCGGCGTCCTCGCACACGTGGTCCTCACCGGCTTCCACCCCTTGCCGGGCAGCAGCACGGAGGCGCGCACCGACGCGGCGATGCGTTACGCGCGCGGCGCCGAGGAACTGCGCTTGTCCCCCGAACTCCCCGACGAGTGGCGGGAGATCGTGCGCGACTGCCTGGCCCCGAAGCACCGGGATCGCGTCACATTCGACACGGCCACGCTCCTGCGCCGTGTAGAGGAAGCGGCGGGCGTGGCCCGCTCGGCCCGCCTGCCACGCCTGCGGCCCCGCTTCTGGCAACGACACCCTGTACTGGCGTCGGCCCTGGCCACGGTGCTGCTGGCCACGACCGGGACGCTGGGGGCCGCGTATCTGTATGTGAATCAGGACGACGGAGTGCCGGTGTACACGGCCCTGCCCACGGAGTCGGCCGCACGCGGGCCCGACGGCCAACTGGTCTACGGCTACCACCGGTGCCCCGAGGACAGCGTCTGCTTCTTCAGTGAGTACAACGGCAACGGCAAGCTGTGCAGCTGGCGCGGCGACGACGCCGACTGGCACTCGGGCGAGGAGACCTGCACATGGGCGGCCACTGCTCCGGTCCGCTCGATCTTCAACAACGTCGCGGACGAGCGGAAGAACCACGACGTGACGTACTTCCGTGGAACCGACTTCGAGCCCGCCGGCGCCGACCGTCGCCGCATGGCCCAACGCAGCGGCTGCTCGACCGTCAACAGCATGGGCAACGTGGCGGGCAGGGCCGCCCCGCAGTCACACCGGCTGGTGGACAGCTGCTCGACCAAGTCGGTGCTGTGGACGATCCTCTCCCTGTTCGGCTGACGCCCGTACGCCGTCTGAGGCGGCGTACGGGCCCCGTCGGGAAGACCGGCCTACTTGATCTCTGTGGTGTAGGGCGTGCACTTCTCGCAGCCCTTGTGCTGAGCCTTGGTGATCTTGCCGGTGGAGCTGCTGATGGACTTGCTCGTGGATCCGTGCTCCCACTTGGTCCAGCTGCCGCTCCTGAGGGCGCGGACCCAGGCGTGGCCCGCGCATGACCCGTCGTTGCCCTTCGCGGTGGTCGCCTTGGTCTTGCTGACCGTACCGGCGTACGACGTGTCGCAGGTCCTCTCCCAATAGATGAAGTTGCCCTCGTCGGTGATGATCGTGTCCGCGGACGCCGTGGTCGCGGTGAGCATCAAGGCCGCGGCGGCTGCGCCGAGCACTGTCGCGATTCGCTTGCCCATGGGGTTCCTCCCGTTGATGTGCGGTGCGTCGTGGGTCACTGGCAGGTGCGCTTCTTGTACGTCCCCGGCTTCCAGGCGCCGTCCAGGTGGAACTCGTACCGCCCGCGCTCATTGCGCACCAGGTTGAAGTCGTGGTCGAAGCCGTCGTACTTGAGCACCAGCCGCTTGCCGCTCCCCGTGCTGCCGGAGACGTACTTCAGCCGGGCGGGCGCGGCGGCAGCGGTGAAGGTGGTGTTGTCGGCCTTCCCGGTCGGGGACACATGCCAGCGGCTCTGGAGCGTTCTGGTGCGCTGGACGGTCTTGCCACCGAAGACTCCGTCGACCTCAGGGTTCGACAGCAGCCCCTCTGCCCACAGGATCTTCTGCCACATGCAGACGGCGTTGGACCGTGCTCCGGATGACACGAACTCGTCGGACCAGTCGTTGCGGAAGCCGCCACTTCCGCTGATGTAGCCGTCCGAGGAGGCGGCTGAGGCGGGCGTCGTGCTCATGGCCAGGACGGCCCCGAGGGCGGTGCCCAGAACGGCGACGACGGTCAGGCGACGCCTGGGCGTACGGATTGTCATATGGTCCCTTCCCCCTTGATGTTCCAGCCGCCACTGTGGCGGCGGACGGTGTGGGCCGGAACCTGGAAGGTTGTAGGTACGCCTTTCATCACGGCGGTCCGGCAGAAACGGCGAGGGCCCGCCGGTCAGTGGCCGGCGGGCCCTCGCATGTGGTGCGGCTCAGTGGAAGAAGTGCCGCGTCCCCGTGAAGTACATCGTGACGCCGGCCTTCTGCGCGGCCTCCACGACCAGTTCGTCACGGACCGAACCGCCGGGCTGGACGATGGCCTTGACGCCCGCGGCGCCCAGGACGTCGATGTTGTCGGGGAACGGGAAGAACGCGTCCGACGCGACGTACGAGCCCCGGGCCCGCTCCTCACCGGCCCGCTCCACCGCGAGCTTGCAGGAGTCGACCCGGTTGACCTGCCCCATGCCGACGCCGACCGAGGCGCCGTCCTTGGCGAGCAGGATCGCGTTGGACTTCACCGCGCGGCAGGCCTTCCAGGCGAACGCCAGCTCGGCCAGCTCGTCGGCGCTCAGCGCCTCGCCGGTCGCCAGCGTCCAGTGGGCCGGGTCGTCGCCGTCGGCCTGGAGCCGGTCGGTGACCTGGAGCAGCGCGCCGCCGTCGATCGGCTTGACCTCGACGGGCGCGGCCGGTCCGTCGGGGCAGCGCAGCACGCGGATGTTCTTCTTCTTGGTGAGGGCCTCCAGGGCCCCGTCCTCGTAGCCGGGCGCGACGATGACCTCGGTGAAGATCTCCGCGACCTGCTCCGCCATCTCCTTGCTGACCGGGCGGTTGACCGCGATCACACCGCCGAACGCCGACAGCGGGTCACAGGCGTGCGCCTTGCGGTGCGCCTCCGCGACGTCCGCGCCGATCGCGATGCCACAGGGGTTGGCGTGCTTGATGATCGCGACGCACGGCTCGGTGTGGTCGTACGCGGCACGACGGGCGGCGTCGGTGTCCGTGTAGTTGTTGTACGACATCTCCTTGCCGTGCAGCTGCTCGGCCTGGGCGAGGCCGCCGGTGCCCGACACGTACAGGGCCGCGGGCTGGTGCGGGTTCTCGCCGTAGCGCAGGGTGTGCTCGCGCTCCCAGGTGGCGCCGAGGAAGTCGGGGAACCGCGACTCGTCGACCGGCGCGTAGGAGGAGGCGAACCAGGAGGCGACGGCCACGTCGTAGGCGGCGGTGTGCTGGAAGGCCTCGGCGGCGAGCCGCTTGCGGGTGGCGAGGTCGAAGCCGCCGCCCTGGACGGCCTTGAGCACGTCGGCGTACCGGGCGGGGCTGGTGACGACCGCGACCGAGGGGTGGTTCTTGGCGGCGGCCCGGACCATCGAGGGGCCGCCGATGTCGATCTGCTCGACACACTCGTCGGGCGAGGCACCGGAGGCGACGGTCTCACGGAACGGGTAGAGGTTCACGACGACGAGGTCGAACGGCTCGACACCCAGCTCGGCGAGCTGCTCGCGGTGGCTGTCCAGACGCAGGTCGGCGAGGATGCCCGCGTGCACGCGCGGGTGCAGGGTCTTGACCCGGCCGTCCAGGCACTCGGGGAAGCCGGTGAGCTCCTCGACCTTGGTGACGGGGACGCCGGCAGCGGCGATCTTCGCGGCGGTGGAGCCGGTGGAGACGAGCTCGACCCCCGCCTCGTGGAGCCCGCGCGCGAGGTCCTCGAGACCGGTCTTGTCGTAGACGCTGACGAGCGCCCGGCGAAGGGGCCGCTTGTTGCTCTCGGCGGTCACTGGATAACTACCTTTCGTCCCTCAATGCGATAGCCGTTGCGGGCGAGCCGCCCCACGACCTCGACGAGCAGCCTTCGCTCGACTTCCTTGATGCGCTCGTGCAGAGCGCCTTCGTCGTCCTCGTCCCGGATCTCCACCACGCCCTGCGCGATGATCGGCCCGGTGTCGACGCCGTCGTCGACGAAGTGGACGGTGCAGCCGGTGACCTTGGCGCCGTACGCGAGCGCGTCCCGCACGCCGTGGGCTCCGGGGAAACTGGGCAGGAGCGCGGGGTGCGTGTTGACGAACCGTCCGCCGAACCGCGCGAGGAACTCCTTGCCGACGATCTTCATGAACCCGGCGGAGACGACGAGGTCGGGCTCGTACGCGGCGACGGCCTCGGCGAGGGCGGTGTCCCACTCCTCGCGACTGCCGTGGTCCTTGACCTTGCACACGAACACCGGCAGTCCGGCGCGCTCGGCCCGCGCCAGCCCCTCGATGCCCTCGCGGTCCGCGCCGACGGCCACGATCTCGGCCCCGTACTCCGCCGCGCCGACGGCGGCGATCTCGTCGAGCAGCGCCTGGAGGTTGGTGCCGGATCCGGAGACCAGCACGACGAGGCGCTTGGCGCGCGGGGCCACGGGCTTGGCGGCCACGGTGGGGGCCTTTCTCGGGGGAGCGTCTGTCCAAGGCGGCCGGCGCCCAGCATTTTGTACATTCATACGAATGCTTCGCGTCCCCGGATACGGGGAAGCCTACGAACCGGCCGACCGTCAGCAACGATACCGGCACACCGGACGGCCCCCACGGGACGGGGGCGGGGCCGGAAGGTAGCGTCTGGACGGAGCCGGTTCGGGAACGACGTCCGGACGTGGTGCGTTCAGAGGATGACGGACCCGGGTCCGACGCCGTTCCGTTCTGTCCACACACCGCTCCTCACCAACGGGAAGACGCTCACCTTGATGCCGGACCGCAGCCTGCGACTCCTCACGTTCCCCCAGCTGTTGCCGCAGGGAGGGGAGCGCGGCGCCGTGCTGCTGCGGGAGCGCCCCAGCTCACCGCCCGACGCGCCTTCGGGCGGCGAGGGCGAGCAGGGGCGGGGGCGCGGGTCCCAGGAGGACGACAACCCCTTCGCCCCGCCGCCCGAGGGCACCCCGGACCGGCCCTGGCAGCCGCGCCGCCCGTCGGGCGACGACTCCCAGGACTCCGGCGGGGGGAACGGCGGCTCCTCGCCCTGGGGCAGCCAGTGGAGCGACCAGCAGCCCGGCCGTTCCCCCGGCGGCTTCGGGGAGCGGCCGCGCGGTGGGCCCGAGGGCCAGGGCGGCGGCCCCCAGGGCGGCGGTCCGAACGCGCGCTGGGACCCGACGGATCCCGCGCAGCGCCGGGCGCGCTACGCGCTGCTGTCGGGTATGTGGGCCTTCTTCTTCGCCCTCTTCAGCTGGCCGTACGTGGCGCTGCTGCTCGGCGCGCTCGCCCTGTACTGGGCCATCAGCTCCCTGCGCGCGGGGCCCCGCAGGCCGGACCCGGACTCTCCCGCCCCCGAGCAGCAGGGCGGCGGCCGCCCCCAGACGACGGCGGCGGTGAGCGGCCTGGTCACGGCGTCCCTGGCGATCGCCCTGGTGGCCGCGACCTTCACGGCGCAGCTGGTCTACCGCGACTACTACACGTGCACGAACGACGCCCTCACCAACGAGGCGAAGCAGTCCTGCTCGAAGCTGCTGCCGGAGGAGCTTCGGGGATTGCTGGGGACGAACGACTGACGTCTCTCAGGGGGTCTTTGGCCGGTTGGGCCGGGGGGAGGGGGCCGGGTCGGACGACAGGAAGTCGTAGAAGCCTGGGTCCGTTTCACGGTCGTGGTCCTGGTCCTGGTCGGGGTCTGGGTGGTCGTGGTCCCGGTCTTGGCCTTGGCCGGGGTCCCGGTCTTGGCCTTGGTTTTGGCCTTGCTTTTCGGCTTGGTTTTCGGCTTGGTCGGGCGGGGTGCGGGGCCTGACGTCCTCGGTGTGCATGTCAGCCGTTGACGACCCAGCACCTCTCGAAGCGTCGGTCACGCCTCCGGCCACCCCCGCGATACCGGCAACTCCGGTGCGCGTGAAGCGGCCGCGGCCCAACCGGGCCCCCTGGCGCAGCGGCCCGGCAGCATGGATGCCCTCGGCCCTGTCCTCCCGCTGCTTGGCGACCCTCGGCTTCTCCGCCCGGGGCGACCGGCACCGCCAGGCCCGTACCGCCACCGCCGTCGGGATCGCCAGCAGCGCCAGCCAGGCGAGCGTCGCGACGGCGACCTGCCACCAGACCGGGCCGAACCGGGACAGCGCTCCGGCACCGAGCGGGCCGCCCGACAGCCCGGCCAGCCCCGCGAGCACGCCCGCGCACAGCACCGACGCCAGCGCGACGGCACGGACGGTACGGCCGGTCGACCACACGGCCCCCCGCGTGCTGCCCGGCGCCGTCCCACCCGGCTCCCCCAGCACCGCACCCGCCGCCACCATCCAGCCCACGACCAGTGCGGCGATCACCGGCACCGCCCCGGCCGCCCAGTGCACCGGCGCCCCCCGCCCCGCCTCCGGCACCGCCGCCAGCAGCGGAAACGGCGGCAGGAACGGGGCCGGCGCCGAGGCCAGCGGCCCGACCGCATGACCTGCGCCGAGGGCGAAACCGGGGCCGAGGGCGTAGGCGGCGCCCCACACCACCGCGTTCGGCAGCAGGGCCACGCACAGCAGCAGCACGGCGAAACGCCCCGACCACCCCTCGGTCAGCCGAAGCAGTGACGCCTGGGCCGCCGCACCGTGCCACGCCAGCGACCCCACCACCAGCAGCGCACCACCCCCGAGGAGCACCGCCACCCCGGCCGCCGAGGCCCGGGCGGCGACGCCGGGGCGTCCGTCCGGGCCCAGCACCAGCGGGCGTACTCCCGTCGGCAGCACGCCCAGCAGCCGCCGCAGGGGCCGACCGGGACAGCCGTACGCCGACCACACGCCCGCCCCCGCCGCCACGACGGCGACCAGCGGGACACACACCCCGGCCCAGACCCACGACGGCCGCAGCGTGCCCCCGGCGGCGTAGAGGGCGGCGGGCGCGGCGACGGAGAGGTAGCCGAGGACGACGCCCGTCCACGCGGTGCGGGGGGCGGCCAGGGGCCGGCTCGCGGCGACGGCGAGGCCCCCCTCGTGGCCATGACCGTGGCCATGGCCATAACCGGCGTCGTAGGCGTGGGCGCCGGTGTCGTCGTCCTCGTCCTCTCCCCCGCCGTCCGTGGCGTCCCGGGCCGCCCGGTGCAGCAGCCACACCGGCAGTGCGAGCAGCAGCAGGGGCGGGAGGCCGAGGGGGGCGGGGACGCCGGAGAGCGTGTCGGTGCGGACCAGCTCGGCGCCGTGCGCCAGCAGCCACAGCGACGCCGTCACGTGCATGGCCCCGCCGGGCCCGCTGTCCGGGTACGGCGAGCTGATCCACAGCAGCATCACCAGCACGGCGAACGCCGCGAGCCCGAGTCCCGCCGCGAGCGCGCCACCCATGAGGGCGCCGACGAGCCCGGGCGAGCGGTCACGCACAGGGGCGAGCGGGGGTGACGGCGAACGTCGGCGAGCGGTCATCTCGGTCACGCCCGCCATGCTCCCAACGACACGCGCTTTACCGTCGTAACAGGCGAACCCTCGCTGTGTCGCTAAAAATACGTTTATGTACTTTTTCGGACGGAGGGGCGCCCTGTGACACAGAGCCCTGCCCTCCCGCTCCCCCCGCCCAAAGAACGCCGACGCCTGCGCGAGGCAGCCTCGCTGACACGAGCTCAGCTGGCCTCCCGGGTGGGCGTCACCGGCGAGACGGTGCGCGGGTGGGAGACCGGCCGTCTCACACCGCGCGGCCGCAAAGGCGAGAAGTACGCGAAGCTGCTCGACTCACTGGGCGACGAGACGGAGGTGACCCCTGCGGAGGTGACCCCTGCGAAGGTGACCCCTCCTGCGAAGGTGACCCCTCCTACGGAGGTGACGCCCCCTCAGGACGCCGCCGCCGATGACGACACCCCCGAGCCGGCACCCACACCCACATCTGCGCCCACACCTGCGCCCCCACCCCCACCCCCGGTCTCCCGTCGAACCGCCCGGGCCCGCCGCAGGGCCGCCACCGACGACGACCGGAAGCGGCCGCCCACCACGAAGGACCACTCCCCCGACCCGCACCACAGCCGTCCTCCCGCCCCGCAGCACAGCCGGGCCGCCGTCCCGCACCACAGCCACGCCGCCGTCCCGCACGGACACCGCGTCATCCTCACCGAGCGCCGGCGTACGACACCCCCGCACCGCCCGGACGACGCCCTCACCGCGCTGACCCCCGACGAGGCCTTCGACGCGCTGTACGCCTTCTGCGCACCCGCGCTCGTCCGGCAGACCTATCTGCTGACCGGCCGTCGCGAGCTGGCCCGGGAGTCGGTGGAACGGGCGTTCCAGATCGCCTGGCAGCGCTGGCCCGAGGTGGCCCGCGACCGCGACCCGGCGGGCTGGGTGCGCGCGATGGCCTACGAGTGCGCGCTCTCGCCGTGGCACCGGCTCCGGCTGCGCCACCGGCACCCCGAACCACCCCCGCCCGACGCCTTCGACCGGGCCCTGATGGACGGTCTGCTGAACCTCCCACCCTCCTACCGCCGCACGCTGATCCTCTACGACGGTGTCGGGCTCGGCCTGCCTGAGGCGGCCGCGGAGACGGAGGCGAGCACCCGCGCGGCCGTGAACCGGCTGGCGCACGCGCGCGAGGCGCTCGCCGAACGGCTCCCGGAGCTGGCGGATCCGGAGACACTGCACTGGCGGCTGGTCGAGCTGGCCTCCACCGAGCGGCTGCGGGCCGCGAAACCCACGGTGGTGCGCAGGGGCGGGGAGCGCAGGGCCCGGTTCTGGACCCGGGCCGCCATCGCCTTCACGGTCGCCCTGATCGGCACCACGGCCCTCACCGTCCGCACCGCCCCCACCCACTACGAGCCTCCGGTACCGCCGGGAGAGACAGTGCAGGGCGTGCCGCCACCGGTCGCGCCCGGGCCGCTGTCGGAGCGGGAGCAGAAACTGCGCGCGAAGCTGCGCAAGGAGCAGCAGAAGGGACCGGAACGCCTGCTGCCGGAGCTGCGGTGACCGGCCGCGTAGGCGTACGCGGAAATCGGAAGCGGCGCGGGATCGGAAGCGGCGCGGGATCGGGAGCAGCGCGGAATCGGAAGCGGCGCGGACATGGAAGCGGCGCGGATACGGCGGTGGGCCCGCCCCCTGTGCAGGGGGCGGGCCCACCGATGACCTCCAGAACTCGACGGCTGAGCCGTCGAGTGTCGTTCGGCCCGTTCAGCCTGTTCAGCCTGTTCAGCCCGCGAGGATCTCGCGCGCCAGCTTGGCCGTCTCGGTCGGGGTCTTGCCGACCTTGACGCCCGCGGCCTCAAGGGCCTCCTTCTTCGCGGCGGCCGTGCCGGAGGAACCGGAGACGATGGCGCCGGCGTGGCCCATGGTCTTGCCCTCGGGCGCGGTGAAGCCCGCGACGTAGCCGACGACCGGCTTCTTCACGTTCTCCTTGATGAAGGCCGCGGCCCGCTCCTCGGCGTCGCCACCGATCTCACCGATCATCACGATCAGGTCGGTGTCGGGGTCGGCCTCGAACGCGGCGAGCGCGTCGATGTGCGTGGTGCCGATGACCGGGTCGCCACCGATGCCGACGGCGGAGGAGAAGCCGATGTCACGCAGCTCGTACATCATCTGGTACGTCAGCGTGCCGGACTTCGAGACCAGGCCGATGCGGCCCGGCTTGGTGATGTCGCCCGGGATGATGCCGGCGTTGGACTGGCCCGGCGTGATGAGGCCGGGGCAGTTCGGGCCGATGATCCGGGTCTTGTTGCCCTGGGACACGGCGTAGGCGTAGAACGCGGCCGAGTCGTGGACGGCGATGCCCTCGGTGATGACGACCGCGAGCGGGATCTCGGCGTCGATGGCCTCGACGACGGCGGCCTTGGCGAAGGCCGGCGGGACGAAGAGGACGGACACGTTGGCGCCCGTCTTCTCCATCGCCTCGGCGACCGTGCCGAAGACCGGGATCTCGGTGCCGTCGATGTCGACGGACGTGCCGGCCTTGCGGGGGTTCACGCCACCGACGATGTTCGCGCCGTCGGCCAGCATGAGCTTGGTGTGCTTCATGCCCGTGGCACCGGTCATGCCCTGGACGATGACCTTGCTGTCCTTGTTGAGGAAGATAGCCATGGCTGTTTAGTCCCTCGTCCCTTACTTCGCAGCCGCGAGCTCGGCGGCCTTGTCGGCCGCGCCGTCCATGGTGTCCACGCGCTGGACCAGCGGGTGGTTGGCGTCGGAGAGGATCTTGCGACCCAGCTCGGCGTTGTTGCCGTCCAGCCGGACGACGAGGGGCTTGGTGACTTCCTCGCCCTTGTCCTTGAGCAGCTGCAGCGCCTGGACGATGCCGTTGGCGACCTCGTCACAGGCGGTGATGCCACCGAAGACGTTGACGAAGACGGACTTGACGTCCGGGTCGCCGAGGATGATCTCCAGGCCGTTCGCCATGACGGCGGCGGAGGCGCCACCGCCGATGTCGAGGAAGTTGGCCGGCTTCACGCCGCCGTGCGCCTCACCGGCGTACGCGACGACGTCCAGGGTGCTCATGACGAGACCCGCGCCGTTGCCGATGATGCCGACCTCACCGTCGAGCTTGACGTAGTTGAGGTTCTTCTCCTTGGCGGCGGCCTCGAGCGGGTTGGCCGCGTCCTTGTCCTGGAGGGCCTCGTGCTCCGGCTGGCGGAACTCGGCGTTCTCGTCCAGGGAGACCTTGCCGTCCAGGGCGATGACCTCGCCCGAGGCGACCTTGGCCAGCGGGTTGACCTCGACGAGGAGCGCGTCCTCTTCGATGAAGGTCTTCCACAGGGTGACCAGGACGTTCTCGACCTTGTCGGCGACCTCGGCCGGGAAGTTCGCGGCCTGGACGATCTGGCGGGCGACCTCGGGGGTCACGCCCACGTTGGCGTCGATCGGCGTCTTGGCGACGGCCTCGGGGCGGGTCTCCGCCACCTCCTCGATCTCCATGCCGCCCTCGACGGACGCGATGGAGAGGAAGGTGCGGTTGGCACGGTCCAGGAGGAAGGAGACGTAGTACTCCTCCACGATCTCCGGGGCCGTCTCGGCGATCATCACCTTGTGGACCGTGTGGCCCTTGATGTCCATGCCGAGGATGTTGGTGGCGTGCTCGACCGCCTCGTCGGCGGTCGCGGCCAGCTTCACGCCGCCGGCCTTGCCGCGGCCACCGACCTTCACCTGGGCCTTGACGACGGACTTGCCACCGAGGCGCTCGGTGGCTGCGCGGGCCGCCTCAGGCGTGTCGATGACTTCACCGGCCAGCACCGGTACATCGTGCTTGGCGAAGAGGTCCCTCGCCTGGTACTCGAACAGGTCCACGCGCTTCCGTCCCTATCAGTGATCTCGCGGTTCGTTGTCTGCGTGGGCGTGCCGCGAGGGCAACGTGACGTCCGCTGTCTGTCACAAGGGAGGCGCACACGGTGTCCGAGCGCGCGGCATGTCCGTCTCGCAGGTTATCGCTGCTTCAGGGAGGCCTCTAAATCGAGGGTCACACCTGAGCGGTGATACCTGTCACATGATGCCGCGCTCTCTGGCACGGCGTGCCGGGTGTGAGGAGCGGGTGGGGGGTGGGCGGGGGGTGGGTGAGGGGCCTCACCGGGCTGGGGTTGACCCGGTGAGGCCCGCGGGACACCCCCGGAGGAGCACGAAGCCCCTGTTCAGGGGCCCGGCTCTCCGGGTTCGGGTCGGGTGATCCCCACCCCGATGGGGACCGCCCGACCCTCTCCACGAGGTGTCGGCCTCGGACCACCGATGGCTTTCGGCCGTCCGGGCGTCAGATCTCGTGAAGGGCTGTGGGATCTCCGCCGCGGAGGGCGGGCCGACGGCGGGAAAGCCGCGGCGGTCGCCCGTCCTAGCCGGGGAAGAGGGGGATGCCCGGGTGGCCGCCCCGGGGGCCTGCCGCATGACCGCGCTCCCCGGCAGCGCCGGGCACGAGCGTGACCGGCACGATCCCCGGGGTGACGGCCTGCACGTCGCCCCCGTGCCGCGACGATCCGTTGTCGGCGAGGGACCGGTTGCCGAGGACACCGTCGGGACGATCACCGGGTGGGTGGTCGAACGGGGTGGGCCCGACATGGCTACAGGGTCCGAGGTGACAGGCATGACCGACGAGACCGACCGGGCTGGGGTGGCTCACGGGGCTGGTGCGGTCTGCGGGTCTGACGGGGTGCGTGTGAATGCCGGGGGGCGCGTGTGTGCCGGGGGGCGTGTGTGTGCCGGGGGGCGTGTGTGTGTCGGGGGGCGTCGGGTGGGCGGGTGCCGCGTGAGTCGCCTCGCCGTGAGCCGCGGCGCGTGGTGCCCCGCCGTGCCGTACGGATGCAGCCACGTCCCCCACCGGCGTCGCCACGCGGCCCGGCTGGGGGACCGGGACACTCGGCAGGGCAGGTGAGCCCGGCAGCATGGGTGCGGCTGGCAACCCTGGCAAGGGGAGCGGTGTCGGCAGGGAACCTGGAGCGGGGAGGCTCGACGCCGCCGCAGCGCCGCCTGGAGCGGGGAGGCTCGACGCCGCCGCAGCGCCTGGAGCGGGGAGGCTCGACGCCGCCGCAGCATCTGGAGCGGGGAGGCTCGACGCCGTCGCGCGAGCGGGCACCACGGAGACGCCGGTCGGCACAGAGCGCGACGAGGGCTCGCGCGGGGCCGGGAGCGACGACGGCTCCCTCGGCCGCTCCAGCCGCCCCGCGTACGCCAACTGCCCCACGTACGACGGCCGCCCCTCATACGACGGCCGCCCCTCATACGACGGCCACCCCGCGTACGAGGGCCGCCCCTCGCGCGACGGCCGCCCCTCGTACGACGGCCGCTCCAACGACCGCGACCGCGAGGACGACGGCAACGACCGCAAAGACGACGACCGCGCCGAGGACGGCAACGGCGACAGCCTTTTCACCCGGCCCTCTGCCACCCCCTCGCCCGCGTCCTCCCCCGCGTCACCGACAGCCCGACCGACCCGTTCCCCCGCCGCCGGCCCCGGCACGTGAACTCGGACCGCGACCCGGCCGCCCGGCCCCTCCCCCGGCGCCCCGGCGCCGCACTCCGCATACGCCCGCTCCCCGCACAGCAGCCCGATCGTCAGCAACCCGCCCACCAGCAGCGTCACTTGGAGCACACGCCGCCCGGCCGCGGTGCGCAATGGGCGCATCGCGACATCGGGCAGGGCTGCTGACCAGGTCAAGAGGGGGAGCTTCCTCCCGTGCGACGGAAGCGGTACTGCCCGGCCGGCAGCACGCACGGCCGAGCAGGCGCCGATCCTCGCACGGGAGTGCGGAGGTTGCGCAAGCCCTTGCTTGACGATGGCCCGTCATGTCCGTTTTGCTGCTCCACGTCGGACCACGGCTCGTCGACATGGCGTCATCTGCCCGCTTCCGCCGGGCCCTTCACGCCGCGTCCGGTATCGGCAACGGCCGCTTCTCGATCGCGGCCGCCATCACCTCCGGGAACAGGTCGGGCGTGCAGGCGAACGCCGGAGCCCCCAGCGCCGCGAGCGCCGCCGCGTGCTCCCGGTCGTACGCCGGTGCGCCCTCGTCCGAGAGGGCCAGCAACGTCACGAACTGCACGCCCGCCACCTTCATCGCGGAGACCCGCTTGAGCATCTCGTTGCGGATGCCGCCTTCGTAGAGGTCGCTGATCAGCACGACCACCGTCTCCGCGGGCCGGGTGATCTGCGACTGGCAGTAGGCGAGCGCCCGGTTGATGTCCGTGCCACCGCCGAGCTGCGTGCCGAACAGCACGTCGACCGGGTCGTCCAGCTGGTCCGTGAGGTCCACGACCGCCGTGTCGAAGACGACGAGTCGCGTGGAGATCGTCCGCATCGAGGCGAGCACCGCCCCGAACACCGAGGCGTACACCACCGATGCCGCCATGGATCCCGACTGGTCGATACAGAGGATGACCTCCTTCTTGGTGGACCGGTTCGCCCGTCCGTACCCGATGAGCCGCTCCGGCACGATCGTTCGGTACTCGGGCAGGTAGTGCTTGAGGTTGGCCGCGACGGTGCGGTTCCAGTCGATGTCGTGGTGGCGGGGCCGGCTG
Source organism: Streptomyces sp. NPDC007929 (assembly GCF_042959065.1). Lineage (NCBI taxonomy): Bacteria > Bacillati > Actinomycetota > Actinomycetes > Kitasatosporales > Streptomycetaceae > Streptomyces > Streptomyces sp. NPDC007929. Next base: position 420,624 of record NZ_JBIBKD010000003.1, on the reverse strand, counting down.
ATGCGGGCGCTGCGGTCGAGCGCGCCGGTGAGGGTGGCCCGGGTGCGGGTGGCGAGCCGCTTCTCCAGGTCCTCGACGACCTTCCGCACGACGGCCCGGGCCGTCTCCTTCGTCGTCTCCGGCATCGCCTTGTTGAGCGACAGCAGTGTGCCGACGAGGTGCACGTCGGCCTCGACCGCCTCCAGCATCTCCGGCTCGAGCAGCAGCGTGGCGAGACCGAGCCGGTCGATGGCGTCGCGCTGTATGACCTGCACGACGGAGGAGGGGAAGTACGTACGGATGTCGCCGAGCCAGCGCGCCACCGACGGTGCCGATGCCCCGAGCCCCGCCGAACGGTCCCGGCCCCCCTGTGACCTGCCGTCCTTTCTGCCGTACAGCGCGGTCAGCGCCCCGTCCATCGCCGCGTCCCGCCCCGACAGCGCGCAGCCGGTGCCGTCCGCGGAGTCCCCTCCGAGCACGAGCCGCCAGCGCCGCAGCCGCTCCTGCGCCGGATCCGTCGCCTCGGCCGTCATCCCCGGCCTCCCTTGCGAGGCCGTTCCCACAGCGGGATCACCGGCACGGTCGTCGTAGGCCGTACTTCCGCCCGGAGTCCGGCCGTCGCGGTCTCCCCGGCCGTCGGCGTCGCCGTCCGCTCCCTCAGTGCCACGGTCGTCATCCCGTCACCCCCGCCAGTTCGTCGTTCGTGTTCTCGTCCACGTCGTCCAGCCCGAGCAGCAGCCGTACGACCGGCAGCACGGCGTCCGCGCGCTCCAGGTCGAGGTCGGCCGTGAAGCCGGGTATCCCCGCGCCGGCGGCGCTCGCGCCACCGGCGGGCCCGAGCCCGCGCCGGACCAGTTCACCGAGGGTCCGGCGCACCCCGGGCTCGTACGCCGAGAACGTCCGCCGCAGCAGGGGCAGTACGTCCGTGAAGGCCTCGGCGGGAACACCCGTCAGCCACGCGTCGACCAGCCCGAGCAGTCGCTCGTCGTGCACCAGGAGCAGCCCTCCGCCGGAACCCCCGCCGACGAAGCCCTCGATCCACGCGGCCGCGTCCGCCGGCGGTGTGCCCGGTGACAGGACGAGTCCCATCAGCAGGGCCGCCTCGTCGTGGGCCAGCTCCCCGTCGTCGAGCAGGAGCCGCACGGCCCGCCCCCGGATGACACCGGGCACGGTGTCCCGCCCGGACAGCACCCGCAGCACGGACTGCCAGCGCCCTCTCAGCCGGCCGTGACCGGCCGCTGGCGCGTCGCCCAGGAGGCCCACGGCCCGGTGCACCGCCTCGACATGGCGCCGCATCTCGTCGGCGGCGTCCGCGTCGAGCGCGGCGCAGGCCGGGGGCAGTCCGACGAAGACCCGCTCGGCCAGTCCCGCGGCGACCTCGGCCAGAGCGCCGGTGTCCGTGCCCCGCACGTCGCCGTAGCGCAGGGAGCGGACCAGGGCCGGGAGCGCCTGGGCGAGATGGCCGACGTCCGTGTCGAGAGCCGCTCGGTCGGCGAGGATCCGCATCACCGTGGGCAGCGCGCCGGGCAGTTCGGCCAGGAGGCAGTGCTCGGCGAGCGCCGTGACATCGGCGAGGCCCTGCGCGGTGACGGCGTCCGTCTCGGCCTTGGCGGTGGCGGCGGACAGGACGGTCGTGCCCCATACCCCTGCCTCGGCGATCCGCACGGACAGCTCGGGCTCCCAGCGCAGTCGCCACGTCTCCCGGAAGGTGCCCGTGCTGCCCCGGGAAGCCGTCGGCTCACCCCACTTGATGCCGAGCAGCCGCAGCCGGTGCAGCAGTCTGCTGCGGGCGGCGTCGTTGTCCTTGCGCAGGTCGAGTTCCAGCTCCCGCTCCAGCGCGTCCGGCTTCAGCCGCAGCCGTCGTTGCAGCCGGGTGAGGTCCCGCTGCAACGGCACCGCCGGCGCGGACGGCGGCACCTCCCCCAGCACGTCCCCCACGACCAGCCGGTCCCGCACCAGCTCCAGCGGCACGTCCGAGCCCTCGCACATCACGGCCCGCACCGCGTCGGTGGTCTCGCTCAGGCCGGGCAGCGGACGGCCGCGCATCGCGGCGAGGGTCTCCGCCAGCCGCACCGCCTCGATGACGTGGGCGGAGGAGACGATCCGGTCCTCCGCACGCAGCAGCCCCGCCACCCTGGTCAGCCAGCGCTCCACAGGCCGGTCGGGGGCGCTGAACAGATGCCCGTACCAGCCGGGCGAGTCGATGCCGGCCCCGTACCCGCTGCTCCGGGACAGCCTCCGGTGGGTCCACGGCACCCAGGTCAGGTCCGTCTTGACCTTGGGTAGCCCCTTGAGCAGCGCCTTGTCGGCGGCGACGGTGGTCTTCCGCCGCAGTGCGGGCACGTGCCAGGCCCCGCAGACCACGGCCACCGCGTCGTCGAACTCCCGCTGCGCGGTGCGTACCTGGAGCCGCATGTAGGCCTCCCGCACCGGGTCCCGGTCGTGTCCACCGCTGCCGTAGCTCTCCCGGAGGGTGCCCATGGCCTCCTCCAGCGCGGTGAACGGCGCGAGGGCGTCGCCCTTCGCCGCGCCCCGGTGCTCCACGACGTCCTCCCACCAGCGCTCCGGGTCGTCGTAGCCGGCGGTCTCGGCGAGCACGCGCAGCGGATCGATCCGCAGGACGGCCTGGCCGGGGCCGGTGTCCTCGTCCACCTCCGCCTTCTCGGCGTCCAGCGGACGTTCGCCTTCAAACGCCTGCTCGTCCTCCTGGCTCTCCCAGGCCAGTGTGTGCGTGGCCGGCAGGTCGATGAAGCGGGCCGGGACGTCATGGTCCAGGGCCCAGCGGAGGGCGACCCACTCCGGGGAGAACACGGCCAGTGGCCAGAACGCCGAGCGGCCGGGCTCGTCCACGGCGTGCGCGAGCAGGGCGACCGGCGGCCGCATCTCCTCGTCGGCGGCGAGCGGGATCAGGGCGTCTGCCTCGGGCGGCCCTTCGATCAGCACGACCCGCGGCCGGACCTCCTCCAGCGCCGCCCGTACCGCCCGAGCCGACCCGGGCCCGTGATGCCGCACCCCCAGCAGCACCGGCCCCGCCCCGGCTCGCCGGCCCACGGCGCTTTCCACACCGGTCACTTCATCCCCCTCCCGTCCCGTACGTCCCGAACCGGACCCGTCACCGATCGCCGTCCCACCCGCCCGGGGCCGCCACTGCCCAGGGCCGCCGTGACACCGCTCGCGCCGCCGTCACACCGCCCTGGCCGCCGCCCCACCGCCCGACGCCACCACCCCGTGTCGCTCACACGCTCACCTCGCGGCAGGCGCGGTAGAAGTCCTTCCAGCCGTCCCGCTCGCGGACCACCGTCTCCAGGTACTCCTGCCAGATGACCCGGTCCGCCGCCGGGTCGCGGACCACCGCGCCGAGGATGCCCGCGGCGACATCGCCCGGCCGCAGCACGCCGTCGCCGAAGTGAGCGGCGAGGGCGAGCCCGTTGGTGACGACGGAGATGGCCTCGGCCGTCGACAGCGTGCCGCTGGGCGACTTCAGCTTCGTCCGGCCGTCCGTCGTGACCCCGTCGCGCAGTTCACGGAAGACCGTGACGACCCGGCGGATCTCGGCCAGCCCGTCGGGTGCGGCCGGCAGGTCGAGGGAGCGGCCGATCTGGTCGACGCGCCGCGAGACGATGTCGACCTCCGCCTCGGGGCTCTCCGGCAGCGGCAGCACCACCGTGTTGAAACGGCGGCGCAGGGCGCTGGACAGGTCGTTGACCCCGCGGTCGCGGTCATTGGCCGTGGCGATCAGGTTGAACCCGCGGACCGCCTGCACCTCCTGGCCTAGCTCCGGTATCGGAAGCGTCTTCTCCGACAGGATCGTGATGAGCGAGTCCTGTACGTCGGCCGGGATCCGGGTCAGCTCCTCGACGCGGGCCGTCATGCCCTCCGCCATGGCCCGCATGACGGGGCTCGGCACGAGGGCGTCGCGGCTCGGGCCGTGGGCGAGCAGCTGTGCGTAGTTCCAGCCGTAGCGGATGGCCTCTTCCGGGGTGCCGGCGGTGCCCTGCACCAGCAGCGTGGAGTCGCCGCTGACGGCCGCGGCCAGGTGCTCGGACACCCACGTCTTCGCTGTGCCGGGCACGCCGAGCAGGAGCAGGGCGCGGTCGGTGGCGAGCGTGGTGACGGCGACCTCGACGATGCGGCGCGGGCCGACGTACTTGGGGCTGATCACGGTGCCGTCCGGCAGTGTGCCGCCGAGCAGATACGTCGCTACGGCCCACGGTGACAGCTTCCAGCGGGCCGGGCGCGGCCGGTCGTCCTGGGCGGCGAGCGCGGCGAGTTCCTGCGCGAAGGCGTCCTCGGCGTGCGGTCGCAACGCCTGAGCGGCTGCCGTCTCCCCCGCTTCGACGGACGTCGGCTCCACGGACACAGTGGACACAGTCATGGCAAAGTCCCCCTCCAGCTCGGCCGGTTCGGATCTGGCACCAACGTTGCACCACACCACTGACAATGCGTTCCGACCTGCGAAAACTCCCTGCGGGGTCCGCTCGCGGGCCTGATTGTCAGTGGTGGGATCTACCTTCGATGGCATGACTCAGCTGGGGGTGCGCTGGACGGCGGACCAGGTGCTGGCACTGGCGCCTGACGCCGCATCACGCAAAGCGGGAAGCAAACTCGGCGCGGCAGGGCCGTGGTCCGAGGCGGGGAGTTCCGACGAGGGGACGGTGTGGGGGCTGTGCAAGGGCAGCGGCAGCAAGCCGTATCAGACGGTCGTGGACGTCGCGGATGCCGTCGGCCCCGCGTACAAGTGCAGTTGCCCGAGCCGCAAGTTCCCGTGCAAGCACGCGCTCGGGCTGCTGCTGCTCTGGGCCGCCGACGACGCGGCCGTGCCGCCGGGGCAGGCGCCGGAGTGGGCCGAGGAGTGGACCGCGGGGCGGCGCAGACGCGCGGAGAAGAAAGCCGGGGACGCCTCCGGTGCGCCGTCCGCCTCCGCTGACCCGGAGGCGGCGCGCCGCCGTGCGGAGCGCCGGGCCGAGCGGGTCACGTCGGGCGCGGTGGAGCTGGAGCAGCGGCTGGCCGATCTGCTGCGCGGCGGTCTCGCGACCGCGGACCAGTCGGGGTACGGCCTCTGGGAGGAGACGGCGGCCCGCATGGTCGACGCCCAGGCCCAGGGGCTGGCAGCGCGGGTGCGGGAGTTGGGGGCGATCCCGTCCACGGGTGCGGGCTGGCCGGTGCGCCTGCTGGAGGAGTGCGCGTTGCTGCACCTCCTCTGTCAGGGCTGGCTGCGCCGGGAGCGGCTCCCGGACGGCCTCGCGGCCACGGTCCGCTCCCGCATGGGCCTCCCGGCCGCCGCGGACGGCCCGCCGCTGCGCGATCGCTGGCTGGTCCTCGCCCAGTACGACACGACGGACCCGCGCCTGACGACCCGCCGGATATGGCTGCACGGCGCCGACTCGCACCGCACCGTCCTGCTCCTCTCCTACGGCGCCGCGGGCCGCGCCCCGGAGCTCGCGCTGCCGGTGGGACTGGCCCTGGAGGCGGAGGTGTCGGCGTATCCGGGTGCCGGGCGGCTACGGGTGGCCCTGGGCGAGCAGTTCGCCCCGCCCGCGCCGGCGGCGATACGCCCACCGGGGACGTCCACGTCGCAGGCGGCGGCCCGTTACGGCGACGCCCTGCGCGACGATCCGTGGCTGGACTCCGTCCCGGTGACGCTGGACCGAGTCGTTCCGGCCCCGGACGGCGACTCCTGGCAACTGGCGGACGCCGACGAGGACACGGCGTTGCCCCTCACTCCCGCCGCGCGCTCCCGGCCGGGTCTGTGGCGGCTCGTCGCCCTGTCGGGCGGCGCCCCGGTCAGGGTCTTCGGCGAGTACGGCCACCAGGGCTTCACCCCGCTGACCGCCTGGCCCGACGGCCCGGGTGACGCGGTCGCGCTGAGCTGAGCGCGGGGTGACGCGGTCGGGCTGTGCTGAGCACCGGGCGACGCGGGCACGCTGGGCCGAGCCGACTGCACGCCCCCTCACCGCACATCGACCGGTCCGACGGGCATCACGACGACCGATCCGGCGGGCATCACAGCGACCGACCCAACCCGTCCCACCGACCCACGAATCCCTCAGGCAGCACGGGCCAACCGGTGAGGGCGAGCCTTCACCCACCGGATGTCCCGCGGAAAGGAATCTCATGGCCAGGACCTCCGCTCCTGTGGACGCGCCCGGCGCGGACGTCTGGGAGGGGCTCGTCACCACCGCGCTGCTGGGCACCGACCGGCGCACGCCGCCGGGCGCCGCGCCGGGCCCGGACGCACCCACGGCCCTGCTGGACACGGCAGCCGTGGAGACCGTACGACGACGGGCCGGCCGGCGTCCGGCGCGGGCGGCCGAGCGCCTCAAGACCGCCCCGGAGGACCCGCGTCCAGCCCTGCCCCCGGCGGCCGCCCGCAGACTCGCGATGCTGCTGGCCGACCGGCCCGGACCGTCCGGCGGCGGCCGTCGCGGTGCCGCTCCCGATCTGACGGAACTGCTGCCGCAGTGGCTCGCGGTGGCGAACGCCCGTGGGTTCGCACCGCCTCCGCAGGCGCTCCCGGCGTTGCTCGACGCGGCCCGGGCCCGTACCGATCTGCGGTCGGCGGCACTGGAGTTCGCGGGGCCTCGTGCCCTGTGGCTGGCCCGGCTGAACCCGGACTGGCGGTTCGCCCTGCGCGCGACCCCGGGCGGTGGAGCGGCCCTGCCGCACCCGGAGGACGACGAGAAGGTCCAGCGGCTGTGGCAGGAGGGCCTGTTCGCCGAACGAGTCGCCCTGCTGTCCGCCCTGCGCTCGCGCGAACCCTCCGCCGCACGCGACCTGCTCGCGACGACCTGGGCGACGGAACGGGCCGAGGACCGGCTGATGTTCCTCGACTCCCTGCGCGCCGGTCTTGGTCCGGACGACGAGCCGTTCCTGGAGCAGGCCCTGGCCGACCGCAGCCGCAACGTCCGCGCGACGGCGGCGGAACTGCTGTCCGCGCTGCCCGGTTCGGCGTTGGCCGCGCGGATGGCGGTCAGGGCGGAGGCGTGTGTGGCCATCGACCACATGCGGAGCGCACCACCGGGAGGGACCGGCGCCGAGGACGCGGAAGCGGCCTCAGCCGCGAAGAGCGCTCCGACGATCGCCGTCGAGGCTCCGCACGAGTGCGACCCGGGCATGGAGCGCGACGGCGTCGTGGCGAAGGCCCCCGCGGGGCGTGGCGAACGGTCCTGGTGGCTCGGTCAGCTGGTGGAGGCGGCACCGCTCGCGACCTGGTCGAAACGGCTCGGCGGGCGCACTCCCCGGGAGATCGTGGCACTGCCGGTGGCGGACGACTGGCAGGGCGAACTGCACGCGGCATGGTGCCGGGCGGCGGTGCGACAGCGGGACGCCGCGTGGTCACGGGCGCTGCTCGGCGAGCCGTCGGCGCCGGACGCGGGTGGTCCGGGTGCGGTGTCCCTGGCCGAACGCGCCAAGCTGCTCGGCACGCTGGGCGCCGCCGAACGGGCCGAGTGGGTGGCCGGCTTCATAGCCGCGCACGGGTTGTCCGAAGCCTTCCAGTTGCTCGGGGTGTGTGCGGTGCCGTGGGCGACACCGCTCGGCCGGGCGGTGGTGGACGCGCTCAACATCGCTCGGGACGCGGGGAGTTATCCATGGAGTTTCAGCGGAGTGATGGGTCTGGCCGAGCGCTGCCTCGATCCGTCCGAGGCCGCCCGGCTCGACGCACTGCTGGCCGTGCCCGACGATCCGGAGAACGCGTCCCCGGGTGCCGGCGGCTACTGGGCGGAAGCCTTCCAGCGTCTGGTCACGACCCTGCGGCTGCGCGCGGCGATGACGGAGGAACTGGGCGGCCCCTGACCCCCGACCGCGGCTTCGGCGAAGCGCGCCGCGTCTCGCCGCCCGGCTCTCCGGCCTGGGCCGGAGCATGCCGGCGCGCTGGGCGGGGTCGCGAGAGACAGTCGCCGCATCCCAGCGAACCGGACAGACCGGCCAAGGGCCGCCTGCCCGGAGATCACGCCCGCGCGGAGTCCCGGACCTGCCCGGACCTCTACGCCTGCGCGGGCTGGCGGGCGTTGGTCCTGACCCAGTCCACGATCGACGCCGTCGTCGCGCCCGGGGTGAAGATCTCCGCGACGCCCTTCTCCTTCAGCAGGGGGATGTCCGCCTCGGGGATGATGCCGCCGCCGAAGACCAGGATGTCCTCCGCGTCCCGCTCCTTGAGCAGTTCGATCACCGCCGCGAAGAGGGTGTTGTGCGCCCCGGAGAGGATGGACAGCCCGATCGCGTCGGCGTCCTCCTGGATCGCCGTGTCGACGATCTGCTCGGGAGTCTGGTGGAGGCCGGTGTAGATGACCTCCATACCGGCGTCGCGCAGGGCCCGCGCGATCACCTTGGCCCCGCGATCGTGGCCGTCGAGCCCCGGCTTGGCCACCACCACGCGGATCGGACCGGCTGCCACACCCATCACTGCCTCCATGAAGCGACTACATCCATCCGTACCGACAAGTACCGCACACTTCGGGCACGCCGTACACGCCGCACCGTACGGACACCCCGCCCCGAACCATCCGGGCGGCAAGTGAACGAACGTTATCTCCAGGATCCCGCAACCGGCAGTTTCGCGGTGGATAGCGAGGGGGAAATCACACGATGGGACAAGCGCAAGGGGAGCTGCACCGAGGTCGCCGTGCCGCCGCATCCACCACGCACCACGGCGCCACGACACCTCAGCGAAGACACACAGGGCACGCACCGCACGGACCACTGGCATCGCACGCACCGCAGGCACCACCCGCACGACCCGCACCACCCGCACCACCCGCACCACCGAGACACGACGCACACGACGCACCACCCGCACCACTCGAACCGCACGCGGGGCAGACACGGCGCGCCGACGGGGAACCTCGTCACCCCACCGATCGGGGACCCCCGTCGCACCACCGGCGTCACACACGCCACACGCCGCGCTCTGCCCTCGCGGCTCACCGGGTTCACGCGGCTCACGTCGCAGGGCTCTCACGCGGCTCACGCCGCCGTCGCGGTCATCGCCCGGCCGTCTTCGCAGCTGCTTCCCACGAGAGCACAACGGGGGCGGAGTCGTCCTCCCGCGTGCCGACAGGAGGTCGGCCATGAAGGTCACCAGGGCGGCTCTGCCCTTTCTTCCGTTCTGCGAGCGCCTGCTGCCAGGCAGGCTCACAGGACTCTCCCTGGCCCTCCTGAAGGCCACCGCCCTGGAGATCGCGATCCTGGCCGGACATCTCCTCCTCTATCCGTCCGGCATCACCCAGGAGCGGCGCACCCCCGTCCCGGCCCTGCCCGCGGACGGCGCCGCCCAACTGCCCACACAGGCCAAGCCTCCGGTCCTGCTGCTGCACGGCTTCATCGACAACCGCTCGGTCTTCGTCCTGCTGCGCCGCAGCCTCGCCCAGCACGGCAGGCAGCAGATCGAGACCCTCAACTACTCGCCGCTGACCAGCGACATACGCGCCGCCGCCGAGCTGCTGGGCCGCCGTATCGAGGAGATCTGCGAGCGCACGGGGGCCGGGCAGATCGATGTGGTCGGGCACAGTCTCGGCGGCCTGATCGCGCGTTACTACGTGCAGCGGCTCGGCGGCGACGCACGCGTGCGGACCCTTGTCACGCTCGGCACGCCGCACACGGGGACCCGAGTGATGCCCGTGGCGAACGCGCACCCCATCGTGCGCCAGATGCGCCCCGGCTCACCGGTGCTCGAGGAGCTCACGCTGCCCGCCCCTGACTGCCGTACGCACTTCGTCGGCTTCTGGAGCGACCTGGACCATGTGATGGAACCGCCGGAGACGGCCCGTATTGACCATCCCGACCTGATGGCGCAGAACGTGCGCGTGACCGGCATCGGTCATCTCGCCCTGCCCGTGCACCCCGCGGTCGCCAACGGCATACGGCAGGTCCTCGACACGGCCCGGCCGGGTGAACCGTCCACCGAACACACCGTCGGTCTGACCGTCGCCTGAGACTCGTCATACAGCGATCACTCGGCAGCACAGCACCGATCAAGCTCGAACAAACTTCGAACACAGAACCAAACCCGTGCCCGCCGTCCGCCAAAACACGGCCGAATGCCCGTTTCCTGCGCGCGCGAAACCTGCCGAAGATTGTCGTGCCCGCGTACCGCCGGGTACAGTCGCCGCACTGCTCTGGCAGCCCCTGTTGTCGAGGCGAAAGAGAAGTTGGTGAACGACCGTCACCCGTCGGGGACCATGACCCCGGCTCCGGCTTCCGACGCCGCCTCCGCGCCCTACGCGCCGTACGGCACCCAGGAAGCCCAGTACGGCGACTTCACCACGTACGGCGACTACGCCGCCACCGGTTTTGACGCCACCGGTGCCCCCACCACCGGTACCCACGGCGCCGGTTTCGACGCCACCGGGCATGCCACCGCGAGCTTCGCGACCGACCCCCTCTTCGGTGACATGCCGGGCAGCGGCCAGGACACGGGCAGCTACGACACCGGCCACTGGCCCACCGGCGCGCACGAGAACGTGCACTACGACGCCTACGCGGCACAGCACCACGCCGCCTACGACACCGGTGTCTACGACACGACGACCTGGACGGCCGGGCAGCAGCCGATGTCGGCCATCCCTTCCCAGGCCCCGCCCCCCGACGCCACCGGGCAGTGGGACGCGGCCGCCTGGCTCCAGCCCGACCAGGCCGGCAATGCCGCCGACCACACCCAGCAATGGGAGTGGGGCACGCAGGCCTTCGACACGGGCGCCTACGACGCGACGCAGTGGAACTCCGACGGCACCGCCGCACAGGCCCCCGACGCGTACGACCACCCTGCCGAAACCTTCGAGCAGCACGAGCCCACGCCGTTCGACCAGCTCGAGACCGCGACCTTCGACCAGGTCGCATACGGCGAGTCCGCCGGGGCCGAGTACCCCGACCCCGTCACGGACGGTGCCGAGCCGGCCGCCACCGGCGAACTGCCCGTCGTCGCCCCGCTGCTGGACGGCCAGGAGGACGCCACCGCGGCCCCGTCCTCCCGGGCGGCCTCGCGCGCCGGCGGCTCCCGCTCCCGCCGCCGTACGCCCCCCAAGCGCTCGGCGCTGATGACCATCGCGGTGCCCTCGGCGTGTGTGATGGGTGTCGCCGGGATCGCCGCCGCCTCCGTCGGCACGTTCACCGACGACAGTGCCGCTGAGGCTCGGACGACCGCCGCGGACGCGCAGCCGGTCAAACCGGCCGCCGCCAACAACAAGCTGGACACGCAGTTGCAGAGCCTGTCCGCAGGCGCCGACGACTTCGCCGACCGGGCCAGCCGTACGCAGGAGCGCATCGACCTCAAGGCACAGCAGGCGGCCGAGAAGAAGCGGGCGGCCGAGGAGGCGGCGCGCAAGGAGCGCCTGCGCCCCAAGTTCGCCCTGCCGGTCGCCCGGCACGGACTCAGCGCCTACTACGGCCAGTCCGGCATCAACTGGATGTCCCTGCACACCGGCATCGACTTCCCCGTCTCGTACGGCACGACCGTGATGGCCGCGACCGACGGCACCGTCCGCACACAGTGGAACAGCGCGTACGGCAACATGATGATCGTGACGGCGAAGGACGGCACGGAGACGTGGTACTGCCACCTCTCCACGTACACGGTCCCCTCGGGTACGACCGTGAAGGCCGGCGATCCGATCGCGCGCTCCGGCAACTCCGGCAACTCCACCGGCCCGCACCTGCACTTCGAGGTGCGTCCGGGCGGCGGCTCGGCGATCGACCCGCTCCCGTGGCTGCGCAGCCACGGCATCGACCCGGCGTAACGTCCGACAGCCCCCCGGCCCTACGAGACGTAGAGTCCCGGCAGCACCCCGGCCCTACGAGACGTAGAGTCCCGACAGCTCCCGTCCGCCGAGACGTAACGTCCCGGCGGCCCCCGCCCGTCGAGCGGACAGGGGCGCATCGGCGCGTCCTCAGGTCAGGGCGCTACAGCTTCTCCACCGGCGCGTACCGCAGCAGCAGCCGCTTGGGCTTGGTGTCGCCGAAGTCGATCGTCGCCTCGGCGTTGCCGCCCGTGCCCTTGACTCCGACGACGGTCCCGAGCCCGAACTGGTCGTGTGTGACGCGGTCCCCGACCGCCAGTGACACCACGGGCTTCTCCGAGGTGCGGCGCGTGGCGAAACCGGAGGCGCCCGACGCCGACGAGCGCGAGCGGGACGACGACAGCGAGGCCGCCACCGCCGAGACCGGCCCGGAGGCCGCGGGCGCGGTCGCTCCCGTCCGCTTCCACTCCACGTGGGCCGGCGGGATCTCCTCCAGGAACCGCGAGGGCGGGTTGTAGGAGGGCTGACCCCATGCGCTGCGCAGGGTGGACCGGGTCAGGTAGAGCCGCTCGCGCGCGCGGGTGATGCCGACGTAGGCCAGGCGCCGCTCCTCCTCCAGTTCCTTGGTCTGGCCGAGGGCGCGCATGTGCGGGAACACGCCGTCCTCCATGCCGGTGAGGAAGACGACCGGGAACTCCAGGCCCTTGGCGGTGTGCAGGGTCATCAGGGTGATGACGCCGTCGCCGTCCTCCTCGTCGGGGATCTGGTCGGAGTCGGCGACCAGCGCGACCTGTTCGAGGAAGTCGGACAGGGTGCCCTGCTCGTCCTCACCGCGCTCCTGTTCGAACTCCATGGCGACGGCAGCGAGTTCCTGGAGGTTCTCGATCCGGGTCTCGTCCTGCGGGTCGGTGGAGGCCTGGAGCTCGGCGAGGTAGCCGGTGCGCTCCAGGACGGCCTCCAGCACCGTGGCCGGTCCGGCGCCGGACTCGACGATGGTGCGGAGGTCCTCCATCAGCGTGTTGAACCTCTTGACGGCGTTGGTGGAGCGGGCGGCCATGCCGTACGCCTCGTCGACGCGCTTGAGCGCCTGCGGGAAGCTGATCTTCTCGCGCTGGGACAGGGCGTCGATCATCGCCTCGGCGCGGTCGCCGATGCCCCGCTTGGGGACGTTGAGGATCCGGCGCAGCGGCACCGAGTCCTCCGGGTTGGCGAGCACGCGCAGGTAGGCCAGGACGTCCCGGACCTCCTTGCGCTCGTAGAAGCGGACGCCACCGACGACCTTGTAGGGCAGGCCGACGCGGATGAAGATCTCTTCGAAGACACGGGACTGGGCGTTGGTGCGGTAGAAGACGGCGACGTCGCCGGCCTTCGCCTCGCCCGCGTCGGTGAGGCGGTCTATCTCGTCGGCGACGAACTGCGCCTCGTCGTGCTCGGTGTCGGCGACGTAGCCGGTGATCTGCGCGCCGGAGCCCGCGTTGGTCCACAGGTTCTTGGGGCGGCGGGACTCGTTGCGCTCGATGACGGCGTTGGCGGCGCTGAGGATGGTCTGCGTGGAGCGGTAGTTCTGCTCGAGCAGGATCGTGGTGGCGTCCGGGTAGTCCTCCTCGAACTGGAGGATGTTGCGGATGGTCGCGCCGCGGAAGGCGTAGATCGACTGGTCGGCGTCGCCCACCACGCACAGCTCGGCGGGCGGGACCTCGGCCTCGGGCGGCACGTCGACGGGGTGCTCCGAGGGGGTGCCGACCAGCTCGCGCACCAGGGCGTACTGGGCGTGGTTGGTGTCCTGGTACTCGTCGACCAGGACGTGCCGGAAGCGGCGGCGGTAGTGCTCGGCGACGTCCGGGAAGGCGCGCAGCAGATTGACCGTCGTCATGATCAGGTCGTCGAAGTCGAGGGCGTTGGCCTCGCGCAGCCGTGACTGGTACATGACGTAGGCCTGGGCGAGGGTCTTCTCGAAGCCGTCGGCGGCCTGGGCGGCGAAGTCCTCCTCGTCGATCAGCTCGTTCTTCAGGTTGCTGATCTTGGCGCTGAAGGACTTGGGCGGGAAGCGCTTGGGGTCGAGGTCCAGGTCGCGGCAGACCAGGGCCATCAGGCGCTTGGAGTCGGCGGCGTCGTAGATCGAGAAGGAGGAGGTGAAGCCGAGCTTCTTGCTCTCCCGGCGCAGGATGCGCACGCACGCGCTGTGGAACGTCATGACCCACATGGCGTTGGCGCGCGGGCCGACGAGCTGCTCGACGCGCTCCTTCATCTCGCCGGCGGCCTTGTTGGTGAAGGTGATCGCGAGGATCTGGCCCGGGTGCACGTCCCGCTCGGCGAGCAGGTGCGCGATGCGGTGGGTGAGCACACGGGTCTTGCCGGACCCGGCTCCGGCCACGATGAGCAGCGGGGAGCCGGAGTGGACGACGGCGGCGCGCTGGTTGTCGTTCAGCCCTTCCAGCAGCGCGGCGGAGTCGATCACCGGGCGGGGGGCGCCGTCGCGGTAGTAGCCTCCCCCACTCTCGGCTCCGCTCGAGCGGGGGGACCCCCATCGGTCCGGGGGCGCGTCGAACTTCCCGCCGAACAGATCGTCCGGAACCGGCTCCGGTACGTGATCGTCCTCGGGTGGCGGCGGGGGCTCGTCGGCCGGGCCCCGCTGGGCCTGGAGGCTCGCCAGGAAGTTGTCGTCAAAGAGGCTGCTCATCGCTCTCCGAGTCTAGGGCGCCCCACTGACAGCCCGCCGCCGCCCCGAGAACATCGGGCCGCGCCGGGCCCCTGACGGGCCGGACCGGCGGCGCATTGTCGCCCTCCATGACCGTGCGATCACGCCCTGCCACACCCCCCTCAATTGCGGACGACTCACAACCAATCGCCCTCGATCGCTCACTCTCGGCGACGCTCATGAGTAAGGTCACGAAAATGTATCGGGCATATCACCCATCAACCTTCACAGGGGCCACACGAGTTGGCTACGGTGCGACCAGGCCGCATGACCCCCACCGGCGAACGTCGCCGGGCCGCGCGGCCTCCGCCGAGTCCGGCACGCCGCAGCGGCAGCCGGAGCCGGGGACCCAACCGTGAACCTGGGGTGAATCGGCCCGACTCCCTGTCCGGAGACGGCCGTAGGGCAAACCTTCCGAACCACCCGCCCGAACCCGACAGCTAACTCGGTAGGCGGAACGTGGAAGGAGTCGCCTCCCTTGGCGTCGCACCGCAAGTCGCGTCCTACGGGCACGCGCGTGGCAGGCATACGGACCCCCGCCCTCGCGACGGCGGCTCTCACCTCCGTGGCCCTGCTGTCCCAGTCGGCCAACGCCGCCCCCGCGGCCGACGACAAGCCCAGCCTGGAGGAAGTCGAGAAGAAGGTCGACGACCTGTACCGCCAGGCCGAGTCGGCGACCGACAAGTACAACGCGGCCAAGGAGAAGACCGCGAAGCAGCGCAAGCGCGTCGACACCCTCCTCGACGACGTCGCCCAGCGCACCCAGAAGCTCAACGAGGCGCGCGAGGAGCTGGGTTCCTTCGCCTCCGCCCAGTACCGCACCGGCGCCGCCGCCCCGGACACCGCGACGTTCCTGCTCGCGGACACCCCTCAGGACTACTTCGACCAGACCCAGCTGATGGACCGGATGACCGGCCGTCAGAAGGACGCGGTCGACGACTACGTCACGCAGCAGTCCGAGACGATGAAGAAGCGCCGGGAGGCCACCGAGAGCCTCCAGACGCTCACCGAATCGCAGGACGGCCTGAAGACCGCCAAGGCCACCGTCCAGCGCAAGCTCGCCGACGCACGCGAGCTGATGTCGAAGCTGACCGCCGAGGAGAAGGCCCGGCTCGCGGCGATCGAGAAGGAGAAGCGGGCGGAGGCCGCCCGCAAGGCCGACGAGCTGGCCCGGGAGCAGGCCGCGCGGCAGAAGGCCCAGGAAGAGGCGGCACAGCGGCAGGACAGCGGGTCCTCCTCCTCGGGGACGGGTTCGGGCTCGTCGGATTCCGGCTCGTCCTCTTCCACGGCACCGGCCGACTCCTCGTACGCCACCAAGGCCGAGAAGGCGCTCGCCTTCGCCCGCGCCCAGATCGGCAAGCCGTATGTGTGGGGCGCGGTCGGACCCGGCTCCTACGACTGCTCCGGCCTCACCCAGGCCGCCTGGAAGGCCGCGGGCGTCACCCTGCCGCGCACCACCTACGACCAGGTGAACGCCGGCACCACGGTCCCGCTCTCCCAGGCCCAGCCGGGCGACCTGGTGTTCTTCTACGACGACGTCACCCACGTCGGGATCTACATCGGCAACGGCATGATGATCCACGCCCCGAAGCCCGGCACGTACGTGCGCGAGGAGTCGATCTACTACGACGGCGAGTCCGCGATCCACAGCGTGGTGCGCCCGGCCTGAGCAGTCCCGGCACGTTTTTGAGGGGCACGCGCGCGTGCCCCTCTCCCAACCCGGGTGGCGCTCTCTAGCATCGGCGTTATGCCCGGTCCCTCCCCGTTTGCCACCTGGTGGTCGACGTATGCGCTGGCGACCGGCATCGTGTCGGTCGGTCTCGACTCGGCGGGGCACGCGGCCCTGGCCCGCATCGCCCTGGGCCTGGCCTGCGCGAGCTGGCTGGTGGCGGTCGCGGGCCTCGCCCAGCGGCGGCGCGGCGTGTGGCAGGCGGAGACGCCGGCCGCGCTCACCACCGTGGCGGCGACCGCCGTCCTCGGCACCGGCTTCTCCGCGGCCGGCCGGCAGCCCGTCGCCGAGGCTCTGCTGGCCCTCGCCATGGTGCTCTGGGCGGTGCTGCTCGCCGCGGAGGCCCAGGGGCGGCGCGGCACGGTGTTCCTGCGCTGTGTGGCGACGGAGGGCCTCGCCGTGCTCGGCGCGACGCTCGCCGCCGCGGATGCGGTGGCCTGGCTCGCCCACGCGGCCCTGGTGCTCTTCTGGCTGGGCCTCGCCCTCTACTGCTTCGCCCTGTTCCGCTTCCAGCCCCGGCAGGTGGAGGAGGGGCGCGGAGACCACTGGCTCGCGGCAGGCGCCCTCGCCCTCTCCTCGATGGCCGGGGCGAGACTCCTCAGCGCCGACAGTTCCCGCCTGTACCTGTGGAACGAGGAGAACACCAGCGCCCTGCGCACGACGACCGTCACGCTGCTCGTGCTCGCGCTGATCGCCTGCGTCGCCCTGCTGCTGGCCGAACTGTTCTGGCCCCGGCACCACTACGACGTGCGGCGCTGGGCGACCGTGTTCGCCGCGGTGGTGACGGCGGCGGCCACCCTGGCGGTCGCCGCCGCGTTCGACGCCGCCTGGCTCGACGCCGGCGGGGAGGTGCTGCTGTGGATCGCGGTGGCCGCCTGGCTCGGGTGCACCGCCTGGGCCCTCGCGGCCGCCCGGACCGGCGCCCGGAGCTCCCGGGTCAGGTCCAGAGCACGGCGATGAAGATGTTCGCCGTGGTCAGCAGACCCACCAGGCCGAAGAGGCCCTTGTCCACCTTCTCTTCGTCCCGCTTCACGTAGACCAGGCCGAGGATCACGATCAGCAGGGCCAGCTTGATGCCGATCTTGACGTTGTTCACGGACTGGTCGTCCGCCTGGTTGAGGCCGACCAGGATCACCCCGGTGACCAGCATCGTGAACGCGCCGTGCAGCATCGCGGGGGTGAAACGGGCGGTACCCTCACCCATCGACTTCATCTGGGTGAGGAAGCCGCCCAGAAGCGAGGCGATACCGATGATGTGGAGGCCGACGAAGAGGTGGATGAGTACGTCCATGAGGCCGGAGCCTAATGAGGGCCTCAGGGGCGTCCGACACCGGGCCACTGATGCATAAATGCGCCCCATAGCACCCGATCACGGTCACTTGCTCAGAATCCGGCACATCGGTCATCACGCTGAGTGAAGTAGACGGGGTCACGGTCGCATACGGTCACCACCGGTCCTCTCACGTCACTTCCGCACACCAGCCCCCGGCCCGGCACGGCGCCGCTTAGCGTCCTCCACCAGGTGCCCGGCTCCCCACCGCCGCCCGGGCCAGGGGCGGCAGTCGGACACCACCGCCGAAAAGTCCGGCGGCGATCCGCTCCCCCTGTGCGGGCCGTCGCCGGATGCGCAGGCCGCCCGACCGCTCCCCCGGCGACCGCACGCACCCCCCCCCGGCGGTCGAGGAAAGGACGTGGCCTCCAGGTGGCAGCGCATCGCAAGCCCCGGCAGCGCTCGACGGGTGGCGGCAAGGCCCGTACGGCCGCCACGATCGCCCTCGCGGGCGCGGCGACGGCGACGGGGTTCGACGGCACCGGACACGCCGAACCACAGCTCAGCCCCGCCCAGGTCAAGGCGAAGGTCGACGCGCTCTACCAGGAGGCGGAGGTCGCCACCGAGAAGTACAACGGCGCGAAGGAGAAGGCCGAGGCAGCCGCTCAGCGGCTGAAGGACCTCCAGGACCAGGCGGCCCGCAAGCAGGAGCGGCTCAACTCCGACCGCGACGCCCTCGGCTCCGTCGCCGCCGCGCAGTACCGCGCCGGGGGCCTCGACCCCGCGGTACAGCTCGCCCTGTCCGACGATCCCGACCGGTATCTGGACAACGCCGAGTTCGTGGAGCGGGCGGGCAACCGGCAGAACGCCGCCGTCACCGGTGTGCGCAAGCGGCTGCGGGAGATCGAGCAGCTGCGCGGGGCCGCCCACATCGAGCTGACCTCGCTGAAGTCACGGCAATCGGAGCTGAAACGGCACAAGAAGACGATCACCGGCAAGCTGGGCTCGGCACGGCAGCTGCTGTCCCGGCTCGGTGTGCAGGAACGTTCCCTGCTGGGCGCATCGCCCGACCGCGCCTCCCGCGCGACGGGAGCCCGGGACACCCTCGCCGCCCCCGGCTCCGCCACGGCCCAGGCACCCAACTCCCGCGCCGCAGCGGCCGTCTCCTACGCCTACCAGAAGCTCGGCAGCCCCTACGTCTGGGGCGCCACCGGCCCGAACGCCTTCGACTGCTCGGGCCTCGTCCAGGCCGCCTACCGCGCCGCGGGCGTCTCCCTGCCCCGCACGACCTACTCCCAGATCGCCGCCGGCCGCCGCGTCTCCCGCTCCGAACTCCTCCCCGGCGACCTGGTCTTCTTCTACGCCGGCATCAGCCATGTCGGCATCTACGTCGGCAACGGGCGGATGATCCACGCGCCGAACCCCTCCGCGCCGGTGCGTGTCGCCCCGCTGGACGAGATGCCGTTCGCGGGGGCGACCCGGGTGGTGTGAGCGCCGGCGTCAGACCAGCCGCCGCGCCGTCGCCCAGCGCGTCAGCTCGTGGCGGTTGGACAGCTGGAGCTTGCGCAGCACCGCCGAGACGTGCGATTCGACCGTCTTCACGGAGATGTACAGCTGCTTGGCGATCTCCTTGTACGCGTAGCCCCGCGCGATGAGCCGCAGCACCTCACGCTCGCGCTGGGTCAGGCGGTCCAGGTCCTCGTCGACCGGCGGCGCGTCCGTCGAGGCGAAGGCGTCCAGGACGAACCCGGCGAGGCGCGGGGAGAAGACCGCGTCGCCCTCCTGCACACGGAACACGGAGTTCACCAGATCCGTGCCCGTGATCGTCTTGGTGACGTACCCGCGGGCACCGCCGCGGATCACGCCGATCACGTCCTCCGCCGCGTCCGACACGGACAGCGCGAGGAAGCGGACCGGCTGCTCGGTGTCGCCCATCAACGGGGCGCAGCGGCGCAGCACTTCCACGCCGCCCCCGCCCGGCAGATGGACGTCGAGGAGGACCACCTCGGGCCGGGTCGCGGTGATGACCGTGACGGCCTGGTCGACGTCCGCGGCCTCGCCGACGACCTCGACTCCGGTCTGCTCGGTCTGTCCGATCTCGGCCTGCACGCCCGTGCGGAACATGCGGTGGTCGTCCACGAGGACCACGCGCACATGACGCCCGGTGCCCCCGCCCGACTCCGCGGGTCCGGCCGCCTCCGCCGATCCCGCCGTACCGTCCGTCTCGGTCGGGTCACTCATGACGTCTTCTCCGCCCTCTCCATCTCCAGCTCGACCTCCGTGCCGCCGTCCGGCACCGCGCGCAGCCGCGCTGTGCCGCCGTTGCGCTCCATGCGGCCGATGATCGATTCTCTGACACCCATCCGGTCGGCGGGTATCGAGCCCAGGTCGAAGCCGGGGCCGCGGTCCCGGACGGACACGAAGACCGTCTTCCCCTCGACCTCGGCGAAGACCTGCACGGCGCCGCCCTCGCCACCGTACTTGGCCGCGTTCACCATTGCTTCCCGCGCGGCCTGCATCTGTGCGGAGATCCTCTCGTCGAGCGGGCAGTCGCCGACGACCACGACCTCGATGGGCACGCCGTGCTTGTCCTCCACCTCGGCCGCGTTGCGCCGGACGGCGTCGGCGAGGGTGGTGGGCTCGTCGGCCTCGTCCTTGCCGGTGCCCTCGGGCTTGTAGAGCCAGGTGCGCAGGTCGCGCTCCTGGGCACGGGCCAGGCGGCGCACCTCGCCGGCGTTCTCCGCGTTGCGCTGTATCAGCGTGAGGGTGTGCAGCACCGAGTCGTGCACATGGGCGGCGACCTCCGCGCGCTCCTGGGCACGGATGCGCATCAGCCGCTCCTCGGAGAGGTCCTGCGTCATGCGGACCAGATACGGCCCGGCGAGCAGCGTTATCCCGACGAGGACCGCGAGGGCCGCCTGCAGCACCGATCCGAGGTGGGCCGCGGACCCTTGCAGGACGAAGATGCCGGAGACACCGGCCGTCACCAGCAGCACACCGCCCACCGAGCGCAGCAGCGTGACCGTGCGCCGGCGGCGGCCGACCTCGGCCCAGCGGGCCCGGCGGGCGTTGTCCGCCTGCCGCCAGACCAGGGCGACACCCGCGCCGACGAACACCATCGGCCAGAGGTACGCCCGGGCTCCACCGCTGAGGTTCACATTGCCGACGAAGACCATGGCCACCACGACCATGAGGAGCAGGGCCACGATCTGGCCCTTGTCGGGTCTGCGCGCGACGAGTCTGCGGCGGCCGTCGGAGGAGGTCTCGGTCAGGGGCGAGGGCGGCTTCTGTGCCTCGACGCCGCCCACGCCGAGCGGGACGAAGAACCAGAACGCGGCGTACAGCAGCGCGCCGAGGCCGTCCGCCATGAACAGGCCGACGAAGACCAGCCGGACCCAGATCACGGGCAGCCCGAGATGCCCGGCGAGGCCCCGCGCCACGCCTCCGAGCCAGCGTCCGTCACTGCTGCGGTAGAGCTTGCGCGGCGGCCGCGGTTCGGCGAGTGGCGCTGCTGCGGCTTCCGACATGCCATTGATGGTCACATGTGCGGGAGGCCGGAGCATCAGGGTCGTCCCCTAGAGCTCCCCTGATCTCCGCGGACCGGCCGTCGAACACTTCCCGAGCGATCTCTCAGGGCCGATATCAGGGTCCGGCCAGGGTCGTTCCGACTCCCGCCGGGGCGCCGCGCCCGTCACCATGGACCCATGACCGATCACGAGCACGCCGCGACGGGTCCGGGACCCGGCTCCGGCCCACGCCCCACTCCGGGCGCCGGGCCGCAGGATGCCGCACCCGCCGCGGGCTCCGCCCCCGGGCGCGCGGACGCGGGAGAGGGGGGAGGAGCAGCGGACCCGACCGCCGCGGACGCGGGAGGGCAGGGAGGAGCACCCGGTGCGGCCGCCCCCGGCGACGGCGCCGTCCCGGCCGGGCCCCCGCACGCCTTCCGTCGCGACCGCCGCCACAAGACCCTGGCCGGCGTCTGCGCCGGACTCGGGCGGCAGTGCGACATGGACCCGGTGATCTTCCGCATCACCCTCGCCGTGCTCTCCGCCACCGGCGGCATCGGCCTCCTCTTCTACGGCTTCACCTGGCTCTTCGTCCCGTACGACGACGAGGAGAACGAGGTCCGCAAGCTGCTCACCGGCCGCGTCGACGGCCAGGCCCTGGCGGCCGTGCTGTTCGCGCTGGTCGGCTGCGGGGTGTTCCTGAGCATGCTGAACAACGGCGGGGTGCTGACCTTCGCCGTCGTCCTCTCCCTCCTCCTCGCGGGCGCCGGCTACTGGTCGCGCCAGCGCGGCGCCCCCAGCCCCGACCCCCTGGCCGCGCAGGCCGCGGCCGACGCCCCGCCGGAGCCCCAGGCGCCGCCGGTGCTCCTCACCACGCCCTCCTGGTGGCGCGACCCGATCGTCAAGGACGGCACCCACATCGGCGGCACGGGCTATCTGTGGGGCCCTCGCGACACCCACGACCTGGACGTCGCGGCGGCCGTCAACATCAGCCTCGGCACCCGGCCCGGCACCCCCCGGTCCGGCGGCCGCGAGGACACACCGGTTCAGCGCCCCCTGCCGCCCCAGCCGCGTGGCCCGCGCTGGATCGGAGGCTGGGTCTTCCTGCTGGCCCTGCTCGCGGGAGCCCTGGGCACGAGCCGCACCTGGGACGGCCATCCGCTCGGCACCAGCCTGCAGACGGGTCTGGCCTGCGCGCTCGCGGTGCTGGGCCTGGGGATAGCGGTCAGCGCCTTCCTCGGCCGGACCGGCGCGGGCTCGATCTTCCTGGCGATCCTCACCGCCGGTCTGCTCACCGGTGCGGCGGCCCTGCCGAAGGACATCGACACCCACTGGGCGCGCACCACCTGGCAGCCTGCCTCGGTGGCGGAGGTACGGCCGCGCTACGACCTGGGAACCGGTGTCGGCACCCTGGACCTGAGCAAGCTGGACGTGTCGGGGAAACAGACGGTGACGACGCGGGCGGAGGTCGGCATGGGCAAGCTCAGAGTGCTCGTGCCCGAAGGCGTGACCGTGCGGCTGGACGCCGAGGTGGGGGTCGGCGACCTCCAGCTGCCGGGCGACGACCCGAAGGACGTGGACGTGCAGCCGGGACGGCACAAGGAGATGACCCTCTCCCCCGCCAAGGGCGTGGAGAAGGCAGGCACGATCGACCTGGACCTCCAGGTCGGCCTGGGACAGGCGGAGGTGACCCGTGCTTCGTCATGAAGTCCAGCCCGGAAAGCTGCTCGCCGGCAGCGTCCTCGTCCTGGCGGGCGTGCTCTACGCCGGGGACGCGGGCGGCGCCTGGGAGACCCCGTGGTTCGTGGCGATACCCCTCGTCACGGGCGGGCTGTGCCTCGCCGGGGCGGTGGCGTTCCTGACCGGCCGCGCCCGCCGACGCCGCCGGGGAGGCCGTACGGGCCCGGACCCGGCATGACGGGGAGCGGACGCTACCGGTGCCCGGCGTGACGGGAGGCGGACGCTACCGGTACCCGGCGGGACGGGGAGCGGGCGCTACCGGTACCCGCCGCTCCTCTGTCGTCGCCGCGACCGTAGTGCGGCGTCGAGGGAGAACAGGGGCGCGCCCGCGAGGACGAGGGGGATCCAGGCCATGAGGTAGGCGAGGTCGTTGCCGTAGTAGTACGGGTCGGAGGCCCAGCTCACGGTCAGCCACAGGCTGAGGGAGATCAGCGCGCCGCCGAGCGCGGCCAGCCGGGCGAGCAGGCCGAGCAGGGTGCCGATGCCGACGGCCAGTTCCCCGAAGGCGATGGCGTAGCCGAAACCGACGGGACTCTTGAGGGAGAGGTCGACCAGGGCGGGGATGGCGGAGGAGTCGCGTACGGCACGCATCATGTCGCCGATCGAGCCGGCACCGGAGTCCTTCATGAAGGCGCTGTCGGTGAGCTTGTCCAGGCCCGCGTAGATGAAGGTGACGCCGAGGAAGATGCGCAGCGGCAGCAGGGCGTAGCGGGTGGCGTTGTCCCGCCAGCCTCCTCCCTCGCCGAAGTGGGGAGAGTGCGTGTCCGTCCGCATACTGTGAGTCATCGCTGCTAGCCGCCTCTCGCCGGTGCCGAGACCCCCTCACCAGACGATACGTACGACAAACGGACCGCGCTCAATCCTGTGCGAGCGGCTTTTTCCGTCCGGTCGGTGAGGCAGGGGGTGTCAAGGGCATGGCCGAGCCGCCCTCACGCACGGGTGTGGTCACTCCGTCACGTCGACCGCGTACCGGTTGGTCTCCACCCCCGCCGCCGTGACCACCTGCACCTCCACCCTCCCCGGTTCCACATCCGCCGGTACCGGAACCGTCAGCACGGTGTCCGTGGGGTTGCGGAAGCCGCCGGGGACCGGGATCAGCGGTACGTGGACGTGCACCGTGCCCACGCGCACGACCATCCGGGCCAGTCGGTCGGCTCCCTGCGCTCCCGGCGGTACGAATCCGGCGCCCCGGATCTCGATGTCGTCGCCGGTGCGGATCGGCCCGTCGAGGTCGCCCGCCTCCCGGGCCCGGACCACGGAGAGGATGACCGGCCGGCCGCCCTCCGAATACTTGCCGGCCAGATACGTCGCGGCCGACACCAGCACCACCACCGCCAGTCCCCAGGGCAGGTCCGGCAGCTGCTCCGGCCGCCGGGCCAGCCGTACCGCCGCGAAGACCAGGGCGACACCGCTGATCACGATGTACTGGATGTCGGCGAAGGTGCCCCGGCCCGCGTCGTCGGTCAGCAGGTCGGCGGCCCGGGGCCGGTCGGCACGCACCTTCTGCAGCCGTTGCCCCAGGACCCGCAGCCCGACCACCCGCCGCACCAGCACGGCGATCCCGCACACCACGGCGAGCACCGTCACGATCCCGGCGCCCCGGGCGAGATCCAGCCCGGAGATCAGCGCGTCCCGCTCCCGCTGCCGGGAGGCGGCGGCCAATCGGCCCGCGAGGACGAGCACCGCGTAGGCCACGAAGAGCACCCATGCCGCGGCGACCGTGCGGGACGTGGACAGCCGGTTGTCCTCACCGATCACCGGCGCCAGTACCCCGCCCCTGGCCCGGTGGAACCACGACGCGGCGGTCAGCGACAGGGCCGTCCCCAGTGCCGCGGCGAGTCCGG
Organism: Streptomyces sp. NPDC007929; assembly: GCF_042959065.1. Taxonomy (NCBI): domain Bacteria; kingdom Bacillati; phylum Actinomycetota; class Actinomycetes; order Kitasatosporales; family Streptomycetaceae; genus Streptomyces; species Streptomyces sp. NPDC007929. Next base: position 396,126 of record NZ_JBIBKD010000003.1, on the reverse strand, counting down.
CCGTACGCGCCGCCGTCCAGCCCACGCCGATCGCCGTGAGGGCCTGCCCGAGCAGCAACAGCACCACGGCGGCCCAGACCACGGCCGTGGTGCGGCGCCACAGGCGGGTCAGCCAGGCCTGCCCCTCGGCCCGTCCCCGCTCGGCGACGAGTTCGGCGGCCTGCGCCAGTTCCTCGGAGACCCACTGGCGGGAGGCCGACGCGGAGTGGGCCACCGCGGCCGGCAGCCCCTGCCCGGCCGCGAACTCGTCCCGTCGGCGCAGGAACGCGGCGACGGCCCGCCGGTGCCCCTCACGCGCACCGTGCGGGCAGTCCCCGCAGGCGCACCCGCCAAAGTGGCCGCCGCCGTGGTCGCCCCCGTGGCCGCCGCCGAAGCCGCCACCCGAACCGCCCGGGTACCCGCCGGTGTGACCACCGGCGTAACGCCCCGCGTTCCCCTCGGCATGAGCACTCGCACCCGCGTAGGGACCCGCATGGGCGCTCGCGTACCCGCCCGCGTCCGCGCCGCCCCGTCCCGCCTCCCGTACCGCCACGCCCGACGCCCGCCTTCCCGCGACCCAACCACCGCCGGTCTTCCGGACCCCGGAAACACCGCTGTACAACTCCCCTGCGACGACAGCGAATTGTGCCCTACACCGCCCGGTTCCCGACGCTCCCTCTGGTCAGCACGGGTGAAGTCCGGCGTGCCGTGTTGACCCGGCCGGGAGAACTCCTCTATGGCGATCTCAGCCCAGCAACCCCGGCTCGCTGCGGCTGACGTCCTCCCACATCGGCTGGTAGTTGATCCACGCCACCAGGTCGCCGCCGAGCTGCTCCCGGGTCGCGACGGCCATGCGGTGCTCGATCCGGACCGGCCGCCCGGCCGCCTGCGCCGTCAGCTGCACCTGGCAGGAGCGCTCCATCGACACGAACCACCAGGCCGCCGCGTCCACCGAGTCGCCGACGGTCAGCAGCCCGTGGTTGCGCAGCACGAGCGCCTTGCGGGAGCCGAGGACCGCGGCGATGCGCCGCCCCTCCTCCGCGTCGACGGAGACGCCGGTGTACGTGTCGTAAAGGGCGTGGTCCTCGTAGAAGGCGCAGCTCTCCTGGGTGATGGGCTCCAGCAGTTCGCCGAGGGCCGCGAGCGCCCGGCCGTGCACGGAATGGCAGTGGGCGACGGCGACCACGTCGGGCCGGGCGGCGTGGACCTGGGCGTGCACGGTGAAGGCGGCCTGGTTGACGTGGTAGCCGCCCTCGACGACCTGGCCGTCCTGGTTGGCGAGCACGAGGTCGCTCACGGTGACGTGCCGGAAGGGCCTTCCGAACGGGTTCACCCAGAAGCAGTCGGTGTACTCCGGGTCGCGGGCGGTGATGTGCCCGGAGACGCCGTCCTCGAAGCCGAGCCGGCCGAAGATCCGCAGGGCCCCCGCGAGCCGTTCCTTGCGGTGCCGGCGTTCGTCCTCGACCGACTCGTGCATCGGCGGCATGGCGAACCGCAGCCGGTCGGTGGGCAGCGGCAGGGGCGGGGTGGGCCCGCTCATAGGTCCTCCAGCGCTGGTTCTGCGTACGGGCGGAAATTACCGTCCGTGAGGCCGGGAAGAACAGCGGCGAATCGTGAAGATGACACGAGCGCCCCTGTGAGCACCGTGTGCCCACTCGTGTGCCCCCTGGCTCCCCCACCCCACGAATAGCCGACAGAAGATGTCGGGTTTCGGCGCGACACTCGTGTCATGACTGCGAACTGGGCGGCTTTCGTCACCGCCGAACCGGATCTGGCCGGCACCGTCGAGAAGCGTTTCGGCGCCTTCACCCACCACATCCTCGCCACCCTCCGCAAGGACGGTTCGCCCCGCACCAGCGGCCTGGAGGTGCGGTTCCTGAACGGCGAGCTGTGGCTCGGCATGATGCCGGACTCGCTCAAAGCCCTCGATCTGCGCCGCGACCCGCGCTTCGCGCTCCAGGCGAACCCCGGGGAGGGCACGGGCATGGGCGGCGGCGACGTCCGGATCAGCGGCCGGGCGATCGAGGTCGACGACGTGCAGACCAAGGCCGGATATGTCGAAGAGGTGGAACCGCCGGAGCCGTTCCACCTCTTCCGCACCGAGCTGACGGAGGTCGTGCGGACCTACGTCGAGGACGACACGTACCTCGTCGTCCAGGTCTGGACGCCCGGTGCTCCCCTGCGCACGATCAAGCGCACATGAGCCGGGAGGGCACGGGGATCACTCCCACTCGATGGTGCCCGGCGGCTTCGAGGTCACGTCGAGGACGACGCGGTTGACGTCCTTCACCTCGTTGGTGATCCGCGTGGAGATCCGGGCGAGGACCTCGTACGGCAGGCGCGACCAGTCGGCCGTCATGGCGTCCTCGGACGACACGGGGCGCAGCACGATGGGGTGGCCGTACGTGCGGCCGTCGCCCTGGACGCCGACGCTGCGGACGTCGGCGAGCAGGACCACCGGGCACTGCCAGATGTCGCGGTCCAGGCCGGCCGCCGTGAGCTCCTCGCGGGCGATGGCGTCGGCCTCGCGCAGCAGGTCCAGGCGCTCCTTGTTCACCTCGCCGACGATGCGGATGCCGAGGCCGGGGCCGGGGAAGGGCTGGCGCTGGACGATCTCCTCGGGCAGGCCCAGTTCCTGGCCGACCATCCGGACCTCGTCCTTGAACAGCTGGCGCAGCGGCTCGACGAGCTCGAACTCGATGTCGTCGGGGAGGCCGCCCACGTTGTGGTGGGACTTGATGTTGGCCGTGCCGGTGCCGCCGCCGGACTCGACGATGTCCGGGTAGAGGGTGCCCTGCACGAGGAAGGCGACCTCGGGACCCTCCTCCTGGAGGATCTCCAGCTGGGCCTGCTCGAAGACCCGGATGAACTCGCGGCCGATGATCTTCCGCTTCTCCTCGGGGTCGGAGACCCCGGCCAGTGCCTTGAGGAACCGCTCCTGCGCGTCCACGACCTTCAGCTGCACGCCGGTCGCGGCGACGAAGTCCTTCTCGACCTGCTCGGTCTCGCCCTTGCGCATCAGGCCGTGGTCGACGTACACGCAGGTCAGCTGGGAGCCGATGGCCTTCTGGACGAGGGCGGCGGCGACGGCGGAGTCCACGCCGCCGGACAGGCCGCAGATGGCGCGCTTGTCGCCGACCTGCTCGCGGATCGCGGCGACCTGCTCCTCGATGACGTTGCCGGTCGTCCAGTCGGGCGTGAGCCCCGCGCCCCGGTAGAGGAAGTGCTCCAGCACCTGCTGCCCGTGCGTGGAGTGCATCACCTCGGGGTGGTACTGGACGCCGTAGAGCTTCTTCTCGTCGTTCTCGAAGGCGGCGACCGGTACGACGTCCGTGGAGGCCGTGACGGTGAAGCCCTCGGGGGCGGCGGAGCAGGCGTCGCCGTGCGACATCCAGACGGGCTGCTCGGCGGGGGTGCCCTCGAAGAGGGTGGAGGACACCTTGGAGACGTGCAGGTCGGTGCGGCCGTACTCGCGGGCGCCGGTGTTGTCGACGGTGCCGCCGAGGGCGCTGGCCATCAGCTGGAAGCCGTAGCACATGCCGAAGACGGGGACGCCGGCCTCGAAGATCTCGCGGTCCAGGCTGGGCGCGCCCTCGGCGTAGACCGACGAGGGGCCGCCGGAGAGGATGATCGCCGCGGGGTTCTTGGCGAGCATCTCCCGGACCGGCATGGTGCTCGGCACGATCTCGCTGTAGACCCGCGCCTCGCGGACACGACGGGCGATGAGCTGGGCGTACTGCGCGCCGAAGTCGACGACCAGAACGGTGTCGGCGGCGGTGGCAGCGGGAGTCGCTGATGACACGGGGTGCCTTCCGGCGGTGGGGCGGGGGTCTTGTGCCACCCGATTCTACCGGGGGGCGGCCGGGCTCCTTCCGTGTGCCGGGCGATCACCCCGTCTCAGCATGCGAACCGGCTTGGACGGCCCCTGGAGGGGGTGCATACTTGCCCCATGTTCAAGCACCAGACGTTCGTCTTTACCTATGGCATCCGGCCCGCCGGACGCCATGGTCGTGCTGCTTGAGCAACTGACAAGCGACTTCCCAGGCGCCCCGGGCCGACAAGGCCCGGGGCGCCTGTCGTCGTCCGGGCCGTGCCGCCCCGGGGCAGCCCCTGACGACGAGGAGCCCCCTATGACCGCCATCGACGTGACCGGCGCCCGTACCCCCGAGGCCGCTGGCGTGATCACCGGCGCGCGCGAGCGGATCGACGCGCTCGACGACCGGATCATCGGCCTGATCCAGGAACGGGTGGCGGTGTCGGCCGTCATCCAGGAGGCGCGGATCGCCTCCGGCGGCCGGCGCGTGAACCTCTCCCGCGAGATGGACGTCCTCGGCCACTACAGGGAGGCGCTCGGCAAGCCGGGCACAGCGCTCGCGATGACCCTGCTGGAGCTGTGCCGGGGCAAGATCTGAAACCGCATTCGCAGGACAGACGTACGCCCTCTCCTCACCCGTACGGCGCGTGACCGCCCCCGCGGCCCCTCGTTGGTCCCGGTGTCCGTGCCAGCCAGGCGCGGGCCCGAGAGAACCACGCGTGGCTCACTGGGGCGATGAGACGCACGGATCGTGCCGTGCGTCGTGGGACCTCGCTCCAGGGAAGTGACCGGACGGCAGGGGACAGCAGCCCGGTCACCCAAGAGAACGGTCGGCTCCGGGGACGCCCGGGGCCGACCGGCGGACCTTGCATAAATGCACAAGTCTGGGTCAAACGGTTGCGGGCGCCGCGTTCATCCAGCACGATGCGTACACAGTCCAAGTCCCCCCGCGGACACCCGCATTGCCCACATTGCCAAAGGTACGGACCAGCGGCGCTACCCCCCGGCGCCGCTTCCAGGCACCGGCGCTGCCCTGACGTCGGTGCTGACGAGAAGAAGGGCCCTGCGGCTCCACCCCGCAGGGCCCTTCGCTCTGCTCAAGCCCGCAGGGCCCTTCGCTCTGCTCCAGCCCCGCACTCGACTCGACTCAGGTGCGGGTCACCGTGCCGCAGTCGCCGTCGTCGCCGCGCTCGATGGGCTTGCTCCGGTCGTACGGGTCCGTGGCCGGGCCGCTCGGGTCGGGGCCCTCGGACCCGCTCGACGGGAACTCCGGGTGCAGGTAGCCGTCGTAGATGAAGCAGGAGGAGTTGCCTATCTCCTGGTCGTAGTTCATCAGGAGCAGCCGGCCGGGGGTGACCTGATAGCGGGCGGGGTCGGCGAGTTCGACGTCGAGGACCCGGCGCACGATGGTGCGGGTGACCTCGGTGGGGCCGTCCGCCCGGACGACGGGGTAGACGAAGGTGTAGTCGGCGTGCACCGCCACGCCTCCCTGCGTGCCCTTCTTGAACGTCATGTGCCCACGGGTCTTGATCACGTCGCCGACCGGCCGCACCTTGCCGGGGTCGAAGCGGCTGAACAGCGTCACCGGGTCGTGCTCCCTGCTCGGCGAGCGCAACCCGGTGCCGAGGTCGTCGAGGAGGCCGGGCTGCTTGGGGTCGAGCACCGAGAGCGCGGCCTCGGGGCGGGCCCCGCGTACGGTCTTCGGGTCGAGGTTGGCGCCGACCAGCAGCTTCTTCGTCAGTTTCAGCGCCTGTCCCACCCGGTCCGCGGAGACCGCGCCGACGGCCTTCGCCTCCGGCAGGACGATGCCGGTCTCGCCGTCGGCCCAGCGCTCGGCCGGGGAACCGGCGAAGGGCCGGTCCAGGGTGGGGGTCTCGGGGTCCGACGCACCGGGCGCGGTGGTGGGCGGCGCCGTCTCGTCGGGCAGCGGTGCGGCGTCGGCGGCCGAGGCCTCCCCGGTGCCGAAGGGGTCGCCGGGCAGCAGTGACGGCTTCAGGGCCACCAGCGCGACGGCGGCGGCGACCACCACGCCGAGGGCGGTCCACAGCTTGCGGCGCCGGGCCGCCCGGCCGTTCATCTCCTGCCACGCCGGACCCGTACGCCACCCGGGGGGAACATCGCCCCGGGCGTCCTGCTGACGCAGGCGCTCGGTCACCATGCGCGCTCGCGCGGACGGCTCCTTCGGGGCGGAGGAACGGATGTCCCGCTCGGTGTCGCGGGTGAACTGTTCCCAGACGTCGTCGGGGATCCGCGGGGCCGACGGCTGATCGTCGGACGGCTTTTCAGACACGAAGTAAAGATCTAAGCGGCCGGCGAGCGCCTTCACAAGAAGGTCTTGTGTGTGACTCAGCCCACATAAGAATTCTGTGAAGGCCAGCACAACCATTCACAGGCTTCACGGATCAAACCTGCCGAACCAAGGGCCACTCCCGCGCCCCACACGCGGAGGCCTCCCCCAACGTTCGTACCGCGTCCTGCGGTACGCCGGACTCTCCGAGGTCTTCATGAAGCTTCGCCGCGCCATGGCAGCAGCGGCCACCACGGCGGTCATAGCCCCGGTGGCACTGCTCGCGGCACCGGCCGCGTACGCGACCGACGAAACGACGCCCACGCCGAGCACGTCGGTGAGCGAGTCCGCTCCCGAGACGAGCGCGTCGCCGTCGGCGAGCGCATCCGAGTCGGCCGAGACGACGCCGACGCCGAGCGCGTCCGTGAGCGAGTCGGCTCCCGAGACGTCCAGCTCGCCGAGCGCGTCCGCGAGCGAGTCCTCCCCGGCGCCGAGCGCGTCCGAGCCCGAGGAGTCGGAGTCCCCCGACCCCGAGCCGTCGGTGTGCGAGGACACCAAGGTCGACGTCAGCATCTCCGGCCTGCCCGGCAAGATCGCGGCGGGCAGCGGCTGGCACAAGTTCTCGCTGAACGTGCTGAACAACTCCGACTCGACGCTGAACGACCTCGACTTCTTCGCCGGGGCCTCCCCCGACAAGAACGGCGAGGAGCTGTTCACCAGCAAGCAGGTCCGGCTCCAGGCCTGGGACCCCCAGAACAAGACCTGGGTCGACCTCAACGAGGGCGGCTACGCGGTCGGTTACGTCGGCTACACCGACGAGCTGAAGCCCGAGTACCAGGTCGACATCCCGCTGCGCCTCAACGTCAGCAAGTCCGCCCCGGTCGGCGCCGGCTTCTCGCTCGGTGCGACGATCTACGGCGACAACGACGCCGAGTGCACCGGCTTCGGTGACGTGTCGTACAAGTTCCAGATCGTCTCCGCCGGTACGGACACCGACGGCACCAAGCCGCAGGAAGGCGGCAAGGCGCCCGTCACCGACGAGAAGCCGAGCGGCAACACGCCGGAGGTCACCGGCAGCCTCGCCGAGACCGGCTCCAGTTCCGCGCTGCCGGTGATCAGCCTCGTCGGTGGTGCCGCGGTCGTCGCCGGTGCCGGCGCGATCTTCGTGGTCCGTCGCCGCAAGGCCGGCGTCCAGGCGTAAGCCGTAGCGGCCGGCAGGCCGTCGCACCAAGCAGAAGAGGGACCTGCGCTCGGAGGGGGGCGCAGGTCCCTCTTCTGTGTGCCGGACTCGGCTACTTCTTCGGCGGTACGGCCGGCATGCCGAGGAACGGCAGCCGCAGCGCCCCGAACGCCTCCGCCGGGACCGCCGGGGACTTCGGCTCGACGGGCTGGAGCCGCTCGTAGGTGCCCTGCTTCGGGCGCGGGTCCTCCTCGCCCTTGTTGGGCCAGTACGACATGGCCCGCTCGGCCTGGGCGGTGATGGTCAGGGACGGGTTGACGCCCAGGTTGGCGGAGACCGCCGCGCCGTCGACGACCGAGATGCCGGGGTGGCCGTAGAGACGGTGGTACGGGTCTATCACGCCGGACTCGCGGGAGTCGCCGATCGGGCAGCCGCCCAGGAAGTGGGCGGTGAGCGGGGTACCCATCAGCTCACCGACGTTGGAGCCCGCGAAGCCGTTGATCTCGGCGGCGAGCGCCGAGGCGCCCTCGGTGGCGGCCTTGATCTGCTTGGGGTTGGGGGCGCCATGGCCCTGACGTGCGGTGAGCAGGCCGCGGCCGACACCCGACGGTTTCATGTACGTCGTCAGGGAGTTGTCCAGCGACTGCATCACCAGGCCGATGATGGTCCGCTCCGACCAGCGGCGGTTCGACAGGGAGCGCAGCACCAGCACCGGGTGCTTCACCGCGTTGGCGAGGAAGCCCAGGACGCGCGAACTGCCCGAGTTCGTCCCTGCGTACGGCACCTGGAGGATGGACAGTCCGCCCATCGAGTTGGAGCCCTTGCCGTAGCGGACCGGCTCGATGTGGGTGTTCGCGTCGGGGTGGATGGAGGACGTGATGGCCACACCCCGGGTGAAGTCGGCCCTGGGCGCGCCGTGCGCCTTGCGGTAGCGCCGGTCGTCGGTCTGGGCGCCTACCAGGGCCTCGGAGTTGGTGCGGGTCAGCTCACCCAGCTTGTCCGACAGGTACGGCAGCCGGCCGCTCGCCTTCATGCGGTGCAGCAGGGTCTGGGTGCCGTAGGTGCCGGCGGCGAGGACCACCCGCCGGGCCGTGTAGGTGCGGCCCTTCTTCTTGCCGCGGTCGTCGGTGGGCAGGGTGGCGACGGCGTAGCCGCCGCGCGAGTCGTCGGTGACCGACACGACCGTGGTCATGGGGTGGACGACCGCGCCCGCCTTCTCGGCGAGGTGCAGGTAGTTCTCGTTGAGGGTGTTCTTGGCGCCGTGCCGGCAGCCGGTCATGCACTCGCCGCACTCCACACAGGCCTTGCGGGACGGGCCCGCGCCGCCGAAGTACGGGTCGGGCACCTCCTGGCCGGGCTTGGTCTTCGCCGAGCCGTCGGCGTCCTCGCCGTCGCCGAAGAAGACGCCGACCGGGGCCATGTGGAAGGTGTCGCCGCAGCCCATGCGCTCCGCGGCGGCCTTCAGGTGCACGTCGGAGGGGGTCATGGTCGGGTTGAGCCGTACGCCCAGCATGCGCCGGGCCTGGTCGTAGTACGGCGCCAGCTCCTCCTGCCAGTCGGTGATGTCACGCCACTGGGGGTCCTCGAAGAACGGCTTCGGCGGGACGTAGAGGGTGTTGGCGTAGTTGAGGGAGCCGCCGCCGACGCCCGCGCCGGCCAGGACCATGACGTTGCCCAGCAGATGGATGCGCTGGATGCCGTACATGCCGAGCTTCGGGGCCCAGAGGTAGTTCTTCAGGTCCCAGGAGTTCTTCGGGAGGGTCTCGCGGGTGAAGCCACGGCCGGCCTCCAGGACGCCTACCTTGTATCCCTTCTCCGTGAGGCGCAGGGCGGTCACCGAGCCGCCGAAGCCGGAACCCACGACGATGACGTCGTAGTCGTAAGCGTCCTGAGGCACGTGCCGTCTCCCCTTCGAGTGGCTGAAGCGCGGGTTGTCTAGCGGAACCGGAACGCCTTCATCAGGCGCAGGCTCCGGCTCATGAACTGGGCGTACTTCTCGTCGTCCATGCCCAGCGAGGGGGCCATGGGGAGGACGCGCTGGTGGGCGACCGTCTGGGCCTCGGTGTACTTGAGGATGCCCTCGGAGCCGTGGCGGCGGCCGAGGCCGGAGTCCTTCATGCCGCCCATCGGGGACTGGACGCTGCCGTAGGCGGGGGCGTAGCCCTCGTTGATGTTGACGGTGCCGGTGCGCAGCCGGGCGGCGACCTCCTGGCCGCGGCGGCCGTTCCTCGTCCAGACCGAGGAGTTGAGGCCGTACGCCGTGGCGTTGGCGCGCTCGATGACCTCGTCCTCGTCGGTGAAGCGGTAGACGGAGACGACCGGGCCGAAGGTCTCCTCGCCACAGACGGACATGTCCGTGACGACGCCGTCGAGGATCGTGGGCTCGAAGAAGTACGGACCGATGTCGGGGCGGGCCACACCTCCCGCGACGACCTTCGCGCCCTTGGCGACGGCCTCCTCCACATGCCGCGTGACCGTTTCGAGCTGGCGCTCGCCGACCAGGGAGCCCATGTCGGCGCCGTACGCCAGGGACGTGCCGAGGCGCATCGCCTTGGTGCGGGCGGCGAAGCGCTCCAGGAAGGCGTCCGCGATCGACTCGTGGACATAGAGCCGCTCGATGGAGATGCAGAGCTGGCCGGCGGAGGAGAAGCAGGCGCGCACGGCACCGGCCGCGGCCTTCTCGATGTCGGCGTCCTCAAGGACCAGCATGGCGTTCTTGCCGCCGAGTTCGAGGGAGACGCCCACCAGCCGGGCCGCCGCGCCCTGGGCGACCTCGCGGCCGGTGCGGGTGGAGCCGGTGAACGAGACGTAGTCGGCGTGCCGGACGACCTCGGGGCCGACGACCGGGCCGTCGCCGAGGACGATCTGGAAGACGTCGGCGGGCAGTCCGGCCTCGATCAGCAGGTCACGGGCCCACAGGGCGGTCAGGCAGGTCTCCGTGTCGGGCTTCATGACGACGGCGTTGCCCGCGACGAAGGCCGGGAGCGCGTCGCCGACCGACAGCTCCAGGGGGTAGTTCCAGGGGGCGATCTGGCCGACGACACCGCGCGGGTGGCGCAGCTCGGTGACCTTCGTGAGGGTCGGCATGGCGCCCGCGTGCCGCTTGGGCCGCAGGTAGGCGGGGGCCTTGCGGCCGTAGTGCCGGGCGGCGACCGCGACGGCCTGGACCTCCTCGTGGGCGTGCAGCCGGGCCTTGCCGGTCTCCAGCTGGATCAGGTCGAGCACCTCGGCCTGGCGCTCCAGCACCAGGTCGTGGAAGCGCAGCAGGACGGCGGCGCGCTGCCGTACGGGGGTCCGCGCCCACACGCCCTGGGCGGCCCGGGCCACTTCGTAGGCCTTCGCCACGTCCTCGGGCGTCGACTCGGGGAGGTCGGCCAGCTTCTCACCGGTGAACGGGGTGTGGTTGGCGGTCCGGCCGGAGCCGGCGACACCCTTGGTGAGCTGGGCGACCAGCTCGGGCGTGACCACGTCCGCGGCGGTGCGGGCGCCCTCCGGGGCGGGGGCGAGGGGGTTCGTACCGGTCTGTGCCGTGCCGGTCTCTGCCGTCTTCTCAGCGGCCTGCGCGTCCGTCATGAGGCGCAGGGTATGCCGCGAGGCAGGCTTTGGGTACCCGTCGGTAATACGGCTTCACCGAGTGCACACACGACGCCAGTGACCGCTGGCAGCAAACGCGCTGATCAGGGCGTTGTTCGGTGACCGGTTGGTGTGATCCGGTGTTCTACGATCCCGGGTCGGCGCCGAGCCGCCCCCGGGCTCCCTCGAACACCGAGGTGCCTTCCGCCTCCTGCGGCGTGCCCCGGGGCATGTCGACGCGCAGTTCGTACATGCGGTCGTCGCCGGTGCGCACGATCAGCCGCATGACCCGGCGCGGGGTGTCGCCCCGTTGGTACGCGGTGTCGGCGAGGACGGCTTCCCGGCCCTGGACGGTGGTGCGGGCGTACCGCGTTTCTCCCCGGGCGTCGTGTGCCTTCCGGGCCTGGTCCATCGGGTCGGCCGGGGCCTTGTCCCAGGAGAGGAGGCGGACCTGGATCGTGCCGGTCGGCTCGTCGCCGTAGAGCACGGTGCGGGGCTGCTCGGCCGCGCTGCCGCTGCGGGCGAGGGGGCGGTACTGGGGCGGGAGGTGCAGTACGGCGGCCATGTCGGGCTCGTGGTGCGGGACCCAAGGGTCGGCCACGTCCCGGGTCTGCCCGGCGGTCTCGGCGCTGCGGGGGTCCGCGCTGCGGGGGTCCGCGCTGCGGGGGTCCGCGCTGCTGGGGTTCGCGCTGCTGGGTTCCGCGAGTTGGGTGACGGCCCCTATGCCACCGGCGAGCAGAGCGGAGAGCAGGGCGAGGGGGCCGGGGCGGAGGAGGCCCTGACGGGAGGCGGGGGTGGGGGTGGGTGCGGGGGTGGGGTGTCCGGCGGGAACGGCGGTCGGCACCGGGGCGGACCGCCCGGCGGGCAGGGGGGTGGGTATGGGTTCGGCGGGCCGCGGCAGCTCGGCGGCCGGCGTCGGTGGGGTCTCCGGTCCCGCCGCCTCCAAATCCTTCGCGACCTCCTCGGCGGTGGGCCGCTGTTCGGGGTCCGCCCTCAACAGCCGGGCGAGCAACGGCCCGAGGGGCCCGGCCCTCGTCGGTTCGGGCGGCTCGGCGGCGAGGATCGCGGCGAGGGTGGCCTGCGGTGTGTCCCGCAGGAACGGCGACGAGCCCTCGACGGCCGCGTACAGCAGTACCCCCAGCGACCACAGGTCGGACGCGGGCCCCGCGATACGCCCGTCCACCCTCTCGGGGGCGACGAACTCCAGCGAGCCCCCGGCGAACTCCGGCGAACCCCCAGCGGACTCCGGCGAGCCCCCGGCGAACTCCGGCGAACCCGCGTCGGGCTTCCCGCCCGTCGGGAGGAAGCTCTCGCCCTGGACATGGGCGATGCCGAAGTCGGTGACGACGACCCGGCCGTGTGGGCCGAGGAGTACGTGGGCGGGCTTCACGTCCCGGTGGACGATGCCGACGGAGTGCGCGGCACGCAGGGCGCCGAGCACGGCGAGACCGATCCGGGCGGCTTCGCGTACGTCGACCGGGCCGCGTCGGAGCACCTCGCGCAGCGACTCGCCGGGCACCAGCTCCATGACGATCCACGGCAGCCCGTCGAGCGCCTCGCCCGCGTCGAGTTCGTCGGGGCCGACGGGACCCGGCCGTTCGTCCCGCCGCTCCGCCTCGACGACCACGTCGAGGATGGTGACGGCGGCGGGATGGTCGACGCGGGCCGCGGCCCGGGCCTCACGGTGGAGCCGGTGGGCCGCGCGCCGGTGACCCTCGTCGTCCGGGCGCCCCGGCAACCGGGGCTGCCGAACGGCGACCTCACACTGTGCGAGGTCGTCGTGGGCCCGCCAGACGGTGCCGGTGCCGCCGGAGCCGATGCGCTCCAGCAGCCGGTACCGCCCGCCGACCAGCCGGCCCCGGGCGTCGTCCGTCCCGCCCCCGTCGTTGCTCATGCCCCATCAGTACCCCGCGTGGCGCCCGCTTGTCGACGCGGGCCGCTCTCAGGGCAGTTGGACGGGCCCGGGTCAGGTGTTGTCGATGTCCAGGTTCGCGATGGCCACGCTCGCCACCTCGCGCCCGCGCTCGGTGAAGTCTCCCTTGCCCGGGTAGCTGACGGTGAGCTTGTACATGTCGCCGCCGGGGGTGCGGTAGTAGAAGATCTGGAGTTCCCGGGGGCGGGGGTTCTCGCTGTCGTCCGTCGTGAAGGGGACGGTGTTCAGGGCGGCCTTCTTGTCCCGGTACGTGGTCCCCCTGGGGTCGGACTTCTTCGGTCCCTCGTCCATGTCGAGCTCGTAGCTGCCGCTCTCCTTGAACCGGGTGTCGTCGTCGTACATCTCGGCGGCCGCGGAGCCCGCGATGTTGCCGCCGGTGCCCTCGGCCTTCTTCTCCAGGTTCAGGCCGATCCAGATGCTGCCGCTCCAGTCGGTGTACGTGACCCAGTGGCCCTGGTCGGACTTCCGGTCGGGCACCGTCCGCTGATACTCGGCGGGGACCGCGAGCGACGCGGCGAGGTCCGTCTCCCGCTTGACCTCCCAGCTGTCGGGCAGTGGCCCGGCGAACGGGTCCGCGATCACCAGGTACGCCCCCACCGCCGCCGCGACGACCGCCGCACCCAGCCCCAGCCAGGCCTTCCGGCCCAGCCGTACGCCCCGGCCGCCCGCTGTCCCACCCTGGCCGATGACCCGCACGGCCTGCGTGGGCTGGGCGGCGGGCGGGTTCGCGGCGGATTCCAGGAGGGCCCGCACCTGCGCGGCGTTCGGGCGGCGGGCCGGGTCCTTGTTCAGCAGGCCGTTGATGACCTCGGCGAGCGGGCCCTGGGCCGAAGCCGGCGGCGCGGGCGTGGCGTTGAGGACGGACTGGAGGGTCGCGGGGGTGTTGCTGCGGCGGAACGGGGAGACGCCCTCCGTCGTCGCGTAGAGCACCACCCCGAGGGACCACAGGTCGCTGGCGGGCCCCGGGCGCTGTCCCAGCACGCGCTCGGGCGCGATGTACTCGGGCGAGCCCACGAAGCCGCCGGTGTCGGTCAGACTGGTCTCGCCCTCGATCTGGGCGATCCCGAAGTCCGTGAGGACGACCCGGTCGTGCCGGCCGAGCAGCACGTTGTCCGGTTTCACGTCCCGGTGCAGGATGCCCGCCGCGTGCGCGGCCTCCAGCGCGCCGAGCACCTCCAGGCCGATCCGGGCCGCCTCGCGCGCGGACAGGGTGCCCTCCTGGAGCGCGTCGCCCAGTGAGCGGCCCCGCACCAGTTCCATCACGATCCAGGGCTGGTCGTCCACGACCGCGACGTCGTGCACGTCGACCACCGCCGGGTGGTCGAGCCGGGCCGCGGCCCGGGCCTCCCGCCGCATTCGCTCGAAGGCGTTGGATCGTTCACGTTCGGGAAGATGCTCCGGGACGCGGGGTTCCTTGACGGCGACTTCCCGGTCCACCGTCTCGTCCTTGGCCCGCCACACCGTGCCCATGCCGCCGTGTCCGAGCTTGGCCAGCAGCCGGTAGCGCCCGGCGATGAGCCGCCCCGCACCGGGGTCTTCGGACCGCTGGGCCGACTGGGCCGACTGGGACGGCACGACCTGGGTGGGTGACGCGGTGGGCGTGGCGTAGGGATTGCCCGGCACGGGCGCCTGCCGGTTCGGTGGTTGCAGTACGAAACTGGTTGGCTCGTCGGCCTCGGATCGGGCTCCCCCGTTGTTGCTCATGGGTTCATCCATATCGCGCCAACCCCCCACGGATCCACCGAGGGCGTCGACCGGTCACCGACCCGTGACGTCACTGAGCGGCTTATCACCCACTTTGCGAAGGTGCGTAACCCCGTCGGCGTCAGGGGGTGGGCGTGGGCGCGCCAGCGGAGGCCGATCGCGTCGTCGTCGGCGTCTTCGGTCCCTTCGGCGGCGTCGGTGCGGAACTCGTCGGCACGACACCGCCCTCCCCGTCGCCCTCCCCGGCGAGCAGGGCCGCCGCGGACACCCCCGCTCCCGCCATCGCCGCGACCAGCAGCGCCGCGATCAGCACGCGCCGTGTGGGCTGCCGCAGGAAGGGCTCCTCCGTCCGGACCGGGCTCGACGACCCGGCCGGTGGGGCGGTCGGCGGCGCGGCCGGTTGCACGGCCGACGGTGCGGCCGACGGCGCGGTCGGTGCGGTCGGCGGCCCGCCGACGAGACCCAGGTCTCGCCGGCCGTGGAGGCCGAGGTCTCGCCTGCCGAGGAGCCTCAGCGGCCTCCGGCGCGGCACGTCCCCCACCGTCGGCGGGTAGTCGGGCGGCGACATGGGGGTGAAGCCGTTGTCGCGGAAGGCGCGCAGCATCCGTTCCGCGCGTCCCGCGTCAAGCCGCCGGTCCGGATCGCGCTCCAGCAGACCTCGTACGACGGGCAGCAGCGGCCCGGCCTGCGCGGGCGGCTGGATGTCGCCCACCACGACCGCGTGCAGGATGCCACCCAGCGAGTCGCGGTGGAACGGCGATTCCCCGCTGAGGGCGGCGCACAGCAGCGCGCCCAGCGACCACAGGTCGGACTCGGGCCCGGTCCTGACCCCCGACATCCGCTCGGGCGCGGTGTATTCGGGCGAGCCGACGAAGGACCCGTTCTCGGTGAGGGTGGGGGTGCCCGCGACCTGGGCGATGCCGAAGTCGGTGAGGACGACCCGGTCGGTGCCCGTCTCCAGCAGCACGTTGTCCGGCTTGAGGTCGCGGTGCAGCACCCCGGCCGCGTGCGCGGCGCCCAGCGCGCCGAGCAGGGCGATGCCGATGCGGGCCGCTTCGGCGGCGTCGACGGGCCCCTGGTCGGCGAGGCGGTCGGCGAGCGAGCCGCCCTCGATCAGCTCCATGACGATGTAGGGGCGTTCGTCGTCCTCGACGACATCGTGGACGACGATGATGTGCGGGTGGCTCAACTGGGCGACGGCCCGGGCCTCCAACAGCGTACGGTCCCGTTGCCGGCGGGCCTGTGCCGTGGAGAGCGTCGGGTCGTAGGGGAGTTCCTTGACGGCCACGCTCCGGCCGAGCAACCGGTCGGTCGCCCGCCAGACCACGCCCATGCCACCGCGCCCGAGTCTCTCCTCGAGCCGGTAACGGCCCGCGATGACACGCCTGCTGTGCCCCTCGGTCCCCATGCGGCCATCATGCCCCAACGGACGGAACCACTCCGGTGCGCTGAGCTGCCGGTGGCCGAAACAGACAGCCCCTCGTCGCCCTCGGCCGGCCCTTTCAGGACTCTCGCCTCAGGACGTCTTCTCCTGCCAGCCCTGGAGCAGCGCGGTGAACTGCTTGCTCGCCTTCGGCCAGTCGGCGGCGGGGGCCGACATGTAGAGCGCGTACTCGGTGCCGTCGCGGGCCACGTACGTCTCCTCGACGGCCCGGCGCGGGCCGGGGAACTTGATGTCCTTGGGCTGGGCCGTCCAGGTGTACTCCCACCGGGCGCCCTCCCGGTCACGGTAGACGTTGCGCTCCAGCCTGACCCTCTTGTAGTCGACCAGCCGCTGAAGCTGCTGCTCCAGGTCGAGTTGGTGGGCGTAGGGGTCGGCGAAGTCCGGGGAGGTGTCGATGGCGATCCGGACGAAGTGCCGGCCGCCGTCCGGCGAGTAGTCGATCTGCTTGAGCTCGCCCTGTCGGCCGAACGGCGTGCGCTTCCAGCCCTTCGGCAGGTGGATGCTGAACCCGGCGGGGTCGTCGTAACGGATCCAGCTGTCCGGAACCGATCCCCCCGGCCCCTGCGTCGGCGAGACCGAAGTGCCCGATCCGCCCTGCCGGTTCTGGTGCCACTGCTGGAGCACCACGGCCGTGCCCCCGCCGATGATGGCCGCGAGCGCGACGACCAGGGCGAGGGTGCGCAGTCTGCGGCGCCTGCCCGAACCGGTTCGCTGTGTTCCCGCCGCCGGACCGGTGATGGTGTGGCCCCTCGGGCCCGCGGGACCCATGTGGCCGGCCGGGCCCGCAGGACCCATGTGGCCGGTCGGGCCCGCAGGACCCATGTGGCCGGTGGCGCCGTACGGCGCGGTGCCCGATGTGGGCGTCCCGGTGGTGGCCGGGGTGCCGGCCAGTGGCGGGAGCGGTGTCCCCGTGTGCGACCCCGAGCCGGTGCCGCCGACCGGGCCGGAGGTGCCGGTGGCGGCCGTGCCCGTGCCGCTGTGCGAGTCCCGGTACGGCGTCGCCCCGCCGTACCGCGTGGGCACGTACGCCTGCGCCACGTTCGGCCGCCGCCCGTCCGCCGCCTCGGCGAGCATCTGCTCGGCCTCGGAGGCGTCGGGCCGGGTGTTCGGGTCCTTGCGCAGCAGGGAGACGATGACGGGCGTGAGCGGACCGGCGTGCTGGAGCTGGGCGGCTTCCTCCTCCACCACGGCCTGCATGGTGGTCAGCGGTGTGGTGCGGCGGAACGGCGACCGGCCCTCCACCGCCGTGTAGAGCGTCGCGCCCAGGGCCCACAGGTCGGACGACGGGCCCGGGTCGTGGCCGCGTACGCGCTCGGGCGCCAGGTAGTCGACCGACCCGACGACCTCTCCGGTGCGCGTGATGGTGGTGTCGCCCTCGATCTGGGCGATGCCGAAGTCCGTGAGCAGGACGCGTCCGTCGCGGGCCAGGAGGACGTTGCCCGGCTTGATGTCGCGGTGCAGGACGCCGGCGGTGTGCGCGGCGCGCAGGGCCCGCAGCACCCAGAGGCCGATGCGCGCCGCCTCGCGCGGCTCGACGCGCCCCTCCTCCTTGACCGCGTCGGCCAGCGAACGGCCCTCGACCAGCTCCATCACGATCCAGGGGCGACCGTCGTGCTCCAGCACGTCGTGCACCGTGACGACCGCGGAGTGGTTGATGCGCGCCGCCGCCCTGGCCTCCGCCCGGGTGCGCGCCAGCAGGATCGCCTGCTCGCTCTCCGAGACGTAGAGGGCCGCCGTCAACTCCTTGATGGCGACGGACCGGTGCAACACCTCGTCATGTGCACGCCAGACCCGGCCCATGCCGCCACTGCCGATGGATTCGGCCAGCCGGTAGCGGCCCGCGACGAGCAGGCCCTGCATCTGATTCACGTTGCCCCGCAATGGTCTTGACAGGGTCAGCGTAAGGACCCGCCCTCAACCAGGGAACAAGCGGGGTACCACGGTGACCGCACTGTGACGGTTGTCGCCTGCCGGGACGTGAGGCAACCAGAGTGTGAACCGAGCCGTACAGACGGCGCGCCGCTCGCTCATCCGGTGACCTTGTACGTCGCCGCCGCCTGCTCGTACAGCCGCGTCACCTCGTCCCGTTCGGATTCCGGGCCGCGCACCTGGACCACGTGGTACCGCCCCTCGACCAGCATCGCCAGGTTGCGTACGTACAGCTCCCCGCCGTCCCCGCCGGTCCAGGTGAACTGCCCCTCGGCCATGGTCCGTCCGCCCACCTCGATCGTCTTCAGGCCGGTGGAGGTGGCCCAGCTGGAGTCGCGGTACGGCTGCAACTCGCGCTCCCTCTCCCGCTGGTAGGCCATCGGATCCCTGCCGTACGACGACGCGCTGTCCCGGCCCGCGACGACGATGAGCTCGAAGTCGCCCTTGGAGTAGACGACCTGACCGCTGCCGTTGCGCGGGCTGCGGTCCCAGCCTTTGGCGACGGCGACCTGGAAGCCCGCCGGGTCCTTGCGCAGGCTAAAACCGTCGGCGACGTCCGGGCCGGTGGTCTGGGTCTCGGTGGTGCCGGTTGACGACTTCGGGCTCTTGCCCGGGCCGGGCGAGGTCTGATCGGGCCGGGGCTCGCTGCTGGCGTCCGGCTCGGGCGCCCGGCTGACCTCGCCGGCGGCTCCGGTGCGGTCGGCTCCGTCGCTGCCCTCGGTCTTCGCCTTGGGCATGAAGAGCATGGCGTAGGCGATCGCGGCGGCCATCGCGAGCAGGACCAGCACGAGCAGGGTGCGGCCGAGGCGGCGTGGGGACGCCGACTCCTGCCTGGCCCGCTTGTGCCGCCCGTGGTGCGCGGGCAGCCCGGCCTTGCGCCGTCGCACGAGCTCGCCCCGGCGCCGTACGACGGGCAGCCGCCGGGCGTCGACGGGTGGCGCGGCGACCACGTGCAACCCGGCCTCCGGCTCGGGCGCCGAGCGCACCAGTGAGCGCAGCCAGCCGCGCACCTCCTCGAAGTCGAGCCGCTCGGTCGGGTCCTGGCGCAGCAGCGACTCCACCACCGGCCGCAGCGGCCCGCACTCCTCGGCGTACGCCGGCGGCTCGGCGCACACCATCTGCACCAGCTCCGCCGTCGACTCCTCCGGGTAGGGCGCATGCCCCTGCACGGCCCTGAAGAGCAGCGCGCCGAGCGCCCACAGGTCGGTCGCGGGACCGATCGGCGCGGCCAGCTGCCAGTTCTCGTGCACCGGGCCCGCCTGTTCGGGCGCCCAGCGCTCGGTCACGGGCCCGACCAGGGCCATCCGCGCCTGCCGGGCACGCTCGGCGGCCAGCGCCGTGGCCGGACCGCGCCGGGGTGCGGGGGTGTCGGCGACCAGGTCGTCCCACCGGGTGGGCTCGCCATGGCCCGCGGTGTCCGGGCCCACGGTGTCCGGGCCCACGGTGTCCGGGGCCGCGGTGCCCGAGGCTCCGGCCTCCGAGGCCGGGGGAAGCGCTGCCTGCTCCCGGCCCTGCGCCGCCGCCCCGCCGGTCGCGCCGCGGGGCACCGCGCCGTGCCAGCCCGTCGTCCGGGGATTGCCGCCCACGCCGTAGGGGTCGGCGATCCGCCCGGGCGGCAGGGCCCCCGGGGCGGTGCCCTGTCCGGGGATGTACGGCGCCTGCGCCGAACCGTGGGCGTGGGGCGCGCCCCCGGCGTCCGGGTCGGTGCGGGCTCCGGGCAGTGCGGTCCGCCCGCCCTGCTGCGCCTCCTGCACGCGTGCGGCGGCCCGGGCACCGGCCCGGTAGGCCGCGATCGCCCCCGCACGCGCCGCCCGCGGGTCCCCGCCGCCCTCCACCCGCCCACGCACCGGTACGACCGAACCGCCGCCCACGCTCTCACTCTCGGCCGAGGGCAGTCCCCTGGCCTCCCGGGCCTCTATGGCCGCGCGCCGCGCCGCCTCGGGATCACCCGCGCCGCCGACGCCCCCGCCCGGCCCGGAACCCCCCGGAGCACCGACGCGCGGGACCCGCCCGGCACCGCCGCCCTGCGGCCCCGGCCGCTGCCCGGGCTCCAGCTCCGGCTCCTCGAAGGGCGGTTCGGGCACCGGGTCGTACCCGCACAGCGCCTCCTCGGCCGCGCCCACCGCGAGGCCGGTCAGCATCACCCGGCCGTCGTCGCAGACGAGCACCGTCCGCGCGGTGATGTTCCGGTGCACCCAGCCGTGCGCGTGCAGCACCCGAAGAGCCATCAGGACGTCGGAGGCCACCTCGGCCGCCCGGTACGGCGACAGCGGCTTCTCGGCGAGCAGGGCCGCCAAGGGGCGTGCGGCCACCAACTCGCTGACGATCCACAGCGAACCACCCTCGGCGAACACGTCGAAGACCTGGTCGAGCCGGGGGTGGTCGGGAATCGCCGCCGCGGCCTGCGCCGCCTCCACCGCCCGTCGCACCACGGGATCCGCGGGCCGCCGGGTGCCCGCGCTCGACCGGGCCCCGGGCCGCCGGGCACCACCTTCACGTGCCGTGAAACCGTCGGGCAGCCCCTCCGCGTCGAGGACCTCGGCCTCCACCACCTCGGGCAACGGCACCTGCCGGACCAGGACTTCCTGTCCGCTGTAGGTGTCGAAGGCCCGGGTCTCGGTGAGTTCGTACTCGTCGGACGGCGGCAGTGGCAGGCGGTAGCGGTCGGCGAGCACCCGACCCGCGTAGTCGTCCACGTTGCCTCCCCCGGCAGCCCGGTCGGTCACATCCGTTCGCCCCGCGGTCCGTTTCGGCTGCGCACGGTCCGCAAACATTCACGATACGTGCCGCAGGCAACCCGCAATACGGGGATGCCAGATCTCCCTCCCCAATCCCGGGGCGAGACATTCTCAGGACTTGGGTTCGAAGGTCTGCGTCAGCGTCCGCCACGTCTCCTTGCGCGTGTCGCCGCCCCAGCCCGCCGCCTTGGCCGTGTACATCAACGCGTACCCGTACTTGCCGCCGACCACGAAACCCCGGTCGATGGTGCGGTACTTGACGCCGCCCTCCGTGTAGGTGAACTCCCAGTCGGCCGTGTTCCAGCCGCGGTAGTCCACCTTCTCTATACGGATCTTCTTGTACTGCGCCCGCACCATGTAGCGCTCCTGGTTCCTCCAGTCCGCCACCGGGTCGCCCTTGGGCGTGGACGTCCAGGCGACGAGCAGCTTCTGCCCGCCGGGCCCGGTGAAGCGGTCGCCCGCCGCGCCGGTGGACCGGTACTTCCAGCCCTTCGGCAGACCGATCGAGTACCCCTGGCTCCCCTGGTGCGTCGACTCGGCCGCCGCGGCCTTCGCGCCGCCGGAGCCGCCCGCGTCCGAGGAACCGCCCGACTGGCCGGTGGGCGTGCTGTCCGACCCGGGCCCGGACGACGTGGGCCCGGTCTCCGCGCCGTCGGTGCGCGTGCCGTCGCTCTTGTCGCCCTTGGTGTCGGCACCGTCCGAGGCGGTGGCGACGGTCTTCCCGCCGCCCTTGCCGGAGGCGCCCTTCGAGCCCGAGTCGTCACCGCTGAGCGCGATGGCGAGCACGGTGCCGATCACGGCGAGCGCCACGACCACCGCGATGATCAACAGGGTCCTGCGCGGCACCACGTCGGTCAGCGGCGCCCGGGGCACGGGCCGCGGCGGCAGGTCCGGCGGCGGCACCACGGGCCAGCCCGAACTCCGCCCCCCGGAGGCCGTCTTCGACTCGGGCGCCGCCCCGCGCTCACCGCCGGCGTCCGCCCCCGATCCCGGCCGCGCCGCACCCGCGGCCCCACTCCGGCCCGCACCACTGTCCGACGCGGAGGCAGCCGTACCCGCCGCGGCGGAAGAGCTCGCGCCCGCCGCCCCGGAGGAGGCCGTGCCCGCTGACCCGGAAGAGGCCTCCTTGGCACCCTCCTTGGCACCGGACTTGGCCGACGCCGCTGCGGCTCCCGCGGCCGCCGCGCCCGAGGCGGCCTTGCGCACGGAACGCAGCGCCCCGCGCAACCGCTCCCCGGCCTCCTCACCCCGCTTGCCGCCGGACCCCGACGAACCCCCCTTGCGCGAGGACCTGTCGGGCTGCGCCGGCAGCGGCACGACCCTGGTGGCGTCCATCGGCTCCGGCTCGGGAGCCTCCGGCGCGTGCAGCACCACGTTCAGCATCGCCCGGGCGCCCGCGTCGTCGAGCCGCTGGGCGGGGTCCTTGGTGAGCAGCCCGTGGATGACGTCCTTCAGCGGGCCCGCGTTCTTCGGCTCCTCCAGCGGCTCGGTCATCACCGCCGTGAGCGTCGCTATGGCCGACCCCTTGTCGTACGGCGGCGCGCCCTCCACCGCCGCGTACAGCAGCCCGCCGAGGGACCACAGGTCGGCCGCCGGGCCCGGCTTGTGCCCGCGCGCCCGCTCCGGGGAGATGTAGGAGGGCGCACCGACGAGCATGCCGGTCGAGGTGATGGACGGGTCGCCCTCGACCTGGGCGATACCGAAGTCGGTGAGCACGACCCGGCCGTCGTCGGAGATCAGGACGTTCGACGGCTTCACGTCACGGTGCAGGATGCCCTCGCGGTGGGCGGACCGCAGCACATCAAGGACGGCGAGACCGACCTCGGCGGCACGCTTCGGCTCGAGCAGGCCGTCCTCCCGGATGACCTCGGCGAGCGACTTGCCCTCGACGAGCTCCATCACGATCCAGGGCCGGTCGTCCTCCTGGACCACGTCGAAGACCGTCACGGCGCTGTTGTTGCGGATCCTCGCGATGGCCTTGGCCTCGCGCAGCGTCCGCGTGATCAGCCGCCGCTTCTCGTCCTGGTCGATGTTGGTCGGGAACCGCAGCTCCTTGACGGCGACCGTCCGCCCCAGCGTCTCGTCCTCGGCGCGCCACACCGTGCCCATGCCGCCTCGGCCGAGCACTTTGCCCAGCCGGTAACGCCCCGCGAGGAGACGCTCCTTGGTGTCCTGACGAGTGTCCTGACGAGATGTGCCCGCCCGCTCCGCCTCCGACATGCGTCCCCTCATACAACCCGCCCTGACAGAGCCTCCATTGTCTCTCACCCGACAAGTGCCCGGCGCCCAGGGGCCCCCTGGCGAGCCCCCGCGGGCCGGCCCCCCGGACACCCGGGTGCGATACGGCCGGCGCGGCCTTGCATGATGGGCCCTGACCAGGGAGGAGTCCGCATGCGGCCGTTTCGGACATTGCTGGCGCTGCCCGCGGCCGCCGCACTCCTGTCCCTGCCCCCGGCCGACTCGTCGGCCCTCTCGATGCCGCCGGTCGACACGGTGCTGCCGCTGCTGGTGACGCAGGGCCGGGCCCCGGCCGCGGCCATGCTCGCCCAGGAGGGCGCCACCACCCGCTATGCCGAAGCCGGGCCGGGAATCGCCCGGTCGGACCACTTCCGTGCCGGAAGCATCACGAAGACGTTCATCGCGACGGTCGTGCTGCAACTGGCCGCCGAGAACCGGCTGTCACTGTCCGACACGGTGGAGCAGCACCTGCCGGGCCTGGTGCGAGGAGCGGGAAACGACGGCCGCGCGCTGACACTGCGCTCCCTGCTCACCCACACCAGCGGCCTGCCCGACTTCACCGCGGACACCGACGGGACCGCCCCGGTCACACCCCGTCAGGCCTTGAACCTCGCTCTCACCCACCCTCCTGCCGAACGTGGCCGCTTCTCCTACTCGAACACCAACTACGTCCTGCTCGGCCTGGTCATCCAGCAGGTCACCGGGCACTCGTACGCCACGGAGGCCGAGCGCCGCATCATCACTCCGCTGCGTCTGACGGGCACCTCCTTCCCTGGATCCCGCTCCACGCTGCCCTCACCGCACGGCCGCGCCTACACCGCCGACGGAACCGACGTCACCGCACTCGACCCGCGGGTGGCCGGAGCCGCGGGCGAGTTGGTGTCCACGCTCGCCGACCTCGACCGCTTCTACGCGGCACTGCTCGGCGGCCGGCTGCTGCCCCCGCACTGGCTGCGCGAGATGCTCGACACCCGTGCCGCACATGGGGCGTACGGCATGGGGCTGTTTCCCGAGAGGCTTCCGTGCGGCACGCGGGTGTGGGGGCACAACGGGCACATATCCGGCAGCTACGTGCGCAGCGCGGCCACCGTCGACGGCCGTCGTGTCCTCACCTTCCGCGTGAACACGGACGCGGTCGCAGATCCCGGTCTCGAACCCGCGATGCTCGCCGCCGAGTTCTGCCCCCGCACCTCGTAGAACGACCCGTCCTCGAACGAAGATCCCACTTCCCGCCACTCGTTCGAGTGACATCCGGCCGCCGCGGAACGCGTCGGGGCCCGGCCCACCGCGGAACGAGTCGCGGCCCGACCCACCACGGAACCAATCGCGGCCCGACCCACCACGGAACCAATCGCGGCCCGACCCACCACGGAACCAATCGCGGCCCGGTCTACAACGGAACCAATCGCGGCCCGGTCTACAACGGAACCAATCGCGGCCCGGTCTACAACGGCACGAGTCGCGGCCCGGTCTACAACGGCACGATGTCCGGCGCTCCCAGCCGCGCCGCGTCCGCCGTCAGGTCGTCCGGCTGCCGCTGTGACTCGCGCTCGGCCTCCACACGCTTCTGGTAGTGCTCGACCTCGCGCTCGATCTGGTTCTTGTCCCAGCCGAGCACCGGCGCCATCAGCTGCGCGGCGTCGCGCGCGCTGCGGGCTCCCCGGTCGAAGGTCTCGATCGAGATGCGCGTCCGCCGGGTCAGTACGTCGTCCAGATGCCGCGCCCCCTCGTGGGAGGCCGCGTACACGATCTCGGCACGCAGGTAGTCGTCGGCAGCGGCCAGGGGTTCGCCCAGCGACGGGTCCTCGGCGATGAGGTCGAGGAGTTCCTCGGTCAGCGCCCCGTAGCGGTTCAGCAGGTGCTCGACCCGCACCACGTGGAGGCCGGTCCGGGCGGCGATCCGCGCTCGCGCGTTCCACAGTGCCCGGTAACCCTCGGCGCCCAGCAGCGGCACGTCCTCGGTGACGCACTCGGCGACACGCATGTCGAGCCCGTGCACCGCCGCGTCCACGGCGTCCTTGGCCATGACCCGGTACGTCGTGTACTTGCCGCCCGCCACGACGACCAGCCCGGGCACCGGATGCGCCACGGTGTGCTCACGGGACAGTTTGCTGGTCGCGTCGGACTCACCCGCGAGCAGCGGCCGCAGGCCCGCGTAGACGCCCTGGACGTCGTCCCTGGTGAGCGGTACCGACAGCACCGAGTTCACATGTTCCAGCAAGTAGTCGATGTCCGCGCTGGACGCCGCCGGGTGGGCCTTGTCGAGGTCCCAGTCGGTGTCCGTGGTGCCGACGATCCAGTGCCGGCCCCAGGGGATGACGAACAGCACCGACTTCTCCGTGCGCAGGATCAGCCCGGTCGTGGAGTGGATCCGGTCGCGCGGCACGACCAGGTGGATGCCCTTGGACGCGCGGACGTGGAACTGGCCGCGCTCCCCGACCATCGCCTGGGTGTCGTCCGTCCACACGCCGGTCGCGTTGACGACCTGCTTGGCGCGGATCTCGTACTCGCCGCCCGCCTCGACGTCCTGCACCCGGGCCCCGACGACGCGCTCGCCCTCGCGCAGGAAGCCCGTCACCCGCGCCCGGTTGGCGGCCTTCGCGCCGTACGCCACCGCCGTGCGCACCAGGTTCGTCACATACCGGGCGTCGTCCATCTGCGCGTCGTAGTACTGCAACGCCCCGACCAGGGCGTCCTTCTTCAAGCACGGGGCCACGCGCAGGGCGTGAGAGCGCGTCAGGTGGCGGTGCATCGGCAGGCCCCGGCCGTGTCCGCGGGCCATGGACATGGCGTCGTACAGGGCGACGCCCGAACCGGCGTAGAACCGCTCCCAGCCCTTGTGCTGCAACGGGTACAGGAACGGCACGGGCTTCACCAGATGCGGGGCGAGCCGCTCCAGGAGCAGGCCGCGCTCCTTCAGGGCCTCGCGCACCAGCGCGAAGTCGAGCATCTCCAGATAGCGCAGGCCGCCGTGGATGAGCTTGCTGGACCGGCTGGAAGTACCGGACGCCCAGTCGCGCGCCTCGACGAGACCTGTGGACAGGCCCCGCGTCACGGCGTCGAGCGCGGTGCCCGCACCGACCACACCCGCGCCCACGACCAGCACGTCCAGCTCGCGCTCGGCCATGGCCGCGAGTGACTCGGCGCGCTGCGCCGGTCCGAGTGTCGCTGTCCTCACCGCTGCCTCCCGCTCATCGGTCGCACGGGCCGCACCCGTCGGGTGAGACCCCGTCCGTATCCCCCTGCCCAGATTCTGACCGGGTTGCCCGACTTCAGCCACCACGGGCCCTCAGCCTGTGGACAACACACACGGAACACTCACCGAAACTCGGCCGAGCAATCCCGCATATCGGTCATATTTACTCCTAGTCTGACATTGCGCTCGCCCGTCCTGTCCACAGGGCTTGCGCACCTGTCCCACTTCGGCTATCGGGAAGGACGGCCACGCCATGCCCGCAGATCTCGCCGTCATCGGACTCGGCGCGTACGGCCTGCCCCTGGCCCAGGCCGCCGTCGCCGCAGGCATCCCCACCCTCGGCTACCGGACCGGGCCCGAGGCCGGCGCGCTCAGCCCCGCCGAACTGCGCCGGATGCTCTCGGGGGGCTTCCGGCCGACCACCGACCCGGCCGAGCTCGGCCGGGTGCGCACGGCGGTCATCTGCGCGCCGACCCCGCGGGGCGCGGACGGCAGGCTCGACCTGAGCCGGCTGGAGACGGCCGCCCGCACCCTGGCCGCCCATCTGCGCCCGCACACCACAGTGATTCTGGAGTCACCGGTGTACCCGGGGACGACGGAGACATTCCTGCGCCCGCTCCTCGAAGAGGGCTCCGGACTGCGCGCGGGCCGCGACTTCCACCTCGCGTACTCCCCCAGCCGTGTCGACCCCGGCAACCGGGACGCCACCCCGGCGACCACTCCCAAGGTCATCGGTGGCCTCACCCCGGCCTGCACCGAGTCGGCTGCCGCCTTCTACGGACGGCTGACGGACAAGGTGGTACGCGCGCGTGGACTGCGCGAGGCGGAGACGGTGCAGCTGCTGGAGACCAACTACCGGCACGTGAACATCGCCCTTGTGAACGAGATGGCGGTGCTCTGCAACGACCTGGGCGTCGACCTGTGGGACGTCGTCCGCTGCGCGGAGACCAAGCCGTACGGCTTCCAGGCCTTCCGCCCGGGCCCCGGCGTGGGCGGCCACTCCGTCCCCCAGGACCTGACCGCCGGCGGCGGCCGCGGCCTGCGCATGGTGGAACTGGCCCAGGAGGTCAACAACCGCATGCCGCGCTACGTCGTCCAGCGCGCCGCCACGCTCCTCAACGAGCACGGCAAGTCGGCCCGGGGTGCCCGCGTGCTCCTCCTCGGCGTCACCTACAAGCCCGACCTCGCCGACCTCCAGGGCACCCCCGCCCAGGAGATCGCCCTGCGCCTGAGGGAACTGGGCGCCTCGGTCAGCTACCACGACCCGTACGTCCCCTCCTGGAGCGTCCTCGACCACCCCGTCCCGCGCGCGGACTCCCTGTACGAGGCGGCAGCCGACGCGGACCTGACCATCCTCCTCCAGCAGCACCGCACGTACGACCTCCAGGGCCTGTCGGTGAAGGCCCAGCTCCTGCTGGACACGCGGGGGGCAGCGCCTACGGGGGCGGCGCATCGGTTGTGAAAGGAGGCGCGCGGGGTGCGTGAGCTGTGGGACTGGTGGCATGCGACACGCGGCGCGGGTACCTTACGGACACAGACGGAGCCCACCGCAGGGGGTACTGCGGCAGGCTCCAGGATGGATCACGAAGTGTCCGCCCCTAGGCTTCTTGGGGGCGGGCGCTCACCATCCGAAACAAGGTGGAGCCCACCGCAGCGGTCACTGCGGCAGGCTCCTGGATGGATCACGGAGTGTCCGCCCCTATTCCTCTTGGGGGCGGCCGCTCACCATCCGAAAATCCGCAAGATCCACCTCCTCCGGCACTGCACCATCCGAAGACGGAGTCGGTCCCAGCGGGTGGGCTTGCGGTGGCGTCCCCAGGGTGCCGCTCAAGGACACCAGCGCTTCGAAACCACCCTCCACGGAAAGCACCCGTGCGCCCTCCAACGGCAACACGCGCCCCTTCACGCCCACTTGGGCATGCGAAAGGGCCCAGCCACTTCCCCGAGTGACCAGGCCCTTCTCAAGCTGAGCGGACTACCGCCGGTGCTGTGAGTCCGCCACCGTCACCTCGACGCGCTGGAACTCCTTGAGCTCGCTGTAGCCCGTGGTGGCCATGGCGCGGCGCAGGGCGCCGAAGAGGTTCATGGAGCCGTCCGGGGTGTGGGACGGGCCGGTGAGGATCTCCTCGATGGTCCCGACCGTGCCGAGGTCGACCTTCTTGCCGCGCGGCAGCTCCTCGTTCACGGCCTCCATGCCCCAGTGGTTGCCCTTGCCCGGTCCGTCGGTGGCACGGGCCAGCGGGGAGCCCATCATCACCGAGTCCGCGCCGCAGGCGATCGCCTTGGGCAGGTCGCCGGACCAGCCGACACCGCCGTCCGCGATCACGTGCACGTACCGGCCGCCGGACTCGTCCATGTAGTCACGGCGGGCGGCGGCCACGTCAGCGACCGCCGTGGCCATCGGGACCTGGATGCCGAGCACGTTGCGCGTGGTGTGCGCCGCGCCGCCGCCGAAGCCGACCAGCACACCGGCCGCGCCGGTACGCATCAGGTGCAGGGCCGCCGTGTACGTGGCGCAGCCGCCGACGATCACGGGGACGTCCAGCTCGTAGATGAACTGCTTCAGGTTCAGCGGCTCGTGCGCGCCGGAGACGTGCTCCGCGGAGACCGTCGTACCGCGGATGACGAAGATGTCGACGCCCGCGTCCACGACGGCCTTGGAGAACTGGGCGGTGCGCTGCGGGGAGAGCGCGGCGGCGGTGACGACGCCGGAGTCGCGCACCTCCTTGATCCGCTGCCCGATCAGCTCCTCCTTGATGGGAGCGGCGTAGATCTCCTGCAGACGGCGGGTCGCGGTCTCCGAGTCCAGCCCGGCGATCTCGTCGAGCAGCGGCTGCGGGTCCTCGTAGCGGGTCCACAGGCCTTCGAGGTTCAGCACGCCGAGGCCGCCGAGCTCGCCGATGCGGATGGCGGTGGCCGGGGAGACGACCGAGTCCATGGGAGCGGCCAGGAAGGGCAGCTCGAAGCGGTAGGCGTCGATCTGCCAGGCGATCGAGACCTCCTTCGGGTCCCGCGTACGGCGGCTGGGGACGACGGCGATGTCGTCGAAGGCGTACGCCCGGCGGCCGCGCTTGCCGCGCCCGATCTCGATCTCAGTCACGTCTGTGGCCTTTCCCTGATGCGTTGCAGCGTCTTCCAGTATCGCCGACGGGCACGACGAGGGCGGCCCCGGATACCCCGGGGCCGCCCTCGGAAGGCCGGGCCGCTACTTGCTGCGGCTGTAGTTCGGCGCCTCGACCGTCATCTGGATGTCGTGCGGGTGGCTCTCCTTGAGGCCCGCCGAGGTGATCCGGACGAAGCGGCCCTTGGTCTCCATCTCGTCGATGGAGGCGGCGCCCACGTAACCCATGGTCTGGCGCAGACCGCCGACGAGCTGGTGCAGCACGTTGGCCAGCGGGCCGCGGTAGGGCACCTGGCCCTCGATGCCCTCGGGCACGAGCTTGTCGTCGGAGCCGACCTCGGCCTGGAAGTAGCGGTCCTTGGAGTACGACTTGGCCTGGCCGCGGGACTGCATCGCGCCGAGCGAGCCCATGCCGCGGTAGGACTTGAACTGCTTGCCGTTGATGAACTGCAGCTCCCCCGGGGACTCCTCACAGCCCGCGAGGAGACTGCCCAGCATCACCGTGTCGGCACCGGCGGCCAGGGCCTTGCCGATGTCACCGGAGTACTGCAGGCCACCGTCGCCGATCAGCGGGATGCCCGCCGGGCGGGCCGCGAGGGACGCCTCGTAGATGGCGGTGACCTGCGGGACGCCGATGCCGGCGACCACGCGGGTGGTGCAGATCGAGCCGGGGCCCACGCCGACCTTGATGCCGTCGACACCGGCGTCGATCAGCGCCTGGGCGCCGTCACGCGTGGCGACGTTGCCGCCGATCACGTCGACGCCGACGCTCGACTTGATCTTCGCCATCCAGCTGAGCGCGTTGCTGTTGTGGCCGTGCGAGGTGTCGACGACCAGGAAGTCCACACCCGCACCGGCGAGCGCCTGGGCGCGCTCCAGGGCCTCGGGGCTGGCGCCCACGGCCGCGCCGACGAGCAGCCGGCCCTCGGAGTCCTTGGCCGCGTTGGGGTACTGCTCGGCCTTGACGAAGTCCTTGACCGTGATCAGGCCCTTGAGGATGCCCGCGTCGTCGACCAGGGGCAGCTTCTCGATCTTGTGGCGGCGCAGCAGCTCCATGGCGTCGGCGCCGGAGATGCCGACCTTGCCGGTGACCAGCGGCATGGGCGTCATGACCTCGCGCACCTGACGGGTGCGGTCGGTCTCGAAGGCCATGTCGCGGTTGGTGACGATGCCGAGCAGCTTCTTGTTTCCGTCGGTGACGGGGACGCCGCTGATGCGGAACTTGGCGCACAGGGCGTCGGCCTCGCCCAGCGTCGCGTCGGGGTGCACCGTGATCGGGTCGGTGACCATGCCGGACTCGGAGCGCTTGACCAGGTCGACCTGGTTGACCTGGTCCTCGATGGAGAGGTTGCGGTGCAGCACGCCGACGCCGCCCTGGCGGGCCATCGCGATCGCCATGCGGGACTCGGTCACCTTGTCCATCGCCGCGGAGAGCAGCGGGATGTTGACCCGGACGTTGCGGGAGATGCGGGACGAGGTGTCGACCGCGTTGGGGAGCACCTCGGATGCACCCGGCAGCAGCAGCACGTCGTCGTAGGTCAGCCCGAGTGTCGCGAATTTTCCGGGCACTCCGTCGACGTTGGCAGTCATGACACCTTCCCCAAATGGCCTTGATCGGTGCGGATGTCCATGCTAACGGGAAGCGACGCTGTCTCATTCCACGGTTCCGCCCGGCTCCGGGCTTCGTATGTTCGTACGGAAGCGGTGCCCCGCCTGTTCAACTGAGGGGTTCCTTCAAGCGGGGCTACTGCTCGGCCAGCGCCCGCAGCCGGCTCAGCGCCCTGTGCTGGGCCACCCGGACCGCACCGGGTGACATTCCCAACATCTGGCCGGTCTCCTCGGCCGTGAGCCCCACCGCGATGCGCAGCAGCAGCAGCTCCCGCTGGTTCTCGGGGAGGTTGGCCAGGAGTTTCTTGGCCCATTCCGCGTCGCTGCTGAGCAGGGCACGCTCCTCCGGGCCGAGCGAGTCGTCGGGGCGCTCGGGCATCTCGTCGGAGGGCACGGCCGTCGAGCCGGGGTGGCGCATCGCCGCGCGCTGGAGGTCGGCGACCTTGTGAGCGGCGATGGCGAAGACGAACGCCTCGAAGGGACGGCCGGTGTCCCGGTAGCGGGGCAGTGCGAGGAGCACCGCCACGCAGACCTCCTGCGCCAGGTCCTCCACGAAGTGCCGCGCGTCGCCCGGGAGACGGGACAGACGGGTGCGGCAGTAGCGCAGGGCCAGGGGGTGGACATGGGCGAGCAGGTCGTGCGTCGCCTGCTCGTCCCCGTCGACGGCGCGGTGGACGAGCGCCCCGATCGGACCCTGGGCATGGGCCGCCTCGTCGTCGCGCATCGGTCCATGGTGCCTTGCGGCCGCGGGGTCCGCGGCATCGCGCCCGTTGTTGTGCACCGAAGCGTTATGAGCAGGTGCGCCGGCACTCATCCCCTGCGCCCTCCCCTTCCGCTCGACCGACTCGTCCCCGAGGAACTCCACACCCTCAAGGATGCGGCATCCGCGGCGAAACGAGCAGCGGGCCTCCGGTGAACCCCCGGTCCACCCGCGCCCACCTGGAGTTCCGTGCTCTCACCACGAGCGCTGGGGCCTGCCGTTCGGATCAATCCGGGGATTTGGGCCCGCGCCCTCGCGGGCTCTCGGCCCCGCCCGGGCGGGAGCGGCTCCCGGCCGGCGTCGCCGTCGGCCGCCGGGGCCGTGCCGCGCGGGTACGGCTCACGCGGGGGCATCGGTGTGCCCCCGCTCTCCGGCTGCCGCCGGAGGCCGCGCGTCGAAGCCGACCCGATCCGAAGGACAGGCCCTAGCGCACCAGACCCCACCGGAAGCCGAGCGCCACGGCGTGGGCCCGGTCCGAGGCGCCCAGCTTCTTGAACAGGCGCCGGGCGTGCGTCTTGACGGTGTCCTCGGAGAGGAACAGCTCACGGCCGATCTCGGCGTTCGAGCGGCCGTGGCTCATGCCTTCGAGGACCTGGATCTCACGCGCCGTGAGCGTGGGCGCCGCACCCATCTCGGCCGAGCGCAGCCGGCGCGGCGCGAGCCGCCAGGTCGGGTCGGCCAGGGCCTGGGTCACCGTCGCGCGCAGTTCCGCGCGGGAGGCGTCCTTGTGCAGATAGCCGCGGGCACCGGCGGCGACCGCGAGGGCCACGCCGTCCAGGTCCTCGGCGACGGTGAGCATGATGATGCGCGCACCGGGGTCGGCGGACAGCAGCCGCCTGACCGTCTCGACGCCGCCCAGTCCGGGCATGCGTACGTCCATCAGAATCAGGTCCGAGCGGTCGGCGCCCCAGCGGCGGAGGACTTCCTCGCCGTTGGCCGCCGTCGTCACGCGCTCTACGCCGGGCACGGTCGCGACCGCACGACGGAGCGCCTCTCGGGCAAGCGGGGAGTCGTCGCAGACGAGGACGGATGTCATGACCGCCCTCCGCAGCTGATGCGCGTCACCTTGAGCCTCCAGGCTGGTACGAAATCGTCACCTGTGCGGTCGACCGTCTCGGACGCCCGCCCGAGCGCTTGTTCCTTCAACCGCCTCGCACTCTCAACGACGGTCACTCGAAAGAGTTACGGGGGTGGCTGCCATCTTCGGCACTCTACGTGAGGGGGCGGACACGGTGCAGATATGCGCAGCAGACCCTCGAAGTTTCATCACAACCCGTGCCCCATTCAGACCCATTTCTTCCGCTTTGCCAGTGTCTGGAGCTAGATTCGCAATGAGTCATATTTTCATCTCCTTAGATCGTAGTTGTACGGTCGTAGACACCGGATCCGCCCAGAACGGCTACAAGGGGTCACGTAATGGCAGATTTCTCCCGCCTTCCCGGACCGAACGCGGACCTGTGGGACTGGCAGCTGCTGGCTGCCTGTCGCGGAGTGGACAGCTCGCTGTTCTTCCATCCGGAGGGCGAGCGCGGTGCGGCGAGGAGCGCTCGTGAGAACTCGGCCAAAGAGGTCTGCATGAGGTGCCCGGTACGTGCCGAGTGCGCCGCACACGCGCTGGCGGTGCGCGAGCCGTACGGCGTGTGGGGCGGACTGACCGAGGACGAGCGCGAAGAACTGATGGGGCGGGCGCGCAACCGGCTGGTGTCGGCGTCGGCACTGGGCGGGCACACCGCCTCGAACAATTGAAGGAACGTTTCTTCGAACGGGCACGCGCACGCGTGCCGTTGGTTTTTGACGCGGGTGGCCGTATTGCATGCGGGTGACCGTATGGACGCGGGTGACCGTATGGACGCGGATGGCCATGTGGACGCGGGCGGCCGTGTGGACGCGGGCGGCCGTGTGAACACGGGCAGGCCCCTCGCCCCGGAGCGCCGCCGCGCCCGCTACGGGCGGCGGGCGGCCCGGGTCAGCTGGTCGAGGGTCGCGGCCACCGCCGGGACCTGCGCGAGGTCGGGCAGCGTGAGCGCGACGATCTCCCGCCGCACCGCCGGTTCGAGCCGCACGGTGCGCACCCCCCGGGGCCGTACCGACTCGACGGCCAGCTGGGGCAGCACGGCGACGCCCAGACCGGCGCCGACCAGCCCGACCACCGCCGGATAGTCGTCGGTGGCGAAGTCGATGCGCGGGGTGAAGCCGGCCGCCGCGCACACCTCCACCAACTGCCCACGGCAGCGCGGGCAGCCCGCGATCCACGGCTCCTCGGTGAGCTCACCGATGTCGACGGACCGCGCGCCCGCGAGCCGGTGCCGCTCCGGCACGAGCGCGACGAGCCGGTCCGACAGCAGCGGCCGTACGACGAGGTCGTCCCACTCCTGCGCGCTCGCCGACCCCTCGTAGCGGAAGGCGAGCGCCACGTCGCAGTCGCCGTCGCGCAGCAGGCCCACGGAGGCGGGCGGCTCGGCCTCCTCCAGGGAGACACGGGTGCCCGGGTGCGCCGCGCGCAGTGCCGCGAGAGCCGTGGGGACGAGGGTGGAGCTGCCGCTGGGGAAGGAGACGAGCCGGACCCGGCCCGCGCGCAGCCCGGCGATGGCGGCGACCTCCTCCTCCGCCGCTGTGAGCCCGGCGAGGATCCCGGAGGCATGCCGCACCAGGGCCTCGCCGGCCTGGGTCAGGCGCATCTCGCGTCCCGTGCGGATCAGCAGCGGGGTGCCCACGGAGGTTTCCAGGGCCTTCATCTGCTGGCTGACGGCGGGCTGGGTACAGCCCAGCTCCCGGCCCGCGGCGGAGAAGGAACCGGTGGTCGCGACGGCGCGCAGGACACGGAGATGACGAGCTTCGATCACTCTTCGAGGATAAGCGACGCTTTGACGACGATGCGAATATTGCGTCGACGCTTTGGGGAGTGGTCGCCTACCGTGCGGGTCATGAAGCTTCTGTCTGTGAATCTGGGCCGCGCCGAGGCCGCGCCGTACGCGGACGGCCCCGGGGGCGTGACCGGAATCGACAAGCGGCCGGTGGACGGGCCGGTGCGGGTGTCCGCGCCCGGACCCAAGGGGATCGGCGGGAGCGGGCTCGCCGGTGACGCGGTGTGCAAGCTGGAGCACCACGGCGGCGACGATCAGGCGGTGTACGCCATGGCCCGCGAGGACATGGACGAGTGGGAGCGCGAGCTGGGCCGGACACTGGCCGACGGCGCGTTCGGCGAGAACCTCACGACCCGCGGTCTTGACGTGTCCGGCGCGCTGATCGGCGAGCGCTGGCGCATCGGCCCCGAGGTGGTGCTGGAGATCACCTCCGGGCGGATTCCGTGCCGTACGTTCCAGGGCCACCTGGGTGAGAAGGGCTGGGTGAAGCGGTTCACGCGGCGGGGGGCGCCGGGGGCGTATCTGCGGGTGATCGTGCCCGGGGAGATCCGCGCGGGCGACGCCGTGGAGATCGTGCACCGGCCCGGCCACGACGTGACGGTAGCCCTTCAGTTCCGGGCGGTGACGACCGAGCGGACGCTGCTGCCGCGCCTGCTGGCCGCGGGCGAGGCTCTGCACCCGGAGCTGCTGCGGACGGCTCGGGAGTACGAGGAGAAGTACGGGGGCTGATGGCCGCTCACCACGCCTGTCTCCACGGACCCTTCACCACGGACGGCCCCACGGGGAAGCGGATGCACCCGGTCCGGGTCACTAACCTTCTGCCATGACAACGGCTCTGATTACGGGATCGACGGCAGGCATCGGAGCCGCGTTCGCGCGGCGACTGGCGGCGGACGGGCACAACCTGGTGCTGGTGGCCCGCGACACCAAGCGGCTGCACGAGCAGGCGACCGAACTGCACGACCGGCACGGCATCGAGGCGGAGGTGCTGACGGCCGACCTGGCCGAGGACAAGGGGATCGAGGCGGTGGCCGGACGCCTCGGCGACCGCAGGAACCCCGTCGACCTCCTGATCAACAACGCCGGATTCGGCAACAAGGGCCGCTACCTGGACGTCTCCATGGCCGATGAGCTGCGGATGCTGAAGGTGCACTGCGAGGCGGTGCTGCGGCTGACGTCGGCGGCGGCCGAGGCGATGCGCGAGCGGGGCCGGGGCGGCGTGGTCAACGTGGCGTCGGTGGCCGCGTTCGTCCCTCGGGGCACCTACGGTGCCTCCAAGGCGTGGGTCGTGCAGTTCACCCAGGGCGCCGCGCGCGACCTGGCCGGCAGCGGCGTACGGCTGATGGCGCTCTGCCCTGGGTTCGTGCGCACCGAGTTCCACGACCGGGCCGGGATGGGCACCGACAACATCCCCGGCTGGATGTGGCTCGACGCGGACAAGCTGGTGGCGGCGGCGCTGCACGACCTGGCGCGCGGCAAGACGCTGTCCATCCCGGACCCGCGCTACAAGGCGCTGATGGGGGCGGCGAAGCTGGTGCCTCGGGGGATGCTGGGAGCGGTGTCCTCCAGGACGGGACGCAAGTACGGGCCGCAGTAGCGTCGCGTCGGCCGGCTCGCCTTCCTCCCCCCCCCCATGAGCCGGGAGGCACCCGGGCGTTCCCCTTGGGACAATGAAGCTGTTCAGCCGGACCCAGGGGGGCCGGAGGCGAGACCATGACCTTCGTACAGCTCATCGAATGCAGGACCAGCCGGCTCGACGAGATGAACCGGCTGATGGACCGGTGGGTCGAGCAGACCAAGGGGAAGCGGACCGCGTCGCACAGTGTGGTGGCGAAGGACCGGGCGGACTCCTCGCACATCGTGGAGATCGTGGAGTTCCCCTCGTACGAGGAGGCGATGCGCAACTCCGGGCTGCCGGAGACGGACCGGATCTTCCAGGACATGGTGGCGCTCTGCGAGGAGACGCCGACCTTCACGGACCTGGACGTGGTGCGGGACGAGCAGTTGTACGCGGCCACCGCGCGCAGGTTCTTCGAACTGGCGCCGGGTCAGGGGGACGCGCCGCCGTTCAACGACGTGTTCATCGAGGACTACCACGATCACGATCCGGCCAATGTGCAGGACGTCATCGGGCTGGACGCGCTCCGTCGCGAGGTGGAGGTGTGGCGCGGCGGCTTCGACTTCTCGTTCACCATCGAGGACCAGATGGCGCAGGGGGACCGGGTCTGCACCCGGTGGACGTTCAGCGGGCGGCACACCGGCGAGTTCCTCGGGATCGAGCCGACCGGCCAGGAGGTCACCATGACCGGCACGACCGTGCACCGCTGCACGCCCGACGGAAAGATCGCCGAGGGCTGGTGGCAGTACGACCGGCTGGGTCTGATGCAGCAGCTGGGGGCGCTGGAGTCTACGGAGCTCTGACGCCGGGGGCCCCGGTGGCGAGCCGCGTCACGCCCCTTCCTGCCCTCGCGCCGCAGTGAGACGCGAACGCAACTCGATTTTCAACGCCCATGCGACGATCGGTGCCCACGGCGACTGGATGAGCCGGTACATCGGGAAGGTCGCGACCGCGAAGGCACCGACCGCCACGGCCACGAGACACGCCACGGCGATGTCCCGCTCAGGCTGATGCGCCGGCACTCCGAGCCAGGCCAGGCAGACGACCGTGACACACACCTGCGCCATCATGACCACGACCCAGAGGATTCCGAGCGCGAACTGAACCGCGGCCTTCAGCATGCCCGTGCTCGCCATGACGCTGTGCTCTTCGACCAGTCGGCGCACGGCGGCCCGACGCTCGGCGGGCGACTGCTCCAGGATCGCGGTCAGCTGGGGCTCGACCTGCTCCACCAGCCGACTCACCCAGCCCTGGATCGTCCGTTGATAGGACGCGACCTCCAGACCGGCGGCGATGAGAATCACCGGCGCCACAGCAGCCGAGGTCGCGGCGAACGGCTCCGTCATCTGCATGCGGGCAGCATGCCCACATCGCACCCGCCGCCAAAGGCTCGTTGCGGAAGAGTGACATGGCCGCACGAGAGTCACGCGCCCGTAGCGCGCGCAGGCCGTTCGGAGTGCGGTCCCACGCCGATGCGGACCCGGTCTCCTGGCGCCGAGGTTCAGCTCGTCCAGCGATGTGCTCCGGCCGTGCTCAACCGGTTCTCTGCTCCGGTACCCAGGAGGCCCTCGACCGCCGCTGCGGTTCCCTGAGTCGTGGTGAGGAAATGGCGAGGGCCCGGCGCCCCGTTTTCGGGGGCCGGGCCCTGCTCAGGGTCTGGCGCGCTTGGTCGTCAGTGGGCGTGGCCGTGGCCGTGGCCCGCGGCGGCCGGCTCTTCCTCTTCCTTCTTCTCGACGACCAGGGTCTCGGTCGTGAGGAGGAGGGAGGCGATGGAGGCGGCGTTCTCCAGGGCGGAGCGGGTGACCTTGACCGGGTCGATGACGCCGGCCTTGACCAGGTCGCCGTACTCGCCGGTGGCGGCGTTGAAGCCCTGGCCCTTGTCGAGCTCGGCGACCTTGGAGGTGATGACGTAGCCCTCCAGGCCGGCGTTCTCGGCGATCCAGCGCAGCGGCTCGACGGCGGCCTTGCGGACGACCGCGACACCCGTGGCCTCGTCGCCGGTCTTGCCGAGGTTGCCCTCGAGGACCTTCACGGCGTGGACCAGCGCGGAGCCACCACCGGAGACGATGCCCTCCTCGACCGCGGCGCGGGTCGCGGAGATGGCGTCCTCCAGACGGTGCTTGCGCTCCTTGAGCTCGACCTCGGTGGCGGCACCGACGCGGATGACGCACACGCCGCCGGCCAGCTTCGCGAGGCGCTCCTGGAGCTTCTCGCGGTCCCAGTCGGAGTCCGTGGTCTCGATCTCGGCCTTGATCTGGGCGACGCGGCCCTGCACGTCGTCCTTGTTGCCGGCGCCGTCGACGACCGTGGTGTCGTCCTTGGTGACGGTGACGCGGCGGGCGGAGCCGAGCACGTCCAGGCCGACCTGGTCGAGCTTGAGGCCGACCTCCTCGGAGACGACCGTGGCGCCGGTGAGGATCGCCAGGTCCTGCAGCATCGCCTTGCGGCGGTCGCCGAAGCCGGGGGCCTTCACGGCGACGGCGTTGAAGGTGCCGCGGATCTTGTTGACGACGAGGGTGGAGAGGGCCTCGCCCTCGACGTCCTCGGCGATGATCAGCAGCGGCTTGGAGGCGTTGGACTGGATGACCTTCTCCAGCAGCGGCAGGAGGTCCGCGATGGCGGAGATCTTGCCCTGCGTGATGAGGATGTACGGGTCGTCCAGGACGGCTTCCATGCGCTCCTGGTCCGTCACGAAGTACGGCGACAGGTAGCCCTTGTCGAAGGCCATGCCCTCGGTGAAGTCCAGCTCCAGACCGAAGGTGTTGGACTCCTCGACGGTGATGACACCGTCCTTGCCGACCTTGTCCATGGCCTCGGCGATGAGCTCGCCGACCTGCGTGTCCTGGGCGGACAGACCGGCGACGGCGGCGATGTCGGACTTCTCGTCGATCGGCCGGGCGGTCGCGAGGAGCTCCTCGGAGACCGCGGCGACGGCGGCGTCGATGCCCTTCTTCAGGGCAGCCGGGGAAGCACCGGCGGCGACGTTCTTGAGGCCCTCGCGCACGAGCGCCTGGGCGAGCACGGTCGCGGTGGTCGTACCGTCACCCGCGATGTCGTTGGTCTTGGTCGCCACCTCCTTGACCAGCTGGGCACCGAGGTTCTCGTACGGGTCCTCGACCTCGACCTCGCGGGCGATGGTCACACCGTCGTTGGTGATGGTGGGAGCGCCGAACTTCTTGTCGATGACGACGTTGCGGCCCTTGGGGCCGATCGTCACCTTGACCGTGTCGGCAAGCTTGTTGACGCCGCGCTCGAGGGCGCGACGGGCGTCCTCGTCGAACTTCAGGATCTTCGCCATGGGAGCGTGAGCCCTCTTCCGGAATCTGGGATATACGGCACTGCGCCCCGGGCGCCCGGCTCAGAGGTGACAGCGGGGGCCAGGGGCGCAGTTCAAAGCAAGGTGCTTGGGGTGAATTACTTCTCGACGATCGCGAGCACGTCGCGGGCCGAGAGGACGAGGTACTCCTCGCCGTTGTACTTCACCTCGGTGCCGCCGTACTTGCTGTAGAGCACGACGTCGCCGACGGAGACGTCGAGCGGAAGACGGTTGCCGTCCTCGAAGCGGCCCGGGCCCACGGCCAGGACGACGCCCTCCTGGGGCTTCTCCTTGGCGGTGTCCGGGATGACCAGGCCAGAGGCGGTGGTCTGCTCGGCGTCGAGCGGCTGGACCACGATGCGGTCCTCGAGCGGCTTGATGGCAACCTTGGAGCTGGTGGTCGTCACGATCCGACCTCCCCCTTCGGAGATCTCACGGGGTTAACTGTCTGAGGTGGCGACCAGGTGGATCCGTCGTCGCGGGTGCCGGACCTGCCCGTCGCTGTGTTGGCACTCTCCTGGGGGGAGTGCCAGAGCCGAGACTATGACTGCGATTAGCACTCGGTCAAGCGGACTGCTAATTGCCGACGGCGCGTCGGCCGGGCGGTCTCTCCTGGTGACCCGACAGACGACCCTCCCGGACGGCTCTGCAGAGGCCCCCCAGGCGGCCCTACAGGCGGTCCAGCAGGCCGTCCTGCAGGCCGTCCTCCAAGTGGTCTTCCAGCCGCCCCACCCGCAGCCCCCGTTCGGCGATCTCGCGTAGCAGGCGCTCGGTCCGTTCCGCGAGGCTCGGGGAACCGGTCTCGCCCGACGGCACCGAGACGATGTCTCCGGCCCGCAGCCGCGGCTCGCCCCGGGTGTAGGTCAGTTCGCCGTCGGCACCCAGGGACGCGCGCCACAGGACGACCGCCGTGATGCCGCAGTCGGCCGCGGCGCGCAGGGTCGTCCGGTCGTAGGTGCCGTAGGGCGGGCGGAAGAGGCGGGGCGTGATGCCGAAGCGGGAGCGGAGCTTGTGCTGCTGGCCGCAGATCTCGGCGCGCTGCCCGGCGTAGGGCAGGCCGCGCAGGGCGGGGTGGTCGAGGGTGTGGTTCTGGATGGACGCGCCGACCGCGCGCAGCCGGGCGAAGTGGCCGTAGCCGGGGCCCACGACGCTGTCGGTGAGGAACATGCTGACGGGCAGGCGCCGTTCGCGGACGAGGCGGACGAAGCGGGGGTCGCGTTCGGCGCCGTCGTCGTAGGTGAGGAAGACGACGGGGTCGCGGGTGGGGACGTGGTCCACGACGGGCGGCAGTGAGCGGGGGGCGCTCACGGCGCGGGGCGGGTCCTGGGCGCGGCCGTCGGCGGGGTCCGGCCGCTCCCCCGCGGTCCCGGCGCAACCCGCCAGCAGAACCGCGCACAGCAGGGCGACCGCGCACGGCAGGGCGGCGGCCGGCCGCCTCACAGGTAGTCCTCCAGTCGCCCGACGGCGTACCCCTGGGCCGTCACCTTGTTCAGGAAGCGGCGGATCATGTCGGCCATCGTGCCCTTCCACTGGTCGCGGCCCCGGAAGTGGGTGAGGACGATGTCGCCCCGGCGCAGGGTGCGGTCCCCCTCGCGGTACTCCCAGTGGTCGGCGAAGACCTCCTGGTTCCACAGGGGCGCGTACGCGATGCCGCAGGTCTTGGCGGCGCGCAGGGTGGCCCGGTCGTAGCTGCCGTAGGGCGGGCGGAAGAGGGTGGGGCGCTTGCCGAACTGCCGCTTCAGGTAGCGCTGCATGCCGCAGATCTCGCGCTTCTGCGCCCGGTAGGACATGCCCCGCAGGTTGGGGTGGTGGAGGGTGTGGTTGTTCAGGACCACGCCCTTGGACTGCATCTTCCGGAAGTAGCGGGTGTCGTCCTTGACCAGGTAGCCGCTGAGGAAGGCGGTGTAGGGGATGTCCAGGTCGTTCATCATCCGCAGGAACGCCGGGTCCTTCTCGGCGCCGTCGTCGATGGTGAGGAAGACGACCTTGTCCCGGGTGGGGACGCGGGTGAAGACGGGCGGCAGGTCCAGTTCCCGGTGGCCGTCCACCTCGAAGCCCTTGCGGGTCCTGATCCTCGGCTTGTGCGCCGGGGCGGGCGGGGCGGTCCGGGGGACCTTGCGCAGGCCCCAGCGGTGCGCGGCGGCGACCCGGGCGGCGTGCGCGGCGCGCAGCTTGGTGGCGTAGGAGTCGAGCGCGCGGGCCGGGGGTGCGTCGAGGGGCTGCTGGCCACCCGCCGGGGTGACCGGGTCGCTGCCGCCGTCCTGCGCGCAGCCGGAGGCGATGGCGGCGAGGACGAGCACGGTGAGGCCGATCCGCACGCCCGCGGACCTTCGCCCCGATACCCCCCATGCCCGGCATTTGTCATTTTGTACGACTGCTCGCATGACGCCGGATCCTCGCAGCGCCTCCCGCCGATCCCGGCCCGACACCGCGGCCCGCGCCCCACCATCCACCGACTGGCCCACACGTCACCCGCCCCCCGCGGTGGCCGACAATGATCCGGTGAACGACCTCGCTCTCCTCCTCACCCCCGAAGGCCGCGCCCTCCTCGACGAGGTGCGGGACACCGACCCGGCGCGGGAGCTGGCCGTCGCGACCCGGCTGCGCCGCGAGCACCCCGCCGAGCTGGTGTCGGCGGCGCTCGGGCAGGCGCGGCTGCGGCAGCGGGCGGTGGCGAAGTTCGGGGCCGAGGACGCTGGCCGGATGTTCTTCACACCGAACGGCGTCGAGCAGTCGACCCGGTCGAGCGTGGCGACCTACCGGGCCCGGCGGATGGCCGAGGCGGGCATCACCTCGGTCGCCGACCTGTGCTGCGGCATCGGCGGTGACGCGATCGCGCTGGCCCGCGCCGGGATCCGTGTGCTGGCCGTGGACCGGGACCCGCGAACGGCCGCGGCGGCCCGGGCGAACGCCGACGCGCTGGGCCTGTCCGGCCTCGTCGAGGTGCGCGAGGCGGACGTCACCGAGGTGGACACGGCCGGTTTCGACGCCGCGTTCGTCGATCCCGCCCGGCGCGGCGGCCGCGGCCGGATCTTCGACCCCGAGGCCTACTCACCGCCCCTGTCCTGGGCGGTCTCCGTGGCCCGCCGGGCCCCGCGCGGCGCCGCGCTGAAGGTCGCCCCCGGCATCCCGCACGAGGCGGTCCCCGAGGACGCCGAGGCCGAGTGGATCTCCGACGGCGGGGACGTCAAGGAGGCGGTGCTGTGGTTCGGCACCGAGCCCGGGGCGATCCGGGCGACCCTCCTGCCGGGCCCCCGCACCCTGCTCTCCCGCGGTCTGCCCGACCCGGAGGTCCGCCCGCCCGGCCGCTACCTCTACGAGCCCGACGGCGCCGTCATCCGCGCCCACCTGGTCGCCGAGGTGGCCGACCAGGTGGACGGTGGGCTGCTCGACGCGACCATCGCCTACGTCACGGCCGACGCCCCGCACCCGACCCCGTACGCCACCGCCTACGAGATCACCGACCATCTGCCCTTCAACGTCAAGAAGCTGAAGGCGCTGCTGCGGGAGCGTCAGGTCGGCACGCTGACCGTGAAGAAGCGGGGCTCGGCGGTGGAGCCGGAGGAGCTCCGCAAGAAGGTCAAGCCGCAGGGGCCGCACGCGGCGACGGTGTTCCTGACCCGGGTCGCGGGAGCACCGGCGATGCTCGTCGGGCATCCGGCCTGATGCTGCCTGATGC
Source organism: Streptomyces sp. NPDC007929 (assembly GCF_042959065.1). Lineage (NCBI taxonomy): Bacteria > Bacillati > Actinomycetota > Actinomycetes > Kitasatosporales > Streptomycetaceae > Streptomyces > Streptomyces sp. NPDC007929. The sequence goes on along the minus strand of NZ_JBIBKD010000003.1, from coordinate 353,145 downwards.
TCAGGATGCCCGGGGCGCTGGAGGAAGGGCCTCGGCCAGCGCGGTGACGCCGCGGGCGAGCAGCATGCGGTTCCAGCGGGAGCGGTTCTCGTCCTTGAGGAGGACGGGCTCACCGGCCGGGACCGCGGTCGTGGCGGCCGTGTCGAGTGGGACGAGGCAGAGGCCGGTGCCGACGCTCGCCACCGTCGACGGGCCGGGGGCGGTGAGCAGGAAGCCGCCGTCCACCGCCACGGCCGCCGCGAACCAGGCGAACCCGGCGGCGCCGAGCGGCCCGCCCGCGACCAGCAGCACGCGCGGCCCCACCCGGCCGACCGCACAAGTGGCGAGCACCGAGCCGGACACGACTCCGGCGCAGAACGGCGGGAAGGCGCTGCCCGCCGCGGTCGGTCCATGGCCGAGGAGCAGCGGGAGGAGCTCACCGGCGACTACGACGTACCAACGCAGCTAGCGGTGGTGGTGGACGGATCGCTCCCCGTCGCCAGGACACGCCGTCAGCGCAGTGACGTCCAGAGCTTCTCGGCCTCCGGCTGCTCCGCCACCACCCGGTTGGGATCCCACGGGGCCTGCACCACCGGCATCATCACCGTCCGGACGCCGCTCGGTGACAGGCCCTTGAGGCTCTGGCCGAGCCGGGTCAGCTCGGCGAGGGAGTCCAGGCCCGTGTCGGTGGTGAGGCCGGCGGTCGCCGCGTCCGCGACGCGGTACAGCTTGGCCGGGTCGGTGAACAGGTCCTGGGAGGCGATCTGCTCCAGCAGGGCCGTCACCAGCTTCTGCTGGAGGCCTATCCGGCCCAGGTCGCTGCCGTCGCCTATGCCGTGCCGGGTGCGGGCCAGCGCGAGGGCCCGGGTGCCGTCGAGGTGGTGGGTGCCGGCCTTCAGCCGCAGGTGGCTGTCCTCGTCGTCGATGTCCTCGTCCGTGGTGACGGTGACGCCGCCGAGCGCGTCGACCAGCTCGGCGAACCCCGAGAAGTCGATCTCGAGGTAGTGGTCCATCCGGACGTTCGTCAGCTCCTCGACCGTCTTCACCGCGCAGATCGGTCCGCCGATCTCGTACGCGCTGTTGAACATGGAGTGGTACGCGACCGCCGTGGAACCGCCCGACGGGCGCGGGCAGGACGGGCGGGTGACCAGGGTGTCGCGCGGGATGCTCACCACCGTCGCGCTGGTCCGCCCGGCGTCGAGGTGGACGACCATCGCGGTGTCGGAGCGGGCACCGGTGCTGTCGCCGCCGCCGAGCCGCCGGTTCTCCTCGCCGCTGCGCGAATCCGAGCCCAGGACCAGGATGTTGAGGGCCTCGCTCGGCAGGGCCGGGCCCGAGGGCGACGTGGTCACCGGCTTCGGCGGCCGGTTGTCGCCCAGCGCGTTGTCGATGTCGACGCCCTTGATGTTGCCGCTGAGATGCCAGTAGGCCCAGCCCGCCGCTCCGGCGCCCAGCACCAGCGCCCCCGCCAGAGTGACGCCGGCGATCTTCAGTGCTCTCGACCGCCGGCCCACGTCCGCGCCCTCGTCCCCGTTGAGTCCCGTCACGGGCAGGAACATAAGTCCGAATTATTACGGGCAGGGAGTCCAGGGCGCTCTTTCTTCGGAAATTCTCAGATTTCGCGCCCCGATCTCGGGGACCTCACTACGGGCACCGGCAGGGGCGATCGAAAGTTTCGACGGTACAGCCGATTCGCTTCGGTGGAGGGTGGAAACGGCCGGAACATCCGTCACTACTGCACCTACCCTTCCGCGGGCCCCGCCGTGCTGCTGCGCACCACCAGACTCGTCGCCAGCTCCACCCTCGTCGCCGCCTCGGTCCCCTCGTCCCGCCCGAGGTCGAGGACCAGCTTGGCCGCGGCCTCGGCCATCTCCGTCAGCGGCTGCCGTACGGTCGTCAGCGGCGGCCCGACCCAGGGCGCCACCGGCAGGTCGTCGAAGCCGACCACGCTCAGGTCCTCCGGGATGCGCAGCCCCAGCTCGCGCGCGGCCTCGTACAGCCCGAGCGCCTGGAGGTCGTTCCCGGCGAAGACGGCGGTCGGCCGGTCCGGGCGGCGCAGCAGCTCCAGGCCCCGCCGGTAGCCGGCCTCGTGGTGGAAGTCGCCGGTGGCGATCAGGGCGGGGTCCACCGGCAGCCCGGCCGTCTCCAGCGCGGCCCGGTAGCCGTCGATCCGGGCCCTGCTGCACATCATCTGCGAGGGCCCGCTGATCGCGCCGATCCTGCGGTGCCCCAGCTCGACCAGATGCCGGGTGGCGGCGAGGCCGCCCTGCCAGTTGGTCGCGCCGATCGACGGCACGTCGGCGCCGGGGTCGCCGGCCGGGTCCATCACCACGAACGGGATGGAACGGCTGGTCAGCAGCGCCCGCTGGGACTCGTCGAGGCCGGACAGCACCAGGATCACGCCGTGCGGGCGGCGCGCGGCGACCTGGTCGGCCCAGGTCCGGCCCGGTGTGAGCCGCCCCGCGCTCTCGGACAGCACGACACTGAGCCCGGCGTCCCGGGCCACGTTCTCCACGCCCCGGATGACCTCCATCGCCCAGGCGCTCTCCAGCTCGTGGAAGACCAGGTCGATCAGGGGTGAGCGGGTCGCCTCGGCACGGCGGCGCCGGTAGCCGTGCGCGCGCAGCAGATCCTCGACGCGGGACCGGGTGGCCGGGGCCACGTCGGCCCGGCCGTTCAGGACCTTCGAAACAGTCGGCGCCGAGACACCCGCCTCGCGGGCGATCTCGGCGAGCGTCGCGGTCTGCGCGGTGCGCCCCTGCGTCCGGGTCTGCGTCCGGCTTTCAACGGGCTCCGGGGATGTCATGGCGGCGATCGTAACCCTGCGGGCCCCCTTGACGAAGTCCTCGCACCGCCATAGGTTCCCGGAACATTCGACGTTCATTCCGAAACATTCGCAGTACCGTTCGTGAGAGGGCCGTCCGTCCACCCGACAGGAGCTTCATGACCACCGCGCCCTGGCGTGACCCCGCGCTGCCCGCCGCCGCCCGTGTCGACGACCTGCTCTCCCGGATGACCCTGGAGGAGAGGACCGCCCAGCTGTACGGCGTGTGGGTGGGCGCCGCCACGGACGGCGACGGAGTCGCTCCGCACCAGCACGACATGACCGTCGAGTACGACTGGGCCGAGCTGATCACCCACGGCCTCGGCCAGCTCACCCGCTCCTTCGGCACCGCCCCCGTGGACCCGGTGCTCGGCGCGCGGGCCCTGGCGCGCGCCCAGCGCCGGATCGCCGGGGCGGGTCGCTTCGGCATCCCGGCGATCGCGCACGAGGAGTGCCTGGCCGGCCTCACGGCCTGGCGGGCCACGGCCTATCCGGTGCCGCTGGCCTGGGGCGCGACCTGGGATCCGCCGCTGGTCGAGGAGATGGCCCGCCGTGTCGGCGACGACCTGCGCTCGGCCGGCGTGCACCAGGGTCTCGCGCCCGTGCTGGACGTCGTACGCGATCCGCGCTGGGGCCGTGTGGAGGAGACCATCGGCGAGGACCCGTACCTGGTCGGCACGGTCGGTGCGGCCTATGTGCGGGGCCTGGAGTCGGCCGGGGTGGTCGCCACGCTCAAACACTTCGCCGGATACGCCTCCTCGGCCGGGGCCCGCAACCTCGCCCCGGTGCGGGCCGGGGTACGCGAGTTCGCCGATGTCACCCTGCCGCCCTTCGAGATGGCCCTGCGCGAGGGCGGCGCCCGGTCGGTGATGGCCGCCTACACCGAGACGGACGGTGTCCCGGCCTCCGCGGACCCGGGGCTGCTGACCCACCTCCTGCGTGAGGAGTGGGGCTTCACCGGCACGGTCGTCGCCGACTACTTCGGCATCGGCTTCCTCCAGACCCTCCACAGGGTCGCCGCGACCCCGGCCGAGGCGGCCCACGCTGCCCTCACCGCCGGCATCGACGTCGAACTGCCCACCGTCAAGTGCTACGGCCGGCCGCTGCTGGAGGCGGTCCGCTCCGGCGAGGTCCCCGAGGAGCTGGTGGACCGCGCGGCCCGCCGCGTCCTGCTCCAGAAGTGCGAACTGGGCCTGCTGGACGAGGACTGGGCCCCCGAACCGGCCGCTGAGATCGACCTCGACTCGACGGGCAACCGGATCCTGGCCCGCCGCGTGGCCGAGGAGTCGGTGGTCCTGCTCGACAACCCCGACGGCCTGCTCCCCCTGGCCCCCGACACCCGTATCGCGGTGGTCGGTCCCCGGGCGGCCGACGCCCTGGCCATGCTGGGCTGCTACTCCTTCCCGTCCCACGTCCTGCCCCACCACCCCGACGTGCCCCTCGGCATCGAGATCCCGACCGTCCTGGACGCCCTGCGCTCCGAACTCCCCGACGCCAAGGTGACGTTCGCGCAGGGGTGCGACGTGAGCGACCCGGACACCACGGGCTTCGAGGAGGCCATCGCGCGTACCGCCGAGGCGGACGTGTGCGTGGCGGTCCTCGGCGACCGGGCGGGCCTGTTCGGCCGCGGCACCTCGGGCGAGGGCTGCGACGCGACGGACCTCGGCCTGCCGGGCGTCCAGGGCGAACTGCTGGACGCGCTGGTCGCCACCGGCGTCCCCGTGGTGCTGGTGCTGCTGACCGGCCGTCCCTACGCGCTGGGCCGCTGGCAGGGCCGGCTGGGCGCGGTCGTCCAGGCGTTCTTCCCGGGCGAGGAGGGCGGCCCGGCGGTCGCGGGCGTCCTGTCGGGCCGGGTCAACCCCTCCGGCCGCCTGCCCGTCAGCGTCCCGCGGCTGCCCGGCGGACAGCCCTGGACCTACCTCCAGCCGCCGCTGGGCCTGGCGGGCGAGGTCAGCAACCTCGACCCGACCCCGCTGTACGCCTTCGGCCACGGCCGCTCGTACACGGCGTTCGCCTGGGAGGTGCCCACCGCCGACGGGCCGGTCGAGATCGGCACGGACGGCTCGTACGAGGTGTCGGTGACCGTCCGCAACACGGGTGACCGCGAGGGCGCGGAGGTCGTGCAGCTGTATCTGCACGACCCGGTGGCGTCCGTGACCCGCCCCGACATGCGGCTGATCGGCTACCGGCGGGTGACGGCGGGCCCGGGCGGGGCGGCCCGGGTGACCTTCCGCTTCCACGCCGACCTGTCGTCCTTCACCGACCGCTCGGGCCGCCGGGTGGTCGAACCGGGCGCCCTGGAGCTGCGGCTGGCGGCGTCGAGCGCGGACGTACGGCACACCGCGCACCTCACCCTGACGGGTCCGGTCCGGGTACTCGGCCCCGACCGGCTGCTGCGCTGCGAGACCGAGGTGTCCTGAGCACCGGGGGCGGCCCCGGTCAGTCCCCGGAGACCGACTCGAACCGCCACCGGTGCACCGCCCGTGTGACCAGGTCCCCGTCCGGCTCGGGCAGTTCGGGCAGCTCGGCGTCGTAGGGCGCGTCCCACCAGGTGATGACGAGGACGCGGTCCCGCGGCGCCCGGAAGGTCTCCCGGCGCAGGGGCTCGGGCGCGAGTTCCCGCGCCCTGGCCCAGGCGAGCAGGTCCTCGCCCCGCCCGTCGGCGGCCCGGGCCTCCCACATCAACGCGACCGTCACGAGTAGAGGTTCTCCTTGCTCACCTCGTGCACATGGTCGTGCCCGGGCACGTGCGGCTCGGTCACCGGCAGCGACGAGTCCGCCGACAGGTCCCAGGCCGACGCCGCCCGGTTGCGGGCGACCATCTCGGCGCCGAGGGCGGCGACCATCGCGCCGTTGTCCGTGCACAGCTTGGGCCGCGGCACGCGCAGCCGGATGCCGGCGGCCTCGCAGCGCTCCTGGGCGAGGACGCGCAGCCGGGAGTTGGCGGCCACGCCGCCGCCGATCATCAGGTGGTCGACGCCCTCGTCCTTGCAGGCCCGGACGGCCTTGCGGGTCAGCACGTCGACGACGGCCTCCTGGAAGGACGCCGCCACGTCCCGCACCGGAACCTCCTCGCCCGCGGCCCGCTTGGCCTCGATCCAGCGGGCCACCGCGGTCTTCAGCCCCGAGAAGGAGAAGTCGTAGGCCGCGTCGCGCGGTCCGGTCAGGCCCCGGGGGAAGGCGATCGCGTTCGGGTCGCCCTCCTTGGCGTACCGGTCGATGACCGGGCCGCCGGGGAAGCCGAGGTTCAGGACGCGGGCGATCTTGTCGAAGGCCTCGCCGGCCGCGTCGTCGATGGTGGCGCCCATCGGGCGGACGTCGGAGGTGATGTCCGAGGACAGCAGCAGCGAGGAGTGGCCGCCGGAGACCAGCAGCGCCATGGTCGGCTCGGGCAGCGCGCCGTGCTCCAGCTGGTCCACGCAGATGTGCGAGGCGAGGTGGTTGACGCCGTAGAGCGGCTTGCCGAGGGCGTAGGCGTAGGCCTTCGCCGCGGAGACGCCGACCAGCAGGGCACCGGCGAGGCCGGGACCGGCGGTGACGGCGATGCCGTCGAGGTCGCGGGCGGTGACACCCGCCTCCTTCAGCGCCCGGTCGATGGTGGGGACCATCGCCTCCAGGTGGGCGCGGCTCGCGACCTCCGGGACGACGCCGCCGAAGCGGGCGTGCTCGTCGACGCTGGAGGCCACGGCGTCGGCCAGCAGGGTGGTGCCCCGGACGATGCCGACGCCGGTCTCGTCGCAGGAGGTCTCGATTCCCAGCACGAGGGGTTCGTCAGCCATTGATCTCGGTTCCTTGTACGGAGTCCTCGGGGGCGGTCAGGCGCATCACCAGGGCGTCCACGTTCCCCGGCTGGTAGTAGCCGCGCCGGAAACCGATGGGCTCGAAGCCGAAGCGCTCGTACAGCTTCTGCGCGCGGACGTTGTCGACCCGGCACTCCAGCATCACCTCGGCGCACTCGAAGGTGGTGGCCGCCCGCAGCAGTTCGGCCAGCAGCCGGGCGCCGAGGCCGGTGCCCCACAGGGCGCGGGATACGGCGATGGTCTGGACGTCGGCCTGCTCGCCGGTGGCGACGAGACCCGCGTACCCGACGATCCCGGAGGCGGACTCGGCGACCACGTACCGCCGGTTGGCCCCGGGTCCTCGCGCATGGGCCAGCTCGGACCAGAACATGCCCCGGGACCAGGCGTCCTCGGGGAACAGGTCCCGCTCCAGCTCCAGCACGGAGTCGATGTCCCACCAGCGCATCTCGCGCAGCGCGCACGTCATGGGTTCGGTCACTTGGGGGTGACCACCTTGTAGTTCTTGGGGACCTGGGCGTCGGGGCGGCGCAGGTAGAGCGGCCGGGGCGCGGGGAGTTCCTCTCCGGCGGCCAGCCTCTGGGCCGCCAGCCGGGCGAGGGCGGCGGCGGACACGTGCTCCGGCTCGTGCGCCCTGGGGAAGGTGTCCGGGTAGAGCAGGGCGCCCGCTCCGACCGCGGGCAGCCCCTCGACCTGCTCGGCGATGTCGGCGGGCCGGTCCACGGCCGGGTCGGTGACCCGGGTCCGGGAGTCGCGGTAGCGGGCCCAGTACACCTCCTTGCGGCGGGCGTCGGTCGCGACGACGAACGGGCCCTCCAGGTCGGCGGCGTAGGCGAGGCCGTCCAGTGTGCACACGCCGTGCACGGGGACGCCGAGCGCGAGCCCGAAGGTGTCCGCGGTCATCAGTCCGACGCGCAGCCCGGTGTACGGACCTGGACCGGTCCCGGCGACGATCCCCGTGACGGCGTCGAGCCGCACACCGGCCTCGGCGAGGATTCGGTCGATCGCCGGCAGCAGCAGTTCCCCGTGCCGCCGCGCGTCCACCTGACTCGAGGAGGCGATGACATCGCGTCCGTCGTGCAGCGCGACGGTGACGGCGGGCGTGGCGGTATCCAGAGCGAGCAAGAGCACGCAAACAGCCTACGGCTCTCCGGGGCCCGGCACGGCCGCACCTGTCGGGTCGTCACGTGCTGCTACCGTCACCTACCGTCACGACAGGGATGTACGACGTGAGGTGAACGCCGGTGTCAGCCAGCAGCTCGGGAATCGTGGCCGGGCTCACCGCCGCGGCCCTCGCGACGGTCGGTTACCTCGCGCATCAGGCGGCCGAGTCCCTGCCCGCCGGGCTGGGCAGAGCGGCGCACACGGGCGCCGCACCGGCGGCCGGCACGTCCACGCCGCCCCGGCTGAAGAGGGACCCGACCGCCTTGCCCGAGGACTCGGGCAAGGGTGCCCGGGTCGTGTACTCGCTGCGTGACGACCGGGTGTGGCTGGTCGCCGGGGACGAGGCCGTCAGCCGTACGTTCGAGGTCGACCCGAGCACGGTGGACCCGGCGCCGGGCAGCTACTCGGTGACGTCCCGTTCGAACTCGGTCACCGGCTCCGACGGCGTCCCGGTCGAGCACGTGGTGCGCTTCGCGACGGTGGACGGCGTGGTGATCGGCTTCAGCGCGGCGGTGGGAAGCCCGACCTCCGCCCCATCCCCCGACCCGAAGGCCCGCACGGGCGGCATCCGCGAGTCCCGCCCGGACGGCGACGCGATGTGGACCTTCGCGACGATCGGCCGCACGGTGGTGGTGGTCCGCTGAGGTCGACCGTGGCGGGTTACACCGCTACGGGGTGCGGGGCCTGCTGAGCGGCTGCGCGGTGCGGCGAAGGCCTGCTGAGCGTCTGCGGGTGGGCCGGCCGGGGGTGGGCGGCGGAGTGAGCCGGGGGTCTGCTGGGCGGCGGGTGAGCCGGACATCTGCTGACCGGCGGGGTGGGCGGGCCGGTCTGGTGAGCGGCGGGGTGGGCGAATGCCCGGGGGGCGCGGGCGCAGATCGAGCGGCTTCGCGGTGCGCGGAGGTCGGTAAGAAGTGCTTCGCGGCGTGCTGTGCCGCATGCGGGGGTGCGCCCGAGGGCCGCTGAACGGCCTCAGCGGGTGCAGCCGCCTGAACACCCTTCGCCGTGCGCGCAGGTCCGGCAAGGCGTCTTCGCGGCGCGCTCTGCCGCATGCGGGGTGCGCCCGAGGGCCGCTGAGCGGCCTCAGCGGGCGCGGCCGCCGGAACACGCTTCGGGGTGCGCGCAGGTCCGGCAAGGCGTCTTCGCAGCGCGCTCTGCCACATGCGGGGGTGCGCCCGGGGCCGCTGAGCGGCATCAGCGGGCGCGGCCGGCTGAACACGCCGCCGGTGCGCGCAGGTCCGCCACGTCGCTTCGCCGGTACGCGCAGGTCCGCCACGTCGCCGCCGTGCGAGGCGGTCCGGTGGGGCGCGCCTCGGAGCGCGGCGCTACCCCCTCGCCGCTACGCGCGGGTCCGCCCTGTCGCTGCGCGATGGCGGAGGTTCGCCGAGGGACTACCCGTGCCCCGCGTTACGCCGCTTCGCGGTGTGTCGTGGGGTGCTCGGAGAGTTCCGGGTCGGGGGGCCGTGGGGGTGTGGAGATCAGGGTCGCCGCCTCGCCGGCCGCCAGTAGGTCGTGCATGGAGACGGCGGTGGCCGCGAAGCGCCGCGGCTGCCCCTTGCTCTCTGTAGCCGACATGGACGCCTCCCGAAGGGCCGGGGCCGACGAAGTTAGGTACACCTAACTACGAACTGGGTACCATGTGACCACGCACGAGACACCGGACGCAACAGCTTCCCGACGTCTTGTCGGAATGTTCATCGCACCACCGCACCCCACAACCCCGGGGCGGCGAGCCCTCACGCGGCGAGCACGCTCAGATCCGCCTCGGCCCAGCGTTCCCCCAGACCGGTGATCGTCATCTGCCGGACCTCGTCGGTGGTGTCACCCACCGCCCGGTGGATCACCACCTGGAGCCTGTCCTCGGTCAGCTCCTCGACCTTGCCCTCGCCCCACTCCACGACCACCACGGACTCGGGCAGCGAGACGTCGAGGTCGAGGTCCTCCATCTCGTCCAGCCCGCCGGACAGGCGGTAGGCGTCGACGTGGACCAGCGGCGGCCCGTCGCCCAGCGAGGGGTGCACCCGGGCGATCACGAACGTCGGCGAGGTGACGGCCCCGCGCACGCCGAGCCCCTCGCCCAGCCCCCGGGTCAGCGTCGTCTTGCCCGCGCCGAGCTCCCCACTGAGCATCACCAGGTCACCGGCGCGCAGCAGTTTCGCGAGCCGGCGGCCCAGCTCCCGCATCTGCTCGGGGGACGTGACGACGATCTGGACGGAACCGGACTCAGCCGGGCTGTGCGGTGCTGGTGCTTCCATAGCCCTTCACGGTAGCCCCTGCGGGCACGGCACCCGTGCGGGTGAGCAGGTCGGCGAGGCGGTCGGTGACCACTTCCGGGTGTTCCAGCATCACCAGGTGACCCGCGTCCGGCACCAGTACCAGCTCGGCGTCGGGGAGCAGATCGGCGATGGCCTCGCTGTGCTCACTCGGCGTGACCAGGTCCTGCACCCCGGCCAGGACGAGCACCGGCAGCTCCGCGAAGTGGGCGAGCGCCTCGGTCTTGTCGTGGTCGTTGAACGCCGGGTAGTACTCGGCGACCACGTCGATCGGTGTGCTCTCGATCATCCGCTCGGCGAACCGCGCGACGGCCGGATCGACGTCCCGCGACGCGAAGGAGTATCGCTTGATGATCCCGGCGAACAGGTCCGCGGTCGCCCGGCGCCCCTTCTCCACCAGCTCGGCCCGCTGCCCCAGCGCCTTCAGCACTCCGGGCAGCACCCGCCGCACCGCGTTGACCCCGGCGACCGGCAGGCCGTAGTTGACCTCGCCGAGCCGCCCCGAGGACGTACCCACGAAGGCGACCCCGACGACCCGCTCGCGGATCAGCTCGGGGTACTGGTCGGCCAGCGCCATGACCGTCATACCGCCCATGGAGTGCCCGACCAGCACGAGCGGACCCTCGGGGGCCGCCGCGTCGATGACGGCCTTCAGGTCCCGGCCCAGCTGCTCGATCGTGACCGGCTCGTCGTCCCGCCCCTGGGCCACGCCCCGGCCGGACCGGCCATGGCTGCGCTGGTCCCAGTGCACGGTCCGCACGACACCCCGCAGGGCCGCCCGCTGGAAGTGCCAGGAGTCCTGGCTGAGGCAGTAGCCGTGGCTGAAGACGACGGTGACGGGAGCGGGCGACTTGCGGCCGAAGAGCCGTCGGCGGCGCGACCCGAGGGCGGCGGGCGCGGCCTCCATGTCCAGGTCGTCGACCTCGTAGTACAGCTCGGTGCCGTCGTCGGCGAACGCCTTGCCCGGCATGCCGCGCAGCGAGCCGTACGGCCCGGCCGAGTCCAGGGCGAGCCGGGCCTTCTGGCGCATGCCGCGGCCGACCGTCATCCGCTCCAGGGCGACACCGGCGGCCGCGCCCGCGGCCACCACGCCTATCGCCACACCGGCGACACCGGTCGCCCGGCGCCAGCCTCCCGCCGCCCCCGCGGCGGAGGCCGCGACGGCCGCGGAGGCGACGTCCGCGACGACCTCCGCACTGCTCTCGCTCACGTACCGCTCCTCTTCGCCGGGGTGCCGGTGGGACGACCTGCTGGGTCGGACGGTGCTGGTGTTGCTCGGGTTCTTGTTGTGTCTCGCGTGACGGGTTCCCCGTCCGGGTTACCCGTCCCGTTCCTCATTCACATGGACGCGCGGAACACGCGTTCCGATCCGGGTCACGATCTCGTAGGCGATGGTTCCGGCCGCCTGGGCCCAGTCCTCCGCGGTGGGCTCTCCGCGGTCCCCGGGCCCGAAGAGGACCGCCTCGGCCCCCGCCACGGGCTCGTCGCCCCCCAGGTCCACCACGAACTGGTCCATCGCGACCCGCCCGGCGATCGTGCGCCACTTGCCCTCGATGAGGACCGGCCCGGCTGAGGAGGCGTGCCGCGGGATGCCGTCCGCGTAGCCCAGCGGCACCAGGCCGAGGGTGGTCGCGCCGGGGGTCAGATAGTGGTGGCCGTAGCTGACGCCGTGCCCGCCCGGTACGCGCTTGACCAGGGCCAGCGAGGCGGACAGCGTCATCACCGGGCGCAGCCCGAAGTCGGCCGGGGTGCCCAGCTCGGGGCTGGGCGAGATGCCGTAGGTGGCGATGCCGGTGCGGACCAGGTCGAAGTGGCTCTCGGGGAGTGTGAGGGTGGCCGGCGAGTTGGCGATGTGCCGGACCTCGGGCCGTACGCCCTGTCCCTCGGCGTACGCGACCATGTCGCGGAAGACGCCGAGCTGGGCGGCGATGGAGGGGTGCCCGGGCTCGTCGGCGCAGGCGAAGTGCGACCACAGCCCCGTGACGCGCAGCAGCCCCTCGGCCTCGGCCCGCAGTGCCGAACGGACCAGCGCGGCCCAGTCGTCCCCGGGCTGGCACCCGTTACGACCGAGCCCCGTGTCCGCCTTGAGCTGCACGCGAGCGGGCCGGTCGGCCCCCTTGGCCGCCTCGACGACCTCCTCCAGGGCCCACATGCCGCTGACGGACACGTCCAGCTCGGCCTCGATCGCCTCGCGCCACGGTCCGCCGGGCGTCCACAGCCAGCACATGATGCGCCCCGGCAGCCCGGCGGCCCGCAGCGCGAGGGCCTCCTCGGGCGTGGCCGTGCCCAGCCAGCTCGCTCCCGCGGCGAGGGCCGCCCGCGCACACGGCACAGCCCCGTGCCCGTACGCCTCGGACTTCACCACGGCCATCACGGCCGCGCCCGGCGCATGGGCGCGCAGAGCCCGCACATTGGCCCGCAACGCGGCCAGATCGATCTCGGCACGGGCCCGCAGGGGCGCGGTCGCGGCTGTTCTCTCACTCATCGCGCCCAGTGTCTCAGAGCCCCCCGACCCCACCACGCCGGCAGGCCCACCGCCATGTCGCCACGCCCCCGGCCGAGTCCACCCCAGCCCGTCCGGCGTTCGAGGACCAGGCGTTCAGGCCGAAGCGGGGGTCCGGGGGCGGCAGCCCCCGGGGTCGGGACGGGAAGGGGCGGCGGGGGCGAGCCACCCCACACCAACCCCCACCCACCCGTCACTCACCCCACGACATTCCGCCAAGCACCCGGAACCGCCTCCGCCACCTCATGCGCCCCCACCGGCCCCCCACCCGCCGCCAACCGCCCGGCCAGCCCGTGCAGATACGCCCCCACACTCCCGGCATCCACCGAGGACAACCCCGCCGCCAGCAACGACCCACCCAGCCCCGACAGCACATCCCCGCTCCCGGCCGTCGCCAGCCACCCCGTCCCCGTCGGATTCACCCGAACCGCCCCACCCCCCGAGTCGGCCACCAGCGTCGTGGACCCCTTCAGCAGCACCGTCGCCCCGTACCGCCGCGCCAGCGACCGAACCGCCGCCAGCCGACCCCCCTCGACCTCCCCCCGCTCCACCCCCAGCAGCGCCGCCGCCTCCCCCGCATGCGGCGTCATCAGCGTCGGCGCCCGCCGCCCCCGCACCACGTCCACATCCGCCAGCCGCAACCCGTCCGCGTCGATCAGCACCGGCACGTCCGCCGCCAGCACCTCCGCCACCGTCGCCGCGTCGTCCCCGGCCCCCGGCCCGACGACCCACGCCTGCACCCGCCCGGCGTGCTTGGGACCCTGGTCCGACACCAGCGTCTCGGGATACCGCGCGATGACGGCGTCCGCGGCCGGCCCGACGTACCGCACGGCCCCGGCCCCGCCCCGCAACGCGCCCGAGACGGCGAGTACCGCGGCCCCCGGGTAGCGCGCCGACCCGGCGGCGATCCCGACCACGCCCCGCCGGTACTTGTCGCTCTCCGCCCCCGGCACCGGCAGCAGCCGGGCCACGTCCTCGTGCTGCAACGCCTCCAGCTCGGGCTCGACCGGCAGCTCAAGACCGATGTCGACCAGCCGCACCGACCCCGCGTACTCCCGCGCGGGATCGATCAGGAGCCCCGGCTTGTGCGTCCCGAACGTCACGGTCAGATCGGCCCGCACGGCATGCCCGTGCACCTCGCCGGTGTCGGCGTCGACCCCGCTCGGCAGATCGACGGCGACGACGGCCCCGCGCGAGCGCAGCGCGGCGGCGGCCAACGGCACCACCTCCGGCCGCAGCCCACCCTTCCCGCCGATCCCGACGATCCCGTCGACGACCAGGTCCGCGCCCTCGACGAGCGCCTCTCCGTCCCCGGCCCCCGCGACCCGCCCCCCGGCCCGCCGCAACGCCGCGAGCCCCGCGGCGTGCGCCCGCTCCGGGGAGAGCAGTACCGCCGTGACCCCGGCCCCGCGACGGGCCAGCCGGGCTCCGGCGTACAGGGCGTCACCGCCGTTGTCGCCGCTGCCGACCAGCAGCACGACCCTGCTGCCGTACACCCGCCCCAGCAGGTCGGCGCAGGCCGCGGCGAGCCCGGCGGCGGCGCGTTGCATCAGCGCCCCCTCCGGCAGCCGCGCCATCAGCTCCCGTTCGGCGTTCCGGACCGTCTCCACGCTGTACGCAGTACGCATGCGGTCGAGTTTCCCGCAGGACCGCCACCCCACGCCCCCTCACGCGCATCCCCCACGCCTCACGCCCCCTCAGACGCATCCCCCACGCCTCACGCCCCCTCAGACGCATCCCCCACGCCTCACGCCCCCTCAGACGCATCCCCTACGCCCCCGCCGCCCTGCACCCCCGGGCACCCCGCCTCTCCCCGCACCCGCGAACCATGTCGCCCCCTCCCGCGCCCGTGAACCATGTCGCCCCCGTTGACGCCCCGCCGCCCCTTTGCCAGACTCCCGCCGCACAGAAAGCGCTTGCACACTCCCCCACGTTCGACGAAACCGAGGCCCCCATGGGACGTAGAGCCGCATTACTGGCCGCCGCCGGTGCCACCGCCCTCCTCACCGCCGCCGGCACCCTGACCGCCCCCGCCACGGCCGCCCCCACCCGCGCACTGGCCTGCGGAGACGGCTCCTTCCAGGCCGAGGCCGTGCAGAGCGGCGGCACCTGGACCGCCCGGCGCGGCGGCAGCACGGTCTACACCGGCACCGACATGCGCGCGGCCGTACAGGCGGCGGTCAACAGCCTCACCGCCGGGCGCACCTCCAAGGAACGGGTCGTGGTCCGCGGCTCAGGTTCGGTCTCGGCGGGCTCCCGCATCTCGCTGCCGAGCTACACCGTCCTCGACGTCTGCGGCACGATCAACGTCACCGGCAGCGGTTCGGGCGACCAGGCACCGGTCTACTCCCGCGGCACCCGCGACATCGAGGTCCAGAACCTCAAGCTCACCGGCACCCCGCTCTACGGCATCTTCCTGCGCAACGTCCAGAACGTGGTGCTCGGCCAGATCGACATGCGCCTGAGCCGCGGCCTGGGCGTCCGCATCGACAACCGCGGTGACACCAGCCAGTGGACGCGCAACGTCCGCATCGACAACGTCTACGTCTCCGGCGCCTCCAGCCACGCGGTCGAGACGTACGGCGTCGACGGCCTCACCGTCGGCACGGTGACGGCCCGTAACGTCGGCGAGTCGGGCCTGCTGCTCAACCAGACCATCAACGCCCAGGTCACCAAGGTGGACGCCGAGAACGCCGGCACGGGCACCGGCTACGCCGCCTTCCGGATGGCCAACCGCAACGGCCGGATCGGCAGCGGGTACCCCACCAACATCCGGGTCGGCGAGGTCGTCGCGCGCGGTGGCGGACGCGGCGTGTTCTGTGTCTCGGAGAGCGGCGGGGCCGTCATCGACAAGGTGACGCTGTCCAACACCGGCAACAACTCGGTCCTGATCGAGAACTGCTACAACGTCAGCCTCGCGGCACAGAGCGGCACGATCACGGGCGGCGGCGAACTGCGCCTGGCGGCCCGCTCGGAGTTCCCCAACAACAGGGACATCACCGTCCAGAACCTGACGGTCACCAACTCGGCCATCAGGGAAAGCCCGTGCGGCGAGAACACGACCTTCCGCAACATCACGCGGGTGAACAGCAGCCAGTCGATCTGCTGACCCACACCCCCTAGACCCCGGAGACCCCCCAGACCCCCATGCTCCGAAACCCCCGCCACCCCACTCGGCGGGGGTTTCGGGGTCCCGCCCCCG
Source organism: Streptomyces sp. NPDC007929 (assembly GCF_042959065.1). Lineage (NCBI taxonomy): Bacteria > Bacillati > Actinomycetota > Actinomycetes > Kitasatosporales > Streptomycetaceae > Streptomyces > Streptomyces sp. NPDC007929. Next base: position 337,406 of record NZ_JBIBKD010000003.1, on the reverse strand, counting down.
CGCACGGCAGCCCGGGCGTATGATCGAGTCGCGTTTTGAACTCGTTCAAAAAAGGGGGATCGACGAGACATGACCAGCTCGACAGCATCCAACGACGCGGACAGCCCCGCCACCGCCCTCGGCCCGACGGCCCTGCTCCTCGGCACCTTCTCGGCCGTGGGCACCTGGGCGTTCCTGATCCCGTGGACCGCGCTGGCAGGCGCCCTCGCGGTGACGTTCGGGACGATGGGCCTGCACTACGCCCGCAGGGGCACGGGGCGGCTGTGGCCCGCGGCGGCCGGTACGACCCTGGGCGCGATCGGCCTCGTCGGCACGATCACGCTGATCTGGTCCCTGAGCCAAGGCTAGGGCCTGCCCTTGGGCTGAAGCCGTTACGCGGGCCTCACCCCTCCGCGATCACCACCGCTGAGGCCACCCCCGCGTCATGGCTCAGGGAGACGTGCCAGCTCCGCACGCCGAGTTCCGCGGCCCGGGCGGCCACCGTGCCGCTCACCCGCAGCCGGGGCTGTCCACTGTCCTCGACACAGACCTCGACGTCCGTCCACAGCAGCCCGGCCGGTGCGCCGAGCGCCTTGGCCAGTGCCTCCTTGGCCGCGAACCGCGCGGCGAGGGAGGCGACGCCCCGCCGCTCCCCGCTGGGCAGCAGCAACTCCCGCTCCACGAACAGCCGCTCGGCCAACGCGGGCGTACGCTCCAGTGAAGCCGCGAACCGCTCGATCTCGGCAACGTCGATGCCGACCCCGATGATGCTCATGGGCAGCACCCTACGGTGACGGGCCCGATCCGGCGCGAACGGCTCCCGGGCACCGCCCGGGAGACCCCGTGATCCTCAACTCCTCCTCCCCGCTATAGAGTTCGCGCTGACCGCGATGTGCAAACGGCATCGCACCAAACGGGAGGACACCGTTCATGAAGTTCACGTCGCTGGGGACCGCGGCCACGGCCATAGCCCTGTTCGCCACGGCCCTCACCGGCACCGTCGCCACCGCCGGCACCGCCGCCGCGGCGACCAAGCCCGACTGCAGCAGCGCGCTGACCAACGTGAAGCCCAAGGCCACCGTCAACCTCCGCAGCCAGCCCAAGACGAGCTCGACCGCGCTCGGCACCTGGAACAAGGGCCAGAAGGGCGGCATCTGCTTCGGCGGCAGCAAGCCCGTCACCGGCGGCAGCTACACGGCCTGCGGCAAGACGAGCAACAAGTGGTACTTCGGCGGCCCCAACAGCACCAGCAAGGAAGGCTGGGTCCCGGCGACCTGCCTGCCGATCTGAGCGGCTGACGGCCTGACCGGCTGATCGAAAGGGGCGAACGGCATCCGGCCGTTCGCCCCTTGTGCTCACTCCGAAGACCCGCTCACTCCGAAGACCCGCTCACCCCGGAGACCCGCTCACTCCACCGTCACCGACTTGGCCAGGTTCCGCGGCTGGTCCACCTCGTTGCCCCGGGCCGTCGCCAGCTCGCAGGCGAACACCTGGAGCGGCACCGTGGCGACGAGCGGCTGGAGCAGGGTCGGCGTGGCGGGGATGCGGACCAGGTGATCCGCGTACGGCACGACCGCCTCGTCGCCCTCCTCGGCGATCACGATCGTCCGGGCACCGCGCGCCCGGATCTCCTGGATGTTGGACACGATCTTGTCGTGCAGCACCGACCGCCCGCGTGGCGACGGCACCACCACGACCACCGGCAGGTCCTCCTCGATCAGCGCGATCGGCCCGTGCTTCAGCTCCCCGGCCGCGAACCCCTCGGCGTGCATGTAGGCGAGTTCCTTGAGCTTCAGCGCGCCTTCGAGCGCCACCGGATACCCCACGTGCCGGCCGAGGAACAGCACCGTCTTCTTCGAGGCCAGCGTGCGCGCCAGTTCCCGCACCGGCTCCATCGTGCCCAGCACCTGCTCCACCGCACCGGCGATCGACGACAGGTCGCGGATCACCGCCCGGATCTCGTCGCCCCACTTCGTGCCGCGCACCTGGCCCAGGTACAGGGCGACCAGGTAGCACGCCACGAGCTGTGTCAGGAACGCCTTGGTCGAGGCGACGGCCACCTCCGGCCCGGCATGTGTGTACAGCACCGCGTCCGACTCACGGGGGATCGTCGAACCGTTGGTGTTGCAGATGGCCAGCACCCTGGAACCCTGCTCACGGGCGTGCCGCAGCGCCATCAGCGTGTCCATGGTCTCGCCGGACTGGGAGATGGCGATGACCAGTGTCTGGGCGTCCAGGATCGGGTCCCGGTAGCGGAACTCGCTCGCCAGCTCCACCTCGCAGGGCAGCCGCGTGAAGTGCTCGATCGCGTACTTGGCGATCATCCCGGCGTGGAAGGCCGTACCGCAGGCGACGATGACGACCTTGTCGGTCGCCCGCAGCACGCCCGGCGGGATCCGCACCTCGTCCAGCGTCAGCGAACCGGAGCCGTCGATCCGGCCCAGGAGCGTGTCGGCGACCGCCTTGGGCTGCTCGGCGATCTCCTTGAGCATGAAGTAGTCGTAGCCGCCCTTCTCGGCGGCGGAGGCGTCCCAGTCGACGTGGTAGGAGCGCACATCGGCCGGATGGCCGTCGAAGCCCGTGACCGTCACACCGTCCCGGCGCAGCTCCACCACCTGGTCCTGGCCCAGTTCGATGGCCGAGCGGGTGTGGGCGATGAACGCGGCGACGTCCGAGGCGAGGAAGGCCTCGCCGTCCCCGACGCCCACCACCAGCGGCGAGTTGCGCCGCGCGCCCACCACCACGTCCGGCTCGTCGGCGTGCACCGCGACCAGCGTGAACGCGCCCTCCAGCCGTCGGCACACCAGCCGCATCGCCTCGGCGAGATCCGCGCAGGAGGAGAACTCCTCGGCGAGCAGATGGGCGACGACCTCGGTGTCCGTCTCGGAGGCCAGGTCGTGGCCGCGCTCCGCGAGTTCGGCGCGCAGCAGGGCGAAGTTCTCGATGATGCCGTTGTGCACCACCGCGACCCGGCCCGCGTTGTCGATGTGCGGGTGGGCGTTGGTGTCCGTCGGCGCGCCGTGCGTGGCCCACCGGGTGTGCCCGATGCCCGTCGCGCCGGACGGCAGCGGCCTGCCGTCCAGCTCCTTCTCCAGGTTGAGCAGCTTGCCGGCCTTCTTCGCCGTCGCCAGCCCGCCGTCGGCCAGGACGGCGACGCCCGCCGAGTCGTACCCCCGGTACTCCAGCCGTTTCAGCCCGGCCATCACGACCTCGAGCGCGGACTGCGGCCCCACGTATCCCACGATTCCACACATGGGCGGCAGCTTAGGGTCGATTCCCGTACCGAACCGGTCGTTGTGTGCCCGAAATCGGAAATTCCCACCGGGGTATGAGGCCCTGCGTCAGACCTTCGCCCGATAGGCCCGCATGGCCAGCGGATAGAAGACCAGGGCGATGCCCGCCGCCCACACCAGCGACCACAGCACCGGCTCCGCCACCGCCCCGCCCAGCAGCAGCCCCCGGAACGCGTCCGACAGATGGGTCACCGGATTGACGTCGCTCCACGCCTGGAGCCAGCCGGGCATCGTGTCGACGACGACGAACGCGCTGCTGGTGAAGGTGATCGGGAAGATGAGCGTGAACGCGAACGCCTGGACCTTCTCGGCGTCTCCGGCCAGCATCCCGATCAGCACCGCGCTCCAGGAGACGGCCGCGGCGAACACGATCACCAGCAGGGCGCCGAGCAGGAAGCCGCCGAATCCGCCGGTGACACGGAAGCCGAGCGCCAGCCCGAGGCCGATCATCAGCAGCAGCGCCCACAGGTGCTTGGCGAGGTCCGCGGTGATCCGGCCGATGAGCGGGGCGGAGCGGGCGATGGGCAGACTGCGCAGCCGGTCGAAGACGCCCTTGGTGAGGTCGGTGTTGAGGGCCATCGCCGTGTACATCGTCATGAACAGGGTGTTCTGCACGATGATCCCGGGCAGCGCGTACTTCAGGTACGCGTCGGGCGAGCCGGCCATCTGCCCGCCCAGCACATAGGTGAACAGGAACACGAACATGATCGGCGTGATGCTGTAGTCGACCAGTTCGAGCGGGTTGTGCTTGACGGCGACCAGGCTCCGCCAGGCCATGGTGAAGGTCTGCCGCAGCCCGGCGAGGGGAGGCACCCGGCCCGACGCGGTGACCGGCGCGGTGAGGGTGGTGGCGTCGGCGGTCATGACCGGCTCACCGCCTTGTCCAGCTCCTCGTCCTCCCGGACGGCCGCACCGCCGTCCTGCTCCGCCTCGCCCGGCTCGGCGCGGTGGCCGGTCAGGGAGAGGAAGACCTCGTCGAGCGAGGAGCGACGCAGGGCCAGCTCTCCGACGGCGATGCCCTCCCGGTCCAGCGCGCGCACGACGGCCGGCATCAGCTCGGGGTCCGGCACCGGCGCGGTGACCGTCTCGCCCTCGATCCGGGCCCGCGGCCCGGCGGCCCCGGCCACCAGCGCGTGCGCCCGCGCGAGGTCCCGCCCGGCGATCGGCCTGAGCTCCAGCACCTGCCCGCCGACCTGCGCCTTCAGCTGGTCCGGTGTGCCCTCGGCGATCACCCGGCCCTTGTCGATCACCACGATGTCGTCGGCGAGGACATCGGCCTCGTTCAGATACTGCGTGGTCAGCAGGGCCGTCGCACCGTCCGCGACCAGACCGCGCAGCAGGTCCCACAGCTCACCGCGGCTGTGCGGATCGAGACCCGTGGTCGGCTCGTCGAGGAAGAGGATGCTGGGCCGGCCGACGAGGCTGGCCGCGAGGTCCAGGCGTCTGCGCATGCCGCCCGAGAAGGTCTTCGCGGCCCGCCCGGCCGCCTGGGTCAGCTGGAAACGCTCCAGCAGTTCACCGGCCCGGGCCTTCGCCTCCCTCCTCGGCAGTCCCAGCAGGCGGCCGATGAGCAGCAGGTTCTCGGTGCCGGTCAGGTTCTCGTCGACCGCCGCGTACTGCCCGGTCAGCCCGACCAGAGAGCGCACGACCCCGGCCTCCCGGACCACGTCATGGCCGGCCACCCGGGCCCTGCCCCCGTCCGGGCGCAGCAGCGTCGCGAAGATCCGCACCGCGGTCGTCTTCCCCGCGCCGTTGGGCCCCAGCAGCCCCAGCACCGTGCCCTTGCGGGCCGCCAGATCCACGCCGGCCAGCGCCTCGGTCTCCTTGAACCGCTTGACCAGGCCTTCCGCCTCAATCGCGTACGTCATGGGTACTCCCAGGCGTTCGTGGACCCCGGACCGAGCCCACCTCTGACACAACTGTGACCCACACCACTGACATTCCACCCGCACCGGCTTTCACCAGGAGGAAGCGGTGCGAACACCCCGCGTGACGGATCCCACCTCACCAACTGTTCGTACGCCCGTAACAATGGACTGTGATCTCTCCGGTCTCCTCGATGCCCCGGAGCGCCCACCGGCCCCGCCCGGAGGCGACTCCCTACGTCGACCTCACCCGAGCCGAGTGGAGCGCGCTGCGTGACAAGACGCCGCTGCCACTGACGGCCGAGGAGGTCGAGAAGCTGCGCGGTCTCGGCGACGTGATCGACCTCGACGAGGTGCGGGACATCTACCTCCCGCTCTCCCGCCTGCTCAATCTCTACGTCGGCGCCACCGACGGCCTCAGAGGCGCGCTGAACACGTTCCTGGGCGAGCAGGGCTCCCAGTCGGGCACCCCGTTCGTGATAGGAGTGGCCGGCTCGGTCGCGGTCGGCAAGTCGACCGTCGCCCGTCTCCTCCAGGCCCTGCTCTCGCGCTGGCCCGAGCACCCGCGCGTCGAGCTGGTCACCACCGACGGCTTCCTGCTCCCCACCAAGGAACTCCAGGCCCGCGGCCTGATGTCCCGCAAAGGCTTCCCGGAGTCCTACGACCGCCGCGCCCTGACCCGTTTCGTCGCCGACATCAAGGCCGGCAAGGACGAGGTCTCCGCGCCCGTCTACTCCCACCTGATCTACGACATCGTCCCCGACAAGCGACTGACGGTCCGCCGCCCGGACATCCTGATCGTCGAGGGCCTGAACGTCCTCCAGCCGGCCCTGCCCGGCAAGGACGGCCGCACCCGGGTCGGTCTCGCCGACTACTTCGACTTCAGCGTGTACGTCGACGCCCGCGTCGAGGACGTCGAGACCTGGTACCTCAACCGCTTCCGCAAGCTGCGCGCGACCGCCTTCCAGAACCCCTCCTCGTACTTCCGCAAGTACACCCAGGTCTCCGAGGAGGAGGCCCTCGACTACGCCCGGACGATGTGGCGCACGATCAACCGGCCCAATCTCGTCGAGAACATCGCCCCGACCCGCGGCCGCGCCACCCTCGTCGTGCGCAAGGGCCCTGACCACAAGGTGCAGCGGCTCAGCCTGCGCAAGCTGTGACGCCACCGGCGAAGGCGGGTTAGATGAGCGCCATGCTCCATCTGCGTCTGATCACACCGTCCGACCGGACCGACGAGGTGATCCTGCTGATCGGGAAGACGGTCGGCACCACCCACCTCGTCGTGCTGCCGGGCGCCGCCCGCGACCCCGCCGGGGACGTGGTGATGTGCGACGTGGCGCGGGAGGCGGGCGACGAACTGCTCGCCCGACTGCGGGAACTGGGCATCGACACCACCGGTTCCATCGCCGTCGAGAGCATCGAGCTGTCCCTGTCGGAGCGGGCGGACCGGGCGGAGGCCGACGCACCGGGTGAGGGCGCGGACGCGGTCCTGTGGGAGCAGCTGACCGAGGCGACGCACGAGGAGTCGGCCCTCTCCGTCACCTACCTCGCCTTCATCACGCTCGCCACCATGATCGCCGCGTGCGGCGTGGTCCTGGACAACGCGATCCTGATCGTGGGTGCCATGGCGGTGGGTCCGGAGTTCGGTCCCCTCACCGGCATCTGCACCGCGATCGTCCGACGCCGACCGCACCTGGCCCTTCGCTCGTTGATCGCGCTGCTGGTGGGCTTCGCCGCGGCGATGGCGGTGACGGTCGCCTTCAGCCTCTTCATGGACGCGGCCGGCCTGTTCACCGAGACCCAGCTGGAAGCCGAACGCCCCAACACCGGCTTCATCTACGCCCCCGACTGGTTCTCCTTCGTCGTGGCGGTCCTGGCCGGCATCGCCGGCACCCTCTCCCTGACCTCGGCCAAGTCGGGCGCACTGGTCGGTGTCGCCATCTCCGTCACCACGGTCCCGGCAGCGGCGAACGCGGCCGTGGCCCTGAGCTACGGCGACACAAGCCAGACCTGGGGCTCCACCCAGCAGCTCCTGCTGAACCTGCTGGGCATCATCGTCGCGGGCACGGCCACCCTGCTGATCCAGAAGTGGCTCTGGTCGAGACAACGCCAGGGGGTCGGCAAGCTCTAGGGGCGCGGGGCTGTGCCGATATGCGGCTCCGCCGCGTGGGCGCGACAAGCCACAACGACCCGCAGCCCGCAGTCAACCGCAGCCCCCACCCCCGACCCGCCCGACTACCCGAGCGCCGACTTCACCGCATCGGCCAACCGCCCCGCGACAGACCGAGCCTGCTCGATATCGGCCGCCTCGACCATCACCCGGACCAACGGCTCCGTCCCGGAGGGCCGCAGCAACACCCGCCCGGTCTCACCGAGCTCCCGCTCCGCATCGGAAACCGCCGCCGACAACTCCGCGGACGTCCCCACCCGCGACCTGTCGACATCCGGCACATTGATCAGCACCTGCGGCAGCCGCTCCATGATCCCGGCGAGATCGGCGAGCGTACGCCCGGTCTGAGCCACCCGCGCCGCCAGCAGCAGCCCGGTCAGCGTGCCGTCCCCGGTCGTCGCGTGGTCGAGGATGATGACGTGCCCGGACTGCTCGCCCCCGAGGGCGAACCCGTGCTCCTTCATCTCCTCCAGCACATACCGGTCACCGACGGCGGTCTGCACCAGCCGGATGCCCTCACGCTCCATGGCGAGCTTGAACCCGAGGTTGGACATCACCGTGGCCACGACCGTGTCGGACCGCAGCACGGACCGCTCCCGCATCGCCAGCGCGAGCACGGCGAGGATCTGGTCCCCGTCCACCTCCGCACCGGTGTGGTCGACGGCGAGGCACCGGTCGGCGTCACCGTCGTGCGCGATGCCGAGATCGGCCCCGTGCTCGACGACGGCGGCCTTGATCTTGTCCAGGTGCGTCGAACCGCACCCGTCGTTGATGTTGAGCCCGTCCGGCTCGGCCCCGATCGTGACGACCTCGGCACCGGCCCGCTGGAACGCCTCGGGCGAGACCCGGGCGGCGGCGCCGTGCGCCTCGTCGAGGACGACCTTCAGCCCGTCGAGCCGGTTGGGCAGGACGCCCAGCAGATGCGCGACGTACCGGTCGGCGCCCTCGTCGTAGTCCCGTACGCGGCCCACCCCGGACCCGGTCGGCCGGTCCCACGGCGCGCCGGTGCGGTGCTCCTCGTAGACGGACTCGATCCGGTCCTCCAGCTCGTCGGCGAGCTTGTGCCCACCGCGGGCGAAGAACTTGATGCCGTTGTCGGGCATGGCGTTGTGGCTCGCGGAGAGCATCACCCCGAGGTCGGCGCCGAGCTCCCCGGTCAGGTACGCCACGGCGGGCGTCGGCAGCACGCCGACCCGCAGGACGTCCACACCGGCGCTGGCGAGGCCCGCGACCACGGCGGCTTCCAGGAACTCCCCGGACGCACGGGGGTCACGCCCGACCACGGCCCTCGGCCGGTGTCCCTCGAACGTGCCCGCCTCGGCCAGTACGTGTGCCGCGGCCACGGAGAGGCCCAGGGCCATCTCCGCCGTCAGATCCGCGTTGGCGACACCGCGCACGCCGTCCGTGCCGAAGAGTCGTCCCACAGTGGTGTCCTCCGTATTGCTCAAGAGAATGCGGCTCACGTCCCGCGTACCTTCCCTGAGACTGTCCGGGACCGGTAGGGGTTGTGTAAACGAACCGCCCCGGCAGCACAACCGTGCCGCCGGGGCGATCGAGGCGAAGCCAGTCGCGAGGACGGGCGTCGCGTTTAGCGCTTGCTGTACTGCGGAGCCTTGCGGGCCTTCTTCAGACCGGCCTTCTTGCGCTCGACCGCACGGTCGTCGCGCTTGAGGAAGCCGGCCTTCTTCAGCGGGCCGCGGTTGTTGTCGACGTCCGCCTCGTTCAGCGCACGGGCGACACCGAGACGGAGCGCACCGGCCTGACCGGAGACACCGCCACCGGAGATGCGGGCGACGACGTCGTAGCGGTCGTCGAGCTCGAGCACCTTGAAGGGCTCGTTGACTTCCTGCTGGTGCACCTTGTTCGGGAAGTAGTCCTCGAGGGTGCGACCGTTGATCTTCCACTTGCCGGTGCCCGGAACGATCCGGACGCGGGCGATGGCGTTCTTACGACGGCCCAGGCCGGCGGCCGGCTGGGGCTCACCGAAGCGGGAGGCCATGGACTCCGAGGTGTACTCACCCTCGACGGGGACCTCGGACTCGGTGGTGTAGCTGTCGATGTCAAGCTCTTCGAGCGGCTGCTCGGCAGTGGTCTCGGCCACGATTCTCCTCAGAATTCTGTTCAGTCTTGGGGGTGGCCGGACTTACTGCGCGACCTGGGTGATCTCGTACGGCTGCGGCTGCTGCGCGCCGTGCGGGTGCTGGTCACCCTTGTAGACCTTCAGCTTCGAGAGCATCTGACGGCCCAGCGTGTTCTTGGGGAGCATGCCCTTGACGGCCTTCTCGATGGCCTTCTCGGGGTTCTTGTCGAGGAGCTCGTCGTAACGGACGGAGCGCAGACCACCCGGGTAGCCGGAGTGGCGGTACGCCATCTTCTGGGTCCGCTTGTTGCCGGACAGGTGCACCTTGTCCGCGTTGATGATGATGACGAAGTCACCAGCGTCGACGTGGGGGGCGTAGATCGGCTTGTGCTTGCCCCGGAGGAGCGTCGCGGCAGTGGTGGCGAGACGACCCAGGACAACGTCCTGGGCGTCGATGACGTGCCACTGGCGCGTCACATCGCCGGGCTTGGGGCTGTACGTACGCACGGTTCGTAGCCTTCGCTTCGAGTGAATGGTCCATAACTGGTCACCGAAACGATCACGACAGCCTGGACCGCACTGCGGCGACGCATACCGCGTACGTGGGGTCGCTGGTCATCGGCCCGGTGGACCGGTGTAAGGGCCCGTCCCGTGAGAATGAGCAAGCCAATACACAACGAACAAGCAGAATACCGGGGTACACCACAAGGGTCAAAACGCGGTATCACCGCAGCCGGCCGGTCACCGAGGCGTACAGCGCCGCACAGAGCGTGACGACCCTGCGCACCGTCCTCCGCCGCAGCGGCCGTACGAACGGAAACACCGAAGAGAGTGCCACGTCGACGAGGACCGCCGCACACCGGCGCGGTACGGATCCACCACCACGCAGCCGACGGCACGCCCCCAGCGCCCCCACCACGACGGACGGCCACACCCCGGCCGTGAGGAGCGGCCACGACAACACGCACCCCAGCAGCAGCACGGCCGGCAGCACTCGCCCCAACCACCCGGAGATGTCGCCTTTGCCCGTGCGCATGGGAGGAACGCTAGGGGTTGGAGAGCCGATCCGGGCGGACCAGCACACCCCTTGTCCCGTCTAAGATGCGGCCCATGAGCTATGGGCAGCAGGGGGGACCTCAGTCCCAGTGGGATCCCTGGAAACCGCAGTCGCAGCAGCCCTGGAACAGCGGGGGCGGCCAGTCCCCGGACTGGGCGGCGCTCGCCGAAGCCTCCGAGGCCCGCAACAAGCGCCGCCGGGTGCTGCTGATCGGCGGGGGCGCGCTGGCCACGGTCGCGATCGGCACCGCAGTCGCCGTGGCCGTCGTCTCGGCGGGCGGCGACAACAAGGGGAACCCGACCTCCCTGCCGTCGGCCGACATCCCGAGCCAGACCGCCTCCGCCCCGTCGTTCGCGCCCACCAGCGCCCCTCCCCCGCTGGACCCGAAGGACTTCATCGCCAGCGCGAAGAAGGACAAGGCCCCGCTAAGCCCGGAGACCCTCTTCCCGGGCACCCAGCTCACCATGGGCGAGACGGTCTACAAGAAGGGCCCCACGGCGGACACGAGGAACTGCGCCTCGGCGGCCGGCGGCACCCTCCCCAAGATCCTCACGGGGAACGACTGCACCCGCCTGATACGCGTGACCTACCTCAAGGACAAGATGGCCGTGACGGTCGGCGTGGCCGTCTTCGACACCGAGGCCCAGGCCGCCAAGGCCAAGGGGCAGAGCACCAAGAAGAGTTTCATCAAGTCGCTCTCCGGCGGCGGTGTGAAGCCGTTCTGCGAGTCCGGCTTCTGCCGCACGACCAGCAACTCCTACGGCCGCTACGCCTACTTCACCAACGCCGGCTTCACCGACGGCAAGGACGTGACGCCCAAGGACACCGCGGTCTACAAGACCGGCGACGACCTGGGCCAGTTCACGTTCAACCAGATCCGCCGCCGCGGCGAAGCCCAGGCCTCGGCCGCGGCCGAGGAGTGAGAGGACGTCAGCAGCAGCCGGCCGACGGCAGCGACCTCTTGTTGCGCGCCTCCTTGCTGCGCGCGGCGAGCAGTTCGTCGGCCGGGTAGCCGACCTCCTCCAGCGTCAGCCCGTGCGGCCGTACGACGTGCACGGCGGAGTCCCGCACACCGGCCGCCTGCACCTTCGCGGGCCAGTCGGCGGGCCGGTGCCCGTCCCCGACGAACAGCAGCGCCCCGATGAGCGAGCGCACCATGTTGTGGCAGAAGGCGTCGGCCCGCACGGTGGCGGTGATGATCCCGTCGTCCCCCCGCACCAGGCTCAGCTCCTGGAGCGTACGGATCGTGGTCGCGCCCTCCCGCTTCTTGCAGTAGGCGGCGAAGTCGTGCTCGCCCAGCAGCCCCCGGGCCGCCTCGTTCATGGCCTCGACGTCCAAGGGCCAGTCGTGCCACAGCACATGACCGCGCAACAGCGGGTCCACGCCCCCGGGGTTGTCCGTCACCCGGTACGCGTAACGCCTCCAGATGGCCGAGAAACGGGCGTTGAAGCCGCTGGGAGCCTCTCTGAGGGCCCAGACGCGCACGTCCCGGGGCAGCCGTCCGGCGAGCCGCTTGAGCAGCTTCTGGTGGTGCTCGGCCCACACCTCACGCGGCAGATCGACATGAGCGACCTGCCCCCGCGCGTGCACACCGGCATCGGTACGCCCCGCGACGGTCAGCTCGTACGTCTCCCGCGACCGCGTCACGGTCCGCAGGGCGTCCTCGATCTCCCCCTGCACGGTCCGCCGCCCCGCGGCCTGCTTGGCCCACCCGGAGAACTCGCTCCCGTCGTACGACAGATCAAGCCGGACCCGCACGTACCCGGCCGCTACTTCGTCACTCACGTACAGATCCTCTCAGAACACAAAAGCGGGCCCGTTCCTATGAAGGAACGGGCCCGCAACGCCCTTACAGGGGCGCGGGGAACTGCGCGACAAGCCACCACGAACCCGCAGCCGCAAACGCACAGCCCCCGGCAGAACGCTTACGCGTCCTTCGACTCCTCGGCGACCTCGTCGGACTTGGCCTCGACGGCCTCGTCCTTCTTGAGGGCGTCTTCCTTGACCGCGCGCTTGGTCGCGGCCTCGGCCTCGCCCGTGGCCTCCTGCGCCACCGTCAGAGCCTCCACCAGCTCGATGACAGCCATGGGCGCGTTGTCGCCGCGGCGGTTACCGATCTTGGTGATACGGGTGTAGCCACCCGGACGGTTCTCGTAGCGCGGGCCGATCTCGGTGAAGAGCGTGTGCACGATGCTCTTGTCCGTGATGACCTGGAGCACCTGACGGCGGTTGTGAAGGTCGCCCTTCTTCGCCTTGGTGACCAGACGCTCGGCGTACGGACGCAGCTTGCGCGCCTTCGCCTCGGTGGTGGTGATGCGGCCGTGCTCGAAGAGCGCCTTCGCGAGGTTCGCGAGGAGCAGCTTCTCGTGCGCGGCGCTGCCGCCCATACGGGCACCCTTGGTGGGCTTCGGCATGGTGTTTCTCCTAGGTGTCTGCCCCGGCCGTATCAGGTACCGGGGTCAGTATCTGAGCAGACGGTCGTCTGTCAGAGATCCGGGCGCCTTTTCGGACGCCCGGAAGGTCGCGCCCCAAAGGGGCGCGGGGAACTGCGCGACCAGCCACGACGGGCCGGCAGCCGAATCAGTACTGCTCGGTCTCCACGAAACCGGCATCCGCGTCGTCGTCCGCACCGAAGGCGTCGGCGGCGGCCGTCGGGTCGAACCCGGGAGGCGAGTCCTTGAGCGCGAGGCCCATGCCCGCCAGCTTCGCCTTGACCTCGTCGATCGACTTCGCACCGAAGTTGCGGATGTCGAGCAGATCGGCCTCGGAACGCGCCACGAGCTCACCCACGGAGTGGATGCCCTCACGCTTGAGGCAGTTGTACGACCGAACGGTGAGCTCCAGCTCCTCGATCGGCAGCGCCAGATCGGCGGCAAGGGCGGCGTCCGTGGGGGACGGGCCCATGTCGATGCCCTCGGCGTCGATGTTCAGCTCGCGGGCGAGACCGAACAGCTCGACCAGGGTCTTACCGGCGGACGCCATGGCGTCACGCGGCCGCATGGCCTGCTTGGTCTCGACGTCGACGATCAGCTTGTCGAAGTCGGTCCGCTGCTCGACACGCGTGGCCTCGACCTTGTACGTGACCTTGAGAACCGGCGAGTAGATCGAGTCGACCGGGATGCGCCCGATCTCCTGACCGACCTGCTTGTTCTGCACGGCGGAGACGTAACCGCGGCCACGCTCGACCGTGAGCTCCATCTCCAGCTTGCCCTTGCCGTTGAGCGTGGCGAGGACGAGGTCGGGGTTGTGCACCTCGACACCGGCCGGGGGCGCGATGTCGGCGGCGGTGACCAGACCCGGGCCCTGCTTGCGCAGGTACATCACGACCGGCTCGTCGTGCTCCGAGGAGACGACCAGCTGCTTGATGTTGAGGATCAGGTCGGTGACGTCCTCCTTGACGCCCGGCACGGTGGTGAACTCGTGCAGCACGCCGTCGATGCGGATGGACGTGACCGCCGCACCCGGGATCGAGGACAGGAGGGTCCGACGCAGGGAGTTGCCGAGGGTGTAGCCGAAGCCCGGCTCCAGCGGCTCGATCACGAACCGGGAGCGGAACTCGTCGACGACCTCTTCGGTCAACGAGGGACGCTGAGCGATCAGCATATTGTGATCCTTCTGTCAGGGGCGCCCGCTATTTGACGCCCTGATGTGAAACAAGGGTACGGGCGATATGGCCCCGAAGAGCCATACCGCCCGAAAACCTCAGACCAAACGGCCTGCGTCCAAGATCAGACGCGGCGGCGCTTGGGCGGACGGCAGCCGTTGTGCGGGGTCGGCGTGACGTCCTGGATCGAGCCGACCTCGAGGCCGGTCGCCTGGAGGGAGCGGATCGCGGTCTCACGACCGGAGCCCGGGCCCTTGACGAAGACGTCGACCTTGCGCATGCCGTGCTCCTGGGCGCGGCGGGCAGCCGACTCGGCGGCCATCTGCGCGGCGAACGGCGTGGACTTCCGGGAGCCCTTGAAGCCGACGTGGCCGGCGGAGGCCCAGGAGATCACGTTGCCGGACGGGTCCGTGATCGAGACGATCGTGTTGTTGAACGTGCTCTTGATGTGCGCGTGGCCGTGAGCGACGTTCTTCTTTTCCTTGCGGCGCACCTTCTTGGCAGCGCCCTGACGACCCTTGGGGGGCATCTATAACTCCTACGGGAGGTGGTCGGTCCTACAGCGAAGACCGTGGACAGGCGTCCGCTGTGGACTACTTCTTGCCCGGCTTCTTCTTGCCGGCGATGGCGCGACGCGGACCCTTGCGGGTACGAGCGTTGGTGCTGGTGCGCTGACCGCGGACGGGCAGACCACGACGGTGACGCAGACCCTGGTAGGTGCCGATCTCGACCTTGCGGCGGATGTCGGCCTGGATCTCGCGACGGAGGTCACCCTCGGTCTTGATGTTGTTGTCGACGTACTCGCGGATCGCGACAAGCTGCTCCTCGGAGAGGTCCCGAACACGGGTGTTCGGGTCCACGCCGGTGGCGGCCAGCGTCTGCTGGGAGAGAGTCCGGCCGATGCCGAACACGTAGGTGAGGGCGATCTCCACGCGCTTTTCGCGCGGGATGTCAACACCGGAAACGCGTGCCATTCAATGGCTCCAGTTACTTGTCGGAGGTCTTCCGCAGAACCGGATCCCAGCCGCCGTACCAGGTACGAACTGGGTCCCCAGCCTCCGAACCGGGGGTGTCAGACGAACGGGTCCGCCTGGGTTCTGCGTATGAACATATTCAGCTTGCGTCGCGCGAATCTCTGCGATGGATGCAGAGGGATCGGTCGTGCGTCAGCCCTGGCGCTGCTTGTGGCGCGGGTTGTCGCAGATGACCATGACCCGGCCGTGACGGCGGATCACCCTGCACTTGTCGCAGATCTTCTTGACGCTCGGCTTGACCTTCATGGTGAGGTTCTCCGGGTCAGTGCCGGCAGCCCCGTCGCACGCGGCGCGCGGGGCACAGGCAAGATCTACTTGTAGCGGTAGACGATCCGGCCACGGGTCAGGTCGTACGGAGACAGCTCCACCACGACCCGGTCGTCAGGGAGGATGCGGATGTAGTGCATGCGCATCTTGCCGCTGATGTGTGCCAGGACCTGGTGGCCGTTCTGGAGCTCGACCTTGAACATGGCGTTCGGAAGAGACTCGACGACAGTGCCCTCGATCTCGATGGCACCTTGCTTCTTGGCCACGCTTCGCCCTTCGAATCGACTACCTTGATCGACCCTGTGCGAGCGCATGCAGACATGCGGGTACACAAGAGCCGACGAGTCAGTCTACGACAGGGCCCTCGGAAACACGAATCGAGGAAGTCTGCCCCACCGGAGACAGCTTTAAGCGCGCCCCGTCAGGGGCGCGGGCTGTGTCGATATGCGGCTGCGCCGCGTGCGCGCGAACAACCACAACGAACCCGCAGCCGCCGAACGACGCGACCGTCCGTCCCGGAGCGCGCGCACTCAGCCCAGCGGATCAGGCGCGGCGACGATCCCCAGCTCGGCGAGCTTCGCCTTCCCCCCGTCGGGAGACGTCAGCACCAACGGCCCTTCCTCCGTCAGAGCGACCGAGTGCTCCCAGTGCGACGACCACGTACCGTCCGTCGTGATGACGGTCCAGTCGTCCTGGAGAACCTCCGTCCTGGGCGTCCCCAGCGACACCATCGGCTCGATCGCGAGGCAGAACCCGGGCACCAGCTTCGGCCCCTTGCCCCGCCGCCGGTCGACGTAGTTCAGCAGGTGCGGGTCCATGTGCATCTCGGTGCCGATGCCGTGACCGCCGTAGTCCTCGATGATCCCGTACTTGCCGCCGCCGGGCTTGGGCTGGCGGCGGATGTACGTCTCGATCGCCCGGGAGACGTCGACCAGCCGGTTGCCCTGCTTCATCGCGGCGATACCGGCCCACATCGACTCCTCGGTCACCCGGGAGAGCTCGATGAGCTCCGGGGCGTGACCGGAGCCCACGAAGGCCGTGAACGCGGCGTCGCCGTGCCAGCCGTCGATGATCGCGCCGCAGTCGATGGAGATGACGTCGCCGTCCTTGAGGACGACGTCGTCGGACGGGATGCCGTGGACCACGACCTCGTTCACCGAGGTGCAGATCGTCGCCGGGAAGCCGCCGTAGCCGAGGAAGTTCGGCTTGGCGTTGCGCTCGGCGAGGACCTTGCGGGCGACCTGGTCCAGATCCCTCGTCGTCGCCCCGGGCACCGCGGCCTCACCGGTCGCCGCGTGGATGGCCGCGACGACCAGCCCCGCCTCACGCATCTTGGCGATCTGCTCGGGGCTCTTGATCTGCACCATGGGAGCTACGGCCTTTCTGGACCTTCGGGGACGGCGAACGCCTTCAACGATAACGGGGCCGCACGACGGACCCCGCCCACACAGCGGCCGCGGCCCCCGAGGGGAACCGCGGCCGTAGCTTGTGCACAGGACGACTACGCGTCGTCCCCGCCACGCTTGAGCGCCTCCATGGCGCGCGTCGTGACGTCCTCCACCTTGCCGAGCGCGGAGATCGTGACCACCAGGCCCTGGGCCTTGTAGTAGTCGATGATCGGCTCGGTCTGGGTGTGGTAGACCTCCAGCCGCGTACGGACCGTGTCCTCGGAGTCGTCGTCCCGCTGGTACAGCTCGCCGCCGCAGACGTCGCAGACGCCGTCCTTGGCCGGCTGCTTGTACGTCACGTGGAAGACGTGCGAGGAGTCGTTACGGCAGATGCGGCGGCCGGCGATGCGCTTGACCACCTCGTCCTCGGGGACCTCGAGGTCCAGCACCGCGTCGAGCTGCATGCTCTCGGTCTCGAGCAGCTCGTCGAGCGCCTCGGCCTGCGACACGTTGCGGGGGAAGCCGTCCAGCAGGAAACCGTTCTCGGCGTCCGGCTGCTCCATGCGGTCCTTCGCCATCGCGATGGTGACCTCGTCGGGCACGAGGTTGCCCGCGTCCATGTAGGACTTCGCCAGTTTGCCGAGTTCCGTCTGCCGGCTGATGTTGGCCCGGAACAGGTCGCCCGTGGAGATGTGCGGGATCGACAGGTTACTGGCCAGGAACGCGGCCTGCGTTCCCTTACCGGCGCCCGGCGGCCCGACGAGGACGATACGCATCAGCGGAGGAACCCTTCGTAATTGCGCTGCTGGAGCTGGCTCTCGATCTGCTTCACGGTCTCGAGACCGACACCCACGATGATCAGGATGCTGGTCCCGCCGAACGGGAAGTTCTGGTTTGCCCCGAAACCTGCCAACGCCATCGTCGGCACAAGAGCGATCAGTCCCAAGTACAGCGAACCCGGCCAGGTGATCCGGTTGAGTACGTAGCTCAGGTACTCAGCGGTCGGTCGGCCAGCCCGGATGCCCGGGATGAAGCCACCATACTTCTTCATGTTGTCGGCGACTTCCTCGGGGTTGAACGAGATCGCCACGTAGAAGAACGCGAAGAAAACGATCAGCAGGAAGTACGTGACGATGTAGTACGGGTGGTCGCCCTTGACGAAGTGTTGCTCGATCCAGGTCTTCCAGCCCGAGTTCCCTCCGGCGAACTGAGCGATCAGCGCCGGGATGTAGAGCAGCGACGAGGCGAAGATGACGGGGATCACGCCCGCCTGGTTCACCTTGAGCGGGATGTAGGTGGACGTACCGCCGTAGGAACGACGGCCGATCATGCGCTTGGCGTACTGGACCGGGATGCGGCGCTGGGCCTGCTCGACGAAGACCACCAGGCCGACCATGGCGAAGCCGACCAGGATGACCGTGCCGAACTCGATCCAGCCGCCGGCCAGGGAGCCCTCCTGCTTGATGGCCCACAGGGCGGACGGGAAGGTGGCGGCGATCGAGATGAACATCAGGATCGACATGCCGTTGCCGATGCCGCGGTCGGTGATGAGCTCACCGAGCCACATCACGGCGGCCGTACCGGCGGTCATCGTGATGACCATGGTGATGGTGACGAAGATCGACTGGTCGGGGACGATCTGGCTGGCCACCGGGCAGCCCGAGAAGAGAGCGCCGCTGCGGGCGGTGGCGACGAGGCCGGTGCCCTGAAGGACAGCGAGGGCGATCGTCAGGTAACGGGTGTACTGCGTGATCTTCGCCGTACCGGCCTGGCCCTCCTTCTTCAGGGCTTCCAGACGCGGGATCACCACGGTCAGCAGCTGCAGAATGATGCTCGCCGTGATGTACGGCATGATGCCCAGCGCGAAGATCGTGATCTGCAGCAGCGCGCCGCCGCTGAACATGTTCACCAGGCCGAAGATGCCCTGGTTGGCCTGTGCGTTGTCGATACAGGTCTGGACGTTCCGGTAGTCGACGCCTGGGATCGGGATGTGCGTACCGACCCGGTAGACCACGATGATGCCGAGCGTGAAGAGCAGCTTCTTGCGCAGGTCGGGCGTCTTGAACGCCCGGGCGAACGCGGTGAGCACGGTGCCTCCTGCGACCCCCGCGCAACTGCGTCAAGGGTGACGGTCTTGAGGTTCGACGAATAGGTAACGGTCAACTGCCGCTGTGAGTGCCCGAAGTCAAGCACCCAGTGAAAAGTGGGCAGTGCAGGCCACCTTACCGGCGAGACTGCCGCCCTAGGAACGACCAACCGGGGATACCCCATTTGTGGGGTATCCCCGGTCGGGATCGCTCAGGTCATCGAGACGCCTGTGGAGTTCAGACGAGCTCGGTGACGGAACCGCCGGCGGCGGTGATCTTCTCCTTGGCGGAGCCGGAGACGGCGTCGACCGTCACCTGCAGCGCCACGGAGATCTCGCCCTGGCCGAGGACCTTGACGAGGCTGTTCTTGCGAACGGCCCCCTTGGCCACCAGACCCTCGACGGTGACCTCGCCACCCTCGGGGTAGAGCGCGGCCAGCTTGTCGAGGTTCACGACCTGGAACTCGGTCTTGAACGGGTTCTTGAAGCCCTTCAGCTTCGGGAGACGCATGTGAAGGGGCATCTGGCCACCCTCGAAGCGCTCCGGAACCTGGTAACGGGCCTTCGTGCCCTTGGTACCACGACCGGCCGTCTTACCCTTCGACGCCTCACCACGACCCACACGGGTCTTGGCGGTCTTGGCGCCCGGGGCGGGACGGAGGTTGTGGATCTTGAGCGGGTTGTTCTCCGCCATGATCAGTCGACCTCCTCGACCGTCACGAGGTGGCGGACGGTGTGCACCATTCCGCGGAACTCGGGGCGGTCCTCCTTGACGACCTGCGTGTTGATGCCCTTGAGACCAAGGGAACGCAGGGTGTCACGGTGGTTCTGCTTGCTGCCGATGTAGGACTTGACCTGCGTAATCTTGAGCTGCGCCATGATTACGCACCCGCCCCGGCACGCGCACGCAGGAGAGCCGCGGGGGCGACGTCCTCGAGCGGCAGACCACGGCGGGCCGCGATCTCCTCGGGACGCTGCAGACCCTTCAGGGCCTCCACGGTCGCGTGCACGATGTTGATCGCATTGTCGGAGCCGAGCGACTTCGACAGCACGTCGTGGATACCGGCGCACTCGAGCACGGCACGCACCGGACCACCGGCGATCACACCGGTACCGGGCGACGCGGGCTTCAGGAGCACGACGCCGGCAGCCTTCTCACCCTGGATCGGGTGCGGGATGGTGCCCTGGATACGGGGGACCTTGAAGAAGTGCTTCTTGGCCTCCTCAACGCCCTTGGCGATGGCGGCCGGCACCTCCTTGGCCTTGCCGTATCCGACACCCACGGTGCCGTCACCGTCGCCCACCACGACCAGCGCGGTGAAGCTGAAGCGACGACCACCCTTCACAACCTTGGCGACGCGGTTGATCGCGACAACGCGCTCAACGTACGCGGTCTTCTCGGCGGCAGCAGCGCCGCCGTCACGGCCCTTCCGGTCCCGCCGCTCGCCGCCACCGGCACCGCCACCGCGGCGCTGGGGTCCAGCCATTGGAATTACCTCTCTCTGTTTCCGCTAGCTACGCGCCAACGTTTTGGTCGCTGACGCGACGGGCGACTCAGAACTTGAGCCCGGCCTCGCGGGCGGCGTCCGCCAGGGCGGCGATGCGCCCCGCGTACTGGTTACCACCGCGGTCGAACACGACGGCCTCGACGCCGGCGGCCTTGGCGCGCTCGGCGACCAGGGCGCCGACCTGCTTGGCCTGCGCGGACTTGTCGCCCTCGCCACCGCGGATCGAGGTGTCCAGGGTGGACGCCGACGCCAGGGTGTGACCCTTGATGTCGTCGATCACCTGGGCCACGATGTGGCGGTTCGAGCGGGTAACGACCAGACGCGGACGCTCCGCCGTACCGTTGATGTGCTTACGGATCCGGATGTGGCGGCGCTTGATCGCGGCGCGCTTGTAGGCGTCGCCCTTGAGGATCTTCTGTCCGTATGCCATGGCTTACTTACCCGCCTTTCCGACCTTGCGGCGGATGACTTCGCCCTCGTACTTGACGCCCTTGGCCTTGTACGGGTCGGGCTTGCGCAGCTTGCGGATGTTGGCCGCAACCTCGCCGACCTTCTGCTTGTCGATGCCCTCGACCGAGAAACGGGTCGGGGACTCCACCTTGAAGGTGATGCCCTCAGGGGCCTCGACCAGGATCGGGTGGCTGTAGCCCAGGGAGAACTCCAGGTTGGAGCCCTTGGCCACGACACGGTAACCGACACCGCTGATTTCGAGCTTCTTGACGTATCCCGTGGTCACACCGGTGATCATGTTCGCCACCAGCGTGCGGGACAGGCCGTGCAGGGCCTTGCTCTGCCGCTCGTCATTGGGCCGCAGCACCTGAAGGGTGCCGTCCTCGGCCTTGGCGATGTCGATCGGCGCGATGACGGTGTGGGTCAGTTCGCCCTTGGGGCCCTTGACCGCGACCGTACGGCCGTCGATGGTGACGTCCACGCCGGCGGGAACCGGGATGGGGAGCTTGCCGATACGCGACATTGCTGTCTCTCCTCCGTTCCCGAGTTACCAGACGTAGGCGAGGACTTCCCCACCCACGCCCTTCTTCTGCGCCTGCTTGTCGGTCAGGAGCCCGTGAGACGTGGAGATGATGGCCACGCCCAGGCCGCCGAGAACCTTCGGCAGGTTGGTGGACTTCGCGTACACCCGGAGACCGGGCTTGGAGATCCGCTTGATGCCCGCGATGGAGCGCTCACGGTTGGGGCCGAACTTCAGCTCCAGGACGAGGTTCTTGCCGACCTCGGCGTCCTCGACCTTCCAGCCCGTGATGAAGCCCTCCTGCTGGAGGATCTCCGCGATGTGCGACTTGATCTTGGACGCCGGCATCGTCACGGAGTCGTGGTACGCCGAGTTCGCGTTCCGCAGACGCGTCAGCATGTCTGCGATCGGATCAGTCATGGTCATGAATTGGCCTGTGGCCTCTCTCGCCGGGGTTTCCTGGTGCGCCATCCCTCTCCCCGATCCGAGACGGGACGGGTGCGGCGCGGTGGACCTACGGCGTAGTAAGTCGTACGGGCGACTGTCAGGCGCCCAACCCTCCAAGCCTAAGCCATGGAGAGCGGGGCGCCTGACACGCCCATTGCTTACCGAGAGCCTCTGGAATCCCTGAAGGGGGATTTACCAGGAGCTCTTGGTCACGCCCGGCAGCTCGCCACGGTGAGCCATCTCACGAAGGCACACGCGGCAGAGGCCGAACTTGCGGTACACGGAGTGCGGGCGGCCGCAGCGCTGGCAGCGGGTGTAGCCACGCACACCGAACTTGGGCTTGCGAGCAGCCTTAGCGATCAGAGCCTTCTTCGCCATCTCGCTCACGCCTCCTTGAAGGGGAAGCCGAGGTGACGAAGGAGCGCGCGGCCCTCAGCGTCGTTGGTCGCCGTGGTCACCACGGTGATGTCCATACCCCGGGTGCGGTCGATCTTGTCCTGGTCGATCTCGTGGAACATGACCTGCTCCGTGAGACCGAAGGTGTAGTTGCCACGGCCGTCGAACTGCTTGGGGGACAGGCCGCGGAAGTCGCGGATGCGCGGCAGCGCGAGCGACAGGGTGCGGTCCAGGAACTCCCACATGCGGTCGCCACGCAGGGTGACGTGGGCACCGATCGGCTGGCCCTCACGCAGCTTGAACTGCGCGATGGACTTGCGGGCCTTGGTGACGGCCGGCTTCTGACCGGTGATCGTGGTGAGGTCGCGGATGGCGCCCTCGATCAGCTTGGAGTCGCGGGCGGCGTCGCCCACACCCATGTTGACCACGATCTTGACGAGACCGGGGATCTGCATGACGTTCTCGTACTTGAACTCGTCACGCAGCTTGCCCGTGATCTCCTCACGGTACTTCTGCTTCAGACGCGGGCTGGTGGTGGTCGTCATCAGATGTCCTCACCCGTCCGCTTGGCAACGCGGATCTTGTTGCCTTCGTCGTCGAAGCGGTAACCGACGCGGGTCACGACCTTGTTGCCGTCCTTCTCCACGACCAGCTGGACGTTGGAGACGTGGATCGGCGCCTCGGTGGTGACGATGCCGCCGGCCTGCGAACCGCGAGCCGTCGGACCGGCCTTGGTGTGCTTCTTGACCCGGTTGACACCCTCGACCAGGACGCGGTCCTCACGGGGGAAGGCCGCGATGACCTTGCCCTGCTTGCCCTTGTCCTTACCGGTGATGACCTGAACCAGGTCGCCCTTCTTGATCTTCATGCTCACAGCACCTCCGGCGCGAGGGAGATGATCTTCATGAACTTCTTCTCGCGCAGCTCCCGGCCGACCGGGCCGAAGATACGGGTGCCACGAGGGTCGCCGTCGTTCTTGAGAATGACGGCGGCGTTCTCGTCGAAGCGGATGTACGAGCCGTCCGGACGGCGGCGCTCCTTGACGGTGCGAACGATGACCGCCTTGATGACGTCACCCTTCTTCACGTTGCCACCGGGGATCGCGTCCTTGACGGTGGCGACGATGACGTCACCGATACCCGCGTAGCGGCGACCCGAGCCGCCGAGCACACGGATGCAAAGGATTTCCTTCGCACCAGTGTTGTCGGCGACACGCAGTCGCGACTCCTGCTGGATCACGTCTATCTCCTGATTGTCTGCCGGTTCCCGGGGCGGGCTGCGACACTTGCACACCCGCCCCGAGCCTGGCGGAACGATTCCTAGGGGGTCCCCCTAGGAGGGATTACTTGGCCTTCTCGAGGATCTCGACGACGCGCCAGCGCTTGGTCGCGGACAGCGGCCGGGTCTCCATGAGGAGGACACGGTCGCCGACACCCGCGGCGTTCTGCTCGTCGTGGGCCTTGAGCTTGTTCGTACGACGGATGACCTTGCCGTACAGCGCGTGCTTGACGCGGTCCTCGACGGCGACGACGACGGTCTTGTCCATCTTGTCGCTGACGACCAGGCCCTCGCGGGTCTTGCGGAAACCGCGGTCCGTCTTGGTCTCTTCAGTCACGTTGCTCTCGCTCATCAGGCGCTCTCCACCGTCTCGATGCCCAGCTCGCGCTCACGCATCAGGGTGTAGATCCGCGCGATGTCCTTGCGGACGGCCTTGAGCCGACCGTGGTTCTCGAGCTGACCCGTCGCCGCCTGGAAGCGGAGGTTGAACAGCTCTTCCTTGGCCTCGCGGAGCTTCGCGAGAAGCTCCTCGTTGCCCAGCTCGCGCAGCTCAGACGCCTTGGTACCGGCCGACATCACGCTTCACCTGCCTCGCGCTTGACGATCTTGCACTTCATCGGCAGCTTGTGAGCCGCACGGGTCAGGGCCTCGCGCGCGATCTTCTCGTTGGGGTACGACAGCTCGAACATCACACGTCCGGGCTTGACGTTGGCGATCCACCACTCAGGAGAACCCTTACCGGAACCCATGCGGGTCTCGGCGGGCTTCTTGGTGAGGGGGCGGTCCGGGTAGATGTTGATCCAGACCTTGCCGCCACGCTTGATGTGGCGGGTCATCGCGATACGAGCCGCCTCGATCTGGCGGTTCGTCACGTAGGCCGGGGTCAGCGCCTGGATGCCGTACTCGCCGAACGCAACCTGCGTGCCACCCTTGGACATGCCGTTGCGCTTGGGGTGGTGCTGCTTGCGGTGCTTGACCCTACGGGGGATCAGCATGACGGTCAGGCCTCCGTTCCGGTGCTCTCAGCCGGAGCGGCGGCGGGAGCCTCGGCCTTGGGGGCCTCGGCGCCGGCAGCCTGCTGCGGCTTACGACCGCGCCCGCCACGCTCGCCACCGCGGCCACCACGGGCCGGGCGGTCGGCGCCACCACGGGCCGGGCGGTTACCCGCACGGGCCGCGGCGTTCTCGGCGCGGACCTCGGCGATGTTCTTGACGTCGCCCTTGTAGATCCAGACCTTCACGCCGATGCGGCCGAAGGTCGTCTTGGCCTCGAAGAAGCCGTAGTCCACGTTCGCGCGGAGCGTGTGCAGGGGCACGCGGCCCTCGCGGTAGAACTCCGAGCGGGACATCTCGGCGCCACCGAGGCGGCCACCGCACTGGATCTTGATGCCCTTGGCGCCGGCCTTCATCGCCGACTGCATGCTCTTACGCATGGCGCGGCGGAAGGAGACGCGGGAGGAGAGCTGCTCGGCGACGGCCTGGGCAACCAGCTGAGCGTCGGTCTCGGGGTTCTTGACCTCGAGGATGTTCAGCTGGACCTGCTTGCCCGTGAGCTTCTCGAGGTCACCGCGGATGCGGTCGGCCTCGGCGCCACGGCGGCCGATGACGATGCCCGGACGAGCGGTGTGGATGTCCACCCGCACGCGGTCACGGGTGCGCTCGATCTCAACCTTCGAGATGCCGGCGCGCTCCATGCCGGACGTCATCATCCGACGGATGGCGACGTCTTCCTTGACGTAGTCCTTGTACAGCTTGTCGGCGTACCAACGCGACTTGAAGTCGGTCGTGACACCGAGCCGGAACCCGTGCGGGTTTACCTTCTGGCCCATTACCGGGTTCCTTCCTTGCTGCTGACGACCACGGTGATGTGGCTGGTCCGCTTGCGGATCCGGTAGGCGCGGCCCTGGGCACGCGGCCGGAACCGCTTCAGGGTCGGGCCCTCGTCGACGTAGGCCTCGGAGACGAAGAGGCTGTCGACATCGGTGTGGTCGTAGTTGTGCGCGGCGTTGGCGATGGCGCTGTCAAGCACCTTGCCGACCGGCTGGCTCGCGGCCTGCGGGGCGAAACGCAGGACCGCCTGAGCCTCCGTGGCGTTCAGGCCACGGATGAGGTCCACCACGCGGCGGGCCTTCATGGGCGTGACGCGGATGTACCGCGCCTGGGCCCTGGCTTCCATGGTTGTCCTTCCAGTGTCTGTCATGGTCATTCCACCCCGCGCTTAGCGGCGCTTCGACTTCCGGTCGTCCTTGACGTGACCCCGGAAGGTGCGCGTCGGCGAGAACTCGCCGAGCTTGTGGCCGACCATCGACTCGGTGACGAACACCGGAATGTGGGTCTTGCCGTTGTGCACCGCGAGCGTGTGGCCGAGCATGGCCGGCACGATCATGGAGCGACGGGACCAGGTCTTGATGACGTTCTTGGTGCCGGCTTCGTTCTGGGCGTCCACCTTCTTGATCAGGTGGTCGTCGACGAAGGGCCCCTTCTTCAAGCTACGAGGCATCTCAACCCGTCCTTAGCGCTTCTTGTTCGTCTTGCGGCGGCGGACGATGTACTTGTTCGACGCCTTCTTGGGCGAACGAGTACGGCCTTCCTTCTTGCCCCAGGGGGACACCGGGTGACGACCACCCGAGGTACGGCCTTCGCCACCACCGTGCGGGTGGTCCACCGGGTTCATGACCACACCACGCACGGTCGGGCGAACGCCCAGCCAGCGCTTACGGCCCGCCTTACCCCAGTTGATGTTGCTCTGCTCGGCGTTGCCCACCTCGCCGACCGTGGCGCGGCAGCGCTGGTCGACCAGGCGGATCTCACCGGACGGCATGCGCAGGTGGGCCATGGAGCCCTCCTTCGCGAGCAGCTGCACGGAGGCGCCGGCGGAGCGGGCGAACTTCGCGCCGCCGCCCGGACGCAGCTCGATGGCGTGCAGCGTGGTACCGACCGGGATGTTGCGCAGGGCAAGGTTGTTGCCCGGCTTGATGTCGGCCCCGGGACCGTTCTCGACGCGGTCACCCTGCTGCAGGTTGCGCGGGGCGAGGATGTAGCGCTTCTCGCCGTCGGCGTAGTGCAGCAGCGCGATGCGCGCGGTGCGGTTGGGGTCGTACTCGATGTGCGCGACCTTCGCCGGCACGCCGTCCTTGTCGTGACGACGGAAGTCGATCACGCGGTAGGCGCGCTTGTGGCCACCACCCTGGTGGCGGACGGTCACACGACCGGAGTTGTTACGGCCACCCTTGCTGTGCAGGGGGCGGACCAACGACTTCTCCGGCGTGGACCGCGTGACCTCGACGAAGTCGGCGACGCTGGAGCCGCGACGGCCCGGCGTAGTCGGCTTGTACTTGCGGATTCCCATTTCTCAGTCCTCGTCCGATATCGGACGATCCGGACCGCCCTTAGGCGGTCGGACCGCCGAAGATGTCGATACGGTCGCCCTCAGCGAGGGTCACGATCGCGCGCTTGGTGGACGCGCGCTGGCCGAAGCCGGTGCGGGTCCGCTTGCGCTTGCCCTGGCGGTTGATCGTGTTGACCCCGGTGACCTTGACCGAGAAGACCGCCTGGACGGCCTGCTTGATCTGGGTCTTGTTGGCGCTCGGGTCCACGACGAACGTGTACTTGCCCTCGTCGAGAAGCGCGTAGCTCTTCTCGGAGACGACCGGCTTGAGCAGCACGTCACGGGGGTCCGTGAAGGACTTGCTCAGCGGGGTCTCGACGGTGTTCTTGCCCTCGGTGGCGTGGCGGCGCGCCTTGGCGACGCGCGCGGCCTTGGCCTTCTTCGCCGCCTTGGAGGCGATAGCGGGGTGACGGATAGCCATCAGACCTCGCTCCCTTCGGTGTCATTGGCCTTCGGGCCGGACACGAAGGACTCGAAGGCGGCCTGGGTGAAGACCACGTCGTCCGAGACGAGAACGTCGTACGTGTTCAGCTGGCCCGGCTCCAGGATGTGGATCTGGGGCAGGTTGCGGGCGGACAGCCACGCGGCCTCGTCGGCGCGGTCGACGACCAGGAGCAGGTTCTTGCGCTCCGAGATCTTGCCGAACAGCGTCTTGGCGGCCTTCGTCGACGGGTTGTCACCCTCGACGACGCCGGAGACGACGTGGATGCGGTTGTGGCGGGCCCGGTCGGTGAGGGCGTGGCGCAGGGCCGCGGCCTTCATCTTCTTCGGGGTCCGCTGCGAGTAGTCACGCGGCACGGGACCGTGCACGACGCCACCACCGGCGAACTGCGGCGCGCGGGTCGAGCCCTGACGGGCGCGGCCGGTGCCCTTCTGGCGGTACGGCTTCTTGCCGCCACCGCGGACTTCACCGCGACGCTTGGTCTTGTGCGTGCCCTGACGGGCAGCGGCGTTCTGCGCGACGACGACCTGGTGGATCAGCGGGATGCTGATCTTCTCCACGCCGAAGATCTCCGCGGGGAGCTCGACGCTACCGGTCTTCTCGCCTGCAGGCGAAAGGATGTCAACAGTGCTCATCGGTACCTCAGGCCCCCTTGGCCGCGGTGCGGACCAGGACGAGGCCGCCGTTCGGACCGGGAACCGCGCCCTTGATGAGCAGCAGACCCTTCTCCGCGTCAACGGCGTGGACGGTCAGGTTCTGGGTGGTGACACGCTCGTTGCCCATGCGACCCGCCATGCGGAGGCCCTTGAACACGCGGCCCGGGGTGGCGCAGCCACCGATGGAACCGGGCGAGCGGTGCTTGCGCTGGGTGCCGTGTCCGGCGCCGAGGCCCTTGAAGTTGTGACGCTTCATGACACCGGCGAAGCCCTTGCCCTTGCTCTTGCCGGTCACGTCGACCTTGAGGCCGGCCTCGAACACCTCGGCGGTGATCTCCTGGCCGAGGGTGTACTCGCTGGCGTCAGCGGTACGGATCTCGACGAGGTGGCGGCGGGGAGTGACGTCGGCCTTGGCGAAGTGGCCCTTGAGGGGCTTGTTCACCTTGCGCGGGTCGATCTCGCCGAACGCGATCTGGACGGACTCGTAGCCGTCGACGTCGTTCGTGCGGACCTGGGTGACGACGTTGGGGCCGGCCTTGACGACGGTGACCGGAACAACACGGTTGTTCGCGTCCCACACCTGCGTCATGCCGAGCTTCTCGCCCAGGATGCCCTTGATCTGCTTAGCCATTCTCAGATCACCGGCCTTCAGAGCTTGATCTCGATGTCGACACCGGCCGGGAGGTCGAGTCGCATCAGAGAGTCAACGGTCTTGGGGGTCGGGTCGAGGATGTCGATCAGGCGCTTGTGCGTGCGCATCTCGAAGTGCTCGCGCGAGTCCTTGTACTTGTGCGGCGACTTGATGACGCAGTACACGTTCTTCTCAGTGGGCAGCGGCACCGGGCCCGCGACCGACGCACCAGTGCGCGTCACCGTCTCGACGATCTTCTTCGCCGAAGAGTCGATGACCTCGTGGTCGTAGGCCTTGAGCCGGATGCGGATCTTCTGTCCCGCCATGGCTACTCAGTAGTCCTGTCTCTCTAACGCTCTGGAACCCGGTGGATTCCTTCTGCTGCCTTCGTTCCTCCGACCCACGCGGTCGGGCGTGTCGCGCTCCCGCTGACACAGATGTCCCTTGTTCGAACATCCCTGCTGGGAATGCACACGGCCCTTCCGGAACCGCAGACCGGGGGCGAAGGCCCACCGGGTGCCTGGCCGGTGCCGCACTGACACTTCCCGAAAGATTCCCGTACGTCCGCCCCAGCGCTGCCGTAATGACAGTTAGGGCGACGAGTACTGTGGGACTCGCTTCCGGTCCTCCCGGCGGGAGGCGCGCAGCATCAACACTCGACCGAGCAACTCGGACAGTCTGCCATATGGGGCAGGCCCGACGCCAATCGAGCCGAGGAGAATACCCCGGGGGTGACGCAGGTCAAACCCAAGGCCGGACGCCCCCGGGCGGCTCCCCTCGCAGAAGCCGCTCCAGCTCTGCGTCGTAGGAGCGGTGGCCTGCCTTCCCCCACTCGGGCGCGTCGGATGCCGGGCGCAGGATGCTGGGCAGGTGGGCGACGCGCCAGATGCGGTGGACGCCGGCGGGGGTGGTACGGGCGTCTGTCGGTTCGGCGAGGCCGCATGCGACACGGAGTATCCCCACGATCCCCGTGGCTCCCTCGCCCGACTCGGTGCCGGCGGCGAGGGCGGCGGTGACCAGGGCCTGAAGCAGCCGGGTCAGCTGCAGATCGGCACCGATACGGCACATGCGCCGCACCAGCTCGGGTTCCTCCAGCCGCTCCACGGGGTCGGGCAGGCCGACGATCCCATCGGACCACAGCAGCAGGGAGGCCGGGGACACCTCGTGGTCCGCGAAGTACCCGAGCTCGCCGGCGACGGCCATGACCTCATCGGAGAACCGGCCGACCACGCGCACGCCCTCCAGGAGACGGCGCAGATCGTCCTGCCGGGGTTCGAGAAACGCCCCGACCGAGACGTCGGGGAGCAGCCAGGTTCCGGTGGAGTGGACGGCACCGATCTCCACGATGCCCCCCAGGGCGGCGAAGACCGCTCGCGCCAGGGGTGCTGGATCCATGCCCGTCCGTTCTCAATGCCATTCGTCGGGGTCGAGAGCGGCAGCAACGAACCCGTCCCCGGTGGTGACGATCAAATCGGGTTGCTCAATCCGCGATGCGACCTTCTCGCGATCGAAGTCACGGAACTCGAAAACGAAATGCTCAGCGATCGCAGGCCTGTCCAGAGGGAAACCATCGAGATCCACCGCAGAATTCGCACGGTCCGCGCCCTGGCAGAGGACTGATACGAACAGGGGGAAGTGCTCCGCTTCCAGAAGCCGATCCGCGTCCTGGACGAGGCCCGCGATCCCGACTCCACCCGTCACCTCACCGCACAGGTCGTCCAGGCAGTCCACCAAGGCGTCCCAGTTCCTGCCGAAGTACCCGGGGAACTTCAGTGTTTCGGCAAACGAACGGTGGATCCCCTCCTCTGTCGTGAGGTCGCTGGAGTCGAAGCGGTAGATGCGTCCACCCTCGGTCTCGAGCTTTGACAGCTGCTGATGGACCCGGGCTTCCCCCTGGGGAACGAAAACGGCCCAGGGTTCCGAAGTCCCCGTGATCTCAAAACCGGTCATCCTGAATCACCCTGTAAATTCGCCGACGTAGTAGAACGTTCCGTAATGGTCCGGTGTGTAATAGGCGGGCCCAGCTCCGTCTTTCGGAGTCAGAAGGCGTTCAGGGCCTCTGATTTCCTTCCCGCACCCCGGAGCACTGCACTGCGGGAGGTCGACCTTGGCGTTGACGTCCCATTCCTTGTACTTGCCCCCAGGAAGTGCGGACTTGTTGTTACCCCAGTTCGCATTGCCATGGTATCCGTCGACTTTTCCGATACCCCCTGGCCGGGCGTTCACCTTGTTCAGCATGTCCACGGCGCTCTGGGGCGCCGGACCCGGCAACAAGCCGGCCCCGTCCGGGCTGCCCGTGTCGCCTCCATGCTGATGACACAGGGGCGCGAGCCCCAGGGGGTCGGACCAGGTATGCGGGTTGCGGACGTACGCGACCGGATTGGGCGCGGGGAGCAGACCGAGCGGATCGGGGCTCGTGTAGCGGGCGGTCTCAGGGTCGTAGTGCCGATGGTGGTTGTAGTGGAATCCGGTCTCCGGGTCGTGGTACTGGCCGGGGAAGCGCAGCGGGGTGTGTGCACGCGCATCACGATTCCAGGCGGTGGTTCCCCAGAGAGTCGACCGGGTGTGCCAGGCGACCTCCCCGTCCGAGGAAACGAGCTCGGTCGGTGTGCCGACCAGATCCGTGACGATGGCGAAGAAGCGTTCGTCGATGGTGTCCTGGGGTGCCTCGGCCGCCCAGATGCGTTCGGCCTGGCTCAGGGGGGAATGCCCCTCGTGGTCCCAGGTGAGCGTGGTGTGGCGGCCCGCGTCGTGCTGCTCCGTGGTCTGCTCGCACAGCGTGTTGCCGTCCCAGGCGAAGACGGTGCGCTCCAGGACGGTGGCGCCGTCGGCGTCGAGTCGGAGCTTCGCGGACCGCCGGCCCAGTGGGTCGTAGGTGTAGCGCCATCGGACGCCGTCCGGTGTGGTGACGGCGGTGAGGCGGTCCTCGGCGTCCCACTCGTACCGCCAGGTGTCGGGTTTGCGGGACAACCGGGTTTTGCGGCGTACCACCACGCGCCCCTGCCCGTCGTACTCGTAATGAACGGCGCCTGCCCGCCTCAGCCGCATACCTGTGTACTCGCGCGGCCCGGTGGCCTCATGGCCCGGATGCTGTGCGGGCCAGGCAGCCTCGGTCTGGTTGCCCGCGGAGTCGTAGGCGTAGCGCTCGCTCCAGCCCGCCGCGTGCACCGCGGTGACGCGGCCCTGGGCGTCGAGATCGAAACGCCTGCCGCCCGTGCGGGAGTCCTGAACACCTAGGAGGGCGCCGTCGGGGCGGTAGATGTAGGAACGCTCCGCGACCCGGCGGTCTCCGGGGGCCGTGCTCGCCTGCGTGACAAGCCTGTCGAGGCTGTCATAGCCGCGAGTGAGTGTGAGCGCGCCGTCGATGCGGCGGATCACTTCGCGGTCTGCCGCGTCGTGCACGAAGTCGATCGTGTGACCCGCCGTGCCGAGCCGGGCGGTGCGTCCTGCGGCGTCGTACTCCCACGTGCTGCGGGCGCCCGAGGGGGTGACGCGCAGCGTCCGATTGCCGGCGGCGTCGTAGGCGAAGCGCATGGTCCGCCCATCGACGGTCTCCCTGATGCGACGGCCGACCACGTCGAGTTCCACGGTCAGACTGCTGTCCTGGCTCACCGCCGAGGTCAGTGAACCGCTCACCGAGTACGTGTAGTCGGTGGCCCTGCCATCCGCGTCCTTGACGGTGATCTGCCCCAGCGCATCCCGCTGGTAGCGGATGCTCTGGCCGAGGGCGTTGACCCGGGTGGTCATACGGCCTGCCGCGTCGTAGGCGTAGCGGGCCGTGCGACCGTCGAAATCGGACTCGGCGAGGAGTCGCCCGGCCAGGTCGTAGGTGTAATTCCAGGTCAAGCCCTGCGGGTTGGTCACCTGGGCGAGGCGGAGCTGGGTGTCGTGCGTGAACGTGTATCGCTCACCGTCCGGTCCGATGCGCGCGCTGAGCCGGTCGAAATGGGTGTATTCGAATGTGGTGGTCTGTCCCACAGCGTCGACGTGGCGGACGCAGTTGCCCTCGCCGTCGTACTCCCAGCTCTCGTACGACCCGTCCGGATAGGTGCGGTGGGCCAGGAGGCCCTCTGTGGTCCATTTCAGGCGGGTCGCGTGGCCGAGCGGGTCGGACACCGCGGTCACCCGGCCGAAGGAGTCGTACGTGTAGCGCGTGGTGTTGCCCAGGCCGTCGGTCATTGCCAGTGGGAGACCGGAGGCATTGTTCTCGTAGGTGGAGGTACGACCCGACGCGTCCCGGACCGTGACGACGCTACCGTCCGTGTGGCGGACGAAGTGGGTGGTCGCGCCAGAGGGGTCGGCGACGGCGGTGACGTTTCCCCGCTCGTCGTTGGTGTACCGCCATGAGGAGCCGTCCGGCAGGGTGACGCTCGTGGGAAGCTGCCGCTCGTCGTAGGCCAGGCGGACGACCGAGCCGTCGGCCCGGATCACCTCGACCGGCTGTCCCGCTGCGTTGTTCACGAAGACGGTGCTGAGCCCGAGTTGATCCGTAGTCGTCGTGATGTGCTGATGGGCGTCGTAGGTAGTGGTGACCTTGCCGCCCAGCGGATCGATCTCGGCCACGACCAGGCATCGCTCGTCGACGACGAACCGGGAGACAGCGCCCTCGATGGTGGTGAGAGTGGTGACGCGGTGGCCGGGCCAGGCGGGATCGGCACCGTCGTAGGTCAGCGTGATCGCGATGTGTCCGGCCTCGCCACCTTCGGCGACACAACGATCCTGGTCGTCGTAGGCGTAGTGATAGCGACGGTGGTTCGTGTCCAGCCACGAGGTGATACGCAACCGCTCGTCGTATGTGAATGTGAGCGGCAGACCGGAGGAGTTGGTGACCGAGGTGAGGTTGCCGCCGGTGTAGCCGTAGCGCTTGACGACGAGGTCCGAGCCGTCCTCGGCCGCCCCGGCGAGGCTGAGTTCGGTGACCCGGCCCAGGTCGGTGGTGATCTTGAGGTGGTAGCCGCCGGAGTGGCGCAGCGCGAGGGGGGTGCCGAACGCGTCGTAGTCGAGCGCGATGGTGTTGTCGTTGCGGTCGGTGATGCGAGTCAGCAGCGCAATGCCGTCAGGGCTATGGCGGGTGAAGTGCCGGGTGGTACCGGTCAGCGGGTCTTCGATGCGATAGCCGCCGTCGTCCAGACGCGTCAACGGCAGTCGGGGCCCGGCCTCGGGCAGAACAGGGTCGTGCGTGTGCGAGGGGTGGGGGTAGGGAAGCAGCAGCCCGTCCTCGGTGACGAAGACGATGCCCTCCTCGTCGACTTCGAGACGCTGGTCGACAGAGGACGACCATGACGGGCCGAACCACCAGCCGCAGCGGTAGTCGGAGGCGACCCTGCGTGTGAACGCAAGCGGCATGAGGCCTGGCAGTTCCACGTCGGTCTGCGGCAGGTACATGGCCCCGGTCGCCATGTCGATGGGGTCACTACCCTTGGAGCGGACGAGGTTCTTGGCCCGGTTGTATGCGCCCTTGGCGCCGTCGGCGATCATGCCGCGGGCGTTCTTGCCCAAGCCGCGCACGGCGAGCCCCATGCCTTTCAGACCGCCCCTGAGCCCCTTCATGGCGGCCGCTCCGCCCTTGAGCCCCTTGGCGAGGCCACCGAGCGTGGTCAGCCCCTTCATGCCCGGTATGCAGTCCAGTGCCGCGAACCCCACATCCCATAGGGACGCCCGCCCCTTGGAGTATTTGTAGAGCGTGTCCGCGAGCACCACCGCGGCCGCGATCAGCACGATCGCGCCCAGGATCGGACCGCCGATGATCATCGCGACGATCCCGACGACCGCGACGACGACCTTGCAGACCGCGACGATGGTGTCCCAGTTGTCGGTGAACCAGTCGCCGACCTCTTCCCACCACGACCGGTTCTGAATGCCCGCGTCGGAGGCCTCGTCGATCTTCGACTTGGCCTCGCGGGCCGCATCGTCACGCATCTTGCGCGCGTCCGCGGCCATCTTCTTCGCCGCGGCCAGCGCGTCCTGCGCGTCGGAGACGTCCGACTGGGCCTTGGTCTGCGCCGACTTGGCGTGCTGGACGTCCCGGGTCGCGGCCCGCACCTTGGCCTCATCGGGCTTGTCGGCGTCGGACTTGCTGCCGGTCGGGTCGTCCTTGTACTTGTCCGCCTCCTTGCCGGCCCGCGTCACCCACGAGTCGGCCGAGGTGAGACGGGACTGGGCGGAGGAAAGGCTGTCGCGCGCCTCACGGCCCTTGCGCAGGGCCTTGTCCGCCAGCGACTGCGCCCGCTCCAGCTTCGGCCAGAAGTCCGCCAGCGCATCCCCGCACATCTCGTACGACTTCTTCAGCTTCTTGAGGTTCTTCGGGACATCCGCGAAGTCCTCCTTGAAGACATCCGCCGACTTGCCCGCCCACTCCAGGAGCGTGCCCTCCCCCGCCATGCCCTTGACCAGACGCAGCGCGTCGGAGACGTCGTCGGCGAAGTCGTGCAGGTGCTTCGCGAGTGTGCGCACGCGTTGCGGATCACCGGGCGTCGGATCCTTGTCCAAGTCCAGGACATGCCAGTCCGAAGGCCTGTGCCCCGCCATACCGCAACCCCCGTCACGCGCACCACTACAGCAACAACCGTATGCACACGTGAACTTACAAGGCACATTCGTTCGACGGATAGCCGGGGTTCATGGTGTGGAGTACCGAAATCAGTTTCAGGAACGACGTCCGCGCACGGCCCGCCAGGCGTCCTCTACGGCGTACACCGACTGCAGCCACCAGGTGTAGAGCTTGTCCAGAACCGCCTCGCACACCCACCGCCACCTGAACCATGGCGGAAGCTTCCGGAACGGCACGAAGGTGAGTGTGTCCGCGATGGCGTTCACTGCGAAACCGCCGGGGCCTTCGGCGCGCAGGGCCGCGTACAACTCCGGGGTCAGCTCCCCGTTGAGCCTGGCCGCGTGTCCCGCCGCTGTGAACGCGAACCCGCGCTCACCGGCGTCCGGCAACCGCATCGCCTTCACGATCCGCGGGGACACGTCCGCCAGCGGACAGTGAAACGCCAGGCCGATCACTGCCGTCCCGAGACCGGCCTCGCTACGCTCGAATGCCGCGTCCCACTCCTCGGGGCTGTCGAGCGCCAGCAGACTCTCGCCGCGCTCCCAGTCCCACCCAGGGGGCATCAGCCCGTGAAGCGGAACGTCGACGTGATCGCGTCGAAGATGTCGAAGAACGAGTCCGCGAGGTCGAGGACCTGGCTGCTGCCGGCGACCAGGGCGACCTTGCCCTCCTGGCCCGGGACCGGGATGTACGTCTGCATCAGGACGGCTCGGACGGTGCGGTTGAGCGCGTCACCGGGGACCTCGATGTCCTCGATGCCGTGCGTGCGCGCGGCCGGGCCGACGCCCGGGATGTCGACGGTCGTGACCTTCCGCCAGGAGTCGCCCTCCCGCTTCGCCTCCTTGGTCGCGAGCTGGCCCGCGATGACGGAAGGGTCGTTCGACAACGGCTCACCGCGCTCGTTGCGGCCGCCGACGAGGGAGACGGTCACCGAACCCGTGATCGGCGTGTCCCCGCCGAAGCTCTCCGCCATGCAGCCGCAGTACATCGCGCCCGACTTCCAGGCGTCCGCGGCGGCCTTCTGGAGGAAGTCGACGTAGGTGCCGCGGTGCTGCTCCAACTCCGGGCGCTGCCGCACCCGTTCGCTCACCATCCGGCGGATCGAGTCGTCCCGCGACTCCGGCCGCACGTCGAACTCCCACCACGTCTCCGGCACCTTGATCCGGAAACCGCCCCGCTCGACGGTCAGTGTCTCCATGTAGCGGGCCATGACGCCGGTCTCCCCGTTCGCTCGATCACGTGTGCGCACATCGTGCCACTACTCCTCCAGCGTCCAGAACGGTGAGTCCTTCGGAGGTGCCGGACGGACGGGATGGGTGCCGAAGTCGATGTCCGCGTCGGCGGTCGGGTCTCCAATGGGAAGACGGTCCCGGTGGTCCGGGCTGTAGTAGGTCCCGTAGGCCCAGTACTCCGGAAGCTCGTGACCCATCAGGCCCACCCCGAAAGCAACCGACTCCCGCGTCCCGTACACCGCGTTGATCCTGGCGACCGCCTCCGCGCGGCAGATGCCGACGCGTTCCACCAGTACCTCCACCATCTCCCGGAAATACGCGAGCATCTCGTCGTCGAGGGGCATCACGAACTCCGTGCCTGTCGTGCCGGCCGTGGGGCACGCCCCGAATTCCACGAGCCACCGCAGGCGCCTGACCTCTGCCACGAGCTGTGGTACCGCCTCCCTGGCCATGGCGATGAACGCGGCGTTCTGGTCCTCGTCGAGGTCCCTGACGTGCCACGGCCCCGGGGTGGCGGACCTGCACAGTTCCTCGATCGCGTCCAGGTCGAGTTCGTCGCGCGACGCATCTGAAGTCATGCTCCAGTGTCACGGCCCGGCAGTGACGAACCGGCCGGGGGGCTGTCCCCACCTCCGCCCTCCGGCCCACCGGATGGCTCGCCCCCGCTCTGCCAGGCACGGTAAGGGCACCGACCACACAGCAGGGGGAACCCATCCGTGCGCACCGCCACCGCCGCCACCGCCATCGCCCTCACCCTGGCCCTCGCCGCACCCGCCACGGCAGCCTCCGCCCCCGGCAAGCCCGGCACCGACGGCCTCTGGCGCATGGATGGCTACGGCACCGTCCTCTCCCTCGACGGCGACACCCTCCAGGAGTTCCAGACGACATCCGTCAGCTGCCTCAAGGGTGACCGTGCTCGGAGGACCGGCCCCGGCACGTACGCAACCCCCGACGGCACCACGCTGACCGTCCGGCCCGGCCCCGGCGCCAACCGCGCCACCCTGGGCTACGACACCTCGGTCGGACACCGCTCGCTGCGGCGGATCCAAAAACTGCCGGCCGCCTGCACCCGCCCCACCCCCAAGGACGCCCGCGCCGCCTTCGACGTCTTCTGGCACTCCTTCGCCGAGAACTACCCCTTCTTCGCCGCGAAGGGCGTCGACTGGCAGGCCATGAGGGACCGCTACCGGCCCGGCGTGCACGCGGACACCACCCGCAAGGAGCTCTTCGGCATCTTCAGCGCCATGGTGCGGCCTCTCTACGACGCCCATGTCGCCGTCCTGGACGGGGACCAGGTATTCGCCCAGGTGCGACCCGGGACGGAGCCGCCCTCCCTCGAACTCGACGCCAGGGTGAAGAAGTTCATCACCGAGCGCGACCTCGGGAACACCCCCTACCGCCAGGACTTCGCCAACGGCCGTATCACCTACGCCGACCTCCCCGGCCGCGCGGATCAGGGCTACCTCCGCATCTCCGGCTTCGCCGGCTACACAGCCGAGGACGCCCCGTACCCGGCCCATCTCGCCGAACTCGACAAGGCCCTGGACACGATCCTCACCACCGAGCGCACCCGGCGCCTCAAGGGTCTGATCATCGACCTGCGCATCAACGGCGGCGGCTCCGACGCCCTCGGCATCCACATCGCCGAGCGCCTCACGGACAGGCCCTACGTCGCCTACGCCAAGCGCGCCCGCAACCACCCCACCAACCCGGACCGGCACACCCGCCCCGAGCCCATCCGGGTCGTACCGGCGGCCGGGCCCCGCTACACCGGCCCCGTCGCCGTACTGACCTCAGGCACGACCGTCAGCGCCGGTGAGACCTTCACGCAGGCCCTCATCGACCGGCCGGGCGGCACGGTTCGTGTCGGACAGCCGACCCAGGGTGTCTTCTCCGACGTCATGGAACGCAGCCTCCCCAACGGCATGACGGCGATCCTCCCGAACGAGGAGTTCCTCGACCGGTCGGGCCGGACCTACGACGGCACGGGCATTCCGCCCCACATCACCGAGCCGGTGTTCACCAAGGAGGAGTTCGCCGAGAAGCGCGACTCGGCGTTCCACCGCGCGGTGCGCATCCTGCGGAACGTCGGCTAGAAGGAGGCCAGGAACTCCGACCAGGCCTCCGGCGCGAGCACGAGCCGGGGGCCTTCGGTGTGCTTGGAGTCGCGGACGTGGACGGTGTGGGGGGCTATGGCGATCTCGACGCAGGACTCGCCGTTGGTACCGCTGCTGTAGCTGCTCTTGAACCAAGCCAGTTCAGCGTTGCGGATCATGTCTCTCCCAGCAGTGTCTCGACAAAGGCCAGCGACTCCCGGGGTGGGAGAGCCTGCGCCCGGAGGGTCCCATACTGCAGCTCCAGGATGCGGAGTTGCCTCGGCTCAGAGACAGGTCGGCCGTTGTACAGGCCGTCAGCGCGACCCACTGCCGTACCGTCCGGGAACTTCAGCAACTCAATCCGGCCATCCAGCCCTGGATGAGCGTCGCTGTTCGTCGGCATCACCTGAAGCGTGACGTTGTGCAAGCGCCCCACCTCCAGCAGACGTTCGAGCTGCTGCCGCCACACCATTGTGCCCCCGACGTGTCGGCGTAGCGGTGCCTCTTCCAGGACGAAATGGACTGAGGGAGCGGGGTCGCGTTCGAATACCGCCTGCCGGGCCAGACGAGCGGCCACCATTCGATCGATGTCGTCCGGCGAGTAGGACGGCTGCCACGACTCGAACAGAGCCCGCGCATGCTCCGGCGTCTGCAACAGCCCATGGATGCTGTTGCACTCGTACACCCCGATCTCCACCGCCTGCCCCTCCAACTTGGCAAGCTCACGCACTTTCTTGGGATACCGGACCTTCTTCACGTCCTCCCAAGCCGCCGCGATCAGCCCACCCGCCCCCAGCACCTCATCCGCCCTGACCAGATAGTCCTGCCGAGGGATCCGCTTCCCACCCTCGATCTTGTAGACCATGTCCTCGCCGTACCCCACCGCCGCCCCGAACTCCGCGGCCCGCATCCCCACCGCCTCACGCCGCAGCTTCAGTTGCCGTCCCACCGTGGTGATGACCGCGACGCCCCACTCATCGTCGGGATCGACCTCCCAACCCGGTTCGTCCGCCGCGCCCTTGAGCCGCTCCGAGTCCGCCTCGACCGCCGTCATCCCGCACCCTTCCGCCGTCGTACGACCACGCCCCAGCGCCCTACCCGTACGCCCGGCCCCGACAGCCCGGACAACGCCGGACAAGCACCGGACAGTCACCGTACGCACCCGCTGAGTCACTGTTCACGGTAAGCGCGGACAGCCACGCTGAGTGACGTGAAGCAGAACTCCCCCGAACTCCGCACCCCGGTCCGCAACTTCAGCCTCCAGCTCTCCCCCACCCCGCGCGGCGCCCGGCTGGCCCGGCTCCTCGCCGCCGAACAACTGCGCTCCTGGGGGTTGCCGCTGGACCCCGCGTGTCAGGTCATCGCGGAGCTGTCGACCAACGCGGCGACGCACGGCCGAACCCCCAGCCGCGACTTCCGCCTGCTCCTCTACGTCGTCGCCGACACCCTCCGCATCGAGGTGACGGACACGCGCGCTGACCGCCTGCCGACAGCCCGCCCCGGTCTGGGGCTCCTCCTGGTCGACGCACTCGCCGACCGCTGGGGCGTCACCCGGGGCCTGCCACCCCGCAAGACGGTCTGGGCGGAACTCGACCTCGCACCGAAACCCGAAAGTCCGTGCTCCGGCGGCACAGGCGCCCTCCTCCAAGGACCACAAGGGTGAAAGAACCCGACCAAACCCCACCCCTCCTCCCAGCCGCGGGGCTGCCTCACCCTCGCGAGTGAACATCACCAACTCAACTGGATTCGGGGGTCCTTGCCTGCCCTACGCTCAGCGCAACACGTCACGACACAACCGCAGACATGCGACGGCCCCCGCCGGGACGGCAATCCCAGTGCGAGGGCCTGACCACCGAGGAAGAAGAGACCTTCCTGATGGATACGCAGAACCCTAACGTGCCCTCGCACGCCCACACCCGGGTTGCCGGAAAGAAGCACCCGAACCGGCGGCATCCCCACTCCGGCCTGGTGCACAACAACGCCCGCCACACCACCCGCTTCACGGTGATCGGCAACCACCTGGCCCAGCACCCGGAACTCTCCCTGCTCGCGATCGGGCTGTCGGTGCACATCCAGTCGCTCCCGTCGGGCGCCCGCGTCGACATCAAGTCCCTCGCCGCCCGCTTCCCGGAGGGCACGACCCGCATCGCCGCGGCCCTGCGCGAGCTGGAGACGCACGGCTACCTGCGCCGCACCCGCGAGCGCGTCCCGGACGGCCGGATCATCACCCGCACGACCTCCTGCAATCAGCCGGGTCACAGCGGTACGGAGGCCCCTGGCCCCGCCCCGAGGAAGCGGACAAGACAGCCCGGCGGCAAAGCACTCCCCGCGGTACCGCGCCCGGCATACCCGGCCCCCGCCCTCCTCCAGCAGGCCACGGACCTCCTCACCGGCCTCCGCCGCGAGGACACCCGCCTCCTCCTCTCTGGCTGCGACACCGCCCACCTCGCCCCGGGTGTCGCCGCCTGGCTGGAACGCGACGTCTCCCCGGCCGCCGTACGGCACGCCCTGACGACGGACCTGCCACCGGAGCCCCTGCATCGCCCGGCCGCCCTCCTGGCCCACCGCCTCACAGCCTAGCTGCCACCCCCACCGCCCTTCGCCTCACCGCAGGCACCCCCGCCGCCCACCCGTCACCCCCTCCAGACCTGCGACGGCTGCGACCGCGCGTTCCGCGCCCAGGAACCCGGCCGGTGCCGCGACTGCCGCTCCGGCCGTGCCAACCTGCTGGAAATCGCATGAACGAAACAACTGCCGCCCGGGTCTCCCGCTCCCCTGCCGTCGGGCGGGACAGCCTGGGCGTTCCTGGAGGTGGACACGATGAGCACGCAGGCCGACCACGGACACGAGCTGATCCCCCGCCCCCAGCAGACTCCTGACGCCCTGCGCGCGGCCCTCGAAGGAGCCGCCCGCCCGGCACCCACAAACTTCCTCGCCGAGGTCGAAAGCAAGGCCGAAAGCAAAAGGGCCCGCACGACCGAAGTCGTACGGGCCCTTTCGAGCCACTCAGGTCAGTAGACCCTCAAGCCAGTCCGAAGACTCACTTGTTGATCTTGGTGACCTGGCCGGCGCCCACGGTCCGGCCACCCTCACGGATGGCGAACTTCAGGCCCTCCTCCATGGCGACGGGCTGGATGAGCTCCACCTTCATCTCGGTGTTGTCACCCGGCATGACCATCTCGGTGCCCTCGGGGAGGGTCACCACGCCGGTCACGTCCGTCGTACGGAAGTAGAACTGCGGGCGGTAGTTGTTGAAGAACGGCGTGTGGCGGCCACCCTCGTCCTTGGACAGGATGTAGGCCTGCGCCTCGAACTCGGTGTGCGGGGTGACCGAGCCCGGCTTGATGATGACCTGGCCGCGCTCGACGTCCTCGCGCTTGATGCCACGGAGGAGCAGACCGACGTTCTCACCGGCCTGGCCCTCGTCGAGCAGCTTGCGGAACATCTCGATGCCGGTGACCGTGGTGGTGGTCTTCTCCTGCTTGATGCCCACGATGTCAACGGTCTCGTTGACCTTGAGGACACCACGCTCGATACGACCGGTGACGACGGTGCCACGACCGGTGATCGTGAAGACGTCCTCGATCGGCATCAGGAACGGCTTGTCGACGTCACGCTCGGGCTGCGGGATGTTCTCGTCCACGGCCTTCATGAGCTCGAGGACGGAGTTGCCCCACTCCTTGTCGCCCTCGAGAGCCTTGAGCGCCGAGACCTTGACGACCGGCAGGTCGTCGCCCGGGAACTCGTACTCGCTGAGGAGCTCACGGACCTCGAGCTCGACGAGCTCCAGGATCTCCTCGTCGTCCACCATGTCGGCCTTGTTCAGGGCGACGACGATGTACGGAACGCCGACCTGGCGGGCCAGGAGCACGTGCTCCTTGGTCTGCGGCATCGGGCCGTCGGTGGCGGCGACCACGAGGATGGCGCCGTCCATCTGCGCCGCACCCGTGATCATGTTCTTGATGTAGTCCGCGTGACCGGGGCAGTCGACGTGGGCGTAGTGACGCGTCTCGGTCTGGTACTCGACGTGCGCGATGGAGATGGTGATACCGCGCTGGCGCTCCTCAGGAGCCTTGTCGATCTGGTCGAAGGCCGAGGCCTCGTTCAGGTCCGGGTACGCGTCGTGCAGCACCTTGGTAATGGCGGCCGTGAGGGTCGTCTTACCGTGGTCGATGTGACCGATGGTGCCGATGTTGACGTGCGGCTTAGTCCGCTCGAACTTCGCCTTCGCCACTGGGGTCCTCCTGAGAGTGGTTCTGGTACGCCTTACTCATCGGCGCCAGGTGATCTTTGCTGGAAAGCCCGGGCCTCGGGGCATTCTCACCACGATTGCGGCGGAATGCCCCTGAGCACCGGAGTCAAGCCTACGGCGTGTAGACGCGGTGCGTTACTCGCCCTTGGCCTTCGCGATGATCTCCTCGGCGACGTTCCGGGGAACCTCGGCGTAGGAGTCGAACTGCATCGAGTAGCTTGCGCGACCCGACGTCTTGCTGCGGAGGTCTCCGACGTAGCCGAACATCTCCGAGAGGGGCACGAGGCCCTTCACGACGCGGGCACCGGCCCGCTCCTCCATGGCCTGGATCTGACCACGGCGGGAGTTGATGTCGCCGATGACCTCACCCATGTAGTCCTCGGGCGTGGTGACCTCGACGGCCATCATCGGCTCGAGCAGCACGGGGCTGGCCTTGCGTGCGGCCTCCTTGAAGGCCTGCGAACCGGCGATCTTGAACGCCAGCTCGGAGGAGTCGACCTCGTGGTAGCCACCGTCGATCAGGGTGACGCGCACGCCGGTCATCTCGTAACCGGCGAGGATGCCGAACTGCATGGCCTCCTGCGCACCGGCGTCCACCGAAGGGATGTACTCCTTCGGGATGCGGCCACCGGTCACCTTGTTCACGAACTCGTACGAGGCGTCGCCGCCCTCGATCGGCTCGATCGCGATCTGCACCTTGGCGAACTGACCGGTACCACCGGTCTGCTTCTTGTGGGTGTAGTCCACGCGCTCGACGGCCTTGCGGATCGTCTCGCGGTAGGCGACCTGCGGCTTGCCGACGTTGGCCTCGACCTTGAACTCACGGCGCATGCGGTCGACCAGCACCTCAAGGTGCAGCTCGCCCATACCACCGATGATGGTCTGGCCCGTCTCCTCGTCCGAGTGGACCTGGAACGACGGGTCCTCCTCGGCGAGGCGCTGGATCGCGACGCCCAGCTTCTCCTGGTCGCCCTTCGACTTGGGCTCGATGGCGACCTGGATGACCGGCGCCGGGAAGTCCATGGACTCCAGGATGACCGGGTTCTTGTCGTCGGACAGCGTCTCACCGGTCGTGGTCTGCTTCAGACCCATCACGGCGACGATGTCGCCGGCGCCCACCGACTCGATCTCCTCACGCTTGTTCGCGTGCATGCGGTAGATCTTGCCGATGCGCTCCTTCTTGCCCTTCACCGAGTTCAGCACGGCGGTGCCGGACAGCAGGCGGCCGGAGTACACGCGGACGAAGGTGAGCTTGCCGAGGTGCGGGTCGCTCATGATCTTGAACGCCAGCGCGGCGAGGGGCTCGTCCTCCGACGGCTTGCGCGCGATGACCTGCTCCGGGTCCTTGACGTCGTGGCCCTCGATGGCCTCGACGTCGAGCGGGGTGGGCAGGTAACGCACGACCGCGTCGAGCAGGGGCTGAACGCCCTTGTTCTTGAACGCGGTGCCGCAGAACACGGGGGTGACGGTGGTGCCGCCGCCCTTGCCGGACGCGATGGTGATACGACGGATCGCGGCGTAGAGCTGCTCCACGGTGGGCTCGGTGCCCTCCAGGTACAGCTCCATCAGCTCTTCGTCGTTCTCGGCGACGGCCTCGAGCAGCTTGCCGCGGTACTCCTCGGCAGCCTCGGCGTGGGTGTCCGGGATGTCGACGGTGTCGTACATCTCGCCCTTGGTCGCCTCGGCCGACCAGACCAGGGCCTTCATCGTCACGAGGTCGATGACGCCCTTGAAGTCCGCCTCGGCACCGATCGGCAGCTGCATGACCAGCGGCTGGGCGCCCAGGCGGTCCGAGATCATG
This sequence comes from Streptomyces sp. NPDC007929, assembly GCF_042959065.1. NCBI lineage: Bacteria > Bacillati > Actinomycetota > Actinomycetes > Kitasatosporales > Streptomycetaceae > Streptomyces > Streptomyces sp. NPDC007929. The sequence goes on along the minus strand of NZ_JBIBKD010000003.1, from coordinate 292,934 downwards.
TCCACGCAGCGGTGGAACTCGGCGCCGGTACGGTCCAGCTTGTTCACGAAGCAGATGCGGGGCACGCCGTAGCGGTCGGCCTGACGCCACACCGTCTCGGACTGCGGCTCGACACCGGCGACACCGTCGAACACCGTCACGGCACCGTCGAGCACGCGCAGGGAGCGCTCCACTTCGACGGTGAAGTCGACGTGACCCGGGGTGTCGATGATGTTGATGGTGTAGTCGTTGTCCTCGAGCGGCCAGTGACAGGTGGTCGCAGCAGACGTGATCGTGATGCCACGCTCCTGCTCCTGCTCCATCCAGTCCATGGTGGCAGCGCCGTCGTGGACCTCACCGATCTTGTAAGACACACCGGTGTAGAACAGGATCCGCTCGGTGGTGGTCGTCTTGCCCGCGTCGATGTGGGCCATGATCCCGATGTTGCGGACCTTGGCCAGGTCAAGTGAAGTGGTAGCCATAAGGCTTCAGTCTTCTCTCGGTCTCGATGTGGGTAGCGACTACCAGCGGTAGTGCGCGAAGGCCTTGTTGGACTCGGCCATCTTGTGGGTGTCCTCGCGCTTCTTCACAGCGGCGCCGAGGCCGTTGGACGCGTCGAGAAGCTCGTTGAGCAGGCGCTCGGTCATCGTCTTCTCACGACGGGCGCGCGAGTAGCCGACCAGCCAGCGCAGCGCGAGCGTGTTGGCGCGACCGGGCTTGACCTCGATCGGAACCTGGTACGTCGCACCACCGACACGGCGGGACTTGACCTCAAGGGTCGGCTTGATGTTCTCCAGCGCGCGCTTCAGCGTGATGATCGGGTCGTTGCCCGTCTTCTCACGCAGACCCTCCATGGCGCCGTAGACGATGCGCTCGGCGGTGGAGCGCTTGCCGTTCAGCAGCACCTTGTTGATGAGCGACGTGACCAGAGGAGAACCGTAGACCGGGTCGATGATGACCGGGCGCTTCGGGGCGGGGCCCTTACGAGGCATTCTTACTTCTCCTTCTTGGCGCCGTAGCGGGAACGGGCCTGCTTGCGGTTCTTGACACCCTGGGTGTCGAGGGAGCCACGGATGATCTTGTAGCGAACACCCGGCAGGTCCTTCACACGGCCGCCGCGCACGAGCACGATGGAGTGCTCCTGCAGGTTGTGTCCCTCACCCGGAATGTAAGCGGTGACCTCGATCCCGCTGGTCAGACGCACACGCGCGACCTTACGCAGGGCCGAGTTCGGCTTCTTCGGGGTGGTCGTGAACACACGCGTGCAGACGCCCCGGCGCTGAGGAGAACCCTCAAGTGCGGGCGTCTTGTTCTTCTCGACCTTGTCCTGCCGGCCCTTCCGGACCAGCTGCTGGATCGTAGGCACTACTTCTCCGGTTTCTGTGTGCCGAATGGTGAAGCTAACCTGGAACGTCACCGACCCACGCGGTCGGGTGTGTCGAACCCGCGGACTCCCGCCGCGAGGCAGAAACTGCGCAGATTACGGTGGCCGGTGTCGGCTCGCCGTGCGGTTCATGGCACACACGCGAGCCAGGGCACACCCCAGGCACAAGGTCTGAGCGTACCTACCGCATTCGCTGCGGTCAAAACAAATGGGCACCGCCCGCATCGCCATGCGGGACATGTCAAGCCCCCGAGCCGTTGTCGATCTTCAATTCGGTGGCCCGAGTCCGATATGCACACTTTCACGATGCTACGACGGACACCACCGTCAGCAACACCAGAACGAGCGCCCAGCCGGCCGTGGACAACCACCCGAGCACCAGCCCGGTCAGCGCAAGCCCGTCCCCCAGCTCTCCCCGGCTGCGGATCTCGGCCCGGGCCACATGCCCCAGCACGACCGCCGGGATCCCGGTGAGCCCCATCGTCGGCACGCACAGCAGCCCGCACACCCCGGCCGCGACGGCCTTCCCGTTGGTCCGGGCCCGCGGCACGGGCAGGAACGTCCCCGGCACGGCCACGACCGAGGCCGGCTGCGGCAGCGGCCCCTGCGGCAGATCCGCGACGAGCAGCGCCAGCTCCCCCACGGTCCGCGCCGCGTACGCCCGCCCGACCCGCCGCTCGAACTCCCCCTGCTCCATCCGCCCCTCGCCGAACCCGGCTCTGAGCACGTCCACGGCCCGCTCCCGATCGGCGTGCGACGCGAGCATCGAGGGAGCACCAGGCCCCTGCCAGGGCTGCCAGGACGGATAGTGCGGCTGCGACACGGAGCACCTCCCCGGGGTCCTTCCATGATGCGCCGAACCAGAGGTTCCGGCACCGGTGCGCCCGCGACGGGGCCCGCGTATCGGCCAGACGGCCCCCAGACGCCCTCCCGTGCGGACCCCCGCCCCGGCCTCACCCCCGTACACCGGGACGCCCGAAAGGGCCCGCCGAGGCTGCGGGGGCTGCCGGGGGGACACGGCCGGGAACGCCCGAAGGGCGGCCACCCCGCAGGATGACCGCCCTTCGGCTCAAGCGACTCGCTTACTGGTTGTACGGACCGTAGTCGTAGTCCTCCAGCGGAACGGCCTGGCCGGAGCCCGTGCCGAACGGCGAGTAGTCGATGTCGTCGTAGCCGACGGCCGAGTACATCGCGGCCTTGGCCTCCTCGGTCGGCTCGACCCGGATGTTGCGGTAGCGGGACAGGCCCGTACCGGCCGGGATGAGCTTACCGATGATGACGTTCTCCTTGAGGCCGATGAGGCTGTCGGACTTGGCGTTGATCGCCGCGTCCGTCAGGACTCGGGTCGTCTCCTGGAAGGAGGCGGCCGACAGCCAGGATTCCGTCGCCAGCGAGGCCTTGGTGATACCCATCAGCTGCGGACGACCGGAGGCCGGGTGACCGCCCTCCTGGACCACACGACGGTTCTCGGTCTCGAACTTCGAGCGCTCGACCAGCTCACCGGGCAGCAGCTCGGCGTCGCCGGACTCGATGATCGTCACACGGCGCAGCATCTGCCGGATGATGATCTCGATGTGCTTGTCGTGGATCGACACACCCTGCGAGTTGTAGACCTTCTGGACCTCGCCGACCAGGTGGACCTGGACGGCACGCTGACCCAGGATGCGCAGCACGTCGTGCGGGTTGGTGGCACCCACGGTGAGCTTCTGGCCCACCTCGACGTGCTCGCCCTCGCTGACCAGGAGACGGGCACGCTTGGAGATCGGGAACGCCGTCTCGTCGCTGCCGTCGTCCGGGGTGACGACGATCTTCTTGGTCTTCTCGGTCTCCTCGATCCGCACGCGGCCCTGGGCCTCGGAGATCGGGGCGACACCCTTCGGGGTACGGGCCTCGAAGAGCTCGACGACACGCGGCAGACCCTGGGTGATGTCGTCACCGGCCACACCACCGGTGTGGAAGGTACGCATCGTCAGCTGGGTACCGGGCTCACCGATGGACTGGGCGGCGATGATGCCGACCGCCTCACCGATGTCGACCAGCTTGCCGGTGGCCAGCGAACGGCCGTAGCACATCGCGCAGGTGCCGACGGCGGACTCGCAGGTCAGGACCGAGCGGGTCTTGACCTCCTCGACGCCGCGCTGCACGAGCTCCTCGATGAGGACGTCGCCCAGGTCGGTACCGGCCGGGGCCAGCACCTGTCCCTCGACCACGATGTCCTCGGCGAGGCAGCGCGCGTACACGGAGGTCTCGACGTCCTCCGTCTTGATCAGCGCGCCCTCGGCGTTCCGGTCGGCGATCTTCAGACGCAGACCGCGCTCGGTGCCGCAGTCCTCCTCGCGAATGATGACGTCCTGGGAGACGTCGACCAGACGACGCGTGAGGTAACCCGAGTCGGCGGTACGCAGAGCGGTGTCCGCCAGACCCTTACGGGCACCGTGCGTGGAGATGAAGTACTCCAGCACGGACAGACCCTCACGGAAGGACGCCTTGATCGGACGCGGGATCGTCTCGTTCTTCGCGTTCGACACCAGACCACGCATACCGGCGATCTGACGCATCTGCATCATGTTGCCTCGTGCACCCGAGTTCACCATCATGAAGATCGGGTTGGTCTTCGGGAAGTTGTCGTTCATCGCCTCGGCGACCTCGTTGGTCGCCTTGGTCCAGATCGCGATGAGCTCCTGCGTGCGCTCGTCCTTGGTGATCAGACCACGCTCGTACTGCTTCTGGACCTTCTCGTCCTGCGCCTCGTAGCCCTTGACGATCTCCTTCTTCGCCTCAGGAACGACGACGTCGGAGATGGCCACGGTCACGCCGGAACGGGTCGCCCAGAAGAAGCCGGCCGCCTTCAGGTTGTCGAGCGTCGCCGCCACGATGACCTTGGGGTAGCGCTCGGCGAGGTCGTTGACGATCTCGGAGAGCTGCTTCTTGCCGACCTCGTAGTCGACGAACGGGTAGTCCTCGGGCAGCAGCTCGTTGAAGAGCGCACGGCCCAGGGTGGTGTTCAGCCGGAACGGGTCACCCTGCTGCCACTCACCGGCGTCGGCCTCGCCGCCCTGCTCGGGCGCCGGCGGGGTCCAGCCACGCGGCGGGATGGTGCCGACCGGGAAGCGGACGTCGATCTTCGACTGGAGCGACAGCTCGCCCGCGTCGAAGGCCATGATCGCCTCCGCGACCGAGGCGAAGGAACGGCCCTCGCCCTTGAGGTCGCGCATCTCGCCGTCGGTGGTGAGGAAGAACAGACCGAGGACCATGTCCTGGGTCGGCATCGTCACCGGGCGGCCGTCGGCCGGCTTGAGGATGTTGTTCGAGGACAGCATCAGGATGCGGGCCTCGGCCTGCGCCTCCGCGGACAGCGGCAGGTGCACGGCCATCTGGTCACCGTCGAAGTCCGCGTTGAACGCGGTGCAGACGAGCGGGTGGATCTGGATGGCCTTGCCCTCGACCAGCTGCGGCTCGAAGGCCTGGATGCCGAGGCGGTGCAGCGTGGGCGCACGGTTCAGCAGAACCGGGTGCTCCGCGATGACCTCTTCCAGCACGTCGTACACGACCGTGCGGCCGCGCTCGACCATGCGCTTGGCGCTCTTGATGTTCTGCGCGTGGTTCAGGTCGACCAGGCGCTTCATCACGAACGGCTTGAAGAGCTCCAGCGCCATCGCCTTCGGCAGACCGCACTGGTGCAGCTTCAGCTGCGGACCGACGACGATCACGGAACGCGCGGAGTAGTCCACACGCTTACCGAGCAGGTTCTGACGGAAGCGACCCTGCTTGCCCTTCAGCATGTCGCTGAGGGACTTCAGCGGGCGGTTGCCGGGACCGGTGACCGGGCGGCCACGACGGCCGTTGTCGAACAGCGCGTCCACGGCCTCCTGGAGCATGCGCTTCTCGTTGTTCACGATGATCTCGGGCGCGCCGAGGTCGAGAAGCCGCTTCAGGCGGTTGTTCCGGTTGATCACACGGCGGTACAGGTCGTTCAGGTCGGAGGTCGCGAAGCGGCCACCGTCCAGCTGCACCATCGGGCGAAGGTCCGGCGGGATGACCGGCACGCAGTCCAGCACCATGCCCTTGGGGCTGTTGCTGGTCTGCAGGAACGCGGAGACGACCTTCAGGCGCTTGAGCGCACGGGTCTTCTTCTGGCCCTTGCCGGTACGGATGATCTCGCGGAGGCGCTCGGCCTCCTCGTCGAGGTCGAAGGACTCCAGGCGCTTCTGCAGCGCCGCGGCACCCATCGAGCCGTCGAAGTACGTGCCGAAGCGGTCACGCAGCTCGCGGTAGAGCAGCTCGTCGCCCTCCAGGTCCTGGACCTTGAGGTTCTTGAAGCGGTTCCACACCTCGTCGAGGCGGTCGATCTCGCGCTGCGCACGGTCGCGCAGCTGCTTCATCTCGCGCTCGGCACCCTCGCGCACCTTGCGGCGCACGTCCGCCTTGGCGCCCTCGGCCTCCAGCTCGGCCAGGTCGGTCTCGAGCTTCTTGGCGCGGGCCTCCAGGTCGGCGTCGCGGCGCTGCTCGACCTGCTGACGCTCGACGGAGACGTGGGCCTCCAGCGAGGGCAGGTCGCGCGTACGGCGCTCCTCGTCGACGTACGTGATCATGTACGCCGCGAAGTAGATGACCTTCTCGAGGTCCTTGGGTGCCAGGTCGAGCAGGTAGCCCAGACGCGACGGGACGCCCTTGAAGTACCAGATGTGGGTGACCGGGGCGGCCAGCTCGATGTGGCCCATCCGCTCACGGCGCACCTTGGCACGGGTGACCTCGACGCCACACCGCTCACAGATGATGCCCTTGAAGCGGACGCGCTTGTACTTGCCGCAGTAGCACTCCCAGTCCCGGGTCGGACCGAAGATCTTCTCGCAGAAGAGTCCGTCCTTTTCGGGCTTGAGCGTGCGGTAGTTGATCGTCTCGGGCTTCTTGACCTCGCCGTGGCTCCACTGACGGATGTCGTCAGCGGTGGCCAGACCGATCCGGAGCTCGTCGAAGAAGTTGACGTCGAGCACTATGCGTCAATCCCTCTCAGGGTTGTAAGTCATGGGGTCTGATACGGGGGTCCTGGGGCCGGAGGCCTTCATGCTTCTCGCGGTGAAGGCCTCCGGACTCCCGTCAGACCTCTTCGACGCTGCTCGGCTCGCGCCGGGACAGGTCGATGCCAAGCTCCTCCGCAGCGCGGAAGACGTCCTCGTCGGTGTCGCGCATCTCGATGGACATGCCGTCCGAGGACAGCACCTCCACGTTGAGGCACAGGGACTGCATCTCCTTGATGAGCACCTTGAAGGACTCGGGGATGCCGGGCTCGGGGATGTTCTCGCCCTTGACGATGGCCTCGTAGACCTTCACGCGGCCGGTCACGTCGTCGGACTTGATGGTCAGCAGCTCCTGGAGGGCGTACGCGGCGCCGTAAGCCTCCAGCGCCCACACCTCCATCTCACCGAAGCGCTGGCCACCGAACTGGGCCTTACCACCCAGCGGCTGCTGGGTGATCATCGAGTACGGACCGGTCGACCGGGCGTGCAGCTTGTCGTCGACCAGGTGGTGCAGCTTGAGGATGTACATGTAGCCGACCGAGATCGGCTCCGGGAACGGCTCGCCGGAGCGGCCGTCGAACAGCGGCGCCTTACCGGTCGGGAGCACCATGCGCTCGCCGTCGCGGTTCGGGATGGTGTGGTTCAGCAGACCCGCCAGCTCGTCCTCACGCGCACCGTCGAAGACGGGGGTGGCGACGTTGGTGCCCGGGGCGACCTGGTCGGCCTCGATGGCCTGCAGGCGCTGGGCCCAGTCGTCCGCGAGGCCGGAGACGTCCCAGCCGCGGCTGGCGAGCCAGCCGAGGTGGATCTCCAGGACCTGTCCCGGGTTCATTCGGGACGGCACACCGAGCGGGTTGAGGATGATGTCGACCGGGGTGCCGTCCTCCAGGAACGGCATGTCCTCGATCGGCAGGATCTTCGAGATGACGCCCTTGTTGCCGTGACGGCCGGCGAGCTTGTCACCGTCGGTGATCTTGCGCTTCTGCGCGACGTAGACGCGCACCAGCTGGTTCACACCGGGGGGAAGCTCGTCGCCCTCCTCGCGGTCGAAGACGCGGACGCCGATGACCTTGCCGATCTCGCCGTGCGGGACCTTCAGCGAGGTGTCACGGACCTCACGGGCCTTCTCACCGAAGATGGCGCGCAGCAGTCGCTCCTCCGGGGTCAGCTCGGTCTCACCCTTGGGCGTGACCTTGCCGACGAGGATGTCACCGGCGACGACCTCGGCACCGATACGGATGATGCCGCGCTCGTCGAGGTCGGCGAGGACCTCCTCGGAGACGTTCGGGATGTCCCGGGTGATCTCCTCGGGGCCGAGCTTGGTGTCACGGGCGTCGACCTCGTGCTCCTCGATGTGGATCGAGGAGAGGACGTCGTCCTGCACGAGGCGCTGCGACAGGATGATCGCGTCCTCGTAGTTGTGACCCTCCCACGGCATGAACGCCACGAGCAGGTTCTTGCCCAGCGCCATCTCGCCGTTCTGGGTGGCCGGACCGTCGGCCAGGACCTGGCCCTCGATGATCCGGTCGCCCTCGTTGACGATGACCTTCTGGTTGACCGAGGTGCCCTGGTTGGAGCGGGCGAACTTGGCCAGGCGGTACGTGATGTACGTGCCGTCGTCGTTGGCGGTGGTGATGTAGTCCGCGGAGACCTCCTGGACCACACCGGGCTTCTCGGCCTTGACCACGTCGCCGGCGTCGACCGCGGAGCGGTACTCCATGCCGGTGCCGACGAGCGGCGCCTCGGACTTAATCAGCGGCACGGCCTGACGCATCATGTTCGCGCCCATGAGGGCACGGTTGGCGTCGTCGTGCTCGAGGAAGGGGATCATGGCGGTCGCGACCGACACCATCTGGCGCGGCGAGACGTCCATGTAGTCCACGTCTTCACCGGTGACGTAGTCGACCTCGCCGCCCTTACGGCGGACGAGCACCCGGGCCTCGGCGAAGCGGAGGTCGTCCGTCAGCTGCGCGTTGGCCTGCGCGATGACGAAGCGGTCCTCCTCGTCGGCGGTCAGGTAGTCGACCTCGTCGGTGACCTGGCCCTCGAACACCTTGCGGTACGGGGTCTCCACGAAACCGAACGCGTTGACCCGGCCGTAGGAGGCGAGCGAGCCGATCAGACCGATGTTCGGGCCTTCGGGCGTCTCGATCGGGCACATGCGGCCGTAGTGCGAGGGGTGCACGTCACGGACCTCGAAGCCGGCCCGCTCACGGGAGAGACCACCCGGGCCAAGAGCCGACAGACGGCGCTTGTGGGTGAGACCCGACAGCGGGTTGTTCTGGTCCATGAACTGCGACAGCTGGCTGGTGCCGAAGAACTCCTTGATGGAGGCGACGACCGGCCGGATGTTGATCAGGGTCTGCGGCGTGATCGCCTCGACGTCCTGGGTCGTCATCCGCTCGCGGACGACTCGCTCCATACGCGCCAGACCCGTACGGACCTGGTTCTGGATGAGCTCGCCGACGCTGCGCAGGCGGCGGTTGCCGAAGTGGTCGATGTCGTCGGTCTCGACGACGATGTTCGTACCGCTGTCGCCGACCGTCTCGACCTCGCCCGCGTGCAGCTTCACCAGGTACTTGATCGTCGAGATGATGTCCTCGACGGTCAGGATGCCCGCGTCCAGCGGAGCGTCCGCACCCAGCTTCTTGTTGACCTTGTAGCGGCCGACCTTGGCCAGGTCGTAGCGCTTGGGGTTGAAGTAGAGGTTCTCGAGCAGCGTCTGCGCGGCCTCACGCGTGGGGGGCTCGCCCGGACGCAGCTTGCGGTAGATGTCGAGCAGCGCGTCGTCCTGGCCCTGGGTGTGGTCCTTCTCCAGGGTGGCGCGCATGGACTCGTACTCGCCGAACTCCTCGAGGATCTGCTCGGTGGTCCAGCCGAGAGCCTTGAGCAGGACGGTGACGGACTGCTTGCGCTTGCGGTCGATGCGCACACCGACCATGTCGCGCTTGTCGATCTCCATCTCCAGCCAGGCACCCCGGGACGGGATGATCTTGGCGGAGAAGATGTCCTTGTCGGACGTCTTGTCGATGGAGGAGTCGAAGTAGACACCGGGCGAACGGACGAGCTGCGACACCACGACACGCTCGGTGCCGTTGATGACGAAGGTGCCCTTGTTCGTCATGAGCGGGAAGTCGCCCATGAAGACCGTCTGGGACTTGATCTCGCCGGTCTCGTTGTTCGTGAACTCAGCGGTGACGAAGAGCGGGGCCGCGTACGTGAAGTCGCGGTCCTTGCACTCGTCGATGGAGTTCTTCGGCGGCTCGAAGCGGTGGTCGCGGAAGGTCAGCGACATCGACCCGCTGAAGTCCTCGATCGGGGAGATCTCCTCGAAGATCTCCTCGAGCCCGGACTTGGTGGGGACGTCCTGACCGTTCTCGAGAGCCTCCTCGACCCGACTCTGCCAGGCGGTGTTGCCGAGCAGCCAGTCGAAGCTCTCGGTCTGCAGCGCGAGCAGGTTCGGAACCTCGAGAGGCTCCTTGATCTTTGCAAAAGAGATGCGCAGCGGGGCAGTGCTGGCGGCGTTGTTCGTATTCGCGGTCGAGGCGTTGCGCGAGGCGGCCAAGAGGGGGTCCTTCCGAGGGCTCGGACTCACTACGCGCGTACCGGCCCCTCTCCCGTACACAGAGACAAGCTGTGCCAGTCCGGCCGAAAGGCCAGGTCGGACATGTCTTGTCATCGATGCTCGGGCGAGGGCAGACCCCTGGTGACGGGCAGGGGACAGCTAACAGGCAGCGCAAAGGGTCAGTGTAGCCACTTGGCACACTGATGTCCAGTGCGGGTCCTGGAACCCGTGTTCACCCTCGTTGTTCCACTCCTGCGACACGGCGCTGCCCTCAACGCACGTTAGTACTGCCCTCTTCGTCGCCGATCCATGCCTCGGATTCGGATCCTGTGACGACGCGTCCTGAGAATTGCGCGCTGCGTGCGGTTCGTCAAGGCCCCCCTGCCCGATCCGGGGCCGCCCGGAGACACGACGAAGATCACCATACCCCCCGTCACAAAGGGTTCAAGGCAACCGTGGCCCGCCCCCGAGAACGCCGAAGAGCGACCACCCGGATGGATGATCGCTCTTCCGCGCTTACGCGTTACACGTCCGGCGGGACGTGTCGTGGATCCTGACGGATCCGAGGGTCTTACTTGACCTCGACGGAGGCGCCGGCGCCCTTGAGGGACTCGGCGGCCTTCTCGGCGGCGTCCTTGGCGACCTTCTCGAGAACGGGCTTCGGGGCGCCGTCCACGAGGTCCTTGGCCTCCTTCAGACCCAGGGAGGTCAGCTCACGCACGACCTTGATGACCTGGATCTTCTTGTCGCCGGCACCCGTGAGGATGACGTCGAACTCGTCCTGCTCCTCAGCGGCCTCGGCCGGGGCGGCGGGGCCGGCCGGGCCGACGGCGGCGACGGCCGCGGCGGCGGTGACGTCGAACTTCTCCTCGAACGCCTTCACGAACTCGGAGAGCTCGATGAGGGTCATCTCCTCGAACTGCGCGAGCAGGTCTTCCTGGCTGAGCTTCGCCATGATGGCGGTCCTTCCACTAAATCGGCAGGTGCCGGATGTACATGTGAGGCGGGCGTACTACTGGCCCGCGACGGTCGCCGCGTTCAGGCAGCGGCGGCCGGGATGCGAGCCGAGTTACTCGGCACCGCCCTGCTCGTCCTGCTTGGCACGGAGCGCGTCCACGGTGCGGACGAGCTTCGAGGGAAGCGCCTGGAAGAGCTGAGCAGCCTGGGACTGCTTGCCCTTGAAGGCACCCGCCAGCTTGGAGAGCAGAACCTCGCGGGACTCGAGGTCCGCAAGCTTCTTGATCTCATCGGCGGACAACGCCTTGCCGTCAAGGACGCCGCCCTTGATGACGAGGTTGGGGTTGTCCTTGGCGAAGTCACGGAGACCCTTCGCCGCCTCGACCGGGTCACCGGTCACGAAGGCGACGGCCGACGAACCCGCAAAGAGGTCGTCCAGCGTCGTGATCCCGGCCTCGTTGGCCGCAATCTTGGTCAGCGTGTTCTTCGCCACACGGTACTGAGCGTTCTCACCGAGTGAACGACGCAGCTGCTGGAGCTGCGCGACGGTGAGACCGGTGTACGCGGTAACGACGGCAGCGTTGGAGTTGCGGAACTTCTCCCGCATCTCCTCGACGGCATCGACCTTGTCAGGCCTCGCCATGAGCCTCGGCCTCCTTCCGGGTGTGTCGGACCGCGCGGACCCGAAGGAGGACTGGGGAAAACGAAACGCCCCGGCGCAAGCGCACGGGGCGTAGCTCGACCGGTTTCACACACGCACGAGGCGGCGGGCTCCGGGAGCTTCTCCAGTGTCACCTGCGCGGGTCGTCCGCCGTTCAGCGGATCCTTCGGCCACCGCGCCCTCTGCTGAGCACGCGGTAACGACCAGCGGTCTTTGGCTTCTGTAGGAGAGTACGGGAACGGATCGCCGTCAAGCAAATCCGCCCGTACGGCTGATCAGCGCGGGGCGATTCAGCCCTGCCCCAGCTCCTTGAACATCTCGCCGAGGTCCGCGACGTCCTTGGCCGGCGGGGCCGTGACGGTGACCGGCTTGTTGTAGTCGAGGAAGGTGATGGTCATGTCCATCGGGCCCTTGTCGGCCTGGCCCTTCATACGGAACTGCTTGGTGTGGTCCTCGCCGTCGACCCACATGTCCATCGTGAACTTGTCGATGCCGAGCTTCTCGTACTGCTTGATGCTCTTCTCGCGCGTCTTGCGGGTCGCGGCCTTGTCGTCCTTGAGCGAGGCGCGCAGGTCGTCGAGGGTGACCGTGCCCGTGTAGTGGGTGGTCTCGACGCCTTCGACCTTCTCGCTGCCGACCTTCTTCACGTCCTTGGCGCCCGTGAGGAAGGTGGACTCGGCCGCCGGGTTCTGCTCGGCCTGGCTCGTGGACCCCATCCGGTCCATGTCCTTGGCCGCGTCGGTGCCGGACAGGTCGAACTTCAGCCAGCGCTTGCCGTCCATTTCCTTGGCCATCTCGGCTCCCCCACCGAGGTACATGGCCTTGTCGACGAGACGGATCTCGACGGTTTCACCGGTGCCCTGGTCGGGCGCCTTCATCTTCATGCTCATCGCGATCGTCGGCTTCAGGCGCATGGACGCCTCGCCCTCGACGCGGCCCGACTCCGGGACGGTGCCCTTCATGCGGTACTGGAGGGACGTGATGTCCTCCGTGTTCTTCGCCGCCTTGGCGACGGCCGCCGCGGGCGTCATCTCCGGCGACTGCTCGGTACCGCAGCCGACGGCACCGGCGGCGAGGAGCAGGGTGCACAGCCCGGCGGCAGGTATGGATGTCCTCATTGATTCCCCCCAAGGAATGCATGCTTGCTTCACAGCAAGGCAGTGAGCCTATCCCAGCGGGTACACGTGATCCATTGGAATTCGGCGCCGGGGCTCAGGGCGTGCCGGACTGCTTGCGCACCAGGTCCTCGAAGTCGCCGGTGTCGGACGCCGGGGGCCGCTCGGCCCGGACCGGCACGCCGTAGTCGGCGTAGTGCGCGGTCTGGGTCAGCCGGCCGGTGGCCGTCTGGGCCTTCTCGACCTTCTTGACCAGCAGGTTCCGCCGGTCGATCCAGATGTCCACGCTCTGGGTGGTGACACCGGCCTCGGTGAGCTGCTCACGCAGGTCGGTGTCGGTGACGTCGGCCGCCGCCACCGTCCCGGACCAGTGCGTCGCGGACCGGCCTCGGACGGTCTCCTCCCCGACCTTCCTGACGTCGCCGGAGGACAGCAGCAGCTTCACGGACTGGTTGGGTGTGGTGCTGCGCATCTGGTCGCCGAGGTGGGCGCCGGAGTCGCCGGCGAGGGCGTCGAGGTCCTCGTAGGCGTACCGGATCCAGCGTTTGCCGCCGGTCTGCTCGGCGAACTTCTCGCCGAGGCGCGCGTAGTACGCCTCGGGCAGGTAGCGGGCCTCCATCGAGGTGGTGCCGAGCCGGCGCATGGCGTCGGCGACGCTGCCGCCGGTGTACCTGATGGTGAGGGTGCCGGTGACGCCGTCGCTCCAGCGGAGGGTGCCGTCGGCGGTCATCGACATCAGCGAGCCCATGGTGGTCGTGGACTCGACCCGGGCGGACTCGGCGTGCTCGGTGGCGCGCTCGGCGGAGCGCAGGGCGGCGAGGGTGCGCCCGTGCGGGGCGCGGTCGTCCTGGCCGGGGCCGTCGGAGGAGTCCTCGGACGAGCAGGCGGTCACCCCCGTCAGCGCGGTCGCCACCGCGAGCACCAGGCCCACACGGCGCACGGTCCAGCCCTGCATACGTCCCCCCGTTCACATCCGGTTCCCGCACGTTAACCCAGGCCACCGGCGTACGTACCGGAAAAGGGGAACGGGCCCCGCACCTGTAAGAGGTGCGGGGCCCGTGACCGGTTGGGTGAGCCGTCAGGCTCAGACCGCAGCCGGGTCCTCCTCGACGAGGAGGTTGCGGGTGCGGTTGGAGTCGACCGGAATGCCGGGGCCCATCGTGGTGCTGATGGCGGCCTTCTTGATGTAGCGACCCTTGGCGGCGGACGGCTTCAGACGGAGGATCTCCTCCAGGGCCGCGCCGTAGTTCTCCACCAGCTTGGTGTCGTCGAACGACGTCTTGCCGATGATGAAGTGCAGGTTCGCGTGCTTGTCGACACGGAACTCGATCTTGCCGCCCTTGATCTCGGTGACGGCCTTGGTGACGTCGGGGGTGACGGTACCGGTCTTCGGGTTCGGCATCAGACCACGCGGACCGAGCACGCGGCCGAGGCGGCCGACCTTGCCCATGAGGTCCGGGGTGGCGACGACGGCGTCGAAGTCCAGACGGCCCTTCGACACCTCGTCGATCAGCTCGTCGGCGCCGACGATGTCGGCGCCCGCGGCACGCGCGGCCTCGGCACGGTCACCGGTCGCGAAGACCAGGACCCGGGCGGTCTTGCCGGTGCCGTGCGGAAGGTTCACGGTGCCACGGACCATCTGGTCGGCCTTGCGCGGGTCGACACCCAGGCGGAAGGCGACCTCGACGGTGCCGTCGAACTTGGTCGTGGAGGTCTCCTTGGCGAGACGGACGGCCTCGAGCGGGGCGTACAGCTTCTCCCGGTCGACCTTGGCGTCCGCAGCGCGAAGGGACTTGCTGCGCTTGCTCACTACTGCTCCTGTGGATTCTTAGGAGTCGTGGTCCGGGCCGAGCAGGCCCCGCCACTACTGCTGGTGGTGGTTGGGGCTCAGCCCTCGACCGTGACGCCCATGGAGCGGGCGGTGCCGGCGATGATCTTCTCGGCGGCGTCCAGGTCGTTGGCGTTGAGGTCGGGCATCTTGGTCGTGGCGATCTCGCGGACCTGGTCACGCGTGATCTTCGCGACCTTGGTCTTGTGCGGCTCGCCGGAGCCCTTCTCGATGCCCGCGGCCTTCAGGATCATCTTCGCGGCCGGCGGCGTCTTGGTGATGAAGGTGAAGGAACGGTCCTCGTAGACCGTGATCTCCACCGGGATCACCCAGCCACGCTGCGACTCGGTCGCGGCGTTGTAGGCCTTGCAGAACTCCATGATGTTCACGCCGTGCTGACCCAGCGCGGGGCCGACCGGCGGGGCCGGGTTGGCGGCACCGGCCTGGATCTGGAGCTTGATGAGCCCCGTGACCTTCTTCTTCTTGGGAGGCATAGCTCTCCGGGTCCTTTCGATTCGGGTCCTGCCCGTGTACGGGGACCACCCGGACGCAGGCATACCGCACAACGATAACGGGTATAGATGCGCGGCCAAAAACCGAGCAGGTCAGGCGGACGCCGATGCGATCGCCTGACCTGCGCGGAAGCGATGGGTCCAGAAAGCTAGTTCTTCTGGATCTGGTCGAAGGAGAGCTCGACCGGCGTCTCGCGGCCGAAGATCTCGACGAGGCCCTTGACCTTCTTCGAGTCCGGGTTGATCTCGTTGATGGTCGCCTGCAGCGTGGCGAACGGGCCGTCGGTGACGGTGACCGAGTCGCCGACCTCGAAGTCCAGCACCTGGACCTCGACCTTGCGCTGCGGAGCCGGTTTGCCCTCGGCCTCGGCGGCCTCGCGGGCGGCCTTCTCCTCGGCCTCCGGGGCGAGCATCTTGACGATCTCGTCCAGGGTCAGCGGGTACGGGTCGTAGGCGTTGCCCACGAAGCCGGTGACGCCGGGGGTGTTGCGGACGACGCCCCAGGACTCGTTCGTCAGGTCCATACGGACCAGGACGTAGCCCGGGAGCTTGTTCTGCTTGATCGTCTTGCGGTCGCCGTTCTTGATCTGGACGACCTCTTCCTGCGGCACCTCGGCCTGGAAGATGTAGTCCTCGACGTTCAGCGAGACGGCACGCTGCTCGAGGTTGGTCTTCACGCGGTTCTCGTAGCCGGCGTAGGTGTGGATGACGTACCACTCGCCGGGCAGGACCCGCAGTTCCTCGCGGAGCTTCTCGATCGGGTCGCGGTCGTCCTCGGGCTCTTCCTCGAGTTCTTCCGCGGCCTCTTCGGCGTCCTCGGACTCCGCCTCGGCGGCGTCGTCCGCGACGGCGTCGGCAGCCTCGACCTCGGCGGAGGCCTCGGTGTCCTCGCTGTCCGCGCCCTCGACGACGTCGAGCTCGTCCTCGACGGACTCGACAGGCTCGATGGCGTCGTTCACGTTCGGGTCAGACACGGTGGCTGCTTCTTCCTGGATACATAGGGGTGGAACATGCGAAAGGAGCGCCGGGTACCTCGGCGCTCTTCGCGGACTGCTCAGCCGAACACGTACTTGGCGGCGTTGCTGAGCCCATAGTCAATCACGGTGACCAGGCCGATCATGATGACGACGAAGATGATCACCACGGTCGTGTAGGTCGTCAGCTGGTTGCGCGTCGGCCAGACGACCTTACGCAGTTCCGCGACGATCTGACGGTAGAAGAGGGCGAGCCGCTTCAGCGGGCCCTTCTTTCCGCGCTTGCCGCCCTTGCGAGTCTTCTTGGACTCCGGCGCCTCGTCCTGGGCATCAGGCATGTCGATGGAGCCCACGGCGTCCGTCACTCGTCCTCACCTGATTCCGGGTCGTGGCCGTGCCGCGCCCGGTCTGAGCCGCACGGCGGTGCATTGCTGTACGTACATGCGCACACATCCTGGCGAAGGTGTGTGTAGCAGGGCCGGAGGGACTTGAACCCCCAACCGCTGGTTTTGGAGACCAGTGCTCTACCAATTGAGCTACGACCCTTTGTGTGTCCCCCAACGTACCGCATCCATCCGAATGCTTGGTGTGCACCGAACGGGCGCGGCCTGCGAGAGGCCAACGAGGTGAGAGTGTACGTGCTCGGCGGCCGGTCGTCGAACAGAAAGGGCCCGTGGCAGGGCTCGTTGGCGCAAGATCGCCTCTACGGCCGGGGGCGGACCCACGCGGACACGCCGAAGATCGCCCAGGCCGCGCGGGTGATCCGCACTGTTGTTCAAGGGTTTGCCCGACGTTGTTCAGTCTGTGAAACCCCCGTGCCGCGCGCGTTTCCGGTCTGAAACGATGGGCCCCATGAGCGCTGCAACCCCTCCCACCGAGCGCCGGGTCTCCGCCCGAGTCGGCGCGATCTCCGAGTCCGCCACCCTCGCCGTGGACGCCAAGGCCAAGGCCCTCAAGGCCGCAGGGCGGCCGGTGATCGGCTTCGGCGCCGGTGAGCCCGACTTCCCCACTCCGGACTACATCGTCGAGGCCGCGATCGAGGCCTGCAAGAACCCGAAGTTCCACCGCTACACGCCGGCCGGCGGGCTGCCCGAGCTGAAGGCCGCCATCGCCGCGAAGACGCTGCGGGACTCCGGCTACGAGCCCGACGTGTCGCAGATCCTGGTCACCAACGGTGGCAAGCAGGCGATCTACGAGGCCTTCGCCGCGATCCTCGACCCCGGCGACGAGGTCATCGTGCCCGCGCCGTACTGGACGACGTACCCGGAGTCGATCCGGCTGGCCGGGGGTGTCCCGGTGGAGGTCGTGGCCGACGAGACGACCGGCTACCGGGTCTCCGTCGAGCAGCTGGAGGCGGCGCGCACGGAGAAGACCAAGGTCGTCCTCTTCGTCTCCCCGTCCAACCCGACCGGCGCGGTCTACAGCGAGCAGGAGACCGAGGCCATCGGCCGCTGGGCCGTCGAGCACGGCCTGTGGGTGATGACCGACGAGATCTACGAGCACCTCGTCTACGGCGGCGCCTCCGCCGTGTCGCTGCCGGCGGTGCTGCCGGAGCTGCGCGACAAGTGCGTCGTGGTCAACGGTGTCGCGAAGACGTACGCCATGACCGGCTGGCGGGTCGGGTGGATCATCGGCCCGAAGGACGTCGTCAAGGCCGCGACCAACCTGCAGTCGCACGCCACGTCGAACGTGTCCAACGTCGCCCAGGCGGCCGCGCTGGCCGCCGTCTCCGGTTCGCTGGACGCCGTCGCGAAGATGCGTGAGGCGTTCGACCGGCGGCGCAAGACCATCGTGCGGATGCTGAACGAGATCGACGGTGTGGTGTGCCCGGAGCCGGAGGGCGCGTTCTACGCCTACCCGTCGGTGAAGGCGCTGGTCGGCAAGGAGATCCGGGGGCGCCGGCCCAAGGACACGGTGGAGCTCGCCGCGCTGATCCTTGAGGAGTCCGAGGTCGCGGTGGTGCCGGGCGAGGCGTTCGGTACGCCCGGGTACCTGCGGCTGTCGTACGCGCTGGGTGACGAGGATCTGGTCGAGGGTGTGAGCCGGATTCAGAAGCTGCTGGCGGAGGCCAGGGACTGAACCAGCCGACTCACGTGAGTAGGTTGAGCGGGCCGTTCCCCTGGTGGGGAACGGCCCGCTCTGTCGTGTGCTCGTGCGAGCAAGACCACGTTCGGGGAAAACGCTGTCGGGAGTGCTGAGGCATGCGGCAGGATCCTGGAATGGAGCGTGAACGTGATGTCTCTGAGCTGCCGAAAGCCCATCTGCACCTGCACTTCACCGGGTCGATGCGGCCCTCGACCGTGCTGGAACTGGCCGACAAGCACGGGGTGCGGCTGCCCGACGCCCTGACCGAGGCCCTGGTCGGCGGGGAGCCGCCGAGACTGCGGGCGACGGACGAGCGGGGCTGGTTCCGCTTCCAGCGGCTGTACGACGCGGCGCGCTCGTGCCTGCGGGAGCCGGAGGACATCCAGCGGCTGGTGCGGGAGGCCGCGGAGGAGGACCTCCGGGACGGGTCGGGGTGGCTGGAGATCCAGGTCGACCCGACGTCGTACGCACCGCGGCTGGGTGGGCTGATTCCGGCGCTGGAGGTCATCCTCGACGCGGTGGAGACGACGTCGCGGGAGACCGGGCTCGGGATGCGGGTGCTGGTCGCGGCGAACCGGATGAAGCACCCGTTGGACGCGCGGACGCTGGCGCGGCTGGCGGCTCGGTACGCGGAGCGGGGGGTGGTCGGGTTCGGGCTGTCGAACGACGAGCGTCGGGGGATGGCGCGGGACTTCGACCGGGCGTTCGGGATCGCGCGTGAGGCCGGGTTGCTGTCGGCGCCGCACGGGGGTGAGCTGGCGGGGCCGTCGTCGGTGCGGGACTGCCTGGACGACCTGGGGGCGAACCGGGTGGGGCACGGGGTGCGGGCGGCGGAGGATCCGCGGCTGATGAAGCGGTTGGCTGACCGGCAGGTGACGTGCGAGGTGTGTCCGGCGTCGAACGTGGCGCTGGGGGTGTACGAGAAGCCGGAGGACGTGCCGTTGCGGACGTTGTTCGAGGCGGGGGTGCCGTTGGCGCTGGGCGCGGACGATCCGTTGCTGTTCGGGTCGCGGCTTGCCGCGCAGTACGAGATCGCGCGGCGGCATCACGGGTTCACGGACGCGGAGTTGGCGGAGGTGGCCCGGCAGTCTGTGCGGGGGTCGGCGGCGCCGGAGGGTGTGAAGACGAAACTGCTGGCGGGGGTGGACGACTGGCTGGCGTCGTAGGGGGCGGGCGGGCTTCGCCTATGCCTGGGGGGCGTGGCTCGCCTGGCTGGCGTCGTAGGGGGCGGGCGGGCTCCGCCTATGCCTGGGGGGTGGGTCGCCTGGCTGGTGTCGTAGGGGGCGGGCGGGCATCGCGTATGCCTGGGGTGTGGCTCGCCTGGCTGGCGTCGTAGGGGGCGGGCGTCGCCTACGCATGGGTGGTGGGTCGGGGCCGCGCCGGGGGGTGTCCGTCCTCGGAACGGCGCGATGGGGTTGCGTACCGACTCACTACCCGTTGACGCGCCAACCGCTGCGGGCGGACACCCCCCGACACGACCCCTTACGTCCGACGGCGGCTGCGGGAGCACTTAGCTGCGGGCATGCGTGCCGCTCGGGGCGGCACGGGTGGGCGCAGCGGCACCCCGCTCCGCCGGGCTGCGAAACCCCCCGGGCTCAGCAGCAACGCCGGGTACCTCGATCGCCGGGCTGCGGACCCAGCCGCAGGGTCGGGTGGCTACAGGCTGACTCCGACTGTCACCGGCTCGTTGACCAGCGTGATTCCGAAGGCCTCGTGGACTCCGGCCACGACCTCGCGGGCCAGGGCGAGAAGATCCTCGGTGGTCGCACTCCCCCGGTTCGTGAGCGCCAGCGTGTGCTTCGTCGAGATGCGGGCCGGCCCGTCGCCGTACCCCTTGGTGAAGCCGGACTTGTCGATCAGCCAGGCCGCGGAGGTCTTGGTGTGGCCCTCACCGGCCGGGTAGGCCGGGGGTTCCACCCCGTCACCGAGTCGTTGGCGCACGCGCGCGCGGAACGTCTCGAAGTCCGCGTCCTTGAGGATCGGGTTGGTGAAGAAGGACCCCGCCGACCAGGTGTCATGGTCCTCGGGGTCGAGGACCATGCCCTTGCCGGAGCGCAGCTTGAGCACCGTCTCGCGGGCCGTGGCGAGGGGGACGCGATCGCCCGCCTCCACACCGAGGGCGCGGGCCGTCTCGGCGTAGCGGAGGGGCGCGGAGAGGCCCTCGGCGTCCTCCAGGGAGAAGCGGACGCGCAGGACCACGTACCGCTCGGGGTCGGACTTGAAGCGGCTGTGACGGTAGGAGAAGGCGCAGTCCTCGTTGGCCAGGGTGACCGTCTCACCGGTGCGGCGGTCGTAGGCGACGACCTCGGTGATCGTCGAGGAGACCTCCTGGCCGTACGCCCCGACGTTCTGGATGGGGGTCGCGCCCGCCGAGCCGGGGATGCCGGCCAGGCACTCGATGCCGGCCAGGCCCGCCTCGACCGTGCGGGCGACGGCGTCGGTCCAGACCTCGCCGGCCGCGAGCTCCAGGTTCGTGCCGTCCAGGGAGTAGCCCTTGGTGGCCAGGACGAGGGCGGTGCCCTCGAAGCCCTTGTCGCCGATGACCAGGTTCGAGCCGCCGCCGATGAGCAGCAGCGGGGTGCCCGTCTCGTCGGCTTCGCGGACGGCGGCGATCACCTCGTCGTCCGTCGTCGCGGTGATCAGCCGGGTGGCGGGCCCGCCGAGCCGGAAGGTCGTCAGAGGGGCGAGGGGGGCGTCGTGGAGTTCCTGCACGGGCTCAAGAGTACGAGACGGCACCGACAGGGCCGGGCACGCGTGTGTGCGGCCCCGTTCCGTGAGGGGAAGCGGGGCCGCACGCGCGCGTGGAGGCTGTCAGGGCAGTCGGCGCAGTGCCTCGGACCAGGAGATCGGGAGGTCCTCGCTGCTCGCCTGCCAGGTGGTGAACGACGAGTCCCTCATCTGCGGGGCGAGGCCGCGGGAGGAGGGGCCGTGGGTGCCCGCGCGGGCGAAGGCGTGGAGCGCGTCCTTGGACTCCCAGGCCGAGAGGGTCCAGAAGGTCCGTTGCAACGGCTTCGCCCTCAGGGTCGCTCCGTAGGCGCCGGGGCTGCTGCGGACCTGCCGCCAGACGGCGGGCGTCCCGGCGAGGAACTTCAGGGCTCCCCACAGCGTGCGGGTCTCGAAGCGGGAGGCGAAGACGTACACCTCGGTGTCGCGGGGCGGGGTGTTCGGGACGGTCCAGGGAAGGGTCGGCATGCCGCTTCTCCTTAAGTTCGGCTCCTGTGGGGTCAGTGGGCGGCCGTCTCCAGCACCCGTGCCGGTTCGGCCGGGCCCCCCTGTCGTTCCGTGCGCCGCCGGGTCGGTATCAGCAGGGCGGCGATGCCGGCGAGGGCGACCACCGCGGCGCCCGTCACCAGGGCGGGCCGCATGCCGTCGACGAAGGTCTGGCCGGTCTCGTAACCGCCCTGGGCGGCGAAGATCGACGCCATGATCGCGATGCCGAGCGCCCCGCCCACCTCGCGCAGGGCGTTGTTGGCCCCGGAGGCGATGCCCTGCTCCGAGGGCCGCACGCTGGACATGACCAGGTGTGAGGCGGGGGCGAAGTAGAGCGCCATGCCGATGCCGCTGACGATCAGGGCGGGCAGCTGCGAGCCGTAGGAGGCGTCGGCCGTCGCCACCACGGCCATGTAGCCGAGGCCCAGGGCTTGCAGGAAGAGGCCCGTGGCGACGACCGGGCGGCCGCCGATGCGGTCGGCCAGGATGCCGGCGATGGGGGCGACCAGCATCGGCATGCCGGTCCAGGGCAGCATCCTGAGGCCGGCCTCGGTGGGCGAGTAGCCGAGGACGCCCTGCATGTACTGGCTGAGCAGGAAGATCGAGCCGAACATGCCGAGGAACATCAGCAGGCTCGCCGCGTTGATGCCGGCGAAGGCACGGGAGCGGAACAGCCGCATCGGGAGCATGGGGTTCTTGGCGCGGGTGCTGTAGAGGATGAAGCCGAGGAGCAGAGCGGAGCCCGTGAGCAGGCCCGTCAGGACGAGGGAGCCGGTCCAGCCGTCGACGGGGCCGCGGACCAGGCCGTAGACGATGCCGAAGAGGCCGCCGCTGGCGAGCAGGGTGCCGGGGATGTCGAGCGGGGCCCCGGTGCCGTGGGACTCGGCGAGGCGCAGCCGGGCGAGCGGCAGCAGGGCCAGGCCGAGCGGGACGTTCAGCCAGAAGATCCACTGCCAGGAGATGTGTTCGGTGAGGGTGCCGCCGACGAGCGGCCCGGAGGCGACGGCGAGTCCGTTGACGGCGCCCCAGATGCCGTACGCCATGCCGCGCTTGGCGACGGGCACGGCGGCGGTCAGCAGGGTGAGCGTCAGCGGCATCATCACGGCCGCGCCGACGCCCTGGACCGCGCGGGCGGCGATGAGGGAGTCGATGCCGGGGGCCATGGCCGCGGCGGCGGAGGCGCCGGTGAAGACGGTGAGTCCGGCGATGAACAGCCGGCGGCGGCCGAAGCGGTCGCCGAGGGCCGCGCCGAACATCAGCAGGACGGCGAAGGTGAGCGTGTAGGCGCTCACGGTCCATTCCAGGTCGTGCAACCCGCCGCCGAGGTCCTCGCGGATGGAGGGAAGGGCGGTGGTGACGACGAGGTTGTCGAGGGCCGCCATGAATCCGGCGACGCTGGTGATGACGAGGGCCCAGGCGGCTCCCCCGCGACGTGCGGTCTGCTGTGAAACCTGTTGTGACATCGCTCCCCCATGGAGTGTGTGCCGTAATCGATTAGTTATTGATTACTAACTTTCGAGGTCATGAAAAGGGGCCTTGCCTTCTCGTCCTGACGTATCAGCCGTCGGACTCCGACGGGCGCAGTCCCGCCCAGACCCGGTGATCGGCCGGGAAGCCCATGGCCACCAGACAGTTGATGAGCATGCCCTGGGCGAGGAACGACGTCGTCTCGTGGGCGTCAGCGCCGAGCGGCACATGGATCGTGTCCCACAGGCGCATCCAGCCCGCGCGCACGGCCTCGCCGAACTCGCGGTCCCCCTCCTCCTCCGCGGCCGACACGGCGAGGTACATCTGCATCTGCATCATCAGCCGCTCGGGCTGCTCGGAGATGGTCTCGACGTACGCACCGCCCATGGCGAGGCGGGCCTCTTCGCCCTCCAGCCCCTCGGCCGCGTCCGCGAACATCCGGATCGTATCCTCGACGCACCGCTCGGCGGCCGCCAGGAAGATCGCCTTCTTGCCCGGGAAGAGCCGGAAGAGATACGGCTGCGAGACGCCGACCCGGCGGGCGATCGCCTCGGTCGAGGTGCCGTGGTAGCCACCGCGAGCGAACTCGGTCGTCGCCGCCCGGATGACGCTCTCGCGCCGCTCTTCCGCACTCATCCTTGCCATGCGTTCAAAGTTAGTGCTCAATCACTAACCATGTCAAGCGAACAGTTCCATGCGTCCGTGGCCCCCCATATGCGTCCGTGGCCCCCCCATATGCGTACGCGGCGCCTCCATATGCATAAGGGACGACCCCATATGCGCAAGGGACGCCCCGGCATGCGTAAGGGACGCCCCGCAGTGGAGGGCGCCCCTTACATCGCGTCGCAGCCGTGTCAGGCCAGTCGTACGACCGCCCTGGACATGCCCAGCACCTTCTGACCGGCGCAGGTCGCGGTCAGGTCCACGCGGACGGTGTTGTCGTCGAGCTTGGCGGCGACCTTGCCGGCCACCTCGATCACGGCGCCCTGGTCGTCGTTCGGGACGACGACGGGCTTGGTGAAGCGGACGCCGTACTCGACGACCGTGCCCGGGTCGCCGGTCCAGTCGGTGACGACGCGGATCGCTTCGGCCATGGTGAACATGCCGTGCGCGATGACGTCGGGCAGGCCGACCTCCTTGGCGAACCTCTCGTTCCAGTGGATCGGGTTGAAGTCGCCGGAGGCGCCCGCGTACCGGACGAGGGTCTCGCGGGTCACGGGGAAGGTCTGCGCGGGCAGTTCGGTGCCGACCTCGACGTCGGCGTAGGAGATCTTCGCGGTCATGGGGTCGCTCACGCCTCCTCGGCCGCGCGGGCCACGAGCTTGGTCCAGGCGGTCACGACGTGCTCGCCGGCCTCGTCGTGGACCTCGCCGCGGATGTCCACGATGTCGTTGCCCGCGAGGGACTTGATCGCCTCGATGGTCGAGGTGACCGTGAGCCGGTCGCCGGCGCGGACCGGGCGGCGGTAGGCGAACTTCTGGTCGCCGTGCACCACGCGGCTGTAGTCCAGGCCGAGCTGCGGGTCCTGGACGACCTCGCCTGCGGCCTTGAAGGTGATCGCGAAAACGAAGGTCGGCGGGGCGATGACATCGGGGTGACCGAGTGCCTTGGCGGCCTCCGCGTCCGTGTACGCCGGGTTGGCGTCGCCGACGGCCTCGGCGAACTCACGGATCTTCTCCCGGCCCACCTCGTACGGCGCGGTGGGCGGGTACGTCCGCCCCACGAAGGACTGGTCGAGCGCCATGGCTCGGTACCTCCTGGTAGCTCTACTGACCGGTACGGGTCCCGCAACGACGCGAGGCCGCCCCCGATCTCTCGGGAACGGCCTCGTGTACGAGCCTGATTTATCGCGTTTCGCGGTGCGCGGTGTGCGCGTTGCAACGCGGGCAGTGCTTCTTCATCTCAAGGCGATCCGGGTTGTTACGCCGGTTCTTCTTGGTGATGTAGTTCCGCTCCTTGCACTCCACGCAGGCCAGCGTGATCTTCGGGCGGACGTCGGTGGCAGCCACGTGAGTGCTCCTAAGACGAACGGATGGACTTATTCAACGCAAGAAAGAGTAGCCGATCGAAGGACCGACCCCGCAATCGGCTACTGTCAGTAGCGGTGACCGGACTTGAACCGGTGACACAGCGATTATGAGCCGCTTGCTCTACCGACTGAGCTACACCGCTTTGATGTGGTCCGGACCCCGTCTTGCGACGGGAGCCAGTCACACCAGAGCCCCAAAACGGAATCGAACCGTTGACCTTCTCCTTACCATGGAGACGCTCTGCCGACTGAGCTATTGGGGCGAGCGATGAAGACATTACACGCTCCGCCGCCGTTCGCCCAAATCCGTTTCGAGGCACCCAGCCCGGGCGCCCGGACCGTCCTCCCGGCGCCCCCAGGGGGCCCTGCGGGATGTCTCCCGCCCAGCGGGCGGACCACGCCGAACCACACCGGACCACGCCTGACCACCCCGGACCACGCCGGTACGACTATTGCGCTCCTCCCGGCCACGGGCCGGAGGCCGTCCTAGGCTCGTCTCACTCTGCGTGATCACGCGCCCTCCCGCGCGCAGCCCGAGCCCCTGGAGTGCGATGCCCGACAGCCGGCCGCAGCCGCCACCGCCCCCGTCGTCCTCGCCCGGCCCCGCCGACCCGTCCTCGCTGCTGCTGTGCGGCGCGCGGCTCACCGACGGCCGGACCGTGGACGTACGGCTGGGCGGCGGGCGTATCGAGGCGGTCGGCACGGCCGGCAGCCTGGGAGCGGGCGGCACGCGCGCGTGCCGGGCACGGGTGGACCTCGGCGGCTACCTGCTGCTGCCGGCCCCCGCCGAGCCGCACGCCCATGCCGACACGGCCCTGTCGGCCGACTCCGAAGGCCCCGCCTCCCACGAACCGCAGGACGTGCAGCGCCGGGCGACGGAGGCCGCGCTGCTCCAGCTCGGACACGGGGCGACCTCGATGCGGGCGCACGTGCGCGTGGGCGACGTCCAGGGGCTGGGCGCGCTGACGGCCGTACTGCAGGCGCGCCGTGCCCTGCGCGGGCTCGCCGAGCTGACGACGGTGGCGATGCCCCGGGTGCTGACCGGGGTCGCGGGCGCCGACGGACTGGCGATGCTGCGGGACGCGGTGAAGATGGGCGCCTCGGTGGTGGGCGGCCGGCCGGACCTCGACCCTGATCCGACGGGGTACGTGGAAGCGGTCCTGGAGCTGGCCTCCGAGCACGGCTGCCCGGTCGACCTGCACACGGACGCCGGCGATCCGGCCCGGCTGGCCCGGCTGGCGGCGATGGCGGGCGGCCTGCGCCCCGGCGTGACCCTCAGCCCGTGCGGCGACCTCGGCCGGCTGCCCACCGAGGTGGCCTCGCGGACTGCCGATCAACTCGCTGCCGCCGGAGTGGCGGTGGTGTGCCTGCCACAGGGCGGCTGCGGCGGCGCCGACCGGCGGGGAGCGGCTCCGGTACGGCTGCTGCGCGCGGCCGGGGTGCGGGTGGCCGCCGGGAGCGGTGCGCTGCGGGACGTGTCCAACCCGGTGGGGCGTGGCGACCCGCTGGAGGCGGCCTTCCTGCTGGCCTCGCGCTACGGCTTGCCGCCCGAGGAGGCCTACGACGCCGTGAGCACGTCGGCGCGGGAGGTGCTGGGGCTGCCCGAGGTGCGGGTGGAGGCGGGATTCCCGGCCGAGTTGCTCGCGGTGCGCGGGGAGCGGCTCTCGGGGGTGCTGTCACTGGCCTACAGCCGGATCGTTGTACACCGGGGGCGCGTGGTGGCGCGGACCAGCGCGGTGCGGGAGTACTGCAGTTCTGCGGGTTCGGCAGGTTCGGCGGGTTCGGGGGGTTCGGCGCGTTCGTCTGCTTCCGCTACTTCGGGGACCTCGGTGGCTTCGGCGGAGTTGGGGCTGCCGCGGCAGGGGCGGGGGGATGTGCCGTAGAGCGGGGGAGCGGGCGGGGGCGGGGGAGCGTGGGGCGTGGGGTGTGAGTGGGGGCGCATCGGACGTGGGTGGGGCGCGTGGGGCGTGGGTGGGGGCTGAGGGCCGGGGCTGAGGCCGGGGCTGAGGCCGGGGCTGAGGGCCGGGGGATGTGCGGAGGTGTCGGGGTGGTGTGGGTGGTGTGGGTGAAGTCGTGCGGCGGGCAGTGCTGTCCGGGCGTACGGTCGAAGGCATGCGCATTGTCATCGCTGGTGGTCATGGTCAGATCGCGTTGCGGCTCGAGCGGCTGCTCGCCGCGCGCGGGGACGAGGTCGCGGGGATCATCCGCAAGGCCGAACAGGCCGACGATCTGCGGCAGGCCGGTGCCGAACCGATCGTGCTCGACCTGGAGTCGGCGTCCGTGGACGAGGTCGCGGAGCGGCTCAGGGGCGCCGACGCGGCGGTCTTCGCGGCGGGCGCGGGCCCGGGCAGCGGGGTGGCCCGCAAGGACACGGTGGACAAGACCGCGGCGGTCCTCTTCGCGGACGCGGCGGTGAAGGCGGGCGTACGGCGCTTCGTGATCGTGTCGTCCATGGGCGCCGATCCGCGCCATCAGGGGGACGAGATCTTCGACGTGTATCTGCGCGCCAAGGGCGAGGCGGACGCGTATGTGCGCGGGCTCGACGCCCTGGACTGGACGGTCCTGCGGCCCGGCCGGCTCACCGACGACGCCGGTACCGGTCTCGTCCGTCTGGAGGCTCGTACGGGCCGCGGCCCGATCCCGCGCGACGACGTGGCCGCCGTACTGGCGGAGCTGGTGGACACGTCCGCGACGGCCGGACTCACGCTGGAGCTGATCAGCGGGCCCGCGCCGGTTTCGGTGGCGGTGAAGTCGGTGGCGGGGAACTGAGGACTTCGGGGCGGGTACTGACGACTTCGATGGCGTTCGGGGTGGGCTGCTGGCGTCGGTCTGCCCGGCCGTCTCGTCAGGGCCTGCCTAGAACAGGGGTAGCTGGCCAGGGAAGTCCGGGACCGTGTAGCCGTCCAGTGAGGGTTGTTCGGGGCCAGGGCGGGCCTGGCGGCGGGAGCCCGGGCACGAGGTGAGTTCACCGTGCTCGCGGGCGCCGGGCGGGTCGTGGCGCGCGTACCGCCCGGCGACGACGGCGATCTCGCGGCGGCACTCGGGGCAGACTCTGCGGCGGGAGGACATGGGGCAAGTGTGCCGCGCGGGTGGGCCGGACATGCCTCTCCCCTGCGGAGGGCTCCCTTTCAGTGGCTTCACTCAATCAGTCGGCGGCCCGGGGCGGGATTCCCGTGCGGGGCCGTGTGCTGGGGGCCGACCGGGCCGCCGTCGGCGGGGCCGCGGTGACGTTGATCTCGCTGGGCGAGTTCACGGTCACCGACCTCGGGCCGGGGCCCGTGACCCTCGCGGGCAACTCCCCCAAGCACCGGCCGCCGGCCCAGGTCGTCGAGATCGGCGCGGCCGGGGCCACGGCGGGGCGTGAACGGCCACGACATCGAACTCGCCCACGTCGGGGAGTAGGGGCGGGGTGGGGCGGAGGGGGTGGGTGGGGTGCTCCGCCCCGCGCCCCCTGCGCCCGTCGGCCGTTCACGGATCGCTCAGCCGGTGCGGCCGGTGTGCTCGGTGTGCTCGGTGTGACTTTTGCGCTCGGAGTGGTCGGTGTGGCCGGTTGCCGTTCCGAACCATCGCGGCAGCCGGTCGAGCAGGTCCTGCTGGTTCTCGCCGACCCAGGCCACGTGGCCGTCCGGCCGCAGCAGCACAGCAGGAACGTCGAGCTCGTCGCTGACGTCCACGACGTGGTCGATCCGGTCCGCCCAGCCCGCCACCGAGAGTCCGCCGCCGGTCTGGTCGAGCAGCAGTCCACGGCCGCCGCGCATCCGCTCGTAGAGGCGGCCTCGCTGTCGCAACCGCACGTCCCGCAGCCTCCGGCCGAGCAGTTCGTGGCCGTCCCCGAAGTCGTAGCGGACGTCGATCGCGGTGATCTTCTCGATCAGGTGCCGGTTCACCTCCTCGAAGTCCATCAGCTCCGCCAGCAGCCGGCGCACGGCCTGCGGTCCTGGTTCGGGCGACAACAGCTGCATCTGTGCACGGGTGTTGTCCAGCACGGCGGCGGCCACCGGATGGCGTTCGTCGTGGTAGCTGTCCAGCAGGTCGTCCGGTGCCCAGCCGCGCAGCTCGGCGGCCAGCTTCCAGCCGAGGTTGAACGCGTCCTGGATACCGAGGTTGAGCCCCTGCCCGCCGGTCGGCGGGTGGATGTGCGCGGCGTCGCCGGCCAGCAGCACCCGGTCCACGCGGTAGCGCTCGGCCAGCCGGGTGGCGTCGCCGAAACGGGAGAGCCAGCGCGGGGAGTGCACGCCGAAGTCGGTGCCGGCGAACGCGCGCAGTTGCTGCTTGAACTCGTCGAGGGTCGGCGGAACCGTGCGGTCCTCGGCAACTCCCTCGGCGGGCACGATGACCCGGTGCACCCCGTTCCCCAACGGCATGGCCCCGAACCGGAACTGGGTCTTGCGGACCTCGGCCATCACGGCCGTCAGCTCCTGCGGCGACGCGGTCAACTCCATCTCGCCCAGCAGCGTCTCGACCCTGGAAGGCTCGCCGGGGAAGCCGATCCCGAGCAGCTTGCGCACCGTGCTGCGGCCGCCGTCGCAACCGACGAGGTAGCGGGAGCGCAGCCGCGTGCCGTCGGTCAGTTCGGCGGTCACACCGTCGCCGTCCTGGCTCAGCCCGACGAGTGCGCGGCCGCGGCGGATCTCCGTGCCGAGATCGGCGGCGTGCTCGGCCAGGAGACGGTCTGTGGCGGGCTGCGGGATGCCGAGGACGTAGCCGTGTGTGGTGTCCAGCCCGTCGGGTTGCGGCTTGGTGAGACCGGCGAAACCGCCGATCGGATGCGTCTTGCCCTCGGCGAGGAACCGCTCCAGCAGGCCACGCTGGTCCAGCACCTCGATGCTGCGTACGTGGAGACCGAGCGCGCGGACGTTCGGAGGCGGCTCCGCGTCCCTTTCCACTACGAGCACGTCGACGCCGTGCAGCCGCAGTTCTCCGGCCAGCATCATTCCGGTCGGACCACCGCCGGCAATGATCACATCAATCAAGACAGACCCCCGCTTTCGCCTGTTCCTGGCTTCAGGTCGGAGAATTCTGCGGCACAACGGGGGCCTTGCCGCAAGACCCCCCATGCGCTATAGGTTGAGAGTGGCGAGGAGTTGGTGAGTTGATGACTCCTTGCCTTTCTCATTCCCTCTCTTCTCTTATGAGAGAGGCGCTGCTGCGGCTCAGTAACCGGTGGCCAGGTCCAACGTCCACCAGGGCCCCCCGCGGCCGTTCGCGACGCCGACGCCCGCGTGGATGTAACGGCAGGTCAGGATGATGTCCCGGTGCTCGGGACTGTCGATCCAGGTGCGTACGACGGACTCGGGGGTGCCGGGGCCGGCGGCGATGCTCTCGGCGATGTAACCGGGGTGGTATCCGGCGTCCCGCATCCGGGCGGCCGGACTGCTGCCGTCACTGCCGGTGTGGGTGAGGCGCTGCTCACGGGCCATGTCGGCACTGTGCCTCTGGGCAGCGCGGTTGAGTGCGCTGCGGAGCCGCAGTGGTCTGCAATCGGCCCGGGCGCGCTGCCGGTTGACGGCGTCGACGACACCGGCTGCCGTATCGGCACGGACCTGGTCCGGACGGGTGTGGCTGTCCCAGGGCCGGACCAGCCCGGGTTCGGGCGCGGGCAGGGGCAGGGGCAGAGGCAGGGGCAATTCGGCAGAGGCGAAAAGGGTGACCCCCAGGGCGAGCGCGGCCCTGCCTATCCCGATCATTCATTCCCCCTTCTTTTCTCGGCGTACCGCTCACTGCGTCACGCCTTCCTCGCTCTGCGTGTCGCACGGAACACGCTAGTAATTCCCTTGCCTGTTGCCGCGCCCAGCGGTTCATTCGGAGTAACGGCACAAGCCGGTCTCCGAGGCGGCCGGTCGTCGGTCAGGCCGGGCTGGGCCGGTGCCGTGAGGGGGAGGGGGACGACAGGGCACCTCACCCGGCCGCGAGGGTTCGTGGGGTGGGCGCGAGGATCGAGGGCTGAGCCGAGGGCCGGGCAGCCCTTTATGACCTTCGTCACGGAAGCCCGCTGCGGTCCGAACTGGGGACTCGATGGACTGTGCGCGGAGACAGTCGGCGATCTTCGAGCCCACCCGGACAGCACCCTGAACGCAACGAAGAGACCCCCTCCGCTCTGCGTTTCCGCAGTTCGGAGGGGGTCTTCCCCAGTGTGGCGGCGCCAGGATTCGAACCTGGGAAGGCTGAGCCGGCAGATTTACAGTCTGCTCCCTTTGGCCGCTCGGGCACACCGCCGGGGGTTGCTGCCCGTCGAGCCGCTTTCCGCGGCGCTCCGTGGCAACGACGTAAACAATACCTGATGCGGAGGGGTGCTCCGCCACCCGGTTGATCGGCGCTCGGAGGGCCACGGGTGACTAGGCTTGCCGGATGCGGCCCGGGACCTGAACGGGCCCTGCGACCGCCCTCATACGCCGGTACGCACGATACGCACCCCGATACAAGGAGCCACAGGACATGGCCGACTCCAGTTTCGACATCGTCTCGAAGGTCGAGCGGCAGGAGGTCGACAACGCACTCAACCAGGCCGCCAAGGAGATCTCGCAGCGCTACGACTTCAAGGGCGTGGGTGCCTCGATCTCGTGGTCCGGTGACCAGATCCTCATGGAGGCGAACTCCGAGGACCGGGTGAAGGCCATCCTCGACGTCTTCCAGTCCAAGCTGATCAAGCGGGGCATCTCGCTGAAGGCTCTGGACGCGGGCGAGCCTCAGCTCTCCGGCAAGGAGTACAAGATCTTCTCGTCGATCAAGGAGGGCATCTCCCAGGAGAACGCCAAGAAGGTCGCGAAGACCATCCGCGACGAGGGCCCCAAGGGCGTGAAGGCGCAGGTGCAGGGCGAGGAGCTGCGGGTCAGCTCCAAGAACCGTGACGATCTGCAGGCCGTCATCGCCCTGCTGAAGGGCAAGGACTTCGACTTCGCCCTGCAGTTCGTGAACTACCGGTAGGTCTGGCCGGTAACTACCGGTAGGTCTGGCCGGTCGTCGGTCTCCCGCGGTCCGTACGGATATCAGGAAGGGTGGGTGCCGCCGGTGCCCACCCTTCTCGGCTGTTTGCGGCTCCCGGCACGACTGGTGGCTCGGCCAATCTGAGGCTGCCCCGCCCATGGCTCGACCAGTCCGTGGCTCGACCCGCCCATGGTTCGGGCGCTCGACCGGTCCGTGGCTCGACCGGTCCGTGGCGCCCTCAGTCGCGGGAGTTTCCGAACAGCAGCCGGTAGGCGATCAGCAGGACGAGGGATCCGCCGATCGCCGCTGCCCAGGTCGCACCGTCGTAGAAGCCCTTGGTGATCGGGTGGTCCATCCAGCGAGCCGATATCCAGCCGCCGATGAACGCGCCCGCGATGCCGATCAGGGTGGTGCCGATGAGGCCGCCCGGGTCGCGCCCCGGCAGCAGGAACTTCGCGATGGCTCCGGCCAACAGTCCCAGAATGATCCAGCTGATGATGGTCATACCGTGAACCTGCCCTTTCATGCTGTGCCCGCACGGTCCCGGCATGTGATCTTGCTTTCGGCCAGACCAGGCTCGTGCGTCGTACGTCGGGCGCTCCGAGCGCGGCCTCTTCGCCCCGCGCGTTCACGCCGTATTGGTGGGGAGGACGTCCGGCCAGCGTCTGCCGGTTGCAGTGATCAGTAGGGTGCGACGCATGTCAACCTCAGGTCCCGGGCTGCGCCGCACCCTCGGCGTGGGTGACGCAGTCGTCATCGGACTCGGCTCGATGGTGGGGGCCGGTGTCTTCGCCGCTCTCGCACCGGCCGCCCACGCCGCCGGCTCGGGACTGCTCCTCGGGCTCGCCGTCGCCGCCGTGGTCGCGTACTGCAACGCCATGTCGTCGGCTCGTCTCGCCGCCCTGTATCCCGCCTCGGGCGGCACCTATGTGTACGGGCGGGAGCGGCTCGGGGATTTCTGGGGGTATCTCGCCGGCTGGTCGTTCGTGGTCGGGAAGACGGCCTCCTGTGCGGCCATGGCGCTCACCGTGGGCACATACGTCTGGCCCGAGCAGGCGCACGCGGTGGCGGTCGCGGCCGTGGTGGCGCTGACCGCGGTGAACTACGGCGGCGTCCAGAAGTCCGCATGGCTGACGCGGGTGATCGTGGCGCTGGTCCTGGCTCTCCTCGCTTCCGTGGTGGTGGCTTGTCTGGTGTCGAGTGAGGCTGATGCAGGGCGGCTGGACATCGGGGCCCCGGGCGGGGCGGCCGGGGTGCTCCAGGCAGCCGGCCTGCTGTTCTTCGCCTTCGCCGGGTACGCGCGGATCGCGACGCTCGGCGAGGAGGTACGGGACCCGGCGCGCACCATTCCGCGCGCGATCCCGCTGGCGCTGGGCATCACGCTGGTGCTGTATGCCTGTGTGGCGGTGGCCGTCCTTTCGGTACTCGGGGCGGGCGGTCTCGGGAACGCGACAGCGCCGCTGGCCGACGCGGTGCGGGCGGCCGGGGTGCCCTCGCTGGTGCCGGTGGTGCGGGTCGGTGCGGCCGTGGCCGCGACGGGCTCGCTGCTCGCGCTGATCCTCGGGGTGTCGCGGACGACGCTGGCCATGGCCCGGGATCGGCATCTGCCGGGGGCGCTGGCCGCCGTGCATCCGCGGTTTCAGGTGCCGCACCGGGCGGAGCTCGCCGTGGGTGCGGTGGTCGCGGTCCTGGCCGCCACGGTGGACGTGCGCGGCGCGATCGGGTTCTCCTCCTTCGGTGTGCTGGCGTACTACGCCGTCGCCAACGCGTCGGCCTGGACACTGTCTTCGGCGCCGGCGGCGCGGCTGGTGCCGGTGGTGGGGCTGGTCGGGTGTGTGGTGCTGGCGTTCTCGCTGCCCGGGGTGTCGGTGGCCGTGGGCGCGGGGGTGCTGGCGGTGGGGGCGGTTGCGTACGTCGTGCGGGGGCGGATGAAGGGCGGGGCGGAGACGGGGTAGGACCGACGGTGGCCCTTCGCTACGGGCCGGGGTGGGGACGGGCGCAAGGGGCCAGGGATGGATGGGCGGAGGGCGGGTCGGGCCTTCAGGAGCCTCTCGAACCGAGTGCCGTCGAGCCTCGTGACCTGGTTCTCTTGGCGCTTGTCACCGACGCCGCAGACGCGCAGCGCGAGATGGTGGTCTCCGGGCCAATGTTGTGGTTCCTGGCCGTCATACGGGTCGGCAACTGCTCGATCGCGGTCATGGGTTCATGATGCAGACCGCCACTGACAATCGGGCGGGCCTGTGGATAACCCGAGACCTGTGGAGAGAGGGGACGTGGCCGGAGGGCCTGCGCTCTTCCGTCAGCGCACCGCGAACGGTTCGTCGGTCCGCACGATGTCGCGGCCGAGCGGGAGCAACGACACGGGAATGAGCTTGAAGTTGGCGATGCCCAGCGGGATGCCGATGATGGTGACGCACAGGGCGATGCCGGTGGCGATGTGGCCCAGGGCGAGCCACCAGCCCGCCAGCACCAGCCACAGCACGTTGCCCACGCAGGACGGGGCACCCGCGTCACGTCGCTCGATCGTCGTGTACCCGAAGGGCCACAGGGCGTAGACGCCGATGCGGAAGGCCGCGATGCCGAACGGGATACCGATGATCGTGATGCAGAGCAGCAGGCCCGCGAGCATGTAGGCGAGGAACAGCCAGAAGCCGCTCAGGACGAGCCATATGACGTTGAGTATGGTCCTCACTGGTTCCCACCTGCCATCTTCTCGAGCCGGGCGATACGTTCCGCCATCGGCGGGTGTGTGGAGAACATCTTGGAGAGGCCCTGACCGGGCCGAAACGGGTTGGCGATCATCATGTGGCTGGCGGTCTCGATGCGCGGCTCGGGCGGCAGCGGGAGCTGTTTCGTGCCCAGTTCGAGCTTGCGCAGGGCGCTGGCGAGGGCGAGCGGGTCGCCGGTGAGCTGGGCACCGGAGGCGTCCGCCTGGTACTCCCGGGAGCGGCTGATGGCCAGTTGGATGAGCGAGGCGGCGAGCGGGCCCAGGATCATGATCAGCAGCATGCCGAGCAGACCGGGGCCGTCATCGTCGTCCGAGCGTCCGATGGGGATCAGCCAGGCGAAGTTGACCAGGAACATGATGACGGAGGCTAGGGCGCCTGCCACGGACGAGATGAGGATGTCCCGGTTGTAGACATGGCTCAGCTCGTGGCCGATGACGCCGCGCAGCTCGCGCTCGTCCAGCAGGCGAAGGATGCCGTCGGTGCAGCACACTGCGGCGTTGCGCGGGTTGCGCCCGGTGGCGAAGGCGTTGGGTGCTTCCGTCGGGGAGATGTACAGGCGCGGCATGGGCTGGCGGGCCTGGGTGGAGAGCTCGCGGACCATGCGGTAGAGCGCCGGGGCCTCGAACTCGCTGACCGGGCGGGCGCGCATGGCGCGCAGTGCCAGTTTGTCGCTGTTCCAGTACGCGTACGCGTTGGTGGCCAGTGCTACCAGGACGGCGATGACGAGCCCCATGCGGCCGAAGAAGCTGCCGATGACGATGATGAGTGCGGACAGTCCTCCCAGGAGGATCGCTGTCCTGAGCCCGTTGTGCCGGCGGTGCACGGTACGCCCTCCTAGTGGTGCGGCGGGGGGACCCTTGCTTGCTGTGTCTGCGGTGCCACTGGTGCCGCGTCTCACGTCCCAGTGGACCTTCCCGTACTGGTCAACGCCAGGCGGGAGGCTCTAGTTCCCTTGCGTGTGCGGCGGCGGGTGTGGACCGTCCGGGTGACGGCGCCGGGAAGCGGCACGCGCGCGTGGGGGCGAGTGCCCCACGCGCGCGCGGTGTAAGCGGCCGGTTCCTGGAGGGCCCGGTCCGTTGCTGAAAGCCCGGCGGCAGGCCGTTCAGAAGAGCCCGGTGTCGGTGAAGCGCAGGACGAGCTGGGGTGCGCCGGACAGCGCGATGCCGAGGACGCCGGTCAGGGCGATCGCGGCGGTGACCGGGCCGGGAACGCGGTGCTTCTCGGGTTCGCCGTCGGGGGCGCGGAAGAGCAGGGCCGTCCACTGGAGGTAGTAGAAGAGCGCGATGACGACGTTGACGGCCATGATCACGGCCAGCCAGCCGAGATCGGCGTCGACGGCGGCCGAGAAGACGGTGACCTTGGCGAAGAGGCCGATGATGCCCGGCGGAAGCCCGGCCAGGCACAGCAGGAAGAACGCCAGGAGCAGCGCGGACAGGGGGCTGGAGGCATACAGGCCGCGGTAGTCGGCGACCCGGTTGAGGACCTTCGTCCTGCCGACGAGTGCCGCCACGGCGAAGGCTCCGAGGTTCACGGCGGCGTACATCAGGGCGTAGGCGACGGTGGAGCCGATCGACTTCTCGGCGTCCCCGGAGTACGCGGCGGCGGCGATCGGGACCAGGAGGTAGCCGGCCTGGCCGACGGAAGACCAGGCGAGCAGCCGTACCGCGCTGTACGCGCGCGTGGCCTGCTGGCGGAGGGCTCCGACGTTGCCCACGGTCATGGTGAGCGCGGCCAGGGCCGCCAGTGCGGGGCCCCACACATCGGCGTACGACGGGAGGGCTACGACGGTGACGAGGATCAGGCCGCTGAAGCCCACCGCCTTGCCGATGACCGACAGGTAGGCCGCGATCGGCAGGGGCGCGCCCACGTAGGTGTCGGGCACCCAGAAGTGGAAGGGCACGGCGGCCGTTTTGAAGGCGAATCCGATGAGGGTGAGGACGACTCCGGTCTGGGCGAGCGTGTGGAACTGCCCGTCGACGTTCTGGATGCGGTCGGCGACCTGGGTGAGGTAGAGGGTGCCCGTCGTGGCGTACACGAAGCTGATGCCCATGAGGCTGACCGCGGTCGCGGTGACGGAGGAGAGGAAGAACTTCAGGGCCGCCTCGGAGGACTTCCGGTCGCCGTACTTGAGGCCGACCAGCGCGAAGGCGGGCAGGGAGGCGACCTCCAGGGCGACGATCAGGGTCGCGAGGTCGCGGGAGGCGGGCAGGAGCGCGGCGCCGGCCGCGGAGGACAGCAGCAGGAACCAGTACTCGCCCTCGGGGAGGTTTTTGCGGGCGTCCTTCAGGGTGGTGACCGACAGAAGGGCGGTGAGGAGGGCGCCGCCGAGGACCAGGAACTGGATGACCAGGGTGAAGCGGTCGGCCGTGTAGCTGCATACGGCGGCGTCGCCGGTCAGGCAGAAGGTGCTGCGGTCGCCGTCCAGGAGGGGCAGGAGCATCGCCGTGGCGGCGGCCAGGCCCGCCACCGACGTCCAGCCCAGCAGCGCCTTGCGGTGCTCGGCAACGAACAGGTCGGCGACCAGGACGGCGAGTCCGACGACGGCCACGATGGTGGGCGGGGCGATCGCGAGCCAGTCGACGGACTGGACCAGCGAGGCGGCCAGGGGCTGGGCCGGGGAGCTCATCGGGTGCCTCCTGCGAGGAGCTGCTGGACGGCCGGGTCGCTCAGGCCGAGGAGTGCCTTGGGCCACAGGCCCGCGATGACAGTGAGGGCGACGAGCGGGGTCCACGCCGCGAACTCGTAGGAGCGCACGTCGGCGAGTTTCGGGGTGTCCTTGGGCAGCGCGCCCATGCAGACGCGGCGGACCACGATCAGCAGGTACGCGGCGGTCAGCAGGGTGCCGAACGCGCCGATAGCCATGAAGGTGAGGAAGGCGGGGCGGCTGAGACCCTCCGCAGGCTGGAACGCGCCGAACAGGGCCAGCATCTCCCCCCAGAAGCCGGCCAGGCCGGGCAGGCCGAGCGAGGCGACGGCGGCGAAGGCGAGCAGGCCACCGAGGCGCGGGGCCTTGCCGTAGAGCGCGGCTCCGGTCTCTTCGGCGAGGGTGTCGAGGTCGGTGGTGCCGGTGCGGTCCTTCAGGGCGCCGACCAGGAAGAAGAGCAGGCCGGTGATGAGGCCGTGGGCGATGTTGGCGAACAGGGCGCCGTTCACGCCGGTCGGGGTCATGGTGGCGATGCCGAGCAGGACGAAGCCCATGTGGCCGACGGAGGAGTACGCGATGAGGCGCTTGAGGTCGCCCTTCGCGCCCTGCTTGGCGAGGGCCAGGCAGGCCAGCGATCCGTAGATGATGCCGACGACGGCCAGGGCGGCGAGGTAGGGCGCGAAGGTGCGGAACCCGTCGGGCGCGATGGGGAGCAGGATCCGGACGAACCCGTACGTACCCATCTTCAGCAGGACCCCGGCCAGCAGGACCGAGCCGACGGTCGGGGCGGCGGTGTGGGCGTCGGGCAGCCAGCTGTGCAGCGGCCACATCGGCGTCTTCACCGCGAGCCCGATCCCGATCGCCAGAACGGCGATGACCTGCACGGATGTGGTCAGCGACCGGCCGTTGTCAGTGGCGAGTGCCACCATGTCGAACGTGCCCGCCTTGATTCCGATCAGGAGCAGGCCGAGCAGCATGACCACGGAGCCGAGCAGCGTGTACAGGATGAATCGCCACGCGGCCTGGCTCCGGCCCTCGCCGCCCCAGCGGGCGATGAGGAAGTACATCGGGATGAGGACCATCTCGAAGGCGAGGAAGAACAGCACCAGGTCGAGGACGGCGAAGGTGGCGAGTGTGCCGGACTCGAGCACCAGCAGCAGGGCGACGAAAGCCTTCGGAGTCGGCCCCGCGGGCATCTTGAAGTACGAGTAGAGCGCGCAGAGGAAGGTCAGCAGCGCGGTCAGGACCAGGAGGGGGAGGGAGATGCCGTCGATGCCGAGGTGGATGCGCACGTCGAGTGCGGGGATCCAGCTGATGTCCGTGCTGGCTTGCATCTTCGACGGCTGGTCGTGGTCGAAGCCGAGCGCGAGGACGATCGCCGCGATGAGGACCGCGCCGGTGACGGTGACGCCGTGCCGGAGCACGGCCTGCTCGGGTGATGTCCCCTTCAGCCCGGGCGGGGCCGGCAGGAGAGCGGCGGCGGCGCCGAGGAGCGGCCCGACGACGATGAACGCCAGGAGGAACTGCATCACGGACTCGTTGATATCGATCACGCCTGCTCACGCTCCCGTGGCGGCGAGGACGACGGCGACCGCGAGGACGACGGTGCCGGCGAGCAGCGCGCTCACATAGGTCTGGACGTTGCCGGTCTGGGCGCGTCGTGCGGCGGCGCCGAGCCAGCGGGGCAGCGCACCCGCGCCGCGGACATAGGTCTCGACGACCTCGCGGTCGAGGAATCGGACGAGACTCGCTCCGGCCTGGACGGGGCGGACGAAGAGAGCCGTGTACACGGCGTCCAGGTGGAAGCCCGCGGCGGCGTGCCGATGCAGGGGGCCGAGCAGCAGGCGCCCCGGGTCGGCGGGGTCGGGCGCGTAGGCGATGTCTCCGTAGGCCGGCTCGTGCGTGGCGATGGCCTCCGCCTCGACCTGGGCGGCGTCACCCTGCGGGTGGGCCGCGACGGCGCCGAGCGGAACACGGGTGGTGAGCGCGGTGGTGTGCCGCCAGGCGGCGTAGGTGACGATGCCGCCGACCAGGGCCACGCCCGTGCCGAGCACGGAGGTGGTCAGGGTCGGCGCGAGGTCGCGGCCGTCGAACCAGTCGGGCAGCAGGCGGAACGCGAATCCGCCGAGGGCCAGGGAGGGGATGGCCAGCACCCACAGCACGACGGTCATCGTCAGGGGCTGCCGGCCGTGGTCGGGGGCTTCGACGCCCCGGCCCCGGAAGGCCAGCAGCCACAGGCGCATCGCGTAGGCGGCGGTGAGTACGGCGGCGACGAGACCGGCGACGAGGACGATCCAGCCCGCCGCGGCAGGGGCGTGCTCGGTGTGGCCGGTGACCACGTGCTCGGCGACGCCGAGGACGGCTTCCTTGGAGAAGAAGCCGCTGAACGGCGGGATGGCGGCGAGGGCGAGCAGCGCGACGGTCATCGTCCAGTAGGCGTCGGGGACGCGGTCGCGCAGGTTCCGCATGCGGGACATGGCGGCGAGCGAGTTGGTGCCGGCGGCGTGGATGATCACGCCGGCCGCGAGGAACAGCAGCGCCTTGAAGGCGCCGTGGGACAGGAGGTGGAAGACAGCGGCCCCGCGGTCGCCGACGGCGAGGGCGCCGGTCATGTAGCCGAGCTGCCCGATCGTCGAGTAGGCGAGGACGCGCTTGATGTCGTCCTGGGCGAGCGCGGCGAGCGCCGAGCCGGTCATCGTCACGGCGGCCATGACGGCGAGGACGACCATCGCGGCCTGGGAGGTCTCGAAGACCGGAAGGAGCCGGGCGATGAAGTAGACACCGGCGGCGACCATCGTCGCCGCGTGGATCAGCGCGGAGACGGGGGTCGGGCCGGCCATCGCGTCGGGGAGCCAGGTGTGCAGCGGGAACTGCGCGGACTTGCCCGCCACACCGGCGAGGAGCAGCAGGGCGATCAGCGTCGGGTGCTCGAGTCCGCCGCTCGCGACGGTGCCGAGGATCCGGGTGACACGGAACGATCCGGCGTCGGTGGCCAGGGCGAACAGGCCGATGAGGAAGGGGACGTCGCCGAGTTTGGTCACCAGGAACGCCTTGAGGGAGGCGGCGCGGGCCTCCGGGGTCTCCCAGTAGTGACCGACAAGGAAGTAGGAGCAGATGCCCATGACTTCCCAGCCGACCAGCAGCACGATCAGGTCGCCGGAGTAGACGACCAGGAACATCGCGGAGGTGAACAGGGAAACGAGCGCGGCGTAGGAGGGGTAGCGCGGGTCGTCGCGCAGATAGCCCGTCGAGTAGATCTGCACGCAGGAGGCGACCAGGCCGACCAGGACGGCGACGAGCGCGGCGAAGCCGTCGATGTGCAGGGCGAGCTCGATCGGCACCGAGCCGGTGGGGGTGAGTTCCGTGGCCGAGTCAACGGCCGCGCCGCCGCCCTGGCGTACGGCGACCAGCGCGGCGAGCACCAGGGAGGTGAGCGTCGGCAGGACGGCGAGCGGACGGACGAACCCGGGTGCCGTGCGGCCGAGGAGCAGGCCGGCGACGGCGCCGAGGAACGGAAGGAGGGGGACGAGGACGGCGAGGGTGGTCGTGGTCACGCGGTGGCCTCAGCCTTCTGGGCCTCGTCGGACTGCCCGGGCGTGCGGGCGTCGTCGGGGTCGTCGGGGTCGTGCCGCTCGGAGGTGTCGCGGAGTTTGTCGATGTCCGCGGTGCCGCGGTTGCGGTGGACGGCGAGGACGATCGCCAGGCCGATGCCGATCTCGGCTGCCGCGATGGCGATGGTGAACAGGGTGAGGGCCTGGCCGGAGTGGAGGGTCTCCTCGGCGGTCCTGCTGAGCCAGACGTCGAAGGCGACCAGGTTGAGGTTGACGGCGTTGAGCATCAGCTCGACCGACATCAGGACCAGGATCGCGTTGCGGCGGGCGAGGACGCCGTACAGGCCTGTGCAGAACAGGAGCGCGGAGAGCACGGCGGGATAGGCGAGGTGCATCAGCGGCCACCTTCCTGCTGCTCGGACCTTTCCGAACTTTCTGCGACCGTTCGGGAACTCTCGGTGACAGCCGGAGCGTTCATGGAGGGAGAGCTCGAATCCGCCTTGGCCTTGCGGGACAGGACGATCGCACCGACCAGGGCGGCGAGGAGGAGGACGGAGAGGGCCTCGAAGGGCAGGACCCAGTTCTGGAAGAGGCTGGCGCCGGTGGCCTCGGTGGAGCCGGCGGCGGGGCCGTCCAGGTCGATCCAGGTCGTGCGGAACGCGTCGACGACGACCCAGACCAGGGCGGCGGCAGCGGCGACGGCCACGGCGAGGGCGGCCCAGCGGTTGCCGGAATCGGCGTCCGGGGAGCGGCCGATGGGGGCTCTGGTGAGCATCAGACCGAAAAGGAGGAGGACAACGACGGAACCGACATAGATGAGAACCTGCACCCACGCGATGAACTCGGCGGTGAGCAGGAGGTATTCGACGGCGAGACCGCCGAGGGTGACCACCAGCCACAGGGCGGCGTGCACCAGCTGCCGGGTGGTGACGGTGACGAGGGCGGCGCCGAAGGTCACCAGGCCGACCAGGAGAAAGGCGATCTCGACTCCGGTCGGGGAGAGGAAACCGTGGCTTCCGGCGCCGGCGCCGGGGGCCGGGGCCGTCGCGAGAAGAGCGGAGCTCATGGCGAGGGTCATGGTGAGCCCTCCTGCCCGAACTTCGACTGATCGGGCTTCGACTGGTCGGGAGTCGGCTGATCAGGCTTCGACTGATCGGGCTTCGGCTGGTCGGGAGTCGCGTTGCGTGGCTCGGTGCGGCCCGGCCTCGGCTGGTCGGTCTGCTGCTTGGAGTCGCCCTGGGGACGGGTGGGCTGCTCGGCGGCGCGGGCCTGCTCGTCGGCGTGGGGCTCGGTGGCCGGTGGGGCCTGCTGGGCGGCGAGTTTGTCGGCGGTCTTGCGGGCGGCGGCGAGTTCCTTCGGTTCCTCCGCGCCGAGGTCGAGGGCCGGCGGGGCCGGGACGGTCCACATCCACTCGCGGAGCTTGTCGCGCTCGTGCGTGAGGTCGCGGATGTCGGTCTCGGCGTACTCGAACTCAGGGGACCAGAACAGGGCGTCGAAAGGACAGACCTCGATGCAGATACCGCAGTACATGCACAGGGAGAAGTCGATGGCGAAGCGGTCGAGGACGTTACGGCTGCGCTCACGGCCGCCCGGGGTCGCCGCCGGGACCGTCTCCTTGTGGGAGTCGATGTAGATGCACCAGTCAGGACACTCGCGGGCGCACAGCATGCAGACCGTGCAGTTCTCCTCGAACAGGCCGATCACACCGCGGGTGCGGGGCGGGAGGTCGGGCTGGGCGTCGGGGTACTGCGCGGTGACGGACTTCTTCGTCATCGTGCGGAGGGTGACGGCCAGGCCCTTGGCGAGGCCACTGCCGGGAAGGGGGGCCATGGTTACTGGATCACCACCTTGACGACGCCGGTGAGGGCGATCTGAGCGAGGGAGAGGGGGACGAGGAGGGTCCAGGCAAGCTTCTGGAGCTGGTCCTCGCGCAGGCGGGGGTAGGTGACGCGCAGCCAGATCACGAGGAAGGCGAGGACGGCGGTCTTCAACAGGGTCCAGACCCAGCCGAGTCCGTCGGCACCCCAGGGGCCGTGCCAGCCGCCTAGGAAGAGAACGGTGGTGAGGCCGCACAGGACGACGATTCCGGCGTACTCGGCGAGGAGGAAGAGAGCGAAGCGAAGGCCGGTGTACTCCGTGTAGGCACCGAAGATGATCTCGGAGTCGGCGACGGGCATGTCGAAGGGCGGACGCTGGAGTTCGGCGAGGCCGGCCACGAAGAACACGATCGCGCCGACGATCTGCCAGGGCAGCCACCACCACTCGAAGGCGTCGAGGATGCCGGGGAGGGAGACGGTGCCGGCCGCCATCGCCACGGAGGCGGCGGTCAGCAGCATCGGCAGCTCGTAGGCGAGGAGCTGAGCGGCGGTGCGCAGGCCGCCGAGGAGGGAGAACTTGTTCGCGGACGCCCAGCCGGCCATGAGCGAGCCGAGGACGCCGACGCCCATGACGGCCAGGACGAAGAAGACGCCCGCGTCGATGACCTGACCGACGGCGCCCTCACCGGGACCGACGGGAATGGCGAGCAGGACGAGGAGGTACGGCAGGAGGGCGACGGCGGGGGCGAGTTGGAAGATGCGGCGGTCGGCGCCCGCGGGGACGACGTCTTCCTTCTGCGCGAACTTCACGCCGTCGGCGATCAGCTGGGCCCAGCCGTGGAAGCCGCCGGCGTACATGGGACCGAGGCGGCCCTGCATGTGGGCCATCACCTTGTGTTCGGTCTGCCCAATGACCAGAGGGAGGGTGAGGAAGACGACGAAGACGATCAGGAGTCGCAGGGCGACGTCGAGCACGTCGTTCACTGCGGGCCTCCTGCGGGGTCCTCGGGGTTGTCTGCGTTATCCGCGTTATCCGCGTCATCCGCGTTATCTGGGCTTTCGGGGCCCTCTGAGTTCGCCGGGTCCCGAGTCTCCGGGGCGTCCTTGGATACCTGCTTCTCGGGTGTGCCCGAGGGCTCCGGTGGGGCCGGGTTCTCAGGCGTTCGCGAGGACTGTTCGTCGAAGGCCGGGCGGGCGTGGTGCCAGGGGGCGTCGGAGGTCGGGGGCGCGGAACCGCCGCGCTGCTGACTCGCCGATCCCTGCGACGCCGAGCGGTTGCGCCGGGGGCCCGCCGCAGCCGGAGGCGTCGACTCACCCGGCGTGGACTGGCTCGCCGAGCCCTCGGCGGCAGAACGCGTCCGACGCGGACCGGCCGGAGTGCCCGTA
Source organism: Streptomyces sp. NPDC007929 (assembly GCF_042959065.1). Lineage (NCBI taxonomy): Bacteria > Bacillati > Actinomycetota > Actinomycetes > Kitasatosporales > Streptomycetaceae > Streptomyces > Streptomyces sp. NPDC007929. The sequence goes on along the minus strand of NZ_JBIBKD010000003.1, from coordinate 249,099 downwards.
CCACCGGCTGGAACCCCCGCACCACCCGCCGTAGCCACCGCACCACCCGCCGGGGCTCCCGCACCACCCGCTGGAGCTCCCGCATCACCGGTCGGCGGTTCCTCACGGACCGGCGGGGTGCGCGCGCTGTCGGCCGCGGACTGGCTCGCGGAGCCTTGCGACACCGAGCGTGTTCGGCGTGCTGGGCGTTCGCCTGCGGGGCGGGCTGTGCCTCGGGTGGGGCGGTCGCCTGCTGTGCGGCCGGCGCCTCGGGTGGGGGCGGGCGGGAGTTGGCCCTTGAGGGGGCCCCATTCGTTGGGGTCGGGGACGCCGGGAGGGAGCATCTGGCGGCGCTTGGGGCCGCCGTGCTCCGACTCGCCCGGTTCCTTCGCACCGGGCCAGGCCTTGGCTACGCGGGCGGCCAGGACGAAGTCCTTGCGCAGGGGGTGGCCTTCGAAGTTCTCGGGGAGAAGGAGGTGGTCCAGCGCCGGGTGGCCGTCGAAGGTGATGCCGAACATTTCGTGCGTCTCGCGTTCGTGCCAGGCGGTACCGGCGTAGACGCCGACGGCGGAGGGCAGGGCGGGAGCCTCGTGCGGGACCGTGGTACGGAGGAGGAGGCGACGGAGGGGGGCCAGGGCTGCGACGTGGGCGGTGACGCGGAAGCCCGCGCCCGGTTCGTCAACCGCGCTCAGCCAGTCGAAGTAGGTGCAGCCGAGACGGTCGCGGGCGGTCTCCAGGGCGGTGATCCAGGTGGCCGGAGGTACGTCGACGGTCAGGACCTCGTAGGACTCCTCGGCTGTGGCGTCGGGGCCGAAGAGTTCCTCGGCGTCGGCGGGCAGCCAGCCGACCGCGGTCATCGTCCCTCCCCCGGCGTCGAGTCGGAGCCCGGGCCAGTGTCACGGGCAGGTCCCGATTCCGAGTCCGGGGTGGAGGCCGGGTCGGCGCCCGGGGTCGAGGCCGAGTCGGCGGTCGGTGCCGGGGGCGGGGGCTGTACCAGGCCGCTTTGCAGTGCGGCCGCCGAGGGGCGCCCGGTCTTGCTGCCGTAGCGGTCCCCGAGCGACTCGCGGGCGATCTTCTCCTGGAGCTTGAGGATGCCCTGGAGCAGGGCCTCGGGGCGGGGCGGGCAGCCGGGGACGTAGACGTCGACGGGGATGATCTGGTCGACGCCCTTGGTGACGGAGTAGGAGTCCCAGTAGGGGCCGCCGCAGTTGCTGCACGCGCCGAAGGAGATGACGTACTTCGGTTCGGGCATCTGCTCGTAGAGGCGTTTGACGGCCGGGGCCATCTTGTCGGTGACGGTGCCGGAGACGACCATCAGGTCGGCCTGGCGCGGGCCCGGGGCGAACGGGATGACGCCGAGGCGGATGAAGTCGTGGCGGGCCATCGACGCGGCGATGAACTCGATCGCGCAGCAGGCGAGGCCGAAGTTGAAGACCCAGAGCGAGTAGCGGCGGCCCCAGTTGAGGATGACCTTCATCGGCTCGGGGGCGAGTCGGGCCAGGGCGCCAAGCCGCTTGGGCTCGGGCAGCAGAACGGGCTCGGACACCGAGGGGTTCACGTCCATGCCAGGACGCCCTTCTTGTATGCGTAGAGCAGGCCGACGGCCAGGAAGCCGAGGAAGATGAACATCTCGACCAGGGTCGCCGCGCCGTAGCCGGGGGCGGCGAAGACGGTCGCCCAGGGAAAGAGGAAGATCGAGTCGACGGCGAAGATCACATAGAGGAAGGCGTAGACGTAGTAGCGGACCTGGGTGTGGGCCCAGCCCTCACCGACGGGGTCGACGCCGCACTCGTACGTCAGGAGCTTCTCGGGGGTGGGGACCACGGGCCGCAGCAGGCGGCCGGCGCCGAAGGCGACGGCGACGAACAGCACACCGACGACGGCGAGCAGTCCGACGACCGAATAGGACTGGAAGTAGTCCGCCGCGACGACGGTCGTGGTGACGACGGTCGGTTCCGGCACGTCCGTCCCTCGCTCCCTCAGAATTCGGACCAGTTTCGGACCTGGATCATGCGACGTCGCTGTGACGTCGCCGCGGCTCACGGGGGCGCCGCCGTTCGACGATCTGTACGCACGGGAGTCTAGGCCCTGATAAAGGCAGGGTAAGCAGCCCGTCACGGGCCCGGCACGCGAGGGTGGGGTTTTCCTCAGTTGATCCTGGCGGTCCACCTCATGGCGCCGTCGCCCGGCGCCGGGCACGCTAACGCATATGACCGAACGCATCACGTCCGCGGGGACGACGGCGGCCCGGGGGGCCGCAGGGCAGGACGACCGTCCGCCGCCGGCCCGGTTCGCCTACGACCGGCACACCTGGAAGGAGATCGCGCATCTGCTGGCCAACCTGCCGGTCGCGCTGCTCGGTTTCACCTATGTGGTGACGGTGTTCTCCACCGGTTTCGGGCTGACCGTCACGGTGATCGGGTTTCCGCTGCTCGCGGCGGGGCTCGCGGGGGCGCGGCAGTTGGGCAGGATGGAGCGGGCGCGGGCCCGGGCGCTGCTCGGGGTGCGGATCGAGGAGCCGAGCCGGCTGCGGATGCGGGGTGGGGGCGGCTTCTTCCAGCGTTTGTGGATGCAGCTGAAGGATCCGGTGGGCTGGCGTACGGCGCTGTACGAGTTCGTGCGGCTGCCGTGGGGGGTGCTGACCTTCACGGTCACGCTGGCCTCGCTGTTCGTGCTGTGGCCGGTGCTGCCGTTCATCGCCCGGGGGCTGACCAACGCCGACCGGGCCATGGTGCGGGCGCTGCTGTCGCCCTCCGACGAGCTGGAGCGGCGGATCGCGGAGCTGGAGTCGGACCGGGGGGTCGTGGTGGACACGGCCGCGGCGGACCTGCGGCGCATCGAGCGGGATCTGCACGACGGGGCGCAGGCGCGGCTGGTGAATCTGGCCATGGGGCTGGGCCTGGCCAAGGAGAAGGTGCTGGAGGATCCGGACGCCGCGGCGGCGATGGTCGAGGAGGCGCACGGCGAGGTGAAGCTCGCGCTCCAGGAGTTGCGGGATCTGGCGCGTGGCATCCATCCGGCGGTCCTGACCGACCGCGGTCTGGACGCGGCGCTGTCCTCGGTCGCCTCGCGCTGCACTGTCCCGGTGAAGGTGACGGTCGATCTGCCGGAGCGGCCGGCCGCGGCCATCGAGGGCATCGCCTACTTCACCGTCTCGGAGCTGCTGCAGAACGTCAGCAAGCACAGCCGGGCCAGGTCGGCGTCGGTGGATGTGTGGCGGACCGACACCCGGTTGCTCATTCAGGTGTGGGACGACGGTCAGGGGGGCGCGAGCCTCGACGGCGGTACGGGGATGAAGGGCCTGGCGGAGCGGCTGGACGCCGTGGACGGGCTGTTCGTCCTGGAGTCCCCCGAGGGCGGTCCGACGACCGTCACGGCGGAACTGCCATGGCGTGACCGGTCCGGGGCCACGGGATAGGGGCCGGGAACCCCTGGGCAGGGGCCCCGGGGAAGTGGCCCTGGAGCCCCTGGAGCCCCTGGACAGGGCTCCCTGGCAGGGCCCCCTGGCAGGGCCCCCGGGGCAGGGGTCCCCGGAAGAAGTGGGCCCCCGGGGCAGCGACCCCGAGGTAGGGAAAACCCCCCGTTCGAGACGCCGACGGACTCCATGGTCCGTCGACCTGCGGCGGAGCAGGGTGGAGGTACGGGAGCACAGCCGCGGGACGAGGAGAAGGACGACGCCGATGGCCACGGAGTACGGACAGGGATACGGGCTCGACAGCGGGTCGGGCTTCCCCGGGAGCACCGAACGGCGGCACCGGGTGCCGGCCGTGCTGCGGGCGCCGGTCGAGGGCCGAACCTGGCTGGAGCTCACCCACGTGCTGCTCAGCCTGCCGATCAGCATCCTGCTGTTCACCTACGCGGTCACGATGGTGTCGCTGGGCGCGGGACTGCTGATCACCTTCCTCGGTGTGCCGGTGCTGGCGGCGGGGCTGGCCGGGTGCCGGGGCTTCGGGGCGTTGGAGCGGATGCGGGCGCGGGGGCTGCTGGGCCTGGAGGTGGCCGAGCCGGAGCCGCTGCGGATGCGCAAGCCGGGCATGATGGCGTGGATGGGGGCCGTCCTCAAGAGCGGCGCCTCGTGGCGGGCGCTGCTGTACGCGGTGCTGCATCTGCCCTGGGCGGTGTTCTCGTTCGTTGTCGCCGTGAACGTGTGGGCGCTGGGCTGGGCGTTGCTGACGTATCCGCTGTGGTTCTGGGTGTTCCCGATGTACGCGGGGCAGGACGGGGTGCAGCTGTACGGCGACGAGGCGCACCGGATCTACCTGGACAACCCGTTCGAGATCACGGTGACGGCGTTGGTGGGGCTGCTGTTCACGATCGCCACGCCGTGGATCGTGCGGGCGCTGACGATGGTGGACCGGCTGATGGTGCACGGGCTGCTCGGGCCGTCGCGGCTGGTCTCGCGGGTCGTGGAGCTGGAGTCGGACCGGGGGGTCGTGGTGGACACGGCGGCGGCCGACCTGCGGCGCATCGAGCGGGATCTGCACGACGGGGCGCAGGCCCGGCTGGTGGCGCTGGCCATGGATCTGGGGCTGGCGAAGGAGAAGCTCCAGGAGGACCCGCGGGCGGCCGCGCGCATGGTCGGCGAGGCGCACGGCGAGGTGAAGACGGCGCTCCAGGAGCTGCGGGACCTGGCCCGGGGGATCCATCCGGCGGTGCTGACGGACCGGGGGCTGGACGCGGCGCTGTCGGCGGTGGCGTCGCGGTGCACGGTGCCGGTGCAGGTCGAGGTCGACCTGGCGGAGCGGCCGGCTCCGGCGATCGAGGGGATCGCCTACTTCACGGTGTCGGAGCTGCTGCAGAACGTCAGCAAGCACGCGCGGGCGACATGGGCGGGTGTCGAGGTGTGGCGGACGGAGAACCGGCTGATGCTGCAGGTCGTGGACAACGGCGTGGGCGGAGCAGACGTGGCCCAGGGGTCCGGCCTGGCGGGGCTCGCGGACCGGCTCGACGCGGTGGACGGGATCCTGGTGGTGGACTCGCCGGTGGGCGGCCCGACCCGGGTGACCGCCGAGCTGCCGTGGCGGGGCGAGCACGTGCGGTGACCGTCGCGGGGGCTCGGCCCCCGCGAGCCGTGACAGGGCCGGAGGCCGTCGCCTCCGGCCCCCCATCTTTCCCTCACCACCCGATCGTCCAGTCAAGAAGCCGGTCCCGGCCCCATAGACTCCCCGACCCTGAAATGCTGGACCCGTCGCACGGGTGGGCGGAGCCGATGTGGGCTGCGGACGGGCGGCATCGGGCTCTGGGGGGCCGAACATCGTGGAGGACAGGGTGCGGGTGGTCATCGCCGAGGATTCGGTGCTGCTCAGAGAGGGCCTGACCCGGTTGCTGACCGACCGGGGGCACGAGGTGGTCGCCGGTGTGGGTGACGGCGAGGCTCTGATCAAGACCATCTCGGAGCTGGACGCGCAGGGCGAGCTGCCGGACGTGGTCGTGGCGGACGTACGGATGCCGCCGACTCACACGGACGAGGGAGTGCGGGCGGCGGTGCAGCTGCGCAAGGCGCACCCGGGGCTCGGGGTGCTGGTGCTGTCGCAGTACGTGGAGGAGCGCTACGCCACCGAGCTGCTCGCCGGGTCCAGCCGCGGTGTCGGCTACCTGCTGAAGGACCGGGTCGCCGAGGTGCGGGAGTTCGTGGACGCGGTGGTGCGGGTGGCCGAGGGCGGTACGGCGCTCGACCCCGAGGTCGTCGCGCAGTTGCTGGGCCGCAGCCGTAAGCAGGACGTGCTGGCCGGGCTCACGCCCAGGGAGCGTGAGGTGCTGGGGCTGATGGCCGAGGGGCGGACGAACTCGGCGGTCGCGCGGCAGCTGGTGGTCAGCGACGGGGCGGTCGAGAAGCACGTCAGCAACATCTTCCTGAAGCTGGGGCTCTCCCCCAGCGAGGGCGACCACCGCAGGGTGCTGGCCGTGCTGACCTACCTCAACTCATGACGCGCCCCGGCTCAACCCCCGACGCACCCCGACTCGACTCAACTCCCGACGCACCCCGACTCAACCCCTGACGCACCCGACTCAACCCCCGCTGCACCCCGACCTCACTCCCAACACACCCCGACCTCACTCCCGACACACCCCGACTCGACCGCCGACGCGCCCCGGCCGACGGCTCGCGGTAAATCCGGACAACTCCGGGCACGTGAACATCCCAAAGTCGTGTCCAAGATGCGAATGACCCGAAGAAGGCGACCCTCGCGGTCGTAGGGTTGATCCTGGGAGGGCCTGCGGGAAGGCCTGTCCCGGACAGCGTCCTCGAGGGAGGTCCAGTTCAGTGACCAGCCAGGTCAGTAGCCCAGCGGAGCAGGCCGACGGAGCAGTCGTAGGAGAGCAGCGCAAAGCGGCGGGCGCGAAGGACGTCCGTCGCCTCGACCGGGTGATCATCAGGTTCGCGGGGGACTCGGGTGACGGTATGCAGCTCACCGGTGACCGTTTCACCTCGGAGACCGCGTCGTTCGGCAACGACCTGTCGACCCTGCCGAACTTCCCGGCCGAGATCCGGGCGCCCGCCGGGACCCTGCCGGGTGTGTCGTCCTTCCAGTTGCACTTCGCCGACCACGACATCCTCACCCCCGGCGACGCGCCGAACGTGCTGGTGGCGATGAACCCGGCCGCGCTGAAGGCGAATATCGGCGACCTGCCGCGCGGCGCCGAGGTGATCGTCAACACGGACGAGTTCACCAAGCGGGCGATGCAGAAGGTCGGCTACGAGACGTCCCCGCTGGAGGACGGCTCGCTGGACGGCTACCACCTGCACCCCGTGCCGCTGACCACGCTCACGGTCGAGGCGCTGAAGGAGTTCGACCTCAGCCGCAAGGAGGCCGAGCGCAGCAAGAACATGTTCGCGCTGGGCCTGCTGAGCTGGATGTACCACCGGCCCACGGAGGGCACGGAGAAGTTCCTGAAGTCGAAGTTCGCGAAGAAGCCGAACATCGCGGCGGCCAACATCGCGGCGTTCCGGGCCGGCTGGAACTTCGGCGAGACGACGGAGGACTTCGCCGTCTCCTACGAGGTCGCGCCCGCGGCCACGGCGTTCCCGCCGGGTGTCTACCGCAACATCTCCGGCAACCTCGCCCTGTCGTACGGGCTGGTCGCGGCGAGCCGGCAGGCGGATCTGCCGCTGTATCTGGGGTCGTACCCGATCACTCCGGCGTCGGACATCCTGCACGAGCTGTCCAAACACAAGAACTTCGGCGTGCGGACCTTCCAGGCGGAGGACGAGATCGCAGGCATCGGGGCCGCGCTGGGCGCGGCCTTCGGTGGTTCGCTGGCCGTGACCACGACGAGCGGTCCGGGCGTGGCGCTGAAGTCGGAGACGATCGGTCTCGCGGTCTCCCTGGAGCTGCCGCTGCTGGTCGTGGACATCCAGCGCGGTGGCCCGTCGACGGGGCTGCCGACCAAGACGGAGCAGGCGGATCTGCTCCAGGCGATGTACGGGCGCAACGGCGAGGCGCCGGTGCCGGTGGTCGCGCCGCGCACCCCGGCGGACTGCTTCGACGCGGCGCTGGAGGCGGCGCGGATCGCGCTGACGTACCGCACGCCGGTGTTCCTGCTGTCCGACGGCTATCTGGCGAACGGCTCCGAGCCCTGGCGGATCCCGGACATCGAGGAGCTGCCGGACCTGCGGGTGCAGTTCGCGCAGGGGCCGAACCACACGCTCGACGACGGCAGTGAGGTGTTCTGGCCGTACAAGCGGGATCCGCATACGCTGGCCCGCCCGTGGGCGATCCCGGGCACGCCGGGTCTGGAGCACCGGATCGGCGGCATCGAGAAGCAGGACGGCACGGGCAACATCTCCTACGACCCGGCCAACCACGACTTCATGGTGCGCACCCGGCAGGCGAAGATCGACGGCATCGACGTCCCGGACATCGAGGTGGACGATCCGCACGGGGCGAAGACGCTGGTGCTGGGCTGGGGCTCGACGTACGGGCCGATCACGGCGGCGGTGCGGCGGCTGCGCAGAGCCGGGGAGTCCGTCGCGCAGGCGCATCTGCGTCATCTCAACCCCTTCCCGCGGAATCTGGGTTCCGTGCTGGAGCGTTACGACAAGGTGGTGATCCCCGAGATGAACCTCGGGCAGCTTGCCACGCTCATCCGGGCGAAGTACCTGGTCGACGCCCACTCGTACACCCAGGTCAACGGCATGCCGTTCAAGGCGGAGCAGCTCGCCGCGGCTCTGAAGGAGGCCATCGATGGCTGAGACGTCCACGCACGGCACGGGCACCGTCGAAGCGCTCTCCCTCGTCCCCAAGGCCGAGGGCAGGCAGTCGATGAAGGACTTCAAGTCCGACCAGGAAGTGCGCTGGTGCCCCGGCTGCGGCGACTACGCCATCCTGGCCGCGGTGCAGGGCTTCATGCCCGAGCTGGGGCTGGCGAAGGAGAACATCGTCTTCGTCTCGGGCATCGGCTGCTCCTCCCGCTTCCCGTACTACATGAACACGTACGGGATGCACTCCATCCACGGTCGCGCCCCCGCCATCGCCACGGGTCTCGCCAGTTCCCGCCGGGATCTGTCGGTGTGGGTCGTCACCGGTGACGGGGACGCCCTGTCCATCGGCGGCAACCACCTGATCCACGCGCTGCGTCGCAACGTCAACCTCAAGATCCTGCTGTTCAACAACCGGATCTACGGTCTGACCAAGGGCCAGTACTCGCCGACCTCCGAGGTCGGGAAGATCACCAAGTCGACGCCGATGGGATCGCTGGACGCGCCGTTCAACCCGGTGTCGCTTGCGATCGGCGCGGAGGCGTCGTTCGTGGCGCGCACGGTCGACTCCGATCGCAAGCACCTCACCGAGGTGCTGCGCCAGGCCGCCGCGCACCAGGGCACGGCGCTGATCGAGATCTACCAGAACTGCAACATCTTCAACGACGGCGCCTTCGACGCCCTGAAGGACAAGCAGCAGGCCGAGGAGGCCGTGATCCGGCTGGAGCACGGCAAGCCGATCCGGTTCGGCGCCGACCAGGCCAAGGGCGTGGTCCGGGACCCGGCGACCGGTGATCTGAGGGTGGTGGCGGTGACGCCGGACAACGAGGACCAGGTGCTCGTGCACGACGCGCACTCCGCGTCCCCGACCACGGCGTTCGCGCTGTCGCGCCTGGCCGACCCGGACACCCTGCACCACACGCCGATCGGGGTGCTGCGCTCGGTGGAGCGGCCCGTCTACGACACGCAGATGGCCGACCAGCTCGACTCGGCGATCGAGCAGCACGGCAAGGGCGACCTGGGTGCACTGCTGGCGGGCGGCGACACCTGGACGGTCGTCGGCTGACCCTGCCGGAGGAAACCCCCCGGGGCCCGGGCCGTCCGTCTGAAAGCTCTAGGACGCGGCCCGGGCCTCGTCGTATGCCCGGCGGGCCCGCTCCACGTCCTCCAGGCGCTGGTGGGTCCAGGCGGCGAGGGCCTTGACCTGCTCTGCGGCCTCGCGGCCGAGGTCGGTGAGGGAGTAGTCGACGCGGGGCGGGATGACGGGCTTGGCGTCGCGGTGGACGAGTCCGTCGCGCTCCAGGGTCTGGAGGGTCTGGGTCAGCATCTTCTCGCTGGGGCCCCGGCCCCCGGGGGTGCTGATCGCGCGGCGCAGCTCGCTGAAGCGGTGGGGGCGGTTCAGCAGCTCGATGAGGACGAGCACGCCCCAGCGGCTGGTCACGTGCTCCAGGACCAGGCGGTGGGGGCAGAAGGCTTCATGGGCACTTACGGACATGCCAGTACCTTACTTCAAAGTGGGTACTTTCGAAGAGTTAGCGCACCTCCTAGGGTTAGTGCCATCGCACCCCACAAGGAGAGTCCTCACCATGAGCATCGTCGTCACCGGAGCAACCGGACAGCTCGGCCGCCACGTCGTGGAGCAGCTGCTGGAGAAGGTCCCCGCGGAGCAGATCACCGCGGTCGTCCGCAACGCCGGGAAGGCCGCGGACTTCGCGGACCGCGGGGTGAGGATCGCGCTCGCCGACTACAACACCCCGGCGTCCTTCGACGGCCTCTTCTCCGCGGGCGACAAGGTGCTGCTGGTCTCCGGCAACGAGTTCGACAAGGGCCGGGTGCGGCAGCACAAGGTCGTCATCGACGCCGCCAAGGCCGCCGGTGTCGCCCTGCTCGCCTACACCAGCGCCCCCGGCACCCTGACCGCCGCGCTCGCCGACGACCACCGCGGCACCGAGGAGATCCTGCTGGACTCCGGTGTGCCCTACGCGCTGCTGCGCAACGGCTGGTACCACGAGAACTACACCGAGAGCCTCGCCCCGGTGCTGGAGCACAACGCGGTCGTCGCCGCCGCCGGTGAGGGCAGGGTCTCCTCCGCCGCGCGCGCCGACTACGCCGCGGCCGCCGTCGCCGTGCTGACCGGCGAGGGCCACGAGAACAAGACGTACGAGCTGGGCGGCGACACCCCCTGGAGCTTCGCCGAGTACGCGGCCGAGCTGAGCCGGCAGACCGGCAAGGAGATCGCCTACAACGCCGTCTCCCCCGAGGCCCTGGCGGGCATCCTGACCGGCGCCGGCCTGCCGGAGCCGTTGGCCCGGATCCTCGCGGGCGTGGACGCCTCCATCGAGAAGGGCGAGCTGGTCGTCTCCAGCGGCGACCTGTCCCGCCTGACCGGCCGCCCGACCACGCCGTTCGCCGAGGCCATCGCCGCCGCGCTCAAGGGCTGACCCTCCCCCCGCCTCCGCACCACCCCCGGCTGTCATGACCGTATTGCGATACGGACATGACAGCCGGGGGTGCCCGGCGTTACCGTCGTGCACGCGGACACACGCCAGGCGCGAAGGAGGGGCCCGTGACCGGCAAGCCGAGGGGTGAGCGGCACATAGGACTGCTGAACGGCTTCGCGGCCTACGGGATGTGGGGGCTGGTCCCCCTGTTCTGGCCCCTGCTGAAGCCGGCCGGCGCCGTGGAGATCCTGGCCCACCGGATGGTGTGGTCGCTGGTCTTCGTGGGCGCCGCCCTGCTGGTGATGCGCCGCTGGGCGTGGGCCGGTGAGCTGCTGCGCCAGCCCCGCAAGCTGGCGCTGATCACGGTCGCCGCGGCCGTCATCACCATCAACTGGGGCCTGTACATCTGGTCGGTGAACTCCGGCCACGTGGTCGAGGCCTCGCTCGGGTACTTCATCAACCCGCTGGTCACCATCGCGATCGGGGTGCTGCTGCTGAAGGAGCGGCTGCGGCCGGTGCAGTGGGCGGCGGTCGGGACCGGCGTCGTCGCGGTCGTCGTACTGACCATCGGCTACGGTCGGCCCCCGTGGATCTCGCTCTGCCTGGCGTTCTCCTTCGCCACCTACGGGCTGGTGAAGAAGAAGGTGGGCCTCGGCGGCATCGAGTCGCTGGCCGCCGAGACCGCGATCCAGTTCCTGCCCGCCCTCGGCTTCCTGGTGTGGCTCTCCGCGCGGGGCGACTCCACCTTCACGACCGAGGGTGCGGGCCACGCGGCGCTGCTCGCCTCGGCCGGCATCGTCACCGCGCTCCCTCTGGTCTGCTTCGGCGCGGCCGCCATCCGCATCCCCCTGTCCACCATCGGCCTGCTCCAGTACTCGACGCCGGTCCTGCAGTTCCTGCTCGGCATCCTCTACTTCCACGAGGAGATGCCGCCGGAGCGGTGGGCCGGGTTCGCGCTGGTCTGGCTGGCGTTGACGCTGCTCACCTGGGACGCGTTGCGCGCCGCCCGCCGGGCCTCCCGGACGCTGACCAGCGAGATCAGCGTGCCCAGCACCACCAGGGCGACCGGCACGACCAGTGCCGCGCGAAACGCCGAGAGCGTGGCCTCAGGGCCGGACCCGGTGGACGCCAGGCCGTAGACGGCGGTCACCGCCGAGATGCCGATCGCGGAGCCGAACTGGGTGGCGGTGGTCAGCAGCCCTCCGGCCAGGCCCTGCTCCGACTCGGCCACACCGTCGGTCGCCGCGATCGTCAGCGGCCCGTAGGCCAGGGCGAAGGCGAGGCCGGAGAGCAGCAGGGTCGGGAACATCATGGCGTAGGACCAGTCCATGCCGACCGGCAGGAACAGCGCGTACGACGCCACGGCCAGGAGGAAGCCTCCGGTGATCACCCGGGCGTTGCCGAAACGGGCGACCAGCCGGGGCGTGAGCGTCGGCGCCAGGACGGCGTCGACGCCCATGACGATCAGGGCCACCGCCGTCTGCAGGGACGACCAGCCGCGCAGTTCCTGCAAGTAGAGCGTGACGACGAACTGGAAGCCGAAGAAGGCGCCGAGGAAGAGCAGCGCCCCGAGGTCGGCGCGCACGGCCGGGCTCCAGCGCAACATGCCGAGCCGCACGAGCGGGTCGGGGCAGCGGCGCTCGACCGCGACGAAGACGCCGGCCATGATCACGGCCGCGAGGGCCGAGGCCAGGGTGAGCGGCCAGTGGTGCAGGCCGTGCTCCAGGCGTACGACGGTGTAGGCGGCCAGCAGCATGGCGCCTGCGGCGGTGATCGCGCCGGGCAGGTCGAAGGTGCGCCCGCGCTTGGGCGGGGCGTCGCGCCGCGGGATCAGACGTACGGCCGCCAAGAGCAGGGCGGCGGCCAGCAGCACGGGGGCGAAGAACACCCAGCGCCAGCCGATCTCGGTGAGCAGGCCGCCGATCACCAGGCCGAGGGAGAAGCCGGCCGCGCCCGTTCCGGCGAAGACCAGCAGGGCCTTGTTGCGCTGCGGGCCCTCCTCGTACGACGTGGTGATCAGGGACAGCGCGGCCGGGGTCATGAACGCGGCGGCGACGCCCGTGACGAACCGGGCGACGATCAGCATCCAGCCGCCGGTCGCGAAGCCGCCGAGCCCCGAGAAGGCGAGGAAGACGATCAGCCAGAGCAGGAACATCCGCCGCCGTCCGAGCAGGTCGGCGGCCCGCCCGCCCAGCAGCGTGAAACCGGCGTAGCCGAGCACATAGGCGCTCATCACCCAGGCCGCGGTGCCGGTGGCCAGTCCGAGATCGGCACGGACGGCCGGGATCGCCACCGCCATCATCGCGACGTCGATGCCTTCGAGGAAGATCGTTCCGCACAGAACGAGCAGCAGCGCCCAGGCACGGGTGCCCATGAGTCAACACTCCTCCGGTGCGGGACGGTTGCGCAAGTGAGGGACTGCGCGAGCACCGTGGAGTACGGCGACGCCGATCCCCACCGCGTACGACACCCGTGCGGCCGAGGCCGCGGAGGCTACGACTCCGTGGCGGTGTGGCGGGCGCGGTGCGCCCGGACCTTCTCGCGGTTCCCGCAGTGCTCCATCGCGCACCAGCGGCGGCGGCCCGGGCGGGAGGTGTCGACGAAGAGCAGGTGGCAGTTGTGGGCGCCGCACTCGCGGACGCGCTCGGCGTGCGGCCCGGTGAACAGGTCGATCGCGTCGCGGGCGACGGTCGCGAGCAGGTGGGTGCCGGTGGCGCCGGGGGCCCAGGCGCGGGTGCCGTCGGGCTCGACGCGGGCGACGAGCGGGGGCGCCGCCGCGGCGGCGTTGACGACGTCCAGCTGAGCGGCTCGCAGGGGGCGGCCGTGGGCGCGGTCGGCCGCGAGCAGGAAGACCGCGTCGCGCAGGGCGCGGGCCTGTTCCAGTTCGGCCGCTGAGACGGTGAGGTCGAGGCCGTCCGGCAGCCGGCTGCGTCCGGCCCAGGTGACCAGGTCAGCGGGTTCGTGCAGCACCTCCCAGCGGGCGAACTCCCCCGGGCCGCCCGTCACCGTCAGCTCCAGACACAGGGTGCCGGGGTCGAAGCGGTAGGTCTTGCCCTGGCCCGAGACCAGCGTCAGGCCGGGCGTTCGATCCGGCGTTTCCCCTGCGCGTCCACTCACCTAACCAGTATAAGTGGTTACATGACGCAGACACCCGCATCACCGGCTCCCGTGCACTGGAAACTCGTCATCGACGCGAACGACCCGCACGCGCAGGCCGACTTCTGGGCCGCCGCCCTGCACTACGAGGTCGAGGACAACAGCGCCCTGATCTCGAAGCTGCTCGGCTTCGGCGCCCTGCCCGAGGAGGCCACGGTCGAGTTCCACGGCCGCCGCGCCTTCCGGGACCTGGTCGCCGTCCGGCACCCCGGGGATCCGCTCGACGAGGAGAGCGGGACCGGGCTGGGGCGGAGGCTGCTGTTCCAGCGGGTTCCGGAGACGAAATCGGGCAAGAACCGGCTGCATCTCGATCTGCACCCGGGCGAGGGACGCCGCGACGAGGAGGTCGCACGTCTGGAGGGGCTCGGGGCCGGTGCCCTGCGGCGGGTGAAGGAGCGGGGCGGCGAGTGGGTACTGATGGCCGACCCGGAGGGGAACGAGTTCTGCGTGCACTGACGGGGGCGCCGATGGGCACGGCGCCCCGGACGCCCGGCGTTCCGCGCCCGCGCCCGCACCCGCACCCGCACCCGCACCCGCACCCCGTGACGCGGGCTCCGGAGGCTACGGATCCGTAACTCCGTGGCCGAATAGGTACCTTGACGGAGAGTCAGTACCAGCTTCACCATCCAGGCACCCCATTCACTGTGGGTGGCCCGTGGACACCCCACGGGCCGCCCGACGGAATCCGGAGCCCCCACATGAAGCTCTCCGTTTCCGCGCGCGCCGTCGCCGCAGGCGGCATGGCAACAGCCATGCTCCTGACCGGCGGTGCCGTGGCCGACGCCGCGTCGTCCGCCCCTCCCAGAGCGGCCGCCGCGCCGGACATACCCGTGGCGAACGTCAAGGCCCACCTCTCCCAGCTGCAGTCCATAGCCACCGCCAACGGCGGCAACCGGGCGCACGGCAGGGCCGGCTACAAGGCCTCCCTCGACTACGTGAAGGCCAAGCTGGACGCCGCCGGATACACCACCTCGATCCAGCAGTTCACCGCGTCCGGCCGCACCGGCTACAACCTGATCGCCGACTGGCCGGGCGGTGATCCGAACCAGGTCCTGATGGCCGGCTCGCACCTCGACAGCGTCTCCTCGGGGGCCGGCATCAACGACAACGGCAGCGGCTCGTCCGCCGTCCTGGAGACCGCCCTGGCCGTCTCCCGGGCGCAGTACAAGCCCACCAAGCACCTGCGGTTCGCCTGGTGGGGCGCGGAGGAGCTCGGCCTGGTCGGCTCCCGCTACTACGTCAACCGGCTGGCCACCGGCGACCGTTCCAGGATCAGCGCCTACCTGAACTTCGACATGATCGGCTCCCCGAACCCCGGCTACTTCGTCTATGACGACGACCCGGCGATCGAGAAGACCTTCAAGGACTACTTCGGCGGCATCGGCGTCCCCACCGAGATCGAGACCGAGGGCGACGGCCGCTCCGACCACGCGCCCTTCAAGAGCGCGGGCGTGCGGGTGGGCGGTCTGTTCACGGGGGCGAGCCGGACGATGACGGCGGCGCAGGCGGCCAAGTGGGGCGGTACGGCGGGGCGGTCCTTCGACCGCTGCTACCACTCCTCCTGCGACACCACCGCCAACATCAACGACACCGCCCTGAACCGCAACAGCGACGCCCTCGCGCACGCGGTCTGGGAGCTGTCGGAGTAACCCCGGGGCGCCGCCTACTGATTGCGGGCGGCGCGTTCGGTGAGGCGGCCCATGCGGGCACGGGCCGACTCCAGTTGCTCGACCTCCTCGGCGGCCGGGCCGTCCTCGGCGGCGAGTTCCGTCCACAGGCCGATCAGGTCGCGGCCCAGCTCAAGACCCAGTGCCGGGTCGCGCACCGCCCGCCAGGCGGTGGCCGCGCTCTCCACGTTGCCGAAGGCGGCCTCCGCGTCGCCGGTCCGGCGGCGGGCACCGGCCAGGTCGAGCGACAGCCGGCAGGCACGGAGCGGGTCACCGGCCAAGTAGGCGATGTACGCGGTGAGTTCACGCAGCCGGAGCACCTCGGGGTGCTCCGGCCCGAGCGTCCCCGACGCCTGCGCGACGGTCTGCTCGGCCAGGACGCCGGCGGTCTCGATCCGGCCCTCCTTCACCGCCTCGTTGATCCGCGCGACCGGCTCCGCGAGGAGCGCGGGCGCTCCCGGGTCGCCCGGGGCGGTGAGGGGCTCTTCCCCGAGCACGGCCTCCGCGACGGCGTCGAAACCGCGGGGAGGGGTGGGCTTGGGGTCGGGGTCCAGGTCGGCGTGGATCTGGGCGGGCTCGGGGACCGGCCCGGGTCGCCGGGCCGGGGGCGCGTCCGGAACGGGGAGCGGCCTCGCGTCCATGGGCGGGGGCGGGCCGAAGGCACCGGTGGGCGGCGCGACGGTGCCGGGCGGCACGGGCTGCACGGCAGGGCCGGGTGGCACGGGCGGCATGGCAGGACCGGGCCGGACGGCAGGTCCCGAGGCCGGTGGTGCGTCTTCCGGGGCCGGTGGTGCGTCTTCCGGGGTGGGTTCCGTCGGCTTCGCTACGGATCGCGGCTCGAACGTCGGCACGGGTTCGTCGGCGGGCTGCGGCTCGGGCACGGCCCGCGGCGGAAACGCCGGGGCCGGGCCGGTCTTCCGCATCGGGCGCAGCACGTGCGTGGCGTTGTCCTCGTACGGCTCCCGGGACCCGGGCGCCGGGGCGCCGCCGCTCGGGGTGGGCTCCGGCTCGGGCGGCGTCAGGTCACCGCGGACGGGCTGCCGCTGCTCGGCCGGGGTCGTCGCGACCGGCTCCGCCGTGAAGTGGCTGGAGCCGTCCGGGTCGACCTGGAGCGGGACGACGTAGCCGATGCGCTCGTCACGGATCGTGGCGAGGACGGGGTGGCCGGTGGCGAGTGCGATGTGGTGGAGGCGGTTCAGGACGGCCCGCTGGATCTCCTCGCCGGGGGCCGCGAAGACCGGGACGCCGCCGACGGAGGCACCGTCGGACACCCCGCCGAGTCCCCCTCCCACGTCCGTTCCGGCCCCTGGGACGTGGACGTCGATCGGCGCCGCCGGGGTCGCCGCGTGCGCGGCCTGCTTCTGTTCCCGCTTCTTCTCGCGGCTGAGTCGCGACATCGTCCCCTCACTCGGCGTCGTACACCTACTGTCGAGTGTGTCCGCTCGCCCCCGTTTCTCACGTCACCACGGTGTCACAGGCTCGTCCCAAGGGCCGTCGGCCCCGGTCGGAGCGGTGTGACGGGCATGACGGCCGGGCGTTCGAGGGAGGAGAGGGGCATGCACACAGGCATGCGACAGGGACCGGAGATCTGGCTGCGCGGCCCGGTGACACCCCCGGAGCCGGTGCCGCCGGAGCCCCCGCACACCCATGCCGCGGCACGGCGCTTCTCCTGGATCGGCACGCACGGCGGCGCGGGCGTCTCCACGCTCGCCCAGGTCTACGGCGGCCAGGACTGCGGCCGGTCCTGGCCCGGGCCCGGCGATCCCCCGTCGGTGCTGCTGGTCGCGCGGACACACGCGGCCGGGCTGGACACGGTCGCCGGGGCGGTGGAGATCTTCCGGCGCGGCGGGGCACCGCGGGGGCTCGACCTGGACGCGGTCGTCCTCGTGGCGGACGCCCCGGGCCGGCTGCCGCGCCCGCTCGCCCAGCGGGTCAGGGCCCTGGAGTCGGTCATCGACGTGTACCGCGTGCCGTGGGTGCCGTCCTGGCGACTCGGCGAGCTCGGACACCCACCGCGCGAGACACGGGCCCTGGCCCGGCTGACGGGGGCGTCACACTGACAGCCGTCCCGGGGCCGGCCACACCCTTGTGCGTACCGCTGTCGGCCGTGGAGATCGCGGCGGGTGTACGGGCCCGGGAGTCGCGGGCGGTGGATGTGGTCGCGCAGGCCCTGGAGCGGATCGAGCGGGCCGACCCATGGCTGTGTGCGTTCGTCGAGGTGTGGGGCGAGGAGGCGCTGCGGCGGGCGCGTGAGGTGGACGGGCGGCTCGACCGGCACGGTGCGGATCCCGCACTGCCGCTGGCCGGTGTGCCGATCGCCGTGAAGGGGCGGCACGGGCTGCGCGCGGCGGGTCCGCTGCTCGCGGCCGGGGCCGTGGCCGTGGGGGCGACGTCCGTGCCCGGGCCGGGTACGCCCTGGCAGACCTGGGGGCTCGGGGCGCGGGGCCGTACCGTCAATCCGTGGCGGGCCGACCGTACGCCGGGCGGTTCGTCGGCCGGGGCGGCGGCGGCCGTGGCGGCCGGGCTGGTACCGCTGGCGACGGGTGGCGACGGTGCCGGGTCGGTGCGGATCCCGGCGGCGTGGTGCGGGGTGGTGGGGCTGAAGACCACGGCCGGACGACTGCCCTCCGCCGACCGTACGGGGCTCGCGGTCCCCGGTGTGCTCGCCCGTTCCGCCGCGGACGCGGCGTGCTGGTGGCAGGTGGTGGCCGGTGAGCCGGAGCCCGCCCGCCCCTCCCTGCCCGTCACCGCCGTCTGGTCCCCCGACCTCGGTTTCGCGGAACCCGACCAGGAGCCCGTCGCGCTCGCCCGGGCCGCGGTGGGTGCGCTCGTGGCCGCGGGTGTCGTACGGCTCGTACGGCCGCGGGTGCCGGTACGGCTGGTGGACCCCGGGCCCGCGTGGCTGGCGCTGCGCACGCCCGGCGCCGACCCGGCCAGGGCTGATACGCGCCGTGCTGACCCGGCCGAGGCTGATACGCCCGGTGCCGACCCGGCGGAGGCTGATATGCCCGGTGCCAACCTGGCCGAGGCTGATGCTGATACGCCCCCTGCCGACCCGGCGGAGCCCGTACCGGCCGGGCTCGACCTGGTCCGGCCCGGCCTGGCCCTGGCCCACCGCGTCAGGGCGGAGAACGACCGGCGCCTCGCCGCGCTGTTCGCCGACGCCGAGCTGCTGCTGACCCCTACGGCCCCCACCGCCCCGCATGGTCACGAGGGGCCGGGGGACCGCTACTCCACCTCGCTCACCTGGGCGTTCAACCTCAGCGGGCACCCGGCGCTGAGCCTTCCGGCCGGCTTCGGCGGGGACGGCTGCCCGGCCGGGCTGCATCTGGTCGCGCCGCACGGGCGGGAGGCGCTGCTGCTGGCCGTGGCACGTGAGGCGCAGGCGCGTTCCGGAGGCTGACGGACACCCCTGGCAGATTTGAATGCGCGCGCATATGATGCATGCGCATCCAGTCGTCGTACGCCACTCTTCTGGGGGACACCATGACCCGCCGCTTCCTCTTCGTCCTGGGCAGTGCTCGCGCCGAGGGCAACTCCGAGCTGCTGGCCCGCCGGGCCGCCGAGCAACTGCCCTCGGACGTCGAGCAGGAGTGGATCGACCTCACCGAGCTCACCGTGCCGGACTTCGAGGACCTGCGGCACGACAGCGACCACGTCCGCCCGACCGAGGGCGACGTGGCCCGGCTGCTGGACGCCACGCTCGCGGCGACGGACATCGTGATCGTCTCGCCCCTGTACTGGTACTCGGTCTCCGCGCAGACCAAGCGCTACCTCGACTACTGGTCGGGCTGGCTGCGCACGCCCGGCCTGGACTTCAAGGCGACCCTGGCCGGCCGCACCCTGTGGGGCGTCACCGCCCTCGCGCACACCCAGGAGGTGGTCGCCGACCCGCTGGTCGGGACGCTGCACAACTCGGCGGCGTACATGGGGATGCGCTTCGGCGGAGTGCTGCTCGGCAACGGCAGCAAGCCCGGTGACGTACTGACCGACGACGCGGCGCTGACCCGCGCCAAGACCTTCTTCGCGCAGGAGGCACCCCCGGCCAGGTTCCTGTACGAGGACTGAGCGTCAGGCGGTGATGTCCTTCGCCGTGAAGCGCGCATGAGGGTCCCGACGTGCGGCAGCACGGCGCGGGTGGCCCGGGGCATGGGCTGCCCCAGCACCCGGGCCGTGCCGGAGGTGGGCTCGATGAGGCCCATCAGCATGCGGATGGTGGTGGTCTTGCCGTAGCCGTTGGGGCTACTGGGCGGCGTCGGCCGCCTTCACGAGCGCGTCCTTGGTGACCAGGCCGGCGTAGACCTTGCCGTCGTCGGTGACGAGGGCGTTGACCAGGCGGGTCGAGAAGACCGTGCCGGAGCCGAACTTGCCGTGGACCTTGTCGCCGAGCGAGTCGATGAAGCCGCCGAAGTCGCCGCCGGCCTTCCCCGAGGGCACGCCCTCGCCGCCGGTGTCGAAGGTGGCGATGGCGTTCCAGCCCTCGCCGATGGTCTTCATGCCGTCGAGGCCCTTGCCGAAGTCCTCGCCGTCCTCGGGGGTGTGTTCGCGCGCCCCGCCCTTGCCGAAGGTCTTGCCGGGAGCCTTGCCCGGGGCGCCCTTCGCGTCCTTGTCGAGGTCCTTCTCCTCCGTCACCTTCGCGCCCTTGGGCGGAGTGAAGTCGAACGTGGAGGCCGCCGGCTTGGCGAAGTCGACCTTCGTGAAGCCGACGTCGACCACGGCCGCGCCACCGCTCGCCGGGGTCAGGGTGAACTTCAGCGGCATGCCGGTCTTCGCGTCCACGGCGACGCTGATCGCGCCGACCGTCGAGCCGGACTGCTTCGGCTTCACGACGAGCTTGTAGGCGTCCCGGCCGGCGACCTGGGCGGTGCCGTCGACGGTCACGGAGGTCGTGTCGTCGACCGCCTTCAGTGCCTCCTCGGCGAAGTCCTTCGGCGTGGCGGGCGGCTGCTGGTCCCTGCCGTCCTTGCCGTCCTTGCCGTCCTCGCCGCGCTCCGGGCTCTGCGAAGAGGTGCCGTGGTAGACCTCGTTGGACTTGCTGTCGTAGCCCCAGACGTCCTTGCCGTTGTGGATGACGCTGTACTCCGCGGCGTTCTCCAGCAGCGACAGCTTCTGCCGGTCGGGGCCGTCGGCGGCGACGCGCAGGGTGTGCGTGCCGGAGGCGAGTTCGGTGAGCTTGGCCGTCGGGTCGGCGGAGGAGCCGCCCTCGCCCTGGCTCGCCGCGCCGGACAGCAGACCGGACTCCAGGCCACCGAGGTCGGGCAGGCCCAGGTCGGTGCTGATCTTCACCGTGCCGGACAGCTGCTGGACGTCCGACTTCGCGATCTTCTCGATGAGCTGCTGTGCGGTGATCTTCGGGAGGTCCGGGTCACCGGAGTCGGCGAGCGCGGGGACCAGCCCGATCGTCGCGGCCGCCACCCCTATCACCGTGACCGGGACGACGTACCGCGCGGCTTTGTGCCGCCCGGAGCGCTGCTCGTCGACCTCCCCGGCGGTCGTGCTGTCGTCGGATGCGTACGGTGCCATGTGTGCCCTACCTCCGTGGTCGGCGGCGGCTGTCCGTGTCGTCCACGCACTCGTCCCTGAGCCGCCATTCTCACCCGAACAGGTGAGGAGTGGTGTTTTCCGTGGTCACCATCTGACCAAATCGGCCGGGGAGATACGTCAGACCCGGGGCTCAACTCCGCGTACTGCTGGGGTATGACACGCGGGGGCGACTTCTCCCCCGACCCGTAGGGGTCGTACGGGGAGACGGGCTAGCCGGCCCGGTGCACCACCGCGTCGCACAGCTCCAGCAGCGCCGCCTTCGCGGTGCACTCCGGCAGCGGGGCCAGCGCCGCACGGGCGTCCTGGGTGTAGCGGACGGTGTCCTGCCGGGCCTGCTCCAGCGCCGGGTGGGCCCGCAGCAGGCGCAGGGCCTCGGCGTGCCGCGCGTCGTCGGTGAGGTCGGAGTCGAGCAGCTCGCACAGGGCGGTGTCCTCGGCGAGTCCGAGCCGGGCCGCCCGCTCGCGCAGCCGGAGCACCGGCAGCGTGGGGATGCCCTCGCGCAGGTCGGTGCCGGGGGTCTTGCCGGACTCGTGGGAGTCGGAGGCGATGTCCAGGACGTCGTCCGCGAGCTGGAAGGCGACGCCGAGCCGCTCGCCGTACTGGGTCAGGACGTCCACGACCGTCTCGTCGGCGCCGGACATCATCGCGCCGAACCGGCACGACACGGCGACCAGCGAGCCGGTCTTGCCGCCCAGCACGTCCAGGTAGTGCTCGACGGGGTCGCGGCCGTCCTGCGGTCCGGCCGTCTCCAGGATCTGGCCGGTCACCAGCCGCTCGAACGCCTCGGCCTGCACCCGCACGGCCTCCGGGCCGAGGTCGGCCAGGATGTGCGAGGCCCGGGCGAAGAGGAAGTCGCCGGTGAGGACCGCGACGGAGTTGCCCCAGCGGGTGTTCGCGCTCGCGACGCCGCGGCGCACGGCGGCCTCGTCCATGACGTCGTCGTGGTAGAGCGTGGCGAGGTGGGTGAGCTCCACGACGACGGCCGACGGCACGATGCCGGGCGCGTAGCGGTCACCGAACTGGGCGGAGAGCATCACGAGCAGCGGGCGGAACCGCTTGCCGCCGGCCCGGACCAGATGCTGGGCGGCCTCCGTGATGAAGGGCACCTCACTCTTGGTGGCTTCGAGCAAGCCTTCCTCGACAGCCGCCAATCCGGCCTGGACATCGGCCTCCAGAGCCTGGTCCCGCACGCTCAGCCCGAACGGCCCGACGTCGGTCACGAGGGGTCTCCTGTCTGCTGTGTCTGCCGGTGACTACGCGGTTTGTCGATAGGTCGCTGTCCTCACTCGAGTCAGCGTATCCGGTCACGTTTCGATCACCGCCAGCGCCCATGGTTACAGGCCGGGCGGTATGCGATCACGACCCTTATGTTTTCGATCAACCTATAAGAACAGATATTTATCGACTTACCCTCGGGTAGCGAGTTATGCACGATTTGCCGTGATGAGCCGATGAATTCCCCTTGGCGGAAATTGCCCCATCGACTCGTGATCAGTGAGTTGAATCACTGCTTCCCCTTTTCCCCCTCCTGACCACATCGGCCTCTAACGCCGTTCCCCGGAAGCCAGTTGAGCCTTGACTCCAGCAAAGGATCAAGCGGCCCAAACGCCCCCGACCAAGGTCAACCACGCGATATGTGACTGAGGTGCTTGTTCCCGACATGTGCTCTCGCATACGTTCCGGCCCTGTCCGGCGGACGCCCAATCCTGCCGCCGCCCGGACTCCCCACAGAACCGACTCACTCACGCAGGGCAGGAGCGGGGGACCCAGGTAAGTCGCCGGTCCGCACAGCGGCACGGCTCGGGGTGAAGCCGCGCACGGCACAGCGCCGTACGCGGCCGGGCACCTCCCGGCCCGAACCCGACAGCTCACCTCGCAGGCGCCGGAGAGGAACATCACCATGGCCGGACGAGGCAAGCACCGTCGCACCAGAACCAACCCGCTGACCCGGGGCATCATCGCCGCCGGTACCGGTGGAGCGGCACTCACCCTTCCGCTGATCGGCGCCACCCACGCGAGCGCCGCCGAACCCCAGAGCGTCCCCGCCGCCGCACAGTCCGTGCCGCGCGCGGCCCAGCCCGCCAAGTCTCTCGCGTACACCGTGGTCAAGGGCGACTCGCTCGCCCGCATCGCGGACAAGTACGACGTCTCGGGCGGCTGGAAGCAGCTCTACAAGGACAACCGCGCCGCCGTCGGCGACAACCCGAAGCTGATCCACCCGGGTCTGAAGCTGACGGTGAAGACCGCCAAGGCGGACGCGAAGAAGACGGCGACCAAGTCGTCCGCCCCCGCCAAGCCGGCCGCCAAGCCCGCCGGCGGGGTCGCCCAGGCCACCCAGGCGTCCGCGAAGACCTACGCGAACAACCTCGACGGGTGGATCCGCGAGGCGCTGGACATCATGGCGCAGAAGGGGATCCCCGGGTCGTACGACGGCATCTACCGCAATGTCATGCGCGAGTCGTCCGGCAACCCCCAGGCCATCAACAACTGGGACTCCAACGCCGTCGCGGGCACCCCGTCCAAGGGCCTGCTCCAGACCATCGACCCCACCTTCCAGGCCTACCACGTGGACGGCACCTCGTGGGATCCGTACGACCCGGTCGCCAACATCACCGCGGCCTGCAACTACGCGGCCGACCGCTACGGCTCGATCGACAACGTCAACGGCCCGTACTGAGCCGTCCCGCCCAGCAGTCGCTCGAGGACGACGGCGATGCCGTCGTCCTCGTTCGACAGGGTGACCTCGTCGGCCACGGCCTTGAGCTCGGGATGGGCATTGGCCATCGCGACGCCGTGGCCGGCCCAGTCGAACATCGGGATGTCGTTGGGCATGTCGCCGAAGGCGATGGTGTCCGCCGGCCGCAGCCCCAGGTGCTCGGCGGCCAGCGCGAGACCCGTGGCCTTGGTGATCCCGCACGGCTGGAGCTCGACCGTGCCGGGCCCGGACATCGTCACCGTGGCCAGCGAGCCGACCACCGAGCGGGCCGTCGCCGCCAACTCGTCGTCCGACAGATGAGGGTGGCGCAGCAGCACCTTGCTGATCGGCTCGCCCCACAGCTCGTCGCGCCGCTCGACCCGCACGGCGGGCAGGGTCGGGTGCGGCATCAGATACCCCGGCTCGATCAGCGTGAGCCCCTCGACCCCGTCCTGGTCGACCGCCGCGTACACCTGCCCCACCTCGGCCTCGATCTTGCCCAGGGCGGTCTCGGCCAGCTCCCGGTCCAGGGTGATGGACCACAGCAGCCGGTCCGCGCCGGCGTCGTACACCTGCGCGCCCTGTCCGCACACCGCGAGCCCCGTGCACCCGAGGTCGTCCAGGAGCGGCCGCACTCTCGGCGCCGGCCGGCCCGTCACCACGAGATGCTGGGCACCGGCGTCCGCCACCCGCGCGAGCGCGGCGAGGGACCGGTCGGAGAGGGTGTCGTCGCCGCGCAGCAGCGTCCCGTCCAGGTCGGTGGCGATGAGTGAATATGCGATGGGTGCGGCCATGATCAGAGAATACGGACAGTGCGGCCCTTCGTTTCATCGCACGGTGAAGGCCGATTGCCCGGTTGAAGGCCTCTGCACCGGTTGGCAACAACATGCTCCGCTACCTACCCGAGAGGCCGCATAGAGCGGTACCTTCCAAGTGTCCAGGGGGGACTTGATCGGGGGGTCAGGTTGAGCAGTGGGCGCATTCGCGTGGCCGTGCCCGGGGAGCTCGGCGAAGGGGAGAGGGAGCGCTGGCGTGCGCTGCGCGCCGCATCCGAGGCACCGCGCAACCCTTTCATGGAGCCGGAGTTCACCGAAGCCGTCGGCCGGGTCAGGCCCGGGGCCAGGGTGGCCGTGGTGTACGAGGGGCTGGAGCCGGCCGGGTTCCTGCCGTACGAGCGGGGCCCGTTGGGCCAGGGCCGGGCGATCGGGCTCGGCGTCTCCGACGCGCAGGGCGCGATCCTGCGTCCCGGCCTCGATGTGGAGACGGGCGAACTGCTGGGGGCCTGCTCGCTGTCGAGTTTCGCCTTCGACAATCTGGAGGCCGAGCAGCGGCTGTTCGTCCGGTACACGGCCGAGGAGCACGCCACCTACGTCATCGAGGTGGAGAAGGGTTACGAGACCTACGAGTCGGTGCTGCGCGCGCAGTCGCCGAAGTTCCTGAAGACCACACTGGCCAAGGAGCGCAGGCTGGGCCGGCAGGCCGGTGAGCTGCGCTTCGTCTTCGACGAACGCGATCCGGCCGCGCTGCGCACGCTCATGGAGTGGAAGTCCGCGCAGTACCGCAGGACCGGCCGCCGGGACCGGTTCGCCCAGGAGTGGATCACCCGGCTCGTCGGGCAGCTGGCCCGGACCCGGGCACCGGAGTGCGGCGGCACGCTGTCCGTGCTGTACGCCGGTGAGCGGCCCGTCGCGGCGCACTTCGGGCTGCGTTCGGCCTCGGTGCTGGCCTGCTGGTTCCCGGCCTACGACCCGGAGTTCGCGAAGTTCTCGCCGGGTCTGGTGCTGCACCTGCGGATGGCGGAGGCGGCGGCCGCCGAGGGCATCGGCACGCTCGACCTGGGCCGGGGCGCGGCCGAGTAC
This sequence comes from Streptomyces sp. NPDC007929, assembly GCF_042959065.1. Lineage (NCBI taxonomy): Bacteria > Bacillati > Actinomycetota > Actinomycetes > Kitasatosporales > Streptomycetaceae > Streptomyces > Streptomyces sp. NPDC007929. The sequence continues at coordinate 223,558 of NZ_JBIBKD010000003.1, read as the reverse complement.
AAGGACGCGCTGAAGACGGGCGAACTGCCCGTGTACGAGGGCGCGGTGACCCGCCCGGGGGTGGGCGCCGCGCTGCACTGGCTGAGCCGCGAACCGGCACGCCGCGCGCACAGCTTCGTCCGCGGCAGGCCCCGGCTCGCGTCGCTGGCCGCGCGGACGCTGAAGGGCGCGGCCCGGCTGCGCCGTGGCTGACTCGCCGACTTGTGACTTGACGACTTGCTTGCTGACTTGTGACTTGCCGACTTGCTGACTTCACGAGGGGGTGGGCGCATGGCCGGTTCGGGGCGTGCGCGGGAGGAGATACGGCGGTTCCTGGACATCGGGGCGGTGCAGGTCGCCGAGCTGGACCTCGACGGTGACGAGGCGGTGCTCAGACCCGGCCCGGGGAGTCCGCCGGTGACGCACGGAGAGGTGTTCGTCCTGGTCAGGAGGGGCGGCCGACCGGTGGGCACCCTGCTCGGGCGGGTATCGGAGGGGGCGGATCCGAAGGCGGTACTGGCCGAGCGGGCGCGGGCGGAGTGCGGGCCGGCCGTCTTCGGCGAACCCGGCGAACCACCCTTCACGACCGTCGTCGTCGCGACCCGGGAGCGGGCCGGGCAGCTGGCCCGGGCGCTGGACTCGCTGCTGGCGCAGGACCATCCGCGGTTCGAGATCGTCGTCGTCGACAACGCGCCGGTCACGGACGAGACGCGGGAGCTTCTGGAGCGGAGGTACGCCGAGCGCGTGCGGTACGTCTGCGAGCCCGTTCCGGGGCTCGCAGCCGCCCACAACGCCGGGCTGGACGCCGTGCGCGGCGAGGTGGTCGCCTTCACCGACGACGACGTGGTCGCCGACCCGCGCTGGCTGACCGAGCTGACCGCGCCGTTCGCCGCCGACGCCGGACTCGGGTGCAGCACCGGGCTGATCCTGCCGGCGCGGCTGACGACCCCGGCCCAGGTGCTGCTGGAGAGCCACGGCGGCTTCGCGAAAGGCTTCACTCCAAGGACGTACGACCCGGCGCACCCGCCGGTCGACGAGCCGCTGTTCCCGTTCACGGCCGGGCGGTTCGGCTCGGGCGCGAACATGGCGTTCCGCACGGCGGTGCTGCGCCGCGTCGGCGGTTTCGACCCGGCGACCGGGGCCGGCACGGCGGCCCGGGGCGGCGACGACCTGTACGGGTTCGTCCGTGTCCTGGCCCAGGGCCACCGGCTGCGCTACACGCCGTACGCCCTGGTGTGGCACCACCACCGGGAGACCTGGCGGGATCTGGAGACCCAGGCCTACGGCTACGGCGCCGGGCTCACGGCGTACCTCACCGCGGTGCTCGTGAACCGGCCCGCGCTGCTTCCGGCGTTCCTCGCGAGGCTGCCGCGCGGGCTCGCGCACGCCCGGACGCTGACGGCCGTGCGCGACACGGACGCGGCGGGCGGCACCGGCACCGGCACCGGCACCGGCACGCCGGGCGACCACGACGAGCGGACGCATCCCTGGCCGCGGCGGCTGTCGCGGTTGCAGCGCCGGGGGATGGTCTACGGGCCGGTCGGCTATCTGCGGGCGCGGTACGCGCTGCGCGCGGCGGTTCGGGAGACGACGGCCCAGCGGGAGAAGGCTGCTCGGCGGGAGAAGGCTGCTGGGTCGGAGAAGACGGATCGGCGAGAGCAGACGGCTCAGCCGGAGAAGACGGATCAGCAGGAGAAGACGGCTCAGCAGGAGAAGACCGCTCAGCAGGAGCGGACCGCTCGGGGGGCGAGATGACGACGTCGGCGCGTACGCGGGGTGAGGGGCCGATATCGCCCTCGGGCACGGAGGCGATCCCCGTCTTCCTCTACCACGCGGTGATGGACGAGCCACCGGAGTGGATCGCCGAGTTCACGGTGACGCCACGGCAGTTCGCGGCGCATCTCGACGTCATCGCGGGCAGCGGGCGTACGCCCGTCACGATCAGTACGGTCGCCGATCATCTGGCCGGACGGGCGCCCCTGCCGCCCCGGCCCGTGCTGCTCACCTTCGACGACGGGTTCGCCGATCTGCCCGGCCCCACCGCCGAGGTCCTCGCCGCACGCGGGCTGCCCGCCACCGCCTACCTCACCACCGGCGCCATCGCCCCGGGCGGCCGCAGTCTGCTGCCGCCCGCACCGATGATGCCCCTGGCCCGGGCGGCGGAGCTGGAACGTTCCGGCATGGAGATCGGCAGTCACACCGTCACGCACGCGCAGCTCGACACCCTGTCCGCCAAGGCCCTGGCGTACGAACTGCGCACCTCCAAGGCGGTGCTGGAGGACGCCCTCGGGCACGAGATCCGGCATCTCGCCTATCCGCACGGCTACAACAGCCCCCGGGTGCGGGCCATGTCGGCCCGGGCGGGCTACGAGACGGCGACCGCGGTGCGGCACGCGCTCAGCTCGGATCGCGACGAGCGGTACCGCATCGCCCGGCTCATCGTCCGGCGCTCCCACACCGTCGCCGACGTCGAGGGCTGGCTGGCGGGTACGGGCGCGCGGGTCGCGCCGTACCGCGACGGGCCGAAGACGATCGTCTGGCGCTGGTACCGGCGAGCCCGTGCGGTGGTGAACGGACCCGAGTTCGCGGGGTGACCCCGGCAGCGACCCCCTGAACGGCTGGTCGAGGTGGGGGCTACCGCAGCGGCTGGTTGAGATAGGGGTCGGCGACCGCCTTGCGCAGGCTGTCCCAGGCCGCGTCGTTCGCCAGCGCCAGGTCGCAGTGCGGTCCGGGGTCGCGGTAGTTCCACTGGAGGGCGGCCTTGACGCCGTCCAGGCCCTTCAGCACCCCGGGCACCTGCGCGTACCACTCGGCCTGCCGCCGCGGGCGGTCGGTGTCCGCCGCGGTGCCGAACTCGGAGAGCATCAGCGGTTTGTCGTCGGAGATGTTCTCCCGGATCCAGTCGTGCGTGGCGCCCTGCGTCTGCGCGAAGGTCAGCCAGTCGGCCTGGTGACAGCGGTAGTAGTTGTACTGGTTGTAGCCGACCCAGTCGACGTAGTCGTCGCCCGGGTACATCTTCTTGATCTCGTCCGCGTGGTCGAGGTACCCGGTGGTGATCCACGTCCACACCACGTTGTCCACGCCCAGTTCGCGGAACCTGTCGTGGATGTGGCGGTAGGCCTTCACATAGTCGGCGGGGGTGCCGTTGGCCGGGGTGCGGGTGTCCATCTCCAGGTCGAAGGAGAGGAACACCTTCTTGCCGTATGCCTTGACGCGCCGGGCCTGGACGTCGATGACCTTCTCGTCCAGCTCGCCGGCCGCGATCTGCTGCCACGTCGGCTGCTGCGCCTTCGTGCCGCCCCACCACTTGCTCTCCCAGGAGAGCAGCAGCAGGTGGTCCTCGCCGACGCGCCGCTCCTCCGGGGTGAGCAGCTGGCCCTCGCGCCGGGTGCCCGAGGCCAGCGACATGTCGTGGTACGTGTACACGATGTCGAGTTGGCGTCCCACGCGCTTCTCGTAGGCGCGCACCTTCTCCGGGAGGTCGTCGCGCTCGTGCGGCACGAAAGCGCCGAACCAGGCGCCGCAGGGTGGTTCGAGGAGGGCCGTGGGGCGGCAGTCCGCGTCGGCGGCTCCCGGGGCCGGTCCCGACGCGTCGCGCAGGGCGAAGGCGGCGACCAGGACGGCGCCGACGACCGTGGCGGACGTGATCAGCAGTCGCCGCCGGCGCGTTGCCGAAGGGCGGGCGGGCCGCTCCTGGTCTTTTCGGTGCTGCCCTCCGGTCGGGCTCGGCGTGCGGCGAAAGGGACGGTGGGGACGGTTGAACCTCACTGAGCGGAACCCTTCGGTGTCCTCGGCCGCGGGGAGGCGCGCAGGGGCGGACAGAACGCGGCGAATGTGGTCAGCAGCGTCAGCGTCAGCAGCACTCGCTGCGCGCTGAAGGTGTGCGTGGCGATCAGTACGGTCGCGACGAGCATCAGGGCCGCGATGCTCAGGAACAGCGTCAGCATCAGCCGTTCCAGCAGGTCGGAGTGGCGGGCGAAGTCCGGGTCCCGGCGCTCCACGGGCCCTTCGGCCGGCCGTGCCCCCAGGGCGGGGGCGCAGACTCTGACCACGGCCGCGCCCGGGCCCGCCGCCAGGAACAGCACGACCGCCGCGCCCCGCAGCGGTGACCCGCCGGGCAGGGCGAGCGCGGCCAGCGCCAGCCAGCCGCCGAACGGGGGCAGCATCCGGACCACGAGTTCCTGCGGTGTCATCGCTCCGCCCCTTCCGACTGCTTCAGCACGTAGAGCCACCCGGCGCTGTTCTCCGCCACCAGCCGGAACCGCGGCGAGGCGGCGACGGACTTCTGGATGCGGTCCAGTTGCGCCTTGTCGAGCTGCCCGTTCATCTCGGAGTTGGCCAGCTGCCCCTGGGTGAGCAGGAAGTAGGCCCGGGCGGGCCGCTCCACCCCGGCCATGTCCCGCGCGAGGGTGGCGGCGGGGCTCTCGACGATCCGGTCGACGTGACTGCGGGCGTCGTCGAGGAACCAGTAGTGGTCGACGCTCCAGTAGGAGGCGTACGCGTCCGGGTAGTTGCGGTTGGCGGCCACGACCAGCGAGCCGTCGGGGGCCTGGTCGAAGAGCTGCCGTACGAGGGCCACTTCCTGCGGCGGGAAGTAGTTGATCCGGTCCTTGCCCGAGTAGGCCGGGACGAACGCCAGGGTTCCGCCGAGCAGCGCCGCCAGCGGCACCCAGGTGGCGATCCCCCACCGGCGGGCCGGGGCGGGGCCGGTGGTCTGCCGTTGGCCGGCCTCCTGGGCGGCGGAGCCGGTGGCGGTCTGCCGTTGGCCTGCCTCCTGGGCGGCGGCGTCGGCGGCCAGGGTGCGGACCTTGGGCAGCAGTGCCGCGGCGGCGAAGAAGGCGGCGCCGGGCAGCATGAACAGCAGCACCCGGAAGATCATCTCGCTGCCGTAGCTGCTCGCCGCGAACATCGGCAGCGGGGCCGCCGCGACCAGCAGCAGGGGCCACGCGCGGTGGCGCAGCACCCGCTGGCGCAGCACTCCGACGGCCGCGAGCAGCAGCACGGACCCGGAGAGCAGCCGGGCCACCCAGGAGGTGGCGATCGCTCCGGTGCCGGTCGGGGTGGCGCCGTAGCCCGTCTCCACGTTGGCCCCGACGTCGCCGATGGAGCGGATCATGTCGGGCATCGCCGCGGAGAGGAAGGGCAGCGCGGCCGTGAGGCACCAGGCGAGGAAGATCACGACGGTCGTGACCACCGGCACCCAGTCGCGGTAGCGGCGGCTCAGGCACAGGGCGAGCAGGCAGACGACGAGCATGCCCGGAGTGAGCTGGTGGGAGATGACGATCGCCACGACCATGACGGTGATCACCACCGTCCACACGGCCAGTCGCGGCCGGTCCCGCCGCACCGCCGATCGCCCGAAGCGCCGCAGGACGACGGCGAGCACGCCCACGTGCAGCGCGTACGCCACCGACTGGGGGGAGAAGTAGTCCTGCCCGACCCAGTTGGCGACGTAGAACAGCCAGACCGCGGTCCAGATCAGCCGCCGGTCCTCGGTGAAGGTGCGGTAGATCAGCAGCAGCGGGAGCAGCAGCATCAGGCTGGAGGCCAGGGGCCACCAGGCCATGAACATCGCCGCCGAGTCCACTCCCAGCAGCCGTTGCAGGGCGGCCTGGGCGGCGAAGAAGCCCGGCCACTGGTCGTAGACGGCCATGTCGCCGACCTGATCGGCCGTCTGCAGGCCTCCGGCCGTGAGCAGGTGGTCGATGACGGCCTCGTGCTTCCACGCCCAGGCGTACAGCGGGGTCGGGTAGAGCACCGCCTGGGTGGCCCGCTCCATCACCAGCAGACCGAGCACGTACGCCGCCGACCAGGCGGCCGGCCGCTGCGCGTCGCGGACCGTGAACCAGAAGCCGGTGGTGAGCACCGCGAGCCCCGCCCAGAAGGTCGGGTGCAGCGCGCTGACCAGCCCGTAGTCGTCGAGCCGCGAGACGTCGGTGTGCCGCATGGCGTACGCCCACAGGGCGAGCGCGACGAGCAGCGGAACGGCGGGCCAGGCCAGGGCACCCCGCCCGGACCAGGCGGGGGGCAGGTCGGACAGGTCCGTCACGGGCGCGTGGGCCGGGCTGGAGGACTCCGAGGAGGAGGGGCTCGAGGCCTGGCTGGCCGTCTCGGGGCGGCTGGAGGAGGTGTTCGCGCCGTCCCGGGCGGGTGTGGGTTCCGGCGTGGATCTCTCCCTCGGTGTGGTTGGCGGACGCACGGTGGTTCCCCCCTGGCGGTTGCTCTCTTCGGCTCTGCTCGGGCTCTGCTTGGGCCTGTTCGGGTTCTGCTTGGTCCCTGTTCGGGCTCTGCTTCAGCTCTGTTCGGGCTCTGCTTCAGCTCTGTTCGGGCTCTGTTGCGGTGGTCGGTCGGCCGTGGGGCGGGCCGGGGCCGTGGTGCGGGTGCGGGTGCGTGCCCACGCCGACACGGCGTGGTGGAGCGGCACGAGCAGCGCGAGGGCGAGGAGCAGGGGCGGCGCGAGGGGTGCGAGCGCGTCGCGCCACACCCAGCCGCCGACCGCCACGAGATACAGAACCCCCCAGCGCCCCGGCCATGTCAGCGGGCCGCCCGCCCTCGCGAGCAGCAGCCCCAACGGGATGAGACACAGCAGCAGGCAGACCGGCGGAGCCCAGCGCAGCAGCGGCTCGGGCCCGCCGAGCCCGGCCACGTCCGCCAGGAAGCCGGCCGTCCTTTCGTACAACGCCCCGTCCACCGCCCGCGGTTCCCGTCCGAGGGCGACCGGTGCGGCGTACAGGGCGAGCAGCGCCGCGGCCAGTGCCGTGCCGGGCAGCCACGGGTCGCGCCGGGTGCTCAGCGTGACGGCGGCGACGAACACCACGAGCAGCAGACCGCCCGCGGTGAGCGACGGCAGGGGCAGGCCCTCCAGCAACTGCCGTCCGGTCAGGGCGGCTCGGGAGGCGCCGTCCAGCCACGGCAGGTCCCGCAGCGGCGCGAGGAAGAAGAGGCAGGCCACCGCGAGCAGGCTCCACAGGGCGCCGCGCAGCCGCCGCTCGCGCGGCTCCTGATCCGGTTCCCCGGGATCCAGGGGCTCCACGGGCTCCACGGGCTCCAAGGAATCCGAGGACTCCAGGGACGGAGGTGGGGGTTCCCTGGTGGGTCCGTCCGGTCGCACGATCAGCGCCAGCGTGTCCGCCTGGAGCGCCTCGCGTTCGTATCCGGGGCGTCCGATGAACAGCGTGACCGTGTCCTGGTCGCCGTCCCTGGGCTGGTAGGCGGCCCGGCGGGCCCAGGTCGTGCCGTATCCGGCGGTGGCGTTGAGTTTCGCCCAGTGCGTGCCGTAGGCGAGGTCGGCGGGCGTACGGGCGGGGGGCGCGCTGTCGTCGTGGCGCAGGGCCGCGCGCAGTCCGGCCGTGGAGACGGCGGCGATCAGCGTCATGCTCAGCAGTACCGCCCAGCCGGCCCCCGCGATCCCCGCCGGGGTGAACAGCACGGCGGCGCTGCCCAGCACCAGGGCGCACATGGTCCCTTGGAGCGCGGCCAGTACACCGGTGCGCCCCTGGACGCGCAGCACGCCGATGTACAGCTCCACCACCACCCGGGGCAGGGCACCGAGGGCGAGCAGCCGCAGCACGGTCGAGCCGTGCTCGGCGTAGTCCGGACTGAAGGGCGTGAGGATGTACGGGGCGAAGACGACCAGCACGGCCACGACCGGGACCAGCAGCAGGGTCATGCGCCGCAGTGCGCCCCGGACGCCGTCGGCGAGTTGACGGGGGTCGTGCGAGGCGTGCGCGGTGAGCGACGAGGCCATGTTGATGGCCATGAACTCCATGGTGCCGCCGACGGTGTAGGCCACGTAGAAGTAGCCGTTCTCGGCGGCGCTGAAGCGGACGGCGACCATCACCGGCAGCAGGTTGATCATCGCCAGGCTGAACAGCGCGCCCAGCGAGTCCCCGGCCAGGAAGCGGCCCATCTCCTTGAGCCTCGGGGGTTCCTTGTCGCGGTCGGCCGCCGCCTGGCGCGGGATGAGCCTGCGGAAGATCAGCCAGCCCAGCGGCAGCGTGGAGAAGGCGATCGCCACCGCCCAGGAGACGAAGATGCCGAGGACGGGCAGCGTGCCGGCGAAGACGGCCAGCAGGGCCAGCTTCCCGACGGAGAACACCGCGTTCCCGGCGGGCACCCACTCCGCCTTGCGCAGTCCGGTGAGCACCCCGTCCTGGAGGGTGAGCAACGCCCAGGCCACGCAGGCCGCGACGAACACCGCGCCCGCCATGGGTGTGCCCAGCGGGGCGTAGGACGCTCCCCAGGCGTCCAGCGTGAGCAGGAAGACGGCGGCGGCGAGCGCCACGACCAGCGAACTGGCGACATACGTGCCCCACACCAGGCGCCCGGTCTCGCGTCCCGCGCGCGGGACGAAGCGGACGACGGCGCCGATCATCGTCGTGGCGGTGATGCTGGCGAGCAGCCGCATCGCGGCGATCGCGGCCGAGCCCTGGCCGACGGCCTCCTCCGTGTAGTAGCGGGCGGCCACCAGCCAGAAACCCAGGCCCAGTACGGCGGAGACGCCGGTGCTGAGCATGAGGAAGTAGGCGTTCTTGAACAGGGAGTCGTGGGTGTGGTCACTGTCGGCGGGCTTCGGTCCGCCGCCGTCGGTGCGCGCGGCGGCGGGCTCGTGCACCTGGATCTCAGCCACGGGAGCGTCCCAGCCCTCCCGCCGCGGGCCGGTTCCCTGGCCGTTCTCCCGGCGCCGGCCGGTTCCCGGGCCGTTCTGCCGGAGCCGGGACGGGTCGTGCCCCGGAGCGCTCCAGGACCTCGACGACCGTCCGTGCCCGCAGCGGGTCCACGGGCAGCGCGTGCCGCGCGAACCAGCGGGCCGCCTCGGGGGCCGGTGAGGGGTCGGTGAACTCCGGGCCGGCGTAGTCGTCCAGGGGCGGGTCGTAGAGGTAGCCGACGACAATGCCCTCCCGGGCCAGGGCCGCGATCGCCGCGTCCCGGTCGGCCACGAACAGCGGGACGCGGAACAGCGGCTGCGTCCCCTGGCCCTCGCGCGGCTTGGCCCAGGGCGTGGACAGCAGCAGTTCGGTGCCCGCCCGGCACGCGTCCAGCACCTCTTCCAACCGGTCGAGCTCGTGGCCGATGCGCCGCAGCCGCAGCCGGCCGGGCTGAAGCCGGTAGTCGTGCATGTCGACGCGCACCCACGGGTGGTGGGCGTCGAGCCCGGGTGTCTCGCGGGCGGCGCGGGCGAGTTCGTCCGGGCGCAGCGGCATCCGGATGTCCTCGCGGTCCGCCAGCCCCAGCAGCCGGATCGCGGACCGGGCGGCGCGCCGCAGCCGCAGTCCGCGCACCGCCGCCTCCGCGTACGGCCGGACCAGGTAGGCGAGTTCGGCGCTCGTGCGGCGCGGCGCGAGCAGTCCGGCGCAGGTCTGCTCCACCGCCTCCCGTAACCCGGGGTCGGCGAGCGAGAGCATGCCTCCGGCCTTCGCCCCGACGTGTTTGGACAGGCTGAACACCGACGCCTCGCCCCACGCCCCGACCGGCCGGTCCCCCACCCGGCTGCCGATCGCGTGCGCCCCGTCCTCGAACAGCGGGATCCCCAGCGCGTCGCACTTGTGCCGCAGGCGCGGCGCCGGGTCCGGGTTCCCGTACAGGTTCGTGGTGAGCACGGCGGACACCGAGCCCCACACCTCGTCCGGCACGGCATCGATGTCGATGGCCGCGTCCAGCGGGTTCAACGGCGCCTGCACCGGGCGCAGTCCGGCCGCGAGCACGACGAAGAAGATCACGTCGTCGTTGACCGGCGACATCAGCACGCGTCCGCCGGGCGGGCACCAGTGGCGCAGCGCCACGTACAGCCCGAAACGGCACGACGGTACGTACACACATTCCCGGCCGAGCCGGGCGCGCATGGTCTCTTCCAGCCGCTTCGGCTGTGCACCACGCCGCACCGAACCCGGACCGGCCTCCCCTATGGCCATCCGCCCCCCAGATGTGCCGTCGGAAAGCCCCCTCCCCGAGGCCTTCCGGCACCCGCCCAGAGTCGCCCCGTTCGCACCGCTCCGTCAAGATTGCGTCACGTCCTGTGGATAACTTCCGGCACGTACGAATGCGGCGTCCCGTCCGGCCCGCCGGAGTCGCCCCGTCCGGGCCCACCCGGGCCCACCTGCCCCGTTCGTCCCCCTCCACCTCCTCGGACTCTGCCCAGGACCGGTGAGTCACCCGTAACGTGTGGCACGACCACGAAGACGTGGCGACGACTTGGCACACCCGAAAGCGAGGCAGCACCCGATGCCCCCCTTCGATGTCCCCGAGGGCGACCCCTTCGGCCCGCACAATCTGCCGTACGGCGTGTTCTCCCTGCCCGGCTCGTCCCACCGGACCGTGGGTGTCCGGCTCGGCGACCAGGTGCTGGACGCGGGCGCCGCCGCCCACGCGCTCGGCTCGCCGTACGCCTCCCTGCTCGCCCGGCCGACCCTCAACCCGCTGCTGGCCGCGGGGCGTACCGCCTGGTCGGACGTGCGGCGGGCGCTGACCGCCTGGGTGACCGTGCCCTCCCACCGCGAGGCCGTCGCCCCGCTGTTCCACCCCCTGTCGTCGGTGGATCTGCACCTGCCGTTCGAGGTCGCGGACTACGTCGACTTCTACGCCTCCGAGAACCACGCCCGAAACGTCGGGCAGATCTTCCGCCCGGACGCGGAGGACTCCCTCACCCCCAACTGGAAGCACCTGCCCATCGGCTACCACGGCCGCTCCGGCACGGTCGTCGTCTCCGGCACGGAGATCGCCCGGCCCTCCGGTCAGCGCAAGGCCCCCACGGACGCCGCCCCCGTCTTCGGCCCGTCCGTCCGCCTGGACATCGAGGCCGAGGTCGGCTTCGTCGTCGGCGTGCCGTCCCGGATGGGCGCGCCGGTGGCCCTGGGCGACTTCCGCGAGCACGTGTTCGGGCTGTGCCTCCTCAACGACTGGTCCGCCCGCGACGTCCAGGCCTGGGAGTACGTGCCCCTCGGCCCGTTCCTCGGCAAGTCCTTCGCCACGTCGGTGTCGGCGTGGATCACCCCGCTGGACGCCCTGGAGGAGGCTCTCGTGGCGCCTCCGGCCCGGACGCACGAGCTGTTGCCGTACCTGGACGACAGCGACGAGGAACCCGGCGGCTACGACCTGCGGATCAGCGTCGCGATCAACGGCCACGTCGTCTCCGAGCCGCCCTTCTCCACCATGTACTGGACGGCCGCCCAGCAGCTGGCCCACATGACCGTCAACGGCGCCTCCCTGCGCACCGGTGACCTCTACGGCTCCGGCACGGTCAGCGGCCCGGCGGAGCGTGAGCGCGGCTCTCTGCTGGAGCTGACCTGGAACGGCCGCGAGCCCCTCGAACTCCCCGACGGCAAGCGGACGTTCCTGGAGGACGGCGACGTGGTGACCCTCTCGGCCTGGGCACCGGGGCCGGACGGCGCGCGGGTGGGGCTGGGCGAGGTGACCGGGCGAGTGGTCCAGGGCTGACGCCGGACGGCCGGGGGCCAGCCGACGCTCGCCCCCTCGGCCCCTTCCGTTGCCGTCCGACCCCTGACGCACACCGCCCGGCCCGTCATACTGGGCGCGGGGCGGTGTGCCCGCACGTACGTCGCGCTCGTCGTGGCCCTCGGTGCGCACAGCGGCCGCCCTGCCCCGCACCACCCGTGTCCGCCCCTCTTCCGACGAGGAACCGGAGCCCGTGGCCATGACCGTCTGCCTGCTCCTGCTGAGCGTCGTCGCCGTGACGGCCGCCGTCCCCGTGCCCCGGGCGCTGACCCGGGCCGCGTGGCCCGAGCGGGAACCGGTGGTCGCGCTGTGGGTCTGGCAGTGCCTGGTCGCCACGGTCCTGCTGGCCTGCGTGACGGCGCTCTCCCTGGGCGCCGCCGCCGTCTTCGGCACGGTCCGCGCCCAGTTGTTCGCCCCGGCGCCTCCGGCGGTGACAGCGGCGTACGACCTGTCCACCGCCCCGCCGTGGGCCGCCGCCCTCACCCTGCTGCTGGCCTGCGGCGCCGCCTGGACCACCGCCATGCTCGCGCGGGAGCTCGTCGAGGCGCGCAGGCGGCGTGCCCAGGCCCGCGCCCATCTGCGCGAGCGCGCCCCCGATCTGCCGGCCGGGCTGCCGGCGGCCAAGGGTCCGCTGCTGGTCCTGGAGGACGAGTACCCGGACGCCTGGTGGATGCCGGGGAGCCCGCCCCAGCTGATCGTCACCACGGGCGCCCTGCACCGCCTCACCGGCCACCAGCTCGACGCCGTCCTCACCCACGAGCGCGGCCACGCCCGGGCCCGCCACGACTGGCTGCTGCACCTGTCCACGGCCCTGGCCACTGGCTTCCCCCGCATCCCGCTGTTCGCCCACTTCTGCGACCAGACGCACCGCCTGGTCGAACTGGCCGCCGACGACACGGCCTCCCGCCGCTGCGGCCATCTGACGACCGCCCTGGCCCTGATCGAGCTCAACCAGCACCGCGGCGTCCTGTCCTGCGCCTCCAGCAACCGCCTGCTGGGCGAGCGCGTCGACCGGCTCCTGGAACCGCCGCCCCGGCTGGACCGCCGGCACCGTGCCCTGACCACCACGACGGCCGCGCTCGTGCCGCTGCTCCCCCTGCTGATCGCGTTCGCCCCGGGGCTGACGGCGCTGTCGTAGCCGGACGGGCCCGCGCCGTGCCGCGGTGTGGCGTGCCGTTCCGTTCCCTGCCGTTCCATTCCCGCCCGTTCCGTTCCCTGCCGTTCCGCTCCGTGGTGGCGGATCTCCCCGCGGGCCGGCCGAAACCGCAGGTCAGGAGTCGAACCGATCACACTCGCGATGGCGCAACATTCCCGCAACACCACTTTTCCTATCGGATAGGTATGGTCCGAGCCATGCCCAGTGACCGCATCCGAGACCACGCCGGACAGGGAGCCGCGACCACCGTCGCCGCCCACCGCGCGCGGCGACGGCTGCGCGCCGACCGGGCCCGGCAACTGGCCGACCTGCTCCGCCAGCAGGCGCTCACCGGCGCCTTCCCTGGCGGCACCCTCCCCCACGAGTCGGTCCTCGCCACCGAGTACGGCGCCAGCCGCAACACGGTCCGCGAGGCGCTCGACCTGCTGCGGGCCGAGGGTCTCGTGGAGCGTCAGCCCGGCGTCGGCACCGTGGTCGTGGCCCACAAGTACCCCCACGGCCTGGACCGCCTGATGGGCCTCGCGGAGACCCTGCGTGAACACGGGCGGGTCACCAACGAGGTCCGCACCATGGGCCCCGCCCCGGCCCCCGCCCCCGTCGCCGACCGCCTCCGGCTCGCGCCCGGCACCGACGTCCTCTACATCGAACGCCTGCGCAGGCTCGGCGGCCTGCCCCTGTCCCTCGACCTCACCTACATCCCCCTCGACATCGGCGCCGAACTGCTCGGCGCCGACCTGGAGAACACCGACGTCTTCCGCCTCCTGGAAGCCGTCACCGGCCGGCACCTCGGCCACGCCGAGATCACCCTGGAAGCGGTCAGCGCGGACACCCACTCGGCCGCCGTGCTCGAAGCCCCGCGCGGCGCCGCCGTCCTCATGCTGGAACGCCTCACCCACCTCGCGGACGGCCGCCCGGTCGACCTGGAGTTCATCCGCTTCCGCGGCGACCGCATCACCATGAGCGGCCTGCTGCACCGGACCCGGTAACCACCCCGCTCGCGCACATCCCTGGAGACAGCCATGCCCTTGGCGCCCCAGCGGGCCGACGTGCCCGTGACCATCGACGAGTCGAAGTGCATCGACGGCTGCACGCTCTGCGTGGACATGTGCCCGCTGGACTCCCTCGCCATCGACGAGCGCAACGGCAAGGCCTACATGCATGTCGACGAGTGCTGGTACTGCGGCCCGTGCGCGGCCCGCTGCCCCACCGGAGCCGTCACGGTCAACATGCCCTATCTGCTCCGGTGAGAGGCCCGAACCATCATGAAACGCACAGTCGTCGCGATCTCCGCCGTCGTCCTCCTGCTCCCGCTCACCGGCTGCGGCGGTGACGCCGAGGCGGGCAGCGGCTCCACGGTCACCGTCACCGTCGGCTACCAGTCCAGGACGATCAACACCGTCACGGCGGGCACCCTGCTCCGCTCGCTCGGCGCCTTCGAGAAGCAGCTGAACTCCCTGCACGACGGCGTCCGCTACAAGGTGGACTGGCAGGACTACGCCACCGGCGCCCCCATCACCGCCCAGATGACGGCAGGGAAGATCGACATCGGCTCGATGGGCGACTTCCCGCTGCTCATCAACGCCGCCCGCGGCAAGCAGCTGAACAGCCCCACCCGCCTGGTCTCGGTCACCGGCTACAACCTCCGCGGCGGCCTCAACACCATCGTCACCGCGCCCGGCTCCCAGCTGACCGCGTTGAAGGAGCTGAAGGGCAGAAAGGTCTCCACGAGCGTCGGTTCGGCCGCCGACGGCACGCTCGTCCGGGCTCTCCAGCGTGCCGGCCTCGACCCGAACGAAGACATCGAGAAGCTCAACCAGCAGCCCTCCGTCGGCGCCTCCGCCCTCACGGCGGGCAGCACCGACGCGCTCTCCCAGTTCGTCGCCTGGCCCGGCCTGCTCGCCTTCCAGGGCAAGGCGAAGGCGCTCTACGACGGTGCCCGGCTGAACCTGCCCACCTTCCACGGCGTCACCGCCCGCGAGGACTTCGCGAAGGAGCGCCCGGCCGTGCTGGAGGCCTTCCTGAAGGCCCAGGCGCAGGCGACCGACCATCTGAACGAGCACCCGGTGGACGCCGCCGAGAAGGTCGCGAAGGCCACGGGCCTGCCCGCCGAGGTCGTCTACCTCTACAACGGCGATCACGGCATCGCCACCTTCGACCCGGCCATCAAGCCCCAGCTCGTCTCCGCGCTGAAGCAGGACGTGTCGGTCCTCAAGGCGGCGAAGCTCACCGGTGATGTGGACGTCGACTCCTTCGTCGACGACCGGTACGTGAGGAAGGCCCTCGGCCCGGCGGCGTACGCGGAGCATCTCGCCACGAAGCCCGCACCGGCCGCGAGTGAGGCCTGGCCCAAGGGCGCCTCGAAGACCGTCACGTTCAACTCCCCCTCCAAGCTGTTGCGTTACGTCGCCGGGCACCGCGGCGAACTGCGCGCCGCCTACGTGCCCGACACCACCACCGGCACCCTCTGGTTCGCCGACAAGGCGGTGTGGGTGGCCGACGGTGACAAGCTGCTGCCCTTCGTCGCCCCCGACACCGCGCGGGCGTACCTCGCCGGGCACGGTGGAGCGCGCGTGGTGCCGTACGCCGACGCCCTGGAGCGGGCGTCATGAGGCGGTACGCGCTGCGTGGGCTGTCGCTGGCCGCCGCCCTCGGCCTGTGGCAGGCGCTGACCAGCCTGGACGTCGACCTGTGGCTGCGCTTCTCGCAGTTCCCGACGGTCACCGACGTGGCCCGGACCTTCGCCGCCCGGGTGTCCGGGCCGGACTACTGGACGGACCTCACCGACAGCCTCACCCGGATCCTCACCGGCTTCCTGCTGGCCGCCGTCCTCGGGGTGGCCACGGGCGTGCTCGTGGCGCGCTCGCGTCTCGCCGAGGACCTGCTCGGCCCCGTGCTGGAGGTGATCCGGCCGATCCCCGCCATCGCCCTGGTCCCGGTCGCGATCCTGCTGTTCCCCTCCAACGAGCAGGGCATCGTCTTCATCACCTGCACCGCCGCGTTCTTCCCCGTCCTGGTCTCCACCCGGCACGCGGTGCGCGCCCTGACGCCCGTGTGGGAGGAGGCCGTGCGCACCATGGGTGGCGGCCGGTGGCGGGTCCTCGTCTCGGTCGTGCTGCCGGGTGCGCTGCCCGGTGTGTTCGGCGGCCTGTCCGTCGGCATCGGCGTCTCGTGGATCTGCGTGATCTCCGCCGAGATGATCTCCGGCCAGTACGGCGTGGGTTACCGCACCTGGCAGGACTACACCGTCGTCGACTACCCCGGTGTGTTCGTCGGCATGGTCACCATCGGCGTCCTGGGCTGGCTCACCTCCACGGCCGTGGAACTGCTGGGCCGCCGCCTCACCCGCTGGCTGCCCCGCACCGCGTACGTGCCCGGGGCCCGGCCGCCCCGGCCCGACCGGTCCGTGCGCCCGGCACCATCCGCCCCCGCGCCCGCGCCCGCCCCAGCCACCGCCACCGCCACCGCCACCGCCACCGCCGGCACCCGATCCGAGGAGGCACGCGATGAGCACCTCGTCTGAGGCCGTCTCCCACCCCCTGGCCGGAGACCCGCCGGACTCAACACCCAGGACGGCTCCCGAAACCGCCCCCGCCACCCCGGGGCACGGCACCCGGCTCACCCTCACCGGCGCCTCCCTCGGCCGCCCCGGCGCACCCGCCCTGGACAAGGTCGACCTGGACGTCGCCCCCGGCGAGATCCTCACCGTCGTCGGGCCGTCCGGCTGCGGCAAGTCGACCCTGCTGCGCACCCTGGCCGGCCTGCTGGCGCCGCTCGCGGGCGGGATCACCCAGGACGGGCGGGCACTGACCGGCCCCTCGGCCGAACGGGCCCTGGTCTTCCAGGAGGACGCCCTGCTCCCCTGGCGCACCCTGCGCGCCAACGTCGAACTACCCCTGGCCATCCGCGGCGTGCCGCGCGCCGCACGCCGCGAGGAGGCCCAGGTCTGGCTGACACGGGTCGGACTCGGCGCGCAAGCACGGCAGTTGCCGCACCGGGTCTCCGGCGGGCAGCGCCAGCGCGTCCAGCTGGCCCGCGCCCTGGCCGGGCGCCCGCGCGCCGTCCTGATGGACGAGCCGTTCGGCGCGCTCGACGCGCAGACCCGGGCGGGCATGCAGGACCTGCTGGTGGAGGTGCTCCAGGGCACGGGCGCCACCGTCGTCTTCGTCACCCACGACGTGGACGAGGCCCTGTTCCTCGGCGACCGCGTGGCCCTGCTCGGCGCGGGCGGCCTCGTCGCCGTCCGGGACATCCCCCGCCCGCGCGAGCGCGGCGCGCACGACGACCCGGCGCGCGTGGCCCTGCGGCGCGACGTCCTCACCTCGCTCGGTACCTGAAAGGCACCCCGGTGACCACCTCCGTGAACCCCCCTGCGGACACCTCCCTGGCCGTCCCGTCCCTCGCCGACGCCGAGGAGCTGACCTGCGACGTCCTGGTCATCGGCGGCGGCACCGCCGGCACCATGGCCGCGCTGACCGCCGCCGAGCACGGCGCGAGCGTGCTGCTGCTGGAGAAGGCGCACGTCCGCCACTCCGGCGCGCTCGCCATGGGCATGGACGGCGTCAACAACGCGGTCATCCCGGGCCGCGCCGAACCCGACGACTACGTCGCCGAGATCACCCGCGCCAACGACGGCATCGTCGACCAGTCCACCGTCCGCCAGACCGCCACCCGCGGCTTCGGCATGGTGCAGCGGCTGGAGTCCTACGGCGTGAAGTTCGAGAAGGACGAGCACGGCGACTACGCGGTCCGCCAGGTGCACCGCTCCGGCTCCTACGTCCTGCCGATGCCGGAGGGCAAGGACGTCAAGAAGGTCCTCTACCGGCAGCTGCGGCGGCGCGAGATGCGGGAGCGGATCCGCATCGAGAACCGGGTGATGCCGGTGCGGGTCCTCACGGCGGGCGGGCGGGCCGTCGGAGCGGCGGGCTTCAACACCCGCACCGGGCAGTTCGTGCAGGTACGCGCGGGCTCGGTGGTCCTCGCGACCGGCGCCTGCGGCCGCCTGGGCCTGCCGGCCTCCGGCTACCTCTACGGCACCTACGAGAACCCCACGAACGCGGGCGACGGCTACGCCATGGCCTACCACGCGGGCGCCGAACTCACCGGCATCGAGTGCTTCCAGATCAACCCGCTGATCAAGGACTACAACGGCCCGGCCTGCGCCTACGTCGCCAACCCCTTCGGTGGCTACCAGGTCAACCGGCACGGCGAGCGGTTCGTCGACTCCGACTACTGGTCGGGCCAGATGATGGCCGAGTTCGCCGCCGAGGTCGCGTCCGACCGGGGCCCGGTGTACCTGAAGCTGAGCCACCTCCCCGAGGAGTCGGTCTCGGCCCTGGAGACGATCCTGCACTCCACCGAGCGCCCCACCCGGGGCACCTTCCACTCCGGCCGCGGCCACGACTACCGCACCCATGACATCGAGATGCACATCTCCGAGATCGGCCTGTGCGGCGGCCACTCCGCCTCCGGCGTCCGCGTGGACGAGCACGCCCGCACGACCGTCCCCCGGCTCTACGCCGCCGGCGACCTGGCCTGCGTGCCCCACAACTACATGATCGGCGCGTTCGTCTTCGGAGACCTGGCGGGCGCGGACGCGTCCCAGTACTCGGCGTACGAGGGCGAGTTGCCGGCCGACCAGCTGCGGGAGGCGCACGAGCTGATCTACCGTCCGCTGCGCAACCCCGACGGCCCGCCGCAGCCCCAGGTCGAGTACAAGCTGCGCCGCTTCGTGAACGACTACGTCGCTCCGCCCAAGTCCGGCGCCCGGCTGTCGCTGGCCCTGGAGGCATTCGAGCGGATGCACACCGACATCGCCGATATGGGCGCCCGCACCGCGCACGAACTGATGCGCTGCGCGGAGGTCAGCTTCATCCGCGACTGCGCGGAGATGGCCGCCCGGTCCTCGCTGGCCCGCACGGAGTCCCGCTGGGGCCTCTATCACGACCGTCTCGACCATCCACGGCGCGACGACGCGTCCTGGTTCCACCATCTCGATCTGCACAAGTCCCCCTCTGGTGCGATGGAGTTCACGGCACGCCCCGTGGCCCCCTATCTCGTTCCGGTCGACGGCTTCGATCCCGTCGGTGGCCCGCCGCGTGTCCTCGGCGAGGTGCACGCCGAGGACGTGGCCACGGCGGGCTCGCGTGACCTGGCGCCGGTCGCGGCGGCGGTGGGAGCGGCGGGGCCGGCGCCCACTGCGGCGCCGCCGACCACCGCCACCGCCCCTTCCGGTGAGGAGTCCGCCGCCCGCCTGCTCGAACTCGTCGCCCTCGCCGAGGTGGAACCCGAACTCGACGCCCTCCGGCCCTACTTGGGCGATCCCGTCTCCGCCGTCCGCCGTGCGGCCGTCGCCGTGCTCACGGAGACCCTCCCGCCGGGGACGGGCACCGCGCTCGCCGCCGCCCTGCGCGACAGCGCCGCCGAGGTGCGTGCCGCCGCGGCCGCGTCACTGCGCGAGCTGGTCGAAACGCTCCCGGCCGAGCCGGACCTGCGCGACGGCCTCGCCGCCGCCCTGGCCGAGCCGGACCCGGTGGTACGAGCCGCGGCCCTGGACGTCCTGCGCGCGCTGCGCCTCGGCGACGCCTCCCTCTTCGCGGGCTCCCTCACGGACTCTCTCGCCGACTCCGACATCGCCGTCCGCATCGAGGCCGTACGCGCCCTCGTGTCGGTCGACGCGGCAGGCGAACTGGCCGGTGCGGCGCTCTCCGACCCCTCCCGCGAGGTCCGGGTGGCGATCGCCAAGGGTCTGGCGGCGGTGGGTGCCGAGCGGCCGGTGGGTGACGCCCCGGACGGCACCGACCCCACCGCCGGTGTCATCGAAGCGGCCCTCACCGGCCTCCTCGACGACCCCGATGCCCTGGTGCGGGCCGCGGCCTACGCGGCACTGGGCACCACCGGCTGCCCGGCGCCCCTCACCGCGCGCGCCGTCGCCGCCCTGTCCGAGACGGCCTGGCAGGTGCGGTCCGGAGCCGCCACCGCCCTGTCGGTCGCCGACCCCGACGTCGCCGTCCCGGCGCTCGCCAAGGCCCTGGCGGACCCCAACGCCGACGTCCGCAAGGCCGCCGTCCTGGCGCTGACCCGGCACCGCGGCGCCGAGGAGGCCCGGGCTGCGCTCGCCACGGCCACGACGGACTCCGACGCGGATGTCAGGGCGTACGCGGGACGGGCGCTCTGACCGGCCGGGCTCCCGAATGCCCCTGACCCGGCCGGAGCCCGGCCCCCTGTCCGGACGTCATATCCAGTCGTCGGGCTCCGGCTCCTCGTCCATCTCCGGCCAGTGGTCCGGCTCGCCCGCGTCCCGACCGGCGGCGTGAGCCGGAGCCTGGCCGGACGCCGTCGGGGCCGGGGACGGGCCACCCCCGGACGCGGATCCCGCCGCCGAGGACGGGTCACCCGCGGGCGCGTCGCCCGTCGGCCCGTCCAGCGACGCGAGCACCTCCAGTACACCCTCCCCGTAGGTGGTGAGCTTCTTCTCGCCGACGCCGCTGATCCCGCCGAGCTCCCCCACCGACCTCGGCCACACCGTGGCGATCTCCCGCAGGGTGGCGTCGTGGAAGATCACGTACGCCGGGACGCCCTGTTCACGAGCCTGCTCGGCGCGCCAGGCACGCAGCGCCTCGAAGGCCGGCAGCAGTTCCTCGGGCAGCTCGGCGGCGGCCGCCTTGCCCTTGCGCTCGCCGCGCCCGGAACCGGAGGACGAGGACCCCGACCGTGAGGTCACCGGCTTCTTGGGCTCCTTGCGCAGCGGCACGTCGCGCTCCCGCCGCAGCACCGCCCCGCTGGCCTCGGTCAGCACCAGAGTGCCGTACTCGCCCTCCACGGCGAGCAGCCCCTGCGCCAGCAACTGCCGTATGACGCCACGCCATTCGGCCTCGGTCAGTTCCTCACCGATGCCGAACACGGACAGCTGGTCGTGGTCGAACTGGATGACCTTGGCGGTCCGCTTCCCCAGCAGGATGTCGACGATCTGCACCGCGCCGAACTTCTGCCCGCGCTCGCGCTGCAGCCGGACGACCGTGGACAGGGCCTTCTGCGCCGCGACGGTGCCGTCCCAGGTCTCCGGCGGGGTCAGGCAGGTGTCGCAGTTGCCGCAGCCGGACGGGTCGGGGTCCTGGCCGAAGTAGGCGAGGAGCTGGCCGCGGCGGCACTGGGCCGTCTCGCACAGTGCCAGCATCGAGTCCAGATGGGCCTGGGCCCGGCGCCGGAAGGCCTCGTCGCCGTCACCGGACTGGATCAGCTTGCGCTGCTGGATGACGTCGTTCAGCCCGTAGGCCATCCAGGCCGTGGACGGCAGCCCGTCGCGGCCGGCGCGGCCCGTCTCCTGGTAGTAGCCCTCGACCGACTTGGGCAGGTCGAGGTGGGCGACGAAACGGACGTCCGGCTTGTCGATGCCCATGCCGAAGGCGATGGTCGCGACCACGACCAGGCCGTCCTCCCGCAGGAAGCGGGACTGGTGGGCGGCGCGGGTGCCCGCGTCCAGGCCCGCGTGGTACGGCACCGCCTCGATGCCGTTGCGGCTGAGGAACTCGGCGGTCTTCTCCACCGAGTTGCGCGACAGGCAGTAGACGATGCCCGCGTCGCCCGCGTGCTCCTCGCGCAGGAAGCTCAACAGCTGCTTCTTGGGGTCGGCCTTGGGCACGATGCGGTACTGGATGTTGGGCCGGTCGAAGCTCGCCACGAAGTGCCGGGCCGCCGGCATGTGCAGCCGCTCGGTGATCTCCCGATGCGTCGCGTGTGTGGCCGTCGCCGTCAGCGCGGTGCGCGGCACGTCCGGCCAGCGCTCGCCGAGCAGGGACAGCGCCAGGTAGTCGGGGCGGAAGTCGTGGCCCCACTGGGAGACGCAGTGCGCCTCGTCGATCGCGAAGAGGGAGATCTTGCCGCGGGAGAGCAGGTCGAGCGTGCTGCCCAGCCGCAGCCGCTCCGGCGCGAGGTACAGCAGGTCCAGCTCGCCGGCGAGGAACTCGGCCTCCACCATCCGCCGCTCGTCGAAGTCCTGCGTGGAGTTCATGAACCCGGCTCGCACGCCCAGCGCCCGCAGCGCGTCCACCTGGTCCTGCATCAGAGCGATGAGCGGGGAGACGACCACGCCGGTGCCCGGCCTGACCAGGGACGGGATCTGGTAGCACAGCGACTTGCCGCCACCGGTCGGCATGAGCACGACGGCGTCGCCGCCGGCCACCACATGCTCGATGACCGCTTCCTGCTCACCCCGGAAGGCCTCGTACCCGAAGACCCGGTGCAGCGCGGCCAGTGCCTCGCTCGCGTCGGCCCCGAGGGGCCCGGCGGGACCACTGCCCGCGCCGGTCCCGGTCCCGGCCGACCCGGCCCCGGTCACCCCGGCTCCGGTCACCGCGTCCAGTTCCGTCATCACACCCGTCCCGCCCGTCGCGCCCATCGTTGCGTCCCCCGTGCGTCGCGCTTCGACCACTGCGTCCACCATAGGCGCCCGCACCGACAGCCCCGGAGTTATCCACAGGTCCGCCCGGTACGGCTGCGTCAAGGACACGATCGTCGTTCACCCGTTCGCAGGAGACCTGCCCGTTTTCGGCGGATAGTCTGAACGCACGGGCGAGCGTCCGTCCCATGGGAGCACTGAAGCTGTGCTCCTGGCGATCGAGGTCGTCTCCGAGGACTCCGTCTCCCGCGACCGCGAGACCAAGCCCTTGAAGTACGCGCGGGCCAAGATTCCGCACTCCTGGCGGGTCGAGACCGAGAACGGGCGCGCTGCGGTGCATGTCTTCGAGCTGGAGCCGACCACGGGTGCGTACACCGGCGTCAACATCTTCCGCGAGCGGATGAGCGGACGTTCCCTTCCCGGCAGACCTGGACCTCACGCAGATCCGGGCGCGCCGGGGCAGGACACCATAGGCCTGGACAAGCCGCGGCCCGGTACTCCTGACGGAGGTACCGGGCCGCAGCCTTCGTGTAAGCGGCGTCAGCGGACGAACACCCCCGCCGACCCCGCCAGATCCAGGAAGTACTGCGGCGCCACACCGAGGACCAGTGTGACCGCCACGCCCACGCCGATCGCCGTCATCGTCAGCGGCGACGGCACCGCCACCGTCGGGCCCTCCGGTCGCGGCTCGCTGAAGAACATCAGCACGATGACGCGGATGTAGAAGAACGCCGCGATCGCCGACGAGATCACACCGACGACGACGAGCGGGGCCGCCCCGCCCTCCGCCGCCGCCTTGAACACGGCGAACTTGCCCGCGAAGCCGGACGTCAGCGGAATGCCCGCGAAGGCCAGCAGGAACACCGCGAACACCGCCGCCACCAGCGGAGACCTGCGGCCGAGCCCCGCCCATTTGGACAGGTGCGTCGCCTCGCCCCCGGCGTCACGGACGAGCGTGACCACCGCGAAGGCGCCGATCGTCACGAACGAGTACGCAGCCAGGTAGAACAGCACCGACGAGACGCCGTCGGGGGTGGTCGCGATGACACCCGCGAGGATGAACCCGGCGTGCGCGATCGACGAGTACGCCAGCAGCCGCTTGATGTCGGTCTGCGTGATCGCGACGATCGCACCGCCCAGCATCGTGACGATGGCCACGGCCCACATGACCGGCCGCCAGTCCCAGCGCAGGCCCGGCAGGACGACGTACAGCAGCCGCAGCAGCGCGCCGAACGCCGCCACCTTCGTCGCCGCCGCCATGAAGCCGGTCACCGGCGTCGGCGCGCCCTGGTACACGTCCGGCGTCCACATGTGGAACGGCACCGCGCCCACCTTGAACAGCAGGCCCATCACCAGCAGCGCGGCGCCGATGAGCAGCAGCGCGTCGTTGCCCATGGTGCCGGCGAGCGCCGGGTTGACGTCCTGCACGGTGCCGTCGACGACCTGGGCGATCGTCGCGTACGACATCGAGCCCGCGTAGCCGTAGAGCAGCGCGATGCCGAACAGGGTGAACGCGGAGGCGAAGGCGCCGAGCAGGAAGTACTTGACCGCCGCCTCCTGCGACATGAGCCGCTTGCGGCGAGCCAGGGCGCACAGCAGGTACAGCGGCAGGGAGAGGACCTCCAGCGCCACGAACAGCGTCAGCAGGTCGTTGGCCGCCGGGAAGACCAGCATGCCGGCGACCGCGAACAGCAGCAGCGGGAACACCTCGGTGGTGGTGAACCCGGCCTTGACCGCGGCCTTCTCGCTGTCGCTGCCCGGCACGGAGGCGGCCTGCGCGGCGAAGGAGTCCACGCGGCTGCCGTGCGCCTCGGGGTCCAGGCGCCGCTCGGCGAAGGTGAACAGGCCCACCAGCGCCGCCAGCAGGATGGTGCCCTGGAGGAACAGGGCCGGTCCGTCCACGGCGATCGCGCCCATCGCCGCGATGCCCGCCTTGGTCGTGCCGTACCCGTCAGCCGCGAGCGCCACGACCGCGGCGAAGGCGGCGGCGAGGGCGACGACGGACACGAACATCTGGGCGTAGTAGCGCGACTTCCGCGGGACGAACGCCTCGACCATGATCCCGACGACCGCCGCGCCGACGATGATCAGGGTGGGGGCGAGCTGCCCGTATTCGATCTTCGGCGCGTCGATCTTGGCGATCGGGTCGGCCGCGGTTGTCCACAGGCTGTGGACGGCTGTTGCGCTCACTTGGCCGCCTCCACCTCGGGCTGGGGGTCCTTCTTCTGGACGTCGGACATGGTCTGCTTGACCGCCGGGTCGATGATCTGCGTGACGGGCTTCGGGTAGACGCCCAGGAAGATCAGCAGGACGACCAGCGGGGCGACGACCGCGAGCTCACGGATCCTGAGGTCCGGCATCGCGGAGACCTCCGGTTTCACGGGGCCCGTCATCGTCCGCTGGTAGAGGACGAGGGTGTAGAGCGCGGCGAGGACGATGCCGAAGGTGGCGATGATGCCGATCACCGGGTAGCGCGTGAACGTGCCGACCAGGACCAGGAACTCACTGACGAACGGCGCGAGACCCGGCAGCGACAGGGTCGCGAGGCTGCCGATCAGGAACGTGCCGGCGAGCACCGGGGCGACCTTCTGCACTCCGCCGTAGTCGGCGATGAGCCGCGAGCCGCGCCGGGAGATCAGGAAGCCCGCGACCAGCATCAGCGCGGCCGTCGAGATGCCGTGGTTGATCATGTAGAGCGTCGCGCCGGACTGGCCCTGGCTGGTCATCGCGAAGATGCCCATGATGATGAAGCCGAAGTGCGAGATCGACGCGTAGGCCACCAGCCGCTTGATGTCCCGCTGGCCGACCGCGAGCAGTGCCCCGTAGATGATGCTGATCAGGGCGAGGACGAGGATCACGGGTGTGGCCCATTTGCTGGCCTCCGGGAAGAGCTGGAGGCAGAAGCGGAGCATCGCGAAGGTGCCGACCTTGTCGACGACCGCGGTGATGAGCACGGCGACCGGAGCCGTCGACTCCTGCATGGCGTTGGGCAGCCAGGTGTGCAGCGGCCACAGCGGTGCCTTCACCGCGAAGGCGAAGAAGAAGCCGAGGAACAGCCAGCGTTCGGTGCCGGTCGCCATGTCGAGCGTGCCGTTGGCCCGGGCCTCGGCGATCTCCGTCAGCGAGAAGTTCCCGGCGACCACGTACAGGCCGATCACCGCGGCCAGCATGATCAGGCCGCCGGCCAGGTTGTAGAGGAGGAACTTCACGGCCGCGTACGACCGTTGGGTCGCCGCCGCCTTCTCGCCGTGCTCGTGGGCACGGTCCCCGAAGCCGCCGATGAGGAAGTACATCGGGATCAGCATGGCTTCGAAGAAGATGTAGAAGAGGAAGACGTCAGTGGCCTCGAACGAGAGGATCACCATCGCCTCGACGGCCAGGATCAGGGCGAAGAAGCCCTGCGTCGGCCGCCACCGGCTGCTGCCGGTCTCCAGGGGGTCGGCGTCGTGCCAGCCCGCCAGGATGATGAAGGGGATCAGCAGCGCCGTGAGCGCGACGAGCGCCACGCCGATGCCGTCCACGCCCAGTTCGTAGCGGACGCCGAAGTCGGCGATCCAGGCGTGGGACTCGGTGAGCTGGTAGCGGTCGCCGTCCGGGTCGAAGCGGACCAGGACGGTGATCGCCAGGACGAGTGTGGCGAGCGAGAAGAGCAGCGCCAGCCACTTGGCGGCGGTGCGCTTCGCGGCCGGTACGGCCGCCGTGGCGATCGCCCCGACGGCCGGGAGCGCCGCTGTCGCTGTCAGCAGAGGAAAGGACATCGGTATCAGACCGCCCTCATCAGCAGGGTCGCGGCGACGATGATCGCCGCGCCCCCGAACATCGAGACCGCGTAGGAGCGGGCGAAGCCGTTCTGCAGCTTGCGCATCCGCCCGGAGAGGCCGCCGACCGAGGCCGCCGTGCCGTTGACGACGCCGTCGACCAGGGTGTGGTCGACGTAGACCAGGGACCGCGTGAGGTGCTCGCCGCCGCGGACCAGGACGACGTGGTTGAAGTCGTCCTGGAGCAGGTCGCGCCGGGCGGCCCGGGTGAGCAGCGAGCCGCGCGGGGCGACGGCCGGGACCGGGCGGCGGCCGTACTGGGCCCAGGCGATGGCGACGCCGATGACCATGCAGGCGACGGTCGCGCCGGTGACCACGCCCGCGCTGATCGGCGGGTTGCCGTGACTGTGCCCGGTGACGGGCTCCAGCCAGTGCATGAACCGGTCGCCGATGCTGAAGAACGCGCCTCCGGCCACCGACCCGACGGCCAGCACGATCATCGGGACCGTCATGATCTTGGGCGACTCGTGCGGGTGCGGCGGCGTGTACGCGCCGCGTGTCTCGGCGGCGGGCTCCACGTCGGGCTGGGCCGGGGACGGCGTCGGTGCGTTGCGCCAGCGCTCCTCGCCGAAGAACGTCATCAGCATCACGCGCGTCATGTAGAACGCGGTGATGGCCGCGCCGAGCAGGGCGCAGGCGCCGAGGATCCAGCCCTCGGTGCCGCCCTTGGCGAACGCCGCCTCGATGATCTTGTCCTTGGAGAAGAAGCCGGACAGGCCCGGGAAGCCGATGATCGCCAGATAGCCGAGGCCGAAGGTGACGAAGGTGACCGGCATGTACTTCCGCAGTCCGCCGTAGCGGCGCATGTCGACCTCGTCGTTCATGCCGTGCATGACCGAGCCGGCGCCGAGGAACAGGCCTGCCTTGAAGAAGCCGTGCGTCACCAGGTGCATGATCGCGAAGACGTAGCCGATGGGGCCGAGGCCCGCGGCGAGGATCATGTAGCCGATCTGCGACATGGTCGAGCCGGCCAGGGCCTTCTTGATGTCGTCCTTCGCGCAACCGACGATCGCACCGAACAGCAGCGTGACCGCGCCGACGATGGTGACGACGAGCTGCGCGTCCGGCGCGCCGTTGAAGACGGCCGCGGAGCGGACGATCAGGTAGACACCGGCCGTCACCATGGTCGCGGCGTGGATGAGGGCCGAGACCGGGGTCGGGCCCTCCATCGCGTCCCCGAGCCAGGACTGCAGCGGCACCTGGGCCGACTTGCCGCAGGCGGCGAGGAGCAGCATCAGCGCGATCGCGGTCAGCTTGTCCTCACCGGCGGCACCGGCGAGAGAGGCCTCCGCGTGACTGCCGAGCACCGGCTCGAAGGCGAAGGTGCCGAACCACAGGAACATCAGCATGATCGCGATGGACAGGCCCATGTCGCCGACGCGGTTGACCAGGAAGGCCTTCTTCGCGGCCGTGGCGGCGCTGGGCTTGTGCTGCCAGAAGCCGATCAGCAGGTAGGAGGCGAGACCGACGCCCTCCCAGCCGACGTACAGCAGCAGGTAGTTGTCCGCGAGGACGAGGATCAGCATCGCCGCGAGGAACAGGTTCAGATAGCCGAAGAAGCGGCGGCGCCGCTCGTCGTGCTCCATGTACCCGACGGAGTACAGGTGGATCAGCGATCCGACGCCCGTGATCAGCAGCACGAACGTCATGGACAACTGGTCGAGCTGGAAGGCGACGTCCGCCTGGAAGCCCTCGACCGGGATCCAGCTGAACAGGTGCTGGGACATCTCGCGGTGTTCGGCGCTCTGCCCCAGCATGTCGGTGAACAGCACCAGGCCGAGCACGAAGGAGACGGCCGCGAGCGCGGTGCCGAGCCAGTGGCCGACGGCGTCCAGCCGCCGGCCACCGCACAGCAGGACCGCCGCTCCGAGCAGAGGCGCCGCCACCAGCAGCGCAATGAGGTTCTCCACGATTCTTCCGACCCCTTACAGCTTCATCAGGCTGGCGTCGTCGACCGAGGCCGAGTGGCGGGCACGGAACAGGGACACGATGATCGCGAGCCCGACCACGACCTCGGCGGCGGCGACGACCATCGTGAAGAAGGCGATGATCTGCCCGTCGAGGTTGCCGTGCATCCGGGAGAAGGCGACGAACGCGAGGTTGCAGGCGTTGAGCATGAGCTCGATGCACATGAACACGACGATCGCGTTGCGCCTGATGAGCACGCCGGTGGCGCCGATCGTGAACAACAGGGCCGCGAGGTAGAGGTAGTTGACGGGGTTCACTTCGACGCCTCCTCGGACCGCTGGAACTTCGCCGGCCCGACCGCCCTGCGCTCCAGACGCTCCTCGGCCCGCTGCTCCAGGGCCTTGAGGTCGTTGAGCGCCTCCTGCGACACGTCACGGATCTGTCCGCGCTCGCGCAGGGTCTTGCTGACGGTGATGTCGGACGGGGTGCCGTCGGGCAGCAGGCCCGCGATGTCGACCGCGTTGTGCCGGGCGTAGACACCCGGCGCCGGCAGGGGCGGCAGTTGCTTGCCCGAGCGGACGCGCTCCACGGCGAGCTCCCGCTGCGTCTTGGCGCGTTCGGTGCGCTCGCGGTGGGTGAGCACCATGGCGCCGACGGCGGCCGTGATGAGCAGGGCGCCGGTGATCTCGAACGCGAAGACGTACTTGGTGAAGAGGAGAGCGGCGAGGCCCTCCACATTGCCCCCGGCGTTGGCCTGGCCGAGGCCGTTGAACTCCGTCAGGGACGCGTTGCCGATCCCGGCGACCAGCAGGACGCCGAAGCCGAGCCCGCACAGCAGGGCCAGCCAGCGCTGGCCCTTGATGGTCTCCTTCAGGGAGTCCGCCGCGGTGACGCCGACGAGCATCACCACGAACAGGAACAGCATCATGATCGCGCCGGTGTAGACGACGATCTGGACGACGCCCAGGAAGTAGGCGCCGTTGGCCAGGTAGAACACCGCCAGGATGATCATGGTGCCGGCGAGGCAGAGCGCGCTGTGCACGGCCCTCTTCATGAGGATGGTGCACAGGGCGCCGATCACCGCGACGGTGCCGAGGATCCAGAACTGGACGGCCTCTCCGGTGGAGGTGGAGTAGGCGGCGAGCTGGGTGGTCATCGGCCGATCACCTTCTCCGAGGCGGGTTCCGTACCGCCGAAGGTCGAGTCGGCCTCCTGCACCACCTCGCCCTTGGAGTGGGCGACCTGTTGCTCGGTGCCGGGCGCCGCCTCCGTCACCAGGCCCCGGTAGTAGTCCTGTTCGTCGGTGCCGGGGTAGATGGCGTGGGGCGAGTCGACCATGCCCTCCTCCAGACCGGCGAGCAGCTGCTCCTTGGTGTAGATGAGGTTGGCCCGGCTGGAGTCGGCCAGCTCGAACTCGTTGGTCATCGTCAGCGCGCGCGTGGGGCAGGCCTCGATGCACAGGCCGCACAGGATGCAGCGGGCGTAGTTGATCTGGTAGACGCGGCCGTACCGCTCGCCCGGCGAGTAGCGCTCCTCGTCGGTGTTGTCCGCGCCCTCCACATAGATGGCGTCGGCGGGGCAGGCCCAGGCGCACAGTTCACAGCCGACGCACTTCTCCAGGCCGTCCGGATGGCGGTTGAGCTGGTGCCGTCCGTGGAAGCGCGGAGCCGTGGTCTTCTGCTGCTCGGGGTACTGCTCGGTCAGCCGCTTCTTGAACATGGCCTTGAAGGTCACGCCGAAGCCGGCCACGGGGTTCTGGAAACCGGGCTTGGTGTCCTTGGGTTCCTCGGCCTTCGAACGCTCGAGTTCCTCAGCCATCGGACGCCTCCTTTCCATCCGTAGATCCGCCCAGAGGTCCGTCACTCTGAGTATCGGGCCCACCACTGACAATCAGCTCCGGCTCACGGCGTGAGCGGCGCGGGACCGGCGGAAGTTCCTGTCCGGGCAGGGGCGGTACGGGGAAACCGCCCGCCATCGGGTCGAAGGCGGCCGGGGTCTCGGCCGGCTCCTCGGCCTTCTTGGCCTTCTCGCGGAACATGTCGACGACGAAGGAGAGCAGCAGCAGGGCGAGGACGCCGCCACCCACGTACAGGGCGATGTCGGCGAAGTCGTAGCCCTCGTTGCGGAAGGCCCGCACGCTGGCGACGAGCATCAGCCACACCAGCGAGACCGGGATGAGGACCTTCCAGCCGAGCTTCATCAGCTGGTCGTAGCGCACCCGCGGGAGGGTGCCGCGGATCCAGATGAACATGAACAGCAGCAGCTGGACCTTGACCGTGAACCACAGCAGCGGCCACCAGCCGTGGTTGGCGCCCTCCCAGAAGGTGCTGATGGGCCAGGGGGCCCGCCAGCCGCCGAGGAACAGCGTGGTGGCGACGGCCGAGACGGTCACCATGTTGACGTACTCGGCGAGCATGAACATCGCGAACTTGATCGACGAGTACTCGGTGTTGAAGCCGCCGACCAGGTCGCCCTCGGACTCCGGCATGTCGAACGGCGCGCGGTTGGTCTCGCCGACCATCGTGACGACGTAGATGATGAACGAGACCGGCAGCAGCACGATGTACCAGCGGTCGGCCTGCTGCTCGACGATCGTCGAGGTCGACATGGACCCCGAGTAGAGGAAGACGGAGGCGAAGGCGGCGCCCATCGCGATCTCGTAGGAGATCATCTGCGCGCAGGAGCGCAAGCCCCCCAGCAGCGGGTAGGTCGAGCCGGAGCTCCAGCCCGCCAGGACGATGCCGTAGATGCCGACCGAGGCGACCGCGAGGATGTAGAGCATCGCGATCGGCAGGTCGGTGAGCTGCATCGTGGTGCGCTGGCCGAAGATCGAGATCTCGTTGCCGGCCGGGCCGAACGGGATCACCGCGATCGCCATGAAGGCCGGGATGGCCGCGATGACGGGCGCGAGGACGTAGACCGCCTTGTCCGCGCGCTTGACGATCACGTCCTCCTTCAGCATCAGCTTGATGCCGTCGGCGAGCGACTGGAGCATGCCCCAGGGGCCGTGCCGGTTGGGGCCGATGCGCAGCTGCATCCAGGCGACGACCTTGCGCTCCATCACGATGGAGACCAGCACGGTCACCATCAGGAAGGCGAAGCAGAAGACCGCCTTGATGACGACCAGCCACCAGGGGTCGGTGCCGAACATCGAGAGGTCTTCAGCGGCGAGGTACGCGCTCATGCCGCCGCCTCCTTGGGGGCTCATGCCTCCACCTCCTTGGGGGCCTCGCCGGCGAGCGTCGCCGGGCCGATGCGGACGAGGGAGCCGGGCCGCGCCCCGGTGTCGGAGGCGACGCCGCCGCCGGCGGAGTTCAGCGGCAGCCACACCACCCGGTCGGGCATGTCACTGATCTGGAGCGGGAGTTCCACGACGCCCTGGGGGCCGGTCACCGCGAGCAGGTCGCCGTCCTTGACGCCCGCCTCGGCGGCCGTCGGGGCCGACACACGCGCGCGTGCGGCGTGCCGGGTGCCGGCGAGGGCCTCGTCGCCCTGCTGGAGGAGGCCCTGGTCGAGCAGCAGCCGGTGCCCCGCGAGGACGGCTTCCCCGGCGGCCGGCCGCGGCAGCGCGGCCGCGGTCTCCAGCGGCTCACCGGCCCGCGGGCCGTCCCAGGCGCCGAGCCGGTCGATCTCACCGCGCACGGTGCGCAGGTCCGGCAGTCCGAGGTGGACGTCCATGGCGTCGGCCAGCATCTGTAGCACGCGCGCGTCGGTGGGCGCGGAGCGGCGGGTCATCTGGTCGGGCTTGAGCGCCGCCTCGAAGAAGCGGATGCGCCCCTCCCAGTTGAGGAAGGTGCCGGCCTTCTCGGCGACCGCCGCGACGGGCAGGACGACGTCGGCCTTGCGGCTGATCTCGCTCGGCCGCAGCTCCAGCGAGACCAGGAAGCCCACCTCGTCCAGCGCCGCACGCGCGCGTGCCGGGTCGGGCAGGTCGGCGATCTCCA
Organism: Streptomyces sp. NPDC007929; assembly: GCF_042959065.1. Taxonomy (NCBI): domain Bacteria; kingdom Bacillati; phylum Actinomycetota; class Actinomycetes; order Kitasatosporales; family Streptomycetaceae; genus Streptomyces; species Streptomyces sp. NPDC007929. Next base: position 191,908 of record NZ_JBIBKD010000003.1, on the reverse strand, counting down.
CGCCCGCCACCAGCAGGGCCTGGAGTTCTCCGGTCGCGGCGGCCTCCACGATCTGGCCGGTGTCCCGCCCGTAGCGGTGCGGCAGACCCGCGACGCCCCAGACGCTCGCGACCTCGTCACGCGCGCGTGGGTCGGTGGCCGGACGCCCGCCCGGCAGCAGCGACGGCAGCGCGCCCGCCTCGATCGCACCGCGTTCCCCGGCCCGGCGCGGGATCCACACCAGTCCGGCGCCGGTCGCGGCGGCGGTGCGGGCGGCGGCGGTGAGACCGCCGGCCACGGCGGCCAGCCGCTCACCGACGACGATCACCGCGCCCTCGGCGCGCAGCGCCTCGGCGGCGAGCGCACCGTCGCCCTCCAGGCCGGCGCCGTTCGCCAGCGCGTCCAGCCACTCGGTCTCGGTGCCGGGGGCCGCCGGCAGCAGCGTGCCGCCCGCCTTCTCCAGACCGCGTGTGGCGTGCGTGGCCAGGGAGTAGACCTTCTGGCCGTGCCCACGCCAGGCCTTGCGCAGCCGCAGGAAGACGCCGGGGGCCTCCTCCTCCGCCTCGAACCCGACGAGCAGGACGGCGGGGGCCTTCTCCAGCGCGGTGTACGTGACGCCCGTGCCGTCGAGGTCCCGGCCGCGCCCGGCGATCTGGGCGGCGAGGAAGTCGGCCTCCTCGCTGCTGTGCACGCGCGCGCGGAAGTCGATGTCGTTGGTGTCGAGCGCCACCCGTGCGAACTTGCTGTACGCGTAGGCGTCCTCGACGGTGAGGCGGCCGCCGGTCAGGACTCCGGTGCGGCCCCGGGAGGCCAGCAGCCCCTGGGCCGCGATCTGGAGCGCCTCCGGCCAGGAAGCCGCCTCCAGCTCGCCCTCGGCGTTGCGCACCAGCGGCGTCTGAAGCCGGTCGCGCTGCTGCGCGTACCGGAACCCGAACCGCCCCTTGTCGCAGATCCACTCCTCGTTGACCTCGGGGTCGTTGGCGGCCAGGCGCCGCATGACCTTGCCGCGGCGGTGGTCGGTGCGGGTGGCGCAGCCTCCGGAGCAGTGCTCGCACACCGACGGGGAGGAGACCAGGTCGAAGGGGCGGGAGCGGAATCGGTACGCCGCCGAGGTCAGCGCGCCGACCGGGCAGATCTGGATGGTGTTGCCGGAGAAGTACGACTCGAAGGGGTCGCCCTCGCCGGTGCCGACCTGCTGGAGCGCGCCCCGCTCGATCAGCTCGATCATCGGGTCGCCCGCGACCTGGTTGGAGAAGCGGGTGCAGCGGGCGCACAGCACGCACCGCTCCCGGTCGAGCAGCACCTGGGTGGAGATCGGGACGGGCTTCTCGTAGGTCCGCTTGCGGCCCTCGAAACGGGAGTCGGCGTCGCCGTGCGACATGGCCTGGTTCTGCAGCGGGCACTCGCCGCCCTTGTCGCAGACCGGGCAGTCCAGCGGGTGGTTGATGAGCAGGAGCTCCATCACACCCTTCTGGGCCTTCTCCGCGACCGGGGAGGTCAGGTGGGTCTTCACCACCATGCCGTCGGTGCAGGTGATGGTGCAGGAGGCCATGGGCTTGCGCTGGCCCTCGACCTCGACGATGCACTGGCGGCAGGCGCCGGCCGGGTCCAGGAGGGGGTGGTCGCAGAACCGGGGGATCTCGATGCCGAGCTGTTCGGCGGCCCGGATGACCAGGGTGCCCTTGGGCACGCTGATCTCGGCGCCGTCGATCGTCAGCGACACGAGGTCCTCCGGCGGGAGGGCCGCCTCTCCCCCGCCGGAGGCAGAGCTGGTGGTCACGGTCATGCGTTCACCTCCGTGCGGTCGGCCCAGGCCGTGGACTTGGCCGGGTCGAAGGGGCAGCCCCGGCCCGTGATGTGCTGCTCGTACTCCTCGCGGAAGTACTTGAGCGAGGAGAAGATCGGCGAGGCGGCACCGTCGCCGAGGGCGCAGAAGGACTTGCCGTTGATGTTGTCGGCGATGTCGTTCAGCTTGTCGAGGTCGGACATCTGTCCCTTGCCGGCCTCGATGTCGCGCAGCAACTGCACGAGCCAGTAGGTCCCTTCGCGGCAGGGCGTGCACTTGCCGCAGGACTCGTGGGCGTAGAACTCGGTCCAGCGCGTGACGGCACGGACCACGCAGGTCGTCTCGTCGAAGCACTGGAGGGCTTTGGTGCCGAGCATGGAACCCGCGGCGCCCACTCCTTCGTAATCAAGGGGGACGTCGAGATGCTCGTCGGTGAACATCGGGGTCGAGGAGCCGCCCGGCGTCCAGAACTTGAGGCGGTGCCCGGGGCGCATCCCGCCGCTCATCTCGAGCAGCTGGCGGAGTGTGATCCCGAGCGGCGCCTCGTACTGGCCGGGGCTCGCGACATGGCCGGAGAGGGAGTAGAGCGTGAAGCCGGGCGACTTCTCACTCCCCATCGACCGGAACCATTCCTTGCCCCGGTGCAGGATCGCGGGAACCGACGCGATCGATTCGACGTTGTTCACCACAGTCGGGCACGCATAGAGGCCCGCGACGGCAGGGAAGGGGGGACGAAGCCGCGGTTGACCCCGGCGGCCTTCGAGCGAGTCCAGCAGTGCGGTCTCCTCACCGCAGATGTACGCGCCCGCGCCCGCGTGCACGGTGATGTCGAGGTCGAGTCCGCTGCCCAGGATGTTCTCGCCGAGGAAGCCGGCCTCGTAGGCCTCACGCACGGCCGAGTGCAACCGCCGCAGCACCGGGACGACTTCACCACGCAGATAGATGAAGGCGTGCGACGACCTGATGGCGTAACACGCGATGATCATGCCCTCGATGAGGCTGTGCGGGTTCGCGAAGAGGAGCGGGATGTCCTTGCACGTCCCCGGCTCCGACTCGTCGGCGTTGACAACAAGATAGTGCGGCTTGCCGTCCCCCTGGGGAATGAACTGCCACTTCATCCCGGTGGGGAACCCCGCGCCACCGCGCCCGCGCAGACCGGAGTCCTTGACGTACGCGATCAGGTCGTCCGGCGTCATGGCGAGCGCCTTGCGCAGCCCCTCGTAGCCGTCGTGCCTGCGGTACACGTCCAGCGTCCAGGACTTGTCCTCGTCCCAGAAGGCCGACAGCACCGGGGCGAGCAGCTTCTCGGGGCTGGTGTCTTTCAGCTCGGGTGCCAAGGTCATCACTCCCCCTCCTCGGCGGTGGGCCCGGCCGGGTGGGCCGGGTCGGAGGCCGATGTGTCCTGCGGCGCGTCGTGCGAGCTCAGGTGCTCGGTCGGGGACGGCTCGTGCGGTGCCCCGGTGCGGGCCGCCTCACCGCGCGGGTGCACCACGCGTGCGGGAGAGGCCTCCCCCTTGGCGAGCTTCAGGCCGACCAGGGAGGCGGGTCCCGCGCTGCCCCCGGACTCGACGGCCCCGTCCCGCTCGTCGGGGAAGCCCGCCAGGATCCGGGCGGTCTCCTTGAAGGTGCACATGCGGGCGCCGCGGGTGGGCGTGACCGGCCGTCCCGCGCGCAGGTCGTCGACGAGGCTCTTGGCGCTGGCCGGGGTCTGGTTGTCGAAGAACTCCCAGTTGACCATCACGACCGGCGCGAAGTCGCAGGCCGCGTTGCACTCGATGTGCTCCAGGGTGACCTTGCCGTCGCCGGTGGTCTCGCCGTTGCCGACGCCGAGGTGCTCCTGGAGCTCCTCGAAGATCGCGTCCCCGCCCATGACGGCGCACAGGGTGTTGGTGCACACCCCCACCTGGTAGTCGCCGCTCGGCCTGCGGCGGTACATGGAGTAGAAGGTGGCGACCGCGGTGACCTCGGCGGTGGTCAGGCCGAGCACGTCCGCGCAGAACCGCATGCCGGTGCGGGTGACGTGCCCCTCCTCCGCCTGGACGAGGTGCAGCAGCGGGAGCAGGGCGGACCGGGAGTCGGGGTAGCGGGCGACGATCTCGCGCGCGTCCGTCTCCAGACGGGCCCGGACGTCGTCCGGGTAGGCGGGGGCGGGCAGTTCGGGCATGCCCAGGCTGACGCCCCGCTCGGAAGACGATGTGGTCACCGGTCGACGCCTCCCATCACGGGGTCGATGGACGCGACGGCGACGATGACGTCGGCGACCTGGCCGCCCTCGCACATCGCCGCCATGGCCTGAAGGTTGGTGAAGGACGGGTCCCGGAAGTGGACCCGGTAGGGGCGGGTGCCGCCGTCGGACACGACGTGCACCCCGAGTTCGCCCTTGGGTGACTCGACCGCCGTGTACGCCTGTCCCGGCGGGACGCGGAAGCCCTCGGTGACCAGCTTGAAGTGGTGGATCAGGGCCTCCATGGAGGTGCCCATGATCTTCTTGATGTGGTCGAGGGAGTTGCCGAGCCCGTCGGGGCCCAGGGCGAGCTGGGCGGGCCAGGCGATCTTCTTGTCGGCGACCATGACCGGGCCGGGCTGGAGCCGGTCCAGGCACTGCTCGACGATCCTCAGGGACTGGCGCATTTCCTCCAGCCGGATGAGGAAGCGGCCGTAGGAGTCGCAGGTGTCGGCGGTCGGGATCTCGAAGTCGTAGGTCTCGTAGCCGCAGTAGGGCTGCGTCTTGCGCAGGTCGTGCGGCAGGCCGGTGGAGCGCAGGACCGGGCCGGTCGCGCCGAGGGCCATGCAGCCGGCCAGGTCGAGGTAGCCGACGTCCTGCATGCGGGCCTTGAAGATGGGGTTCCCGGTGGCGAGCTTGTCGTACTCCGGGAGGTTCTTCTTCATCTTCTTCACGAACTCGCGGATCTGGTCCACCGCGCCGGGCGGCAGGTCCTGGGCGAGTCCGCCGGGGCGGATGTACGCGTGGTTCATCCGCAGGCCGGTGATCAGCTCGTAGATATCGAGAATGAGTTCACGATCACGAAAGCCGTAGATCATGATCGTGGTCGCGCCGAGCTCCATGCCGCCGGTGGCGATGCACACCAGGTGCGAGGAGAGCCGGTTCAGCTCCATCAGGAGCACGCGGATGATCGAGGCGCGGTCCGGGATCTGGTCCTCGATGCCGAGGAGCTTCTCGACGCCGAGGCAGTACGCCGTCTCGTTGAAGAACGGCGTCAGGTAGTCCATGCGCGTCACGAACGTGGTGCCCTGCGTCCACGTGCGGTACTCGAGGTTCTTCTCGATGCCGGTGTGCAGATAACCGATTCCGCAGCGGGCCTCGGTGACGGTCTCGCCGTCGATCTCCAGGATCAGCCGCAGCACGCCGTGGGTGGACGGGTGCTGCGGGCCCATGTTGACGACGATGCGCTCGTCGTCGGCGCGGGCCGCTGACTGGACGACCTCGTCCCAGTCGCCGCCGGTGACGGTGTAGACGGTGCCCTCGGTGGTCTCGCGAGGGGAGGCGTGGGAAGTGCTCATGAGTACGACCTCCGCTGGTCCGGAGCCGGGATCTGGGCGCCCTTGTATTCGACGGGGATGCCGCCGAGGGGGTAGTCCTTGCGCTGCGGGAAGCCCTGCCAGTCGTCCGGCATCATGATCCGCGTCAGGGCCGGGTGGCCGTCGAAGACGATTCCGAAGAAGTCGTACGTCTCGCGCTCGTGCCAGTCGTTCGTCGGATAGACCTCGAACAGCGACGGGATGTGCGGGTCGCTGTCGGGGGCGCTGACCTCAAGGCGGATCAGCCGGTTGTGGGTGATCGACCGCAGGTGGTAGACGGCGTGCAGCTCGCGGCCCTTGTCGTTCGGGTAGTGCACACCGCTGACGCCGGTGCACAGCTCGAAGCGCAGGGCCGGGTCGTCGCGCAGGGTGCGGGCGACACGGACGAGGTGCTCGCGCTCGATGTGGAAGGTCAGCTCGTCACGGTCGACGACCGTCTTCTCGATGGCGTTGCCGGGGACCAGGCCCTGTTCCTCCAGGGCCCCCTCCAGCTCGTCGGCGACCTCGTCGAACCATCCGCCGTAGGGGCGGCCGGCCGGGCCCGGGAGCCGGACCGAGCGGACCAGGCCGCCGTAGCCGGAGGTGTCGCCGCCGTTGTTGGCGCCGAACATGCCGCGCTGGACGCGGATCTCCTCACCGCCCTGGCCACGCTGGCCGGGGAGGTTCTCCGCGGAGAGGTCCTTCTCCGGGTTGACCCCGTTCGACCCGTTCGCACCGTTGGCGCCCTTCGCGTCGCTCATCGCAGCAGCCCCTTCATCTCGATGGTGGGCAGCGCCTTGAGCGCCGCTTCCTCCGCCTCGCGGGCCGCTTCCTCGGCGTTCACGCCGAGCTTGGAGCTCTGGATCTTCTGGTGCAGCTTGAGGATCGCGTCCATGAGCATCTCCGGCCGGGGCGGGCAGCCGGGGAGGTAGATGTCGACCGGCACGACGTGGTCGACGCCCTGGACGATGGCGTAGTTGTTGAACATGCCGCCGGACGAGGCGCAGACCCCCATGGAGATCACCCACTTGGGGTTCGGCATCTGGTCGTAGACCTGCCGGAGCACCGGCGCCATCTTCTGGCTGACCCGGCCGGCGACGATCATCAGGTCCGCCTGGCGGGGCGAGCCGCGGAAGACCTCCATGCCGAAGCGCGCCAGGTCGTAGCGGCCCGCGCCGGTGGTCATCATCTCGATGGCACAGCAGGCGAGGCCGAACGTGGCCGGGAAGACGGACGACTTGCGCACCCAGCCCGCGGCCTGCTCGACGGTGGTCAGCAGGAAGCCGCTCGGCAGCTTTTCTTCGAGTCCCATGACGTGTGGCTCCTCAGTCCCATTCCAGGCCGCCGCGCCGCCATACGTACGCGTACGCGACGAAGACGGTGAGCACGAAGAGCAGCATCTCCACGAGCCCGAAGATCCCCAGGGCGTCGAAGGTGACGGCCCAGGGGTAGAGGAAGACGATCTCGATATCGAAAATGATGAAGAGCATCGCCGTCAGGTAGTACTTGATGGGGAAGCGCCCGCCACCGGCCGGCGTGGGGGTCGGCTCGATACCGCACTCGTAGGCCTCGAGCTTGGCGCGGTTGTACCGCTTGGGCCCGATCAACGTGGCCATGACCACGGAGAAGATCGCAAAGCCTGCCCCGAGGGCTCCCAGTACGAGGATGGGCGCATAAGCGTTCACCGCTCCTCGCTCCTCTCAGTCGGCACTGACTGCATGGGGGTCCCCCCTGGTCGAGCGAAGCCGAGACCTAGGGGGAGGTTTGCATTGGGCCCACTTGCGCCCCACCCGTCCCTCGAACCCCGCCCGCCCCGGCGAAGATCGGGAACATGTGAAGCAGGTCACAAGCCCAACCGCGTGCATCTTATGCCCGACGCTCTGTGATCTGCGACACGGGGTATTACTGAACCTTTGTGATCTCCACCACCTGACGATCGATCATGAAGTCGGATGAGCGGTGATCTTCACACGCGAAGCGTCCGAGTGATCACGAGAGGTGACATTTTGGCTCGTCACCGCAGGCCGGAGGGGTCGTCTCAATATCAAGATGGTTCTCTTGCATGCAAATTGGCGATGGACTTGATCTCTTGGTAGAGGCGCGTTCACACATCAGGGGGGTCACGAGGCGGGGTGTGGACGCGTGCACGCGTTCACGATCTTCGCGAGCCCGTGACCCGGCCGTGATCTTCGCGCGGGACGCGACGAACGGGACGGCCGTTCCGTGACCTCCGTCACACAGATGAGAGATCCATGAGAACGGGGCTTGGCCAATCAAGCCAACCGATGGTAGGCGCGGGGCAATTCGGGCGTATTGATCAAAGACCGTGATCACAGGCCGATCACGGTGCGCCCGCAATGTCCGTTACGGCGTCAATAAAGGGGCTCGTCGGGGGGATTTGGGGGCCCGGTTGAACAACTGTGGCGCAGCACACGTTTCTTGAAGATATGAAGGAGCCCCTGGTACCGGTTGTTCCCATGTCCCACACCGCTCACATACGCAGCCACCGGAAACCCCGCCGCAGCGCGACCTCTTCGATCGCCGTGCGTGCCGGAGTTGCCGGTGGCGTCCTCAGCATGGCAGCGGCGGGCGCGTCCGCCTCGGCGAGCGCCGCCGAGCCGGTGACGCAGACCATCGAACTGCCCACCCTGACGGCCGACCTGTCCGCTCAGGTCGCCCAGTCCGCGGCCGCCACCCAGCAGGCCGCCGCCAACTACGAGCTGCGCGCCGAGCGTGACGCGGCCGCCGCCAAGGCCGCCGCCGAGGCCAAGAAGGACCTCGCCGCGGCCAAGAAGGCCGAGGCCAAGAAGAAGGCCGCCGAGGCCGCCCGCAAGGCCGCCGCCGAGCGCGCCACGCGCAGCGCCGAGCGCGCCACCCTCTCCGCCTCCGCCTCCACCTCGACCTCCGTGTCGGCGCCCGCCAGCGGCAGCGTCGCGACGGTCATCGCCTTCCTCAAGGCCCAGGTGGGCGACGCCTACGTCATGGGCGCCACCGGTCCCAACGCCTGGGACTGCTCCTCCCTCGTGCAGGCCGCGTACAAGCAGGTCGGTGTGGACCTGCCGCGCGTCTCGCAGGACCAGTCGATGGCCGGCACCGACGTGCCGCTGTCCAGCGTCCAGGTCGGCGACATCCTGTACTGGGGTGGCAAGGGCTCCGCGTACCACGTGGGTGTCTACATCGGGAACGGCCAGTACCTGGACGCCGCCAACCCGTCCAAGGGCGTCGTCATCCAGGACCTTTCGGGCTACCCGGCGTCGGGCGCGGTCCGCGTCCTCTGATCGCACGCGTACGGGCTTGAGGGCCGCCGCCTCCTCGGGAGGCAGGCGGCCCTCCGTCCTGTCCACGCCTCTCCTGCCGCCCTGGCGGCGTTCTCCCGGCCTGCCCGGCCTCCCAGGCTCCCGGGGCCCGGCAGGCATGCCCACGGGCCCCGAGCGGCCTCAGGGGCTTCCTCCCGTGTGGCCGGACTCCTCCTGGGACCACCGCGGGTGTCTCTGCTGTCATGAGTGCCGGTCAGCAAGAACCGACACCCGAGGAGAGACAGATGCCCAGCGTCTTCGTACAGGGCCGGCCCGTCGACTCGTATCCGCGGCTCGCGCCCGAGGCCCGGCGCGGACACCTCCGGCGGATCACCGAGGTCGGTGAGGAGGTCCTGCACAAGCCGTGCCGGGACGTCACCGAGTTCGGCCCGGACCTCGCCGCGCTCATCGACGACATGTTCCTGACGATGTACACCGCCTCCGGCGCCGGACTCGCCGCGAACCAGGTCGGTGTCGATATGCGACTGTTCGTCTACGACTGCCCGGACGACGACGGGGTGCGGCACGTCGGGCACGTCGTCAACCCGGTGCTGGAACCGCTCGACGCCGCCCGCAGGAGGCTGCTCGACGAGGGCGAGGGCTGTCTGTCGGTGCCGGGCGCCACCATGGACGTACCGCGACCGGACCGGGCCGTCGTCCACGGCCTCGACAGGGACGGCGAGCCGGTCGTGATCGAGGGCACGGGGTACTTCGCCCGCTGCCTCGCGCACGAGACCGACCACTGCGACGGCCGGCTCTACCTGGACCGGCTCGCCAAGCGGGAGCGCAGGGACGCGCTGGCGCAGATGGCGGACCGGCGGGACGAGGTGCTCGCCCGCCGGGCCGCGAACGCCGAGGCCCTCACCCGGAGGTAGCCGCCGGCCGGCTCAGGCCTTCGGGGCCACCCTGCTCAGCCCGTTGATGATGCGGTCCATCGCGTCGCCGCCCGTCGGGTCGGTGAGGTTCGCCAGCAGCTTCAGGGTGAACTTCATCAGCATCGGGTGCGTGAGACCGCGCTGGGCCGCGATCTGCATGACCTTCGGGTTGCCGATGAGCTTCACGAAGGCGCGGCCGAGGGTGTAGTAGCCGCCGTAGGTGTCCTTCAGGACGCGCGGGTAGCGCTGGAGGGCCAGTTCGCGGCTCTGCGGGGTCGGCCGGGCGTGGGCCTGGACGATGACGTCGGCGGCGATCTGGCCGGACTCCATGGCGTAGGCGATGCCCTCGCCGTTGAAGGGGTTCACCAGGCCGCCGGCGTCGCCGACGAGCAGCAGGCCCTTGGTGTAGTGCGGCTGGCGGTTGAAGGCCATCGGCAGGGCGGCGCCGCGGATCGGGCCGGTCATGTTGTCGGGGGTGTAGCCCCAGTCCTCCGGCATGGACGCGCACCAGGCCTTCAGCACCTCGCGCCAGTCCAGCTCCTTGAAGGAGTCGGAGGTGTTGAGGACACCGAGGCCGACGTTCGAGGTGCCGTCGCCCATGCCGAAGATCCAGCCGTAGCCGGGCAGCAGGCGGTCCTCGGCGCCGCGGCGGTCCCACAGCTCCAGCCAGGACTCCAGGTAGTCGTCCTCGTGGCGCGGGCTGGTGAAGTACGTGCGCACCGCCACGCCCATCGGACGGTCCTCGCGGCGGTGCAGGCCCATCGCCAGGGACAGCCGGGTGGAGTTGCCGTCGGCGGCGACGACCAGCGGGGCGCGGAAGGTGACCTCGCGCTTGTCCTCACCGAGCTTGGCGTGCACCCCGGTGATACGGCCCGTGCGCTCGTCCAGGATCGGCGCGCCCACGTTGCACCGCTCGAAGAGCCGCGCACCGGCTTTCTGAGCGTTCCTTGCGAGCTGCTCGTCGAAGTCGTCGCGCTTGCGGACGAGGCCGTAGTCGGGGAAGGAGGCGAGATCCGGCCAGTCGAGCTGGAGCCGCACCCCGCCGCCGATGATGCGCAGGCCCTTGTTGCGCAGCCAGCCCGCCTCTTCCGAGATGTCGATGCCCATCGCCACCAGCTGCTTGACGGCGCGCGGGGTGAGGCCGTCGCCGCAGACCTTCTCGCGGGGGAACTCTGTCTTCTCCAGCAGGAGGACGTCGAGTCCCGCCTTGGCGAGGTGGTAGGCGGTGGTGGAGCCGGCCGGCCCCGCGCCCACGACGATCACATCGGCGGTGTTCTCGGAGAGGGGCTCGGTCACGACGGTCACGGCGGGATCTCCCCAAGTTCGTCAATCTTGCGTGCCGACCGGCACTGGACATGGGCAGTCTATGCAGCAGCATTCATCACCCGGCTGAAGGGCTGCCTCCGTGAACCTGGCTCTCCCCGCTGTACGGCTTCGCGTCCCCACCCACGAGGACGCGTTCACCTGGCACCGGATCTTCGACGACCCGGACGTCATGGAGTACCAGGGCGGCAGGGCCGCGGAACTCTCGGTCTACGAGGAGCTCACCGCCCGCCAGCGCCGGCACGACGCGGAACTCGGCTTCTGCCTGTGGACCGTGCTCGATGAGTCGGGTCAGGTCATCGGCTTCACCGGGGCCCAGCCGTGGGACCGGCCCTGGGGCCCGGCCGGGGAGATCGAGATCGGCTGGCGGCTGGGCCGGGAGCACTGGGGCAAGGGCTATGTCACCGCGGCCGCGCGGCAGACGCTGGAGCGGATGCGGGCCAGGGGCGTCCCGGGCGTCGTCGCAATGGTCGACGCCCGCAACAGCCGGTCCATCGCGGTGACCCGGCGCCTGGGGATGCGCCTGGCCGAGACGTTCACAACCCCGGCCTCGCAGCGGGCGGGGCACTGCTACCGGCTCGATCTCCAGGGCGGTTGACGCGGAGTAGTCGACTGTCACAGACCGACACCGGTCGCTTCCGGTCGGTACGGGGCGGGAGTTACCCTTCCTGTACCGCTGGGGGTGACATCTGTGCACATGTCCCGCAAGACACCCGAAGTGCGCGTACCGCGTCTGGTCGGTCTGATGGCCGTGGACGCGCGGGAGACGGCCCGCGCACAGGGCCTCCTCCTCGCCGCACCGGACCGGCCCGAGCTCCCTCTCGCCGTCGTCGACTACGTCGTACGCCAGTACCCGCAGCCCGGCGCCGAGGTGCCGCGGGACTCGATGGTCTACGTGTGGTTCGACTTCGGCCCGGGTGAGGGCGGCGGGGGCGTGCACGAACCGCGGATCCCGCGTCCGCCCCGGGGCGGTCTCCAGCGCGAGCTGGACGAGCCGGGCGACCCGTACATGGTCCTCAGCTCACCCTGAGGCCGAGGCTCACTCCGGGGCCGAGGCTCGCTCCGGGGCCGAGGCTCACCCTGAGGCCGACGGGCCCCGGTCTCACTCGGCCTTGAAGCCCCGGTGCAGGGCGACGATGCCGCCGCTCAGGTTGCGCCAGGCCACCCTCGACCAGCCGGCCTTGCCCAGGCGCCCGGCGAGGGCGGGCTGGTCCGGCCAGGCGCGGATGGACTCGGCGAGGTAGACGTAGGCGTCCGGGCTGGAGGACACGGCCCGGGCGACCGGCGGCAGGGCGCGCATCAGGTACTCGGTGTAGACCGTGCGGAACGGCGCCCACGTGGGGTGCGAGAACTCGCAGATCACGATCCGCCCGCCGGGCCGGGTCACCCGGAGCATCTCGCGCAGGCCCGCGTCGGTGTCCTGCACGTTGCGCAGCCCGAAGGAGATGGTGACGGCGTCGAAGGTGTCGTCCTTGAAGGGGAGCCGCGTCGCGTCGCCGGCGGTGTACGGCAGCCAGGGCTGACGCTGCTTGCCGACCTGGAGCATGCCCTGGGAGAAGTCGCAGGGGACGACGTAGGCGCCGGTGCGGGCGAAGGGCAGCGAGGAGGTGCCGGTGCCCGCCGCCAGGTCGAGGATCTTCTGCGCGGGGCGCGCGTCGACCGCCTTGGCGACCTCCTTGCGCCATCGTCGGTCCTGGCCGAGGGACAGCACGTCGTTGGTCAGGTCGTACCGTTCCGCCACGTCGTCGAACATCGAGGCGACTTCGTGCGGCTGCTTGTCCAGGGATGCGCGGGTCACGGGCCCATTCTTGCAGCACCCCCTCCGGGCTGGAGCCCCGGCCGCGTGCGTGCCGCCGCCTCCGTGAGACGTTCGGTGCCGGGGGACGTACTTTCTGTTTCTACCCCCGCACCTCACGAGAACGGGAGCGCACGTCATGAGGAGTCACCGGAAACCGGCGGTGGCCGGGCTGGGCTGTCTGCTCGCCCTCGCCACCGCCGCATGCTCCGGGCAGGGCGACGCGGCCCCTGGGGCCTCCGCAGCCCCCACGTCCGCCGGGTCTCCCGCGTCTCCCGCGGCCGGCACCTCGTACGCCCCGTACCTCAGCGCCACCGAGGCCGCCGGCACCGACACCGCCGGCTCCCCCACGACGTACAACCTGGCGTTCGTCATAGCCGACGGCGACGACTGCGCCCCGCGCTGGAACGGCACGCACGCCATCGGCGACGCCAAGGTCGCCTCGCGCATCGCGAAGCTCAAGGCGGACGGCGGCCGGGTCCGGGTCTCCTTCGGCGGCGCCTCCGGCAAGGAGCTCGCGGCGAACTGTGGCAGCGCCGCGGAGCTGGCGACGGCGTACGGCAAGGCGCTGGACGCGGCCGGCACCGGCCTCGCCGACTTCGACATCGAGGGCGACGAACTCTCCGACTCCGCCTCCGTCACCCTGCGTTCGAAGGCGATCGCACGGATGCAGAGGGAACGGACCGGCCTGGACGTCTCGTTCACGCTCCCGGTGATGCCCTCGGGCCTGGACAAGGACGGCCTGGCGCTGCTCGACTCCGCAAACGACCACGGCGTACGGGTCTCCACCGTCAACCTCATGACGATGAACTACGGCTCCTCGTACGACGGTGACATGGGCGGCTACGCCCGCACGGCCGCCGGGGCCGCGCACACCCAGTTGAAGAAGGTCTTCGGCACCTCGGACGCGACCGCCTGGCAGGGCATGGCGCTCACCTCGATGATCGGCGTCAACGACGTCGCGAACGAGACCTTCACGCTCGCGGACGCCGCCGAGGTGCGGGCGTTCGCCGAGGAGAAGGGCATCGCCTGGGTGTCGATGTGGTCGACGGCCCGGGACCGGCAGTGCGCGCGGGGCGCCGACTCGTCCAGGGCGGCGACGGATTGCAGCGGGGTGGCGCAGGGGGCGGGGGCGTTCGGGAAGGCGTTCGCGGGCTGACCGGCCATCGGCCAGGGGGCCGGTCAGCGGGCCCGGTAGACCAGCCGGCCGGCCAGTACGGTCGCCACGCAGGTCGCCGCGCCGCGCTCGCGCAGGGCCGTCTCGTCGGGCACGTCGAACACGACCAGGTCGGCCCGGCCGCCGATGGTCAACGGGCCGTGGACGGCGCCCTGGAGGTCGTACCCCTCCGCGAGCGGGTCGAGGTCGGGCCGCTCGCCCAGCAGCATGCCGGGAGCGCCCATGGTCCCCACGACGGTGAGCCCGCAGCGGGCGACGGCCGTGGCCACCAGCGGATCGCGGAAGCGGGCGCCGGGTGAGGCGACCGCGGTCGTGCCGTAGCGCAGCATCCGCTGCACACCGCGTCGCACGCTGCCCGACCAGCGGGTCTCGGTGAGGTCGCCCAGGGCGGCCAGCCGCTCGCCCCACAGGGGCTGTTCGCCCAGCTCGTCGGCCTCGCGGGGGTCGGGGTGGTAGCAGTGGCGCAGCAGCCACAGCGGGTGCCACTGGCGCAGGCCCGGGGTGAGAACGCCGGGCCAGCGCCGTATCCGCGCGCCGGGCGCGTCCTCGGCGACCTCGTCGTAGGGCCCCACGGCGACGACCCGGTCACCGTCGACCGCGACGGCACCGTCCACGACGGGTGCGCCCGGGCCGGGTGCGCCCGGGCCGGGTGCGCCCGCCGGGAGGACCAGCGGGGCGGCGTGGATCGTCAGCACGGCCGGGTCGGTCGGGTGGCGTGGATCGTCAGCACGGCCGGGTCAGTTGGGCGCCAGCAGCTTCAGCTCGGGGAGAGCCGTGCCGCCCTCGATGGCCGTGGAGGAGATGTGCGAGACGACGCGGTCGTCCACCGGGTCGTTCGCCGGGTCGTCGTGGACGACGAGGTGCTCGTACGTGGTCGCACGCTGGGCGGGCACCCGGCCCGCCTTCCGGATGAGGTCGATGATCTCCATCCGGTTGGACCGGTGCTTGGCACCGGCCGACGACACCACGTTCTCCTCCAGCATGATCGAGCCGAGGTCGTCGGCGCCGTAGTGCAGGGAGAGCTGGCCGACCTCCTTGCCGGTGGTCAGCCACGAGCCCTGGATGTGGGCGATGTTGTCCATGAACAGCCGCGCGATGGCGATCATCCGCAGGTACTCGAAGAGCGTCGCCTGTGTGCGGCCCTTCAGGTGGTTGTTCTCGGGCTGGTAGGTGTACGGGATGAAGGCGCGGAAGCCGCCGGTGCGGTCCTGGACGTCCCGGATCATCCGCAGGTGCTCGATGCGCTCGGCGTTGGTCTCGCCGGTGCCCATCAGCATGGTGGAGGTGGACTCCACGCCCAGGTTGTGCGCGATCTCCATGATCTCCAGCCAGCGCTCGCCGGACTCCTTCAGCGGGGCGATGGCCTTGCGGGGCCGCTCGGGCAGCAGCTCGGCACCGGCACCGGCGAAGGAGTCGAGGCCGGCGGCGTGAATGCGCTGGATGGCCTCCTCGACGGAGACCTTCGAGATCCGGGCCATGTGCTCGACCTCGGACGCCCCCAGGCTGTGGATGACCAGCTGGGGGAACTCCTTCTTGATCGCCGCGAAGTGCTTCTCGTAGTACTCGACGCCGTAGTCCGGGTGGTGGCCGCCCTGGAACATGATCTGCGTGCCGCCCAGTTCGACGGTCTCCGCGCAGCGGCGCAGGATGTCGTCCAGGTCGCGCGTCCAGCCCTTGTCCTTGGCCTTCGGCGGGGCGTAGAACGCGCAGAACTTGCACGCCGTGACGCACACGTTCGTGTAGTTGATGTTGCGCTCGATGATGTACGTCGCGATGTGCTCGGTCCCGGCGTACCGGCGGCGGCGTACGGCGTCGGCGGCGGCGCCCAGCGCGTGCAGGGGTGCGTCCCGGTACAGCACGAGGGCCTCGTCCGGGGTGATCCGCCCACCGGCGGCTGCACGGTCGAGGATGGGCTGAAGGTCGGCCTTCTCGGTCACCGGGCGTCCCTTTCGTAAGGGTTGTGGACGGACCAGCCCAGCGTACGCCAGGGGTTTCACGAGCCGGACGTCAGGCCGTGCGGCCGTCAAGCGGTGCGGGCGGGGCCGGGGTGGTCGGGGCCGGACTGGCCGGGAGTGGACTGGTCGGGGCCGGACTGGTCGGCGTGGCCGGGGTACCGGGCGGGCGCGGGGTGGCCGGGGTACGGGGCGGGCGCGGGGTGGCCGGGGTACGGGGCGTGCCCGGGGGCCGCAGGGTGCCCCGGGTGCGCGGGGTGCCCGTAGTACGGGGCGGGTGCGGGCGGGGGTGGCGGCGTCGGCTCGGACAGGCGCTGTGGCTCGCGGCGCCGGGCGAGCCACAGCACGAGCGCCGCGTAGAGCAGGTCGGTGACCACGGCCGTGAGGGCCAGCGGCCAGGGCGCGTCGGCCGCGGTCTCGTCCGACGCCAGTCCGTCGACGACCGCCGCGGAGACGCCGAAGGCCAGCAGGTTGTTCAGGACGTGCAGGGCGATCGCCGCCTCCAGCCCGCCGGTGCGGATCGTGAGCAGCCCCGCCACCACGCCGTTCACCAGCAGACCGAGGAAGCCCCAGCGGGTCCCCCAGCCGTGGGCCGCGGCGAACAGCACGGCCTGCGGGAGCACGGCGAGCCACGGGGAGCGCACGAACGCCCCCACCGCCTGGGTCAGCCAGCCCCGGAACACGTACTCCTCGGCCGCGGCCTGCAACGGCACGAGGACGGCCAGCACGGCCAGGGCCGCGAGGAAGGAGCTCCACCCCACCCACGCGCCGGGCTCGTCCGAGTCGCCCGGCAGGAAGAAGGCGATCACCGTGAGCAGCAGGATGGGCGGCAGTCCGGCCAGCAGACACCACCCGAGCCAGCCGGTCCGCAGCCGTCCGGTGACCGAGGTGACGGTCCCGGCGGCCCGTCTCGCCGGCCAGAGCGTGGCCAGCAGCACCAGGGGCAGGGCGATCGCGAGGGACACCAGATCCAGCGCGGTGTTCCCGAGCGGCCCCAAGTCGATTCCCCCGTCGGGCAGTTCCGGCGCGCCGAACGCCACTCCCAGACCGTAGGTGACGCCCAGCAGCACGAGCAGGAGCACGACGTAGACGAGGCTCAGCAGCACGGTGCCGACCAGCGGGCGCCACCATCTGAGCCGACCTGTGGCCCGGTCCAGGCGGTGGTACGGGTGACCGGTGGGGTCGGGGCACGAAGGCAGGCTTGTCATGATCACAAGAATGCCGGGCCCCGGGTCAGGCCGTGTAGGAACCCACCAGGAGCCCCAGGTACGCCCCCGCGATCAGGAACGGGCCGAAGGGGATGGCCGTCTTGCGGGTGGCCCGGCGGGTGACGACCAGGGCCCCGCCGTACAGGGCGCCCAGGAGGAAACCGGCGAAGGTGCCGAGCATGACCGTCGGCCAGCCGTACCAGCCGAGGGCCGCGCCCGCGCCGAGGGCGAGTTTGACGTCGCCGAAGCCCATGCCCGCGGGGTTGACGAGGAACAGCACGAAGTAGCCGCCGCCCAGCGCGAGGGAGCCGAGCAGGGCCGTCGTCCAGACGCCCGCGTGTTCGGGGACCAGGGCGGTGAGGCCCAGCAGGGCCAGGGCGGCACCGGCGAAGGGGAGGGTGAGCGGGTCGGGCAGCCGCCGGACACGGAAGTCGACGACCGTGAGCAGCACGCCGGCCGGGGCGAGCAGCAGCCAGACGCCGAGCTCGGGGCGGGTGCCGGTGGCGGCGGCGAGGACGGCGCAGACCAGGGCGGTGGCGATCACCAGGGGCGTCGTACGCGGCCCGTAGCCGCGCTCCGCGCACAGTGGGCAGGACGCGCGCCCCAGCCAGCCGCGCAGGGCGTGCCCGCCGGGGCACTCCTGACGCCACGCCTCACCCGAGGGCGCCGAGAAGCGGTAGGCCGCGCGCGGCAGCAGCGCTCCGGCCGCCGCGCCCCACAGCGCGGCGGCGGCGACCAGCACCCAGGTGCTCATCCGCTCATCCCGTCGCGGCGGTGGCGTCACGCCACGTCGGCAGCAACTCGTCGAGCAGCGCCTCGGTGCGCGGCGGCAGTCCGCGGGCCCCGCTGCGGCCGACGAGGTCGGCGGCGAGTCCGGACAGCCGCTCCGAGTCGCCGGTGGCGTGGGTGGCGCGCAGCAGTTCGTGCCACAGCCGCTCGTCGGCCGGGGCGGTCCGCAGCGCCGCGTTCAGCGCCTCGATGGCCTTCTCCGCGCGGCCCTTCTCCATGTGGAACTCGCACAGCGCGAGGCCCGTGTCCGCGACGAGCAGCGGCAGCTGGGCGTCGACGATCTCGTGGGTGAGCCACCGGTAGCGCCCCTCGGGCCGGTCGGCGAGCAGCGGCCCGCGCACCAGCACCAGCGCGTCGGTGAGCAGCCGCCCGCGCACGGCCCGGCTGTCGACGCCCTTGCCCTGCGTGGCCTCGTGATAGAGCGAGCGCAGCACGTCCAGGTCGGAGACGACGCTCTTGGCGAGGGTGAGCCGCCCGCTCGCGTCCCTGCCGAGGCGGGGCGTGCCGTCCGGGTCGGTGCCGAGCCAGATCCGCAGCCGGTCCAGCAGCGCGCTGCGGACGTCGTCGGTGACACCGCGCGGCCACAGCGCGGAGGACAGCACCCGCGGGTGCACGCCCTCGCGGTGCAGGAGCAGCAGGGCGAGCGCCTCGTGCAGCAGCGCGCTGCGCTCCCCGTCCGGGGTGTCCAGGCCGATGATCTCGTACGGCCCGACCAGCCGCGCGTACACGGCCGGGCGCCCCTGCTCGCTGATGTCGACGAGGAACGGGGGCGCGGTCGCGGGCCCGTCGCTCTCGCGCTCCGGGTCGGACTCGACGAACAGCTCCACCACGGCCCGCTGCTGGGCCACGGGCAGCACCTGCGCGTCGAGTTCGAGCCCGAGGAGCGGCGCGAGCAGCTTGCCCTCGCCGGTGATCTCCATCTCCCAGGCGGCGCCGGGCAGATCGCCGGTCTCGGTGCCGACGAGGTAGCCGATGCCGAGCCGGCTCGCGTCGGCGGCCAGTTCGGCGAGGGTGACGGCGTCCTCGGCGGACGGCTGGGCGGCGAGCAGGACGAGGTGCGGGGCCCAGCGGGTGTGCTGGGCGGGCCCGGTGCGGCCGGTGAGGACGGAGTCGTGCCCGGCGGCGCCGAGCGCTCCGCGCCGCTGCCGCGTCTCGGCCTCCATGGTCTCGACGAGCGCCTCGATGTCCTCGAGGTGCCGGATCCGGTTGGGGGCGAGGGGGGTGAGGTCCTCGCCGAATCCGACGAGGGTGATGGTCATGCGGTCCGACCAGCCGTTGGTCGCCAACTCGGCGGCGACGGACGCGAAGACGGCGGCCCGGTCGGCCTCCCGGCCGCTCAGCGACACGATGCCCGGCACGGCCTCCAGGTTGAGCAGCAGCCGCGAGTCGTCCATGGTGCCGAGGCTGACGAGGCCCGGGTAGGGCGCGGCGGTGTCGATGTCCTCGTAGCGCTCGCCGTCGGTCCGCGACAGCATCCAGAACGTCTGGTCCTGCCCCTGCTGCCAGGGCGCCGGGGGCTTCCCGGCGGGCTGGGCGAGCTGGAGGTGCAGGTCGCCGTTGCTGAGCCAGGCCGCGTAGACGACCGGCAGGGGGCGCGACTCCTCGGCGAGGGAGGCGGCGAGACCGCGCAGCGACCGGTCGAGCAGCCGTACGCCCTCGGGGTCGGCGCCGACGAGCAGCGCGTCCTGGACGTCCTGCGCGTCACCGCTCGGCGTGGGCGGCTCCATGCCGCGCCGCCCGCCGACGGCTCCGAACGCCGACTGCCACAGCGCCTGCCGGCGCCGCCGCCCCAGGGCACCGAGGAGACCGGCGGCGAGGAGCGGGGCGGTGAGGAGGGCCTCGGGGAGGCCGAAGGCGCTGTCGGACTCGGCGCCGACGGGGGTGGCCTGCTGGTGGCCGGTGCCGTCATGGGCGGGCCGTTGCTGGTCGGGGACGGACACGTGGGTGGCGCCGCCGCCGTGGGCCTGGTCGCTACCGCCTTCGGTGCCTCCTGCACCCTGGGCGTGGTCGCCGGTCCGGGCGTAGTCGCTGATCTGCTGCTGCACGTCCGGCGACACGTTGGGCGCCTCGTCGGGCATCTCGACGAGGTCGCCGCCGCGGGCGTCACCCGGCATCTCCATGATCCAGCCGGGCCGGATGAGGCTGGCCTCGGAGAGCTTGGAACCGTCCGGCTGCACGCGGTCCTTGTTGAGCTCGAAGATCTCCTTGTAGCGGCGCCCGTCGCCGAGGTGGCGCTGGGCTATCTCCCACAGGGAGTCGTGGTGACGCCCCTCGGGCGGCTGGATCCGGTAGAACTTCGTGTCGCCCTGCTGGGCGGTGCTGCCGCCGGCGTCGGCGTGGGCGGCGGCGTGCGAGGCCTGTTCGGCGAGGGCCGCCGCGGCGCCGGAGGCCTGCTCCTGCTGCTGGGCGAAGATGCCCGGGGTGGCCTGGGCGGCCGCGACGGTCGGCTTCTGATGGGCGTCGTAGCTGTTCCCGAGCTGCGAGAGACCCGGCGTGAAGCTGGCGGCGGTCGCCCCGACGAGCAGCAGCGCGGCCACGAGCTGACGCGCCAGCAACTGGCTCGGCCCCGCGCCCGGCACCCGGCCCGGCACGCCGACGCCCGACAGCGCGGCCTTCATCTCCACGAGCACGCACGCCGTGAACTGCGCCCACGCCAGCCATACGACGACGGTGAGGATGTTCAGGAACGTGTGAACGGTGATCTCTTGCTGCAACCAGTCGAAACTGGGCACCCCGTCGGGCAGCGGCCACCCGATCTGCGTGGCCAGCGCGCCCGGCACGCCGACGAGCAGCACGGCCAGGGCGAGGAAGGCGAAGAACGCCTTCACGAAGTCCCCGAACGAACGCCGCCGGATCCGCACGGGCTGCGGGGTCCGGTTCCGCGGGGCACCCGCGTCCCCCGACGTCGTTCCCATGGTCGTTCCCGTCGTACTTCCCGTCGAGCTTGACGAGCTTGAGGTGCGGCGTCGCGGCATGGCGGGTGTCCTGGGGTCGAGTGTGGAGTGAGGGGTGTGCTGAGCCTACAGAGATCTTATGGACTCTCATCGGGGTCGTCGAAGGGCGGATCGACGGACCTCCGCGGCCGTCCCATTTGCCCCCGAAGTCACAGGTGTTCGCCGCGGGGTCGGCCGCCCGGAGACGCGGCATTCGCAAGTGCTACGCACACTCCTCACGATCCCCACGCAATCCACTGCTGGCCCTAGAAGCGCCACGCCCGGCCCCTGATAGCTTCGTTCTCTGTCGCGTACACCGAAACTACGGGGGAGATCAACTGTGGTCCGCCGCGCACTGACCACCACTGCCGCCGCGTTCGCCACGACGGCGGCGCTGCTTCTGACCGCCTGTGGCGGGGGCGAGAACTCGTCATCGGACGACATCAAGGGCGCGGGCGACAGCTCCGGCAGCCCGTCGGCATCGGCCTCTTCCTCCGCGGGGTCCGACGTCGAGCGCCCGGTGATCAAGCTCCCGAGCAGCTTCCAGCTGACGTTCGAGAACTGGACGAGCAGTGATCCAGTGGAGCAGGCCGTGCTGAACGACGGCAGGGAACAGCTGCGGGCCGGCTACGAGGCGATCATCGAGAACGATCCCGAGAGCGAGAACCGCGCCTTCTACGACACGAAGAACGGTTTCCTGCAGAGTCAGCAGTGGATCAGGACCTACACGGACAAGAACCTCACCGTCATCGGCAAGCTGCCCGTGTTCGACCCCAAGGTCACCCTCTCCAAGGACAAGGCGGCGGCGTCCCTCTCCTACTGCACCGACGAGAGCAGGGCCTCCACGAAGAACCGCAAGACCGGCGAGGTCAAGGGCAACCCGGCCGGCACGGACCCCGAGGTCCTCTACGTCATCTCCATGGGCAAGAGCCCCCAGGGGGTGTGGCAGGCAGTGTCCGCCCGTTCGGAGCGGGGTGGATGCGCGAAGTGAAGTCCCCACACACCTCCCGGCCGGTCACCGTCGCCGCGCTGACCGTCACGCTCCTCGCACCCGCGCCTGCCATGGCCCTCGGCGGCGAGGGCAGTTACGGCGGCGGGGCCAAGGACAACGAGATCTCCGCCTCCGCCTCGCACTCCAGGATCAAGGTCACCCGGACGAGCGGTCCCACCGGCGGTAAGCAGGGCACCGTGGCGGCGACGGACGTCAACTGGAAGCCGCCGCCGTGCTGGTACGAGCCCGTCTTCACCCCCGAGCAGCTGAAGAACTTCTCGGAGAACGACGGCAGCGGTGACGCCGGTCTGCGGGACGGCTGGTACGGCTCGGAGCTCTGGACGGACCACTTCAGGGACGAGAAGGACGCCACCACGATCTTCACCAAGCCGGCGACCGTGAAGGGGTACAAGAACTACAACCTGGGCAAGAAGGGCTACTTCTGGCGCGGGGTGGCCCCGAACGTGACCGAGATCGACGACACGTCGCTGTGCAGCCGGCTGATGTTCTGGCAGGACGCCGGTGACATCCCCCAGGTGCCGAACGCCCCCACCCCGCAGACGCTCGCGGAGTACGCCTACGACAAGGTCAAGGTTCCCGAGACCGAGGTCGAGTTGAAGCCGGCCGCCAAGTCGACGGTGAACCTCCCGACCTGGGTCTGGCTGGACAAGGGCACGTTCCAGGACGTCCAGGTGCGCGCGGAACTCCCGGGCACGGGCCTGTGGGCGGAGACGACGGCCAAGCCGGTCGCCCTCCACCTGGACCCCGGCACCAAGGACGCCGAGGTCTACCCCGCCTCCGGCGACTGCGAGATCAACGACGACGGCTCCATCGGCACCCCCTACACCAAAGGCGCCGCCGACAGGACCCCACCGTGCGGCATCCGCTACCTCCGCGCCACCCATGGCAACCCCTACCGGCTTTCCGCCAGCGTCACCTGGAAAATCACCTGGCAAGGCTCCGACGGCACCGGCGGCAACCTCCCCGACGGCACCTTCGAAACCACCCAGAACATGAACGTCCAGGAAATCCAGTCGATCAACCGCTGACAGGGCGCGGTCCGGATAAACGCACCGCCGGCCCTGCCGCGCGCGGCGCCGAGCACCCCTGCTTACCTCGACCTGCCATGCGATAGGTTCAACGCCCGCTCTGATACAGACCGTTGCGGGTGTTACGGGGGAACACACGTGTCACACAGGCCGACCGACTGGCACATACTCGACCTGGATGGGGACCCGGCCCCGGGCGATCCCCAGCGCGTCCGCAAACTCGCGTCTACGCTGCACGACTTCGCAGACGATGTCGCCGATGCCCTGCGCGATCTGAAGGGCATCGCCAAGGAGGACGAGATCCTCTCCTGGGCGGGCAAGACGGCGGATGTGTTCGCGGAGGAGTTCGCTGACGCACCGAAGAAGCTGAGGAAGCTGAAGAAGTCCTACGACCTGGCCGGTGATGCCCTGGCTTCCTTCTGGCCTGACCTGGAGACCGCCCAGGACAAGGCCGACAGGGCACTGCGGGACGGCCGCAAAGCGCGCGCCGAACTCACCACGGCACAGACGGCCCTGTCCGGGGCCAACGACTGGGTGCGGACGGCGACCGAGAAGACCGACTCGTACGACCCGTCGAAGAACGCCGGCAAGGACGTCCCCAAGCCGGACGAGTCCGAGGTCCGCCGCGCCACGCGGAACGCACAGCACGCCAAGGCTCGCCAGAGCGCGGCCGAGCAGGACGTGCAGGCCGCGCAGAGTGCCCTCGACGCGGCCAAGAAGCTCGCCGGCCAGGCACGGCGTATGCGCGAGGAGGCCGCCCGTCGGACGGTCGTGAAATTGGAGGAGGCCTCCGACGCCGGGATCCCCAACCGGCACTGGTGGGAGGAGATCGGCGACTGGGTCACCGACCACTGGGACGAGATCGTCATGGTCTGCAAATGGGTCGTGACAGTCGTCGGCATCCTCGTGATGATCATCGGCGGCCCGCTGGGCTGGCTCGTCTTCGCGGCGGCTCTCGTCGTGCTCGCCGACACGTTGAGAAAGGTCATCAAGGGTCAGGCCGGCTGGGGTGATCTCCTATGGGCAGCCCTGGACTGCATACCTGCAACGAAGGGTTTCACGAGCCTCGCCAAGCTCGGAAAGCTCTGGAAAGCCGGAGGTCTCAAGGCACTCGGCGCCGGCTTCATGGGTGGAATCGGTGGCGGATTGAAGAACCTCGGCAACAGTGTCCGAGCCCTGAAAGACGTCCGTTATTTGACATTCAGCATGATGGGAAAGAGCCGTTGGTGGAAGGCCGACTCCCCTCACGTAAGTCCCCCTACCCGGGCAGCGGACGACGCGCTCCCCTCCGATATTCCCGTGTATCACAAAGAGGGGGCTACTGCTATCGGGTACGATCCCGCCACCCTCAGAAACTTTGATGTTGCCGAGCGGCTTCCCGGCTATCAGGACGTGATTATTCACGGAACCAGGGACGGCCGCATGCTCGCCGGCGAAGCGAATCGGGCGGGCCTGCGGGCAGGTGGCCATACAGTCAACCCGAATCACGTCCTTGATACAATCAACCGAATACCTGGCTACAATGGCGAGCCCATCAGGATGCTCACCTGCCATTCCGGAGCCGCACAGCCGCACGTGATCCAGGACATGGCGAACTCCCTGGGGGTTCCCGTCAAGGCTCCTACCAACGCAGTCGGTGTGCCCAGCTTTGGCGAGGGTCCCTTCACACCGCACATCAGGGACGAGGGCGTATGGCTCACCTTTCTCCCCATGGCATGAAGACGGCAGCACCAGAAGGAGTCTCGATGATTCGCCCTGTAGGGTTCTTCTCCGAACTCTCTCCCGGCTGGGGGCTGGCGGAGACCGGATCGATCAAGGATGCCGTCAGGCCCTCTGGCGAGCCGGACGAGAACAGAATCCTCGAATACCTCAGAAATGGTCAAGGGATCTGGAGCGAAATGAGCGCGGGTCCGGACGTTCTGGATCCCGACGGACCCGACCTGCCCGGCATCGGTTCCATGTACACAGATGGAACCTGGATCTGGCGCGAGGACCTCTGCTATTACCTGGCCACGTACCATGTCGCTCTTCCCGACGATTTCGTCAAGCACATC
Source organism: Streptomyces sp. NPDC007929 (assembly GCF_042959065.1). Classification (NCBI taxonomy): domain Bacteria; kingdom Bacillati; phylum Actinomycetota; class Actinomycetes; order Kitasatosporales; family Streptomycetaceae; genus Streptomyces; species Streptomyces sp. NPDC007929. The sequence continues at coordinate 167,182 of NZ_JBIBKD010000003.1, read as the reverse complement.
AGAGCCTTGGACTACACGGCACCTGCAGTGCCCGAAAGTAGGCTGGTCGACATCGCCAGGCACGACCTCGGTCTCAGCATGTAATGGAATTGGACCGGAAGAGATAGGTTGCATCGATGCCCAGTTTCTCGCTGGCAGTTCCGGAATCCTGGTGGGAGTTCGACATCCGCCCAGAAGGGCGTGACTCCATGATCAGGGCACTTGTGGACGATCGGGTTCGGGAGACTCCCGAACTCGCCCCATACCGAGCTGACATGAGCTCCATGCTCCGCAAGATGGCCAAGGACGCCCATGACTCCGGCGCCCTGTACCTGGGCTGCATGGCGGAGAACTTCGACGGCGTCCCGTTGTCCGCGACCATCACGGTGTCGATCCTCGGCTCGCGGAACAAGCAGGGCATGGCTCTGTCCACGGACCCCCGGGCCATCGCCGAGAGTCTGCGCACCATCACACCTCACCGGGAAGGCGATGCCTGGCGCAGGGTGACGACAGTCGAGATCCCGGAAGTGGGCCCTGCCGCGCGCACCTACGGTGTCGAGGACGTGCCCGTCGCTCAGGGGGACAGCCGGACGCTGCGTATGGTGTTGAGCCAGACGTATGTGCCCATTCCGGGAACCACCGATCAGGTCGCACTCATCTCCGGAGCCAGCCCCGTGCTGGACCTGGCCGATGCCTTCCATGACATCTTCGACGCTGTGACGAGTACCTTCCGCTTCGTCTGACCGTCCGACCTGCTGGGGGAATCCACATGGGCAAGGGCAAGAGCGACCTCGCGCTTCCGCTGACCGAGCTGGAGAGCTACGGGCGGCGGCTGCGGTCCATCAAGACCCGTCTGAATCACACCAAGAAACTCTTCGAGTCGTACAAGGACGACATCGGCGACGGCAGCGTCAATGACGCGCTCGACGATTTCGAGTCCAACTGGGAAGACGGGCGCGAGGACATCACGCAGCAGCTCGACGCGCTGGCGAGCATGTCCGATGCCGTCGTGCGCGAGTTCAAGAAGCTCGATGACGAACTCGCCAAGAAGGTGAACGACGCCATGAAGACCGAGGACAAGCGGGGCGGTAAGGGCAGTAAGGGTGGCAAGGGGGACGGCGGGGGGAAGTAGGACCGTCGCCGAGTGACGCGAAAGGGCCCCGGATCCGGAGATCCGGGGCCCTTTCCTGCGGGGTGCGTCAGGAAGCGACCGTCGCGTTGAGGTGCAGGTCCGCCGAGATGCCCTGCGGCGAGAGGGCCAGGCCCAGGCCGCCGCCGACGCCGGCGGTGAGGCCGGCGGCCGTGGTCTCGACGTAGAGACCGGCTGCGGCGCCGGCACCCGCGGCAGCACCGCCCGCCTGGCCGCCGGCGATGGAGTCCAGCTCGGCGTCGGACATCTGGGCGGTCTGGATCTGCGGGGTGAAGGCCATGGGGGGCGGTTCCCTTCGTTCAACAATTCGATGTGCTCGAGCGTGACCGATCAAAGCACGCCGGGAGAAGGGGCGGCCAGCCAGTGACCGGTCCGTGGATGGGGATGCGCGTGGATATCCGGGCGCGCATTCATGGGTGTGACCATGCGGGCACCCGATACCCCGCGGTCTTCACACCTTCTGCCACTTCACGGTGCGGAAATGCGTTCCGCAGTGCTGGAAATGAGCGGACTCGCTTTCCGCCCCACTTCTTCCCGACCTCACCGTGAACCGTGTGCAGATTCGCCGAATATTCCGGACGGACGGCTCAGCCGACCTCGTTCTGCGCCACCGCTTCACCGTGGACCACCACGTCGCCGCCGTAGAACATGCCCGTGAAGACCGGCGAGTACGTGAGCTGGACCTCGACCTGTACCTGGTCGGCGTCGGCCGCCACGCAGTGGGTGGCGCCGATGTCCGCGCCCGACATGTCCATCTCGCGGGCGAAGGCCTTCACACGGGCATCGCAGTTCTCGAAGTTGATCGGCGCCGGGCCGCCCTCGTTCTCGTAGAGGGCGTCGCGGTCGATGTCCTGAGCCGCGTAACGAGCCGCCTGTTCGGCGATGTCCGCGGCGCGTTCCCGCTTGGAGATGGACAGGCCGCCGTCGATGACGAACGCCGAGAGGGAGAGGAAGACGATCGTGAAGATGATGACCGCGCCCGCGCCGGAACCCCGGTCGTCCAGACGTACGCGACGGGCCGCCCACCACGAAAGGCCGTAGGACCGCAGGTGTCTCACGCCGACCTCCGGAACGGGTCGAGCGGGGAGCTGAAGCTCGCCGACAGGGTGGTGGGGATGTCGAGGCCGAGCATCGCGAGCCCCCGCACCTGGCAGCTCACCTCGACCGTGAAGATGGTGTCCGGCTCGAAGCCCTGGCTGGTCTGTGTGACGCTCACCGGGCCCGAGCAGACGTCCGCCAGGTTCGCCTCGGCGGCCTTCTTCGCCTCGGCCATGGCCGTCGCGTGGTCCTTCTGGATCGACCCCGCGCGGGCCGCGTCCCGGGCCGCTCCGTCGAGCGCCCCACGGCCGTCCACAAGCTGTCCGAAGGCCACCAGGACCAGGATGAACAGGATCATCACCGGTGCCAGGATCACGACTTCGACGGTGGACAGGCCACTGTCGTCCGTGGCCCGGCGGCCCCGGGCGGGGGAAGGGACGGACATTCAGTTGCCCTCTTCCTGTACGAACCGCTCCACCGGCCCCGCCGACCGCGCGTGCACCGTCAGATCCAGCCCGGGGAACACCGTCGGGACCTTCGCGGCGATCTCCACGCCCACCGTGTTCTGCTCCGGCTGCACCATCGTCACGTCCGGCGACAGGACCAGCTGCGGGCCGAGCTGCTGGATGTAGCTGTCCACCACGTCCCGCGCCTCGCCCCGCCACGCGCCCGGCTGTTCGTCGGCCGTGGCGCGGGCCTTGCGGGCTCCGGCCTGGGCCGCCGCCTGGGCCACGTGGTCCGCGAAGAAGTACAGGGCGAACTGCACCGTCGCGAAGATCATGAAGAACAGGACCGGGGTGAGCAGCACGAACTCGATCGCGGTCATGCCCGAGTCGCCGCGGTTGGCCGCCCGTTCCCGCACGGCCCGTACCCAGCGGCGTACCCGTCTGCTGACGTCTGCCGGCATCCCCGTGAACCCCGTTGCTCCGACGCTCCTCGTGATCCGGCGGTCAGCAGGTCTTGCCCGCGTCCGCACCCTTGATGCAGTCGCCGACCTTGTTGGCGCCCTCGCTGAGCGCGGCGTTGATGATGGCGGCCACGACACCGACGATCGCCACGACGACCGCGGAGATGATGACCCACTCGACCGCGGAGGCACCGCGGTCCAGCTCGCCGGAGCGGGCCCGCTCGGTGCGTGCCTGGAGGAAGGCGACGAGGAAGTCCACGGCGGGGATGCCGGTGTGGAAGTTGCGTCCGTTCATGACGTCTTGTCCTTTCGAAATCGGTTCACGGAGGTTCTGGAGTTGTGAAGGTCGCTGCAAGGCTGGCTCACTGCACCTGGAACACCCGCATCGCCGCCGGAAAGATCAGGAACACCAGGAACCCGGCGCACAGCAGCAGCTGCGCCACGAGCATCGACTGGGACTTCTCGCCCGCGCTGCCCTCGATCTCGGCCAGCTCGCGGTGGCGCATGGTCTCGGCGCGGGAGGCGAGGGACTCACGGACCTTGGCACCGTCGTCCGCGACCAGGGCCAGCGAGGCGGAGAGGTCCTTGAGTTCCTCCACGCCGATCTCCTCGCCGAGCGCGCCGAGCGCCTGCCACTGGCTGACGCCGGTGATGCGGGCGTCGGACAGGGCGTTGCGGATGCGCTGGTTGGCCCAGCCGTCGGACACCTCGGCCGCCGCCATCAGGGCCTCCGGCAGACCGCGTCCGCCGGCGAGGCTCATCGACACCAGGTCGAGGTAGGCGCCGATCACCCGCCGCAGGTCGCGCCGCTTGTCGGCGGCGTCGCGCCGCACTTCGAGGTCGGGCAGGAAGAAGAAGACGACCGCGAAGAGCAGCGCCAGCCAGACCGGGATGATCGGGCTGCGGCCGAAACCCAGCGTGTAAACGATGGCGAACAGCAGCGGGCCGAAGAACAGCCCGGCCACGCCCAGCAGCACCTTCGTCGCCAGGAACTTCTCCCAGCTGCGGTCCAGCACCGCCAGGTCCGCGCGCAGCGAGCGCTGCTCCCAGCCCTGCTGGAGGTAGAACTCCGAGACGCGCAGGCCGACTTCGGCCCGCAACCCGCCCAGGCGGCCCTTCTCCCGCTCGACCCGGGCCGACTCGTAGGCCGAACCGCGGGCGCGCATCGCGTCGATCCGCGCGACCTGTGAGATCGCGCTGCGCTTGCCGGGCATGAGGGCGCGGACGAGGGCGTAGATGCCCAGGCCGATGACGGCGCCGACGACGAGCGGCATCGTGAGGTCCATCAGCGTGCCCCTTCTTCCTGCGGCATCCGCTGCGGGGACTGCGGGTGCGACGGCGTCCTGGGCCGGACGAACTGGACGGAGGCCTCGTCACGGACCAGGAAGCGCTCCGGCGTCTCGATGGTGGACAGCTTGCGCAGCCACCAGAAGCCGAGCGCGAACAGGCCGCAGACACAGGCCAGGACGAGCTGCCCGACGGCCGTTCCGTACGGCTCCACGAAGTCGCGGTTGAAGATCGACAGGCCGAGGACGAAGGCGACGGAGACCGCGACGACGATCTGCACGGACCGGCGGGTCGAGGCGCGCTGGGCCATCACCCGCTGCCGCATGTCGACCTCCTCGCGGGCCGACTTGGCCAGGGCGCCGAGGACCTGGCGCAGACCCGGGCCGCGCAGCCGGGCGTTGAGCATGAGGGCCGCGACGATGATGTCGGCGGAGGCGTCGTCGATCTCGTCGGCGAGCTGCTGGAGCGCCTCGGGCAGCGGGGTGCGGGCGCGCAGCCGGTCGACGAGGGCGTCGAGGTGGGGCCGCAGGACGGGGGCCGCGGCACGGGCGGAGGCCGGGATGGCCTGCTCCAGGCCCACGGCGCCGGCGATGGTGTCGCGCAGGGACTCCGTCCAGGAGGCCAGGGCCTCCACGCGGCGCATGGCGGCCCGTTCCTCACCGGCGCCGCCGAAGAGGCGGTCCCAGAAGAAGACGAGGACACCGGCCGCGATGCCCGCGACCGCCCAGCGGGTGGCGACGAGGACGACCAGGCCGACGATCGCGGCGAGGGAGCCGCGCCGGCCGGCGAAGCGGATCAGTTCGCTCGCCCGCTCGGCGGCCTTCTGCTTCTCGTGGTCGGGCTTGGCGGGCAGCCCGCGTACGGCGATGAGGAGGAGGGCGAGGCCGCCGCCGACGGCGACGCCGCTTCCTATCGAGTACAGGACGGTGGTGGAGAACAGGCCGCCCATGGAGCCGAGCGAGCCGAGTGCCGCGAGGTTCGTGGTCATGCCCGGCTCACCCCCAGGTCCCGGTCGGCCGGTAGCCGTGTGCCATCAGTTCCTCCAGGCAGGCTATGGGGGCGTGCGGCACGATCCGGCCGTCGGGGGCCTCGGCGAACACCTCGCTGGACAGCACGCGTCCGTCGACGCCGTTGACCTCGCGCACGGAGGTGACCATGCGCTGGAGGCGGCCGCCGCTGCCGTAGTTGTTGCGCCGCTGGATGAACACGACGAAGTTGACCGCGCCCGCGATCAGCATCTGGCTGGCCTCGATGGGCAGCCGTTCCGTGGCCTGCAGCGCGTAGGTGGAAATACGGTTGAAGACCTCGTGCGAGCTGTTGGCGTGGATCGTGGACAGCGAGCCGTCGTTGCCCTGCGACATGGCGTTGAGCATGGTGACGATCTCGTCGCCGAGGACCTCACCGACGATGACGCGGGAGGGGTTCATACGCAGCGAGCGCCGCACCAGTTCCGCCATCGAAATGGTGCCCTGACCCTCGGAGTTGGGCAGGCGCTCCTCGAAGGCGACGACGTTGGGGTGCAGGTCGGGGAAGGTGTCGAGGCCGAGCTCCAGGGCCCGTTCGACGGTGATGAGTCGCTCGGCCGGCGGGATCTCGTTGGCGAGGGCGCGCAGCAGCGTGGTCTTACCGGCGTTGGTGGCACCCGCGATCATGATGTTCTTGCGGGCGCGGACCGCGCAGGCCAGGAAATGGGCGACCTCGGGCGACAGCGTGCCGTTGCCGACGAGGTCGGAGATGAACACCTTGCCCATGCGCGCGCGGCGGATGGACAGGGCGGGGCGCCGGGTGACGTCCATGACGGCCGACAGACGCGAGCCGTCGGGCAGCCGCAGGTCGAGCTGCGGGTTGGCCGAGTCGAAGGGACGCGAGGACAGACCGGAGTACGCGCCGAGCACCTGGATGAGCTCGATGAGTTCCTCGTCGGTCTCGGCGACCGGGTCGCCCTGCACCTCACGGCCGTCGGCGTACCCGATGAACACCTGGTCGCAGCCGTTGATGTCGATGTTCTCGACCTCGGGGTTGTCCAGCAGCGGCTGGAGCCGGCCGACGCCGAACAGCGCGGCGTGCACGGCTGCCGCGTACTGCTCCTCGGTCTCGGCGTCCAGCGGCGTACGGCCCGCGTTGATCTCGGCGCGGGCGTACTCCTCCAATATCTGGGCTATGACGGCCCGGGCGTACTGCCGCTCGTCCTCCGTGGACATCGGGGTGACGCCCGCGGCCTGGTCCTGCCGGCGCTGCTCGGCGATGCGGTCGCCGGCGTCCTGGCGGAACCGCTTGACCAACTGGTGGTCGACAGCGGTCATGCGCCGGCCCCCGCGTGGCCCTGCGTCCGGCCCGGGGCGTGCGGGGCGTGGTGGGCCTGGGGCGCCTGGTCGGCCTGCGCGAAGGCGGCCCAGGCGGCGCCGTACTGCTGGTAGATGTCGGCGGCGACCTTGCGTGCCGAACGGATCAGCAGCGACTTGTCGAGGCGGCCGCGCTTGCGGCCGGCCAGCTGGTCGGCGCCGGCCGGGTCGTCGGCGATGGTGCCGACCACGCGTGCGCCGGTCTGGGCGTGCACCAGCATGTCGTTGACCTGGGAGGCGAGCTTGCCGGCCGTGCCGGTGTCGGCGATCAGGACGACGCCGATCATCGGGGTGCCGAGGCTCGCGGCGCCCCGCGAGCCGCCGTGCAGCTTGCCCGCAAGGGCGGCGGCGCGGTCACGGACCCGGGCGATGGCCTCCGGCTCGGTGCGCGAGATCAACAGCACGAGCGCGGCGTGCGGGAACATCTCCACGGCCGGGGTATCGCCGCTGATGCGGCCGCAGTCGGCTATGACGTCGGCGGCGGCGTGCGGGGAGTCGGCGAGGGAGTTGAAGGCGTGCCCGAGGGTGGGCCACAACCCCGCGAGTCCGGCGGCCTGTTCCGCGATCCCGAGCCCGACGAGGACTTCGAGCCCGCCGCTCAGCGGCTGGACGTGGTCCCAGAGCTGGTCGGGGACGAGGCCGCGGCGGGCGGTGGCGGCGATGGAGAGCATGCCGGTGTTGGGGTTGAGCGGTCCGCCGTGCGCGGCGGCGCTGCGGTAGACGAGGTCACCGCCCGCCGGGTCCGCCTCGGCGAGCAGGACACGCCGCGGCCAGACCGCCGCGAGGGCGACGGCCGCGGTGGTGACGCCGGGGGAACCCTTGTCGGCGGCGAGAGCGATGAGCGCCATGGGGTGGGTGCCGCCTTCTAGTTGCCGGGGACGCGCACGATGGCGACCTGGTTCGCCGCCGCGGCCGAGGCGAGCGCTGCCGCGTCGGCCTGGTCGACGAGGACGGTGATCGAGAGGTTGCCCGTGCTCACGGTGGCGTCGTCGTCCGCGTCGACCTTGCTCACGCGCGCGTCGTCGACGAGGGCGCCGCCGGAGGAGGAGGTGCCGCCCGAACCGCCGTTGCTCTCGGAGTCGTTCGAGGAACCGGAGCCGGTGGAGCTGACGCGGTAGACGGAGACGACGTCGCCGGACTTGATGTCCGCGGGGTACGAGCCCTCCTTGAGGGCGAGACCGACGGAGGCCTTGCCCGCGGGCAGGCTGGCCTTCTTGGCGAACATCTGGCCCATCACGACCGTGTCCTTGTAGATCGTGGACTTGGCCTTGAGGGTCTTCAGCGTGGCCAGCTGGTCCCACGTGACGTAGTTGATGCTGTCGTCGGCGGCGACCATCACCGAGGTCACGTTGTCGCCGACGGACTCCCCGGCCTGGATCTCCTTCGTCACCTTGACGACCTCGACCCGGTTGCCGACCTGGAGCACGAGCATGGTGACACCCAGCGCGCCCACCAGGATCAGCAGCACCGCGAGCGCGGCCAGAGCCGGTTTGCGCTCGCGAGGAGGGGTGGGAAGCCGGTCACCGACCGACGGCTGAGCCGGAGCCGCGGAACGGCCTGCGCCCGCCCCCGTACGCTCTTGGATCTTCACGCAACCGCTCCCCGTACACCCAAGAAGATGTCTGTCATGTGCCTTCAAATTTGGACACTTCACCCGCGACGACCCGCACGAAAAGGTACGGGACGGGCCGGACTTACCCGCCCGACCTGGGCGAATAGCCAGCACTGGGGGTGAGTGTCAAGCCATCGCACCGTATCAGCCGCACATAAGCCCCTCAAGGCGCGTCCGGCGCCCTGGGCCGCAGGGCACGGCCCGTTACCCATCTGCAACGTCGACGCCGTTCAACCCGGCCGGGACCAGCACCGGATGACAGCACCACATGTGCGCCGGCGAATCGCCACGCTTTCCAAAGGCCGGTGCGAATCAGCGGGTTCGTCACTTCTCGGCCATCATGCCTGCACGATTCACTCACGAGCGGGGGCAGAACTCCGCATGCTCTCGCCCACGCGGGGCCGAGGGCCGGAAGAGGGGGTCGGACCGGGCCCGTGCGCCGGCCGAGCGACGGCTGGTCAACAGCCCTGCCCGAACGGCCGGTCCGTCCGCCATGCCATGATCTCCGCTCGAATCAGCGACCGAGGAGCCCCCCATTGAAGCGCGCCGCCCTGGCCGTCGTCTCCGTCCTGACCCTGACCTCCGCGCTGACCGCCTGCTCGGGCGGTGCTGACACGCCCTCCGGCGGGACGGCGACGACGACACCGAAGGCCAAGCAGATCACTCCGGAACAGCGGCTGGCGAAGGCCGTCGTGACGAAGGACGACCTGCCCGGATACAACGTGGACGAGCCGGACACCGAGTACGCCTTCGCCACGTCCTCCGACCAGGTCAAGGTCGACAAGCCCGGCTGCGCCCCGCTGGCCCTCGCGATGAATCAACTCCCGCTCGGGAAGCCCCAGGCCGACCTCACGCGCAGTGCCGGCGCGGGACTCGGCAAGGAGAGCACGTACATCACGCTCGCCTCGTACGAGCCCGCGACCGAGGCCGGGTCGTTGCTGGCCGGGCTGGCGAAGGCCGTGTCGGAGTGCGGCGGCGGGTTCACCGCGAAGGCGGGCAGGAACAGCACGGTCTACGACTCGGTCACCGCCGAGAAGGGCACGGCGCCCGGTGCCGTTGCCTTCCGCGCGACGACGCCGTTCCGGGGTATCACCCACACGGTGCGCACCCAGGTCGTCCGCGACGGTGACGTGCTCGCCCTCTACTTCTCGGTGAACGGCTTCGCCATCGCCGACAGCAGGAGGCCCAGCGACGCCAGGATTCCCGCGGAGGTGGTGAAGGCGCAGGAGGCCAAGCTCGCGAAGTGAGCCACCCCTACCCCATCGGCCACCGGTCAGCCGCCCGGGGGCCGGCCCTCGCGCAGGGCGTCGAACAGGGCGCGGGCCCGCCGGTCGTCCCACTTCACCGCGCTGCCCTTGGAGGTGCGCAGATCCGGGTCGGCGACGGGCACGTTGAGCTGTCGGCCCCCGCCGCCCGAGGCCTTCCGCAGGGCCTCGAACAGCCGCATGAGGTCCGGCAGTTCCGTGCCCTCGTCGACGATGAGCGTGTCGAGCCCCGCGTCCAGCGTCGGGAACGACTTCGACGGGTCGGCGAGGGTGGCCGGGGTCGCGGCCTTACGGGCGAGGGCGGCGAGGAACTTCTACTGGTTGCGGGTGCGGCCCAGGTCCCCGCGGGCCTCTTGCTTGCGCTGCCGTACGAAGGCCAGCGCCTCGGCGCCGTCGAGGGTCTGGCATCCGGCGGGCAGGTCGGCCCCGGAGTCCTCGTCCCGGACGGCCTTGTCCAGGCACAGGTCCACCCCGCCGACGGCGTCGACCACCCCCACGAAACCGGCGAAGCCGATCTCCGCGTAGTGGTCGACGCGCACGCCGGTGTTGCGTTCCACGGTCCGCACCAGCAGGTCGGGACCGCCCAGCGAGAACGCGGCGTTGAGCTTGTCCGGCGCGGCCCGGTAGCTGCGGCCGGTGCCGGGATCGAGGTAGGGCGGGAGGGTCACCCAGGAGTCGCGCGGCAGGCTGAGCATCGTGGCGCCCCTCGCGCCGGTGTGCAGCAGGATCACCGAGTCGGTGCGGCGGCCCTCGGCCGAACCGGTGTTGAGGTCCTCGCGGTCCTGCTCCGACAGTCCCTCACGACTGTCGGAGCCGACGACGAGGTAGGTGGTGCCCTCTCCGTCCGGCACCCGGGCGCCGAGCCCGCCGAGATCGACCTGCCGGTTGAGCCGGGTGTCGGCCCAGACGTACGTGCCGGCGCCGCCGAGCAGCAGCAGGGACGACAGGACGGCCGCCGTCCGCAGATACCGGCGGCCCCGGCCGGCCCGGCGCCGCGGCTCCCTGGTGCCACGACCGCCGCGGGGGCCGGGGCCACCGTCGTAGCGCCCGGGCGCGGCGGGCGAGGGCATGCCGGGGAGCGGGGCGGTGCGGGTGGAGGGCGGGGGCACCCGGGGGGACGTACGCGGGACGGGTGAACGGGGGACCGGTGAATGGGGGACCGGTGAACGCGGGACCGGTGGTCTCGGGTCCCGACCCGCCCAGTGGTGCACCCGGTCAGCCGGGTCTCCCTGGTCCACCGGGTCTCCCTGGTCCACCGGGTCTACTGAATCCACCGGGGGCACCGGGTGCACCGGGTCTACGGAATCCACCGGGTCCACCGGGTGCGCCGGGTGCACCGGGTGCACCGGGTGGTCGGTCCAGTCGCTCATGACGCCTCGAAGGTGCTGTGGGGGGCTCTCGGGTCAGCGCATCGGCACACTCCTGTACGGGACGGGCCCACCGATCTGTTCACCGGCCGTCCCGGACCGCTGCATCCGCTGCCACCGCAGCCGGCTGCCGAGCAGCAGCGCGACCAGCGACTGGATGACGACGAGATACATCAACTGCCGGTAGACGACGATCTGGAACGGCATCGACCACAGCGCCCGCACCGGCTCGCCGTCGAGTCTCAGCGCATAGCCGGAGCACACGATCTGCACGCCGAGGAACGCCAGCCAGACCCCGGCCGACTCCCACGGGTCGCGGAACAGCACGCCGTAGAGGGCGTAGACGTCGATGACGGGTGCGAGGAGCGGCAGTACGACCTGGAAGAGCGCCAGATACGTCAGTCCGCGCCGTCCGAACCTCCCGGCCGGGCCCCGGTCGAGAAGGGCTCCCCGGTGCTTCCACATCGCCTGGAGCGTGCCGTAGCACCACCGGTACCGCTGCCGCCACAACTGGCGCAGGGACGTCGGTACTTCGGTCCAGGCGACGGCGGACTCCTCGTACAGCACGCGCCAGCCGGACCGCCACAGGGCCATGGTCAGGTCGGTGTCCTCGGCGAGGGTGTCCTCGGCGAGGGTGTCCTCGCTGACCCCGCCGACGCCGAGCACCGCGTCGCGGCGGAACGCCCCGATGGCGCCCGGCACGGTCGGCATGCACTCCAGCACCTCGAACATGCGCCGGTCGAGGTTGAAGCCGAAGACGTACTCCAGGTGCTGCCAGCGCGCGAGCAGGCTGCGCCGGTTGCCGACCTTGGTGTTGCCGCTGACGGCGCCGACGGCGGGGTGCGCGAGCGGCTGAACGATGCGCTCCATGGCGTCGGGCTCGAAGACGGTGTCGGCGTCGACCATCACGACGATGTCGTGACGGGCGTGCGCGAGGCCGCGGTTGAGAGCGGCGGCCTTACCCGCATTGACCTGCAGTACGACCTCCACCCGCGGGTCTCCCGTGTTCGCGGCGATGTCGGCGGTCCGGTCGGTGGACCCGTCGTCGATGACGACGACCTGGAGTTCCCGGTGGCGGGAGTCGAGCAGCGAACGCAGGGTCGCCCCGATCCCGGCCTCCTCGTTGTACGCGGGGACGAGCACGGTGACCGGCGCGGGCGCCTCCCGCATCCAGGGCGCACCGGTCCTGAACCGCTCCAGCCGCCGCACATGGGCCCGGGCGAAGAGCGCGAGCAGCAGCAGCCGCAGCACGCCGAGGCCACCGGCGACGCCGAGGATCCAGAGCATGGCGGTGGCGAGGACCTGCCCGAGGCCGGTGACCCGGATGAGTCCCTGCCCGAGCCACCGCGCGACCGGGGACGACGGGGCGTCCGGTACGAGGCCGAGCCCCTTGGACACGGTCGTGAACCGTTCGACGGCACGGTTGCTCAGCAGCCTTCGCGCCTCCTGGTACGCGCTCTCCGTCTGGCTGAGCTGCCGGACGACGCCCTGCGCGGGCCTGCGTGACCCCTTGTCGGCGGCGACGAGCACGTACCCGTACCCGGCGGCCCGCCGCGCGGCCTGCCACTCGCGGCCGCACAGGGTGTCCGGGCTGGTGGTGCGGGGCATCCGCAGCAGATGGGTCCGCCTGCCGGTGGCCCCGGCGAGGGCGCTCTGGGTCATCTCCAGCTCGGCGCGGAACCGGGGCGCGGAGGACTCCCCGAGCACGGCTCCGGTGTAGGTGTTGGACCCGATCTCGTGGCCCTCGGCCCGGATCCGCCGGACCAGCTCCGGGTACCGGGCGGCTTGGGCACCGTGCACGAAGAAGGTCGCCCGCGCGTTGTTGCTGCGCAGCAGGTCGAGGATCCGGGGTGTCCAGACGGGGTCGGGCCCGCCGTCGAAGGTGAGCGCGACGGTCCGCGCGGGCATCGACCCGGTCTGTATCCCGCCCCGGTCGATCCCGATCACGGGCCCGCCGCGGGCGACTTCGTCGGGCACGGGCGCCGTACAGGGCGACCGCGTCTTGGCGGCGTCGACCTCGTGCCGGGTCCAGCCCTGGAAGATCAACAGGGCGAAGAGGAGGGTGAGGGTGAGGGCGAGCAGCAGCCAGTGGGCTCGGGGGTCGCGGGACTGTTTGTGACGGGCTCGGGCTTTGGACGCGGCGGGAGTCAGGGAGCGTCACCGCCTCCGGGATCCGGGCAGCACCCGACTCCCCCGACCATCTCCCCGAGCCTTCGTCTCCACACACCTCCGTTGAACATGCGGCTGACCAGGACTGCCGTATTCGCGCTGATGTCGCGGGAGTTACGCATGGGGCGCGAGTGTAGTTTCGGATGTGTAGGCGTTGGGGTGGAACAGGACCTTCACTGGTTGGACACGCTGCGCGCGCACCAGCGAATCGGAGCCCTGAACACCACGCCGCCGCACTCTGGCGACAAGGGATACCGGTCGCCCGTCCCGGGCACGATCAGGCCACAACCGGCTTTCCGAGAGTCCCGTACGCCCCGCATTGCCCGTGTTCTCGCGGAAGTTCGCGCTGGTGAAACCGGAAACCTCATCGGTACCGTCAGAACACCAACTGAACTTCTGTCTCTCACGGGGAGTCACTGTGAAGCGCCGCTCATTGCCTGTTGCCGCCGCGTTGACGGCGACGGCAGCACTGCTCTTGACGGCCTGCGGTAGCGGGGACGACAAGTCCGGCGACAACGACAAAATCGCCGGCGCGGACCAGGAGGCGGAGACGCCGAAGGAGTCGGCCCCCGCCTCGGGAGCCCCGGCAGAGGACAAGCCGGACGGCGTGGACTTGTCCCTCCCGAAGGACATGAACCTCGTCTTCGACTGGGACAAGCCGAAGGACAAGAACGAGGCGGCGGCTATGGATGACGCCGCCAATTTCGTCCGTGCCATCTACCACGGCGTGCACAAACGTACGTCCGATGAAGCGGCCGTGACTGCCTATTCCACGGGCGAGGGGCTGCATTACGCAAAGACCCAGATCGACAGCCGGCTCGACGGCGGCTGGACTGCCACTGGCACGCGGCGCCACTATCAGGCCACCACGCGGTCTGCTCCGAACGGCAAATCGGTGGAAGTCGCGTTCTGTGTCGACTCGACCAAGTTCTACGGAAGGGAAGTCAAGACCAAGAAGATCCTGAAAAGCAAGCCCAGCATCGCTGACTTTGACTACTTCAGGATCGTGATGGTCAAGTTCCCCACTGGTCAGGGCTTGTGGCAAGCGTCCAAGGTCTTCGTTGAGGCCAAGGCGGCGAAGTGCCGGTGAACAGGGCGTGGAGAAACACCCTCCACACGAGCACGGTTGCGCTATCGCTGATCCTCGGCGCGCTCATCCTTACGGTACCGGCCCACGGAGTGAAGCCGACGGGCAACAACCAGGGCGCAAGCACCTAATACTCCAGCCGTAGATCGTTATGTGACGGACGAGTCACCCCACGGACCTGCCACTTCCCGTTCGCAGCGATCGGACCGTCTTCGGGCCCCCGCGAGGAGACACTGCGGACCTTGGCCATGGCGGACGATCCTCAAGCGGTCGAGCCCCCAGTCATCAAACGCTTCAAGGCCAGAAGGCTCGGTGAAGGCCTGACCTCTTTCCGATACGCAAACCAGGACGTCGCTCCCCACCTGCTGGCGTGTGCACGCTATGCGTGGCGGGTTGAGGAGCATGGGGCGGATGTCGTGATGTGGACCGCTACCGAGGACATCGCCCGCATCATGTGCGCCGCACAGGATTTGGAACAGCTGGCGCACCAACTGGCCGTCTACAACCCCTGAGCAGCGGCTCGCTCATTCCACGGACGTACGACTGGCGGACCCCGTCTTCGACGACACCCTCGTGGAGCTGTTCAACGCCGTCATGAGCCGCCCCTTCCGCTGGAGCTACTCCTGAGGACCTCCCCACTGACCACGCCCCGTCCACGGGGTGTCTTCTCCACGCGCCCCCGCAGAACACGCTGGATGCTGCGGGCCGCGCCGTATTCGCGCTGATACGGCGGGAGTTACGCATGGGGCGCGAGTGACGTTTCGAAGGCCCGGGCGTCCGGGCGGAACGGCGAGCTTCACAGACTTTGCCAAACGGAAGGCGCCAATGACGTCGAGTCGGGCAGGGGGCGGGGGCAGTCCGCCCCTCTCGACCGGCCGCCACCACCGGCACTGATCGTCGTATGGTTACGCCACATGTGGCCAGGAGAGCAGCCGCCCGAGAGCGGGCAGGAACCGCAGCAGCAGCCGGGTAGGGAGCCATCGAATCCGTACCTGCAGCCCGCGTACCACCAGCCGAACCCATTCCAGCAGCCGCAGGCGTCGAACGCACCCCCGCGACAGGCCGATATGCCGGTTCCTCGGCCGCCGAGCGACGGCCGGAGCCGCAGCACCATCGTCGCCGTTATCGCGGCGACAGCCGTCGTAGCAGCGGCGACCGCAACCGGCTTCGTGCTACTCGGCAGCGGCGAGGACGACAGGGCGGGCACCGACTCCACCAAGACAACTTCGCCACCGGCGAGTCCGAACAATCCTCGGGGCACGGACACCGAGACCGCCACGATCAAGGGCTGGAAGGTTGTGGTGAACCCGAGCCAGGGAATCGCGTTCGACGTTCCGCCGCAGTGGGCGCTCCAATCCACGAGCTGGGTCACGTATGTCTCCGAGAACGACGACCCGGACGACACACCGATGATCGCGATGCGCGCCCCCGCGTACTTGAAGGAACAGTGGTGCACCTCGGACGAGGACAAAGGCGGCACCGTGGAGGACACGCCCCTGGCCGTCGCAGGTTCCAGGGGCAACAACGGCGCCCGGAGTGCCGAGGAGATAGCCAACTCTGACCCCAGGACCTGGGTGTACGGGCAATTCGCCCAGCCTGACAAGAACAAGGTGAGGCCGGGCCCCGTGGAGCCGTTCACCACGAACTCCGGCATCAAGGGGACCTTGGGAACCGCCTGGTCGGTGGGCGTGAAGAGAACACAGAAGTGCGCAACGAATGGCAAGGCATGGACATTCGCCTTCAAGAACCCCCAAGGGGACCTGGCTTCTTGGTCGTTCTTCGGCGCCAAGGGCGTGTCCGACGAGGTACCGGACGAAACTGTACGGAAGATCGCCGCCACCGTCCGGCTCTACAAGGACCCGTCTGACTCCTGAACATCGAACAGACACCAGGAACAGCCCTGGTGGGCTCCAGCAGGATCTCGCCTCACCTCACGCTTCGCGTGCCGGACTGGGTCAGCGGCGTGTCAAAGGTCACCACCGCACCGGCCAGGTCCGCGGGACCAGCAACGGCCGGAATGCGGTGATCTCATCGCTCTTGTACTCGACCGCCCACCCGGCGACCTTCGGCATCGGCACGGGAATGAAGCGCATCTACGGCGTTCGAGTCCCGACGGCCGCCCGATGATGGGAGCGGTGACCGAAGACCGCGGCAAGGTCGAGATCCTGACCGACGAACACATCACCCCGGCTCCCTTCAGATCGACTTACCGCCGTGCAGTTGCCCGAGGTCCGCGGCCGCCCTTTTCCAGGAGTTCACGATCTCGCCCGGCTCCTTCTCAAGCTCTCGCTTGAGCTTCTGCAGCCGCTCGCGGTCCGGGTTGTCCACCTTTGGCTTGTCGCCGTCGACTCCCGTGCTTCCCCCTCATCCGAGCGCACCGCACACAGCAGACGTTCCATTTCGGCTTCGCCTGCGCGGATGAGCAAACACACCCAGGACCCTCACATACGGCGGCGTACGCTCGCCGTCGGGGCAAATCCTGTGATCGACACGTGTGCGGCCTGTGATGATCCGGCGACCCACCCCCGAGGAGCGAAAACTCTCACCATGAGGGGCGCGCCGGAGGACTGGCCCGCTTCCCATATACCCGAGATTGTCTCGGTTCATAGGCTAGTTCGCGCTGGTGAAACCGGAAACCACACCGGTACCGTCAGAACACCAACTGAACTTCTGTCTCTCACGGGGAGTCACTGTGAAGCGCCGCTCATTGCCCGTTGCCGCCGCGTTGACGGCGACGGCAGCACTGCTCTTGACGGCCTGCGGTAGCGGGGACGACAAGTCCGGCGACAACGACAAGATCGCAGGCGCGGGCCAGGAGGCGGAGACGCCGAAGGAGTCGGCCCCCGCCTCGGGAGCCCCGGCAGAGGACAAGCCGGACGGCGTGGACCTGTCCCTCCCGAAGGACATGAACCTCGTCTTCGACTGGGACAAGCCGAAGGACAAGAACGAGGCAGCGGCTATGGATGACGCCGCGAACTATCTCCGCGCGATCTACCGGGGTGTCGACAAGCGCACGGCGAAGGATGCCGCCGTGACGACCTACTCCACCGGCGATGGGCTGCACTACGCGCAGGTACAGATCAATGAGTGGATCAAGGGGGGCTGGACCGCGGAGGGTACCCGCCGTCACTACGACGCCACCACCCGGTCCGCCCCGAACGGCAAGTCCGTTGAGGTGGCCTTCTGCGCGGACACCAGCAAGTTCTACGGCAAAGAGGTCAAGACAGGAAAGGTCCTCAAGACCAAGCCAAGCCGCAAGGACTTCGGCTACTACGAGATCGTCATGGTCAAGTTCCCGACAGGCAACGGCCTGTGGCAGGCATCCAAGGTGTTCGTCGAGACCGGGGCGGAGAAGTGCCGGTGAGACAGCCACGACGTGGAGCCCTCCGCACCAGCACTGCTGCCATAGCCCTTGCGCTCAGCGGCCTCGTTCTCACGGCGCCCGCCGCCGTGGCGGAACCGGTGGATTACAGCAAGGGCGGTGACAAGAAGGAGACCGGCGGCAGCAGCGAAACCGGCATCTACGCCGCCGCCCGCATCCAGTACTCCGGTTCCGTGGCCAAGGGCGGCGGCAGAGGGAACGTGACGTCCACGGACGTCAACTGGACGCCCCCGCCCTGCTGGTACGCCCCCTACCTCGGCGCCAAGGACTTCAAGAAGGAGATGTCCAAGCACATCGACAGCCAGCTGAACACGCCTGGAATGGGCGGGACCGCGGGCGCGGCGCTCGGCGAGACCAAGCGCCACTACGAGGACGGCTTCGACATCCCCGGGAAACCCGGCTACAAGGACTACAACGTCGAGAACGACGGCAAGGGGATGTTCTGGGCCGGCGTCGAGAACCCCAATGAGCCGGACTACCTCAAGCGGACCTCGTGCACGGACCTCCCGTTCTGGGTCGAGAACGGCGAGGCCCCGCCGCCCCAGTACGAGGAGGCCATCTCCCCGGAGATCCTCGCCGCGCTCGCCTACCAGCACATGGAGCTGCCCGACACCAAGGTCACCCTGGCCCCCGAGGCCACCACCAAGGTGAACCTGCCGACCTGGGCCTGGCTGGACAAGGCCGTCTTCGACGAGATCCAGGCGACGGCGGCCCTCAACGTCCCCGGCTTCAACATCCAGGCCACCACCACCGCCAAGCCGGTGTCCCTGAAGCTGGAGCCGGGCACCGAGGACGCCGTGACCTATCCGGCCTCGGGCGAGTGCGTCCTGAACGCCGACGCCTCCATCGGCGAGCCCTACGCCAAGGGCAAGGCCGACCAGACCCCGCCCTGCGGAATCAGGTACCTCCGCTCCTCCGGCGACGGCACGTACAAGCTCCGGGCCACCATCACGTGGGACATCGACTGGACCGGCACCGGCGGCGCGGGCGGAGACCTCCCGAACGGCACCTTCGGCAACGAACAGGCCGTCACCGTCCAGGAGATCCAGTCCGTCAACAGGTGACCGCGGCCGCTACGGCGAACACCGAGATGGCAGTCGCTCTGCCGATACCGGAAGGGTCATCGACGACTTCTCACTGACCCACGTGCTCCCGGTCCCACCGGCTCTGCCGCACACCACCCCACGTGCCCATCCCTACCGCGAGCACGAACAGGACGACGAAGAGCCCGGCCTCAGAGCCGGTCTCCTCGTCGGTGGTCGGCCTGGCAACGCCCGCGGGGTCATACCGGACCCGCAGCTCGGAGCCCGCCGTCACCCACTTGCCGCAGCCCTCGCCTTCCGAGAGCGCGGGCGAAATCTCGCGCCCGTCGGCTCTGCGCAGATCGCAGAAGTCGGTCTTCCCGCTGTCGTCCTTGCGTACGACCACGGCGTCGCTCCACGTGCCCCGCTCCGCCAGGGCGGCCCGGTCACCGGTTTCGCTGCCCAGCACTCCCAGCGCCACCCCGGCGATAACGGGAAAGATGAGCTGCCAGGCGACCTTCCGCCGCTTGCGCGGAACCCTCCGCAGCACCAGGACCGGCACGAGGATCGCAGCGAGCGGCAGCACAATCCAGGCGACAAGCAGGGCCACCCCGCCCACCGGACTCGGCAACGGCACGACGGGCCCGAGCCAGGCGAGCCCGAACGAACCGCCGGCACATGCGACGCTCAACGCCCCCCATCGCACCAAGTCGAAGCGCCACCAGGCACCTTGACCACCCGGCGCTCCCCTCACCCCAGTCTCAGACATGGTCTCCGCCGGTCGAACGGTTCACTGCCTGAGCTTCCTTGACCGTCACGTCCTGCTCGAATGTGGACAGCCCGTCCGGCAGTCCCGGCTGCCGCGCCGGACCGTCTGGGTCGGCGGAGTCTGTCCAGGTCACCTTCCAGGTGATCGACGCCTTGAAGGGGTAGGTGCCGTTGCCGGACGCCCGGAGATACGTGACGTTGCAGCCAGCACCCTCACTGTCGGCCGTGTAACCGCCCTTACCCTTGACCAGGTCATATGTACAGCTCTGCGGGTCGGCTTCGGCCGTACCCGCTTCGACCTTGAGCGCCACGGGTGTTGCCACGGTGGTGGCGGCGAGCTGGACGCCCTTGTAGTCGAGGCTGGCTGTCGTCCACACGCGGTCGAGGTCACCCTTGAACGCGACCCGCGTGCCGAGGTTCACAAGCAGCCGGTCCGCACGGGGCTGCAACTCCACAGGCGGGCTGGGCAACTTGGTCGCGTTGAACGCGAGCTCGGAGAGGATCTCGGGCGTCACCTTGTTCGGATCCGGCTGCGGATCGGCAGGCGGGACCCAGATCTCCCAGTTGTCCGTGGTTACGGGACAGGCCTTGCTGAAGTTGTCATCGCGGAACTGGACCTGCCACCACAAACCCTTGTCGCCCTTGTGGTACTTCTCCTTGTCCCGCTTCCGCGCGTAACTCGCGGCAGGTTCCCCCGCGCCTGCGTAGGCGTCCTCGATGAACTTCTCGTACTCCTCCGGCGTGTACATGGGCTCGTACCAGCACACGGGCGGTTCCCAGGCGGCGTCCGAGGAGGTGGCGGACGCGGTGGAGCCGCTGGAGGCGGGGGTGCTCTGGTTGATGCGGATGTGGGCACCGATGGAGCCCTTGCCGGACTCGGCGCCGGCATCGGTGCCGGAGCCCGAGTCGGCACCCGGCTGGCCGGTCTCAGTGGTGCCGCTGTCTCCATCGACCTGGCCGTCACCCGCGGACGCCGGGGAACCGAGGCCCACCGTCACAATGAGCCCGGCGGCGGCCACGCGGAGAACCGGACGACGGGTCTGCCGAACCGCCTGTGCCTCTACCCCTGGACACACGACGCGTCCCCCTTCTTCCAGCTCTGCTTCTGCACCTGCCAGTCGCCCCGCGAGCCCTTCGCGGCCTGAAGCGTGTACAGGATGAAGTCCTTGTCGCTCGGCTGGGTACGCAGCACCTTCTTCGTGCTGATTTCCTTGCTGTACCCCTTGCTCTGGTCCTCGCAGTAACGGACAGCCGCGGTCTTGCCGTTCGCCATGTCCGAGACCTCGAAGCCGAAGTATCGGTAGTCACCACTGACGGTGAGCCCGTTCTCCTTGACCGTCGCGATCCGATCGGTCCAGTAGGTAAGGGCCGAGGCCGCAAAGTAGCGGTTCATGTTCGCCGTCTGACCACTGCCCTTGCCGAAAGCCTCCAGGCGCGCCTGAGCCGAGTACGCCACATCTCGCAGGATCGCGTCCTTCGTAGCGTCTCCGGTCTGCCCGTTCTCGACGGCAGCCTTTACATCCGACGGGAAGTCGAACGCCGGCGCGCCCTTCTCCGGCGCGGCGGATGCGGACGGTGACGGCGATTCCTCCCCTCCCCCACCGGCTCCTGCGATCTCGTCGCTGTTCGTTCCGTCGCCCGAATCGCTGCTGCAACCAGCCACAGAGAAGGTGACAACAGCAAGGAGGCAGGCCGCGGCCACCCTCCGGCGCGTGGTCAGCATGGCGCTCGTCCTCAGAGGTAGATGGTCGGCGTGACAACGGATGATCCCATGGGGCAAAGCCGTCCACCGAAACGCCTATCAGGACCGATACGGTCGCGTGACCTTTGCGGAGACCTCTTCACATTGGGGATCACCCGCGTCGGCGAACCTTCACCAGCTTCACATCTCGGCGATGACGCGTCGCCTGTGCACACCCCCAAGTCCACCCGTAAGCGCAGGAATCACCCGAGCTCACCGACAGGCTCTGCCCGGCGGACCGCAGAACCCAGCAGATACCGTCGGCGTACCTGGCACACCGTTCTCGTTCCTCGGGGGAGTCTGACCTGTATCGAACACGCCAAATGAGACGACGTCTACCGCCGTGCAGTTGCCCGAGGTGCAGGGCACCGCACTAGCGAATCAGAACCCCCACTTCCGTGGCCCCGGACGCCGCGAACCGCGACGCCGGGGCTGCCCCCTCTTCGGGGAACGATCAGGACACAACCAGCACCCAGAGGGCCCCATACGCACCGGATTGCCCCTGTTCTTGCAGTAGTTCGCTCTGGTGAAACCAGCAACCCCACCGATAGCGTCAGTGCTCTGGACTGAACTTATGTCTCACGGGGAGTCACTGTGATGCGCCGCCCATTGCCCGTTGCTGCCGCACTGATGGCGACGGCAGCACTGCTGTTGACGGCCTGCGGCAGCGGGGACGACAACTCGAAGAGCAACGACAAGATCGCAGGGGCCGACGCGGGCGACACGGCGACGTCGACCTCGCCAAGTGCCGGCGCATCCGGCCCCGCCGACAGGCCCAAGATCACGTTTCCCAAAGGCGTGGAGAACAAGTTCGAAGGCTGGAGGACAGGTGATCCGGCCGGGAACGCCGTGCTGTCCGACGTGACGCAGACGGTGAACGCGGTTGACGACGCGATCCTCCGCGGCGACACGAACTCGGCGACACTCGCGTACTACCGCCAGGGCAAAGCACTCGTGAGCGCGCAGAAGTGGGTCCGGGCCTGGCTGGACGAGGACCTCACGTGGACGGGCTCCACGCGCTACTTCAACCCGAGAGTCAAGGTCGCGGACAGTGACACGGCCGCGGTTGTCTACTGCGCCGACGAGAGCAAGGCCTACAACAAGAACCGCAAAACCGGAACGGTGGACAAGTCGCCGTCCGACGAGAGCCCGTACGTCACGTACAGCACACAGCTCAAGAAGAACAGCAACGGGGTCTGGCAGACCACGGAGGTGCTGTCGAAGCGAGGGGCCACGACGTGCGCGCCCTGACCCGTGGCATAGCCACGCTAGGCGCTCTCCTAGCGGCCATCGGAATGACCACCGGCACCGCAGCAGCGAAGGGACCTGGCGCGTCCGAGGCCGAGATCGGTGCCAGCGGCAAGCGGTCCGGAAGTGACCTCGTCTCCATGATCAGGTACACAAGCACCACCTCCGGCGGTGGCGGCAAGGGCAACGTCACCCCTGTAGGCAACTGGACCCCGCCTGCGTGTTGGTACGAACCGCGCTCCGCGCAGGAGTTCTCCAAGTACGTCGAGAACATGTACGACGAGACGGTCAACACTCCGGGCCAGCACAGCTACGCCAAGACTTCGGCCGGCATGTTCCGCGACAAGTACAAGGATGGAAAGTACAAGAACTACAACCTCGACCAGAAGGACGAGGGCAACTGGTGGGTCGCCGTCCGCGACGAGGACCGCTGGATGGAGCCCGAAGCCCAGCTCTGCGACAAGCCACCCTTCTGGGTCGAGAACGGTACTGCACCGCCCGTGGAGAACCCGGTCACTCCCCAAGTTCTCGCCGAACTCGCCTACAACCGCATCCAACTACCGGACACCGAAGTAGCCGTCGCCCCTGAGGCGACCACAAAGGTCAACCTCCCCACCTGGGCCTGGTTGGACAGAGCCAAGTTCAAAGGGGTCTCGGTCACCGCCGCGCTCAATGTGGGCGGCCTCGACATCCAAGCCACCACCACCGCAAAGCCGGTCTCTCTCAAACTGGAGCCCGGTACGCCCGACGCCGAGACCTACCCCGCCTCCGGCGAGTGCACGATCAACGAGGACGGTTCGATCGGCGAGCCTTACGCCAAGGGCAAGGCCGACAGGACCCCGCCCTGCGGCATCAGGTACCTCCGCTCCTCCGGCGACGGCACCTTCAAGCTCCAGGCCACCGTCACCTGGGAGATCACCTGGACCGGCACGGGCAACCCCAACCCGACGCAGCTCCCCAACGGCACCTTCGGCAACGACCAGGACGTGACCGTCCAGGAGATTCAGTCCGTCAACCGGTGAACCAACAACAGCGAACACACATACGGGGGGAGGGTCAGCCATGAGCGACTCGGATCTGACGGTCGACTACGACTTCCTCGCGGACTGCGAGCGCAAGCTCGGGCAGCTCAAGAAGACCTTCGAGGACATCGAGAACCGTCGCGATGACATGGACAAGCACTGGGGCTCCGGTGCGGTAGCCGACGTAATGGAGGATTTCGTCGACAACTGGGACGACTACCGCACCCGGCTCGTCGAGTCGCTCGATTCGGTCGGCAAACTCGTGGCCGGAACCAAGAAGGCGTTCGTAAGCCTGGACGAGCAGTTGGCCGAGCAGAACAAGAAGAAGCAGAAGAAGTGACACCGACATCCAAGCGCCGTCCGGTCGACTGGCAGCCGCTTTGTGACTCCGACCCCGTGCCCGGTGACCCGGAAGAGATCCGTGCCGAGGTCAAGCACATGGAGTCGGTCGCCAAGAAACTCCGGGATCAGGCCAAGAACCTCCAAGCGATCAGCGGCGAGGACACTCTCAAAGGCAAGTACGTCAAACGCCTTCGCGAAGAGTCCGGGACGCTGGAGAAGCACATGCGGGAGGTGGCCAGCCGGTACGAGCGTGTGCACGGCCATCTGACCACGTGGTCGAACGAGCTGGAAGACTTCCAGTCGGACGCCGACAAGGTCTTGCATCAGGCGAAGGAGAAGCAGGGTGAGATCGAGGCGGAGAAGAAGAAGGAAGCCGCCTCCGCCGACAAGGACACCCCTCAGCCCTCCGTCAGCGGCACCGACCAGGACCCACTTCAGTCGTACCGCAACCGGCTGAACGACATCACCGGAGACCGGGACACTCGCGCCAAGCACCATGCTGGGAAGATCCGCGCCGAGATCGAAGACGTGATCGAGGACTCGTGGTGGGACGACGTCAAGGGCTGGGTCCATGACAATGCCGACTTGATCAAGGCTTTCATCGATGTTCTCGGCTGGATCGCGACGATTGCAGGCTTTGTGGCACTTGCCATCCCCGGCTTGAACCTGCTCGTGCTCGGCATCGCGGCGCTCACGATCGGGCTCAGACTCCTGCTGGTGGCGTCCGGCGACGCCACCTGGACGGATGTCATCTTCGACGTCGTGGGTGGGCTGCTCGTTGTGGGCGGCCTCGGGGCCGCCGCGAAGCTCGCCAGCGGCGCCAAGGCGACCGTCGGTGCCGCTCAGGCCGCCCGGACCGCCGGCCTGAGCCGGGGACTCAGGGGCGTCAAGGGCATCCTGGATGAAACGGGGCGGATGATGACGAGAATGCCGCAGGGAGCGGGGCGGCAGGCCATCGGCGCGGCCCGTAACGCAATGCGCAAGTCCATCTCCCAGAACGTCGGCCTGGTCGTCAAGAATCCGCTGAGAGTCAGCCCGTTGTCGACGCTGGCACACCTCGGCGACAAGGAGATGGCCGGCATGGCGAAGATGCTGCAGGCGAACAAGACTGCCTTCCCGGAGGCCGCGGGTGCTGCCGCGGACAAGGCCTACAAGGCGTACAAGGCGGGCCTCGGCGTCGCCTGGACCGGCATGGCGATGGACGTCACGGACAAGGCGCTAGGAAAGAGCGACCTGACAAGCTTGACCCACGAAGAGTTCGGAACCGGCGAGAAGCCGTACAACGCGGCGTACTCGGACTGGAAGGACAACACCCTGAAGCCCGCCCCCGATACCCACTGGTGAGGAATGACCATGGACCTGTACTCGGCGCAACGCATTGCGGAGGCCGAAGCCGCCCGCACCGGAATCGGCACCGGACCCAACCGGCGGCTCCGGCTGACGCTGTTTATCGGAATGCCTCTGTTTCTGCCGGTATTGGGCATTATGATCCTTGTGCCGAAGTCCCTGATGAATGCCGTGCTCTACGCCTATGAGGCCGGGATCGTCGGCTGCCTGCTGCATTACGTCTGGGTGTTCGCGAAGTACCCCCGTCATGCGGGCCGTCCGCCCTACCTCACACGAGATCTGGCCATGGGAGGCGGCTTCTTCCTTCCCTCGTTGTTCTTCGGCTTCTGGCCGGGCATGATCGCCGCCCCGTCCTGGGCACTCTTCGTAGGCGTTGCCTACACCGTGGAAGCCATGCGAGGGCGCAATGACCACCGTTGAGCACCGGGCCCCAAATGGCTTCAACCTGGTGCCGCCGCCCGGCTGGGACGTGATCCCTCTGCACACGGGCACTCAGGAGGCGACGGACCGCATCGTCCGCAAGGCCGTCAGACAGCTGCCCGCCGGCTTTCCCAAGGACGACATTCCAAAGGTGCGGTTGAAGCTGACTCAGGAGTTGAAGAAGGTCGTCCGCCGGGCCAGCGCCAAGGGAGGAATGACTCTCTACCTCCCCACCGAACGCCTCCACGGCGTCGCACTGCCCGTCTCGATCGTGGCCTCCGAACCGATCGAGATTCCGCGGGTCAGGCCCAGCAGCGGCCCAGAAGCGGTCCTGGCCGCACTAGCCTCCGAGACCACCGGAGCCGAGCTACGGGAGCTCGACGACACAGCGGCCCTGCGCTCGGAACGAGATGTACCCGCCGACGCGGCCCAGGGCGTCGACGTCGCTCACCGCCAGGTCGAGTACTTGGTGCCGATTCCGGACAGCACGCCTGACCGATACATCACCTTCTCCTTCAGCGCCCTGATCGCGCCCGGCTCGGATCCCGCCTTCTACGACACCCTCGTGGAGCTGTTCGACGCCGTGATGAGGACCTTCCGTTGGAGCTACGCCTGAGGACATCCCGCCACTGCCCACGCCCCAACGAAAGAGACAGCTCATGTCAGACGGCACCCTCTGGAGCGCCGACCTCGGCGCCCCGCTCCACATCGACACGGATACCGACCCATACCTATGGGGCTATCTTCATCTCCAGATCGACAAACGGACCTTCAAGGAATGGCTGGACCAGCACCTGATCGGCTTGGCCGCCATTCACAACATCGAACTCACCCGTAAGCTCCGCCGCTTCCACAAGAACTTCTACGAGCAGACGATCGTCACCCTGCGGGACAAGCTGGAGGCCGACGAGGCGTTCATCTATCACCCTGTGCCGCTCACCTACATGCCCCTGGTGATGCACGCCACCCGCATCCACTGCGAAGCCCCCGACGCGGCCTCCTGTGAGGGGTTCAGCGCGCCGACCGTGCCGCACTCGGACATCCCCGAGTGGCAGCAACGTACCGGCAGTATTGCTTTCGCCTCACCACATCTCGGCGAGGACGGCGTCCGGGTCACCCGTTCCTACCCGGCGGACAACACCATCATGATGACCTCGGTGACCTATCACTGGCACACCCCGCCCGGCACACCCGACGTCTGCCTCCGCGGGCACCACGACGATCCCGAAGTGATGGCTGCGGCAATGGGTGCACTGGACGACTTCGCACGGACGCTCCGACTTCCCGGGACGGCCCGTTGACCGGCGCCGCCTGGGCGGTTCAAGCTGCGAGCATGGTTGTGGCGCCGGAGCACGTAGGGGTGAGCGAAAGAGTTGGCCTCGCTCATCGCAGGGTTGGGGCGCTTGTTCAGGCCGGAACCGCGGGAGGCGTTCGTGGAGTTGTTCGAGGGCCTGCTGTCGGGCCTAACCCGCACGGCTGAGCGATGGCCGAGTGAGCCGCTCTGCGGGCGTTCACCTGCGTACCGCCCGACTCTTCCCTCCGCCCTTCTTCCGAAGCCTCCGCACCCGCATCCGCTCCCTCGCGAGTTGTTCCGCCGCCCTCGCGCTGGTCCAGCGGTGGACGGACCAACCGACCAGCCCGGCAGTGACGACGTAGGCGAGGAACGCCGTGCCTGTCCCGGGAAGGTAGGCGCAACTCATCGAACGGCAATTCCTGGCACGCACGCCAGCGAGCAGGTAGAAGAGCGGCGCGAAAGCCGCAGCGCAGCAGATCGCCGTTCCCGCGGAGCGCAGTCCACGCGTCAGACGGGTCCCGCCCAGGACCCCCGAAGTGCAACGCAATCCTCCGATCACCCCGAGCATGGTGATCACACCGAGGGTCACACCCAGCGCCCAGGAACCTCCTGGCAGTCCCACGAGGGTCGGAATCGTCTCGCGGGCGAACCGCTTCCACAGGCCCGTGAGCAGCAGGATCAGGCCCGTGCCGACCACCAGGCAGAGGATCGCTCCGGCGATTCCCAAACCGTCGCGCATTCCCCAGCGCCGGTCAGTACCCACCGCCCCGTCAGCTTGCCTCTGCATCTGTGTTCCTCCGAGTCACTGCACCCACCGAAGCGACCCCGCGATCGCATCACACAGGCGCTCCATCGGACCACCCATCCCGGTGAGCGGGGACGAGAAGGAGAGCGTCAGATAGCCGACCCCGCCGGGCATCAGGACGTGGACGTTCAGCGTCGTGGCACCGGCAACGCGTACAGCCGGCCCTGCCGTCAGCTCCACCACCGACACCTGCCGCCGTCCTGCGCCTTCGGGCTCTCGCAGTTCGAGCCAGGCCGCGTACTCCTCCGGGTCGGCAGGGGTATCGCCCAGCGGCACCAGGGACACCAGGAGGGAGGCGGGGAGGCCGCCGTCCCGGGAGATCGTCAGGAGGAAGAACTCCATGGCCCCGCGCGCCCGCCCCGCCTCCGCGGTATTGCGCAGGGTGGTCCAGACGTCCCGTGCGAGTTCCGCGGGGACGTTCCGGCCCTCCGACTGGCGGTCGACAAACGTCTTGAGCTGGGAGCGCCAGCGGTCCCGCATGAGGTCGACACGGAACCACTCGCGCGGCACCAGCAGGTCGTAGTCCCTGGGCACCCCCACCGTCGGTGAGGTGCCGCCCAGCGCCGCCCCCTTCACCCCGGCATCACCAGCGGAGCCCCGTCGTTGTCGAAGAAGCGGACGCTCTTCACGATGCCGGCGAACATGGCGGAGAAGACGTCCCACCCTTCGACTGTCGGCGTGCCCATTTCCAGCAAGAGCACGGTCCCGTTGTTCAGAGGTATTTGCAACTGTATGAACGACGTCCAGACCGGCTCGTCCTGGCCCGACTGCGTCAGACTGCCGTCGATGCCGGAAGACCGGTTGCCCACGCATGTCACGGCCGGGCCGCAGGGCAGCTCCACTTCACCGATCTGCCCGAGATCCAGGTGCCGCATTGTGGTGGCGATGAACCCCACCGGATTGGCACCGGCTCGCTCGTCGAGGTCAAGGAGGCTGACGTTCACCGAGGCAGTGCAGCGGACGCCGTCGACCTCCGTGGTGACGAAGCCGGCGTACTGCACGCCCGCCTCGATGAACTCGTCGTAGTGCGCCGCGCACATCGCGGCGTACTGCACCTGCACTTCCTCGTTGGCACCGGGCAGCGCCTGCTTGGCCAACTCGACCAGGTGGTCGGCCAGCTCGTCCAGATCATCCGCCTCGAAGGGCAGTTCGAGGAAACCCTCCGGCATGATCCAGCGGACCTCTATGCCGTCGCTGTCCATGAGGCTGCGCTGGGCTTCGTCAACGGTGGCCGTGGTCATCTGTGCCCTTGCTGTCGGACTGTTCGCGGTCGTCCACTTCGGGGCGGAACGTCGCCGCGAAGGGGTAGGGCCCGTAGTGCGGATAGTGAGCGGGTATGTCCGCCCCTCTCCGTCGAGCGATGTGGGCGATCTTCCGGTACCTGGCCGCCCGGGCCCGCAGGTTCTGCCGGACCGGGTCGACCCAGTGCGACATCGCGCTGCGCACGAAGAAGAAGAACTGAGTCACCACGACCGTGATGGCGACCGCCAGATAGGCGTTGCGAGGAGCGGCGGTCTCCCAGTACTGCGCCACACCGGCCCAATAGAGCACGGCCCCGAGGCCCACGAGCGCCAATGGCACTCCATGCACAAAGCCGGCGTTGAACATGTCCTCTTCGTCGCGATGACGACGGCGCAGCAGTTCGAGCACCGCCCGGTCGTCCAGGAAGTCGAACCGTAGCTCTCGTCGAGCCTCCTCCGCGGCCCGTCTCGCCTCGGGCACGTCGGCGATCACCGAGCCGCCGACCAAGGTGGCCGTGTCGCCACCTCGGCGGCCGATGAATTCCCAGGGCCCGAGATCGTGATCTTCGTCGCTCATGGCGTCTGCGCTCCTTGAACAGGCTGACGGGTTCTATGCAGCCAAGGCCGCGTTGAACGCCGTGGGTGAGACGCTCGGGGCCGGGCGGGGTGAGGGCGAGGGCGTGGGTGCGGGCGTCGCGGCCTTGGGCGGCTCCTGGTAACCGGTCTTCTCACCGTTCTCACCACTGAACATCCTGTGCAACGCGCTCGCCAGGCCCGCCCCCTTGATGACGCCAGTGATCTTCTTGCCGTCGATCAGGTCGGCACGCGCCGTCCTGCCGAGCACCTTGTTCACCACCTTGACGGCGACGCCGTTCAGGAAGTTGTGGCCGACACCGTCGAGCGCCGTCGTATACGTCCTCAGATTTCCGAATGCCTTCACCTTCGAAAGCCCCTTGAGGCCCTTGAGAGCACGGAGCCCCTTCAGCGCCCCCAACCCGGGCAACACTCCCAGCGCATCGGCGCCCAGCTTCATCCAATCGACTTTTCCCCCGCGCACAGTCATGTCGTAGGCATGACCGGCGAGCGCGGCCGCACTGGTCACCACGGCAAGGGTCGCGAATATAGGAACCAGGAACTGGAGCGGTGGGACGAAGGCACAGATCACTGCAAGCACGGACAGGACTGCGGAGATGTTCGCCAGCATGTCTGCCCAGTCCGCGAGGAAGTTCATGAATCCGCCCGGGTCTCGGACCGCATCATGATGCACGACGTTCCTGATATGCCGAGCTGCCTTGTCCCCCGCGTCGTCGTAGATGTCCCTGGCGTCCTTCACCGCTTTGCGAGCGGCACCCATGGCGAGTAGGGCCTCGCCGCGCTTCTTGACCCAGCGCTCGTACTCTTCCTTCTCCGAGGCAGGAATGTTTGCCATCGGGTACTTCTCGGTGAACTTCTTCACCTCGTCGTCAGCCAGGTCGTGGTCGGCCTTGGCCTCACGGTAATCAGCAAGTGCCTTGTCCGCCTTCCGCTGCGCGCGGCGCATTTCGCTGGCGAACTGATCCGAGCTCCCTTCGCGCACGTCCTCCCCGACAGCCTTGGCCGCTTCGTCGTAGCGCTCGAAGGACTTCTTCAGCTTGTCCGCCGTGCCACCGGCAATCTCATGGAATCCCTTTCCGGCCTCACTGTCCCAACCCTCCACCGAGGCGAGCGCCTTGATGACCCGGGACTGCTCCTCGATCATGTCGGCCATCTTGCGCAACTCGCGCCCCAGTTCAGCGACTTCCTCCGGGTCGCCTGGCGTCGGGTCGTCATGCCACAGAGGCGGCCAGTCGGCGTCCGTCCTGCTCACTTCTTCCCCTTGCTCTGCGCCTTGGCATCTCGGATGGCCTTGGCCAGCTCCTGGTCGACACCGTCGTATGCCTTGGCCGCGGTCCGGGTGAACTCAGCCAGCTGCTCAAGTTCCTTCATCAGCTTCTTCCGGGTCTTCTTCCAAGTGTCCCCAAAATCTGAGAAAGCGTCCTTGAGGCCGCCGTGACCTATTGCCTGGCCATACTCGTCCGCAGGGTTGCCATGCCGCTCGAACTCGCCGTGAATTTTGTTCAGATCGCGTGAGCACTGCTTGATGGCGGCGAGATCCGCCTTTATATGGTCCCCCATGAGTGATACCTCTCTACATGTTGATGACTGTTCTCGGCGGAATCCATGGTCGTCGGCACGATCGCCGGACTCTCTCACTCCTCATGACACCCCGTACGAGATACGCTCGCGACATACCGATCCCGTTTCCCGTCGGCAAGGAGAGTCTTCAGTGACACGCAGGGGCAAGCAACGCGTGGTGGGAGACCGCCTCGGCATCCACGCCGAGGCGGGCGAGTGGTGCACGATCGACAAGATCCCCCAACCCCCGGCAGACGTGCTCCAGGCTGCGGGCAATCCTCGGCTCCGCCCCGCCAGGATGCGTCCGCTGGGCATGGCCGGTGCGGCGCTCGGGGCGCCTTTCATCCCTGTCATCATGTTCTTCGAGTTCCTGGCCAAGATTGAGCAAGCGGTCATGCGATCCCTTGACGCGAAGGACGAAAAGGAGCGACTGCGGGCCAAGAAGGAAGACGAGAAACGCCGCCGGGACGCCACCGTCGCCGAACAAGGCCTCGACAAGGTCTTCGACGGAAACTGGCAGGGCAACGCCGGTCAATTCCTGCTGCGTTGGTACAGCCACTCCACCCACCACCAGCGCTTGCTCCTGGCGACTCAGGACGAAATCGTCCTTGTGGCTCCGCCGCAGCGCGTCAGCGTGGGGCGGGAGAAGCGCATGGAAGTCGTCGCCCGCATCCCCGCCTCCCAGGCAACCCTCGTCGACCCGTTCTCCGGCGAGCTCGAGACGAGGATGCTGCTCATACGTTTCCGCGACGGATCCTGGCTGCGTGTCGAGACGGAAGAGCTCCGCAGCGACCTCCACATGCACCTGCTACGGCAGCCTCTCGCCGACTGACGGTCCCCGCCGGCCCGGAGCCGGAGGCCGGGTGCCGGCAGCGTCCGCCGACGGCACCCGGCAAGCCCCTGGACCTACTTGCTCCGAGCCTGCTTCGCCAGCTCGTCGTCGATCTGCTCGAACTTGTCCGCGGCCATGGTCAGGTAGTCACCCATGCCGTCGAGGCCGTCCAGCGTGTCCTTCATGCCGCGCACGAACTCGTCGAAGTTCTCGTCGAACGCCTTCGACGAACTCTTCGTGACGTAGCCGCCCTGCACCAGGTTGTTGATGTACTTCTTGAGGCCCTCGAGCTTCTCCTGGAGCTTTTCCTTCTCCTTCACGACATGCTTGGCTGCATCCCGCATGTCCTGATATGTGACATCAAGGTCCTTGGCCATGAAGCCGCTCCCTCTCGCAACGCCGCAGGGCCAACCCCCGTGGCTTCCCTGTTTGCGGACTCACCGGCCCGGAAGCCGAGTTGCCGGTCGCACGTGCCGACCGGTGTGATCGTCCGCTCTTGCGTCAGCAGCTTACGGGTGTGGCCTGTGGTGCCCCATACCCGCCTTGTGAACGAGCCGTCATGAAAGCGTGTACGCCGTTGCCATCGGGAACGTCACGGCGCCTCCCCATTGCCCCGCCGTCGTACCGAACGGATATCGTCCCTGTACCGCTGTGACCCGCGTGGCCCAGGAGCACGAGAGAGGTCGGCAGCACGGCGGTACCAGCGACAGACACCACGCGGCCGTACCGGCCCAGTGGCACGGGGAGGACAAGTCGTGCGCCTGACTCTGACCGTCGTCGACCCGTACGGCGGCGGCACCGCTGATGTGGTGCTCGATGCCGATCCTGAGTCCACCGTGGGGGACATCGCGCAGGAGCTGGCCAAGCAGGTGGGGCACAGCGGGGCGCAGGTCATCCCGCTCGGGCAGCACCGGCACGCGCCGGCCAACAACGCGCCCCTCGTGTACGTGGACGGATATGCCGTCGATCCCGGCGCCACCGTCGTGGGGTCGCCCCTGCGCGAGGGTGCCGTCGTCAGCCTTCAGGATCCGTCCGGGTGTCTGCCGGGTGAGCCCACCGGGCTGGTCGAGCTGCGCGTGGTCGGCGGGCCCGCCGCCGGGTTCGTGCACCGGCTCGGCGTCGGGCGGTACGACATCGGCAGCGGGGCGGCGTCGTACGTCCGTATCGACGATCCCGAGGTCGATGCCCGGGCCCTCACCCTCTCCGTCGCCACCGACGGCACCTGCCAGGTCGCCGTGCACTCGGACAAGAAGCACGTCACCCTCGACGGCACCTCCCTCGCGCAGGACGAGGACGAGAAGGACGAGCCCGGCGGCAAGAAGCGCGGCAAGAAGAAGGACCAGGAGAAGGCGAAGGAGGAAGGGAAGACCGGGCCCGTCGAGTGGCCCCTCGGCGCTCAGATCGGGCTCGGCAACACCCTTCTCGAACTCACCCGGTACACACCCCCGAACGCCGCTCTCAAGTGGTCCGACGACGGCGTCGGCCTCGACTACAACCGCCCCCCGCGGCTGCGCCCGCCGGAGCGGCAGACCAACTTCCGGCTGCCGTCACGGCCCCGGGACTACGAGGCCAGGCCGCTGCCCTGGCTGATGGCGCTGACGCCGCTGGTGGGTGCCGTCGTATCGGTGATGATCTTCCAGCGCTGGTACTACCTGATCATGGCGGCCCTCAGCCCGATCCTGCTCTTCGCCAACTACTACAACGACAAGAAGCACGGGCGTAAGTCGCACGCCAAGCAGGTCGAGGAGTATCAGGAGCAGAAGGAGCGGATCGAGAAGGACGCCCAGGACGCGCTCGTCGTTGAGCGCAACGACCGGCGGCACGCCATACCCGATCCGGCGACAGTGCTCGCCGTGGGCACCGGGCCCCGGACCCGTCTGTGGGAGCGGCGGCGCACCGACCGCGACCACCTGCTGATCCGTTTCGGGACCGGTCAGCTGCCCTCCGAGGTGGTGCTCGACGACCCCGAGCAGGACGACCACCGCCGCCAGGTGACCTGGAAGATCGAGGACGCCCCGGTCGCGCTGCACCTGCGCACCCTCGGTGTCGTTGGTATGGCCGGGCCCGGTGATTCCGCCCGTGCCCTCGGGCGCTGGGCCGTCGCGCAGACCGCGGCGCTGCACAGCCCGATGGACGTGCAGTTCTACGTACTGAGCGACAACGCCGCTCAGGAGTCCTGGGACTGGGTGCGCTGGCTGCCGCACGCCCGGCCGTCCGGCGGACAGGACGTCAACGCGCTCATCGGGACGGACGCCGAGACGGTCGGTGCCCGCATCGGCGAGCTGACGCAGATCCTCGACGCGCGCAAGAAGGCCGCCGAGGAGAACAAGTCGCAGGGCAATTCGAGCTTCGGCGACCCCGACATCGTGGTGGTATGGGACGGGTCGCGGCGGCTGCGGTCCCTTCCCGGCGTCGTACGGCTGCTGCGTGAGGGTCCCGCCGTGTCGATGTTCGCCATCTGCCTGGACGCCGAGGAACGGTTCCTGCCGGGTGAGTGCCAGGCGTACGTGGTGGCCGAGCCGAAGGCCGTGGAGTACGAGCCGACCCAGCAGGCACAGCAGCAGCCCCAGCAGGCCGCCGGCGGCTTCCCCTCCTTCCAGGCCTGGCACACCAACGACCGGCAGCCCGAACAGGCCGAGCGCACCGAGCAGTTGCGGCTGCGCGTGGAGGAGGCTGGTGCGGAGCGACTGAAGGACGTACGGCCCGACTTCGTCTCCGCGGCCTGGTGCCTCAGGCTCGCCCGGTCGCTGTCGCCACTGCGGGACATCAGCGGCGAGACCGAGGACTCGGCGCTGCCGGGGTCGAGCCGGCTGCTGGACGTGCTCCAGCTGGAGCCGCCGACCAGTGACGCGATCGTGGCGCGCTGGCGGATGGGCGGGCAGTCGACGCTGGCCGTGATCGGCGAGTCGTACGACGGGGCGTTCGGGATCGACATCCGCAAGGACGGCCCGCACGGCCTCATCGCCGGTACAACCGGTTCCGGTAAGTCGGAGCTGCTGCAGACCATCGTGGCGGCACTGGCAGTGGCGAACACGCCCGAGAACATGACGTTCGTGCTGGTCGACTACAAGGGTGGCGCAGCGTTCAAGGACTGTGTGCATCTGCCGCACACGGTCGGCATGGTGACCGACCTCGACGCCCACCTGGTGGAGCGGGCACTGGAGTCGCTGGGTGCGGAGCTGCACCGGCGCGAGCACATCCTTGCCGCCGCCGACGCCAAGGACATCGAGGACTACCAGGACCTGGTGCGCCGGGACCCCTCGCACCGGCCGGTGCCCCGTCTGCTCATCGTCATCGACGAGTTCGCCTCGATGGTGCGCGACCTGCCCGACTTCGTGACGGGGCTGGTGAACATCGCCCAGCGCGGTCGTTCCCTCGGCATCCACCTGCTGCTGGCGACGCAGCGGCCGTCCGGTGTCGTCTCGCCGGAGATCCGCGCCAACACCAACCTCCGGATCGCGCTGCGGGTGACGGACGGCGGCGAGTCGTCGGACGTCATCGACTCGCCCGAGGCCGGGCACATCTCCAAGAACACCCCGGGTCGCGCGTACGCCCGGCTCGGGCACGCCTCGCTGGTGCCCTTCCAGTCCGGGCGGGTCGGAGGCCGTCGGCCCGGTGCGGCGGACCCGGCCGTTCTGATGCCCTGGGTGGGCCCGCTGGCCTGGGAGGACTTGGGCCGGGCCGCGCTGGTCAAGCCGAAGGCCGAGTCCCGTGAGGACGAGGAGATCACCGATCTGAAGGTCCTGGTCGACACCATCCGTGACGCCAACAGCTCCCTGGGCATCCCGCCGCAGCACAGCCCGTGGCTGCCCGCCCTGGACGAGACGCTGCTGCTGGACGACGTGGAGCTGCCCGCGTTCGCCGGTGGCCCCGGCAAGCTGCCGCCTGCGCCGTACGGCATCGAGGACCTGCCCGCGAGCCAGGCCCGCCGCCCGGTCGCCGTGGACTTCTCCTCCTTCGGTCACCTAATGATCGGCGGTGCCCCGCGCAGCGGCCGCTCCCAGGTGCTGCGCACCCTCGCGGGCTCCATCGCCCGCACGCATTCCCTTGCCGACGTGCACCTCTACGGCATCGACTGCGGCAACGGCGCCCTCAACGCCCTGACGCGGCTGCCGCACTGTGGTGCGGTCGTGAGTCGCAACCAGACCGAGCGGGTCGTGCGGCTGGTCAACCGGCTCAAGAACGAGATGGGCCGTCGCCAGGACGTACTGGCGGAGAAGGGCTTCGCGGACATCGGCGAGCAGCGGGCGTCGGTCGCCGAGGACGAGCGACTGCCGCACATCGTGGTCCTGCTGGACCGCTGGGAGGGCTGGGTGCCCACCCTCGGCGAGGTCGACCACGGGTCGCTGACCGACGAGTTGCAGACGATGATGCGCGAGGGCGCCAGCGTCGGCATCCACCTGGTGCTGACGGGTGACCGCACTCTCCTCGTGGGCCGGATCGCGACGCTCACCGAGGACAAGTACGGGCTGCGGCTCGCCGACCGCAGCGACTTCTCAGCGCTGGGCATCCCGGCGCGCAAGGTGCCGGAGGAGATTCCGCCGGGCCGTGCGTTCCGCAACGAGTTCGGTACGGAGACGCAGTTCGCGCTGCTGTCCGCGGACACCACCGGTCAGGGCCAGGCCGCGGCGCTGGCGGCGATCGGCGAGGCGGCCGCGGCCCGCGATGCCGGCGTCCCCCGCTCGCGACGCCCCTTCCGCGTCGACAGCCTGCCCAGCCGCATCTCCTTCCCGGAGGCCTGGGAGCTGCGCGACCCGGACGCGTCCCGCTCGCGGCTGTGGGGTCTGGTCGGTATCGGCGGCGACGAGATCGTCGGCTTCGGCCCCGACCTGGCCGAGGGCGTACCGGCGTTCGTCGTGGCCGGTCCGGCCAAGTCGGGCCGCTCGACGGTCATGATGAACTTCGCCCACTCGTTCCTGTCCCAGGGCACCCGTCTGGTCATCGCGGCCCCGCGGCAGTCCCCACTGCGCGGGCTCGACGGCACGGACGGTGTGCTGAAGGTCTTCACCGGTGACGACATCGACGAGGACGAGTTCGAGGAGCTGATCGACCAGGCGTCCCTGGAGGAGCCGATCGCGGTCCTCGTCGACGACGGCGAGCTCCTGGAGGACTGCGACGCCGAGAGCCAGATGAAGAAGCTGGTCTCCCGCGGCGCGGAACGCGGGCTCGCGCTCGTCATCGCCGGTGACGAGGAGGACGTGTGCAGCGGCTTCTCGGGCTGGCAGGTCGACGCCAAGAAGGCCCGCCGCGGCATCCTGCTGTCCCCGCAGGAGTCCTCCAGCGGGGACCTCGTCGGTGTCCGTATCAACCGCAGCATGGTCGGCGGCCAGGTCTCCCCCGGCAAGGGCATGCTCCACCTCGGCGACGGGGAGCTGCGTACGGTGGTCATCCCGGGGTGAGGAGCCGGGGCAGCCGGTCCGACGCGAGGGACGACTGCCCCGGGCCGCTACCCGATCCTCGACATCCGTGCCTGCGGACGGCCCGACTCCGCGCTCTCCGAGCGGTATTGCAGGTCGTCGCCCACCGGCTTGAGGTGGACCGTCGTTCTCGCGGGGTTGCAGCCGCTGTGGTTGGTCTTCGCGCCGACCGACGTCGCGACGAGCTCCTTCTTCGTGACCTGCTTCAGGGTCAGTACGTCGACGCAGACGCCGCCGATCGGGTCGGTCTGGCGGAGCTTGCCCAACTCTTGGCCGACCGCGGTCTGTTCGATCGTGATGGCGAACGTGCCGAGGGGCAGTCTGCCGTCGAGGGCGATGCCCTGGCCCTGCCAGGTGCCGAGGTACGCGGCGGGCACCGTGCCGGTGGAGGGACTCGCGCTCGCGGTCGCCGCCGGGGGCGAGTCGGAGCCGCTGCCCGAGTCGGCGTCGTCACCGCCGCCGCGTCCGGGCAGCAGGTCGAACACGAACACCGACCCGATCGTCACTGCCGCCATCGCCCCCGCGACCGCCAGCGCCACGGAGCAGCTGAGCCGTCGTACCCGCCCGCCCCCCTCACCCTCCGGCGTGGACGTCGCCGCGACGGAGACGGTGACCTTGCCGGGGCGGCGGCCGGAGGACGGAGCAGCCGCGTCCCGCGCGTGCTCGGCGTGCGCGTCGTCGCCGTGCGCCTGGTCGCCGTCCCGGGGGGCGGGTACGGCTGTGGGTGCTCGCTCCTCCGTGGCAGGCGGCATCACCGGCGACGGCACCACCGACGGCGGCATCACCGGCGGTGGGCCGAACGTCCCCAGCCCCTCGCCCCCGGCCCCGGCCCGGGGCCCGGCCCCCGTCGGCCCCTCCCCCACCGACGGGCTGCTGAACCCCACCGGCCCCGACGGGTCGCCCCCCGCCCCCGTCGCCTCCAGATTCAGCAGCTGCACGGCACTGCGGCTCACCTGCTCCACCAACGGCCCCGGCAGCCAGCCGCCCGACACCAGTCGGGACGCGCCCTCGGGGGCCAGTCGGTGGGCCAGCCGAGCCGGGGCGGGCCGTGCCGCCGGGTCCTTGGCGAGGCACTGCGCCGTGACGTCACGCAACTCACCGTCCAGCAGGCCCAGTTCCGGTTCCTCGTGGACGACCTTGTAGAGCAGGGCGGCGGAGGAGTCGCCGGGGAAGGGCGGGGCGCCGGTCGCCGCGTAGGCGAGGACCGCGCCCAGTGAGAAGACGTCGGCCGCGCCCGTGACGCCCTTGCCGAGGATCTGCTCGGGCGACATGTAGCCGGGCGAGCCGATGGACACGCCGGTGGAGGTGAGGGAGGCCGTGCCGTCGGTGGCCCGGGCGATCCCGAAGTCGATCAGCAGCGGCCCGTCGAGGGTCAGCAGGACGTTCGACGGTTTCACGTCCCGGTGCACCAGGCCCAGCTCGTGCACCGCCGCCAGCGCCTCGGCCAGTCCCGCCCCGAGAGCCCGTACGGTGTGCGCGGGCAGGGGCCCGCCGTCGGTGACCGCGGCCGACAGGGAGGGGCCGGCGGCGTACGCGGTCGCCACCCAGGGCACCCGCGCCCCCGGGTCCGCGTCCAGGACCGGCGCCGTCCAGGCACCGCCCACCCGGCGCGCGGCGTCGACCTCACGCCGGAATCGCGCCCGGAACTCCTCGTCCAGCGCGAAGTGCGGATGCACGATCTTCACGGCGACCGTGCGGCCACCGGCGCTGCGGCCCAGGTAGACCCGGCCCATGCCGCCGGAGCCCAGCCGGCCGAGCAGCCGGTAGGGCCCCACGACGGTGGGCTCGTCGACGTCGAGCGGCCGCATGGGCGTCACCCCTCCCCCGTGGTCAGGCGGGGACGGCTCCGGTCCCGGTACGCCTGCACCACCCAGCAGAGTAGTGCGGGAGCACCGTGCGGCTCACGGCTGGAGCAGGTCCACCTTCACGTCCGCGGGGAAGCCGGTCGTGGGGCCGACGCGGCGGGCGAACTCGGCGACCGCCGCCAGCTGCGGGCCGCCGAAGCGGAAGTCGAGAGTCGTGAAGTAGCGGGCGAGGGTCTCCTCGTCGAAGGCCTCCCAGCGGGCGGCCTGCTCGGCGACCTTGCCGACCTCCTCCAGGGAGAGGTTGCGGGAGTCGAGGAAGGCCTCGTGCACCCGGCGCGTGATGACCGGCTCGCGCTCCAGGTAGTCGCGGCGGGCCGCCCAGACCGCGAAGACGAACGGCAGGCCCGTCCACTCCTTCCACAGCGCGCCCAGGTCGTGCACCTGCAGTCCGAAGCGCGGCCCGTCGAGCATGTTG
Organism: Streptomyces sp. NPDC007929; assembly: GCF_042959065.1. NCBI lineage: Bacteria > Bacillati > Actinomycetota > Actinomycetes > Kitasatosporales > Streptomycetaceae > Streptomyces > Streptomyces sp. NPDC007929. The sequence goes on along the minus strand of NZ_JBIBKD010000003.1, from coordinate 127,664 downwards.
GCGCGCAGCGCGGCGTCGCCGATGAGGACGGCGGCGTCGGCCTCCTGCATCATCAGGCTCAGGTCGGGCGGGCAGGTGTAGTAGTCCGGCTGGACGCCGTAGCGCTCGGCGAGGAGCAGCTGGGCCAGGCGCACCGAGGTGCGGGAGGTCGACCCGAGGGCGACGCGGGCGCCGTCCAGCCGGTCCAGGGGGACCTGCGAGACGATCACGCAGGACATGACCGGGCCGTCGCAGCCGACGGCGATGTCGGGGAAGGCGACCAGATCGTCGGCGTGCCGGAGGAACTCGACGAGGGTGATCGGACCGATGTCGAGTTCGCCCTGCACCAGCTTCTCGCTGAGCTTCTCGGGGGTGTCCTTGGAGAGCTCGAAGTCGAGGAGCGTGCCCGTTCTCGCGAGCCCCCAGTAGAGGGGCAGGCAGTTCAGGAACTGGATGTGGCCGACGCGCGGCCGGGTGCGAGGATTGTCCACATCGCGAGGCTAGCCCTCACGGCGTACGGACCGGCGCGCGACCCCGCCGTCGGGGTGTGGGGCCGGTGCGGGCGCCCTCTCCGCCAGTCGGCCGGAGGATGTTCAAACATTCGGGTGACGTGATCTTGACCCCTATTGCATTCCGGGGCCTGCGTGCTAGGCTCGTCGCAAGTTGCAGTTTGGTTTCCCTTGCAGTACAGAGCCTGCGGAGCATGTGACCGCGGGCTCTCGTCATTCTCAGACATATGCACTTGTGCGGAATTCATCTTCACACTTGCTGGTTCTGGAGCAGGGCAACCCTTTTGGGCCCAAGGAGGGCTTATGGCTACCGGAACCGTTAAGTGGTTCAACGCCGAAAAGGGCTTTGGTTTCATCGCCCAGGAGGGCGGCGGCCCCGACGTCTTCGTCCACTACTCCGCGATCAACGCGACCGGATTCCGGTCCCTCGAGGAGAACCAGCAGGTGTCTTTCGACGTCACGCAGGGTCCGAAGGGCCCGCAGGCTGAGAACGTCACGCCGGTCTGATCTGTAGTACCCAAGGAGCCCCGCGCCGCCAGGCGACGGGGCTCCTGCCCTTATCCAAGCCGTTCTGTCCGGTGAATTCCTGGCGAATTCCGGCCGTGGGACGATGGGCGGATGCGGAAAGACCAGGAGAACAGTGGGGAGACCGGCGGTACGCCCGCCGACAAGCCCCTGGCCATGGGCCTCTCGGTCGGCATGTCCCTCGGCACGGCCATAGGCCTCGTGCTCGGCATGACCGTCTTCGACAATCTCGCGCTGGGCCTCGCCCTGGGCCTCGGCTTCGGCACGGCGATCGGGGCGGGCGCGGGCATCGGCGCGGGGCGGGCCTCGCTAGTCCAGGAGGACGGGGACGGCGCGGAGCGGGCCTCGCAGATCCAGGAGGACGGGGACGGCGCGGGGCGGGCCTCGGAGGTCCAGGGGGACGGGGACGGCGCGGAGCGGGCCTCGGAGGTCCAGGGGGACGGGGACGGCGCGGAGCGGGCCTCGGAGGTCCAGGAGGACGGGGACGGCGCGGAGCGGGCCTCGGAGGTCCAGGAGGACGGGGAGAGTCCGGGCCATGGGGAGCAGGGCCCGGAACCAGGGGGACGGCCGTAGGACCCCGTACTAGGGTCTCCCGGCATGACCGACGCCGCTGATCACGTCCATGACACCCCAGACCCGCTGAGCGATGCCCCTGACTTCGTGTCCGAGACCCGTCTGTTCTACGACACCGTCGCCGAGGAGTACGCCGTCCGGTTCGGTGACCTGCGACCGGGCACGCCGTTGGACCGGGGCGTGCTGCACGGGTTCGCCGGGCTCGTGGGCGAGGGCGGCGAGGTCGCCGACCTGGGGTGCGGGCCCGGGCGGGTGACGGCGTACCTGGCGTCCCAGGGGCTGTCGGTGTTCGGGCTCGACCTGTCGGAGTCGATGCTCGCGATCGCCCGCCGCGAGAACCCCGGCCTGCGGTTCGAGCAGGGCTCGATGCAGGAGCTAAACCTGCCGGACGGCTCCCTCGACGGTGTCGTGGCCTGGTACTCGATCATCCACACGCCCGAGGAGCACCTGCCCGCGCTCTTCGCCGGTTTCCACCGCGTTCTGCGCCCCGGTGGCCATCTGCTGCTCGGCTTCCAGTGCGGGGACGAGCCCCGCCGCTACGAGGGGGCCTTCGGGTACCCGGTGTCCGTGACCTTCCGCAGGGGCCGGCCGGAGCGCATGGCCGACCTGCTGCGCGGCGCGGGCTTCGCCGTCCGCGTCACGACCGTACGGGAGCCCGACGAGACGCAGGGCGAGCCGGTCGCCCAGGCGAGCCTCGTGGCGCGCAAGCCGGGGGCCTGAACCGCCCGGGGCACCGCCGCGACCCCACGCGCGACACCCCGGGTGGCCCCGTGACCGGCCGCGGATGCCCCCAGGCGCACCACGGCCGGCGCACGCTCAGCCGTCCGGGCACCGTCAGCCCTACAGCATCCCCGCGATGTCCCGGGCCGCGATGTACCCGAACGTCATCGCCGGGCCGATCGTGGAGCCCGCGCCCGCGTAGCTGTGCCCCATCACGGCCGCGCTGGCGTTCCCCGCGGCGTACAGGCCCGGGATCACCGAGCCGTCCTCGCGCAGCACCCGGGCCCGGGCGTCCGTGCGCAGGCCGCCCTTGGTGCCGAGGTCGCCGGGGACGATGCGGAAGGCGTGGTACGGGGGCAGCCAGAGGGGCGCCAGACAGGAGTTGGGGAGGACCGAGGGGTCCGTGTAGTAGTGGTCGTAGGCGCTGTCGCCGCGGTGGAAGTCGGGGTCCTCGCCCCGGCGCGCCTGGGCGTTGAAGCGGTTGACGCTGCTGCGCAGGGCCGCGGCGGGCACGCCGATCGAAGCCGCCAGGGCGTCAAGGGTCCACTCCTTGTGCGCGGCCCCGGAGTCGTACCAGGCGTCGGGGAAGGGCAGGGTCGGCAGGACGTCCTTGAAGAGGTACCGGTTGCGGTAGTTCTGGTCGACGATCAGCCAGGACGGGATGGCCCCCTGCTCGTCGTACATGGTGTGCACGACGTCGCTGTAGGGCGCGGCCTCGTTGACGAAGCGGCGGCCCGCGCCGTTGACCAGCAGCCCGCCGGGCAGGGTGCGTTCGGCGAGGCAGAAGTAGGGCTGTCCGGGGACCGGGATCGCCGGGCCCCACCAGGCGTCGTCCATCAGGTCGAGCGCCGCGCCCAGCCGCTCCCCCGCGCGGATGCCGTCGCCGGTGTTCTCCTTCGCCCCGACGGTCCAGTCCGTGCCGATGGGCTGGCGCTGGAAGCGTTCCCGCATCGCGGCGTTGTGCTCGAAGCCGCCCGAGCCGACGATCACGCCCCGGCGGGCGCGGACCAGACCGGGGGCGCCGTCGCGGGTGACGACGGCTCCGGTCACCGTGCCGTTCTCGACGTACAGGTCGGTCAGGGGCGTGTTCAGCCAGACCGGGACCCCGGCCGAGCGCAGGCCCGCGCGCAGGCCGGCCGCGAGCGCCTGGCCCATCGTCAGGGGCTTCTGGCCGAGCGCCGCCGCCTTCACGCCGCGGGCGAGGCACTGGGCGGCGACGGCGGCGCCCCGGGCGTTCACGGCGGCCAGGGCGACCCACTTGTAGTCGGCGCTGAAGACGACCATGCCGGCGGGGACTTCCATGTACGGCGGGTTCAAGTGAGCCAGTTCGGGGCCCAGGAGGTTGCCGTCGAACTGGTCGGGCTCGATGGAGCGGCCGCCCGGCAGGCCGCCGGGGAGTTCCGGGTAGTAGTCGCTGTAGCCCTCCATCCAGCGGAACCGCAGGGGGCTGTTCGCCAGGACGAGGGAGATCGTGGCGGGGCCGTGGGTGAGGAAGGCGCGCTGCCGGTCGGCGGGGACGTCCGGGCCGACCACGGCGGCGAGGTAGGCGGCGGCCTTCGCGGGGGTGTCGGGGACGCCCGCCGCGAGGAGCACGGAGTTGTTGGGGATCCAGATCCCGGCACCCGAGCGGGCGGCCGAGCCGCCGAAGGTCGGTGCCTTCTCCACGACGACGCAAGCAAGGCCCTGCCGCGCGGCCGTCAGCGCGGCGGTCATACCGGCGGCGCCGGAGCCGATGACGACGACGTCGTACGTGCCGAGCGGGGGTAAGTCGGCGGCCCGGGCGCCCTGTTGGACGCCCGTCGCGACGGCGAGACCGGCACCGGCGGCCCCGGCCAGCAGACGTCTTCGGGTCGGGGCCGTGGCAGTGCCCGCGGTGTCCGTGCGTGTGGTCATGGCCGCTCCAGCCCGCCGAGAACGCGAAAGGGGGTGGGGAATGTCGCGCGGGGGTCTTGCGAAGTCAAGACCCGTGCGGCGACGCCCTTCTCGGCGGCGCGGGGAACCGCGCCCCCGGCCACCGACAGCCGCAGCCGCCGACAGCCCGCGGCCGCCGGCACGGAAGGGAACCCGCCCCCGGACGGCGACCGCCCCCGGGGCGCTAGTCGAGCCCGATGGCCGCGCAGTCCGCCTTGTACTCGGCTGTGCAGATGTCCTTCACGGTGTACACGCCGTCCGTGATCACCGTGTCCTTGATGTTGTCCTTGGTGAGGGCGACCACCGTGACCAGCATCGCCGGGATGTTCTTCTGCGTGGGGCTGTCGACCGTCTGCCGGGTCAGTGCCGCGAACTCGATCGAGCGGCCCTGCACCTTGGCCACCGCGATCTTCGCGGCGTTCGTCGCCTCCAGCAGGAAGGACTTGTACACGGTCATGTACTGCTCGCCGGAGACGACCCGCTGCACCGCGTCGAGGTTGGCGTCCTGGCCGGTCACCGGCGGCATCTTGGTGGCCCCGGCCTCCCGCATGGCCTCGATGACGGCGCCGGCCATGCCGTCGTTGGCCGAGTAGACGGCGGCGATGTTGTTCAGCCCGACGGCCTGGATCGCCTTCTTCATGTTGGCCTTGGCCGCCGAGGGCTTCCACTCCTTGGTGTCGTACTCCTTGACGATGTTCACCTGGCCCTGGAGCTCGCTGAGCGCGCCGTCCTTGAAGCGGGCGGTGTTCGGGTCGCCGGGGTCGCCGTTCATCATGACGACCTTGCTCTTCTCGGCGTTGTCGCCGAGCTCTCCGAGGATGGCGCGGCCCTGGACCTGGCCGACGAGTTCGTTGTCGTGGGAGACGTAGGCGTCGATCGGGCCCTCGGCGAGCCTGTCGTAGGCGATGACCGGGATACCGGCGGCCTTGGCCTTCTGGACGTCCTTGGCGATGGTCTTGGAGTTGAGGGCGTCCACGAGGATGACGTCCACCTTGTCGGCGATCATCTTCTGGAACTGCTCGCTCTGTCTGGTGACGCTGGCCTCGGCGTTGGCGTAGCGGACCGTGCCCTGGTTCTCCGTGAGGTCCGCGACCTCCTGCTTGATCAGCGGGTAGTCGAACTTCTCGAAGCGTGCCGTGTCCCGGTCCGGCAGCAGCAGGCCCACCGTGATGTCGTTGCCCTTCTTAACGGCGGAGTCGTCACTCCCGCCGTCGCCGCACGCGGCGAGGGACAGGGCCGATATCGAGACCGCCAGGGCCACGGAGATGCGCCGCAGGGCGGCCTGACGGGGGTTGCGCGCTATCACTGGTGGTGCCTTCCGATGGGGGGAGCATCGTGACGAGGTGGTCGAAAGCCAACGTGCAGACGCGGTGTGTCGTCAAGAACCACGTGTGAAGACATGGCAAATGTGCCGCACGTCGTATACAGGCCCGCCATGTGTCTCACGCCGTCTGCGGGCCCGCCATGTGCCTCACCTCGTGTACAGCCCCTCCACTTCCGTGGCGAAGGCGCGCAGCACGGCCTCCCGGCGGAGCTTCATCGACGGGGTCAGTTGGCCCGCCTCCTCGGTGAAGTCCACGGGCAGGACGGCGAAGCGGCGGATGGACTCCGGGCGGGAGACCATCTTGTTGGCCTCGTCGACGGCGCGTTGCAGGACGGCGCGCAGTTCCTCGTCGTCGACGAGGAGTGTGGGGGGCACGGGGTGTTTGCCGTTCATCTGGCGCCAGTGGGTGACGCCGTCCGGGTCGAGGGTGATCAGCGCCGAGACGAACGGGCGGCCGTCGCCGAGGACGAGGCACTGGGAGATCAGCGGGTGCGAGCGCAGCCAGTTCTCCAGCGGGGCCGGGGCGACGGACTTGCCGCCCGCGGTGATGATGAGTTCCTTCTTGCGGCCGGTGATCGTCAGATAGCCCTCGTCGTCGAGTTCCCCGAGGTCGCCGGTGGCGAGCCAGCCGTCGGGGGCGGCGGGGACGACGCCCCCGGCCAGCGGGTCCCAGTAGCCGCGCAGCACATGGTCGCCGCCGACCAGGATCTCGCCGTCGGCGGCGATGCGGACGCGGGTGCCGGGCAGCGGCCAGCCGACGGTGCCCAGGCGGGGTTTGAGGGGCGGGGTGACGGTGCTCGCGCCGGTGGTCTCGGTGAGGCCGTAGCCCTCGAAGATCTCGATGCCGGCCCCGGCGTAGAACGCGGCGAGGCGGCGGCCGAGGGGGGAGCCGCCGCAGATGGCGTAGCGGACCCGGCCGCCCATGGCGTTGCGGATGCGGCGGTAGACCAGCGGGTCGTAGAAGGCGCGGGCGGTCTTCAGGGCGCGGGAGGGGCCGGTGCCGGTCTGCCGGGCCTCCAGGGCCTCTCCGTAGCGCTGCGCGACCGACACCGCGCGGTCGAAGGAGGAGACCCGGCCGCCCGACTCGGCCTTGGCGCGGGCGGAGTTGAAGACCTTCTCCAGCATGTACGGGATGGCCAGCAGACAGGTCGGCCGGAAGCCGGCGAGGTCGGGCAGCAGGTCTTCGGCGTTGATGCTGGGCGCGTGGCCCAGCCGGACGCGGGCCCGGACGCAGGCGATGGCCACCATGCGGCCGAAGACGTGGGACATCGGCAGGAACAGCAGGACGGAGGCCTCTTCGCTGGTCTTGACCCGGAAGACGGGGTAGAGCAGCTCGATGGCGTTGTCGACCTCGGCGAAGAAGTTGCCGTGGCTGAGGGCGCAGCCCTTGGGGCGGCCCGTGGTGCCCGAGGTGTAGACGAGGGTGGCGAGGGTGTCGGGGCCGAGCATGGCGCGCCGTATCTCGACCTCCTGGTCGGGCAGGTGCGCCCCGGCCTCGGCGAGCCGGTCCACGTGGCCCTTCTCGACGATCCACAGGTGCTGGAGGTCGGGCAGCCGCTCGCGCTCCGGGCCGAGGGCGGCGGCCTGTGCGGCGGTCTCGGTGACCAGGGCGACCGCGCCGGAGTCCTGGAGGATCCAGCGGGCCTGGAAGACGGAGGAGGTGGGGTAGACGGGGACGGTGACCAGTCCGGCCGCCCAGGCGGCGAAGTCCAGGACGGTCCACTCGTAGATGGTGCGGGCCATCACGGCGATCCGGTCGCCCGGCATCAGGCCCTCGGCGATCAGGCCCTTGGCCACGGCCCGTACCTGGTCGGCGAAGTGCGCAGCCGTGACGTCGCTCCAGCGGCCGTCGGCGTCCTTGCGGCTGAGGGCCGCGGCGCCCGGGTTCGCGCTCGCGTTGTCGAACGGCAGGTCGGCGAGCGACCCGTGGGTCCAGGGCGCGGCCAGCGGCGGTACGGAGACCTCCCGCACCGCCCCGTCCAGCCGCCGTACCTCGGGCTCGACGAGCACCGGTCCGCCGTATGCGCCGTCGTACGCGTCGCCGGAGGCGGAGGAGGGATACGCAGTGGACACAGGCGACTCCTGGGGCGTGCAGCGAGGAAACTGCTTGCTGCATGACGTACGTGCCTCGCACGCCGAGGCGCTCAACCGGCTCGATTCCCCCGGAGAGGTCCTGAAGGGGTTACTGACGGTAGGAAACGGGATCGTACGGCGCGTGCGTGGCGGGTCTGTGCGGGTCCGGGGATGATCCGGAGCCGGGCCTGTGCAATCTCGGGGGTTACGTGAGCATCCTTCAGGTTCCGCACCTGCGCTGCTCGGTCCGTCGCTCTCAGGCGCGCTCCAGGATCGCCGTCACCCCCTGTCCGCCCGCCGCGCAGACGGAGATCAGGCCCCGGGCGGGCGCGTCCCGCTCGGCGAGGAGCGCCGCCAGGGTGGCGACGATCCGGGCGCCGGTGGCGGCGAAGGGGTGGCCGGTGGCGAGGGAGGATCCGGCAACGTTCAGCCGGGCGCGGTTCACGGTGCCCAGGCCCCGCTTCTCCCAGGCCGCGAGTGTCGCCAGCACCTGGGAGGCGAACGCCTCGTGGATCTCGACGAGGTCGAAGTCGTCCAGGCCGAGCCCGGCGCGCTCCAGCATGCGCGGGACGGCGTACGCGGGTGCCATGAGCAGCCCGTCCTCGCCATCGGCCACGTCACCGTCCACGAAGTCGACGGCCGCCGTCTCGTACGCGGTGAGGTAGGCCAAGGGTTCCAGGCCGCGTTCGCGGGCCCAGTCCTCGCTCGCCAGCAGGACGGTCGCGGCGCCGTCGGTCAGCGGGGTGGAGTTCCCGGCGGTCATGGTCGGTTCGGGGTGGCCGAGCCCGAACACCGGCTTGAGGGTGGCGAGTTTCTCCACCGTCGAGCCGGGGCGCAGGTTCTGGTCGCGGGCCAGGCCGCGGAAGGGCACCACCAGGTCCTGGAAGAAGCCGCGTTCGTACGCCGCCGCCAGCCGCCGGTGACTCGTCGCGGCGAGTTCGTCCTGCGCCTCGCGCGGGATGCCCCAGGCGCGTGCGGTGACGGCCGCGTGCTCGCCCATGGACAGGCCGGTGCGCGGCTCGGCGTTGCGCGGGATGTCGGGGACGAGATGGCCCGGGCGTACCTTCGCGAGGGCCTTGAGGCGGGCGCCCGCGGAGGTCGCCCGGCGGGCTTCGAGGAGGATGCGGCGCAGGGAGTCGTTGACTCCGAGGGGTGCGTCGCTGGCGGTGTCGGCGCCGCCCGCGACGGCCGATTCGGTCTGGCCGAGGGCGATCTTGTTGGCGGCGGCGATGACGGCCTGGAGGCCGGTGCCGCAGGCCTGCTGGATGTCGTAGGCGGGGGTGCGCGGGTGGAGTGCGGAGCCGAGGACGGTTTCGCGGGCGAGGTTGAAGTCGCGGCTGTGCTTGAGCACGGCCCCGGCGACGAACTCGCCTACCGCGCCCGGCTCCTGGAGCCCGTACCGCTCGACGAGGCCGTCCAGGGCGGCGGTGAGCATCTGCTGGTTGGAGGCGGTGGCGTAGGGGCCGTCGGAGCGGGCGAAGGGGATGCGCGCTCCGCCGACGACCGCCACGCGCCGCACCGCTTGCGACAGCTGCCGGGGACTCATCCCGACCAGCTCCTCTCGATCTGCTCGTTCCGCCGTCCGCTTGCGAACCGCCGGCTCATCTCGACCCGCTCCTCGTCCGTGACGTAGCCTTACCTCCGGTAACCTTACTCCAGAGTAAGCAGGAGTGAGGCGTCGGTGAAACCGTCCTCGGGAACTGGGAGTCGTCCATGGCCGACCGCTATCTGCGCTTGACCGGCACCGCGCCCGGCCGCTTCCTCACCCGCCGGCTGGGGCTGCCGCAGCCCGCTCCGCTGGCCCGCTGGTCCGCCGAGCGGCCCGCCCTGGACGGCGGCCTGCTGCACCTCACCGCCGGGCGGTCCGCCCTCGACCTGGCTCCGGTGCTGGCCCGCACGGGGCTCGGCCAGGACCGCTCCGGCCGTACGGCCGCCGTCGTCCTGGACGCCACCGGGGTGCGGGACGTCGAGGCCCTGGCCGAGGTGCACGCCGCCCTGCATCCCGTCGTACGGCCGGTCGCCGCGAGCGGACGGGTCGTGGTGCTCGGCTCGCCGCTCGACCCCGCCGACCACCATCAGGCCGCGGCCCAGCAGGCCCTGGAGGGCTTCACCCGCTCCCTCGGCAAGGAGATCGGCCGGGGCAGGACGGTGAACCTGGTCCGGCTCACGGACGCCGCCGCCGCGGAGTCCACCCTGCGCTTCCTGCTGTCGCCCAAGTCGGCGTACGTCAGCGGGCAGGTGATCGAGGTGGGAGCCGACCAGGAGACGGCCGACCGGGAGCTGACCGTCGCCGACGGGCAGCCGGCCCCCGCCGACCCCGACCGCCCCCTGTTCGGCCGCACCGCCCTCGTCACCGGGGCCGCCCGGGGCATCGGTGAGGCGGTCGCCGAGACCCTCGCGCGGGACGGGGCCCGGGTCGTCGTGCTCGACGTGCCACAGGCCGAGCAGGACGCCCGGCGGGTCGCCGAACGGCTCGGGGGCAGCGCGCTGCTGCTCGACATGACGTCCGCCGCCGCGGGCGCCCGGATCGCCGAGGCACTGCCCGACGGCCTGGACCTGCTGATCCACAACGCGGGCATCACCCGCGACCGGCGCCTGGTGAACATGCCCGCCGAACGCTGGATCTCGGTCCTGGAGGTGAACCTGGCGAGTGTGCTGCGCACCACGGACGCCCTGCTGAAGGACGGCACGCTGAAGCGCGGCGGGCGGATCGTCGCCACCGCCTCGATCGCGGGGATCGCCGGCAACGCCGGTCAGACCAACTACGGGGCGAGCAAGGCGGGCGTCGTCGGACTGGTCCGCTCCCTCGCGCCGCGCGCGCTCGCGGAGCACGGCGTGACGGTCAACGCGGTCGCGCCCGGCTTCATCGAGACGAAGATGACGGCCGCCGTCCCGCTGTTCATCCGGGAGGCGGGCCGCCGCATGAACTCCCTCGCCCAGGGCGGCCTCCCGGCCGACGTCGCCGAGACCACCGCCTGGCTGGCCCACCCGGCCTCGGGCGCGGTCAACGGCCAGGTCGTCCGCGTCTGCGGCCAGAGCCTGCTGGGGGCGTGATGGCCGACCCCGCCACCGCTCTCGTCCTCACCGAGTCCCCCTCCCTCGCCCCGCTCCTCGCCCGCGGCGCGCTGCTCTCCCCCTTCAAACGCCCCGGCCCCGACGCGGAGTTCCCGCGCACCCGACTCGTCCTGCCCGGCCTGCGCGTCGACCTCGCCCGGCTCGCGGCGTACGAGCGGGTCTGCGGGTTCCCGACCGGGGAGGACGCGCTGCCGGTGACCTATCCGCATGTGCTCGGATTCCCCCTGGCCATGCGGCTGATGAGCGGCCGGGGCTTCCCACTGCCGCTGCTCGGCCTCGTCCACACCTCGATCACCGTCACCCGGCACGCGCGGATGCCCGCGAGCGGCTCGTACGAACTCTCCGTGCACGTCGAGGGACTGGCCCCCCACCGGCGCGGCACACAGGCCACCGTCGTCACCGAGGTGCGCGACGGCGGGGACCTGGTGTGGGAGTCCAGCAGCACCTACCTGGCCCGGCACCGCACCCACCACCCGGTGGCCGCTCCCCGGGAGGCGGAGGCCCGCAAGCCGCTGCCCGAGGCCGCGCGCTGGCGGCTGGCCGGGGATGTCGGACGCCGCTACGGGGCCGCCTCCGGGGACCGCAACCCGATCCATCTGCACCCGCTCACGGCCCGGCTGTTCGGCTTCCCCCGGGCCATCGCCCACGGCATGTGGACCGTGGCCCGCTGCCTCGCCGCGCACGGCGTGCCGGAGCGCTGCCATCTGCGCGCGGAGTTCAGGGCGCCGGTGCTGCTGCCCGGCGAGGTGACGTACACACAGCGGGACGGCCGGTTCGAGCTGCGCGGCGGGCGGGACCGGGTCCATGTGACGGGGGACGTCTATCCGGTGTGACGTCCGCGTGGTGCGGCGTCTACCCGGCGTGCGGGCCCGGCTGCTCGCCCGAGGGCGTCCAGGGCCGTCCCGCCATGAGGTCGCCGAGCCCGGCCCAGGCGAAGTTCATCAGCGTGGCCGCGGCCTGGCGGGCGGTGACACCCGGGGTGGCGTTCGCCCAGGCGGCGAGCGACTCGGCGGCCCCGACCAGGGCCTCGGCGAGACCCGCGACCTCCCGCTCGGGCAGGTCCGGGTCGCGGTGCGCCTCACGGGCCCCGGCCAGTATCAGCTGCGTCACGAAGGCGACGATCTCCTCGCGCATCGCGGTGACCTCGGCGGCGAACGGCTCTCCGTGAGTGCGCGCCTGGAGGTGCAGGACCGACCAGGCGTCCGGGTTCTCGCCGGTGTGCGTGAAGAACGCGGCGAGGCCTTCCCACAGTTGCCGGTCGGCGGGCAGGTCGCGGCGGACCCCGGCCCGTACCGCCTCGACCAGGGCCCCGGCCTCCCGGCGGATGCAGGCGGTGAAGAGGTCTTCCTTGGAGTTGAGGTAGAGGTAGACCAACGGCTTGGACACACCGGCGAGTTCGGCTATCTCGTCCATCGACGCGGCCATGTAGCCCCGTTGACCGAAGATCTGCACGGCGGCGTCCAGCATCTGCTGCTCACGGACCGCGCGCGGCATCCGCTTCGTCTTCACGGCACCCATGACGCTTAGCGTACGGGCCCCCTGGGCGGCCCTCGCCCGTGAAACCGGGGAAGGACCACCGAGGGGGCCCATGGCTGACCGGAACCGACCGGTACGTCAGGCGCGGCCGAGGGGGCCGACGGTCAGTCACGGCCCGAGGAACCGGCCCGTCGCGCGCAGTCGTGGGGACCAGCTTGCCCAGGCGGTACCCGGGGGCCCGTCAGGTGGAGCCGCGGAAACCCCACCGTCGGACACTGCCACTAGGACCAGCCGTCAGGCACGGCCCCGCGAACCCAGCCGTCAGACGCGGCCCCGCAGACCAGCCGTCGGGCGCCGCCGGGCGGACCGGCTTGCCCAGGCGGCACCCGGGGGCCCGTCAGGTGGAGTCGCGGGAACCCCACCGTCGGGCACTGCCGCTAGGACCAGCCGTCAGACGCGGCCCGGCGGACCCAGCCGTCAGGCGCGGCCCCGCGGACCCAGCCGTCAGGCGCGGCCCCGCGGACCAGCCGTCAGGCGCCGCCGCTGCGGCCGACCGTCAGGGCCGGTCCAGCGGAACGGCCGGCGGGCGCCGCCGGGCGGACCGGCTTGTCCAGGCGGTACCCGGAGGGACCGCCGTCACGCGGTCGCGGGGACCGGCTCCGGCTTGTCGTGGGGCTCCTGGTCGAACGGGTCCTCCAGGGAGGAGCCGTCGGCCGTGGCGTAGGCGTCGCGGTCGAGGAGGTTCTCGCGGGCGGAGACCAGGACCGGGATCAGCGCCTGCCCGGCGACGTTGGTCGCGGTGCGGATCATGTCCAGGATCGGGTCGATCGCGAGGAGCAGGCCCACGCCCTCCATCGGCAGGCCGAGGGTGGAGAGGGTCAGGGTCAGCATGACCGTCGCGCCGGTCAGTCCGGCCGTGGCGGCGGAGCCGACCACCGAGACGAACGCGATCAGCAGGTAGTCGCCGATGCCCAGCTGGATGTCGAAGATCTGGGCGACGAAGATCGCGGCGATGGCCGGGTAGATCGCGGCGCAGCCGTCCATCTTGGTCGTCGCGCCGAACGGCACCGCGAAGGACGCGTACTCCTTCGGCACGCCGAGCCGCTCGGTGACCTTCTGCGTCAGCGGCATGGTGCCGACCGAGGAGCGGGAGACGAAGGCCAGCTGGATCGCGGGCCAGGCGCCCTTGAAGAACTGGATCGGGTTGACCTTGGCGACCGTCGCGAGCAGCGTCGGGTAGACGCCGAACAGCACGATGAGGCAGCCGACGTAGATGTCGGCGGTGAACGTCGCGTACTTGCCGATCAGGTCCCAGCCGTAGGTGGCGATGGCGTAGCCGATGAGGCCGATCGTGCCGATCGGGGCGAGCCGGATGACCCACCACAGTGCCTTCTGGAGCAGGCTGAGGACCGACTCGCTGAGGGTGAGGATCGGCTGCGCCTTCTCACCGAGCTGGAGCGCGGCGATACCGGCGACGGCGGCCATGAAGACGATCTGCAGCACGTTCAGCTCGGTGAACGGCGTGATGACGTCGGTCGGGATGATGCCGGTCAGGAAGTCGATCCAGGAGCCGGTGCTCTCGGGCTTCGCGCCGTCCTTGGGCGTGAGGCCGGTGCCGGCGCCCGGGTTGGTGACCAGGCCGATGATCAGGCCGATGCTGACCGCGATCAGCGACGTGATCATGAACCAGAGGAGGGTGCGCGAGGCCAGCCGGGCCGCGTTGTTGACCTTCCGCAGGTTGGTGATCGAGACCAGGATCGCGAAGAAGACGAGCGGGGCGACGGCGAGCTTCAGCAGCCCGATGAAGGTGTCGCCGACCTTCTCCAGTGTCGTGACCAGCCAGGACACGTCCTGGTTGCGGGCGACCCAGCCGAGCAGGACACCCAGGACGAGACCGGCAAGTATCTGGGCCCAGAAGGGCACCTTGAAGGACTTCGTGTATGAGGACACGGACTGACTCCGTTGGGGGACGCGAGGGGGGAACTGACGTGGGAGACGACGGGGTGTTGCGTTACGTCAGGGACGACAGAAAGCGGACGCGCACCGACAGAGATCCACGTGCAGCCGCGCCACGAGCGGAGCGCTCAGCGGCGAATGGGGCACGACTGCTGACTTCATACAGCGACCTTAACACCTGAACTTTGAGCACCTCAAAGCCTGGCTTTGACAGGTGACGACGCACACACACCCATACAACGCAAAGCGCCCCGTTTCCGAGCATGTACGGAAACGGGGCGCTGGGAACGCGTGCGGGAGGTCTTACGAGGTCTGCCCCTGTGCCCTGGCGCTGTCGTCGGCCACGTCCTCCTGGCTGCGGTTGGCGTCCAGGTTGGCCTTCATCCGGTCGACGCGCTGAGCGACCTGGACGGACGCCCGGTCCCGCTCCTTGCGCAGTACCACGAAGCTGATCGGCGCGGAGATCAGCAGGGCGAGCAGCACGACCCACAGGCCGTTGCTGTTGCCGAGGCCGCGCGGGGCGATGCCGGAGTAGACGGCGCCCCAGACGACCACGAGGCAGCCCACGAAGACTCCGAGGCGCATCAGCGTGTAGCGGAGCATCTCAATCCACTCTTCCGGTTCGAACGGTCGGAACGCACCCAAAGGGGCACCGTCCAGTGAAGCACGCCGAGCGGCCGATCTTGCACGGGGGTCGGGACGGGTCAGGCCAGCGGCAGCAGCATGATCACGTCGTCGCGGTCGTCCCCCGGCGCCACCCGGATCGCCCCGGGGATGCGCCCGACCTCCTTGTAGCCGCAGGACGCGTAGAACCGCTCCAGGCCCAGACCGCCCCGGCAGGTCAGCCGGATCGCCTCGATCCCGTCCATGCCCCGGACCGCGTCGGCGGCGGCACCGAGCAGGTCACGGCCGTAGCCCTTGCCCTGGTGGCGCGGGTGCACCATCACCGTGTACAGCCACAGCCAGTGCGTCATCAGATGGTGTGTGTTGTACGTCAGGAACGCGGTCGCCGCGACCCGCTCCTCCTCGTCATGCCCGACGAGCAGCTTGACCCGCCCCTCCGCCATCGAAGCGAAGTGCTGCACCAACGCGGGCCGAATCTCCTCCCGCGTCACCGGCGGCACGTACCCGACGGCTCCACCGGCATTGGAGACATCGGTCCACAGATCGAGCAGACCGTCACGCAGCTCGGGCGTGACGGCGGGTTCGAGCGTGAAGGTAAGGGGCATGCATGAATTCTAGCTATTACGACAGTGCGTCCGCCGCCACTTTCAGGTCCGACACCAGCCCCCGGTACGCGGCCTCCCGGTCGTCGGACCGCAGCACCGACGAGGGATGCACGGTCGGCACCAGCCGCTCGGACCTCCCATGGATCTCCTCCTCCAACACGGTCCCGCGCACCTGCGTGACCCGGAACGAGGACCCGAGCAGCGCCTTCCCGGCGGTGGCCCCCAGCACCACGATCAGCTCCGGCTCCACGACGGCGAGCTCCGCGGCCAGCCAGGGCCCGCACGCCGCCGCCTCCCGCAGGGTCGGCGCCTTGTGGATCCGCCGCTTCCGAGACTCGGCCCGCGTGAACTTGAAGTGCTTCACGGCGTTGGTGACATAGGCCTCGGACGGATCGATCCCGGCCTCCGCCATGGCCCGGTCCAGCAGCTTCCCGGCGGGCCCGACGAACGGCTTCCCCTCCCGGTCCTCCTGATCCCCGGGCTGCTCCCCCACGAGCATGACCCGGGCATCCGCACTCCCGGCCCCGAACACGGTCTGCGTGGCGTCGAGGTGCAGGGGACAGCCCTGGCATCCGGCGGCGGCCCGCCGCAGGGCGACGAGCCCACCCCGCTCAGGAAGAAAGGGCTCAGCGGTATAGGCATCCTCAGACGCCGAGGTCCCGACCATGCCGGCCGGGTACCCCACCCAGGGGCGCGGGACTCTGCCGATATGCGGCTCCGCCGCGGGGGCGCGACCAGCCCCCACGCACCCGAGGCCGCAATCAAACCCGCATAGGCTGCGGCGACTCGCGACGCTGAGGGTCGGCCCCCTCATACTCCCGAATGATCTCGTACCGGGTGTTCCGCTCCACAGGCCGGAACCCGGCATCACGAATGAGGTCCAGCAGATCCTCACGCGTCAACTTGTTCGGCGTGCCGTAGTTGTCCGCGTCATGAGTGATCTTGTACTCGACGACAGACCCGTCCATGTCGTCCGCACCATGCTGAAGGGCAAGCTGGGCGGTCTGCACCCCGTGCATCACCCAGAACACCTTCACATGCGGCACGTTGTCGAACAGCAGCCGCGACACCGCGAAGGTCTTCAGCGCCTCCGCCCCCGTCGCCATCTGCGTCCGCGCCTGGAGCCGGTTGCGGACCTTGCCGTCCTGCATGTCGACGAAGTCGTGCTGGTACCGCAGCGGGATGAAGACCTGGAAGCCCCCGGTCTCGTCCTGCAGCTCACGCAGCCGCAGCACATGGTCCACCCGGTGGCGCGGCTCCTCGATGTGGCCGTACAGCATCGTGCACGGGGTCTTCAGACCCTTCTCGTGCGCGAGCCGGTGGATGCGGGACCAGTCCTCCCAGTGGGTCCGGTGGTCCACAATGTGCTGCCGGACCTCCCAGTCGAAGATCTCCGCACCGCCGCCCGTCAGGGACTCCAGACCCGCGTCGATGAGCTCGTCGAGGATCTCCGACGCGCTCATCCCCGAGATCGTCTCGAAGTGGTGGATCTCCGTGGCCGTGAACGCCTTCAGCGAGACGTCCGGCAGCGCCGCCTTCAGCTCCCGCAGCGACCGCGGGTAGTACCGCCACGGCAGGTTCGGGTGCAGCCCGTTGACGATGTGCAGCTCGGTGAGGTTCTCCGACTCCATCGCCTTCGCGAGCTTGACGGCCTCCTCGATGCGCATCGTGTACGCGTCCTTCTCCCCCGGCTTGCGCTGGAAGGAGCAGTACGCGCAGGAGGCCGTGCACACGTTCGTCATGTTGAGGTGACGGTTGACGTTGAAGTGCACGACGTCGCCGTTCTTGCGGGTGCGCACCTCGTGCGCCAGGCCGCCGAGCCAGGCCAGGTCGTCCGACTCGTACAGCGCGATGCCGTCCTCACGGGTCAGACGGACACCCGCCCTGACCTTCTCCTCCAGCTCGCGCTTGAGCCCGAGATCCATGCCCACACCTTTCTCCGAAGACGTCCCCAACCGTACGACCACGCGCCTACTCCTCTTCGGGCAGCTCCCCGACCCGGTTCTCCCACTTCGTGGAGAGCACGATCGTCGTACGCGTCCGGGAGACCCCCTTCGTGCCGCTGAGGCGCCTGATCATCTTCTCCAGGCCGTCCACGTCGGCCGCGCGCACCTTGAGCATGTACGAGTCCTCGCCGGCGATGAACCAGCAGTCCTCGATCTCCGAGAGGTCCTTCAGCCGCTGCGCCACGTCCTCGTGGTCGGTGGCGTCGGAGAGCGAGATGCCGACCAGGGCGGTGACGCCGAGGCCGAGCGAGGCGGCGTCGACGGTGGCCCGGTAGCCGGTGATGACCCCGGCCGCCTCCAGCCGGTTGATGCGGTCGGTGACACTGGGTCCCGACAGTCCGACGAGGCGTCCCAGCTCCGCGTAGGAGGCCCGGCCGTTCTCCCTGAGGGCCTGGATGAGCTGCCTGTCCACCGCGTCCATTGCGATCGAAGCCTTCCGCTGAAGTTGTGGTTGAAGTCCGATGGGGTTCGTGTGCTGCTCAGCCGTCGCGGTGTGCGCCGCCGCCGAGTTCACCCTGCCAACGGCGGTAGAGCCGGTGCGGCACGCCCGCCGCGTCGAGTACGCGTCCGGCGACGAAGTCCACCAGGTCCTGGATGTGCGTCGCGCCCGCGTAGAAGGCGGGGGAGGCGGGCACGACCGTCGCGCCCGCGTCGTCGAGGGTGACCAGGTGCCGCAGGGTCTGGCCGTTCAGCGGGGTCTCGCGCACGGCCACGATCAGCTTGCGGTCCTCCTTGAGGGTCACGCTCGCCGCCCGTTGCAGCAGGTCCTTCGACAGGCCGAGCGCGACCCCCGCCACGCTCGCCGTCGAGGCGGGCACGATGAGCATGCCCTTGGTGCGGTACGACCCCGAGGAGGGCCCGGCGGCCAGGTCACCGGCGCTCCAGTGCCGCACGGCGTCGATGTCGACCGAGAAGGTGTCCGGCTTGCCGTCGGCGCCCCGGGACAGCCATTCCCGCAGGTCGTCCCGCCAGTGGGCGTCCCGGAAGGAGATCCCGGTCTCGTCCAGCAGCGTGAGCCGGGAGGCCCGGGACACCACGAGATCGACGCTCTCCCCGGCATCGAGGAGCGCCCTCAGCACGGCAGCGGCATACGGGGTGCCGGAGGCCCCGGACACCCCTACGATCCAAGGCGTACGCGGCGTCTCGCCTGGCTTGACTGGGTTCACGACACCGAGCCTATCCGGCGCCGCAGGGTGGGAACCGGTGCAGGGGTGCGGGCCGTTGCACGGAGGGGACGAGCGAGCACTGGGGGTCGCCATGCCGGATCCGCGAGCGGAGTGGTCACAGCGCGATCGCGCGCTGGCCGCGGGCAAGCTGATGCTGGCCTGGGTGGCGCTGCTGTGGCTGCTGGAAGTGGTGGACGTGGCCACCGGCCATGCGCTGGACGGCTTCGGTGTCACCCCGCGCGACCCCTCCGAGCTGGTCGATGTCGTCCCCTCCTCCTTCGTCCACTTCGGCTTCGCCCATCTGGCCGCGAACACCGTGCCGCTGCTGGTCCTCGGCTTCCTCGCCGCGCTCGCGGGGCTGCGCCGGTTCCTGCTGGTCTGCGCGCTGATCATCGTCGTGGACGGCCTGGGCGTCTGGCTCATAGCCCCGGCGCACACCAACACCGCGGGCGCCTCCGGCGTGATCTTCGGTCTGTTCGGCTTCCTCCTGGTCACCGGTTTCGTCGAGCGCCGGCCCCTGGGGGTCCTGGCCGGGGTGCTGATCGCCGCGGTCTGGGGCGGCTCCATCCTCACGGGCCTGGCCCCCACCCAGACGGGCGTCAGCTGGCAGGGCCACCTCATAGGCCTGCTCGCGGGTGTGGCGGCGGCGTTCCTGTTCCGCCGCCGCCCGCAGCCGAACCCCGCGCTCGGCGCGCCGTGATCAGACGGTCAGGCCCCGCACCAGCAGGTCCAGCAGCGCACACACGAACAGCGCGATACCGATGAACCCGTTGACGCTGAAGAACGCGCGGTTGACGCGGGAGAGGTCGTGGGGCCGGACGATCGAGTGCTCGTAGAGGAACGCCCCCGCGACGATCAGCAGGCCCAGCCAGAAGAACGCGCCGGCGCCGGTGGCCAGGGCGTACCAGACGAACAGGGCCGTGGTCAGGGCGTGGCAGACCCGCGCGCCCCAGATCGCCGACGGGATCCCGAAGCGCGCCGGGACGGACATGACGCCGATCTCGCGGTCGGTCTCCACGTCCTGGCAGGCGTAGATCAGGTCGAAGCCGCCGATCCAGATGCCGACGGCGAGTCCGAGGATCACCGCGTCCCAGGACCACTCCCCCGAGATCGCCAGCCAGCCGCCGACCGGGCCCATCGCCTGGGCGAGGCCGAGGATGGCCTGCGGGAAGTTCGTGAACCGCTTGCCGTAGGGGTAGACCACCATCGGGATCACCGCGATGGGGGCCAGGGCCAGGCACAGCGGGTTCAGCAGGGCGGCGGCGGTCAGGAACACGGCCAGGGCGATCAGGGCGCCCGTCCAGGCGTGCTTCACCGACATCGCGCCCGTGACCAGCTCGCGCTGCGCCGTGCGGGGGTTGCGCGCGTCGATCTCGCGGTCGATGATCCGGTTGACCGCCATCGCGAAGGTGCGCAGGCCCACCATGCAGACGGTGACCAGCAGCAGCCGGCCCCAGTGGATGTTCTTGTCCCACTGGAACATCGCGGTGAGCGCGGCGATGTAGGCGAAGGGCAGCGCGAAGACCGAGTGCTCGATCATCACCAGCCGCAGGAACGCCTTGGTGCGTCCCGGCTGGGGGATCGCGGCGGAAGCGGAACTCACAGGCCGTACTCCTTCCAGCGACGGTCCACCTTCGCCGCCGTCTCCGGGTCCGACTCCACCATGTCCGGCCAGCCGCCGTCGCGGGTGTAGCCCTCCTCGGGCCACTTCCTCGTCGCGTCGATACCGGCCTTGCCGCCCCAGAACTGCTGGTAGGAGGCGTGGTCGAGATGGTCGACGGGGCCCTCGACGATGCTCAGGTCGCGGGCGTAGTCCGTGTTGCCCAGCGCCCGCCAGGCGACCTCGTGCAGGTCGTGCACGTCACAGTCGGAGTCGACGACCACGATCAGCTTGGTCAGGGACATCATGTGGGCGCCCCAGATCGCGTGCATGACCTTCTGCGCGTGCTTGGGGTACTTCTTGTCGATCGAGACGATCGCGCAGTTGTGGAAGCCGCCGGCCTCGGGCAGGTGGTAGTCCACGATGTCCGGCACGATGATCTTCAGCAGCGGCAGGAAGAAGCGTTCCGTCGCGCGGCCCAGCGGCCCGTCCTCCGTCGGGGGCCTGCCCACGACGATCGACTGGAGCAGGGGCCGCTTGCGCATCGTGATGCAGTCGATGGTCAGCGCGGGGAAGGGCTCCTGCGGGGTGTAGAAGCCGGTGTGGTCGCCGAAGGGGCCCTCGGGCAGCATCTCGCCCGGCTCCAGCCAGCCCTCGATGACGACCTCGGCCTGCGCGGGCACCTGGAGCGGCACGGTCTTGCAGTCGACCATCTCGATCCGCTTGCCCGCGAGGAACCCGGCGAACAGGTACTCGTCGATGTCCCCGGGCAGCGGGGCGGTCGAGGCGTACGTCACGGCGGGCGGACACCCGAACGCGATCGCGACGGGCAGCCGCTCACCCCTGCGCGCGGCCACCTGATAGTGGTTCCGGCTGTCCTTGTGGATCTGCCAGTGCATGCCGATGGTGCGCTTGTCGTGCCGCTGGAGCCGGTAGAGCCCGAGGTTGCGGACGCCGCTCTCCGGGTCCTTGGTGTGGGTCAGCCCCAGGTTGAAGAACGACCCGCCGTCCTTCGGCCAGGTGAACAGGGCCGGGAGCTGGTCGAGGTCGACGTCGTCCCCGGTCAGGACGACCTCCTGCACGGGGCCGTCCTTCACCCTCTTCGGCGGTACGTGGGTCATCGCACCGAGCTTGCCGAAGGCCTCGCGCACGCCGACGAAGCCGTGCGGCAGCTCGGGCTTCAGCAGCCCGCCGATCCGCTCGGTGATCTCGGCGTACGACTTCAGGCCCAGGGACTTCAGCAGCCGCCGGTCCGTGCCGAACACGTTCATCGCGAGCGGCATGCTCGACCCGCGTACGTTCTCGAAGAGCAGGGCGGGGCCGCCGGACTTCTGCACCCGGTCGACGATCTCACCGACCTCCAGATACGGGTCCACCTCGGCCTTGATGCGCTTGAGGTCGCCCTCGCGCTCCAGCGCCCTGAGCAGGGAGCGAAGATCGTCGTAAGCCATGGGGTCCAGTATCCCCGAGCCGCTACCCTGGCCTGGAACCACCCACCGCTTTCGCTGAGAGGCCGCATGCTCCGGGTACTGATGTTCCTCGTGCCGCTGGCACTCAGCGTGTACGCGTTCATCGACTGCATCAGCACGCAGGACGACCAGATCCGCCACATGCCCAAACCGCTGTGGGCGCTGCTCGTCCTGGTGTTCCCGCTCGTCGGGTCGAT
Organism: Streptomyces sp. NPDC007929; assembly: GCF_042959065.1. NCBI lineage: Bacteria > Bacillati > Actinomycetota > Actinomycetes > Kitasatosporales > Streptomycetaceae > Streptomyces > Streptomyces sp. NPDC007929. The sequence goes on along the minus strand of NZ_JBIBKD010000003.1, from coordinate 105,876 downwards.
CTCCTGGCTGATCGCCGGCAAGAAGCGGGTGCCGGTGGCGGAGCGCCCCCGGCAGTGGGTGGCACCCGACGACAACCCCGACTTCCTGAAGTCCCTCGGCGAGGACAAGGACAAGGACGACGATCCGAGGCGCGACGAGTCCTGAGGGTCCTGCGAAGCTTTCGGGAAACAGGTTGCCCTCGGGTGCACGCATGGTCGTCAATGGTGTTCACAGTGTGACCACCGGCCTTCAGAAGGACGCCATGGAGATCCAGCAGCCACCGGGTCAGTTCGACGTGCCGCCCCCGCCCGCCACTCCACCGCGCGCCATGACCGACGTGGAACTCCGCGTCCACAAGCGCCTGTTATGGGTCGGCGGCGCGGCCTACCCCCTGCGCAACATCGCCCGGGTGTACACCTTCACCCTGCGCCCCAAGCGCAAGGAGGCGGTCTTCCGCTTCCTGACCCGCACCTTGATCATCCTGGCCGTGGGGATCGGCCTGTCGATCATCGGCGGCCTGATCTCCCTGGCGAACAGCTCCAGCGGCCCGTACGAGAGTGAGTCGTCCAGCGGCGGCGGACTGATCGTCTTCGTATGGATCTGCTCCGGCGCGGCGCTGATCTACTTCTTCGTGGAGATGCTCTCCGTCGTCACGGCCCCCTCGCACTACGTCCTCGCCGTCGAGACGGCCGGCCCCTCCACGGCGATGGTGACCAGCCCCGATCCACAGCACCTGGACCGGCTCGTGGGCTATGTCTCGGGAGCGCTGGAGAACCCCGACACCGAGTTCCAGGTGACGGTGGAACGCCTGACGATCAACTCGCCCACGAACTACCACTTCGGTGACAGCGTGAACATGTACGGCGGCAGCGGAAACACGGGGATCGCGGCATGAGCGGAAACAACTACCACTACGGCGACAGCGTCACCATGCACGGCGGCAGCGGCAACACGGGCATCGTGAAGAACGGCTCCCCGGGCGACACGGACCCCGCCCTGCGGCTGGCCCTCGCCCAACTGATCCGCGAGGTCCAGGAGTTGCGCGACCAGCTCCCACAGCCGAGCGCCCAGCTCATCGACGACTCCCTGCCGGTGCTGGCCGCCGACGCCGCACCCCCACAGGAACGCCACCGGGCCCTCCTGGCCGTCGCCGCGATCGCCGCGGCCGTCGGATCGGTAGGACAGCCGGTCGCGGAGGCGGCCAACCGGATCCTGCAGATGGTGAGCGGGCAGTAGGTCATCCGCCCCGGGCGGTCAGCACTCCCGCTTGCCGGTGAGCAGGAAGCGCACGTCACGGCAGAACTTGTCGAACGAGGGCGCCGCCGCGCGCGCCGCGTCGAGGTCGAAGAGCGTGGCGAACGACGGCTGATGAGCGGTCTCCTGGTACGTGGAGCCGCGCGGCATCCGCCGGGAGAGCCACTCCTTGGCACCACGGATCGACTCCGGCTCGGCCGGCGGCGCCAGATCCCCGGGCAGCCCCGCCTTGCCCGCGAGCCCGGCGGCACCGGCCAGGAACCACGCTTCGAACTCCCGGACAGCGGCGACCGCCACGACCGGCACGTGCACGTGGGTGGCCTCCGCGTGGCTGCGCACGCGTTGTGCCACCTGCACGGCGCAGTCGTCGTCGGCGTCGAGCAGAACCACGACGCCCGTCGGTGACGGCATGCGCGTCGTGACGATGGTCAGGGCGCTCTCCAGCACGTCACGCCGGAGCATCCGGTCCCTGGGCACGCGGAAAGGCCGCTGGATCTCGGCGTACGCGCCGGGTACGAGATGAGGCACGAGCCGGTGCAGCAGCCCTTGGAGGGCTCGTTCCTCACCGTGGCCTTCGACGATGGAGGCGATCACCGGGTACGGGGCGCTCACCGCTCGTCCGCCTCCTTTTCCCCGCCCGGCGCGGGGGCCAGTGCCGGGCGCAGTTCTCCGCTGCGCAGGAGTTCGGACAACGTCAGCACGCCGTCCGCCAGGAGTCGGCGTCCCGCCGCGTCGACCGGGCCGATCAGGGTGCCGCTGCCGTCGTCGCGGGCCACCAGCAGATGGGCCGGATCGGCGGCGGCGTTGTCCAGCAGATCCGCGCTCTGCGTCGTCACCATGACCTGGGTGTTGCGTGCGGCGGCGACCAGGGCGTCGTACAGCCCGCCGAGCATCGGCGGATGCAGCGAGATCTCAGGTTCCTCGATGGCGACGAGGGGGATGTCGCCCGTGAGAGCGAGCGGCTGGAACAGGGCGGAAAGGACACCGGCGAGACGCAGGGTCCCTTCGGACAGCGCGCGACGGTCCACCTTGGCGACCTGCCCGTCCGCGCCCAGGAAGCGCCCGACGACGAACGCCAGATCCGCCTCCCGCACCTCCACGCCGTCCAGCCCCATCGCGTTGTCGATCATGGTGGCGACATAACCGTCGAGGGTCTCCTTGACCCAGGGATGCCCGCTGGACAGCGCGTTCAGCACCCGGGCCAGATGCTCCCCGTTCTCGCCGAGGGGACCGCCGCTGCCCGATCGGCGAGGGGTGTCGTCGACCGCGCGCAGCGTGGGCGTGAGGAGCTCGTAGAAGCGCGTGTGGAGCAGGCCCGCGAAGACCTCCCGACCCTCACGGTCGTCCGGGCTCAACCGCGGCAGCAGGATGTCGTCCCTCCACGCGACCGGATGCTCACCCGCCAGTTCCGGGAGGAAGGAGTCCCCTCGCCGAACCCCGTCGACAAGCAGTTCCTCTCTGCGCAACACCGGCGTGAAGTCATCGCCGCCCGGCCGTACGCCGACCTCCAGGCGGTACGTCGCCTCGAACGCCGGAACGCTGAGGCTCAGCTCGATACGGAAGCGGTCGGCCTGCCGACCCGAGACGTCCCGGTGCAGCACCTCCTCAAGACCGCCTCGGGGCTCCAGGGCCCGTCCCGGCGAGGAGCGCAGGGCGTCACGAACGAACCGGATGGCGTCGAGGAAGTTCGACTTGCCCGCCGCGTTCGGCCCGGCCAGGACGGTCAGCGGCCCGAGCGGCACATCGCAGGACGCGATGGAACGGTAGTTCTCCACCCGCACACGGGTCAGGAACACCGGGCTGCGCTCCTGCTCATTGGTCATGCCCGAACCCTATCCAGCGGAAGCGCCCCGACAGCGGAGCGGTGCGCTCACAGGGCGGAGACGAACACCGACCAGGCGTATCGGGTGACGACCAGGACCGGTCCGTCAGGGTTCTTGCTGTCGCGGACGGGGACGGTTTCGGGGTAGCCGGGGGCTATTTCTATGCAGTTGCCAGCGTCGTTGCCGCTGTAGCTGCTCTTGATCCAGGAGATTGCGCCGAGGTCGCGACTGTTCATGGTCCCGCCCATACCCTTCCATCGCCTCCCTGATCAAGGCGGCAGATTGCGGGGCAGACGGAGCGTCAGCCCTGAGCACATCATAGGTCTGGCTATGTTGAGCCCAGGCTCCCGGATCGTTGCTGAAGTAGCCGTGGCTCAGCGACTCCGAGTAGACCCACTGTTCGCCGTTCGGCAACGTGATCAACGACATGGAGCTGCTGGGGCGGATGAGGTCTGACCGGTTAGCCGGGGCCACCTGGATACGGATATTGGGACGTTGCCCGAGGCTCAGCAGGTGCGCGTACTGATCACGCATCACGGCGGAATCGCCCACGGGGCGCAAGCAGCTCTCGTCCAACACGGCCACGTACATCGGCCCACTCCCCGAGAGGAAGCGTTGCTGTCGACTCAGACGTGCCCGGACCCGCTCTTCGAGCAGTTCGCCGCTAGCTCTCTGGGAAAGCAACGCCCGTGCATAGCCCGCGGTCTGCAGCAAGCCCGGCATCACCATTTCCTGGTACTCGTACAACTTGACCGCCTGCGCGTCCATCTGCGCCCTGCGCTGGAACCAATCCGGATGCTCCACCTGCTGGTACCAGTCGATCCGGCCCCACAACCGAAGCAACACCCCACCCGTACCCAATAGTTCGTCACAGGTCTTGGCGAACGTGTCCTGCGGAACCCTCGTACCGCCCTCGACCCGCGCCACGTGCGAGCGGTCGCACGGGATCTGCCTGGCCAGACCCTCCTGCGTGAGCAGCGCGGCCTCACGGAAGTGCCGCAGGACCTCGCCGAAGACCGCCGCCGTACTCGCCCCGCCGTTCCGTCTGCTCACGGCTCCCCCCTCCGTGACAGTGCACCGGTGTCACACGCCAAGCATTGAACCGGACTGTTCCCGTGCGCAACGCTCGATACACCCAGAGTGACGGAGGTACGCGAAATGGAACCGGGAACGCTCGTCTACGACCCGCACACGCGCAAGGTCGGCGAGTACCAGGACAGAACCGGTCCGTACGTGATGCTGCGCCCGGTCGGCGGCGGCAGGGAGTGGCAGGCCGACCCGGCGAAGATCCGGGAGGCCACCCTGGACGAACGGCTCAGCGCGGGCGTACGCGCGCTCAACGACCGTTACCGGGAGCGCCTGTCGGACGATCCGGCCCGGCCACCTTCGCCGGTGCCGGGGTGCGCGACCTGTGAGGAGCTGGCGCTAAGGCGGGACAGGGCGCGGGCCGCGTTCGACGGCAGCGCGGTGACGGACGCCAACGTGCTGCTGCGCCAGCACCAACGTGAGGAACACGGTGGGCAACCGGCCGGGCGCAGGCTCTTCCGGTACGTGCCGTACACGATCGTCCAGGACCCCTCGGCGCAGCCCGAGTACGAGGCGTACTGCGTCTCGGGGGCGGAGCAGGACTGCGGGGCGGGCTCGGGCCCGTGCCAGGCGCCCGGCGAGGTCGAGGAGTGGCAGCGCAGGCACACTCAGGAGACGAGGCACCTGCGCTACCGCCGCAGCTTCGCCGACTACGCGGTGCTGGAGCGTCAGGGCTGACGGAGAAGCGGGCGGCCCCGAGAGCACCTCTCGATTCACCCGGTCAGAAACCCACCCGTCCGGGACGCCCCCGTCCCCGACACCTCCCCCGGGGTGCCCTCCGCCATCACCCGGCCCCCGCCCGCCCCGCCGACCGGCCCGAGGTCGATGAGCCAGTCCGAGGCCCGCATCACGTCCACGTTGTGTTCGATGGTGATGACGGAGTGGCCCGCGTCCACCAGGCGTTGCAGTACCCCGAGGAGTCGTGCCGTGTCCGCCGCGTGCAGGCCGGTCGTCGGCTCGTCGAGGACGTAGAGCGTGCGGCCGGTCGTCCGGCGGCCCAGTTCCTTCGCCAGCTTGAGGCGTTGGGCCTCGCCGCCGGAGAGGGTGGGCGCGGGCTGGCCCAGCGGGAGGTAGCCGAGGCCGACGTCGGCCATGCGGCGCAGCCGGGTGGCGACCGCGGGCACCTCCCGGAACACCTCCAGCGCCTCGTCCACCGTCGCCGCCAGCACCTGCGCGATGTCGTGACCCTCGTATCGGACGCCCAGCACCTCGGGGCGGAACCGCCGGCCCCGGCAGGTCGGGCAGCGCACCTCGACCGCCGGGAGGAAGTGCATGTGCACCGACAGCACCCCGGCGCCCTCGCAGCGCTCGCACCGGCCCCCGGCCGTGTTGAAGCTGAAGTGGCCCGCGGTGAGCGCCCCCTTCGAGCGCGCCGCGAACACCTCCCGGATCGGCGTGAACACCTCCCCGTACGTCGCCGCGTTGGAGCGCGGCATCCGGCTGACCGGCTCCTGGTCGACCGTCACGATCTTGCCCAGGTGCCCCCAGCCGTCGATGCCGTCGTGCTCGGCGGGCAGCTCCCCCGCCCCGTCGAAGTGCCGGCGGGCGGCCCGGCCGAGGATGTCCAGCAGCAGGGTCGACTTGCCCGAGCCGGACGGGCCGGTGACCGTCACCAGCCGCCCCAGCGGGATCCGTACGGTGACGTCCTTGAGGTTGTGGGCCCGGGCTCCCCTGATCAGCAGGGCCGCGTCGGCGTCCCCGCGGCCGCGCGAACGGGGTGCCGGGATCCGGCCCGAGAGGTACGCGCCGGTGACCGAGCCCTCGGTCCGGGCCACCTCCTCGGGTGTGCCCTCGGCGACGATCCGCCCGCCGTCCCGGCCCGCTCCCGGCCCGACGTCCACCACATGGTCGGCGGCCTCCAGCACGTCCAGGTCGTGTTCGATGACCAGCACGGTGTTGCCCAGGTCGCGCAGGCGGCGCAGGACGTCGACCAGGCGGGCGGTGTCCGAGGGGTGCAGGCCGATGGTCGGCTCGTCCAGGACGTAGAGGACGCCGGTGAGACCGGAGCCGAGCAGGGCGGCCAGCCGCAGTCGCTGCGTCTCGCCCGCGGAGAGGCTGGGGGTGGCCTGGCCCAGGGTGAGGTAGCCGACGCCGACGTCCAGCAGGCGGCGGACCCGCTCCTCCAGGTCGGCTACGACCGGCTCCACGAGCAGCCACTCGTCGCCGTCCGACCGCTCGCGCAGGCCGGTCAGCCAGTCGGCGAGGTCGGTCAGGGGGAGCCGGGTGGCCTCGACGACGGTGAGGCCGTGCACGGTCACCGCCCGGGCGGCGGCGCCCAGCCTGGTGCCGTCGCAGTCCGCGCAGGGCTGTTTCACCAGGCCCTGCCGTTCGGCCCGTTCGCGGTACTCGGGGTCGTCGGCGCGGTCGCTGTAGCGGCGCAGCAGGGCCGTCGCGACGCCTTCGAAGCGGCCCGCCGTTACGGTCGCCGGTGGGGCGGTGTCGGGGAAGTGCCGCCGGAACTCGGGGCTTTCCACGCCGTGGAGCAGCAGGTCCCGCTGTCTGGCGTCGAGTTCGCCGAGCGGGGTGTGGGCGTCGAAGGTGAAGCCGTAGTGGCCGGCGGCGGCCCGCAGCACGGGGAGGATCCAGTCGGTGTATTTGGCGTTCCAGCCGTGCACCGCCCCCTGTGCGACCGACTTGGCGTCGTCGGCCAGGCGCCGTACGTCGGGACGGATCACCTCGCCCAGGCCGGTGCAGGCCGGGCAGGCTCCGGCGGGCTTGTTGAAGGAGAAGGAGCCCATGACCAGTTCGGGCACGGGGGCTCCGCAGTGTGGGCAGGGCCGCTGCCCGGGTTCGGCGTCCTCGTCGGCCTCGGCGGTGTCGGCGTGGGAGGGCGGGATGTCCTTGCCGCAGCCGGGGCAGGGGCGGATGCCGATGCGCGACCACAGCAGGCGCAGGTAGGTGAAGACCTCGGTGACCGTGCCGACCGTGGAGCGGGGGCTGCGGTTGGTGAGGTGCTGGTCGACGCTGATGGACGGGGACAGGCCGGTGATGGAGTCGACGGCGGGCTTGCCGACGAGCCCGGTGACCATGCCCAGCGACTCCAGGTACTGCCGCTGGCCCTCCCGGTGGAGGGTGTCGAAGGCGAGGGTGGACTTGCCGGAGCCGGACAGGCCGGTCAGCACGACCAGCTTGTTCTTCGGCAGGGAGAGGGAGACGTTCTTGAGGTTGTGCAGGCGGGCACCGGTGACGCGGATGAAGTCGTCCATTCCTTCAAGTCTTCCATTGAAGTGCTGTGTTGAGACTTGAGCGGGCTTGCAGCGGGGATGGCCCGGATGCTGCTGCGCCCTTCCTGCCGTAACCTTCAAATCGATGACGAACGACCGCCGCCTCCGCCCCGTCGACCTGGCCCGGCTCGCGGGTGTCTCGACGCAGCAGATCCGCAACTACGAGGACGCCGGTGTGCTGCCGCCCGCCGCGCGGACCGAGTCCGGCTACCGCGTCTTCGGGGAGACGCACCGCGGCGCGCTGCTGGCGTACCGGACGCTGATGCGGGGGTACGGGCCGGTGACGGCGGCCGACATCATGCGGGCCCTGCACGCGGGCGACGTCCCGGGCGCGCTCGCGCTGGTCGACGCCGCGCATGCCGCGCTGCACGAGGAGCGGGTGTCGCTGCGGGCGGCGAGCGAGGCCCTTGAACTCCTCGCGGCCGAACCGCCCGCCCCGCTGCCCCGTTCGGGCGGGCTGCGCATCGGCGAGGTGGCGGCGCTGCTGGGCGTACGGACGTCGGCGCTGCGGGTGTGGGAGCAGGCCGGGCTGATCGCTCCGGGCCGGGAGCGCGCGACGGGGTACCGGGTCTACGAGCCTGCCGATGTGCGCGACGCCCGGCTCGTGCACACCCTGCGCCGCAGTCACTATCTGTTCGACCAGATCAGGCCGGTGCTGGAGGGGCTGCGGCGGGAGGGCGGCAGCGCGGCGCTGCGCGCGGCCGTGGCGGCGCGGGGTGAGGCGTTGACGGCCCGCACCCGGGCCATGATCGAGGGCGCGGGAGCCCTGCACGCCTACCTGGAACGGCTCACGGCGGGCGGGCCGGGTTACGGAGCGGCGGAGCCGGGTCATGGATGAGGTCATGGACCAGGCACGGGCACGCACATGGCTCACGACCGCCGTCGAGGAGGCCCGTCGCGGGCTCGCCGAGGGCGGTATCCCGATCGGTGCCGCGCTGTACGGCGCCGACGGCACCCTGCTGGGCCGCGGCCACAACCGCCGTGTCCAGGACGGCGATCCGTCCCTGCACGCGGAGACGGCGGCGTTCCGCGCGGCCGGGCGGCAGCGCGGCTACCGGGGTACGACGATGGTGACGACGCTGTCGCCGTGCTGGTACTGCTCCGGTCTGGTGCGGCAGTTCGGGATCTCCCGGGTGGTGATCGGTGAGGCGGTCACCTTCCACGGCGGCCATGACTGGCTGGCCGAACACGGTGTGGAGATCGTGCTGTTGGACGACGCCGAGTGCGCCGGGCTGATGCGCGACTTCATCGCCGCGCACCCCGCGCTCTGGAACGAGGACATCGGCGTCAACTGAGCACACCGGGCGGGCCCCGTATCGCCGTTCGAGATGCCATCCGTTCCCCTGAAATGTCGCGACACGCGGTGTGGCCGGTGGCGGGCTCGGCATTCCCTTGATCGGGTCTGTCCCAACTGCGAACGGAGACGCCCCGTGCGAATGACCGACATCCAGCGCTGCGAGGTCCGGCCTGGACGACTCGTCGAATGGACGCTCAGTCCGGCGACCGTCGCGACGGCGAAGGCCCTGCCCGAGGACTCCCGGCCACCCGCCTACATCCAGGAGTCCCATCTGCGGACGGCGCGGTCGGTGCGCGAGGACGGGCTGTTCGTGCCGACCTGGATCGGCGCCGCCTTCGACCTGCCGGGCCGGGCCGACCTGGACGCCCTCGGTCAGGCGCTGCGGGCCTGGACGCTGCGGCACGAGACGCTGCGCAGCGGCTTCCGCTGGGCGGGCGGCCCGGGCGACTCGATCCGCCGCTTCACCCTCGACCCGGCGTCGGTCTCCCTGCACCGCGAGGACGCCGGGGAGTTCACCGACCCGGCGGTCCTCGCCCAGCACCTCCAGGACCGTTTCGACACCACCGCCGACGCGCTGCGCTGGCCGAACCTCATCTACACGGCCGTCGTCCGGGACGACTCCACCAGCGTGTACATGGCCTTCGACCACAGCAACGTCGACGCGTTCTCCATCTACCGCATCCCCGCGGAGATCCAGGAGCTGTACACCGCCCAGCTGACCGGCAGCGCCCCGGAGCAGACGCCGGTCTCCAGCTACGTGGACTTCTGCGAGGCCGAGCGGGCGGACGCCGACCGGATCGACGCGGACCACGAGATCGTCGCCCGCTGGCGAGAGTTCATCCGGCGCTGCGACGGGCGGCTGCCGAGCTTCCCCGTCGATCTGGGCCTGGAGCCGGACGGGCCGCTGCCGACCCAGAAGCTGATGCGCGAGATGCTCGTGGACGCCGACGCGGCCGCGGCCTTCGAGGCGTACTGCCGCCCCTTCGGCGGTTCCCTGGTCGGGCTGCTGGCGGCGACGGCCCTGATCGTCCACGAGATCGGCGGCGAGCCCGTCTACCGGACGGTGGTGCCCTTCCACACCCGGGCCAAGTCCGCGTACTCGGACTCGGTGGGCTGGTACGTGGGCGGCGCCCCGATCGAGGTGCCCGTCGCCGACGCGCCCGACTTCCCGGCAGCGCTGCGGACCGTGCGCGCCGCGCTGCACGCCACCCGGCCGCTGGCGCGGATGCCGCTGGCCCGGGTGCTGCGGCTACTCGGCGCGGACTTCCGGCCGACGTCCCCCGACATGTACTCGATCGTGTCGTTCGCCGACGCCCGCTCCATCCCCGAGTCGGAGAGCTGGACCGGGCGCAACGCCTACGGGCTGATCCGGGTGTCCTACGGCGACCAGGTCTGCGCCTGGGTCACCCGGCTCCACGAGGGCCTGTGGTTCGCGGCCCGCTACCCGGACACCGATGTCGCGCACAAGAACCTGCGGCTGTACGCCGACCGGCTGCGCGACATCATCGTGTCGGTCGCGGACCACGCCCCCGCCGCCCGGCGGTGAGTGCCCCGGCGGGGACTACACGTCCGCGTAGGAGTGCTTGCCGGAGACGAAGATGTTCACGCCGTAGTAGTTGAACAGCCAGCAGCCGAAGGCGATGAGGGCCAGGTAGGCGGCCTTGCGGCCCTTCCAGCCGGCCGTCGCGCGGGCGTGCAGGTAACCGGCGTAGGCGACCCAGGTGATGAAGGACCAGGTCTCCTTCGGGTCCCAGCCCCAGTAGCGGCCCCAGGCGTCACCGGCCCAGATGGCGCCCGCGATGATCGTGAACGTCCACAGCGGGAAGACGGCCGCGTTGACGCGGTAGGAGAACTTGTCGAGGGAGGCGGAGGAGGGCAGGCGCTCCAGGACGGAGGTCGCGAAGGTGCCGGGCGTGCCGCCGCTCGCGAGCTTGCTCTCGTAGGAGTCCTTGAAGAGGTACAGGATCGTGGCCATCGCGCCCACGTAGAAGACCGCGCCACAGAAGATCGCCGTCGAGACGTGGATGTACAGCCAGTACGAGTGCAGCGCCGGCACCAGCTGGTCGCTGGCGGTGTAGAGGACCGTGACCGCCAGGCCCAGGTCGAGCAGGACCGAGGTGATCAGGAACAGGCCGAGCCAGCGCACGTTCTTCTTCAGCGCGAGCAGTCCGAGGTACACGCCGACGGCGACCGTGGAGAACGTGATGTTGAACTCGTACATGTTGCCCCACGGGGCGCGCTCCACCGACAGGGCGCGGGTGAGGACTCCGCCGAACTCGATCAGGAAGGCGAGCACCGTGAGGGAGATGGCGATCCGGCCGTACAGGTCGCCCTGCTCGTCCCCGCCGTGCGCCCCGGGGCCGTCCGGCACATCGCGCTGACCGGCCGCGGCCCGCACGGTGACCTTGGGCCGCTCCAGCACGGCGGTGCCGCCGGCCTTGTTCACGGTGACGGCCGGGGCCGCCGCCTTCTTGGCGTCCGTCTTGGCGGTGAGCGCGGCGGCGGTCCGGGCGACCTTGCTGCGGCTGCCGAAGAGCCATTCGGCGATGTACGCGAAGAACGCCAGGGTGTAGACGGCCATCGCGGAGTAGATCAGCACATTGCTGATGCTCGCGAGGTTTTCGTTGGTGGCGGCGGCGAGAGTCACTTCTCAGCCCCTTCGGCAGGTACGGGGGGTTCGGTACCCGGCTCCTGATCGGGGTCGGGGGAATCTGCGGGGTCGTCGGGGACGCCGGGCGCCTGTTCGTAGAGGTCGCCGGCGAGGTGCCCCAGTTCCTCGGGGACCTTGGCGGACTCGCTGCGGCCGAGGCCGGCCATCTCCACGACGGTGACACCGTCGGCGCCCTTGACCGCGCGCACCCAGACGCGGCGGCGCTGGATGAACAGGGAGGCGGCGAGGCCGCCGATCGCGGCGAGGGAACCGGCGAGGGCCCAGCCGCTGCCGGGCTGCTGGACGACCTGGAAGCCGGCCCACTCCTTGATGTCCTTGCCGAAGGTGACCGAACCCGCGCCGTTCGGGAGCTTCATGGTCTCGCCGGGCTTCAGCAGCTTCTTGAACAGCTTGCCCTTGGAGTCCTTGAACTCCTTCATGTTGCTGCGGTCCATCTGGTACACGCTCTGCGGGATGCCGGAGTCGGCCCCGAGGTCGCCGTGGTAGGCGGACAGCGCGAGCATCGGATTGTCCAGCGCGGGGAACTGCGACAGCATCGTGCCGCTGGTGTGGCCGCCGAAGGTCGGCACGAAGAACGCGTTGAAGCCGAGCTGCTCCTTCTCGCCCTTGGCGTTGCGGTAGCCGTCGAGGACCTTGACGACACCGGAGGAGGTGACGTTGCCGTCCAGCGGCAGCAGCGGAACGGCGTCGTCGAAGACGACCTTGCCCTTGGCGTCGCGGACGGTGACGACCGGGGCGTAGCCGTGGCTGACCAGGTAGACCTTGGAGTCCCCGATCTCCAGCGGGTGGTTCACCTCGACGGTGTCGGTCCGGTCCTTGCCGTAGGCGCCCGTGCTGTAGGTGATGTCGGCCTTGTAGACGCGCGGGGTGCCCTTGTTGGGGCCGGTGCGCTCGTAGGTGCCGGTGAACTTCTTCAGGTTGAAGCTGAACGGCACCAGGTCGTCCGACGTGAAGAGGTTGCCGGACTTGAAGTCGTCGTACTGGGTGAGGGTGTTGGAGAAGCCGTCGCCCTCGACGACCAGCTTGTTGCCCTCGGACTTGTACAGCTGGCCCCAGGCGAAGGCGGTCAGCATCACGATTAGGGCGATGTGGAAGACGAGGTTGCCGACCTCGCGCAGATAGCCCTTCTCGGCGGCGACGGCGTCCCCGGTGAGGTGGGCGCGGAAGCGGCGCTTCTTCAGCAGGGCCAGGGCGGCCTGCCGGACCTGCTCGGGTTCGGCCGTGGTGCGCCAGGTGGTGTGGGCGGGCAGCCGGGTCAGCCGCCGGGGCGCGCCGGGCGGCAGGCCGCGCAGCTGGCCGACGAACTGCCAGGTGCGGGGCACGATGCAGCCGATGAGGGAGACGAACAGCAGGATGTAGATCGCGGAGAACCACACCGAGCTGTAGACGTGGAACATGCCGATCTTGTCGTAGACGTCCCCGAGGGTCGGGTGGGCCTTGCGGAAGTCGGCGACCTTGGTCTCGTCCTGGCCGGACTGCGGGATCAGCGAGCCGGGGATCGCGCCGAGGGAGAGCAGCAGGAGCAGCAGCAGGGCGACACGCATGGAGGTCAGCTGCCGCCAGAACCAGCGGGCCCAGCCGATGACGCCCAGGGCGGGCAGGTTGGGCGCGTCCTCCTTGGGGGCGGTGGACAGCTGGGAGCCGGCCTCGCCCAGCTCCTGGTCCTCGGCGGCGGGGGCCGGGCCGGAGGCGGTGGTCTTGCTCATCGATCAGATCCCCACAGTGAAGCCGTCGGACCAGACCTGCATCTCCTGCACGATGCGGTCCCACGCGCCGGTCAGCAGCAGCAGACCGGTCACGATCATCATGGTGCCGCCGATCCGCATCACCCAGACGTAGTGGCGCTTGATCCAGCCGAAGGCTCCGAGGGCCTTGCGGAAGGCGACCGCGGCGAGCACGAAGGGCACACCCAGGCCCAGACAGTACGCGATGGTCAGGACGGCGCCGCGTCCGGCGCTGCCCTGGTCGGAGGAGAGGGCGAGCACGGAGGCGAGGGTGGGTCCGATGCAGGGCGTCCAGCCGATGCCGAACAGCGCGCCGAGCAGGGGCGCGCCCACCAGCCCGGCCACGGGCCGCCGGTGGAAGCGGAACTCCCGCTGGGTGAGCCAGGGCATCAGGCCCATGAAGAAGACGCCCATGAGGATCATGAGGGCGCCGAGCACCTTGGACAGGACGCCCTGCTGTTCCTGGAGCGTCTGTCCGAAGTAGCCGAACAGTGCCCCGGTGGAGACGAACACGGCGGTGAAGCCGAGCACGAACAGGGAGGCGCCCGCGACCATCCGGCCGCGCCGGGCCTCGGCGAGGTCGGTGCCCGCGACGCCCGTCACATAGGACAGGTAACCGGGCACCAGCGGCAGGACGCACGGTGAGAAGAAGGAGACGAGGCCGCCGAGCAGTGCGATCGGCAGGGCCACGAGCAGGGCGCCGTTGAGCACCGTGCCGTTGGGGTCCGCCACCGCGGCGAGGGTGACTGCGCTCACGTCGCTGCTCCACTCACGTCGCTGTTCCGCTCACTGTTGTTCCGCTCACTTCTCGGCGACGACCGGCTTGAGCATCTTCAGCAGCCGTTCCTCGCTGAGCGCGGACAGGGAGCGGGCCGCGATCTTGCCCTCCCGGTCGAGGATGAGCGTGGAGGGGATCGCCTGCGGGTTGAGCGTGCCCTTCTTGAAGCGCAGCAGCAGCTTGCCGGTGGGGTCGTAGAGGCTGGGGTAGGTGATGTCCCAGTCCTTCTCGAAGGCGAGGGCCGCGCCGGTGGAGGTGTCGCGGGTGTTGATGCCGACGAACTGCACGCCCTTGTCCGCGTACGCCTTGGAGACCTTCGCGAAGTACTTGGCCTCGGCGCGGCAGGGGTTGCACCAGGAACCCCACACGTTGAGGACGACGACCTTGCCCTTGTAGTCGGCGACGTCGAGGGTCTTGCCTGCGATGGTCTTGCCGGACAGGTCGGGGGCCGGGGTGCGCTTGCCCTGGGCGGCCGTGGCGACGCCGTCGGTGCCGGTGACGAAGTTGGTGTCGCCGCCCCCGCCCGAGGTGCCGCCGGAGCCGCACGCAGTGACGAGCAGCGCGCTCGCGGCGAGGGAGGCGGTCAGGGCCGCGCTACGGCGGACACGGCGGGCGCGCTCGGTGGCACGGGTCGTGCGGTTCGAACGCTGGGGGGCGCTGTCGGCACTCATGTGAAAAGTTTCGCATGCCCGTTCCGTGGCTCTCGCCCACCCCCCTTGCGGGCGGAAAACCGCATTTCAGGCGGCGTTGCGCGAGGGGTCTTGGCCGGGTGTGGAGGTGCGGCCGGTGAACTCCCGCCAGCCGCCCGCCGGCTGCTGTCCGACGCCGAGCGTGCGGAGCTTTTCGAGCACCTCGGGCTTCTGCGCGTCCAGCCAGTCGGTGAACTGCCGGAAGGAGACGAGACGCACATCCGCGCCCTTGTCCTTCTCGCGCGCGATGTGCTTGAAGGCCTCCTCGACGGCGTCCATGTAGATGCCGCCGTTCCACTGCTCGAAGTGGTTGCCGATGAAGAGAGGTGCCCGGTTTGTCTTGTATGCCCGCTTGAATCCCTGGATGTACGCCTGCGCCGACTGCTTCCGCCAGCCCGGGTAGTTGTGGGCCGGGGCCTTGGTGGAGTTCAGGGACTGGTTGGCGAGCATGTTGTAGTCCATCGACAGGACCTCGAAGCCACGGCCGGGGAAAGGTATCTGCTGGAGGGGCAGGTCCCATATGCCCTGGCGCTTGGTGGGCCAGACCTGGAGGCCGCCGGGCGAGGAGGCGTCGTAGCGCCAGCCGAGCTCACGGGCGGTGGGCAGCAGGTTGTCCTGGCCGAGCAGGCACGGCGTACGGCCGCCGACGAGCTCCTTGTCGTAGTCGAACGGCAGCGACGGCAGGTCGGTCCAGCCGGTGTTGGTGCGCCATTCCTTCACGAAGGACTTGGCCTGGTCGATCTCGCTGCGCCACTGCGCCGGTGTCCAGTTCTTGACCGAGCCGTGGGACTCGCCGCAGAAGTGGCCGTTGAAGTGGGTGCCGATCTCGTGGCCTTCCCGCCACGCCCGGTGGACGTTCTTCAGCGTGTCCTTGATGTGCTCGTCGGTGAGGTAGCCGATGTCGGAGGCGCCGCGGGGGTTGTTGGGCGGGTTGTAGAGGCGCTTCTTCGACTCGGGCAGGAGGTACAGCCCGGACAGGAAGAAGGTCATGCTCGCGCCGTGCTCCTTGGCGAGGTCCAGGAAGCGCGGGAAGAGGCCGTTGCCCACCTCGCCGGCGCCGTCCCAGGAGAACACGACGAACTGCGGCGGGGTCTGCCCCGGCTCCAGCGGCTCGGGCGTGGCGGGCTGGTGGGGCTGCTTGCCGGTGTGGGCGGTGGAGCCGTCGCCGATGGGGCGGGCGGTGGGCTCGGGCTTCGGTTTGGCTCCACCCTGGGCGGAGTCGCCGGAACCGTCGGCGTGGCCGGAGTCGTCCGAGCCCGTGAGGCCGCCGCAGCCGGCGAGTGAGACGGCGGCGGCTCCCGCGCCGA
The DNA here is from genome assembly GCF_042959065.1 of Streptomyces sp. NPDC007929. Classification (NCBI taxonomy): domain Bacteria; kingdom Bacillati; phylum Actinomycetota; class Actinomycetes; order Kitasatosporales; family Streptomycetaceae; genus Streptomyces; species Streptomyces sp. NPDC007929. The sequence goes on along the minus strand of NZ_JBIBKD010000003.1, from coordinate 90,043 downwards.
GTCCGAGCATTCCCCTGCGGGAGAGAGCGCGCATGGCATCCCCGATTCGTCACGTCGTGCTGGTCACCCAGTGAGAGGGCGTGACGAAGGGGGAGGTTCCGCTTGTTTGCGCAGATTTCGTAACGAAGTAGTCGTAAGCGATCAGAATGGGTCGAAGGGAAGACGCCTACCCCTTCTGTCGCTGCGGGCGGACGCCTACGCCCCGAAGGCCTTGGCCTGCCCCTTCACCGGCTTGGCCCCGGCGAGGAGATGGGCCGGGACCAGGTCGCGGGCCGGCTCGGTGTAGCCGACGGAGACGATCCGGTCGCCCTGGTACGTGAAGGTCGTCAGCGAGGCGAGCGTGCACTGGCGCTTGCGCGGGTCGTGCCAGAGGCGGCGGCGCTCGACGTACGAGCGGACGATCCAGATGGGCAGCTGGTGGCTGACCACGACCGCCTCGTGCCCCCGGGCCTTGTCCTTCGCCGCGCCCAGCGCGCTCATCATGCGCACGACCTGGTCGACATACGGCTCACCCCAGGACGGCCGGAACGGGTTGACCAGGTGCTTCCAGTTGCCCGGCTTGCGCAGCGCCCCGTCCCCGACGCCGAACGTCTTGCCCTGGAAGATGTTGTCGGCCTCGATCAGCCGCTCGTCGGTCGCCAGATCCAGCCCGTGCGCCTTGGCGATCGGCTCGGCCGTCTCCTGGGCCCGCTCCAGCGGCGAGGCGACGACATGCGTCACATCCCGGCCGGACAGGTGGTCGGCGACCCGGTCGGCCATACGGCGGCCCAGGTCGGAGAGGTGGTAGCCGGGGAGGCGGCCGTAGAGGATGCCGTCCGGGTTGGCGACCTCGCCGTGCCGCATGACGTGGACGACGGTGATGTCCTCGCCGCTGTTGTTCCGCTGGTCGCTCATGCCGTGGCCTCCGCAGCCGCCCGGGCCGCCGCCGGAAGGGCGTCGGCGATCTTCTGTACGGCCCGCTCGTCGTGCGCGGTGGACACGAACCAGGACTCGAAGGAGGACGGCGGCAGGTAGACGCCGTCGGCGAGCAGCGAGTGGAAGAACGCGGTGAAGCGGAACGACTCCTGCGTCTTGGCGTCCTCGTAGTTGCGCACCGGCCGGTCGGTGAAGAACACCGAGAACATGTTGGAGGCGTTCTGGAGCGTGTGCGCCACGCCCTCCTTGGACAGGGCGCCGGTGACGAGCCCCTGGATCTCCTTCGAGACGGCGTCGACCTTGGCGTAGGCGGCGTCGTCGAGGAGGCGCAGCTGAGCGAGACCCGCGGCGGTCGCGACGGGGTTACCGGAGAGGGTGCCGGCCTGGTAGACGGGCCCGGCCGGGGCGAGGTGGGCCATCACGTCCGCCCGTCCGCCGAAGGCCGCCGCCGGGAAGCCGCCGCCCATGACCTTGCCGAAGGTCATCAGGTCCGGGACCACGCCGTCGACCCCGAACCACCCGGCGCGGCTGGTCCGGAAACCGGTCATGACCTCGTCGGAGACGTAGAGCGCGCCGTTCTCGGCGCAGATGTCCTTCAGGCCCTGGTTGAACCCGTCGGCGGGCGGGACGACGCCCATGTTGCCCGGGGAGGCCTCGGTGATCACACAGGCGATCTCGCCGGGATGCGCCCGGAAGGCCTCACGGACGGCGTCGAGGTCGTTGTACGGCAGGACGATCGTGTCGCCGGCCTGCGCGCCGGTGACGCCCGGGGTGTCGGGCAGCGCGAAGGTGGCGACGCCGCTGCCGGCCGCGGCGAGCAGCGAGTCGACGTGCCCGTGGTAGCACCCGGCGAACTTGATCACCTTGGTGCGCCGGGTGAAGCCGCGGGCGAGCCGGATCGCGGACATGGTCGCCTCGGTGCCGCTGGAGACGAGCCGCACCTGCTCCAGCGGCGCGACCCGCGCGACCATCTCCTCGGCGAGCGCGACCTCGCCCTCACCGGGCGTGCCGAAGGACGTACCGCGCGCGACGGCGTCCTGCACGGCGGCGATGACCTCGGGGTGGGAGTGCCCGAGGATCATGGGGCCCCAGGAGCAGACGAGGTCGACGTACTCCCGTCCGTCCGCGTCGGTCAGATAGGGACCGGTGCCGGACACCATGAACCGCGGCGTGCCGCCGACGGCTCGGAAGGCCCGCACCGGGGAGTTCACGCCGCCGGGCGTGACGGCCGCCGCGCGGTCGAACAGAGCCTGCGAGGCCGGTGCTTCATACGGATATGCCAGTTCACTCATGACCTGCGACTTCTCCGACCTTCTCCGACGCTGTCGGGCTCCGGGTGCCAGTGACCTGTTCAGGGTAGGCCAGGGGGGTGCGCGGGCGGGGCAGCGGGACAACCGGCCCCGGGGCCGCCGTCGTCTGAGAGACTGGTCTCTGATACACACAGCTCGAACGGCCCGGGTGGTCGGAGGCTGCGGAGATCCTGCGGACGGATGTTTCAGCGCACGTTTCGGCGGGCGGCCGTGGGGGAGGTCACTGACACGATGATCGGGTTGCGCGGCGGGGGCGACGCGTTCTGGAAAAGCAGTCGGGTGGAGATATGCATCGCGGTGGCGGACTGGGCGAGGGGACCGATGACCTGGGTCCTCGACGTGCCCGGCGGGGAAGGCACCGGCGCGAGGCGGAGGACGCTCAGGAACCGCGTCAGACACAGAGTCGGCCGGGTGAACCGGAGCGGGCCGCCGGACGTACTGAACGCCAGGTGGACGATCTTTCGGCCGGGAGCAGCGGGAATGGTGGTCGGGTGGGGGTGACGTACAAGTACTTCGGTGCGCCCGACGGCGCGACCGCGGCCCGCGTCCCGATCTCCATGCGCCCCGAGGAGCTCGGCGGCGACGAGCTCGGCATGAACGGCATGTTCACGAAGATCAAGCCGGAGACCATGGCGGCGATGGTCCTCACGGGCATCGAGGGCGTCCCCCTGCACAAGGTCCCGCCCCTGGAACTGGTCGTCCTGCACCCCGACTACGCGGTGGTCAAACTCCCCATGACGGTCGTCGACCCGCTGCGCGGCATCGGCGAGGAGGCGGTGGGAGCGGCGGCCTTCATCTGGTCGACGGTCCCGGACCGGGGCGGACCGCGCGACGCGTTCAATGTGTACCAGCTGCTGCACGAGTGGCAGGACTTCAGCCATCGGCTGCACGAGGCGGGGCATCAGCCTTATTGCTTGGTGTGGCCCTGAGCTGGGGTTTCGTGGAGTGCGGGCGGGGTCTTCGGGCCTCGCCCTTTTGCTTGCCGGGGAGAGGCCGTCAGGCGGCCAGGGCACATTGAGGGCACATTGGTTTTGCTGGGGGTGGTGATGTGCCCTGGGCGCCGGGCCGGTCGTCCTCGCCTTCGGCGTCGGCTTCTGCCTCGGCTTCTGTGAAGACGTCGTCGATCGCCTTGCGGGTGCGGGTCTCGCTGGACGGCAGCAGGTGTGTGTACGTCCGGAGCGTGAAGCCCGGGTCCGAGTGGCCGAGGTACTCGGAGAGCGCCTTGATGCTCTCCCCCGCGTCCAGGAGTACGGAAGCGTAGGCGTGCCGGAGGGCGTGCATGCCGTCTTCCGGGGCCGCCTGGAGGTAGCGCGCTCCGCGCTCGCGGGGAGGGATCACGTCGGCGGCGACCAAGGCTCGCCCCGGACACGAGTCGGTGGTGGAGATCCCCCGGCGCATGGTGCAGTTCTTCCTGGAGGTGAAGAAGGGTGACGACGACTCCGGCGTTTGAGGAGCTGTTCCGCGACTGCCAGAGGACCGCGGTCCACCTGGAGATGCGCGACGCCTACATGAGTCGGACCCGGCCTTCATCGACTGGAAGGCCGGACAGGACCTCGACCCCGCAGAGCGCTGGGCCGACTGGCACACCCCTCGACTCCATTGTCGTCCTCGTCAACCACTTCGACGGCGACGGCGAGAACATGGAAGTGGAACTCACCGATGCCCCCGAGGTGGCGAGGCTCTGCGAGTCAGCCTTCGAGGCCGTGTGGCAGCGGGCGACACCTCACGCCCAGTTCGAGTGGGTGGCCAAGTGGTGGCGGCGACTGGATCAGCTCCGGTACCGGGCAACGGTATAGGCGCCCGGGCCAGTCAGGGTGCCACGTTCGAAACCGTCGGTCATTTCGACGACGTCGAAGCCGGCAAGCGTGGCGTACAGATCCAGTTCGCGCGGTGCGAGGACACGTCGGCGGATCACGTCGTGGGCTTCCTCGCCAGAATCGAGCACCCAGCGGCGACGCATTGTGTTGATCTGTGTCCGCAGGTCCCACTCGTAGTTGATGGTCACGCTGGCGGTTCCCAGTCCCGTCGCGATGCTGACGTGCTGCGGTTCGGAGCGCTCGGTGGGGGCTACCGGGCAGCAGAGAAGGAGAAGCGTCCCTGGGCGGGCATGCGCAGCGAAGGTTTGGAACACCGACTGGATGCCTTGGTTGTCGTGCACGTAGGCGAGTGAGTTGCCCAGGCAGGCCAGGACGTCAGCGGTGTGGCCGAGCCGGACGGTGCGCATGTCGCCCGTCCGTACATCCAGCTGGGGCCGCGTCCGCCGTGCGTAGTCGACCAGGCCGGGCTGGAGATCCACCCCGACGCAGTCGTAGTGCTGTGCCAGCAGTTCCAGGTCCCTGCCTGTGCCGCAGCCGAAGTCCAGCAGGGTTCGTGTGTCCGGGCGATGACGGTCGATGAGCTCTCGGCAGATACGGACGCTGTCACTGTCGGACTGCACGGCGTCGTACAGCTCGGGGTCTCGGTAGAAGAGGTTGGACGCTTCCAGGTGATCCGGGTCTGTGATGTGCAGGCTGCTCATGCAAGGCTCCGCAGTCCGACTTCCAGGGCGAGTGTGTCGCACAGCAGGTCGGGCACCACGGCGGCGCGTTCGGCGTGGTCGCGGGCCCGGACAAGGGCGTCGGGATCAACGTAGCCGAGGTCGACCAGCAGCGAGTCGTGGAGCATGTCGTCCAGGAGCGGAAGTCCGTAGGTGCGCAGGCCCGACTCCATGACCGCGAGGAAGTTCTCCGGCTCGGTGGGGGCCGCGACGGACTCCGGCAATCCCGCGCGCCGCAGCCGGTCGCGGAACATCGCCTTGCCGCGCTTGTGCTCGTGGGGCAGTTGTTCCATGAACCGGACCATCCGAGGGTGGGCCAGCGGGGCTACCGGCCAGATGCCGAACCTCAGGTAAGCCGGATTGTGCAGTCCGAAGGCCATGAGCGTGGGCACGGGGAGAACGGGGACGGGGGCAAGGTTCTCGTTCACCTGGGCCAGGGCCTTGGTGGCCTCTTCCCCTAGCCATGGCACGGCTTCGACCGCGGGCAGTTCGGCGTTCGTGCGCGAGTGGTGGGCGTTGACCTCGTCCCCACCGCCTCCCGTGAAGATCACTTCACTGCCGCAGGCGGCCACGTGCCCGCGGACGACGTCGAACGCCTCCTGGTAGAAGGCACCTGCCGGGTCGTGCGGCAGTCTGCGCTCCCGTACTCCACCCGGCACGAACGGCGGATGCTGCATGGCCGGGACGGCGGTGTCCCGTAGTCCCAAGTGGTCCACCAATGCACGGCGCCGATCTCGCTGTAGCCGACCGATCCGGCCGCCCATGAGCAGCCCGAAGGTGTGCACGTAGCCGAAGCCGGCAGCTGGCCCTTGAACGCGCGAGGCTAGAGCGTGAATGGCTGCCCGTCGACGATGCCCGTCTGCAACCGAGTCCCGCCGCTGTGGGTGTCGACCTGCAGCAGGAAGGCGTAGGGACGCTGTCGGCACTTACGCGCGATCCGACGCCAGTTGGCCAGCAGGAAGGTAACACTGGCCTGGGTGGCGGCGTCGCTGCTGCCGGCGCAGATTGTGATCCGCAGTCCTGACACATGCGCCGGGAACGACTGGATGGTCGCGATCTCTGTATCGGGCGAACTGCCCCGGCCCGCGAAGAAGTGCCCGCTCAGCGGTCCCGTCTTGACCCTTAGGCCCCATTCGCCGTCGCCGTTCTGCTGCTCGGGAACTGCCTGGGCGAGCGGGTGCCTGAAGCCCAGTTCCGTCAAATGGTTGTAGACCGGGCCGCCGATCAGCACCAGACTCCGGCCCGCCATATGGCTGGGCAGGTGCGCGAAGGGCTCCGTTGAGGCGGTCGCGGCGGCGAGAGTATTGCTGGACGGGCAGAACTCGGTGCCTTCCACAGGACCGGCCGCACCGATCCGGCCGGACGGCAGGACTGGCCTGCGAGGGCGCAACAGCCGTACCAGAGGATCGGTGAGGGAATCCCGTAGGGCGACCGCGGCTTCGAACTCACGACGGGAGACCACATTGCCGACGAATCCGTTGAGCCGGTAACCGCCGACGGTTCCCCCCTCCCGCACCACCATGTCCGGCAGCACGATAAGCAGTCGGCGACCGTCGGAGGCACCGAGGAGATGCGCCAGACCGCGCGTCTGCCGGCGCAGCAGCACGTAGCCCAGTCCCAGCGCCAGCGCCGACCAGAGCAGGTCGGCCATAAGGTTCTCGAGGATCGCCGTCACTTGCATGCGTACCGTGCCGATATGGGAGGGGTCACCAGATGTCTCCGCTTCGCATATCGGTTGTAAGATCGGCATCGGGGTCGATCGTGCTGTTCGCGGGGAGGCGGAACATGACCGCTCCGCGGTCCGGAGCCTTCGGGCGAGTGACGGGCCCGTCGTCGACGAAGGTTGGCCCTCGCCACTTCTGCCAGCCCTGCCGCTCGTAGAAGGCGTACTTGCTCGCGGCGAAGACGCCGATGTCGTAGTGCAGCCGGATCTCCGCAGTGGCCATGGCCACGACAACACTGCCGAGTCCGCGATGGCGTAGCTTGGGAATCGTGGCCATGGACTCCCCGTACACTCCGTTCAGTTCCCGGGTGCCCTGCCGGAAGTACCGTTGCACCAGGGCACCGTGGCAGACGAGTTCGCCGCGGTAACGCAGCAGGTAGTGCAGGCCGCCGAGGCAGTGTTCCCAAGACGTCTGGCTGTAACGCGGGAACGACTCCTGGAGCATCGCCCGCAGCTCGCTGCGCCCGGTTTTGCCGAGTTCCTCGGTACGACGCACCTCGACAGTGAAGGACATGGTCGCATCGCCTTCTGTTCGGGTCGTCACGCGGCCGTACCGAACGGCAGCGTGAAGCGGAGAGGAGAAAACATCTCGGCGTGGCTGCAGCCAAGACGAGTGCCGTGTAGCAGGGCTCGGGCGCGGACCGACTCGGCCGCCAGTTCCCTGCGGCCGCGGAGCTGAGAAGCGTGCGTGGCGAGAAGGTCGGTCTTTCCCTCAATCACCGAGCCGATGTCAGCTCCGATACCGGAGGACAGCAGGGGTGAGCGCGGCGACTCGAACAGGAGCACGTTCGGCAGGTGCCGGGTCGCGATCCGCACCGCTCGGTGAGTATGCAGGTGGTCCTGATGGGTGTCCTCCGGCAGATGCGTGTAGACGAGGTCCGGCGCACTATTGGCGACTTCCGCCTCAATGCGGGTGACAAGGTCGTGCAGTGGTCCCGGGTAGCCGTCGGGCAGCTCGAGCATCACGGCCTTCGCACCGAGGAACTCCGCAGCCCGAGCCTGTTCGATGGCGCGTTCCACGGCGTCACCGCCCAGCGCCCCGTCGGTGACCACCAACAGCGTGATCGACGCGCCCTGATCCGCATGGCGTAGCAGCGCGCCACCGCAGCCGAACTCGATGTCGTCCGGATGGGCCCCGACTGCCAGCACTCTTTCCCACATGTACGTCCCCCGTCGAGCGCGCAGCCCTAAGTTCCGTGAACGTCACTATGTGCGGGGAAGTGATCCAAATCTCATGCAGTAGATGTAAATACTTGCTATCTACGGCTTTTGGATGATCTATGGGTGCGGCAATAGGCGCTTTGCGGATCCACATGCCGCCGCGTTTACGACCTCTGCACCTGCCCGTCCGCGTCCGGCGCCGCGTCACCGGCCAACCGCCATACGTGTTCGCGTACTTCAGCACAGGCGGTGCGCAGCGCGGCCAGGACCCGCTGTCCACCAGCTGCCAGCTTGCCGATCAGCCGGGAGACCGTCGGGTCGGAGGCCACCGGCCCGAACACGGCTGGCTCCGCCCGCAACATGCCTACATCGGCCAGGCAGTCCCCGCCCAGCACCACTGCGAGCGCGACATCCAGCAGGATCGTGCACCGACCGTGGCTTGCGCTACGGCACCAGCGCCGCTGCTATCGCCGCATCCATACCGGACTTGCGGACCGTCTCGACCAGCAGCACCACCCCGGCCTGCGAAACCACCCCGCGACCGCTGCCCTCGACTCGGACACGTGGATAGGACCCGATACGCTTTTTCACCTGGAAAGTACCTCCGCCGGTGGCGGGAACCAGGACCTGAGCAATCCTCATTCTCACTGGTCAGCGGCACTCTCTGCATTCTTGATCACCAGGCGGACAGCCCGCCTCGTGAAAGCACGAGGCTAACCGCGCAGTTACGAACCGGCCGGACCCGCATCCGTCGCCACAGACATGTCCGCCGGCCATGCTGTCGGGTGCGCTGCAGCCTTCTGTGGCAGACCCTTAGGGCGAGCCCAGTTAGACCCGCCATCGTCCGGCCTACCCAGCCCGAAACGTAGGGGCGGTCAGGCAGCAGCCGGCCCCATGGTGAGCAGCTTGCCCATGGCCGCCAGCACCGACGGCTCGACCCGGTAGTACACCCAGGTGCCGCGCCGCTCAGAGGACAGCAGCCCGACCTCCTTGAGCTTCTTCAGGTGGTGGGAGACGGTCGGCTGGGAAACCCCGACGTCGGAAATGTCGCAGACACACGCCTCACCGGCCGCGTGCGAGGCCACCGCCGAGAACAGGCGTAGCCGCACCGGGTCGCCCAGCGCCTTGAACATCCGCGCGGCCGTCTCGGACTCCGCCGCGGTGAACGGGCGCTCGGTGAGCGGCGGGCAGCATGGCGCAACGGCCTCGGGTCCCTCGGCCTCGATCAGCGGCAGCACCTTCGTGTTCGACATGCATCTATGTTGACATACGTCGAACCAGTGGGCGAGGGGCGTATGGCTCAGCCGCGAGCAATGTGAGCCGCCAGGCGGCGCGCCACGCGGGCGGCGTCCCGGCCGACGCCGCGCAGGGAGTTGGATGACAGGCTGCGCTGCCACTCAAACCCGACGAACACCAGACCCTGGTGGGTGACGGAGATGCCGTCGAGCTGCCGAGGGTGACCGGCGCTGTCGAGTGCGCCGTCCAGCTCGGCGAGGTAGGGCAGGTCCGGCCGGTATCCCGTGGCAAGCAAAATGGTGTCCACCTCCTCCCTCGTCCCGTCCACCCAGGCCACCTTGGCGCCGTCGACGCCGGTGAACAGTTCTCGCCGGTCCGGCGCACCCTTGGCGAGCGCGGCACGGTAACGGCCGTCATCGATGACCAGCTGCGTGGGAGGAGTGCGGACGAAGCGGCCGAGCGGGGCCGCGTCCAGGCCAGTGCGGGAGAGCCAGAAGTGCAGGTCGCGGCCGAGCATGCGCTGCCGGGCGAGTTTCACCGGACTCCGGCTGGCGAGCGTCACCCGGGCCACCTGGGCGAGCTCGGCGGCGATCTGCACCGCAGAGTTTCCCGCTCCGATCACGACGACCCGCTTGCCGGCGAACGGGGCCGGGCTGCGGTAGTCGGCGGCGTGCAGCACCGGGCCGGTGAAGCCGTCCACCCCCGGCAGCGTCGGCCGGTGCGGACGGCCGAAAGTGCCGGAGGCTGCGACCACGGCTCGCGTCGCCAGCCGACCGCCGTCCGCCAGTTCCACTTCGAAGCCGCTGCCAGTCCCATGCACCCCGGTGACGCGGCAACCAGTACGGATGTCGGTGTCCAGCCCCGCGGCGTACGCGGTCAGGTAGGCGATCACGTCGTCCCGGTGCGGGTAGCCGTTCGGATCCGCGCCGGGGAAGGGCATCCCGGGCAGCGAGCTGTAACTGGCGGGCGAGAACAGGGTGAGGCTGTCGTAGTAGTGCGGCCACGACCCGGCCGCCTGCTCTGACGCCTCCAGCACCACCGGCCTGATCCCCCGCCGCAGTAGGGCATGCCCTGTGGCCAGCCCGGACTGCCCGCCGCCAATCACCACGACGTCAGCGTGTTCCATCGAAGAACCCCAAAATTCGATGAATGTCTATGTTGACGCTCATCGAAGCAGGTGCCATGCTGGCCACGCCAGCCATCGACGAATGTCGAAGCAAAGGGGAGTCTCGTGACCGCGTCCACCACCGACCAGCTGCCCGTCGTGGTCATCGGTGCCGGCCCGATCGGCCTGGCCGCCGCCGCCCACCTCGTCGAGCGCGGCATCGAACCCCTGGTCCTCGAAGCCGGACCGTCCGCGGGCACCGCCGTACGCGACTGGGCACACGTGCGGTTGTTCTCACCGTGGGGCGAGGTCACCGACCCGGCCGCCGAGAAGCTACTCGCCCCCACCGGCTGGATGCGCCCTGACGGTGCCGCCTACCCGACCGGCGGCGACTGGGCCGAGCAGTACCTGCAGCCGCTCGCCGCCGTCCTCGGCGACAAGGTGCGCTATGGCGTCACGGTGACCGGCGTCGCCCGCGCGGGCCGCGACCGCATCGTCGACGCCGATCGCGACGAGCAGCCCTTCACCATCCACATCCAGGGGACGGACGGGCGCGAGGAGCGGATCACCGCCCGTGCCGTGATTGATGCCTCCGGCACCTGGTCCACCCCCAGTCCGATGGGCGCCGACGGCCTGCCCGCCCTCGGCGAGAACACGGCTACCGACCGCGTCTCCTACCGCGTCCCCGACCTCAAGGACCCGGCCGTCCGTGCCCGCTACGCGGGCAAGCACACCGCGGTCATCGGCTCCGGCGCCTCCGCCTTCACCGCGCTGGCCCACCTCGCCGACCTGGCCAAGGAGGAGCAGGGCACGCACGCGACGTGGATCTTGCGACGCGGCATCGGCGCAAACACCTTCGGCGGAGGCGAGGCCGACGAGCTGCCCGCGCGCGGCGCCCTGGGCCTGCGCGCCAAGGCCGCCGTCGAGGACGGCCACGCGAGCGCGGCCACCGGCTTCCGTACAGCCACTGTGGACCGTGACGGCGACCAGCTGGTCCTGATCGCCGAGGACGGCCGCCGACTGGACCCGGTCGACGAGGTCATCGTCCTGACCGGATTCCGCCCCGACCTGTCCTTCCTTTCCGAGGTCCGTCTCGGACTGGACGAGCGCCTGCAGGCGCCGACCGCCCTGGCCCCGCTGATCGACCCGAACGTGCACTCCTGCGGAACCGTCTACCCGCACGGCGTGAACGAGCTCTCCCACCCGGAGCAGGGCATCTACCTGGTCGGCATGAAGTCCTACGGCCGCGCCCCCACGTTCCTGGCGATGACCGGTTACGAGCAGGTCCGCTCCATCAGCGCCGCAATCACCGGCGACCGCGAGGCCGCCGAACGTGTCGAGCTGACCCTGCCCGAGACCGGCGTGTGCGGCGGCGCGGGCCTGTACGACGAACCCGACGCGGCCCAGTACAGCCAGGGCGGCGGATGCTGCGGCGCCCCCGCCACCCTGCAGATCGACACCGGAACTTCGACCGCCTCCGGCAGTTGCTGACCCAACAACCACCCATCGAGCAGGAGGTACGCCATGTCCCGCGTTCAGCTGGCCCTCCGCGTCGCGGACCTCGACGCGTCCGTCACCTTCTACAGCAAGCTGTTCGGCACCGAGCCCGCCAAACTCCGTGACGGATACGCCAACTTCGCCATCGCCGAGCCTCCGCTCAAGCTCGTACTGATCGAGGGCCCGGCGGGCGAGGACACCCGCCTGGATCACCTCGGCGTCGAAGTCGATTCGACCGAGGCCGTCCACGCCGCCACCACCCGCCTGAGCGAGGCCGGCCTGGCCACCACCAAGGAGGACAACACCACCTGTTGCTACGCCCTCCAGGACAAGGTCTGGGTGTACGGCCCCGGCCAGGAACCCTGGGAGGTGTACGTGGTCAAGGCCGACGCCGGCACCCTCGCCAAGCAGCAGGGCAGCACCTGTTGCACTAATCCGGCCGATGCCAACACCAAGGAACCGGCCGTCGCAGGCGGCTGCTGCTAACGCCGCCCCCGATGACCAACCTCCGCACCAGCAGGGCCGTGACCGGAACGGGGGATCGGTCACGGCCTCGTGCCGCGCTGTCGGCCCTCTGCCTGACGCAGGTCACCCGCTGCGGCATCGTCTACTACGCCTAATCCGCAGCTGCGTGAGGCGGGCGCCGCTACGACGGAATCTCGCGCCATCTACGCCACGACTCGAGTGAGCCCGGCGACGACGCCCACTACCCGTCCGCCAGCCGAGCAAGGTGCCCTCTGGTGAGAGGCCCCGAGGGCACATCCAGGGCACATGAGCCTGGGAAACGGCGTTGACCCGTGAGAACTGCCGAGAGGAGTCTTCCCAGGTCAAAGCACATTCCCCTGCGAAACACCAGGTCAGCGCCCTCCCATCACCAATCGCTGCACGAGTGGCAGGACTTCAGCCATCGGCTGCACGAGGCGGGGCATCAGCCTTATTGCTTGGTGTGGCCCTGAGCTGGGGTTTCGTGGGGTGCGGGCGGGGTCTTCGGGCCTCGCCCTTTTGCGTGCGGGGAGGGGGCGTCAGGCGGCCAGGGCACATTGGTTTTGCTGGGGGTGGTGATGTGCCCTGGGGCTTGCCGACGCCCATCTCACGTAGCCGTTCCAGGCTCTGGCGGTACGCGGGGTGGGCCGCCTGGGCCGAGTTCAGGTATGGCAGCACAGCGACCGGGATGTCCGTGGCGGGTGCTTCGGCTGCGACTACGACTGCGTTCATTAGGCAAGTGGGTTGTCGGAATCAAGGTTGTCGGGCAGTTCCGGAGTTTCGAAGCGAGCCCGGGATCTTCTGGTGTACTGGCGGCGACTCTCGTCCGGTGGGCTACGCTGCGCGGCATGACTACCGGGACGGCATTGCGCCACACACGGATTGGTGACCCGGTGCTCTTCTGAGCGCCGTACGGGCCGGTGAGGGCCCGTTGTTCGATCGAGGATCTTGCGCTGCTGCGCGGGCTCCGCCTCCTGTCGTGTTGATCACAGCTCGTCACGTCAACCACGACAGGAGAACTCATGCCCACCAAGACGCTGCACATTGCCACCGCGGACGGCCAGGCCGACGCTTTCGCCGCCTTCCCCGACGATGGTGAGCGGCACCCGGGGGTGCTGCTGTACTCGGACGCCTTCGGCTTGCGGCCCGTGCTGGCGGAGATGGCCCGCGAACTGGCCGGGCACGGGTACTACGTGCTCGTCCCCAACTACCTCTACCGGCACGGCCCGGCACCACTGATCGAACTTCCCGAGCACATCGGAGAAGAGGTCCGGCCCGCGGTCATCGCCCAATTGATGCCCTTGATCGAAGCGCACATCGCCGACGAACGTGTCCTGAGCGACGCAGACGCCTACCTCAAGTTCCTCACCGCACAGCCCGAGGTCAGCGCCGGACCTGTCGCGGTGACCGGCTACTGCATCGGCGGCCTCCTGGCGATGCGCACCGCCTCGGCCCACCCCGGCCAGGTGGCCGCCGTCGCCGGATTCCACTGCCCCGTGGTCGCAGACGGGCCCGACGGCCTGCACAGCCTCCTTTCCAAGATCACCGCCCAGGTCCACCTCGGCCACGCCGAAACAGACCTGACGCCCGAGACACTTGGCGAGCTCAATCAGGCCCTGGACACCGCGGGTGTCGGCTACACCTCCGAGATCTATCCCGGCACCGTCCACGGCTTCACCATGGCCGACACCGACGCCTTCAACCCCGCCGCGCTGCAGCGCCACTGGGACCGCCTGCTCCCCCTCCTCAACCGCACCCTGGCCAACCGCTGAGGCTCCGGCTCGGAAACGAAACCTGAAGTACACGGCTCCGGAGTCCCAGGGGTTTCGAAGTCGGTGTGAGGGCGGGCTGAGCCCGCCCTCACGTCCCCGCTGCACCTGCCGAGGAACGGGCCCCAGGGGCCTGTGAGTTGATCAGCGCTGCCAGGATGGAGAGTTGGTGCGGCTGCCAGGCAGTCGCACCACATCCGCGTTCTGGGTGAGTTCTTCCTTCGCCTGTTCCAACTCTGTGGTCGCCGTAGATCCGATGTTCCGCCACTGCTCAAAAGCCGTTCGAGGCGAACACCCGAGCTGGCCACCGGGTTCGCAGCCCCGTACCGGTGGGCAAGGCGTGGCTCTCGGGCACAGATTGGGACACCTGCGGCCCTGAGCCGGGGGCTGTTCGCGGGTTGTGAGGCGGGGGTCTGGGCTCCGCCTTTGTCATGTGAGGTGTCGCTCCACGCCGGCGGCAGCGGCAGGGGCGGCAGCGATGATCACCTCTGTGTCCGGCCGCTGCCGTCCGGCCTCGGTGCCTGGGGTTTGCGGTGCTTGCCGGTGCCGGAGGTGAGCGGCTTCGGCAACGGCGCTGATGGTGGGGGCTCGTTGGCCTCCGGGTACAGGATCGCTTGGGCCTCGGCCAGGCTGTCGGCGAAGCCGTACGGCTCCCAGGTGTGCCCGTTCCAGCGCTCGATGGCGCGGGGCGCACCGGGGTTCACATGTGATGCCCTCGGCCCGTCGCCGGTCACGACCGGCACGGCACGCAGTCGGCCGATCTTCGCGTCACGGCGTTCCGCCCACTCCGTCAGCGGTTCGTCGTCCATCCTGGCGTTCCTCGCGTCGGCGGCGGTTGTCTCAGGAGGGTAGCGGCCATTGCGGACCGCTCCACCGCGCCGGCACCCAACAGACGGTTTCGGGCCGGGTGGGGGGCGGTGCACGCCTGGGGTTCCTGTGAGCGGAACCAGTGTGCTGAGGGCCGCCCGGTGGATCCGTACGGGCCTCAGGACATGGTGCCCCGGCACACTGTTCCCGGGGCCGGGGTGCGGCCCGTGCGCAGGTACTGGTTGACGGCTTCCGTGACGCAGCGGTTCTGCGGGTACGTTCCGTGGCCCTCCTCCTCGGCCGTCAGGAGCACGCCGACACCGTCGCCCAGGGCGCGGGCCATGTTGCGGGCGCCGGGATACGGGGTGGTCGGGTCGCCGGTGCCGCCGACCACCAGGACGGGGGCCGCGCCGGGGGCGTTCACCTGGGGCGTGACGCGCTCGCCGTCGAACGGCCAGTCGTAACAGAGGTAGACGCCGGCGGACCAGGCCGCGCCGAAGACGGGCGAGGCGGCCTCGACGCGGGCCTCGTCCCGGTCGAGGCGTTCGAAGTCGGGGCGCAGGCTGGAGTCCGCGCAGGTGATCGCGGTCCGGGCGACGTGGTTGCTGTCGGGCGGGGTCGCCGCGCGGTCGGCGGCACCCAGGTCGGCCGCGCCGTCGCTCAGCGGACCGCCGTCGTTGTGGTCGATCAGTGCGGTGAGGGCCTTGGCGAGCGGCGACCAGCCGTCCGTGCCGCGGACGAGATGGTCGGCGACGCGGTGCGCGAGATCGTCGGCGTCCAGTTTCCTTCCGCCGCCGGCCGGGGCGGGCTTCTTCTCCAGGCGGTCGGCCAGGCGCGCCATGCGTCGTGCTGCCTCCTCGGGTCCGTCGCCGGTCGGGCAGGGGCGGATACGGGCCGCGCAGTGCGCGGCGAACCGGTCGAACGCCGCCTGGACCGCCTTGACCTGCGACACCTGCTCCTCGCTGAGGTCCTCGGTCGGATCGACGGACGCTTCGAGGACGAGCCGCCCGACGTGCGACGGGTACAGGTGGGCGTAGACCGCGCCGAGCGCCGTTCCGTACGAGACCCCGAAGTAGTGCAGCCGCTCGTCGCCGAGGAGGTAGCGCATCAGGTCGAGGTCGCGCGCGGTGTGCGAGGTGCCGACGTACGGGAGGAGCGCCCCGGAGTGCCGGGCGCAGGCGTCGGCCCCCTCGTAGCCGGTGTCGTCCGCGGTCTTTCCGCAGCGCACGGGGATGGTCGCGCCAACGCCGCGCGGGTCGAAGGAGACCAGGTCGTAGCGGTCGAGGAGCGGCTTGTACTGGTTGAGCCGGTCGGGCAATCCGCTCACGCCGGACACGCCGGGGCCACCGAAGTTGAGGACGAGCGAGCCGATGCGCCGGGCGTTCGGGCCGGTGGCCTTGTGGCGGATCAGGGCGACGTCGATCGTCCTGCCCTCTGGTTTCCGGTGGTCGAGGGGGGTCTTCATGACGGCGCAGTCGTAGCCTGTGCGCGCGGCGGGCGGCGAGGTGCAGCGGGACCAGTGGAGCTGCTGGCCGGTGGTGAGCGCGGTGGGCAGACCGGCGGGCGGGTTGCTCGCGGTGAACTCCGTACGCGGCTCCGCGCTCCGGCCGGGATCATCGCGCTGGAGCCAGGCGCCGACGGCCCCGATCGCGACGAGGACGATCCCGGCGATGATCAGCGCACCGGCCGAGAGGCCAGGTCTGCGGTTTCGTATCGGATGTGCGTCATTCATCGAAATCCCCGCGCTCCCGCCCCTGAAGGCCCGCCCCGTGTTCGCATGCCGTGCCCGCATGCCGTGTTCGCGATCGTCCGCTGCTCGTGATCGTCCGATCGTCGAACGAGTGCAGAGTACAAGCCGTCCACGAACAGCAGCTCGGCTTTGGCCTGATGAGCAATGAGGGCAGCGGATGCCGCGGGGATTTCCCTTGTGGAACTGGCGAGGGCGGCTGGGCTGCGGCATCGGAGTCGTCCGTGGTGCCGGGGTCGGGAGGGGTCGGCGTTGCCCGTTGTCGGCAGCGTTGCCTAGGGTCTTGGTGCCGGTGGTCAACGGGGGCCGTCGACGGTGTACGGAGCGTGCGGGAGGGGTGGGGTGGGCGAGCCGGAGGCGGGGGCGTGGCATCTGGAGGGGTATGCGGAGATCCTGGGTGAGGTGTCCGCGACGGGGCGGCGTCTGACGCGGGACGAGCTCGCCGCCCGGCGCGCCCTGGGTGAGCAGGCCGCGGAGCGCGGGCACAGCCTGCGCGGTCTCGTGCGGGAGCACCTCGCGGCCACCCGGGCCGCCTGGCCCGGACCCCAGGGCTCAGCCGAGAGTGTCCTGGCCGCGGTGGAGCAGGCGGTCGACGCCTTCGCCGAGGGGTACGAGCGGGCGCAGCGTCAGGCCGTGCGCGAAGAGGAGGCCGCGCGCCGGGAGTTCATCGACGACCTGCTCTACGGCCGCAGCGACCTGGGCCGTCTCGCCGAACGCGCCGAGCGCTTCGGTCTCGTGCTGTCCAGCGCACATGCCGTCGCGGTCGCTCAGGGGCGTGAGGCGTACGACGACGTCGCGCCGGTCACCCGCCGTATCGAGGCCGCGCTGATCGCACGGTTCGGCAACCGGCGCATCCTGCTCGCGACCAAGAACGAGCAGCTGGTCTGTATCGCTCCCGGCGACCAGGACGACGTACTCGCCTACTTCGCCAAGCAGGCGCACGTCGCCACGGACGACGGCCGGGTGGCCATCGGCCGCCCCCGGCCCGGCGCCGGTGGCGTGGTGCACTCCTACGAGGAGGCGCTCAGCACCCTCGAACTCGCCGACCGGCTGGGCCTGGACGATCCCGTCGTGCGCGCCGCCGACCTGCTGGTCTACCCGGTTCTCGCCCGTGACCGGCAGGCCATGGCCGACCTCGTGCTCAGCACCCTGGGGCCGCTGACGCGTGCCCGTGGCGGTGCCGAGCCGCTGCTCAACACGCTCCAGGCGTACTTCGACTCGGGCTGCACGGCGGCCGAGGCGGCCCGGCGCCTGGCGCTGAGCGTGCGGGCCCTGACCTACCGGCTGGAGCGCATCCACCAGCTGACCGGCGCCAACCCCGCCGATCCCGTGCACCGTTACACCCTGCAGACAGCCGTCATCGGCGCACGGTTGCTGGACTGGCCCGCCCAGGAGATCTGACGGGTGATCCTTCCCATAGGGAGGGCGTCCGTCAGGCCGTTCCGAGCCCGCTTCCGCCGAAGCGCAGCGGCAGGGCGAGCAGCGCGACCCCCGTGGTGCCCGGTCCGAGAAACCAGACCATGCGCGCTGTCCCCCCTCGCCCGCCGCTGAACTCCGGCTTGACGGAATACTCACACGCGGGCCGGGGCCGTTTCATTGCCGTGTTCCGGCAGTTTTCGCGGGCGTTTGATGCCGGGCTCCTACGCGCTCTCCCCCGGGGCCTGATCGGCCGGTTCGGGCGCGGGTGCCGTCGTTCCCCGGGGGATGACGTGCGTCGGCAGGACGATGTGGCGCTCGGCGTCGCCGCCCGGGCCCCCCGCGTCGCCCGTGCCCGAGCCACCCGCGCCGCCCGAGCCCCCCGCCTCGCCTGTGCCGCCCGCGTCGTCGATGAGTTTCAGGGCCAGCTCCCCCGCCAGCCGGCCCATCTGTGAGGGCGACTGGGCCACCGTCGACAGGTCGAACCAGTCCGCCAGCGGCTGGTCGTCGAAGCCCAGGACGGAGATCTGCTCGGGCACCGCGATCCGGGTCCTGCGCAGGTTCCAGACGAGGGCGACGGCGACCTCGTCCTGCTCGGCGAAGATCGCGGTCGGCGGCTCGCGCAGGCTCAGCAGGGTGCCGAGGGCTTCGGCGGCGGCGCGCTTGCTGCCCGTCCTGGTGGACACCACCAGGTCGTCGTCGAGCGGCACACCCGCCTCGGTGAGCGCCTGCTGGTAGCCCAGCAGGCGTTCGTTGGAGCTGAAGGTGAAGCCGCTCGCACCCTCGGTGGGCACGAAGGCGATGCGCCGGTGGCCGAGGTTGAGCAGGTGCCGGGTGCCGTGCAGGGCGCCGGCGACGTCGTCGACGTAGACGCTCGGGCGTCCGTCGACGTGCTGGCTGACGTAGATCACCGGCATGCCGAGGTCGTCCAGCCGGGCCGTCTCCTCCTCGGTGAGGTCGAAGGAGAACACCAGCAGGGCGTCGGCGTTGCGGCGGGCCGGGAGGGTCTCGAAGAACGCGGTGCGCTCGGTCAGGTCCGGGATCTCGTAGACGTTCAGTTGCAGGCCCGCCGCCCGCAGCAGCGGGGCGAGGCTGGACAGCGCGGAGCCCGTGAACCACGAGTTGAGCGTCGGGACCATCACGGCGACCGTGCCGGTCCTGCCCGTGACCAGGCTCGCGGCCTGGCGGGAGACCGCGAAGTCGATCTCGCGCGCGGCTTTCTCGACCCGGGCGCGCACCTCCGGCGAGACCGTGGACAGGCCGCGCAGCGTGCGGGAGACGGTGGAGGTGGAGACCCCGGCCCGTTCGGCGACGTCGGCCATCGTGGGGTGCCGTTGAGCTGGAGGCATGAGCGGACGTTAGCACAGGGATTCGCTCTCCGGCCCGGCTTCGTGACAGCGCTTTCACCAGGTCTCACTCGTGCTCCCGCATCGATTACCGCCGCGTAACGCATTGACTTCGACTCTGCCCCGCCCCTAGCTTGCAAACGTTGTCCCGACAGGGGTCATCGGTAAGCCAGTGAGTCCTCAGCAACCGGTTTGACCTGCATGTTCACCGAATGATGGCCGTGACAACGCAGTCTCACCACACCTGACACGGTTCCGCACGACCAGGAGAGACAGTGACGACCAGAACCACCAGCAGAGCAGCCGCACTGTCCGCGGCCGGGCTCCTTCTCACCGCCTGCGGCTCCTCCGGGGGTGGCTCCGGGCAGGCCGGGCCGCCGTCGTTCGAAGGGCGCGGTCCCATCACCTACGTGGCCGGCAAGGACACCACCGGCACCGTCCAGCCGATGCTCGACCGCTGGAACCGGGCGCACCCGAAGGAGAAGGTCACCTTCATCCAGCTGCCGACCGACCCGGACGCGCAGCGGCAGCAGATGATCCAGAACGCGGAGACGAAGTCCGACGCCTACACGGTGCTGTCCCTGGACGCCGTGTGGACCTCGGAGTTCGCCGCCCACCGGTGGATCGACCGGCTGCCCGAGAAGCGGTTCCCGCTGGGGAGGATGCTGAAGCCGGTGGTGGAGACCGCGCGCTACCGCGACGGTCTGTACGCGGTACCGGGCAGCTCGGACGGCGGCCTGCTCTACTACCGCACCGACCTGCTGAAGAAGGCGGGCGTCGCCCGGCCCCCCACCACCTGGGCGCAGATGACCGCCGCCTGCGCCAAGGTGAAGAAGCTGTCCGAGGCGCAGGGCATGTCCTGCTACGCGGGGCAGTTCCAGAAGTACGAGGGCCTGACGGTGAACTTCGCCGAGGCGGTGAACTCCGCGGGCGGCACCGTCACCGACGACAGCGGCACGCCGCACGTCGACACCCCCGAGGCGAAGAAGGGCCTGGACTTCCTCGCCGGTTCCTTCGAGGACGGCACCATCCCGAAGGAGGCCATCACCTACCTGGAGGAGGACGGACGGCAGGCCTTCCAGTCCGGCAAGCTCGTGTTCCTGCGCAACTGGCCCTACGCGTACGCCCTGGCGCAGAAGAGCGGCATCAAGGACAAGTTCGCCGTCGCGCCCCTGCCCGGCCTGACCGGGCCCGGCTCCTCCAGTCTCGGCGGCCACAACATGGCCGTCTCCACCACCGCCCGGAACAAGGCGACGGCCCTGGACTTCATCGCCTTCATGTCCAGCGAGGAGAACACCAGGACCTTCCTGGAGAACGCCTCCGTGGCCCCGCCGTACGCCTCCCTCTACGACGACAAGGCGCTCATCGGGCGGTACCCGTACCTGCCGGTGCTCAAGGAGTCCGTCCTGCGGGCCGTCCCGCGCCCCCGGGTGGTGCAGTACGGCGACGTCACGTCGGCGATCCAGCAGGAGACGTACGCCGCGCTGAGCGGGGAGAAGAGCAGCGCGCAGGCGCTTAAGGACCTGCAGAAGGCGCTGAAGAAGGCGGTGGCGCCGTGAGGGCCGGGGTCATGAGCGGGACCGCCGTACCGGCCGAGGTCCGGAGCGAACCGCGGCCGGGGCCGAAGCGGGGCCGGGCGACGGCGGGTGCGGGGCGGCTGGCCGGGCTGCTCGTCTCCCCCACGCTGCTGGTGCTGACCGTCGTCGTGCTCTACCCGACGCTCATGGCGCTCAAGGAGTCGCTGTACGGGCCGAGAGGGCTGGACCCGGCGACCGGGTTCATCAGCGACACCGAGCCGTTCGTAGGGCTGCGCAACTACGCCGAGATCTTCGGCGAGGCCGGGGCGCGCTTCTGGAACGCCTTCTGGAACACCACGTTCTTCACCGTCGTCACCGTCGGCCTGGAGACCGTGATCGGTGTGGCCATGGCGCTGATCATGCACCGGGCGTTCAGGGGCCGGGCGCTGGTGCGGGCCGGGATCCTGGTGCCCTGGGCGGTGCCGACGGCCATCTCCGGGCTGCTGTGGCGGTGGATCTTCAACAGCGACGGCGTCGCCAACGCGCTGCTCGGGCAGCAGATCCTGTGGACCACCGAGGGCTTCCACGCCAAGGTCGCCGTGATCGTCGCCGAGGTGTGGAAGACGGCGCCGTTCATCGGGCTGCTGGTGCTGGCCGGTCTCCAGGTGATCCCCAAGGAGGTGTACGAGGCGGCCCGGATGGACGGGGCGCGGCCGGTGCGGCAGTTCTGGCACATCACCCTGCCGCTGGTGAAACCGGCGCTGCTGGTGGCGGTGCTGTTCCGCTGCATGGACGCGCTGCGGATGTTCGACCTGCCCTACATCCTCGTCGGCGCGCAGAAGCACTCCGTGGAAACGCTGTCGATGCTCGCGCAGAACGAGGCGTCCAACGTCCGCTTCGGACCGGCCTCCGCCTACGCGGTGATCCTCTTCCTCTATGTGTTCCTGATCGCGCTGGCGTTCGTCCGGCTGCTCGGGGCCGATCTCGTCGGCGGCGGGACCGGCGGAAGGCGCCGTCGCAAGGGGGTGGCGGCATGAGGCTCACGGTCGACTGGCGGCGGTGGCTGTCGTACGCGGGGATCGCCGCGGTGGTGGCCTACTGTCTGGCCCCCTTCTACTGGATGCTGGTCTCCAGCCTGCGCCGCACCAGCGACATCTTCGACACCTCGCTCGTGCCGTCCCCGGTGTCCTTCGAGAACTACCGGGCCGTGTTCGACCCGGCGCAGGGCTTCGGGCGGGCGCTGCTCAACAGCCTGATCGTCGCCGGGATCACGACCGCCGCGGCGCTGGTGCTGGCCACGTTCACCGCGTACGCCATGGCCCGGCTGGAGTTCCGCGGCAAGCGGCTGATCCTGACCCTGATCATCGCCACCTCGATGTTCCCGGTGGTGTCGATCGTGGTGCCGCTGCTGAAGCTGTTCACGGACATCGGCTGGATCAACACCTACCAGTCGATGATCGTGCCGAGCATGTCGTTCGCGCTGCCACTGGCGGTGTGGAACCTGACCACGTTCTTCCGGCAGATGCCGGACGAGCTGGAGCACGCCGCGATGGTCGACGGCTGCACCCGCGGTCAGGCCTTCCGCAGGGTCATCGTGCCGCTGGCCGCGCCGGGCATCTTCACCACGGCGATCATCACGTTCATCTGCGCCTGGAACGAGTTCCTCATCGCCCTGTCGATGACCAACAAGCCCGGCATGCAGACCGCCACGGTCGCCATCTCCAAGTTCACCGGCGCGACGACCTACGAGACGCCGTTCGGCAGCCAGATGGCCGCCGGTGTCCTGGTCACCGTCCCGCTGGTCGTCATGGTGCTGCTCTTCCAGCGCCGGATCGTCGCCGGGCTCACCGCCGGTGCGGCCAAGTAGCCCCGTTTCTCTCGTAGTTCCGCCCGTCTCAGAAGGAGCCTCGTGTCCCCCACCGCACCCTGGTGGCGCAGTGCCGTCATCTACCAGGTCTACATCCGCAGCTTCGCCGACGGCAACGGCGACGGGGTCGGCGACATCGCCGGCCTGCGTTCCCGCCTGCCGTATCTGAAGTCGCTGGGCGTGGACGCCGTCTGGATCAACCCCTGGTACAAGTCGCCGATGGCCGACCACGGTTACGACGTCGCCGACTTCCGGGAGATCGACCCGCTGTTCGGCACCCTCGACGACGCCGAGCGGCTCATCGAGGAGGCGCACGAGCTGGGGATCCGGGTGATCCCCGACATCGTGCCGAACCACACCTCCGACCGGCACGCCTGGTTCCGGGCGGCGCTGGAGGCGGGCCCCGGCAGCCCCGAGCGCGAGCGCTATGTCTTCCGGTCCGGGCGCGGACCCGACGGGGACCGGCCGCCGAACGACTGGGTGTCCTGCTTCGGCGGCCCGGCCTGGACCCGGCTGCCCGACGGGGAGTGGTACCTGCACCTGTTCGCGCCCGAGCAGCCCGACCTGAACTGGGAACACCCCGAGGTGCGGGCCGAGTTCGAGTCGATCCTGCGGTTCTGGTTCGCCCGGGGCGTCGACGGTTTCCGTATCGACGTCGCCCACGGGCTGATCAAGCACCCGGAGCTGCCCGACCTGCCGCCACGCCGGGACCCCGACGACGAGGGGCCCCGCCCCCACCTGGACCATCCGCACTGGGACCGCGACGAGGTGCACGCGATCTACCGGTCCTGGCGCAAGGTCGCCGACGAGTTCCCCGGCGACCGCTCCTTCGTCGCCGAGGCGTGGGCGGACACCCCCGAACGGCTCGCGGCGTACGTCCGCCCCGACGGGCTGCACACCGCCTTCAACTTCGACTTCCTGATGTCGAGCTGGAACCCGAAGGAACTGCGCTCGGTCATCGACGGCTCGCTCTCCATGCTCGGCGCGGTGGGCGCACCCGCCACCTGGGTGCTGTCCAACCACGACGTCATGCGCCACCCCAGCCGCTACGGCCGCCGCACGGCCAGGCGCTGGGTGGCCAACGAGAGCTACCGGCCCGACGGGCACCTGGACTTCGCCCTCGGCACCCGGCGGGCCCGGGCCGCCGCCCTGCTGATGCTGGCCCTGCCCGGCGGCGCCTACGTCTACCAAGGCGAGGAACTGGGCCTGCCCGAGGTCGAGGACCTGCCCGAGTCCGTCCTCCAGGACCCCACCTGGGAGCGATCCGGCCACACCGACCGCGGCCGCGACGGCTGCCGTGTCCCGATCCCCTGGTCGGGCCGCACCGCGCCCTACGGCTTCGGCACGGGCGAGCCCTGGCTGCCCCAGCCGGACTCCTGGGCGGATCACACCGTGGAGCGGCAGACGGGCGACCCGGACTCGATGCTGGAGCTGTACAGGGAGGCCCTGCGAATCCGGCGTGGCCATCCCGCCCTCGGGGACGGCGCGATGACCTGGCTGGACGCGCCGGAAGGGGTGCTGGCCTTCGCCCGTGAACCCGGGCTGGTCTGCGTGGTCAACCTCTCGGCCGAGCCGTACGACCTGCCGGCGCACTCGGCCGTGCTGCTGGCCTCGGGCCCACTCCAGGACGGCCGGCTGGAGACGGACCGGGCGGTGTGGCTGGCGGTCTGACCGCGCCGGGCGGCTCGGTCCGAGAGTGCGGGCGGCACGGTCCGAGAGTGCCGGGCGGCACGGTCCCAGAGTGCGGGCGGCTCGGTCCGAGAGTGCCGGGCGCCGCCCTGCACAACCCTGCACTGCACGCCTATGACCCTTCCGGGCGCACGGTATGCGCCAGCACAGTCGTGTCGATTCTGCGTCCAGCCCCCGTACGAACGACTTCGAGGAAGGCCCGTATGCGAACCGAGTTGGACACTCCCCAGCAGACCCTCAGCGCGGCCGCCCTGCTGCAGGGCGCCCGCAGTGCCGTGGAGCAGAGCTACCCCTGCGACGACTCGCTCGCCCGGGCCGCGCTGCATCTCATCGAGTGCGCCACGGATGTCGTGGTGCGGCTGCCCGAGCGCGATCTGGCCGCCGCCCGGGACGCGGTGGGCGCGGCCCGGGCGGCCGTGGTGACGGCGACCGTGGCCGTGCGTGAGATCCACGACCGGGAGCGCGGCGTGCAGGTCGCCGCCCCCGCCGGCCCCGGAAGGGTGGTCTGCGGACTCGACCGATAGGCGTTGTATTCAACGAAGTTGCCCCGTCGCCGGGGAGCGGTTCTCAGCCGCCGGCGACGGGGCTCTTCGCATATGCCGGAAGGTTCCTGCAAGGGATTCCCACCTTCGCACTGCACAAGTGTGACCTTATTGCGGAGCAGTCACGTCCGAAGAATGGACATTGCGAGCGGGGGAGCCGCTCAAAACACCGGACGAGAAAGAGGAACGAAATGCTCCGCACGATCTCCCTTCACCTGGCCGCCACCCGCGCCCGCGGTCTGCGCACCCTGACCGCCGTGGCCGCCGCCGGCCTCCTCGCCGCCGTCGCCGTCCCCGCGGTCACCGGTCCGGCCGGTGCCCCCGCCGCCACCACGGTCGTCGCGGGCGAGTCGCCCGACGACCACGGCTGGGACTGACCCACACGTCCGCAGCCCATCGACAGCAAGCCAGGTCAACGGAGGGAAACGCAATGACGATCAGCCCGGCCATCGAAACCGCCCCCGACGAGAGCGCGGTCCTCGCCCCCGAGATCGAGCTGCGCAGCGAGATCACGGTCGAGCTCGTCGATCACACCGCGTCCGACCTCGGCGTGGTCCGCGCGGCACGCGTGTCGACGGCCGGCGAGGAGGCGCACCGCGAGGAACGCGGCGACGATTACATAGGCGGCCTCATCCGATATCTCATGCGCAGCCGCCACGGCAGCCCTTTCGAGCACAACTCCATGACTTTCCTGGTGCACGCGCCGATTTTCACGATCCGGCACATGATGCGGCACCGAATGTGGTCCTTCAACGAGGAGAGTGCCCGTTACAAGGACCTGAAGAGCGTGTTTTACGTACCGGACCGCGAGCGTGCCCTGAAGCAGATCGGCAAGCCGGGCCACTACCAGTACGTGCCGGGCGACGAGCAGGACTACGACCTGGTGAGCACCGCCACGAGTGAGGCGTACCGCGCCGCGTTCCGCGAGTACCAGCGGATGCTGGACGCCGGCATCGCCCGCGAACTGGCCCGTGTGGTGCTCCCGGTGGCGACGTACTCCACCGTCTACGCGACCTGCAACGCCCGTTCCCTGATGCATTTCCTGGGCCTGCGCACCAACCGCGCCGACGCCGCGTACATCTCGCACCCGCAGCGCGAGATCGAGGTCGTGGCCGAGCAGATGGAGGAGCAGTTCGCCCGTCTGATGCCGCTGACCCACGAGGCGTTCGAGAAGTTCGGCCGGGTCAGCCCCTGACCCGGAGGGGGTCCCTGCCATGCGTATCACCGTCTACGCGGGATCGGCCCTGGGCAACCGGCCGGTCTACCGGGAAGCGGCGGCCGTGTTCGCCAAGGAGATGGTCGCCGCCGGCCACGAGATCGTCTACGGCGGCGGAGCGGCGGGCCTCATGGGTGTGGTCGCCGACTCCGCGCTGGCCGCCGGCGGCCGGGTCACCGGCGTCATGCCGACCCATCTCGTCGACGCCGAGGTCGCCCACCGGGGCCTGACCGAACTGCACGTCGTCGACACCATGCACCAGCGCAAGCAGCTCATGGCCGACCTCGGGGACGCGTTCATCGCGCTGCCGGGCGGGGTGGGCACCGCCGAGGAGATCCTCGAGGTGTGGGCCTGGCTGGTGCTCGGCACCCACCACAAGCCCGTCACGCTGCTGAACGTCGAGGGCTACTGGGACCGGCTGCTGCGCATGACCTGCCGTATGTCCCTCAGCGGCTTCCTGCGCGAGGAGGAGCTCGGCAGCCTCGCGCCCGTCGCGGACGCGGCCGAGTTCCTCCGCCTCGTGCGGGACTGGGAGCCCCCGCCGCCGCGCTGGGGCTGACCGACACCCTTCGCCAGGGCTGAAATCGAGAGTAGGAGCGATGTCGCTACTGAATGCTGAGAGCGCGGTCGGCCGGACCGCCGAGGTGACCGTGGTCGAGGGCTACGTCCCGGTGATCGACCTGAGTTCGGCGCGGTCGTCGGCCGCGGCGGACCGCCGGCTCGGCGCCGTGATCGACGAGGTCTGCCGCACCAGCGGTTTCCTCGTGATCGTCGGGCACGGGGTGCCGCAGGACGCCATCCGGGACATGTACCGGGCCACTCGCGAGTTCTTCGCGCTGCCCGCCGAGGAGAAGGCGAAGCTGCTGGCGGTCCCGGAGGACCCGCTGATGCGCGGCTTCGGCCGCAAGGGCAGTCTCGCCGCCTCCAACTCCGACGCCGAGGTGGAGCGCGAGCGCAGCCTGCCCGACGTCTCGGAGACCTTCACGATCAACCGGCTCGGTGAGCCGGACGGCCAGGACCGTCTGCCCTCCGACGCCGACCCGGCGCTGGCCACCCCGAACCGCTGGCCCGAGCTGCCCGGCTTCGCCGAGGCGTACCGGTCGTACTACGGGGCGATGGAGGTCCTGGCCGCCGACATCATGCGGCTGTTCGCGCTCGCCCTCGACCTGCCCGAGGACTGGTTCGACGACAAGATCGACCGGCACATGACGAACCTGACGGCCAACTACTACCCCCGGCAGACCGTGGCGCCGGCCCCGGGCCAGCTGCGTAAGGGCATCCACAGCGACTGGGGAAGCCTGACGATCCTGTACCAGGACGACGGCCCCGGCGGCCTCCAGGTCCTGGACAAGAACGGCGACTGGCTCGACGTGCCGTACATCGAGGGCTCGTTCGTGGTCAACATCGGCGACCTGATGGCCATCTGGACCAACAACCGCTGGGTGAGCACGGTCCACCGGGTGGTGAACCCGCCGCGCGAACTGGCCGACAGGGAACGGTATTCGGTGCCGTTCTTCCACCAGCCGTCCTACGCTGCGCTGATCGAGTGCATCCCCACCTGTACCGGGCCGGACAACCCGCCCAGGCACGCGTCGGTACGGTCCGGCGACTACATCACCGGGAAGTTCAGCAGGGCGTACGGCGGTTGACGGTGGAGCCCGCACGCCCGGCGGTGGTACCGGTGAGAGCAAGGTGAGATGACGTGGCCAGAGCAGCTCTGCTTCTCGGCGTCGAGAACACGGCGGCCGAGTGCATCGTGCGGGCGGCGCGACGCCTCGATGTGAGCGTGCACGCCGCGACACACCGGGACCTGTACCAGCGGTGCCGTCCCGGGACCCGCGGCGAGCTGGGCGGGGTGGTCTTCACGGACTTCCGCTCCGCCGACCAGGCCGTCGACCAACTCGCCGACTACTGCGACCGGCAGGGCATCGGGGCGGTGGCGGTCAGCGGGGCGCAGTTCTCGCCGCTGGCCGCCGCCCTCGCCGTACGGCTGGGCGCGCCGGGGCACTCCGTGAGCCTGGCGGCGGCCAGCCGTCACAAGTGGCAGATGGCGCAGGCGTTGCAGCGGAGCGGGGTGCCCAGCGCGCGCACCGTCGCCCTGGTCTCCTTCGAGGCCGCCGAGCAGCGCCTGGCCGCGGCCGGCCTGGACTACCCCGTGGTGGTCAAGCCGGTGGAGAACACCGGGTCGGTGGGCGTGAGCGTGATGGACGGACCCGGGGAGCTCCGGCCGGCCCTGCGCCGGGCGCTGAACCACTCCTCGGACGCTACCTACGGCCTGGCCTACGACACGGTGGCCCTCGCCCAGGAGTATCTGGAGGGCCCGGAGTACAGCATGGTGAGCGTGCTGCACTCGGGGAACTGCACCCACTCGGTGCTGACCCGGAAGTACACGACCGAGGGCCGGGAGCGGGAGGAGACCGGGTACACCGTGCCGCACGGCCTGGACGAGCGGACGGCGGCCCGGGCGGCCGGCACCGTACTGCGGGGTCTGCGGGCGCTCGGGCTGCGGGACGGTATCGCGCACACCGACCTGAAGCTGACGGCGGACGGACCGGTGCTCATCGAGATCGACGCGGGCCCGCCCGACGGGGCCGTGCTCCAGGCGATCCAGCACGCCACCGGGGTCGACCTGGCCGAGGCGTACGTGCAGGCCGTGCTCGGTGAGGAGCCGGCGGCGCGGCCGGTGCGCCCGGGCGCCGCCGCGCTGCGTTTCATCAACACCTCGGCGCACGGCACCTTCCGGGGCCTGAAGGGGCTCGTCCTGAACCCGCATCTGGCCGCCGCGCGTTCCTACGTCGACCCGGGCGAGCTGGTCGGCGGGGCGGCGGCGACGCACACCCGGGTGGGCCATGTGATCGTCACGGCGGACGCTCCGGCGGAGGCCGACCGGCGGGCCGAGGCCGTCATGACACTGGTCGACTGCGACGTGGAGGCCTGAGCCCAGCTCGCACCGGCATCCGGTCGGCGGCGGCCCACCCCCTTTGATTCGTACACCAGTTCGTGGCCGTCGTCGTGCGGCATGACGGAAACCGGAGAGATCCCATGAAGGACACCGAAGGTCCGGCGCACAGAAGGCTGGGCGTGGGGTGGCGGCTGCACGGTGACGGGCGGGCGCCCGGGCCCGGAGCGGCGGTGCTGCCGCACGAGCGTCTGTCCTGGCCCCGCACCCTGGGCCTGGGTGCCCAGCACGTAGTGGCGATGTTCGGGGCGACGTTCGTCTTCCCCGTGGTGATGGGCCTGGACCCGAACCTCGCCATCATGATGTCGGGTGTGGCGACCGTGCTGTTCCTGCTCGTGGTGCAGGGCCGGGTGCCGAGCTATCTGGGCACCAGCGCCTCGTTCGTCGGCGGGGTCGCCGCGATCCGCGCGGCGGGCGGCACCACGGCCGAGGTCACCGGCGCGATCGTCGTCGCGGGCCTGGTCCTCGCGGGTGTCGGGCTGCTCGTCCACCGTATGGGTCCTGGCCTGGTCAACCGGGCGTTCCCGCCCGTGGTGGCCGGTGCGGTGGTGCTGCTGATCGGGCTCAGTCTGGCCCCGGTGGTGGCGGACATCTACTGGCCGCAGGACCAGTGGACGGCGCTCGCCACGATGGGTGTGGTCATCGCGGCGGGCGTGCTGCTGAGCGGCTTCTGGAGCCGGCTCGCCGTGTTCGTCGGACTCGTCTTCGGCTACGTCCTGTCCTGGGTCCTTGACCGGGTGGCCGGCCCCATCACCGCGCCCGG
Source organism: Streptomyces sp. NPDC007929 (assembly GCF_042959065.1). NCBI lineage: Bacteria > Bacillati > Actinomycetota > Actinomycetes > Kitasatosporales > Streptomycetaceae > Streptomyces > Streptomyces sp. NPDC007929. The sequence goes on along the minus strand of NZ_JBIBKD010000003.1, from coordinate 60,439 downwards.
CCCGGACGGCAAGGTCACCACGCACGAGCGGGTGCAGCTGGACTCGGTCGCCTCCGCCGACTGGTTCGGGCTGCCCACCCTGCACTCCCCGTCCTTCAGCATCTCCGCGGCGCTGCTGGTGCTGCCCGGCGTGATCGCGCTGATCGCGGAGAACACCGGGCACGTCAAGGCGGTGGGCGAGATGACCGGCGAGAACCTCGACCCGGTGCTGGGGCGTGCCGTGCTCGGCGACGGCCTGGCCACCGCGGTCTCCGCGGCGGTCGGCGGCCCGCCCACGACGACGTACGCGGAGAACATCGGCGTGATGGCGGCGACCCGGGTCTACTCCACCGCCGCGTACTGGGCGGCCGCGGGCGCGGCCCTGGCGTTCGGGCTCTGCCCCAAGTTCGGCGCGCTGATCGCGGCCACGCCCGGCGGGGTGCTGGGCGGCATCACGGTGGTGCTGTACGGGATGATCGGGCTGCTCGGCGCGAAGATCTGGATCAAGGCGCGGGTGGACTTCTCGGACCCGGTCAACCTGGTCCCGATCGCGGCCGGTTCGGTCCTCGGCATCGGCGGGGTCACGGTCACCCTGGGCGATTTCTCGGTCGGCGGCATCGCACTGGGCACGGTGGTGACGCTGCTGGGCTACCACCTGCTCGCGGCGGGGCGCCGGTGGGGGACGGAGACGCCAGTTCCGGCCGCGGATCCGGTGTCGGAACCGGAGTTCGACCCCGCGTCGGCGTCGACGCCGTCCGCCGGGGCCGACCCGGCACAGCTCCGGCCGACGGCGGGGACCCGACCGTAGAAGCCACGGGCCCCGGCGAAACCGGCCGCCGGCAACGACGCCGTGAACGCGACCGCCCACCGGGAACCGGCCGAGATCCCGCGGGCCGAACCCCTCGCCCCCAGTCGTAGCCCCCCCCCAGTGGTAGCCCCCCCCCCCGGCCGACCGCCGGAAACCGGCCGCATGACCCGTAGCCGACGCCGGAAACCGGCCGCATGAGCTGCGCCCCACCGCCGGAACCGTCGGAGATCGCGCAAGCCGCGTCCATCGTTCGGCGTGGGCGGAGGGTCGCGGGCGGCCGGGGCCGTCTCGGTCGAACCCGTACCCCTCAGGGCCGCGAGCGTCTCTTCGCTCGCGGCCTTCGGTGTGCCCGGGGCTCACAGCCCCGGCATGTCTCCCGGGTCCGTCGAGCGGGCCGCCAGCATGCCCAGTTGGTAGCCGAGCTGGAACCGGGTCTCCGCCTTGAGTTCGGACTTCAGCTTGGCGAGGTGGGTGGCGTAGGCCCGCGTGCTCAAGCCGATCCGCTTGGCGATCGCCGTGTCGCTGTCGCCGTTGATCAGGCAGCGGATGATGGTCTCGCGCAGCACCCCGCTGATGTGGCTGGACTCGTTCGGCGTACGGGAGCCCTCGAAGGGCTTCGCCCGCACCCAGTTGCGCTCGAACACGCCCACGAGGAACCGTACGACGGCCGGCTCCCGGATGATCACCGCCTGGTCGCGTTCGTTGTCGGCCGGGATGAAGGCCACGCTGCGGTCGATGACGATGAGCCGGTCGAACAGCTCGTCCATGGTCCGCACCTGCGCGCCGAGCGCGGTCATGTCGGCCACGTACTGCCGGGTCGGGCTGTCGTGCCAGGCCGTGTGCTGGTACAGGGTGCGGACCTCCACACCCCGGCCGAGCAGCTCGGCCGTCTGGATCCGCACCTTCTCCAGCGTGTCCTTGGGCCGCCCGCCACCGGGCTGCGCGGTGAACAGCTCCTTGGTGGCCTGCTGCACCGACTCGTTGACGATCGCGCTGATCGCGGCCTTGCCCTCGATACGGACGATGGGCTCGCCGTCCTGGGGGCGCGGGCCCCTGCGCGACTCGGCGATCAGTGGCTGCAACAGGTCGGTCAGGCTGCGGGCCTCGTCCAGCATGGTCAGGGCCGTGGACCGCAGCAGCGCCCCGAGCCGGGCCTCCACCACGCCGGGGTCGACGACGGACACCTGCTCGGGTGCGGCCGGATCCTGACTGACCATGCCCATCGCCAACAGCTCGCCGAGCGTGCCCTCGTCGAGGTCGCGGTCCTCCCGGCGGACCGGATCGGTACTGCCGCCCGACTGCCCGTGCCATTCCTTGCGCAGCAACTCGACGTAGGTCGAGCGGGCTTTGGTGCTGGGTATCGGGACCACGGACTTTGCTGGACTCATCGCCAACTCCCCCGGAGTGAGGTCGGTAGTCGCAAACCCGCGAGAGTGTAACCCCTTCCCACCTGTCCGCGTGCAGACAATCGCGCAGCGTAACGCCCGGGCCGTGTTCCGGCGGACCGGCGACTTCCGGTCAGCCCGACGGGTCCACCGTCCGCTCCCCGGGCCCCCCGTGCTCCCCCGGCGTGTCCTCTCCGGCCCCGTCCTCCAGGGGCAGCCCCAGACGCCAGGCGCGGTATCCGGCCTGGAACCTGCTCTCCGCGTCGAGTTCGTCGGTGATGTCCCGCAGATGGCGGCGCAGGGTGCGGGGTGCCATGCCGAGGCGGCGGGCGATCACGTCGTCCTTGAGGCCGGCCGCCATCAGCCGCAGGATGGCCAGTTTCAGATCGTCGGAGGCCAGCCGGTCCTGGGCGCTCTCGCCCTGCTCGGTCAGCCGTCCGCCGTTCACCTCGTCGAGGTCGAAGGGCCGGCCGGACCGCCACAGCGTCTCGAACATCCGGTAGAGGAAGCCCACCACGGTCGGGTCGGTGACGATCGACGCGCCCGGCGGGCGGCCCTCCACCCGGGGCTGCGGAACGAACGCGGTCTCCCGGTCGAAGATGATGACCCGGTCGAACACCTCGGCGGTGGTGCGGATTCGCGCGCCCGCCGCCGACACGGCACGCACATACGTCTGGGTCGTGAGGCTGGCCCGCGCGGTGTGCTGGTAGAGCGTGCGCACCCGCACCCCCCGCTCCAGCATCCCGACGCTCTCGGCGACGATCCCGTGCAGCGTGTTGGGGCTGCGGCCGCCGCCGGGCTGGATGCTGACCATCTCCTCCGTGCACAGCCGGGTCATCGCCGACAGCTCCCGCCGGACCTCGGCGGGGCTGTCCACCTGCCGGAGCCGGTCGGACCTGCGCCCGCTGCGGGAGTGCTCGGCGAACAGCGCGGCCAGCGGCCGGAGTCGGGTGTGCAGCCGGGTCAACTCCCGCTGGCGTTCGCGTATCTCGCGTTCCAGCGGGGCCCGTGCGGTCACCTCGGCGACGGTGGGGTCCACCGCGGTCCACGCGCCGTCCTCGCCGAGCCGCTGAAGCAGACCGTGCCGTGCCAGGTCGTCGAGGGCTATGCTCAACTCCCCTTCGGACATGCTCAGTTCGGCGGCGGCTGCACCGGGGTCATGGAGCGCGCCGTGGCGCAGGGTCCACTCGTAGAGCAGCAGCGAGCCCTGCCGGAGCGCCGGTTCCGGCTCCCGCTGCTGTGTTCCCGAACGCTCCATCGTCGGCTTCCTCTTCCGGTCAGGCCACCTTGGGCCACCGATTATCTCTCCGTTCGGCGCGGGAACGCTGCCAGAATCCTCGTATCGCGCTGCACGAATCGGCATGGCTGTGCGGCCATGGCCCCCCGAAAGGGTGAAGAATGCGCCGAATCGCTTTCCTGCGATCCATCGAGATTCAGCAGACCAAGCCTTATCTCACAAGTCTTGAGTCGCGGTTCGAACGGGAGGGAATAGAAGCCAAGCTCTTTTACACGGACGGCGATTGCGGACCGGAGGACTTTCCGGGTGCGGCCGAGAAGCTGCCCGGTGACATCTCGCCGGCGGAGCTCGCCAAGAAGGTGATCGACTGGTCCGCCGACGGCGTGGTGTCGCTGTCCATAGCGGACGAGAACGCCCTGCGTGACGCGGTGGTGAAGCGGATCCTGGAGCCGGTCGGCATCCCCATGGTCGGCCACGGCCTGGCCGCCGTGCACCTCGCCTCCAACAAGTGGGAGACGAAGGGCCTGCTGCGGGAGCACGGCTTCGACATACCCGGCGGCATCCTCGTCGACAGCGATGTGCTGGCCGGCCGCGGACTGCGGATCCCCGCCTATGTCGACTCCATTCTGATGCAGGCTTCCGACCTCGGATATCCGTTGATCAGCAAGCCGTTGTGGGACTGCATGGGTGTCGGCATGGTGGCGATATCCGACGAGAGTGAACTCCAGGACCATCTGGCCCGGCCGCACGACGGCAATTTCATTCTGGAGCAGTGCGTCTCCGGGGAGATCTGCTCGGTGGAAGTCGTGGGCGCCCACGGCACCTACGTGGTGCAGCCCCGGGTCTGGCAGGGCCCGGCCGAGGCCGGACCGGTCTTCAACTTCGGCCGGCTGCGCTACGCCGCCCCGCGCCCCGAGCACGACGAGGCGTTCGCGCCCGTCGCCGACAAGCTCCGGGCGCTGTGCCGCGCGCTGGACCTTCAGGGCGCCATCGGGATCGACATGATCTACCAGGACGGGCGCTACCGGATCCTGGAGATCAACCCCCGGGTCACCGGCACCACCACGCCCTGCGTCGCCGCCTCCGGCTTCAACACCTACGACTGTCTGCTGTCGATCCTGGACGGCGGCTGGCCCGCGCCCGGCGTGCCGACCGTGGCACCCGTGCGGCAGGTGTGCCTGCAGTTCCCGATCCACGACCCCACACCGGAGTTCGTCCGCGACGCCACGCGCGAGCTGGACGTCGTCCGTACCCAGACACTCACCATCGACGGCGTACGGCACCCCAACATCATCCTCACCTGCGCACTCGACGACCGGGCCGAACTGCCCGGCAGGCTCGCCTCGTTGTGGCGGCGGCACCGGTTCACCGACGAGGCGCTGCTCGCGCAGATCGCCCGGGCGGTGGGAGCCGCCGCGCCCGATCCGACGGAACCGGTTCAGTGACATGAACATGAAAACGTATCGCAAGGTGCTGGCCCATCAGGGCATCGGATCGCTGATGCTCCTGGGCCTGTTCTCCAAGATCGCCGTGGTGGCGATCCCCGTCGTCCTGAACCTCGCGGTCGTCCTCGGCCTGGACCGCGGGTTCGGCGCCGCCGGGCTGGTCATCACGGCCTGGACCGTCGGCGTCGGCATCGGCGGCCCGCTCCAGGGCCGGATGATGGACCGGCACGGGGCCCGCCCGGTGCTGCTGGCCTCGGTCGCCGCCCAGGTGCTGTTCTGGGGCCTGGGCCCGCTGCTGCCCTACGAGGGACTGATCGCCGGCGCGCTCGCGGTCGGGCTGCTCAACCTGCCCGGCTTCGCCCTGGTGCGGCTGCGGCTGGCCGTGGCCATCCCCGACGAGGACCGCAACGCGGCCTTCGCCCTGGACGCCATGACCTCCAACATCTCGTACATGGTCGGCCCCGCCCTCGGCGTCACCGTCGCCACCGCCGTCTCCAGCACGGCCTCCATGCGCGGACTCGGCGTCATCATCAGCCTCGCCGGGATCGGACTCGCCCTGCTCGACCCGGCGGTGAAGGCGACCACGTCCCCGTCCGCCACCGGCGCCCAGCCGCCCAAGCCGACGTTCCGGCAGTGGTTCACGCCCGCCCTGGTGCCCGTCCTCATGGCGACCACCGCCACCACCCTGGCCACCGCCGGGTACGAGACGGCCATCGTCGGCGGACTGCGGCACGCGGGCCAGCTGGAGTTCTCCGGCCTGGTCCTGACCGTCTGCGGGTTCTGCTCGCTGATCGGCGCCCTCGTCTACGGCACCATCAAGCGCCCGCCCGGATTCGCCGTCATCGCCGGCCTGGTCGGCCTCACCACCGTCGTCGGCGGCTTCGCGACCGGCGACTGGCGGCTGCTCTGCCTCGCCATGGTGCTCCCGGCGGCCCTGTGCTCGCCCGCGTTCGCCTCCACCGGCAGCGCGGCCAGCGCCCTCGCCCCGGAAGGCTCCCGCGGCGTCGTCATGGGCTGCTACAGCGCCGCCCTCACCGTCGGCAACAGCGCAGGACCCGCCCTGTCCGGCGCGGTCCAGGACTCCGCCGGGCCCCGCTGGGCCTTCGTGGTCATCGGCCTGGCCGGTGCCGCCCTGTCCGCCCTCGCCCTCACCGGGCACCTCTGGCTCGGCCGCCGCCCCACCGCGAGCACCGAGACCGAACCGGACCACGCGGCCCTGGCCGAAGCGAAGGCCTGAGCCGCCGCACGGCCGCCCGCCCCACCTCACAACCCCCTGACGCATCAAGGAGCAGTGATGAGCACCAAGGGTCATGTCGTCCTCGTCGACGCCTTCGGCACGGCGCGGTTCTACCCGCCGGAGTTCCGCGACGCCGGCTACGAGTGCGTGCGCGTGCAGAGCACCCCCGAACCGCCGGCGGCCTTCGCCGCCACGCTCGACCTGTCCCTCTACGCGGACAACATCGTCCACCACGGGGACTTCGAGGACACCCTGCGCCGGGTGAGCGCCTACGAGCCGGTCGCCGTCATGGCCGGGCACGAGTACGGCGTCGAGTTCGCCGACCGGCTCAGTGAGGCGCTGGGCCTGCCCACCGCCAACGGCACCGCCCTCAGCAAGGCCCGCCGCGACAAGTTCACGATGATCGAGACGATCAAGGCGGCCGGGCTGCGCGGCGCCCGCCAGCTGCTGGCCACCAGCGCCGACGAACTGGAGGCCTGGCACCGGGAGCACGGCGGCCGCGTCGTCGTGAAGCCCCTGTCCAGCGCCGGCAACGACGGCATCCGGTTCTGCGACACCCCGCAGGACAGCGCCGCCGCGTTCCTCGAACTCACCGGCGCCGACAACCTGTTCTCGCAGCGCAACGAGGGCGTCGTCGCCCAGGAGTACCTCTACGGCGGCGAGTACATGATCAACACCGTCAGCCGGGACGGCCGCCACCACGTCACCGACATCATCGCCACCACCCGCATCTCGGTGAACGGCGTGCACGACATCTCCAACTCCGTCTACCTGCTGCCCCGTCGCGGCGACGTGCAGGACCGGCTGGTCCCGTACGCGCTGAGCGTCCTGGACGCCCTCGGCGTGCGGCACGGCCCGGCGCACATCGAGCTGAAGCTGACCCCCGAGGGGCCGGTGCTGATCGAGATGGGCGCCCGGATCTGCGGCGGCGACCTGCCGTACTACGTCCGCAAGGCCACCGGCGAGTCCCCCTTCGACTGGGCCGCCGACGCCTACGTCCGCCCCGAGCGCTTCCGGGCCCGGCACGCCCAGGACTACACGATCAAGCAGCACTTCGCCTCCGTCGGCCTGGTCTCCCCGGTCCGCGGCCGCCTCGCCGGACTGCGCCACATCGAGGAGATCAAGAAGCTGGAGAGCTTCTACGACTTCTCGCAGTTCGTCCCCGTCGGCGGCGAGATCGTGCCCACCACCTGCGACTTCACCTACGTCGGCTTCGTCCGGCTCTTCCACGAGATGGAGGAGGTCGTGATGCGCGACATCGGCACCATCCACTACCTCGACGGCGAGGGCATGTACGAGCTGGCCGGACAGGAGTGAGCATGTCCGGCGACCGGAAGCCGCACCTCGTCGTCATCAACCGGTGGCGCGAGAGCTACGCCCGCTACGCGGCGTACGTGGACCACACCACCCATCACGTCTCGTACATCACCACCGAGGTCGGCCTGTCCTCGGTACCCGAGGCCGCCGTCGACACCGTCCTGGTCGAGCGCACCGACGACCTGGACGCCGTACGCGCCGCGACCCGGCTGCTCGCCGCCCGGTACGGGCCGCCGCAGGGCATCGTCACCCTCAAGGAGGACGACCTGCTGGTCGCGGCGGCCCTGCGCGAGGAGTGGGACTGCCCGGGCCCGCGCACGGCGTTCCTGGAGCCGTTCCGCGACAAGTTCCTGATGGCCACCGCGGTCGCCGAAGCCGGTCTCGACGTACCGGACTTCGCCCTCGCGCCCGACGCCCGGAGCGTCCTGGACTTCGGCCGGGAGCACGGCTGGCCGCTCGTGGTGAAGCCCACCCGGGGCAGTTGCAGCGAGGGCGTCGTACGCCTCGACGGGCCCGAGGACGTGCCCCGGCTGGACTTCACCGGCGACCCGCTGCTCGTGCAGCGCTTCCAGGCGGGCCGGATCTACCACGTCGACGGCGTCTTCACCGGCTCCGAGCTGCTGCACTGGACCGCGTCCCGGTACGTCAACACCTGCCTGGGCTTTCGCACCGGCAACTTCCTCGGCTCGGTCGAGGAGGACGACGACACCGTCCTCGCGGCGATCGGCGCCTACGCCGTCGAGGCGCTGAAGGCCCTCACCGGGCAGGCGACCGTCTTCCATCTGGAGGTGTTCGTCGACACCGTCGCGGGCCGGCCGCACGTCAGCTTCCTGGAGGTCGGGGCGCGGGTCGGCGGCGCCGAGATCGCCTTCGTGTGGCGCGAGGTGCACGACTACGACCTGATGCACGCGGCCTTCCGCTTCCAGCTGGGCCGCCCCCTGCCGCCCGGATCGCCCAAGCCGGAGCGCGAGTTCGGCGGCTACCTCCTGATCCCGGCCCCGGCCGCGCGCCCCTGCCGCATCACCGAGGTGACGCCGATGACCGGCCGCACCCCCGGCCCCTACGCCGAGGCCCTGCTCGGCGTGGGCGAGGTGCTGCCGCTCGCGGACGCCTACTACGAGCACGTCGGCGGACGGTTCCGCTTCCGCGGGCGCGCCAGCGGGGAGGTGGAGGCCGCGCTGAAGGAGACGGCCACCGCGTTCCGGGTGTCGGCGGTGGCGATGCCGGCGGCGGAGACGGTCGCCGCGTGAGGCCGATGACCGAGGAGCAGTGGCGGCCGTTCGTCCTCACCGGCACCCGCACGGGCAAGCTGGCGACCCACCGCGAGGACGGGCGCCCCCACGTCACCCCGGTCTGGTTCCTCCTGGACGACACCCCCGAGGCCGGGACACAGCTGCTGTTCACCACCTGGCACGCCTCCCTCAAGGCCAGGGCGCTGCGGCGCTCCCCGCGGTTCGCGCTGTGCGTGGACGACCAGGAGCCGCCGTACGGGTACGTGATGCTCGACTGCACGGCGCGGCTCACCGACGACCCCGGGGAGCTGCGCCACTGGGCCACCCGGATCGGCGCCCGCTACATGGGCGAGGACCTGGCCGAGCGGTACGGGGAGCGCAACTCGGTGCCCGGGGAGTACCTGGTGCGGGCGACGGTGCACGGGGTGGTGGGCTTCAGCGGGATAGCGGAGTAGCGCCGGTGCCTCCAGCGGGATCGCCGGGCGGCGCCGGTCACGCTCCCCCGCCCACCGTGAAGCCGATCACCGTCCCGCCGCCCTCCCGCCGGTGGGCGAACGGCGCTCCCCCGTGCGCGAGGGCCACCTCGCGGACGATGGAGAGGCCGAGGCCGGAGCCCGGCAGGGAGCGGGCGTCGGCGGCGCGGTAGAAGCGGTCGAAGACACGGGCGAGGTCGTGATCGGTGATGCCCGGGCCGCGGTCCAGGACCTCGACCCGGATGGTGCCGGGCCGGGCGGGCCCGGCGACGACGACCTCGACGGGTGACCGGCCGCCCTGGTCGAACTTCACCGCGTTCTCGACGAGGTTGGACAGGGCCCGGGTCAGCATCCCGGGCCGCCCGTCGGTCGTGGTGTCGCCGCTCGCGCGCAGCCGGATCTCCCGGCCGCTGCGGCGCCGCGCCACCCCCACCACCTCCTCGGCGATGTCGGCGAGGTCCACACGGCGCGGCGGTTCGGTGTCGGACTGCCCGGCCGCGAGGTCCACCAGCTCGTTGACCAGGTCGGTCAGCTCGCGCGCCTCCTGGCCCAGATCCGCGACCAGTTCATCGCGGGCCTTCGGCGGGAGTTCGTCGATGCGGCGCAGCAGGGAAATGTTCGTACGCAGCGAGGTCAGCGGGGTGCGCAGTTCGTGGCCCGCGTCCTGGACCAGGCGGCGCTGGTCCTCCTCGGACTGGGCGAGCCGGCCCAGCATGCGGTCGAAGGCCCGGCCGAGCCGTCCCACCTCGTCATGACCGGCCACCGGCACCTGGATGCCCAGCCTGCGGGTGCGGGCGACGTCCTCGGCGGCGTCGGTGAGCACCACCAGGCGGCGGGTGATCCGCCGGGCCAGCCACCAGCCGAACAGCCCGGCGCCGACCACCACGGCCGCCATCAGCAGCAGCGTTCGCTGCTGGAGCGCCCGCAGCAGGTCCTCGACGTCGCTGAACTCCTGCGCGACCTGCACCGCGCCCCGCCCGCCGCCCAGCGAGACGGTGGCGACGCGGTAGACGTCGCTGCCCACGTCGACGTCCTTGTGCACGACCACCTGCCCGGACGGCCGCTCGGCGGCGATCCGCGCGTCGGCGCCGGTGACCGGCAGCCCCGGGCTGCCCGCGTCGACGACGTGCCCGTCCGGGCCGAGCACCTGCACATCGGTGCGGGCGGGGCGGACGAGGTCGTGGCCGGGCGCGGCGGACGAGAAGTCGCCGGGCGTCATGTGATTCTGCCGCACCTCGTCGCGCAGGTCCTGCACGACCTCGTCGAACACCGTCTGCTGGTCCACCCGCACCAGCCGGGCGGCGGCGCTGTAGGACAGGATGCCGACCAGGATCGTCACGGCCGCCGTGACCGCCGCGAACGACACGGCGAACGTGGTGCGCAGGGAGACCAGTCTGGGCCGCCGCCCGGCCGGCAGGCGCAGGCGGGCCACTCAGTCCTCCCGCAGCACGTAACCCACGCCGCGCACCGTGTGGATCAGCTGGGGGGCGCCCGGCTCGTCGAGCTTGCGGCGCAGGTAGCCGACGTAGACGGCGAGGTTCTTCGAGCCGGGCCCGAAGTCGTAGCCCCAGATGCGGTCGTAGATCGTGGAGTGGTCGAGGACGATGCCGGCGTTGCGCACGAGCAGTTCCAGCAGTTCGAACTCGGTGCGGGTCAGTTCCAGTTCGCGTGGGCCGCGCCAGGCCCGGCGTGCCTGCGGGTCCATGCGGATGCCGGCCGCCTCGATGAACCGCTCCGGGAGCGCCCGGGGCGCCTCGGCCACGGGAGGGCCCGCGGCCTCCACGGGGCTGACGCGGCGCAGCAGGGCGCGCAGCCGGGCGAAGACCTCCTCCACGTCGAAGGGCTTGACCACGTAGTCGTCGGCGCCCGCGTCCAGCCCGGCGATCCGGTCGGCGGTCTCGACGAGGGCCGTCAGCATCAGCACCGGTGTGCGGTCGCCCTCGGCGCGCAGCACCCGGCACACCTGGAGCCCGTCGATGCCGGGCATCATCACGTCCAGCAGGAGCACGTCCGGGCGGTTGCGGTGGGCCTGCGCGAGTGCCTCGACACCGTCGGCGACCGCCATGACCTGGTAGCCCTCCAGGGTCAGGGCACGCTCCAGGGCGTTGCGGATGGCGCGGTCGTCTTCGGCGAGCAGCACGGTATGGGGCACGCGTCCAGTGTGCCAAGCCGCCCGGCTCCCCAGGCGGTGTGCGCTGCGCCGGGGCGTCCTTCTTACTCCCCTCTCACCGGGGCGGGGCGGCCCGCCGGGCGGGTCCTACCGTCCGCTCACCGCCGGTCGCGGGCGAGGAGGGAGGCGTGCGTGGGGGCGTCCGGCACGTCCGCCGGGCGGTCGACGGCGAACTCCTTGCGCAGCACCGGTACGACCTCTTCGCCCAGCAGGTCGATCTGCTCCAGCACGGTCTTCAGCGGCAGCCCGGCGTGGTCGATGAGGAACAGCTGGCGCTGGTAGTCGCCGGCGTACTCGCGGAAGGCCAGGGTCTTCTCGACGACCTGCTCGGGGGTGCCGACGGTCAGCGGGGTCTGCGCCGTGAAGTCCTCCAGCGACGGCCCGTTCCCGTACACCGGCGCGACGTCGAAGTAGGGCCGGAACTCGCGCACCGCGTCCTGGGAGTTCTTCCGCATGAACACGTGCCCGCCGAGTCCGACGATCGCCTGCTCGGGGGTGCCGTGCCCGTGGTGGGCGTAGCGCTCGCGGTAGAGCTCGACCATGCGCCTGGTGTGGTCGGCCGGCCAGAAGATGTTGTTGTGGAAGAAGCCGTCGCCGTAGTACGCGGCCTGCTCGGCGATCTCCGGGGAGCGGATCGAGCCGTGCCAGACGAACGGGGGTACGCCGTCGAGCGGGCGGGGTGTGGCCGTGAAGCCTTGCAGGGGCGTGCGGAACGTGCCCTCCCAGTCGACAACGTCCTCGCGCCACAGGCGGCGGAGCAGGGCGTAGTTCTCGAGGGCGAGGTTGATGCCCTGCCGGATGTCCTGGCCGAACCAGGGGTAGACCGGGCCGGTGTTCCCGCGGCCCAGCATCAGGTCGACCCGGCCGTCGGCGAGGTGCTGGAGCATCGCGAAGTCCTCGGCGATCTTCACCGGGTCGTTGGTGGTGATCAGGGTGGTGGCCGTGGAGAGGATCAGCCGCTCGGTGCGGGCCGCGATGTAGCCGAGCATCGTGGTGGGGGACGAGGGCACGAAGGGCGGGTTGTGGTGCTCGCCGGTCGCGAAGACGTCGAGCCCGACCTCCTCGGCCTTCAGCGCGATGGCGACCATGGCCTTGATCCGCTCGCGCTCGGTCGGTGTCCGGCCGGTGGTGGGGTCGGGCGTGACGTCGCCGACGCTGAAGATCCCGAACTGCATGGTCGCTCACCCTCCAGGTAGTTTACGCTTCAACCATACCCGGAGAACGACAGCCGGCCGGTGGCTATTCCCGCGCGGCCCGGCTGATGCACCCCTCCCAGCGGGGTGCGGCCGGTCCGCTGCCCCCCTACCCCCAGCCCGGATCCCGCCCCGTGCGTGCCAGCAGTCGGTCGAACACCGGCGTGTCGGCCCCCTCCGGCAGTGGGTCCCCGAACATGCCCATCTTCCGAGCCGTCGGCGCCAGCTCGGCCACCGCGGCCGTCAGCTCCGCCACGACCGCCTCGTCGGCCCCCGGGAAGTCCTGGCCCGTCGCCCGCGCCAGGTCCCACACGTGGACCGTCAGGTCGAGCAGCGCCATCGAGCCCACCAGCCGCGCAGGCATGTCCATAGCCCCGGTCGTGCCCTCCTCGGCGCCCGGCGCCGACCAGGCCGCCACCAGCCGGTCCGCCTCCCGCGCGAACCGCTCACGCCAGCCGGGGTCCGACGCGACCACACCGGGCGTCTCCCCGAAGTCCGCCGCCTCCTTCTCGGCCAGCCGCTGGAACTGCACGACCACCTGGAAGAGGTGATCGACCAGGGCGCGCACGTCGTACTCGGCGCAGGGCGTGGGAGCGGTCAGCGCCGTATCCGGAATGCCCCGCACCACCGGCACCGCCCGCTCCCTCGCCAGCGCCAGCAGCTCACCGATGCCGTGGGTCCTCACCATGTTCGTGTCCATGCCCCGACCGTAGGCAGGCGGAAGGCTGCCCCTCTTGAACAAACGCGACGTACGATCCGGCCATGGAGGCACCCCGCCACGACACCCGCGGGATCGTCGACCCGTCCGGACTGCTCGACCGCGTCCGATTCCGCCGCCACGAGCCCGCCGAGCCCCTGCGCCGGTACGTCGAGTGGTACTGGCTCATCGACTGGGACCTGCCCGCGCCCTACGCCTCCCACATCGTCCCGCACCCGTCCGTCAACCTCACCTTCCAGTGGGACGAGGCCGACGGACCGCCCTACGCCGAGCTCACCGGCGTCGCCCTCGACCTCTACACGAGGAAGCTGACCGGACGGGGCCGCGTCTGCGGGGTGAAGTTCCGCCCCGGCGGCTTCGGCCCCTGCACCCCCGGCGTGCCCGTCTCCCGGTGGACGGGCCGCGCGCTGCCCGCCCAGGAGGTCTTCCCGCAGATCACCGGCGACACCGCCCGCTCAGTCGTCACCCCCGCCGGCGACCGCGCCCGGGTCACCGCCCTGGACGCCTTCCTGCTCGCCCTCCCCCACGACCCGGACCCGCAGGCCGACCTCGCGGTCGACCTCGTCGGGCGCATCCGCGCCGACCGCACCGTACGCCGCGTCGGCGACTTCGCCCGCGCCGAGGGCCTGTCGGTGCGGGCCCTGCAACGGCTGTTCGCCACCCAGGTCGGCGTGAGCCCCAAGTGGGTCATCCTCCGCTACCGCATCCACGAGGCCCTGGAACAGGCCGGCACCCGCGACGACATCGACTGGGCCGCCCTCGCCGCCGACCTCGGCTACGCCGACCAGGCCCACCTCGTACGGGACTTCACGGCGACGGTGGGCGTACCGCCCACGGCGTACGCGGCGGAGACCCGGGCCGGACGCGCCGAGCCCTAGGAGCTTCAACGCTCAGGGCACGAGCACCAGCCGGCCCCGCACACCGCCCCCGTCCAGCCGGGCGTGTGCCTTCGCCGCGTCCTCCAGGGCGAACGTCTCCGCCACCCGTGTCGTCAGCACCCCCTCGTCCACCAGCCGCACCAGCTCCGCGAGCCGCGCACCGTCGGCGCTCACCTCGACCGCGCCGGTCCGCACCCCCCGCACGGAACCGGGCTCGGCCTGCGGGATGACGCCGATGTACCGGCCCCCGTCCCGCACCGCCGCCAGAGCCGGCGCACCGAGGACGGCGGCGTCCAGCACCGCGTCGAAGCCCCCGTCCGCGACCACGCCACTGACGAAACCCGTCGCCCCCAGCGACCGCACGAACGCCTCGTCGCCCTCGCGCGCCAGCCCGGTCACCGGTATCCCCCGGTGCGCGGCGAGCTGGACCGCGTAGCCGCCGACCGCCCCCGCCGCACCCGTCACCAGCAGCGACTCACCCGGCGCGAGCTCCAGCCGGTCCAGGGCCTGCGCGGCCGTCAGGGCGTTCAGCGGCAGGGTCGCCGCCCGCACGGCGTCCACCGTGGCGGGCGCGAGGGCCGCGGCGCCGGTGTCCACGACGACGTACTCGGCATGTGTGCCCAGCGGCTTGACCATGCCGTAGTCCAGGGCCACCACCTCGTCCCCCACGCTCCACGAACCGGCCACCCCCACCGCGTCCACCGTCCCGGCCACGTCCCAGCCCAGTCCGATCCGCTTGCCCGCGCCCCCGAAGACACCGGCCCGCACCCCCGCGTCCACGGGGTTCAGCGTGGCCGCCGCGACCTTGATCCGCACCTGCCGCGCACCGGGCTCCGGCACCTCGGTCTCCACGACCTCCACGACGTCCGGCCCACCGAACGAATTCACCACTACCGCACGCACAGCGACGCTCCTCGGATTGTCGGTACGGGGACGTTGTCCGTCCCCTGCCCCGCAACCCTAGGAAGAGTTACTATCCATGGGTAAGTAGTTACCTGCGAGTGCGTATGTACCCCGGAGGTGAGCCATGGCCACCACGACGGCCGCCCAGCGGCGCGAACAGGCCCGCGTCGAGTACGACGCGTTCCTCAAGAGCTGCCCCACCAACCAGCTCCTGGACCGCATCAGCGACAAGTGGGTCAGCCTGGTCGTCTCCGCCCTCGCCCCGGGCCCCCTCCGCTACAGCGACCTCGGCCGCAAGATCGCCGGCGTCAGCCCCAAGATGCTCACCCAGACCCTGCGCTCCCTGGAACGCGACGGCCTGCTCACCCGCACGGTCACCCCGTCCGTCCCGGTCCGCGTCGACTACACCCTCACGCCCCTGGGCCAGAATCTCGCCCACCTGCTGACCGCCGTGAAGGACTGGGCCGAGAACCACTTCGACGAGGTCAGAAACGCCCGCGAGCGCTACGACGCCGAGTCCGCCGACGCCTGACACCGGCCCCACGCGGCCCTGCCGCGCATGCGAAGCTGATCGCCATGTCCGTGCTCCGCTCCGCCGCCCTCTTCGTCCTCGCCGCGCTGCTCGAGATCGGCGGCGCCTGGCTCGTCTGGCAGGGCGTACGGGAGAACAAGGGCTGGCTCTGGGCGGCCGGCGGCGTCCTCGCGCTCGGCGCCTACGGCTTCGTCGCGACCTTCCAGCCCGACGCCCACTTCGGCCGCGTCCTCGCCGCGTACGGCGGGATCTTCGTCGCCGGTTCGATCCTGTGGGGCGTGGTCGCGGACGGCTACCGCCCGGACCGCTGGGACATCACGGGCGCGCTGGTCTGCCTGGCCGGCATGGCCGTCATCATGTACGCCCCGCGCGGGAACTGACCCCGCCCCCCGGGCCCGCCGCTCAGAACGGCTCGTCGGGCGGCAGCAGGCCCAACTGCCCCAGGAAGTCCATCTCGTCGAAGTACAGCCGGTAGTCGACGATGCGCCCGTCCCGCACGGTGGCGATGTCCACCCCGCGGATCCGGATCTCCTTCTGCGTCGGCGGCAGCGTCTCCCCGTTGGGCAGCTCCAGCGGCCCGGTGTTGCGGCCGCGGTAGATCCCCTCGTCGATGGCCGTGTCCCCGGCCTCGTAGGAGTGCAGCACCTCGAACGTCGCCCCGGGCACCGCTTCGGTCATCGTCCGCCAGTACGCGACGATCGACTCCCGCCCGCGCAGCTCCCCCTCGTCGGGGGTGAAGGCGACCGCGTCCTCGGCGTAGAGCTCGCCGACGGCCTTCAAGTCGGTGTGTGCGGTGACCGCGTCCGTGAGCCGGTCCATGACCTCACGAGCCTCACCCATGATCCACCTCCGTCGGAACAGGGGATCACCCGACCTCATTCTCCCACCGAAATCGTCCCGCCGAAGGGCCCGCCTATCCTGGCCGCGGGCCCCGCGCGGACGCCGGGCCCGCCCACGCCCGAGGACCCGAGGAGCACCCCATGGCCACCGCCGCCCCGCCCGCAGCCTCCCGCATCGCCGTCGTGACGGGTGCGAGCAGCGGGATCGGCGCCGCCACGGCCCGGCAGCTCGCCGCGGCGGGCTACCGCGTCGTCCTCACCGCGCGCCGCAAGGACCGCATCGAGGCCCTGGCCGAGGAGATCACCGCGGCGGGCCACCAGGCCACGGCGTACGCCCTCGACGTCACCGACCGCGCCGCGGTCGACGAGTTCGCCACGGCGTTCCGGACGATCGGCGTGCTGGTCAACAACGCGGGCGGCGCACTCGGCGCCGACCCCGTCGCCACCGGCGACCCCGCCGACTGGCGGCGGATGTACGAGACGAACGTCATCGGCACCCTCAACCTCACCCAGGCCCTGCTGCCCAAGCTGATCGCGAGCGGCGACGGCACGGTCGTGGTCGTCTCCTCCACCGCGGGCCACGGCACCTACGAGGGCGGCGGAGGCTACGTCGCCGCCAAGCACGGCTCCCACGTCCTCGCCGAGACCCTGCGCCTGGAGATCGTCGGACAGCCGGTCCGGGTCATCGAGATCGCCCCCGGCATGGTCAAGACGGACGAGTTCGCCCTGACCCGCTTCGGCGGCGACGAGGAGAAGGCCGCCAAGGTCTACCAGGGCGTCGCCGAACCCCTCACGGCAGACGACGTGGCCGACACGATCACCTGGGCGATCACCCGCCCCGCCCACGTCAACGTCGACCTCCTGATCCTGCGCCCCCGAGCCCAGGCCTCCAATACGAAGGTGCACCGGGAGCGGTAGAGCCGGTCAGCCCTTCACGCAGACGACCTGCTTGAGCTTCGCGACGACCTCGACCAGGTCGCGCTGCTGGTCGATGACCTGCTCGATCGGCTTGTAGGCGCCGGGGATCTCGTCGACGACCCCGGAGTCCTTGCGGCACTCCACGCCCTGGGTCTGCTGCTCCAGGTCCTTCGTGGTGAACCGGCGCTTGGCCGCGTTACGGCTCATGCGCCGGCCCGCGCCGTGCGAGGCCGAGTTGAAGGACTTGGCGTTGCCGAGGCCCTTCACGATGTACGAACCCGTGCCCATCGAGCCGGGGATGATCCCGTACTCGCCGGAGCCGGCCCGGATCGCGCCCTTGCGGGTCACGAGCAGGTCCATCCCGTCGTAGCGCTCCTCGGCCACATAGTTGTGGTGCGCGCTGATCTCCGGCTCGAAGACCGGCTTGGCCTTCTTGAACTCCTTGCGGATCACGTCCTTCAGGAGCGCCATCATGATCGAGCGGTTGTACTTCGCGTACTCCTGCGCCCAGAACAAATCGTTGCGGTACGCCGCCATCTGCGGGGTGTCCGCGACGAACACCGCGAGGTCGCGGTCGACCAGACCATGGTTGTGCGGGAGCTTCTGCGCCACGCCGATGTGATGCTCGGCCAGCTCCTTGCCGATGTTCCGGGAACCGGAGTGCAACGTGAGCCACACCGAGCCCACGGAATCGAACAACAGTTCGATGTAGTGATTGCCTCCGCCGAGCGTTCCCATCTGCTTGGTGGCGCGCTCCTGGCGGAACCTGACCGCCTCCGCCACCCCGTCGAACCGCGACCAGAAGTCGTTCCACCCGGCCGTCGCCAGCCCGTGGAAGCGCCCCGGGTCGACCGCCTCGCCGTGCATCCCGCGGCCCACCGGGATCACCTGCTCGATCCGCGAGCGCAGCCGGGACAGGTCGCCGGGCAGGTCGTTGGCCGTCAGGGACGTCTTCACCGCCGACATGCCGCAGCCGATGTCGACCCCCACCGCCGCCGGGCACACCGCACCCCGCATCGCGATGACCGAGCCGACCGTCGCGCCCTTGCCGTAGTGCACGTCGGGCATGACCGCGAGGCCCTTGATCCAGGGCAGGGTCGCCACGTTCCGCAGCTGCTGGAGCGCGCCCTCCTCGACCGAGGCCGGGTCGGTCCACATCCGGATCGGCACCTTCGCGCCCGGTATCTCTACATACGACATAACACCCTCGATCCCCCGAAAACGAACAGAAGTCTTCAACAGCAAATACCGGAGCCAAGGTCGACGAAAGGGAAATCGGACCGGCGTTCACGGCAGTGCGTGCGATAGACATTGTGTTCATCGCCCGGCCTGGGGCGGCAAGCCAATATCCGTGTCGAGAGGGGCCACCACGTGCAACGGAAGGCGTACGCACCCGGTATCGCCGTGCTCCTCGCGGCGGTCCTGGCCGGCTGCACCGGCGGCTCGGGCGACGACGGCACGACGGACGGCTCCAACCCGGGCGACACCGGCACGGCCTCCCCCGCCGCCGAGCCCGGCCGCTACCGCACCCTCCCCGAACCCTGCACGGAGGTCAGCGAGAGCACGCTCGACGAACTCCTCCCGGGCATCCGGGGAATCGGCGACGAGGAGCAGCGCGAGAAGGCCTACGAGGGCGAGCCCACGACCACGTTCGACACCGACCGCAAGGTGGGCTGCCGCTGGAAGGTGGACTCCCCGCAGGCCACCGACCATCTGCTGATCGATTTCGAGCGGGTCGTCTCGTACGACAACGCCGTGAGCGACGACGACCAGGCCGAGCAGCTGTTCGCGGAGCGTGAGGCCGCGGCCCACCTGCCGGTGCCGACCGCGACCGATACGGCGTCCGGCGGGGGCACTCCGCCGGACGGTGCGAGCGCGTCCGCGAGCGGCTCGGGGTCCCCGTCCGGCTCCTCCTCGCCCTCGGCGTCCCCGTCCGTCGCTCCGAGCGAGTTGCAGCCCCGGGTGCTGGAGGACCTCGGCGACGAGGCGTTCCTCGACGACGGGCTGAGCAGTTCCGGTTCGACAGCCAAGCAGCGGACGGTGACTGTGGCGTTCCGCACGTCCAATGTGATCGTGACGATCGAGTACGCGGAGCAGCCGGCGACCGTCGGCGTCGTCCCGGACAGCAAGGAAATGCAGGACAGGGCGCAGAAACTGGCCTCCCAGCTGGCTGATTCGCTGAGCGACTGAGCCGCTTTCACGGCCTCTTCACGGGCACCCGCAAAGCACCCGAAGGAAGAACACACCGCTGTCTCACCGCGTACGGTGACCACTCGGACCCGTTCCGACCGCAGGGAACCACGAGCGTCATGAGTGAAGGAACCATGCAGCGACGAGAAGAGCGAGAGCAGCGAGACACGCGAGCGAAGCGCCTGAACCGCGTCCTTGTCTGCGCGGCCGCCGTCCCCGTGATGCTGGTCGCCGCCGGCTGCTCCTCGGACTCCGGCTCCGGCGACAGCAAGGACGGGGCGGCGAAGGCCGCCGCGTCGGCGTCGGCGAGCCCGTCACCGACGGTGGAGGCGGCGGCGTACGGCAAGCTGCCGGAGTCGTGCAAGGTGCTCTCGAAGAAGACGCTGAAGGACCTCGTCCCGAAGAGCAAGTCGGGCAAGGAGGGCAAGTCGGACGATATCTCCACCCGGGCGAGCTGCTCCTGGAACAGCCTCGACAACAACGGCGTGAAGGGCTCGCAGTTCCGCTGGCTGAACGTGTCGATGCTGCGTTTCGAGTCGGACGTCACCCGTGGCCCGGCCGACAAGCAGGCGCAGGAGTACTTCGAGAAGCAGGTGCAGGAGGCCCAGGCCGTCGAGGGCGCGAAGAGCGTCAAGACGGAGGCAGTCACGGGTACGGGTGACCGGGCGACGGCCGTGCACTACGACCTGAAGAAGAAGGAAGGCACCTTCAAGCAGCAGACGGTCGTGGCGCGCGTGGAGAACGTCGTGGTCACGCTCGACTACAACGGCGCGGGTCTGGCCGGTGACAAGACGCCGAGCGGTTCCGACCTCCTGAAGGACGCGAAGAACGCCGTCAAGGAGGCCGTGGACGCGGTGTCCGAGGCGAACGGCGTGGGTGGCGGCAAGGCGGGCGGCACCCCGTCCAAGTCCGCGTCGAAGTCGCCCTCCAAGTCCTCCTCGAAGTCGCCGTCGAAGTCCCCGTCCGAGGAGGCCTCGGACGAGCCCTCGAAGGACTCCTCGGACTCGTCGTCGAAGAAGCCCGCGTCGAAGAGCTGAGCATCTCCGTCGGGAACCGGCCACCCGTTCTCCGGACACATGTGCCACCCTGTTGCGCGCAACAACATGCAAGGGGAGGGGAGTACGGGTGGCCGCGCCACTGCAGCTGACTCGGATGCACCGCGTTCTCATCGGCGTGGTCGTGGCCGGTGCCGTGATCATCGCCGGCATCGGCTTCGCCGGTTCGTACGCGGCGGTCCGCGAGTTGGCCCTCAAGAAGGGCTTCGGGAACTTCTCCTACGTCTTCCCGATCGGCATCGACGCGGGCATCTGCGTCCTGCTGGCCCTGGATCTGCTCCTCACCTGGATCAGGATCCCGTTCCCCCTGCTGCGCCAGACGGCGTGGCTGCTGACGGCGGCGACGATCGCCTTCAACGGCGCGGCCGCGTGGCCGGATCCGCTCGGTGTCGGTATGCACGCGGTGATCCCGATCCTGTTCGTGGTCTCCGTCGAGGCGGCCCGGCACGCGATCGGCCGGATCGCGGACATCACGGCCGACAAGCACATGGAGGGCGTCCGCCTCACCCGCTGGATCCTCTCTCCCGTCCCCACGTTCCTCCTGTGGCGCCGTATGAAGCTCTGGGAGCTCCGCTCCTACGAGCAGGTGATCAAGCTGGAGCAGGAGCGGCTGGTCTATCAGGCGCGGTTGCGGTCGCGGTTCGGGCGGTCGTGGCGCCGGAAGGCTCCCGTGGAGTCGCTGATGCCGCTGCGGCTGGCGCGGTACGGGGTGCCGCTGGCGGAGACGGCTCCGGCGGGTCTCGCCGCGGCGGGTATCGAGCCTGCGCTGATCCCGCCGGCTCCCCAGCAGGCGCTGGACGCGGGGGGTCCGGACGCCCGGTCCGGAGGCGGTCCTGCCGCTTCCGCGCAGCCCGCCGCCCGCGGGGCGACGACGCCGCCCGGTGAGCAGCGCCTGGAGCTCGACGGCGCCCCGGCTCCCGCTCCCGAGTTCCTGGACGCGGAGCCCGAACCCGACCAGAGTCCCTGGTTCAACACCCCTCGTGAGGTCGCGTACCAGGGTGGCTACGACCCCGCCTACGACCCGGAGCAGTACGCCCAGTGGTTCGCGGAGCAGCAGCAGGCCGAGCGGTATCTGGAGGACCAGCCGTTCGAGGCGCCGTCCCCGGAGGACACGGGCAGCTTCCCCATTCCGGTGGGGCCGGGCCGTACGCGCGAGCTGGGTGAGGGCGGCGGCACCCCGCCTCCCGGCTCCGCAGCGGTCCCGGAGCCGGACGAGGAGTCGTTCTACCAGGTGTTCAAGCAGTCGATCAACGGCAGCTACCCGACGCCGCGTGAGCTCATGGACAACGTGGAGGCGGAGTTCGGCATCGGTCTGCCGGCGGAGGACGCCAAGCGCATGGTCAACCGCTTCACGAACCGTCACAACGCGGAACTGGAAGAGGACCACATCGCATAGCGGGGTAATTTCGGAGGCATTTGTTCCGTGTCCGGAACCCCGCCCGGCACACGGCTGCGTTCAGGCCATTTCCGAAAACGATCCCTTGCGCGCTCCCGCGCCGCGTGGCTACGATCCTGCGGCGGAAGCGGGGGATCTATGCAGGCAGTTCACTGATACGCCGATAGAGATGACAAGAGTTCGCCGCACAGCTGACTGCGGCGACCCCTCTCGGCGATGAATTGATTCACTTTTATCACCCAACTCCCGGGCGACGATGTCACGTTGCGGCGTCGCATGGCGGGGGAATTCTGGAAGTTGGGGGCGCAGCCATGCAGCCAAATGGAATGCAGCGAAAAGAATACGTACTCCTGCTCGGAGCCGATCAGTATCTCCGGGAAAGAGCCTTCTCGGGCGCGAAAGAGGCCATCGGCCTTCCGGTCTGGGCGGCGTCGCAGGACGCCGTCCGCAGGCTGAACCGCACGTTCGACACCATGCTCTCCGCCGACCCCAAGGACGCGGATTCCCTGCTGCGGGCCATTCGCCGCCATGCGGCCCGGGGCTGGCACCCCCGGGTCGTGGTGCCGCTCAACGACTGGACGGTGGACTCGGCGAACGTCGTGAACCGCACCCTGGGTCTGGGCGGCCTGGACGCCACGGCGGTCACCAACGCCCGCAACAAGCACGCGATGAAGCAGGCGCTCCTGGCGGCCGGTGTGCGCACGCCCCGTTCGCGGCTGGTGCGATCCGAGGAGGAGTTGCTCGACGCGGTCGCGGACCTCGGTCTGCCCGTCGTCGTCAAGCCGTACGACTTCGGCGGCAGCGGCGGTGTCGTCCTGGCCACCACCCGCGAGGAAGCGCTGGCCGCGCTCGCGGAGTCCAAGGACGTCATCGCCCAGTACGGCGCGGCGTTCAACATCCTCGGGGACAAGTACCTGGTGGAGCAGTTCGTCGACTCCGACGACGAGGTGTCCGTGGAGGTGCTCTGCGGCGTGGGACGCGCGCAGGTCCTCGCCGTGACGGAGAAGTACCTGTCCCCGCGCCCCTGGTTCGCCGAGCTCGCCCACCTGGTGCCCAGTCACCGCACGGGCGACGGGGCGCTGACCGACCTCGCCGTGCGGGCCTGTGTCGCGCTGGGCGTCGACCGGGGGCTGGCCCATGTGGAGATCAAGTTCGGTGCGGACGGGACGCCCTGGGTGATCGAGGTGGCGGCCCGCCCGGGCGGCGACGGCATCATGGACCAGGTCGAGCGGGCCTACGAGCTCAACCCCTACCGGCTGCACGTCGGTTCCTACCTGGGGGACGACCTGCTGGACACCGTGGCCGCGGCGGCACCCGTGCGGACATCGGCGATCGCGTTCCTCAAGGCCGCGCCGGGGCGGATCCTGGAGGTGCTGGACGGCAAGCCACTGCCGCCCGAGGTGCGCAGCGTCAACATCGCCGCCCAGCCCGGCGACATCTCCCACGCGGCCAAGAACTGGAGCACCCGCGAAGGTCTCATCGAGCTCGAATGGGACGAGCTGTTCGATGCGAAGACGCCGCTGCCGGTGACGGTGGCCAAGGACCTGGCCGACCAGATCTTCGTGACGGGTGAGGCGGCCGGGGCGTGACGCGGTACACGCTCTGCTCCGGGCTCTACCGATTCTTCAACGGAGTGGTGCTGCTGCTCCTGAACTGGCACATCGCGTCCGCGCAGGGCGGCGGCTACGACGCGCTGGCCGTGTCCACCACGCTGTCCTTCGTCCCGGCCGTCTTCGTCCCCCCGTTGATCCGCTTCACGCCGGTCACCGGCGGGGCCCGGATGACCGCGGCGGGCCTGGCCGGGATCGCCCTGACGCTGCTCGCGATCGCCGCGTGCTGGTCCCAGGTGCAGGCGGTCGTCGCCCTGAACTTCGTGCTGTGGATCTTCTTCTTCTATCTGGAGTCGACCTGGGAGGTCTGGTTCAACGACGAGGCGTCCGGGGTGAGCGGTGAGGCCTTACGCCGGCACAGTTCGCTCACCATGACCGTCAACCAGGTCGCCCTGATGGTCGGTCCGCTGTTCGCCCCGCTGTTCACGCGTCTGATCCGGGCGGAGTGGGTGCTGGTGGTGTGCGCCGGGCTGTTCGCCGTCGTCGCGGTGCTGAGCCTCGGGTCGCACCGCACGGCCGGCGTCACCGAGGAGGCGCCCGAGACGGCCGGGCCGCGGCGCGCGGACGGCGCGGGCCGGCTCTACCTCCTGGCCTTCCTGCTGGTCTGGCCCATCCTGGGGACGTTCAACCTCATGCTGCCGCTGCAAGCCCTCGCCCACGGCCGGAGCATGCTCACCGTCGGCGTCCTGGACATGCTGCTCGGCATCGGAATGGCCGTTGCCGGAACCTTCCTGCACCGTCTGACGAAGAGCGTGGACCTGCGCTGGGTGCTGACGGGGGCCGCCGCCGCGGTGGCCGCGGCGATGGTGCTCTGGGCCGTGGTCCCGGTGTTCGGGGTGGCGCAGATGGTCGCCGTCTTCGCTCTGGGATGCGCCTTCGGTTCGCTGCGCGTACTGCTGCGCGCGGAAGCCGCCGAGAACTTCTCGCCGCGCCAGGTCGGCGCGATCGTGGCCAACGCCAACGCCTGCTCCCTCCTTCTGCTGTCGGCGGTCCTCGCGGGCGGCCGCTTCTTCTCCGCGCAGATCTGGCTGGCGCCGTTCGCGCTGACCCTGCTGTTCGTTCTCTCGTTCCACGCCATTCGCAAGGCCCAGAACAACCGACTCGTACCGGCGGAGGTGTCCGAATGACCGTGCTCACCGATTCCCGAGGCGTTCCGCAACACGTGGAAAGCCCGCCGGACATGGAGAACGTCGAGCGGGCGATCGTCCAACTCGTCTCCATGAAGCTGGAGCACGACCGATGTCGCCGCTCCGGTGCCGCCCTCCAGCTCATCCTGGCCGTGGACCTGCTGTGCTCCATGGAGCGCCCGGCGGTCGAGGAGGCCGCCGCGATCCTCGCCGCGCTGCCGACCGGAATCGCCGACGCCCGGACCGAGGCGATGCGCTCCGCCCTCGGCTTCTGGACCACCGGGGACCTGGTCGCCGCCCGCAACGGCTTCCAGACCCTCGTCGACACGTACCCCGGCGACGCCGTGTCGATCTACGCCGTGCACATGCTGGACTTCTTCCTCGGCGACGCCCCGCACATGCTCGCCACGACGACCGGCTCCCTGGAGGCCTTCGCCCCCGACGACCCGGTCATCGGCTACCTGCACGGCCTGCACGCCTTCGCGCTGGAGGAGAACGGCCTGATCGAGGCGGCGATCGAACGCTGCCGCCTCGCCCTCACGCTGAACGCCGACGACGTCTACGCGATGCACGCGATGGTGCACTGCCTCTACGAGACCGGCCGGCACGAGGAGGGCGCCCGCTACATCCGCGACTACATGCGCGGCCGGGACGCCTCGACCCCCATGCGCATCCACGTCTGGTGGCACTACGCCCTGTTCGAGCTCTACGCGGACAACATCCAGGAAGTGCTGGCCTGTTACCGCATCGGCATCCGCCGCAAGACGTCCCTGCGCTCGGCCGAGGACCTGGACGCCGTGACCCTGCTGTGGCGCCTCGCCCTGATCAGGCCGCAGCTCGACCTCTCCGCCTACTGGCGCTCCCTCTACCAGGACTGGGAGCCGTACCTGGAGGAGAGCTGGTACCTCTTCAACGACTTCCACGCCTACCTCACCTACTGCCAGGTCGGCGAGTACGGCCGCGCCGACGCCCTCCTGGAGGCCGTCCTGGCCCGCGGCAAGGAGGTGCCCGAGGAGATGGTCGACGTCTTCCTCGGCTTTCGCTCCTTCACCACCGGCGACTACGCCGACGCCGCCGACCGGCTGGCCAGGTCCTACCACCGGGCGTTCGCGATGGGCGGCAGCAACGCCCAGCGCGACGTCGTCGAACTCACCGCGATCGAGGCGGCCCTGCGCTGCCGCGACCACGAACTCGCCGAGCACCTGCGCGAGTCCGGCCGGATCTTCCGTCACCGCAGTCCCGTGCTCGACGAGTACGCGGCCCGGCTGGCGGCGCTGCGCACAACCGAACGCCACACACAGGGGGTACTGAAGTGAGCCTTTACCAAGCGATACTCGACGAGAGCGCGCCCGGCGACCTGCCGCTGAGCACGATCAAACTCGCCGACCGGACCACCGTGTGGCAGCTCGACAGCCCCGCCGGCTTCGCCGCCAAGGTGACCCACGGCCGGGCGGCGGTCTTCGTCTGCGAGAAGGCGGCGGCCCTGACCCTCGACGCCCTGAAGGAGAGCTGCGCGCCCTTCGGGGTCGGCGAGGCGGTGGAGTGCTCTGCGTCGCAGTACCTGCTGGCCATCGGGCTGCTCGACGACACCGCGCTGCTGGTGCTGGGCGCGGACGCCGACGTCGCGGCGGCCCCGGTGGAGTTCTCCCCCACCAGCGACGACGTCCGCAGCATCGTCGGCACCCTCGACGACTACTACTACGGCTACGAGGACCGCTACCGGACCGTGTACGAGCACGGCGCCGAGCTGTGGGAGTCGGCCGAGCCGAACGCCTCCCTGCGACAGCTGATGACCGAGCGCCCGGACGTCTTCGACGGGCGGATCATCGACCTGGGCTGCGGCGAGGGCCGCGACTCCCTCTACCTGCTGTCCCAGGGGCACCACGTCGTCTCCGTCGACGTGTCGCACTCGGCGCTGTCCCGCGCCCGCGAGCGGGCCACCGCCGCCGGCCTGGACGCCTCCGGGTTCATGGAGCGCGACATCATCTACCTGCGCGGCTTCGAGGAGGGCGGCTTCGACCTCGCGATGAACATGGGCTGTCTGCACATGCTGGTCGACGAGGAGCAGCGGGCCCGTCACATCTCCCGCGTCCACGACATCCTGCGCCCGGGCGGGCACTTCGTCGTGGACCACTGCGCGAGCGAGTGGGGGAAGGGCTTCTTCTCCATCCCCGACTACGAGGAGGTCTCCGCCGATCTCGTCCCGGGCCGGGTCATCTCCCGCCGGATCCGCGTCGAGGACGGCGAGAAGGACATCGGCCTGGAGGTGCTCCCCTACTCGGAGCGGTCCGGGGACGCCCTCACCGAGGAGATCAGCGGGCACGGCTTCCGGCTGGTGAGCAGCACCCACACCGACACCGAGGCGTTCGGCTCGTCGACGATGCTGCTGTTCCAGAAGGTCTGAGACCGGACAGGTGTCGCAGAAGGTCTGAGACCTGAAACGGAAGGGGGCCCTCACCCGAGGGCCCCCTTCCATCGGCTCAGTCCCCGAGCAGGGTCCGCACCCGGTCCTGCCCCACCGCCAGCAGCAGCGTGGGCAGCCGCGGCCCGGTGTCCCGGCCCACCAGCAGGTGGTACAGCAGCGCGAAGAACGACCGCTGGGCGGTCTTGATCTCCGCCGGCAGCTCCTTCGGCGTGGCGTCGGCGGAGAACCCGGCCTGCACCTTCGGCACGCCGTACACCAGGTGCGTCAGCCCGTCGAGCGACCAGTGGTCGGCCAGCCCGTCGAGCAGCAGCCGCAGCGACTGCCGGGAGGCCTCGTCGAGCGACTTCAGCAGCTCGGCGTCCGGCTCGCCGCGCACGATCGTCCGCTGGTCGGCGGGGACGTGCGTGTTGATCCAGGCCTCGGCCTTGTCGTAGCGCGGGCGGGCCTCGTCGAGCGAGGTCAGCGGCTGCTCGGGGTCCAGCTCGCTGAGGATGCGCAGCGCCTGGTCCTCGTGCCCGGCGGTGATGTCCGCGACGGACGCCAGCGTCCGGTACGGCAGCGGCCGGGGCGTGCGGGGCAGCTCACCGGCGGCCGTGCCCACGGCACGCGCGTGCGCGGCCACGTCGGCCGGCAGGGCGCTGCCGTCGGCGACCTTGGCGTCCAGCCGGTCCCACTCGTCGTAGAGCCGCTGGATCTCCTGGTCGAAGGCGACCTTGAACGACTGGTTGGGCCTGCGGCGCGCGTACAGCCAGCGCAGCAGCTGCGGCTCCATGATCTGCAGGGCGTCGGCCGGGGTGGGCACCCCGCCCTTGGAGGACGACATCTTCGCCATGCCGGAGATGCCGACGAACGCGTACATAGGCCCGATCGGCTGCTTCCCGCCGAAGATCCCGACGATCTGCCCGCCGACCTGGAACGACGACCCCGGGGAGGAGTGGTCGACGCCGGACGGCTCGAACACGACCCCCTCGTACGCCCAGCGCATCGGCCAGTCGACCTTCCAGACCAGCTTGCCGCGGTTGAACTCCTCCAGCCGGACCGTCTCCGAGAAGCCGCACGCGGTGCAGGCGTAGGTCAGCTCGGTGGAGTCGTCGTCGTAGGAGGTGACGGAGGTGAGGTCCTTCTCGCAGTTGCCGCAGTACGGCTTGTACGGGAAGTACCCGGCGGCGGTGGAGCTGCCGTCGTCCTCACCGGCCGCGCCGGAGCCCTCGGCGGCCTCCAGCTCGGCCTCGTCCACCGGCTTCTGCCCCTGCTTCTTCGCCGGGGCCTTCTTCGTGCGGTACTGGTCGAGGATCGCGTCGATGTCGGCGCGGTGCCTGATGGCGTGCAGGATCTGCTCGCGGTACGCACCGGAGGTGTACTGCTCGGTCTGGCTGATCCCGTCGAACTCCACGCCCAGCTCGGCCAGCGACTCGACCATCGCGGCCTTGAAGTGCTCGGCCCAGTTCGGGTGCGAGGAGCCCTTGGGCGCGGGGACGGAGGTCAGCGGCTTGCCGATGTGCTCGGCCCAGGACTCGTCCACGCCCGCGACCCCGGCAGGCACCTTGCGGTACCGGTCGTAGTCGTCCCAGGAGATCAGGTGCCGCACCTGGTGGCCCCGGCGGCGGATCTCGTCGGCGACGAGGTGCGGGGTCATGACCTCGCGCAGGTTCCCCAGGTGGATGGGGCCGGACGGGGACAGACCGGACGCGACGACGACGACCGGAGCGGTAGCGACTGATGTCACTTTGCCCGGGGCCCGGCGCTCCGACTCCTCGATGACCTCATCCGCGAAACGGGAGACCCAGTCGGTGGTCTCGGTGCTCTGAGCCACGATCGGCACGTCCTTCTTTCTGCATCGGGCAGCCGGTACGGTCGCACGGCTGACCGCACCATTGTCCCAGACCCCCTCGCGCCCGGAAAAACGGCTTTACCCCCATGGGATACTGGGCGGGTCCATCGATTTCCCTAGGAGAACGGCACCCTCGCCCATGGCCTCGGTCACGTCCCTCAGCGACTCCGTCCACCAGCGCCTCGCGGCGGCCCTTTCCGCGGCTCTGCCGCAGGCCGGCTCCGCGGACCCGCTGCTGCGACGAAGCGACCGGGCCGACTTCCAGGCCAACGGGATCCTGGCCCTCGCCAAGAAGGAGAAGGCCAACCCGCGCGAGCTGGCCACGCAGGTCGTCTCCGGGGTCGAGCAGGGTGAGCTGATCAAGGACGTCGAGGTCTCCGGCCCCGGCTTCCTCAACATCACCCTCACCGACAGCGCGATCACCGGGAACCTCGCCGCGCGCTACGCGGACGACACCGGCCGCCTCGGCGTGCCGCACGCCGAGCAGCCGGGCACCACGGTCATCGACTACGCCCAGCCGAACGTGGCGAAGGAGATGCACGTCGGGCACCTGCGCTCCGCGGTGATCGGCGACGCGGTGGTGCAGCTGCTGGAGTTCACCGGCGAGAACGTGGTGCGGCGCCACCACATCGGCGACTGGGGCACCCAGTTCGGCATGCTCATCCAGTATCTGGAGGAGCACCCGCACGAGCTGGACCACAAGGCCGACGAGGCCTCCGGCGAAGAGGCGATGTCGAATCTGGACCGTCTCTACAAGGCCGCTCGGGGGCTCTTCGACTCCGACGAGGAGTTCAAGACCCGTGCCCGGCGCCGGGTGGTGGACCTCCAGGCGGGCGAGCCGCGGACGCTGGCCACATGGCAGAAGTTCGTCGACGAGTCGAAGATCTACTTCTTCTCCGTCTTCGAGAAGCTGGACATGGAGATCCGCGACGCGGACATCGTCGGCGAGTCCGGTTACAACGACATGCTCGCCGAGACCTGCCGCCTGCTGGAGGAGTCGGGCGTCGCGGTCCGCTCCGAGGGCGCCCTGTGCGTCTTCTTCGACGACATCAAGGGCCCGGACGGCAACCCGGTCCCGCTGATCGTGCAGAAGTCGGACGGCGGCTACGGCTACGCGGCCACGGACCTCTCCGCGATCCGCGACCGCGTCTTCAACCTCAAGGCCGACAGCATCATCTACGTGGTCGACGCCCGTCAGTCGCTCCACTTCAAGATGGTCTTCGAGACGGCGCGCAGGGCGGGCTGGCTGGGCGACGATGTGAAGGCCCACCAGCTGGCCTTCGGCACGGTCCTCGGCAAGGACGGCAAGCCCTTCAAGACCCGTGAGGGCGAGACGGTCCGCCTGGTCGACCTCCTCGACGAGGCGATCGACCGTGCCTCGGCGGTCGTCCGCGAGAAGGCCCAGGACCTCTCCGAGGCGGAGATCGCCGAGCGCGGCACCCAGGTGGGCGTCGGCGCGGTGAAGTACGCCGACCTGTCGACGTCGGCCAACCGCGACTACAAGTTCGACCTGGACCAGATGGTCTCGCTCAACGGCGACACCTCCGTCTACCTCCAGTACGCCTACGCCCGTATCCAGTCGATCCTGCGCAAGGCCGGTGAGGCCCGCCCGGTCGCGCACCCCGAGCTGGAGCTGCACGAGGCGGAGCGCGCGCTGGGCCTGCACGCGGACTCGTTCGCGGCGACGGTGGCGGAGGCGGCCACGGAGTACGCCCCGCACAAGCTGGCGGCGTATCTGTACCAGCTGGCGTCGCTGTACACGACGTTCTACGACAAGTGCCCGGTCCTCAAGGCCGAGACGCCCGAGCAGGTCGAGAACCGCCTGTTCCTCTGCGACATCACGGCCCGTACGCTCCACCGGGGCATGGCCCTGCTGGGCATCCGGACGCCCGAGCGGCTCTGAACCCTGCCCCTGACGACAGGCCGAGGGCGGCACTCCCCCAGGGGGTGCCGCCCTCGGGCGTCAGCGCTGTGCCGTGGTGTTCGCGCCGTCCAGGGTCTCCCTGAGGAGGTCCGCGTGCCCGGCGTGCTGGGCGGTCTCCCGGATCAGGTGCAGCAGGACGCGGCGCGCGGACCAGAACTCGGGCTCCGGCGGGGACCAGGGCGTCTTCGGCAGGGGCACGCTGACGTCCAGGTCCGGCAGTGCGGCCACGGCGTCCTCGGTGGCCCGGGCGGCCGACGCGTAGCGCTCCAGCAGCGCGGGGAGCGTGTCGCCCTCGGCCATGCGGTACTGCGCCATGTCGAGCATGCCGTCGGGCAGTTCACCGTCGCGCTCGGACATGATCCGGGCCCACGTCTCCTCGCCGGTGGCGAGGTGCTTGACGATGCCTCCCAGGGTCAGCTCGCTCACCGTCGTGCGTTGCCCGGCCTGTGCGTCGGTGAGTCCGCGCACGGTGATCAGCAGCAGCGCGCGCTGCTCCGCGAACGCGGCGAGCAGGTCGGTCTTCTCGGCGGAAGTGGTCATGTCCCGACCGTAGGGAGGAAATAGGCCAGTTGCTGTCCGCTACGGCGGTCGTCGGCCGAGGCGGATTGTCAGTGCCCGGCTCTACAGTCACCACCATGGCGACTCTTCCCAACCCCCTGCCGAAGCTGGCGGCGGACCCGAGCGGCGGCTCGCTCGGGCTCCGGCTCCCCGCCGGGACGCTCCTCGACACCACCGACGAGGGCCCCTGGCACGAGCCGTTGCTGTGGTACGCCGGTGAGCGGGCCGTCCCGGGCGGCTGGGCGGCGCTGGAGCCGGCTCGTCGTGCGGGGCTGCTGCCGGTCGTCCTGGAGACGGGTGACGGCCATGGCGGCCCGGAGCACTGGGAGTTGATGCCGGGCGAGGTGTCCTACCCGGGGGACCACGACGCCGAGGAGGTCCTGGCGGAGCACTGGGAAGAGCACGCCGCGCAGGGCGAGCCCTGGCCCGGGCCGGCCGGTGCCGTTCCCGTGGCGGAGGACCCGGACACCGTCGCGGCCGACGCCGTGGACGCCCTGCTGGGCGACGGCGGCCCTCTCAAGGACCCCCGCCTCGCCCTCGTCCCGGCCCGCCGCAGCGCGGACGTCCCGACGGCGATCGGCTGGACGGGTCCGGCGAACCACGAGGGCGACACCGCCCGGCTCAGCGCGGTGCTCCGCTCCTGGGAGGACCGCTTCGGCATACGCGTCGTGGCCCTCGGCTTCGACCACCTGCTGCTCTCCGTGGCCGCTCCGCCCACCACGCGGGCCGCCGCGGACGCCGTCGCCGCCGAACACCTCGCGTTCTGCCCGGACAACCTCCACCAGGGCCCGCACCCCACCCTCCCGGCCTACGCCGAGCACCAGGTCCTCAACCGGCCTACGTGGCAGTTCTGGTGGGACTGAGCCCCTCCCCCAGCCGGTGCAGCCCCTCGGTGATCTCCTCGGGCGTCTGCGTCACGAAGCACAGCCGCAGGGTGGCCCGGTCGGGCGTGCCCGCGTAGAAGGGGGCGCCCGGGACGTAGGCCACGTTCCGCCGGACCACCTGCGGCAGCAGGGCCGTGGTGTCGTACGGCTCCGGCAGGCGCGCCCAGAGGAACATGCCGCCCTCGGGGCGCTGCCAGACCGACCCCTCGGGCAGCGCCTCGGCCAGTCCGGAGAGCATCGCGTCGCGGCGTTCGCGGTACACGCCGGCGACGCGGGCGACATGGGCGTCCAGGTCGTTGTCGGTGAGGTAGCGGGCCGCGGCGAGCTGGTTGACGGTCGGGGTGTGCAGGTCGGCGGCCTGCTTGGCGACGGCGCAGGCCCGCCGCAGCTCCCCGGGCGCCCGCAGCCAGCCCAGCCGCAGCCCGGGCGCCATGACCTTGGAGAAGCTGCCGAGCAGCACCGTCCGGTCCTCGGCGCCCGGGTGGGCGGCGATCCACGGCACGCGCTCGCCGTCGTAGCGCAACTCCCCGTACGGGTCGTCCTCGACGATCCACAGACCGCGTCGGGCGGCGAGGGCGGCCACGGCGGCGCGCCGTTCGGCGGGCAGGGTTCGCCCGGTGGGGTTCTGGAAGGTCGGCACGGTGTAGAGCAGCTTGGGCCGCTCCCGCACGACGAGTTCTTCCAGTGCCCTGGGGTCGACGCCGTGTTCGTCGCCGGGCACCGCCACGATCCGGGCCCCGGCGAAGCCGAAGGCCTGGAGCGCGGCCAGATAGCAGGGGTTCTCGACGAGGACGGTGTCCCCGGGTTCGAGGAGCGCGGTGGCCAGGAGCGAAAGGGCCTGCTGGGAGCCGGTGGTGACGAGCAGGTCGTCGGGGCCGGTCGGCAGTCCGCGCGCGGTGGTCCGGGCGGCGAGCGCGTCCCGCAGGGCGGGTTCGCCCTCGGTGGTGGAGTACTGCAACGCCCGCGCGGGCGCCTCGGCGAGCACGGCCTCGTACGCGGCGGCGATGCCCTGGGCGTCGAACAGCTCCGGTGCCGGGAGCCCGCCCGCGAAGTTGATCACCTCGGGGCGGGCGGTGACGGCGAGGATGTCCCGTACGGGGGAGCCGCCGACGGCCCGCGCCCGCGCGGCCAGCGGCGGCACGGGCGCGTGGGTGGGCAGGGGCTCGGCGACGGTCATGACGGGGCTCCTTCGGCTGCGGTGACGCCTGGTGCCCCGCAGCCTAAGGAAGTACGTGCCGCCTACAAGCAGGTTTCCGGGATCCGGACGCCGGGCCGGTCGCCCGCGCTGCCGTGGCTCACGCCTTGACGCCGATCGCCGCGTACACGTTGATGTCCGCGTCCGTCACGTCGTTGATGTCGTGGTAGCGCACCTTCTCGATCTCCTCCAGACCGGCGAGGTAGGACGCCTCCGGCCGCTCGGGGACGGGGGCGGCGTGGTCGGGCCGCCAGCGGTGCGCCGGGACGACCCCCGGGTCGGCGATCCCCAGCCCGTTGTCCGTGAAGAACCGCTCGACCTCGGCCCGGGACCGCAGCACGAAGGTGAACCCGCGCTCGGTGTAGGTCCGCTGGACCGCGCGGATGTTCTCGGGGTTGAGGTCCTCGGTGAGGTGGCTCAGCACCAGCCTGCTGCCGGCGGGCAGCGCGTCGAGCAGCCCGCTCACCAGGGGGTAGGCCTCCTCGTCCGCGACGAAGTGCAGGACCGCGACCAGGCAGAGCGCGACCGGCTGGTCGAAGTCCAGGGTCTTGGCGGCCTGTTCGAGGATGCGGGCCGGGTCGCGCAGGTCGGCGTCGATGTAGTCCGTACGCCCCTCGGGGCCGCTCGTGAGCAGGGCGCGCGCGTGCGCGAGCACCACCGGGTCGTTGTCGACGTACACCACCCGCGACTCCGGCGTGATCCGCTGCGCGATCTGGTGCACGTTCTCGGCGGTGGGCAGCCCGGTCCCGATGTCCAGGAACTGCCGGATGCCGTCCTGCTCGACGAGCGTGGTCACCGCACGCCGGAGGAAGTCACGGTTGTGCCGGACGTCGAGGTACCCGCGCGGATTGGCGGCCAGCGCGGCGGCTGCCGCGTCCAGGTCGGCGGGGTAGTGGTCCTTGCCCCCGAGGAAGACGTCGTAGACCCGGGCCGGGTGCGCCTTGCTGCTGTCGATCCTCCCCTGCACCTCGGCGGGATCCTGGCTGAGGGCGTCACCGGACATGGACGTCTCCCTGAAGAGTATGTAGTTCAATCAAAAACCACTACGACGGTCAACAACCTAACGGTTCAACTGATTTGATGGTGCCCGTGCAGAACGACAGCCGAGCCACGACGACCCTCTGGCGCCCCACCGGCCCCAAGGAGCTGGACCTGGTCCGGGACCTCGACTGGCGCGCCTGGCCGCCCCGGCTCCCCGAGCAGCCGATCTTCTACCCGGTCCTCGACGAGGACTACGCCGTCAAGATCGCCCGCGACTGGAACGTCAAGCACGACGGCGCCGGTTTCGTCACCCGCTTCGAGGTCGACACCGAGTTCCTGACCCGCTACCCGGTCCAGCAGGCCGGCGGCCGCACCATCCTGGAGCTGTGGGTCCCGGCCGAGGAACTCGACGAGTTCAACGCCCACATCGTCGGAAGGATCGAGCTGGTCCACGAGTTCCACTGAGCCGCCCGGGCGACTACCGCGTGGTCCCCTCCTTGACCCACTTCTCGCCGCCCAGCGGGAACTCGTACGCCGGGCGCCCGTTGTTGCCGCTCGTACGGAAGGGCCGGCCGTGGTCGTCCACGGTCAGCGTGCCCTTCCGATCGCCGCTGGACCAGGTCAGCTCCAGGTACCAACTGACGTCGTACGCGGAGGCGTCGGCCCGGATGTAGTAGACCTCCGGGTCGCTCTCACTCACCTTGAAGGGGAAGTCCGCGTGCCCCGCCTCGGGCACGACACCCGGGCGCGCGGCGTCGAGGGCGACGGTGAAGAAGCGGGTCGGCACGCCACCACCGCAGCCGACACCGGGATACCCCATGGCGTAGTCGTTCCAGGCGAGCGGCGACCGCTTGCCGGCCATACGGACGGTCAGCCCCTCGACGACCACGGTCTCCCGGCCCGTTCCCTGCACCGTCAGCTTCAGGAACTGCTCCCCCGACGGCACCGCCCCGTTCGCCGCCACCCAGCCAGGCGCGTCCTGCTCCAGCGGCGGCGGCCCGACCCGCCCCGGCGGCAGATCGATCAAGTAGCGCTGGGAGCAGGGATCTTCCCAGGCGTGCGGCTGGGTGCTCACGGTGAGGGGGGCGGAGGCGGGGGCGGTGTCCTGCCCGGTTCCGCCGGTTCCGGTTCCGGTGCCGGTGCCGGGTGAGGCCGGGGCGGAGGGCGAGGAAGCGGGCCCCTTCCCGTCCTCGCCCTTGCCGTCCTTGCCCTTCCCGTCCTTGGGTCTGTCCTTGTCCTCGCCGCCCGGTGACGACGAACCGGCCGAGGGCGACACGGACGCCGCCGAGCCCTTTCCGTCCTGCCCGCCGATACCGCCGGAGGCCGCCACACCGCGCCGCCCCTCGTCGTCCGACCCACCGGAGGGAACGGCCACGGCGAGACCGACCGCGCCCAGCACCACCGCCGCGGCGACCCCGACGAGCAGGGCCCGCCGGGGGCGGGGGCGGGGGTGCGTCGCGGGCTCCGGGGGTGCGGGGACGCCGGCCTCCGATGAGGCCGCCTCAGCATCTGCCGCTGGCGCTGCCTCTGCGTCTGGCGCTGCCTCCGCGTCTGGCTCTGTCTCTGCGTCTGGCGCTGCCTCCGCCTCCGTCGAGGAAGGTGCGCTCCCCGCTCCCCCACTGCCCTTACGCACCCGCCCCGCGTCCGCCAGCACCCACCGCCGGTGCAGTTCGACGAGCTCCTGCGGCGACGCCTTGCACAGCCGGGCGAGCCGCTCCACGGGCGCGTAATCGGTCGGCACGGCATCGCCGTTGCAGTACCTGTGCAGCGTCGACGTACTCATGTGCAGCCGCTTGGCGAGCACCCCGTAGCTCAGCCCCGAGCGCTCCTTCAACTCCCCCAGCAGGGCGGCGAATGCCCCCGCCGTCGTGCCCTCCGACACCGCTCCTCCATGCCCCGTGTCCCGTTCCCCCGTTCCAGGGAATGACTGTTCTCCCTGGTCACAGCGCGTGCGGGCGTTCCAACGTCCCTGATCCCCCGCCGGGTCTGGCGGCCGGGACGGACCCCCGCACAAGCTCTGGTCATCCAAGCACGCCGTTCCCGGCCCGCCGGAGGCGCGACCCGCCCGGCCCCGCTTCCGCACCGCCTTTGTCCGAAAGGAACCGCACGACATGCGCAAGTACCACGCCCTCCCCGCAGTTCTCCTGGCCGCCCTGACCCTGACGGCCTGCCAGGACGGCACGGGCACGAAGGACGAAGGCGCGGCGCGGTCCGACCCCGCCTCGGCGACCGTCACGGCGACGCCCACCGAGGGAGCCGCGGCCACCGGGGGCACCAAGGACGACAAGGGAAGCAAGGACGACAAGGGAAGCAAGAACGAAGCGGCAACCAAGACCGAGGAGTCCGCGAAGGGAGGCGCCACGGCGGCCCGTGTCTCCTGCAACGGCTCCAACACCACCGTCACCGCCCAGCCGGTCCGCCGCCCCCTCAACCACATGCTGCTCACGGTGAAGAACACCGGCTCGAAGATGTGCGACCTGACCTACTACCCGGTGCTGCGCTTCGACGAGATGCAGTGGGTGCCGCGGCCGGTCGAGGACTCCAAGCCGCAGGCGGTGGTGACCCTGGCCCCCGGCGAGTCCGGCTACGCGGGTATCGCGCTGTCGGCGGCCGACGGCAGCGGCGAGGCGGGCACGACCGGCCGCAAGCTCACGGTCGCCTTCCAGGGCCGCACGCCCCACAGCGACGGCGGCCCCTCGGCGCTCCCGGCTCTGCCGGCCAAGGGCGTGTACTACGACAGCACGCTCAAGGTCACGTACTGGCTGCGCGACATGGACGACGCGCTGTCCTACTGATCCTCGACCTACTGATTCTTGAGCTTCTGGGCCACTTCGGTGGCCCAGTAGGTGAGGATGCTGCGCGCACCGGCCCGCCGGATGCCGGTCAGGGCCTCCATGATCGCGCGGTCCCGGTCGATCCAGCCCTTCTCGGCGGCGGCCTCGATCATCGAGTACTCGCCGGAGATCTGGTAGGCGGCGACCGGCACGTCGACGGCGTCCGCGACCCGGGCGAGGATGTCCAGGTAGGGCCCGGCCGGCTTGACCATCACCATGTCGGCGCCCTCCTCCAGGTCGAGGGCGAGCTCGCGCAGCGACTCACGCACGTTGGCCGGGTCCTGCTGGTAGGTCTTCCGGTCCCCGCGCAGGGAGGAGCCGACGGCTTCCCGGAAGGGGCCGTAGAAGGCGGAGGCGTACTTCACGGTGTAGGCGAGGATGGCGACGTCCTCCCGGCCGATCTGATCGAGGGCGTCGCGGATGACCCCGACCTGCCCGTCCATCATCCCGCTGGGCCCGACGACATGGGCACCGGCGTCGGCCTGCACCTGGGCCATCTCGGCGTACCGCTCCAGGGTCGCGTCGTTGTCGACCCGGCCCTGCTCGTCGAGGACGCCGCAGTGCCCGTGGTCGGTGGTCTCGTCGAGGCACAGGTCGGACATGACGAGCAGGTCGTCGCCGACCTCGGCCCGCACGTCCCGCAGGGCGACCTGGAGGATCCCGTCCGGGTCGGTGCCGGGCGTCCCGAGCGCGTCCTTCTTCGACTCCTCCGGCACGCCGAACAGCATGATCCCGGAGATCCCCGCCGCGACCGCCTCCGCGGCGGCCTTCTTCAGACTGTCCCGGGTGTGCTGCACGACCCCCGGCATGGCGGTGATCGGCACGGGCTCGCTGACGCCCTCCCGCACGAAGGCCGGGAGAATGAGATCGGCGGGGTGCAACCGGGTCTCGGCGACCATCCGACGCATCACGGGATTGGTCCGCAACCGCCGCGGCCGAGTACCGGGAAATGATCCATACGACGTCATGCCCCCACGCTACGCCCACCCCAAACCCCCCGATACCAACACCCTGTCGGCCCGCCGCCCCACCCCGCTGCGGGCATGCGTGCCGCTAAGGACGGCACGGGCAGGCGCAGCGACACCCCACCCACCCAGCTGCGGGCATGCGTGCCGCTAAGGGCGGCACGGGTGGGCGCAGCGGCACCCCGT
Organism: Streptomyces sp. NPDC007929; assembly: GCF_042959065.1. Lineage (NCBI taxonomy): Bacteria > Bacillati > Actinomycetota > Actinomycetes > Kitasatosporales > Streptomycetaceae > Streptomyces > Streptomyces sp. NPDC007929. The sequence continues at coordinate 22,014 of NZ_JBIBKD010000003.1, read as the reverse complement.
TCCGCCGGGCTGCGAAACCCCCCGCCCCCAGCACCAACGCCCCGACACCCCGCTCCCCCAGCCGCGAACCCACCCACCCCCAGCCCCACCCCGAGCACCCGCAAACCCACCGCCCCGCAATGCGCCCGACACCCCCCAGGTCCATCCTGAAACAGCACGACAACAAACCCCGACGGCAGCCAAACCCCCGCCGCCGTCCCTCCGTACCCACCCCCACGGAGGACGCGATGACCGCCCCCCACCACACCCCCGACCTCTTCGCCCTCTCAGAGATCACCGGCCCCGTCCTACGCCCCGGCGACCCCGCCTACGCCGACGAAGTCACCGGCTTCAACCTGGCCTCCCTGCACACCCCCGAGATCGCCATAGGCGCCACCGGCCCCGACGACATCGTCACCGCCCTGCGCTGGGCCCACGCCACCCACACCCCCGTCGCCGTCCAGGCCACCGGCCACGGCGCCAACTTCCCCATCGAACAGGGCCTGCTGATCAACACGTCCCGCATGACGGACGTCCACGTCGACCCCACCACCCGCACCGCCACCGTCGCCGCCGGCGCGAAGTGGAGCCACGTCCTGGCCGCGACCACCCCGCACGGCCTGGCAGGACTCTGCGGCACCTCCACCGACGCGGGCGTCACCGGCTACATCCTCGGCGGCGGACTCCCCGTCCTCGGCCGGGCCTACGGCTACGCCGCCGACCTGGTCCGTTCCTTCCAGGTCGTCACCCCCGACGGCCACCTGCGCGAGACGGACCCCCAGCACGAACCGGAACTGTTCTGGGCGCTGCGCGGCGGCAAGGGCAACGTGGGCGTCGTCACCTCGCTGGTCACCGAACTGCTGCCCCTGCCCCGGCTCTACGGCGGCGCCATCCACTGCCACGCCGAGCACACCGAGACCCTGCTGCGGACCTGGACGGACTGGACCCGCACGGTCCCGGACGAGATGTGCAGCATGTTCTCGGTGCTGCGGCTGCCGCCGATCCCGCAGATCCCGGAGCCCCTGCGCGGCGGCTTCTGGGCCCGGGTCGCGATCGCGTGGCCGGGCGACCCGGCCGAGGGCGAGGCCCTGATCGCACCGCTGAGGGCAGCCGCCCCCGTGGCCGTCGACCTGGTCGGCGAGCTGCCGTACGCGGACCTGGACAGCATCCACATGGAGCCCCAGGACCCGCTCCCGGCACGCGAGTGCTGCATGCTGCTGCGCGACCTGGACGCCGACGCCCTGGACACGTTCCTGGAGCAGGTCGGCCCCGGAGCAGGCGCCGACCACCCGCTCCTGGTGGCCTCCCTGCGGCACATGGGCGGCGCGCTGTCCCGCCCGTCCGCCGTCGAGGACGCCGTCTGCTCCCGGGACGCCGGCTACTTCATGGAGTCGGTCGGCATCATGCCCGCCCCACCCGTGGCCGAGGCCGTCGAGCAGGCGACGCGCCGCCTCTACGGGGCCATGGCCCCGTACGGAACGGGCCGCACCATGGTCAACATCCACGGCACCCCGGGCGACGAGCAGGACCGCGCCCGCGCCTGGACCCCGGAGGTCTACGCCCGCCTGCGCCACGACAAGTCCGTCTACGACCCGGACAACCTCCTGCGCTTCGGCCACACGGTCTGAGCACCCTCCTCCCCCGGAGCGATCACGCCACCGGGGGAGTCACACCGTGCACCGCGCCGCCGTGACGGCCGGGGGCGACCACATCCGCTGGGCCGAGCGGGCGGTCCGGGGTCCGGTACGTGTGCATGTCGACGGCCTGGGCGCCATTTGACCCGCCTGCCCCCGCGGACCGCCGTCCGCCCGCCTCACGCGGACCGCCGTCCGCCCTCTCCTCACGGACCGCCGCCGGCTGCTCGTCGACTTGCCCGGTCTCGGCCACAGCGACCGCGCCGTCTCCTTCGCCTGCGCCCTCGCAGCGGCACCGCCGCGCCCTGAAGAAGGCTCTGATTTTGCTCAAGATCCTTTACGTGGCTACCGGCCGGTAGCTACGTTCGTACCGACCACGGAGGTGGATATCACCTCTCAACTGAATAAGCAGGGGGAATCTGGCATGACTGCCGGAATCAGCAAGTACACCGCGCGACACGGTGCCACCCGGCGCACCAGCGCCATGATCGTCGCCGCCGTCACCGCAGGCGCCCTCTTCGCCACTGCCACCGGCGCCCAAGCCGCGGACCCCGCGCCACAGCCGACCGCGACGGCGAGCAGTACCTCGGCCGTCGACGTCCCGGAGTTCACCGTGGCGGAGCAGGCACAGGGTGCGGCGCTCGCCGAGGGGATAGCCGAACTCGGCGTGACTGAGGACCAGTTCGCCGCCGCCCTGGAGGTGGCCCTGACCAGGCCTGCTCCGGATGCCGAGGCCCTGCGCACGCGCCTCGCCGCGCTCCCGGCGCAGCCGACCGCCGAACAGCTCGCGCAGGCCGCCTATCCCGGGGACGGCGAGGCCCAGGCCGCACTGCTGCCCGTCTTCGCCAAGGAGGAGGTACGCACCGCCGCGCTGGCCCAGCTCGCCCCCACGTCCGCCGCTCCCACCCCCGGCGGAAAGAAGCCGATGATGGCGGCGATGGGGTGGTGGGACCAGACGAAGTTCGTCGTCAAGTGCAGTGCCGCCGTCGCCGCCGTCCTGATCAGCTTCGCGCCGGCCGGTTCCAGTATCAAGGTCGCCCGTGCGGTGGCGCTGTTCAAGAGGTACGGCGCGAAGAAGACGGCGAACATCATCTGGCGCTTCGTCAACGGCAAGCGTGTCGGTTCGAAGGAGCGCGAGGCCGTGAAGGCGTTCATCGGCATCTCCGCCATCTCCTCCGCCTGCAGCAAGTGAGGTGAGTGCATTGACGATCGAGCATATCGCCGTGATCGCCCTGGCGGTCGAGGTGATGATCATGGTGCTGGCGCGGGTCGGCACCGAGCGGCGCCACTGGAACCACGCCAAGGGGCACGGTCCCGCTCCGCTGAAGAGGGACGACATCACGCTGGCCTCGGGGACGCTGTACGCGATCGCCGCGGCCGCGATGGTCGCGGGTGCGTTCGCCGCGCCGGTCGAGCTGACCCTCAAGGCGGTCGGTACGTTCGCACTGTTCGGCGTCCTGCTCCCGGCGTTCGCCGCGAACGCCGTGCTCGTGCTGATGACCCGGGGCAACCCCGGAGCGGTCACCGCGGGCCGACGCGGACTCGCCTTCGCGGTCGCCGCGGGCGGCGGCTTCCTGTCGGCGGGCCTGGTCTGACGATCCGGCCCTCAGGAACGGGTCCCGGTGGCTGCCACCGGGACCCGTTCCCGTCACACCGGGCCGTCGAGGACATGGAGAGGGCGTCTTCAGGTCAACGGGGGGCTGAGTAGCGGCGGCCGGGGCGCCTGGTCTCAGTGGCTCCGGCCGGGTCGCCGGGAAATGGAGTACGCGGCCCTGGACCGCATCCACATGGAACCCCAGGACCCGCGCCCGGCCCGCGAGTCCTGCATGCTCCTGCACGTCCTGCCCCCCGAGGCCGTCGACACCTTCCTTGCGCGGGTCGGCCCCGCGGCCGGCGCCGAGCACCCCCTCCTCGTGGCCTCCCTGCGGCACACGGGCGGCGCACTGTCCCGCCCGCCGTCGAGGACGCCGTCTGCTCCCGCGACGCCCGCTATTTCATGGAGTCGGTCGGCATCATGCCCGCCCCACCCGTGGCCGAGGCCGTCGAGCAGGCGACCCGCCGCCTCCACACGGCCATGGCCCCGTACGGAACGGGCCGCACCATGGTCAACATCCACGGCACCCCGGGCGACGAGCAGGACCGCGCCCGCGCCTGGACCCCGGAGGTCTACGCCCGCCTCCGCCACGACAACCCCACCTACGACCCGGACAACCTCTCGCGCTACGGCCACACGGTGACTCCCGCGTAGCCGCAGCCGGTTTCAGGCAGCGCGAGGTACGCCGACCGCTGTCGGCGGCTCCGATCCGGATCCGGACCGGCAGTCACGGCATCGACCGGCGTGTGGGGCACGGAAGGCGCGTTCGCAGCCGTCGCACGTCTGGAAGGGGTGGAGGCGACTGCGGGCTGTACCGGCGTGCGTGGACGCGGCCGGAGGGCTCGCGGGCAGAGCCGGTGGCAGCAGGTGCTCAAGGCGGTGGGCGAGCACACCGGCGGGGTGCCGCATGTCATCGGGGAGGTCGGCGGTCAGGACGCGGTGGACGACAGCCGCCGTGGCACCGCCCTCGAACCAGGCCGCGACGGCGGGAGCGAGCCGCTCCACCTGCCGCCGGGAGAGGGTGAGGCGGTCGTCGGTGCGGCGTAGCCCGGCGAGCAGGGTGACAGCCTTGAACGGCTGTCGGAAGTCGCCCGGTTGCGGAACGTCGACCTTCAGGTGTTACCGCTGAGCCGGGAGGAGAACTCAGGCCTCGGCGGCCCCTTCCGACTCCTCAAGCTCAAGGTGCTGGGAGAGTCATGACCTTCAAGCCCTCTGACGGAGCCGACGGCAAGCTGGAGTGGATGAAGAGCAGCTACAGCTCCGACGACGGTCCTTCCTGCGTCGAGGTCGCCACCACCTTGGCAACCGTGCACGTGCGCGACTCCAAGGTCCCGGACGGTTCCCGCCTCGCCCTCACTCCCACCGCCTGGGCGACCTTCCTGCCGTATGCCTATGGACGCTGACGGAGTGAACGGAAGCGGCCCGCACCCGAACCCAAGGGCGCGGGCCACATCCGCACGTCAGTCGGCCACTCGTCCAGCTCAGGTCGTCGAACGCCGCCGCCGCGCCCCCGGCCGCCGCTCACTCGGCCGCGTCACGGGATCCCCCGCCTCCACGGCGGAAGCTCTCCGCTTCGCGCCGAAGCCGGCCAGGGCCTCCGCCAGCTTGTGGACGGACGGCTCGGGAGCCATGACGTCCACCCGCAGCCCGTGCTCCTCGGCGGTCTTCGCCGTGGCCGGGCCGATGCACGCGATCACGGTGACGTTGTGCGGCTTGCCGGCGATACCGACCAGGTTCCGCACGGTCGAGGACGAGGTGAAGAGAACGGCGTCGAAACCGCCGCCCTTGATCGCCTCGCGGGTCTCCGCCGGGGGCGGCGAGGCCCGCACGGTCCGGTAGGCCGTGACGTCGTCGACCTCCCAGCCCAGCTCGATCAGCCCGGCGACCAGCGTCTCCGTGGCGATGTCGGCCCGCGGCAGGAACACCCTGTCGATCGGGTCGAAGACCGGGTCGTAGGGCGGCCAGTCCTCCAGCAGACCTGCGGCCGACTGCTCACCGCTGGGCACCAGGTCCGGCTTCACACCGAACGCGATCAGCGCGTTCGCCGTCTGCTCGCCGACGGCCGCGACCTTGATGCCCGCGAAGGCACGCGCGTCGAGCCCGTACTCCTCGAACTTCTCCCGCACGGCCTTGACCGCGTTGACCGAGGTGAAGGCGATCCACTCGTAGCGGCCCGTCACCAGGCCCTTGACCGCGCGCTCCATCTGCTGGGGCGTGCGCGGCGGCTCGACGGCGATGGTCGGCACCTCGTGCGGCACGGCCCCGTACGACCGCAGCTGGTCGGAGAGCGACGCCGCCTGCTCCTTGGTCCGCGGCACGAGCACCTTCCAGCCGAACAGCGGCTTGGACTCGAACCACGCGAGCTGGTCGCGCTGGGCGGCGGCGGAACGCTCACCGACCACGGCTATCACCGGCCGGCCGCCCTCGGGCGAGGGCAGCACCTTGAGCTGCTTCAGCGTCTGCGCGATCGTGCCGAGCGTGGCGCTCCAGGTGCGCTGCCGGGTGGTGGTGCCGGCGACGGTGACCGTCATCGGGGTGTCCGGCTTGCGCCCGGCGGAGACGAGCTCGCCGGCCGCCGCGGCGACGGAGTCCAGCGTCGTGGACACGACGACCGTGCCGTCCGACGCCCCGACCTCCGTCCAGCACCGGTCCGACGCCGTGCGCGCGTCCACGAACCGCACGTCCGCGCCCTGCGCGTCGCGCAGCGGCACACCGGCGTACGCGGGCACGCCGACGGCGCTCGCGATGCCGGGGACGACCTCGAAGGGCACCCCGGCGGCGGCGCACGCCAGCATCTCCTCGGCGGCGTACGTGTCGAGGCCCGGGTCCCCGGACACCGCACGCACGACCCGCCTGCCGCCCCGTGCGGCCTCCATGACAAGATGTGCGGCATCCCGCACCGCGGGGGCGGCGACGGTGGTTGACGTGCCGTCAACTACCGTCAGCTGGGGCGTTCCTGTGCCCGGCGCGGGATCCTGGGAAGGATCCTGGTCCGTGTGCACTTCGGCGACGCCCTGCCTGGCGTGCTGACGTACGACGTCGAGCACCTCGTGCTCGGCGACGAGGACGTCGGCACTCGCCAGCGCCTCCACGGCGCGCAGAGTCAGCAGTCCCGGATCTCCGGGTCCGGCACCCAGGAAGGTGACGTGCCCGTGTTCAGGACCGGCGGAAAGGGTGGTGGGGCTCAATGTGCTCGCTCCCCCATCAGACCGGCCGCGCCCTGGGCGAGCATCTCGGCCGCGAGTTCGCGACCGAGCGCCATTGCCCCGTCGTGCGTCTCGGGCACGGGACCGGTGGTGGACAGCTGCACCATGCGCGTGCCGTCGGTGGTCCCGACGACGGCGCGCAGGCGCATTTCCTTGACAATCTGCCCGTCGGGAAGAAGGTCGGCCAGCGCGCCCACAGGGGCGCTGCAGCCTGCCTCCAGGGCGGCGAGCAGTGATCGCTCGGCCGTTACGGCGATCCGCGTGAACGGGTCGTCGAGTTCGGCGAGCGCGGCGACGAGGTCCGCGTTGCCCGCGGTGCACTCGATCGCCAGGGCCCCCTGGCCGGGGGCGGGCAAAACCGTGTCGACCGACAGGAAGTCGGTCACCTCGTCACCGCGGCCGATCCGGTTGAGTCCGGCGGCGGCCAGCACGACGGCGTCGAGCTCTCCGCTGCGCACGAACCCGATGCGGGTGTCGACGTTGCCGCGGATCGGGACCGTCGCTATGTCCAGGCCGTGGCTGCGGGCGTACGCGTTGAGCTGCGCCATGCGGCGCGGCGAACCCGTACCGATGCGGGCCCCGGAGGGCAGGTCGGTGAACTTCAGCGCGTCCCGGGCGACGATCACGTCCCGCGGGTCCTCGCGCACCGGCACGGCCGCGACGACCAGGTCGTCGGGCTGCGTGGTCGGCAGGTCCTTCAGCGAGTGCACCGCGAAGTCGACCTCGCCCTTGAGGAGCGCGTCGCGCAGGGCGGTCACGAACACACCGGTGCCGCCGATCTGGGCGAGCGCCTCACGCGAGACATCGCCGTACGTGGTGATCTCGACGAGCTCCACGGGCCGCCCGGTCACCCGGCTCACGGCTTCCGCCACCTGCCCGGACTGGGCCATGGCGAGCCTGCTGCGCCGGGTACCGAGCCTCAGCGCCCCTTGTGTGGCTGTTCCCTGCGGGGGCGTCTCAGCCGGTGCGCGCCCCCGGGGCTCACGCGTGTCAGTCATGCCGGCCCTCGGTCTTTCTCGGTGGTGCTGTCCTCGGCCCGGGAGACGGCGGCCACCGTCTCGGGGTCGAGGTCGAACAGGGTCCGCAGTGCGTCCGCGTACCCGGCGCCGCCGGGTTCGGCCGCGAGTTGCTTGACCCGCACGGTCGGCGCGTGGAGCAGTTTGTCGACCACACGCCGCACGGTCTGGGTGATCTCCGCCCGGTGCTTGTCGTCGAGGCCGGGCAGCCGTCCGTCCAGCCGGGCGATCTCGCCCGCCACGACATCGGCGGCCATGGTGCGCAGGGCCACCACGGTCGGTGTGATGTGCGCGGCCCTGAGCGCCGCCCCGAAGGCCGCGACCTCGTCGGAGACGATACGCCGTACCTGGTCCACATCGGCAGCCATCGGAGCGCCCGCGGAGGCCTCCGCCAGCGACTCGATGTCCACCAGCCGCACCCCGGCCAGCCGGTGCACGGCGGCGTCGATGTCGCGCGGCATCGCCAGGTCCAGCAGGAAGAGCACGGGCTCGGGCCGCTGCGGTTCCTCGACCGGCTCGGGCCGGCGCCGCTCGGGGATCCGCCCGACGGCGGCGGCGGTCGCGGCGAGCGCGGCGATGGCGTCGGTATCCGCGGCCGGGTCGAGCGTGCCGGTCTGTCCCGGCCGGGCGGCAGCGCCCGCGGGACGCCGGTCGCCGCCCACCGAGCCGTTGTCCACCCACGCCGCGTGCTGTTCGAGGTCGGCGGCGGCCATCCCGGCCACGGCCGCCTCGCCCAGCACGGAGAACCCGGCGGTGCCCTGCACCGCGGAGAGGTCGAGGGGGCAGCCGTCCTCGCTGCCGAGGCTGGTGCCCGAGGCGCCGCGCTGGGCCCCGGCGACGGGTCCGGGCTCGCCGCCCGGCGCTCCCGGTCCGTTCTGGCCGGGCCCGGCGGCCGGCGCGGGCGTCCGGCCCTCGACGGCCCCGGCGACCGAGTCGGCCGTCAGGACCAGGCCCGTCGCACCGGTGCAGGAGACGGTGACGTCGGCACGTGTCAGCTCGGCCGGCACCGATTCCATCGGTACCGCGCGGGCCGCCACGTCCGTGTCGTCGCCGTCCATCAGGATCTGGGCGAGCCGCTCGGCGCGGTCGAAGGTGCGGTTGGCGACGACGATCTCGGCGACCCCGGCCCGCGCGAGCGTGGCAGCGGCCAGGGACGACATCGACCCGGCCCCGATGACCAGGGCCTTCTTGCCCCGCGCCCACTGCTGTACGTCCCCGCCCCGGGCCAGCTGCTCCAGGCCGAAGGTGACCAGGGACTGGCCGGCGCGGTCGATGCCGGTCTCGGAGTGGGCGCGCTTGCCGACCCGCAGGGCCTGCTGGAACAGGTCGTTCAGCAGGCGCCCGGCGGAGTGCAGCTCCTGCGCCCGGGCCAGGGAGTCCTTGATCTGGCCGAGGATCTGCCCCTCGCCGACGACCATCGAGTCGAGACCGCAGGCCACCGAGAACAGGTGGTGGACGGCCCGGTCCTCGTAGTGCACGTAGAGATAAGGAGTGAGCTCCTCCAGACCCACGCCGCTGTGCTGGGCGAGCAGCGTGGACAGCTCGGCGACACCGGCGTGGAACTTGTCCACGTCGGCGTAGAGCTCGATGCGGTTGCAGGTGGCGAGCACCGCGGCCTCGGTGGCCGGTTCGGCGGCGACCGTGTCCTGGAGCAGCTTGACCTGCGCGTCCGCGGTCAGCGCGGCCCGCTCCAGCACGCTGACCGGGGCGCTGCGGTGGCTGAGTCCGACGACGAGGAGGCTCATGCCGGCATCACGGCGGGCATGTCCCCGTCGGGCCCCTGGTCGGTGGCGTCGCTGCGGGCGGCGGCGGTGGGGACGCCACCGTCGGACGCGGCGGCCTCCTCCCCGGCCTTGCGCTGCTCGTGGAAGGCGAGGATCTGCAGCTCGATGGAGAGGTCGACCTTGCGCACGTCGACGCCCTCGGGGACGGACAGCACGGTCGGCGCGAAGTTCAGGATGGAGGTGACACCGGCGGCCACGAGCCGGTCGCAGACCGCCTGGGCGGCACCGGCGGGGGTGGCGATGACACCAATGGACACGCCGTTGTCCTGGATGATCTTCTCCAGGTCGTCGGAGTGCTGCACCGGGATCCCGGCGACGGGCTTTCCGGCCATCGCGGGGTCGGCGTCGATCAGCGCGGCGACCCGGAAACCACGGGAGGCGAACCCGCCGTAGTTGGCCAGGGCGGCGCCGAGGTTACCGATACCGACGATCACAACCGGCCAGTCCTGGGTGAGCCCCAGTTCGCGGGAGATCTGGTACACGAGATACTCGACGTCGTAGCCGACACCCCTGGTCCCGTAGGAGCCGAGGTAGGAGAAGTCCTTGCGCAGCTTCGCGGAGTTGACCCCCGCCGCGGCCGCGAGCTCCTCGGAGGAGACCGTGGGGACGGAGCGCTCCGACAGCGCGGTCAGAGCGCGGAGGTACAGCGGAAGCCGGGCGACGGTGGCCTCGGGAATCCCTCGGCTGCGGGTCGCCGGTCGGTGAGTTCGGCCAGTTGCCACGGTGCTCCTGCGGGTAGAGCGGGGCTGTAGGCGGTCATACGTCCCTACATGACCGCCCCGTCGAATGCAGGCTATGTCTTTGTGAACGCGTGCACAAAGATGGTGTCCGATTTGCCCGGCCAACGTGACCGGGGTCACGCGCCCCCGGCGCACGCGCAGGGAACCGGCGCATACGCACCACCGTTCCTTGTCTTTCGGGGGCAAAACCGCACACTCTCCTCAGTGAATCCCGCCCCCGAGACCAAGTCACCATCGATCCTAAGCGACTCGACGGCCACTTTGGACTGATCAGTCAGTCGCTCACCGGGCGGGATCATGGCGGGATCAGTCGGTCAGCGCCTTGCGCAGGCGGCCCTCGTCCACGCGCCAGAACGTGTGCTGCCTGCCGTCCACCAGCACGACCGGGATCTGTTCCCAGTACTGGTCGTGCAGTTCCCGATCCTCGGTGATGTCCTTCTGCTCCCAGGGGACTCCCAGATCACCGCACACCTTCTCCACAACGACCTGTGCGTCATCACACAGATGACAGCCGGGCTTGCGGATCAGCGTGACGAGCCGGTCCCGAGGGGGCCTGCGACGGAAGAGGGGACTCATGTCGGCCATTGTCGCGCGGCCGCGCCCGGGCGGAACCCTCCCGAAAGCACCAGGGGACGCGCCGACCGCGCCCGTAGAGCCCGGCCTCTTTAACGACACGCTTGCCGAGAGTTCACAGGCTCCTGACCTTCCGGCTCCGGAACCCCCGAACAAACTGGCTATGCTCACGCCATGGCCGCTCTAGGATGGCTCACACCCCGTAGGCGCTCCGCCACGGCGCGGAGCGTTTTGGCAGGCGAGGCCTCGGCGGAGGCAGCCCGCAAATCCACGCAGGAAGCCGCCGGCACGACCGAGGAACCGCAGTTCCCGGTGCACGGCGACGACCGGGCCGCCGCCTTCTTCGACCTGGACAACACCGTCATGCAGGGCGCGGCCATCTTCCACTTCGGGCGCGGCCTGTACAAACGGAAGTTCTTCGAGACCCGCGACCTCGCGAAGTTCGCCTGGCAGCAGGCGTGGTTCCGCCTCGCCGGCATCGAGGACCCCGAACACATGCAGGAGGCCCGCGACTCGGCCCTCTCCATCGTCCAGGGCCACCGCGTCGCCGAACTCCAGTCGATCGGCGAGGAGATCTACGACGAGTACATGGCCGAGCGCATCTGGCCCGGCACCCGCGCCCTCGCCCAGGCCCACCTGGACGCCGGCCAGAAGGTGTGGCTGGTCACGGCCGCCCCCGTCGAGATCGCCACGGTCATCGCCCGCCGCCTGGGCCTGACCGGCGCCCTGGGCACGGTCGCGGAGTCCGTCGACGGCGTCTACACCGGCAAGCTCGTCGGCGAACCGCTGCACGGCCCCGCCAAGGCCGAGGCCGTCCGCGCCCTGGCCGCCGCCGAGGGCCTGGACCTCGGCCGCTGCGCCGCCTACAGCGACTCGCACAACGACATCCCGATGCTCTCGCTGGTCGGCCATCCCTACGCCATCAACCCGGACAGCAAGCTGCGCAAGCACGCCCGCCGTCTCGACTGGCGCCTGCGCGACTACCGCACCGGCCGCAAGGCCGCCAAGGTCGGCATCCCGGCCGCGGCGGGCGTCGGCGCGGTGGCCGGCGGCACCGCGGCCGCCATCGCCCTGCACCGCCGCCGCCGCTGACCAATCGATCAAACCGGGACACCATCGTTTACGGCCTGACAATCGCCGTAAATCCAACTGGCGTACCCCCACAACCGCATATCCAGTCCTCTTGGCTGCACACGGCCACAACACGCCCTGGACTCCGCCGCAATCCGAAGCTTTCCGATCAACAACCGTGCACTTCTTGGCACTTGATCAGGCGTCAATCGGTTACGGAAGCGACGTAATCGATGATTTGAGCAACTCGGTGTAGCAGTGCCTGCACGAAGCGTTATTCTCCTCAGACGCAAACCGGTACCCCTCCGTCGCTACGACGGGTGAAAGGTCCCGCACTGCACGTGATGGAAGCTCTGCCTCTGGGAGTCCCGTGTACCCACACGTCGGGGTTGACGCCTCGGGCCTGGCTACGCTGCGCGCAACGGTCCAAGACCTGTTGCGCGGCTTCGTCCCCACCGCGTACGCCGTCCCCGCATTCGCCACCGCCGCGCCCCTCGGCCCGTGCTACGCACTGGCCGAGGGCAGCGCCGCGGTCGGCAGACGAGGCCGCCCGTCCGGGGCGGCCACCGCCCGCCGCCCGGCGGCGGACAGCGACAGCGCCCGGATGATGGACCTCGTGGAGCGCGCCCAGGCCGGCGAGTCCGACGCCTTCGGCCGCCTCTACGACCAGTACAGCGACACCGTCTACCGGTACATCTACTACCGGGTCGGAGGAAAGGCGACCGCCGAGGACCTCACCAGCGAGACCTTTTTGCGCGCCCTGCGCCGCATCGGCACGTTCACCTGGCAGGGCCGTGACTTCGGCGCCTGGCTCGTGACCATCGCCCGCAACCTCGTCGCGGACCACTTCAAGTCCAGCCGGTTCCGCCTCGAGGTCACCACCGGCGAGATGCTCGACGCCAACGAGGTCGAGCGCTCCCCCGAGGACTCCGTCCTGGAGTCCCTCTCCAACGCCGCCCTGCTCGACGCCGTACGGCGGCTCAACCCCCAGCAGCAGGAGTGCGTGACGCTCCGCTTCCTCCAAGGCCTCTCCGTGGCCGAGACCGCCCGGGTGATGGGCAAGAACGAGGGCGCCATCAAGACCCTCCAGTACCGGGCCGTCCGCACCCTCGCCCGGCTCCTCCCGGAAGACGCCCGCTGACCGGCCCCCACCCTCGGCGACTTTCAACTCACGTTCCGTGACGGTTCGTTGACTTCGGCATCCGATCAGCCGGCGTCCGTAACCCAAGTGCCGCGCCGCTCGTTGTGCGGGATGCAGGCTCCCTGTGGTCACCCCCTGACCGGCTCCGATCACTCGATCGTGTGGTCGTGGTCAGGGTGTGCAACCCTCAGGACCCCCTGGGGAGTCGACCGTCATGACGAGAGGAGGTGCCGCCAGTGATCGCGAACGTATCGGCGCACCGGCGGGCGAACGCCTTCGCCCAGGCCCTGGAGGAGCAGCCCGAGCAGGGCACGGCGGCCGAGCAGCCCGAAGGAGCGGCACCGCCCCCGGCGGCCGCGGAACCGAGCGAGCAGGACCGCCATCTGGCGCTCGCCTCGGAGCTCGGCGCGCTGCCCAAGCCGGAGCTCGACCCGGAGGTCAAGGTCGTCCAGCGGGCCCAGCTGGTGGCCGCTTTCGAGGCCATGCTCCAGGAGGGCACCGCGGGCGGCGGGGCGACGGACAGCGCGGTCCCCGGGCAGCGTTCCCGGGCTCGTGGGGCGCACCGCGCGAGTTCGCTGAAGAAGTTCCGGCCGCGTTCCCGGCTCGCCAAGGGCCTCACCGCGGGCGGACTCAGCGTCGGAGTGGCCGCGAGCGCCTTCGGCGGAGTCTCCGCCGCGAGCTCCGACGCCCTGCCCGGCGACTCGCTCTACGGCCTCAAGCGCGGCATCGAGGACGTCACACTCGGCCTCGCCGACGGCTCGGACGAGCGCGGCCGGGTCTACCTCGACCACGCCTCCACCCGGCTCAGCGAGGCACGCCGCCTGATGGAGCGCGGCCGCAGCGGCCCCCTGGACCACGAGTCCCTCGGCGAGATCCGCCGCGCCCTGTCCGGCATGCGGCACGACGCGTCGGAGGGCCACCGGCTGCTGAGCGAGGCGTACCAGCGCGACCCGGACTCGCTGGGCCCGATCCAGGCCCTGTCCGCGTTCTCCAGCTCCCACCGCGAGGCCTGGGGCGAACTGCGCGAGCGACTGCCCGTCCAGCTCGGGGACGTCAGCGAGCAGGTGTCGTCCGTGTTCGACGCCATAGACGAGGACGTCGCCCCGCTGCAGTCCCTGCTGCCCGAGCCCCCGGCCACGAGCGGCGGCGACGGCAAGCGGCGCGGCGCCACCGAGTCGGCCCCCGGCGGCTCCTCCGGCACCGACCGCTCGACCCGCCCCAGCGACAGCGGCGGCAGGCACAGCGACGAGGGCCGGACCGGCACCGGCAGCCCCAGCCGCTCGGCCGGCTCCGGCAGCGAGGGCGACGGCCTGCTCGGCGGCAACACCGGCGGCCTCCTCGACCCACCGAAGGACAAGGGCGGCGAGGCCAGCACCTCCCCGTCGGCAGAGGGCAACACACCCGTCCCCGAGCCGGATGTGACCCTCCCACCGCTCCTGCCGGGCCTGCTGCCCGGCTTGGGCATCGACAGCGAGGACGCGAACTAGACGGCAGCGGTGGGGTGCCCCTTGAACGAGGGGCACCCCACCGTCGTAGTACGCGGCCGCAGTCGCACTACGCGACCTCAGTCGTACTAGGCGGCCTCAGTCGCATGAGGCGACCTCAGAAGAACACCGACCTCCGCTGCACCAGCAACTTGTACAGCGTGTGCTGGATCTGTTCCCTGACCTGGTCCGTCAGGTTGAACATCAGCATCGGGTCCTCGGCCGCCTCCGGCGGATAGCCGTCCGTGGGGATCGGCTCGCCGAACTGGATCGTCCACTTGGTCGGCAGCGGAATCGCCCCGAGCGGCCCGAGCCACGGGAACGTCGGCGTGATCGGGAAGTACGGAAATCCCAGTAGCCGCGCGACCGTCTTGGCGTTGCCGATCATCGGGTAGATCTCCTCCGCCCCGACGATCGAGCAGGGCACGATCGGCGTCCCCGCGCGCAGCGCCGTCGAGACGAAACCGCCCCGGCCGAAGCGCTGGAGCTTGTAGCGGTCCGCGAAGGGCTTGCCGAGGCCCTTGAAGCCCTCCGGCATCACCCCGACCAGCTCGCCCTGCTCCAGCAGCCGGGAGGCGTCCTCGGCGCAGGCCAGGGTGTGGCCCAGCTTGCGGGCCAGCTCGTTGACCACCGGCAGCATGAACACCAGGTCGGCGGCCAGCAGCCGCAGATGCCGGCCCGCAGGGTGGTTGTCGTGCACGGCGACCTGCATCATCAGCCCGTCCATCGGCAGGGTGCCGGAGTGGTTGGCGACGATCAGGGCGCCACCCTCGGACGGGATGTTCTCGATGCCCTTCACCTCGACCCGGAAGTACGTGTCGTACAGCGGGCGAAGCAGCGACATCAGGACCTGGTCGGTGAGCTCCTCGTCGTAGCCGAAGTCGTCGACCTCGTAGTCACCGGTGAGGCGGCGGCGCAGGAAGGCCAGCCCGCCCGCGATCCGCCGTTCCAGCCCGCCCTCGCCGTCCCGGGAAGGCTCCGGCGGCCGTTCATCGGAAGTCACGGGAACATCATCCTGCCCAGCGGCCCCGGTGGGCAGGGGCCGCACCTCACGTACCGGCACCGAGTCCGCGCCCGAGCGGCGGTTCCCGGCGCTCCGGCGCCGCTGCGGGCGCTGCACGGCGCTCCCACGGGACCGGTCGTCGTCGAACGGAATGACCTTGGCGTCCGCCATCGTTGATGCGCTCCTCAGTTGGCGCTCTGCGTCGGGGAGTGTCCGCCACCCGCGAGGGGCGAGTCGGCGATCCGGTCGACGGCCCCCGCGAGGGCCTCCGGCGGAAGAAGTCCGGGGCCCTGGCTGCGGGCGAAGTCCGCGAACGTCTCCGCGGTCGTGTACTTGGGCTGGAATCCCAGCGTTTCGCGCATCTGGCCCGTGGCCACCACCCGGCCGTGGGTGAGCAGCCGGATCTGCTCGGGCGAGAAGTCCGTCATGCCCAGCGTACGCACCAGCGAGCCCGCCCAGGTGACCGCTGGGAGCAGCAGGGGCACGGTGGGTCGCCCGAGGCGCCGGGAGCACTGGGAGAGCAGCAGCACACCGTCGCCGGCGATGTTGAAGGTGCCGCTGTTGAGGGTGCCGCGCCGGGGTTCGTGCGAGCCGATCCGCAGCACCTCGATCACGTCGTCCTCGTGCACGAACTGCAGCCGCGGGTCGTAGCCGAACACCGTCGGCAGGACCGGCAGCGCGAAGTACGAGGCGAGCGGGGTGTCCGCGGTCGGACCGAGGATGTTGGCGAACCGCAGCACGCACACGGCCACGTCGGGCCGGCGGCGCGCGAAGCCGCGGACATAGCCCTCGACCTCGACGGTGTCCTTGGCGAAGCCACCGCTGGGCAGGGACTTGGGCGGGGTCGTCTCGGTGAAGACGGCCGGGTCGCGGGGCGCGGAGCCGTAGACGTTCGTGCTGGACTTCACGACCAGGCGTTGCACGGCCGGGGACTTCTGGCAGGCACCGAGCAACTGCATGGTGCCGATGACGTTGGTCTCCTTCAGGGAGGCCCGGTTGCCGCTGCCCAGCGGCGTGCCCGTGACGTCCAGGTGGACGATCGTGTCGGCGCCGGTCTCGGCGAGCACCCGCGCGATCCCGGGCTGCCGGATGTCGGCCTGGATGAAGTCCGCGCCGCCCAGGTGGTGCTCGGGCGGCACCGCGTCCACGGCGACGACCCGGTCCACCTCGGGGTCCCGCTGGATCCGCCTGACGAACCGGCCCCCCAGCTGGCGGGCCACTCCGGTCACGAGCACGATCTTGCCCAAGATCAGCGCCTTCCTTCCAGAACGTCTTGCCCCCCGCCGCGTTCCCCCGTGGGGCCAACTTAGCGGGTTGTTGTTGCGCTGTGATGACCGCCCGATGCGCGAAGTGACCGGCTGCGGACATGGCTTCGGACGTGGCTTCGGACATGCGTGTGGCCCCCCACCCGTGGGTGGGGGGCCACAGCAACGCTCTCGCGGCTCGCGCGTCGCGAACTTACTTCTTGTTGCGACGCTGAACGCGCGTGCGCTTGAGCAGCTTGCGGTGCTTCTTCTTCGCCATCCGCTTGCGCCGCTTCTTGATAACAGAGCCCACGACTACCCTCGCTCACTTCTCATCACTCGGTGTTTGGGCGCCATGGGCCCATACGACCTACGAGGGGCCAGCCTACCCGTCCGAGCGCTGAGGTCGTAATCGAGGAGGCCGGGGGGATCCCGAGTGCCCTGTGGGGATCACCCCGGCCCTGCCGTCAGGCGGTTTCCACCCCCACGTAACTCTCGCGGAGGTACTCGTGAACCGCTTGCTCCGGGACGCGGAAGGACCGCCCCACACGGATCGCGGGCAGATGACCGCTGTGCACCAAGCGGTACACGGTCATCTTCGACACTCGCATCACCGAGGCGACTTCCGCCACGGTAAGGAACTGAACCTCGTTCAGAGGCCTCTCGCCAGCTGCAGCCATGACACACCTGAACCTTCCGCACTCGACGGCCACCGGCTTCCCCTTCCGGTGACTCTTCGTCGCTGCGTGCTCACTCCCCAATGTAGGTGCCAGTGATGCGAGTGGGGAAGAGGTGCACCCATCGGCGGCCTACTGTGACAGACACGCCCGATTGAGTACGTAGCGGGTAAGCGGCAGGTAGTAATCGGACCGCACGCCGTCATCAAGTGGAACGGCCACGGCCACGGACCCCTCGGCCTCCCCCACGAACAGCGCCGGGTCGTCCGTATCGGCCGGCCCGATGGCCTCGAACCCCAGCTGACCTGCCCCGCAGACCCACCCGTGGTCCCCGATCACCAGCTCGGGAAGGGGCCCGCCGACCTCCGCACAAGCGGCCAGCACGGTACGAACCGGGAGTGGTGAGTGCGTATGTGCGCCGGGCTCACAACCGGGGCGTTCCTCACCGGGGGTCCGCACCAGCGCGACTCCTCGTACGTAGTCGAGGTTGTACGTACGTAGACCGAACCGGGTCGTTATGTCGACACGACGACCCTGCGCCGGGGTGAGAACGGCACATCCGGCCGCCGACAGCGCGTCTGCCAGAGCGCCGTAGAAGCCGAGCAGCCGGTGCGGGTGCCCGGTGCCGAGGAGCACGGGAGCACCCCGCCCGGCGGCCTCCGCGAGACGCTCCGCGAAGGCGTCCAGCGCCGCCAGGGTCCGCTCCGGATCGATCACGTCCTGACCGGAAACCAGCCGGGAATCGGCCGAAACACCACACCGGTCCGCCATCAGCTCGATCAACTCCCGCTGCCCCCAGACCCCTTCGGGATCGATACCGAGCAGCACCCGAGGGTCCCGGGCCGCGAAGAGCCGGTAACTGCGCAGGCTCTCCTCCCGCGAGGTCGCCACGGTCCCCGCGAGCCGGGCACCCACCAGATGCGCACGCAGGGCTTCGCTGGTCAGCACAAGAAGATCGTGCGTGACCGGAACTCCCCCTGTCCCGAGAACCCACGAACACCGCACGGTCGGCCTAGGCGGTGTCCGCGGAGCCCGTCGGCCCCGCGGAGGGCTCCACGGACGACCTCGCCGACGGGCGGACGGGCGGGGCTCCGCGGACGGACGGGCGGACGGGGCTCCGCGGACGGACGGGCTGACGGGCTGGGCGGGCTGGGCGGGCTGCGCGGGCTGGTACTAGGACGGCGGGCCCTTGCGGACACGGCCTGGGTCCGCCGGACCCGCCGGTCCCGCCATGCCCCGCCGGACCCGCCATGCCCCGCCCGACCCGCCACATCCCGGCCGACCTGCCAGGTCCCGCCGGTCGCGCCATGCCTCGCCCGACCCGCCATGTCCCGTTGGACCCGCCAGGTGCCGCCGGTCCTCTCCCGACCCGCCACATCTCGGCCGACCTGCCAGGTCCCGCCAGGTCCCGGCCACCCGCCATGCCTCGCCGGACCCTCCAAGTCCCGCCGGTCCCGGCATGCCCTGCCGGACCCGCCAGATCCCGCCGGACCCACCAGATCCCGCCGGACCCGCCATGCCTCGCCCGACCCGCCAGATCCCGCCGTCCCGCCGGACCGCCGTCCCGCCGGACCGCTAGACATCAGCGGTCGGCACGACGTCACGCGGCACTCCCTCAGGCCAGCAGCCCCCGCAGCGGGAACGCCGCCCGTCGGGTGGCCAGCACCGCCTGGTCCAGCCGGTCCGCCGGGTCGTAGCCCTCGTCCCAGCCCGACCAGGCCACGGGCCAGCGCCCGTCCGTCATCCGCGCCGGAGCCAACTGCCGCGTCCTCGCGAACACTTCCTGCCGCCAGCCCTCGGGGATCATCGCCTCGGGCTCCACGGCCCGCCCGGCCGCGATCGCGACCAGGTGCGTCCACGAGCGCGGCACCACGTCGACCACGGCGTAACCGCCCCCGCCCAGCGCCACCCACCGACCCTCGGCGTACTCGTGCGCCAGGTCGTGACAGGCCAGCTGCACCGCCCGCTGGGCGTCCAGCGACACCGCCAGATGCGCCAACGGGTCCTCGAAGTGCGTGTCGGCCCCGTGCTGCGTCACCAGCACCTGCGGCCGGAAGCCGGCGATCAGCTCCGGCACGACCGCGTGGAACGCCCGCAGCCATCCCGCGTCCCCCGTCCCGGCCGGCAGCGCCACGTTCACCGACGAGCCCTCCGCGGAGTCCGCCCCGGTCTCCTCCGGCCACCCGGTCTGCGGGAACAGCGTCTGCGGATGCTCGTGCAGCGAGATCGTCAGCACCCGCGGGTCCTCCCAGAACGCCGCCTGCACCCCGTCCCCGTGATGCACGTCGACGTCGATGTACGCGACCCGCTCCGCCCCGAGCTCCAGCAGCCGCGCGATCGCCAGCGAGGCGTCGTTGTAGATGCAGAACCCGGACGCACCCCCCGGCATCGCGTGGTGCAGCCCGCCCGCGAAGTTCACCGCGTGCAGCGCCTCGCCCCGCCACACGGCCTCTGCCGCCCCCACCGACTGCCCGGCGATCAGCGACGACACCTCGTGCATCCCGGCGAACGCCGGATCGTCCATGGTCCCCAGCCCGTACGACTGGTCCGCCGCCCCCGGATCAGCCGACGCGGCTTTCACCGCCTCGATGTAGTCCTGACGGTGGACGAGCCGCAGCGTCGACTCCCCGGCCGCCTTCGCGGCGACCACCTCCACCTCACGGTCCAGCCCGAAGGCGCCGACCAGTCTCCGGGTCAGGGCGAGCCGGACCGGGTCCATCGGGTGCCCGGAACCGAAGTCATAGCCCGTTACTGCCTCGTCCCACATCAGCTGTGCGCGGCCGCTCATGCCCGCCACCGTATCGGTCCGGTTGAGGCGCGAACGAACGGGCGTACACCAGCGTCACCAGCACCAACACCATCGGCACCAGCATGGCCCCGCGGTAACTCCACAGATCCCCGAGCGCCCCGACCAACGGCGAACCGATCAGGAACCCCACATAGTTGAAGACGTTCAACCGCGCGACTGCCGCGTCCGACGCCCCCGGGAACAGCCTCCCGGCCGCCGCGAAGGTCTGCGGCACCAGCACGCACAACCCCAGCCCCAGCAGCGTGAACCCCAGCATCCCGACCCACGCCCCCGGCGCCGCGGCCACCACGGCGAACCCGCCCGCCGCCACCAGCGCCCCGCCCCGCACCACCGCGACCGCCCCGAACCGCCGCACCCCGAGGTCCCCGATCGCCCGCCCCAGCAGCGTGGTCACCATGTACACGTTGTACGGCACCGTCGCCATCTGCTCCGAACTCCCGAGCACGTCCTGAAGGTACTTGGCACTCCAGTTGGAAACCGTCGAGTCCCCGATGTACGCGACCGTCATCACCAGGCACAGCGGCAACAGCCACTTGAAGACGAGGACCTGGCCCTCCCCGGCCTCCTTCTCCGCCTGGGCAGCCGCCCCGCCCCGGTCGTCGACGTACCAGCGGCTTCCCACCAGCACGGCCGGCAGCAGCACCAGCACGACCGGCAGGTACGACACCCACAAGGCCAGATGCCAGTGCGCCCCCACCCACGCCAGCGACGCACCGACGATCCCGCCCAGGCTGTACGCCGCGTGGAAGCTGAGCATGATGCTGCGCCCGTACGCCCGCTGAAGGCTCACCCCGAGCATGTTCATCGTCGCGTCCAGCACCCCGACGGCAAGACCGAAAGCGGCGAGCGCGATCCCCAGCTCGATCATCCGCTCCCCGGCCCCGACGCCGAGCAGCGCCAGCAGCACCACGGGCTGGGACCACCGCAGCAGCATGCTGGGCCGCACGCGCTTCACCAGACGCTCGGTGGTCACGCTCCCGATCCCGGCGAGGATCGGCACGGCGGCCAGGAACGCGGGCAGCATCGCGTCGGACACCCCGTACCGGTCCTGGATGGCCGGGATTCTCGTCACGAGCAGCGCGAAGGCGACGCCCTGCACCAGGAAGCCGAACGCCAACGAGCCCCTGCCGCGCCGCAGCACATCAGTCATGGCGGCGAGCGTAGGGCCCCGGCCTACCCGTGGGTAGATCCAGCCAAAGATGAATTTCCCTCAACTTCAATGGGTCCGGGTTTACGGGGTCGGCTCACACCAACAGGCGGCTCACAGCAGCACGTCGACGAGCTCCCCCATGTCGGAGAAGAGCCCGGTGGCCCCAGCCAGCTTCTCCGCGGGCGTCATCGCGGTGAACCCGTACACGTCCATCCCGGCCGCGACCGCCGCCCGCACGCCCAGCGGACTGTCCTCGACGACGACACACCGCTCCGGCGCAACCCCCATCCGCTCGGCCGCGTGCAGGAAGAGATCCGGGGCCGGCTTGCCCCGCCCGACGTCCTGCGAGCTGAAGATCCGCCCCTCTTCGAACCACCGGTCGAGTCCGGTCGTCCGATGCCCCACACGAATCCGCTCATGGCTTCCGGAGGACGCTACGCAGTACGGCACTCCGTCGGCGGCCAGCTTCTCCAGAACCTCACCGGCCCCGGCCACGGCGACGAGTTCCTGCTCGAAGGCCGCGAACACCCGCGTGTGGAAGACGTCGTCGAAGTCCTCCGGCAGCCGCTGCCCGGTCCGTTCGAGCACCAGCTCGTGAATGCGATGCATCGCCGACCCCATGTAGTCCCGAACGGACTCCTCGTAGGAGGTGGGATGTCCCAGCTCGGTGAGGTACGCCGCGAGCAACCGATTGGAAATGGGCTCACTGTCGACGAGCACACCGTCGTTGTCGAAAATCACGAGGTCATAGCGCATGGATTCGAGCTTAAACGCAGAAAACCCCCGCATCCGAAGATGCGGGGGTTTTCCCAAAAATTGTTCGGCGGCGTCCTACTCTCCCACAGGGTCCCCCCTGCAGTACCATCGGCGCTGTAAGGCTTAGCTTCCGGGTTCGGAATGTAACCGGGC